>NZ_JBVKBD010000010.1:0-135107 GCF_055657365.1 Streptomyces sp. NPDC107559 | reverse complement strand
AGGCAGGACGGCAGACTCCGTGCCGAGGCAGGACGGCAGACTCCGTGCCGAGGCAGGACGGCAGACTCCGTGCCGGGTCCGAACGGCAGGTCCCGGCCGGAGCCGACGAGAGAGCGCATGTTCTCCAGCCGTTTCCCTCGCTGTGGGAACGTGCGTTCTCGACCTGCTCGCCGACCAGGAGGAAGCCCATGGCTGCCCGTCCGCCCCTGCCGCCCTTCACCCGCCACACCGCCGAGCAGAAGGTCCAGGCCGCCGAGGACGTCTGGAACACCCGCGACCCGCACCAGGTGGCGCTCGCCTACTCGGAGGACTCCGTGTGGCGCAATCGCGACACCTTCCTCACCGGCCGCGAGGAGATCGTCGCGTTCCTCACCGCCAAGTGGCAGCGCGAGCTGGACTACGCGCTGCGCAAGGATCTGTGGACCTTCGACGGCAACCTCATCGCCGTCCGCTTCCAGTACGAGTGCCGGGACGTCGTGGGCCGGTGGTGGCGTTCGTACGGCAACGAGCTCTGGGAGTTCGACGAGCAGGGGCTGATGACCCGGCGCGAGGCGAGCATCAACGACGTGCCCATCGCGGAGCGGCAGCGCCGCATCCTCGGACCGCGCCCCGAGGCCGAACGCGGGCGCACCTTCCCGCTTCAGTAACCTGCGCGGATGACCGAACAGGACGGGAAGCCCTTCCTCTACGTCGTCGTCTGCGCGGCCGGCATCGCCGTGGACGTCGGCACACTCGTCGTCGCCGCGCAGCAGCGCGGCTGGGAGGTCGGCGTCTTCGCCACGCCCACGGCGGCCGGCAACGGCTTCTTCGACACGGCGGCCGTCGAGGCCGGGACCGGGCGCCCCATCCGCTCCGCCTGGCGCAGGCCGGGCGAGGCGCGCCCCTTCCCGCCCCCGGACGCCGTGGCCGTCGCGCCCGCCACCTTCAACACCGTCAACAAGTGGGCGGCCGGGATCGCCGACACCCTCGCCCTGGCCACCCTGAACGAGGCCTGCGGCATGGGCGTCCCGATCGCCGTGCTGCCCTGCGTGGCCGACACCCTCGCCGGTCACCCGGCCTACCGGAGCAGCCTCGTACGCCTGGGCGAGCTGGGCGTGCGCTTCGGGGACCCGTACTCCGGCGAGCCGGGGGCGGACGGCCGACGGCCCGACTTCGGATGGACGCGGGCACTGGACCTGCTGGGGCCCGCCCGACCCTGCCCGGCGGGCCGACCGGCTGACCGGCCGGCCGTGCCCTGACCGGCCCTGCCACGCCACCGGCCGCCGCTGGTTCACCGCCGCGGCGGCCCGGCGGCGACGTACGCTCCGTCAGGTACCCCATCCGAAGGCAGGAGCAGCAACCATGCAGTACGTGAAGCTCGGTTCGACGGGTCTGGACGTGTCACGGATCTGTCTGGGCTGTATGACCTACGGACTGCCCGACCGTGGTGCGCACGAGTGGACGCTCGACGCGGAGGCCTCACGTCCGCTGATCCGGCAGGCGCTGGACGCCGGGATCAACTTCTTCGACACCGCCAACGTCTACTCCGACGGCACCAGCGAGGAGATCGTCGGCCAGGCGCTGCGCGACTTCGCCCGCCGGGACGAGATCGTGCTCGCCACCAAGGTGCACGGCCGGATGCACATCGGTCCCAACGGCGGCGGCCTGTCCCGCAAGGCGATCATGACCGAGATCGACCACAGCCTCACCCGTCTGGGCACCGACTACGTCGACCTCTACCAGATCCACCGCTGGGACCCGCACACTCCCGTCGAGGAGACGATGGAGGCCCTGCACGATCTGGTGAAGGCGGGCAAGGTCCGCTACATCGGGGCGAGTTCGATGTACGCCTGGCAGTTCTCCAAGGCCCAGTACACGGCCGAACGGCACGGCTGGACCAAGTTCGTCTCCATGCAGAACCACTACAACCTGCTCTACCGCGAGGAGGAGCGGGAGATGCTGCCGCTCTGCGCCGACCAGGGTGTCGGTGTGCTGCCCTGGAGCCCGCTCGCCCGGGGCCGCCTCACCCGCGACTGGGGCACCGTCACCGGGCGCAGCACGGGCGACACCTTCGGCAGCACCCTCTACCTGGAGAGCGACCGGAGCATCGTCGAGACCGTCACCCGTATCGCCGCGGAGCGCGGGGTGCCGCGCGCCCAGGTCGCCCTCGCCTGGCTGCTGCACCAGGACACGGTGACCGCGCCCATCGTCGGCGCCGCCAAGCCGCAGCACCTCGACGACGCAGTGGCCGCCGTCGAACTGGAGCTGAGCGACAAGGAGATCGAGCAGCTCCAGGAGCCCTACACCCCGCATCCCGTCGCCGGCCACTGACGGCCGCGCCCGGCCGCCCCGGCCCGGCCGGGCGTCCGTGCGGTGCCGATCGGGTGCCGCACGGGCGCCTCGCGGCCGGCGGGGTCTTCCGCGAACCCCGCGACATCCCGTAAAGGTGCGTATCGGCCGGTGAATGCTTACCGCAATTCCTCCTCGCACAAGGACGGGAATCCGTCTCGCGATGTCGATTGACGTTTTGTCAATTACCGTTGGAGGAAGCCGAATACGGAAAACTCCGGGATCACTTGTTCCGTCTCCCCGGCCTGTGCAAAGGTGTGCGTTGTCCGCGTGCGGTCAAGGAATTCCCTGTCGCGCGCACAAGGCCACTCCCGTCCACCCCCCACGCTTCGAAAGAGCTGCCACCGGCGGACGTCCGAGATGCCGAACGCTGTGCGATCGGGGCTCCCTTCATCCTGTCGGCGGAGTCCCGTGACTCTTGGTACGGACTTATGCCGCAGGTCATTGGGAGGAATGCAGCCGTGAATGAGGCAGGCCCGACGAATTCCCCGGAACCCGAGCTCCGGTCCGGGGCGACCGACGCTCAGCTGAGCGCGGAGCTGAAGCAGTGGACGGGGGCGTCACCCGCGCTGCATCCCGTCGGCGAGTTGCTGGACCGCCACTGGGAAGCAGCCTTCGCCTATGCCCGGCTGTGCACCGACGGCCCGCGCGCCGCGGGCATGCTGACCACCGCCGCGTTCACCCGGCTGTTCGGCGAGTCCATGCGCCACGAGGGGCCTACCGCGGCCTGGCGGCCCCGGCTGCTCGTCACCGTGCGCCGGATAGCGGCCGAGTGGGACACCGACGACCGGCGCGATCTGCTCCACCCCGCACTGCGCTCCGCGGCCGAGGACGGCGACCGCGCGGCCGCCCGGCTGCTCCCACCGGCGAACCGGCGCCTGCTGTCCAGCGCGTTCCAGCGGCTGCCCCAGGCCGCCCGCTGCCTGTTGTGGCACGTCGAGGTCGAGGCCGAGCCGCTGTCCGTGCCCGCCGCGCTGATCGGCCTGGACGAGGAGGGCGCGCGGGTCGCGCTGCGCCGGGGCCGTGACCGGATGCGCGAGGAGTGCCTCCAGCTCCACCAGGAGCTCGCGCCCCGGCAGGAGTGCCGTCAGTACCTCCGGCTGCTGGACGTCACCTACCGGCGCGGCGGCTCCGACGTCGACCCCGATCTGCGCCGGCACCTGGACGGCTGTCGGCACTGCCGTGACACGGCCGACCAACTGGCCGTGTTCAACACGGGGTTCGGTCTCGCCCTGGCCGAGGGCGTGCTCGGCTGGGGCGCCGCCGACTACGTGGCGTCCCGGCTGACCGGTCCCGTGGAGGCCGCGGCCACCGCGGCCCGGGAGCGGCGGCCGGTGCCGGGAGCCGGTGCGGCCGGGCCCGGCACGGCCACCGGCGTGGCGGGGGAGTCGTTCACTTCAGCGGAACCCGAACCCGGCGAGGCCGTCCGGTCCCGGGGCGCGCGCCGCTCCGCCCAGCGGGCCAGGGCCGCCCGCCGCCGCAACGTCGCCGCCGCCGTCCTCACGGTCAGCGGTCTGGTCGTGCTGCCCCTGGTCCTGTGGTCCGCCCTGGGCTCCGAGCACCGGGCGGACCGGACCACCGGCGGCACCGAGGCCACCGGCACCGGTACGAACAGCACGGCGACCTCCCACCCCTCGTGGATCAACAATGGGGCGGAGCAGCAGGGCACCCTGCGCGGCCGGCTGCACAACCTGGCCTCCGGACTCTGCGTCGCCGTCTCCGGCAAGCCCGTCGAAGGCGCCGAGGCGGTGCTCGCCACCTGCTCGGCCGCGCCGGGCGAGCAGTGGACGTACGAGACCGACGGCCTGCTGCGCAGCGCCGCGGTCCGTGGCCTGTGCCTGGACTCCCGCCTCGGCTACTCGGTGCGGCTGGAGCCGTGCGTTGCCGAGTCCGAGCCGGGAGGCAGGAACGTCCGTTACGACTTCACCCTCCAGGGCACCCTGGTGCCCCGCTCGGACCAGAACCTGGCCCTCAGCCCCGCCGCCGCCGACGGATCCGGCGCCCTGGTGCTGAAGAACCGCACCGACACCTCGGTCCAGCGCTGGGCGATCGACACCTCCGAGACCGGGCCGCAGATGCAGGCCGTCAACTGGGACGCCGACACCTCGCCCTCGCCCACCTCCGGCGCGGGCACGACCCCGAAGAAGACCGTCACCCCGACGCCCACCGCGGCCCGCCCGACGGCGTCGGCGACACGGTCGGCGACACCGACGCCGACACCGACCAGCTCGGCCACGGACGCGGACCTGTGCACGTACTACCCGTACGCCTGCGCGGGGGACGGCCCGTACGGCGGGGGCGGCTACGGCGGCGGTTACGGCAACGGCGGGGGCGGCTACGGCCGGAACGGCGGGGGCCGCCGCTGACCGGCCCGGGCGGCCCGGGGAGCGGTCCTCAGGCGCCGCGGCCGGCGCTGAACACGGTCAGGAACGCCGACGACGCGTTGCCGGCCACCGGGACCTTCCCGGCCGTCCAGCGCACCTTGAGCGGATCCTGCTCGTCCGGCGGGGTGATGAGCAGCCAGTCCGGGATCGCCGTGCTCGCCTCGCTGATCTCTGGGTTCGCGAACGTCAGCCCGGCCCAGGCGCTCTGTCCCGGGGCCAGCTTGACGGTCGTGGGCGCCTGGCCGGACGTGCGCTTCGGGTCCGGTCCGACCTGCCGGCCCGCGCCGTCCAGGAACGCGGCGCCCGGGAAGCCGTACAGGGTGCAGGTGCGTGGGGAGCTGTTGGTGAGGACGAGCGGGAAGTTCTCCTGTCCGGCCCCCGGGTTGTTGCGGCCGACCGAGGCGCGCAGCTGCGAGGTGTGACAGCGCGTGCCGGCCGCGGCGCCGGGCGTGTGGCCACCGGTCGCGCCGGGGGCCGCCCCCGCCGCCGTACCGGTGGCCGTACGCGTCGCGGTACCCGCCGTCGTACGCGCCGCCGTACTCGTCGTGCCCGGCGCGGTGCCGCTGCTGTCGGCGGCGGGCCGGGACGCGGCCGGTGTGCCGTCGGCGGCGGAGCAGGCTGTCGCCGGCCCCAGCAGCGCGAGCGCGCACAGCAGCGCGGTGGAGAGGCTCTTCGACTGTGACATGTACATCGGGTGCCCTCTCTCGGCGGTCCGACGCGGTCGCCGGCCGGGGTCCGCCCGTTTCGGCCGGAACTCAGCCCTCCTCGAACAGCGCCAGCTCCGCCCAGATCGTCTTGCCGTCGGTGGTGTGCCGGCTGCCCCAGCGCTGGGTGAGCTGGGCGACCAGCAGCAGGCCCCGGCCGCCCTCGTCCCACGTCTTCGCGCGGCGCAGGTGCGGGGCCGTGTGGCTGGTGTCGGAGACCTCGCAGATCAGTGTGGCCGCATCGTGGATCAGCCGCAGCCCGATCGGACGGGCGCCGTACCGGATGGCGTTGGTGACCAACTCGCTGACCACCAGCTCCGCGGTGAACGCGGCCTCGCTCAGCCCCCACAGTGCCAGCTGCTCGACGACCTGTTTGCGGATCCGGGCGACGAGCGCGGGATCGGCCGGGATGTCCCAGCTCGCGACCTGGGAGGCGGACAGTCCCTGGGTGCGGGCCAGCAGCAGGGCCACGTCGTCGGAGGCCCCGCCCGGGGGCAGCAGCGTGCGCAGGATCCGGTCGCAGGTCTCGTCGAGGGAGCCCGTGTGCGCCTTCAGCGCCTCGACCAGCAGCCCGTGTCCGGCCTCCATGTCGAGCTCGCGGGACTCGATCAGCCCGTCCGTGTAGAAGGCCAGGACGCTGCCCTCGGGCAGGTACAGCTCGGTGGACTCGAAGGGCAGCCCGCCCAGGCCGAGAGGCGGACCGCTGGGCAGGTCGACCCGTTGCGGCGTCCCGCCCGGCGGCAGGATCACCGGCGGCGGGTGTCCGGCGCGGGCGAGCGTGCAGCGCCGGGAGACCGGGTCGTACACCGCGTAGAGGCAGGTGGCGCCGACCTCGCCGGGGCGACCTTCGCCGCCGGAGTCCGCGGACAGCCGCAGCACCAGGTCGTCGAGGTGGGTGAGCAGTTCGTCGGGGGCCAGGTCGATGTCCGCCAGGGTGCGCACCGCGGTACGCAGCCGGCCCATGGTGGCCGAGGCCTGGATGCCGTGGCCCACCACGTCACCGACGACCAGCGCGACCCGCATCCCGGACAGCTGGATCACGTCGAACCAGTCGCCGCCCACCCCGGCCCGGGCCGCCGGAAGGTAGCGGGAGGAAGCCGTCACGGCCGCCGTCCGCGGCAGGGTGCGGGGCAGCAGACTGCGTTGCAGCGCGAGGGCCGTCTCGCGTTCGCGGGAGTACCTGCGGGCGTTGTCGATGCACACGGCGGCCCGCGCGGTCACCTCCTCCGCCAGCAGCACGTCGTCGGAGGTGAAGGGGTCCGGCCGCCGGAACCGGGTGAGGACCGCCACGCCGAGCGTGGTGCCACGGGCCTGGATCGGCACGGCCATGGTGGAGTGGACGCCGAGCTCCGTGACCCGTCCGTCGCGGGCGCCGTCCCAGGCCAGCCACTGGTCCAGCGAGCCGCTCGCGACCGTCGCGGCGATCGTGCGGCCCGCCACGAGCGCGTCGGCCTGGGGCGATCCGGCCGGATAGGCCTGGGTGTCCCCCGGCTTGACCAGGGCTTCGGGATCGCCCGGGTGCAGCGACCGGTGGGCGGCCCGGCGCAGTTCGGCCGGGGCGGTGAACGGCCCCGGCGGCTCGCCGCCCGGATCGTGCGGATCCAGCAGGTCCACGCTGACGAAATCGGCGAGGGCCGGCACGCAGACCTCCGTCAGCTCCTGCGCGGTCCGGGTGACGTCGAGGGTGGTGCCGATCCGCATGCTCGCCTCGTTGACGAGCTGCAGCCGTTCGCGGGCGAGATGGCTCTCGGTGAGGTCGTGGACGGCCAGGCACACGCCCCGCACCCGGCCCTCGGCGTCGGCGACCGGCGCCATCCGGGCCAGCCAGGCGCGCGTCCGGCTCTCCCCGCCGGTGCGCAGGAACGACCTGCTGTCCAGCGGGCGGCCCGAGACGAGCACCTGCAGCAGCTGCGCCTCCAGCTCCACGCTGTGGGGTCTGCCGCCGATCTCGGAGACCCGCAGGCCCCGGAGCCGTTCCTGGGGCAGGCCCAGCACCGCCGCCATGGCCTTGTTGGCGTGGCGCAGCCGCAGCCGTTCGTCGTAGATCGCGACGGCACACGGGGCCTGGACCAGCGCGTCCAAGGCCAGCGCGGTGTCCGCGGCCGGCCGGTCGGCGGCCTCCAGCGGGGTGACGACGAGCCAGTGACCGGGCTCGCCGTCCTGCGGCCGGCGGTGGTGGGCGAGCATCCACACCGGCAGGGCGCGGCCGTCGCGGTGGCGCAGCGTGACCGTGCCGTACCAGCGGCCCCCGGCCGAGACGGGCGCCGACTGGCTGTCCCCGTCGGCCAGCAGCCGTGCGGCCGGCCGTCCGACGACCTCGGCCGCCTCCCAGCCGAGCAACCGCCGGGCTCCCGCGTTCCATGAGCTCACCGTGCCGTCACCGGCGATGACAGCCCGTGCCGTCGCGGCATCGTCGAACGGGTAGTCCGGGGTCATCGTCGCCACTCCATCGCGCACTCACAGTGACAAGTGGGTCACTTGAGCTTCCAGCCTAGTGCGTACGGCTCCCGTGGGGACCGTGACGCCGTACGCGGAATGCTCCGGGATGCCGTACGTGAACTGCTCCGGCCGAGGCGATGTCCGGCCGTTGAAGTGGGGCGCACGGGACGCCGTGCGCGCAGGAGTCCGCACGGACCCTTGACGCGCGGGGGTGACCCATCATCAGATTCTGTTTGTTCGCGATCAGTTGTGAGTACTTCTGGGCTTTGATGAGCTTTGATGAAGGAGAGTTGTCATGACGGTCACGCGCAGATCCGTCCTGCTCGCCACCGCCGCCGCACCGGCCGCCGCCGGAGCGCTGCTGGGTACCACGCAGGCCTGGGCCGCCGCGCCGGCCCAGGGCCCCTCCGGCCGCCGTACGGTCCCCCTGCGCGACGGCTGGCGCTTCGCGCTGGTCGACCCGGGCGGCCTCACCGACCCGACGGGCGCGTACGCCGACGCCGCCGAGCCCGGCCACGACGACTCGGGGTGGCGCGAGGTGGCCGTGCCCCACGACTGGAGCATCGAACAGACCCCCACGACCGAGCACGGCACCACCGCGGGCACGGGTTTCCTCCCCGGCGGCCTCGGCTGGTACCGCCTCGCCTTCACCCTGCCCCCGGCCCTGGCCGGCCGGCGGATCTCGGTGGAGTTCGACGGCGTCTACATGGACGCGTACGTCTACTGCAACGGCACCGAAGCGGGCCGTCACCCCTACGGCTACACGGGCTTCGCCCTCGACCTCACCGACCTCGTGCACACCGACGGCACCACCGAGAACGTCCTCGCGGTCAAGGTGCAGAACCAGTTGCCCAGCAGCCGCTGGTACTCGGGCAGCGGCATCTACCGCGAGGCCCGCCTGGTCGTCACCGAACCCGTGCACGTGGCCCGCTGGGGCACCCACGTCACCACGCCGGAGGTCACCGCCGAGCGCGCCGTCGTACGGGTGCGGACCCAGGTGGTCAACGCCTCCGGCGCCGCCGCCGACGTCGAGGTCGTCTCGCGGGTCGTCGCACCCGGCGGCCGGACGGTCGCCCGTACGTCCACCACGGTCGCCGTCCCCGCCGCGGTCGCCGGTGCGGTCACCGAGACCCATGAACTCACGGTCCCCGAACCGAAGTTGTGGGACTTCGCCACCCCACGCCGCTACACCCTGGAGACCGAACTGCGGGTCGCGGGCGAGCGGACCGACACCTTCCGCACCCCCTTCGGCATCCGCACCTTCCGCTTCGACCCGGACGAGGGCTTCCACCTCAACGGCGTCCACGCCAAGATCAAGGGCGTCGACCTGCACCACGACCTCGGCGCGCTGGGCGCCGCGGTCAGCACCGACGCCGTACGCCGCCAGATGACCCTCATGAAGTCGATGGGCGTCAACGCCTTCCGCACCTCCCACAACCCGCCCTCGCCGCAGATGATCGAGGTCTGCGAGGAACTCGGCATCGTGATGATGGTGGAGGCGTTCGACTGCTGGCGCACCGGCAAGACGCGCTACGACTACGGCCGGTTCTTCGACGAGTGGTGCGAGAAGGACGCCACCGAGATGGTCCTCGCGGCCCGCAACTCGCCCGCCGTGGTGCTGTGGTCCATCGGCAACGAGATCCCCGACTCCACCACCACCGCCGGGCTCGCCATGGCGGACCGCATCATCGGAGCGGTCCGGGCCGCCGACGGCACCCGCCCGCTCGTCATCGGCTCCGACAAATACCGGCGGCTGCCCGCCAAGGGCTCCGCCGCCGATCTCATGCTGGCCAAGCTGGACGGACTCGGCCTCAACTACAACACCGCGCAGTCCGTGGACGCCCTGCACGCGGCCTACCCGCACCTCTTCCTCTTCGAGTCCGAGTCGTCGTCGGAGACCTCGGCACGAGGCGCGTACCAGGAGCCGGAGCACCTCAACACCGGCGAGAACCACACCCCGGGGCGGCGGGCGACCTCCTCCTACGACAACAACCTCGCCTCCTGGACCATGAGCGGCGAGTACGGGCACAAGAAGGACCGGGACCGGAAGTGGTTCGCGGGCCAGTTCCTGTGGTCGGGCATCGACTACATCGGCGAGCCGACCCCCTACGACGTCTTCCCGGTGAAGGCGTCCTTCTTCGGCGCGGTGGACACGGCCGGCTTCCCGAAGGACATGTACCACCTCTTCCGCAGCCAGTGGACCGACGAGCCGATGGTGCACCTGCTGCCGACGACCTGGAACCACGAGCCGGGCGAGACCGTCGAGGTGTGGGCGTACGCCAACGTCGACACCGTCGAGCTGTTCCTGAACGGGAAGTCGCTCGGCACCCGCACGTTCGACACCAAGACGACCACCGACGGCCGCACCTATCTGGAGACCACCGAGGCGACCGGCGACGACAAGACCTTCACCGGCGGCCCCTGGCCGGGCAGTTACACCAGCCCGAACGGCAGCGCGGGCAAACTCCACCTCACCTGGCGGGTGGCCTGGGCGCCGGGCGAGTTGAAGGCGGTCGCGCGCCGCGGGCGCAAGGCGGTCGCCACCGACGTGCTGCGCACGGCCGGTGCCCCGCACGCCCTGCGGCTCACCCCGGACCGCACCTCCCTCGCCGCGGACGGGCGTTCGCTGGTGTTCGTGACCGCGGAGGTGGTCGACGCCCGGGGCGTGTTGGTGCCGGACGCCGAGGACCTGATCACCTTCGCGGTGGCGGGCGGCTCCCTCGCCGGGCTCGACAACGGCCGCCAGGAGAGCGCCGAGCGCTACCAGGCCACCACCCGCACCGCCTTCCACGGCAAGGCCCTGGCCATCGTGCGCTCCGGCACCGGGGCGGGCCCGCTGAAGGTCACGGCGCGTGCTGACGGCCTGCGCCCGGACACCGTGACCGTGCGCACCACCCGGGCCCGCTCGGCGGCGACCACCCCGGCCGCGCGGTTCGCCCCCGAGCCGCCTCCCGCGCCGAACCACCCCCGGGCCGACGCCGGTTACTCCGGCCGCCCCGACACGCTCCCGGCCGCGATGCTGGACGGCGACCCGGCCACCGGCTGGTCCAACGCCTTCGTGAAGTCGGCGACGGCCCTGCTGCCGGCGTTCGGCGGCGCGCGCCCCGAGGACTGGGTCAGCGTGGACTGGGGCCGGACCCGGAGCTTCGACCGGGTCGCGGTGTCCTTCACCGAGGACGCCACGCACACACCGCCCGCCGCGGTCGAGGTCGCGGTCTGGGACGGCGGCCGGTACGTGCCGGTGACCGGGGTGTCCGTCGACCGGGCCACCGCCTCCGACGCCCCGACGCTGATCACCTTCGACGCGGTGACCGGCTCGCGGCTGCGGCTCACCCTGACCAGCGCGCATCCGGGGGAGACCCGAGGGGCGGTGCGGATCAGCAGACTTGACGCCTAGGGCGTGCCCGGACGGGACAGGAGCCCGTCCGGACCTCCCGGCTGGTGCCGGTGACGCCGGCCCGGGGGTCGCGCGGGGCCGCCCAAGGTCCCACGCGACCCTCGGGTACCGCAGGCATATGCCTTTGACCTGCGGATATTTACGGGAAAGTGGCCGCGCGGTACCGTGAGATGCATGCCAGCTCTCAACGTGGAGTTCAGCGACCGCGAGCTAGAGGACCTGCGGCAGATCGCCAAGGAACGCGGTACGTCGATGAAGGCGCTCGTGCGCGAGGCCGCCGCGGCCGACATAGCCCGGCACCGGGCGCTCCAGGAGGGAGCGGAGGCGTTCCGCCGGTTCTTCGCCACCCACGCCGAGGAGTTCGCGGCCGCCTTCCCCGACGACGAACCGCCCGCCAAGGGTGAGGGGCGGGCCGCCTGACCGATGGCACCCGTCATCCACATCGACGTGCCGTGGCTGCTTCAGCGCCATGAGGAAGTACTGCCCGACCAGCCCACCGTCAACGACTTCTCCGCGCTGGTGGCCGCCGTCGCCCGGCACCGGGTGGACCCGCCCCGGCTCGGGGTCGACTCGGACCCCGCCTGGCGTGCCGCCGCGCTGCTGCACACCCTCGCCCTGCTGAAACCCCTGCCGACGGCAAACGCGCGTTTCGCCTGTGCGACCGCCGTCGCCTACATGTTCGTCAGCGGTGTCGGCATCGATCCGCCCTACGGCGCCCTCGTCGATCTCGCCCGCGACCTGATGAGCGGCAAGACGGACGTATACGGCGCGGCCGACCGGCTGCGCTCCTGGCAGCTCTGAATCCCCGAGGCCCCGCCGGGGCCTGCCTGACAGTTCCCGCCCGCCCCTCCCGGCGGGCGACGGCAAATGTCAGACAGGCCCCAGGGGGTCTCTGGGCCGCCGGCCTAGGGCGGACGGAACAAGGCCGGCGGCCGTTTCGCGCGGGAGAGCCGCCGTCCCGCGCGGGGCCTTTCTAGGAGAGGCCGGGGTCCAGTCCACCGCACCGGTCCGGGCGCCGGGAGAGTGCGCGGAGCCCCGGAGTGTGCGCGCGTTTCACACGGGGCGCAGAATTCCCGAATGCGTACACATGGGGCGTGAGTTGGCGCGCTATCTGACTATTTGTCAAAGAGGCGGTTGTTGTTCGTGCGGCTTGTTGCGCACGAGTGAGTTGTGTAAGGCTGAAGGACCCGTGCGGGGGGTCATGGCCGGTCTCGATCGTCCTTCGGTGCAGCGGGGCCGGTGCGCGCCCGGCGAATTCGCTCTCCCGCACCCACCCGAAAGGTACGCGGCGACCCCGCGACGCCTGGGGTGACCGCAAGTTCTGTGTGCTCAGGCGCGCATGGGAAGGAATCCGCTCAGTGTCCACCCCCCACCCCCCTCGTCCGCCCTTCTCCCCGTCCGGCGGGGACCCCGGAGAATCCGACGAGGCTCTCGCGCTCCGGATGAGGGGCGGCCCGGACGCCGAGGTCGCCCAGTCGACCGCACTGCTCATCGCCCGGCACTGGCAGCCGGTGCACGCCTACGCCGCCATCTGTCTGGCGTCCTCGGCTCAGGTCGCCGCGATGGTCACCGGCGCCGCGTTCCACCAGGTCTTCGACCGCCTCAACCTCGGCGAGCCCGCCGCCGCGCTGCGCCCGCGGCTGCTGGTGACCGTGCGTGACACCGTGCGCCACTGGGCCGCCGCGGAGGACGTGGCCGCCGTGCTGCCGGCCCTGCAGAAGCCCGCCGGAGGGCGCGGTATGCGCACCGCGCAGTCCATGACCCCGGAGAACCGCGAGCTGGCCCAGCGGTCGTTCCAGTCCCTGCAGCCCTTCGCCCAGTGCCTGCTGTGGCACGCCGAGGTCGAGGCGGAGCCGGTGTCCGTTCCCGCGGGCCTGCTGGGCATGGACGTCGACACCGCGGCGGACGCGCTGGACCAGGCCCGGGAGAAGCTCCGCGAGGGCCTCGTACGGGCCCACCGGGACCTGTCGCCGACCGCCGAGTGCCGCCACTACAACCGTCTCCTCGACGTTCCGATGCGCCGCGGGAACGGGCTGCTGCCGGACGTCCAGCGGCACCTGGTGGACTGCCGCTACTGCCGTTCGGCCGCCGAACAGCTCGGGCACTTCGAGGGCCGTCTCGGTGTCCTGCTCGCCGAGGCGGTGCTCGGCTGGGGCGCCCGGCGCTACGCCGACTCCCGTCCCGGCCGCTCGGCCCATGAAAGTGCCCGCGGGCGCGGCTCGGCGGGGCGCGGCCGCCGTGGATCGCGCCGCGCGGCGTCCCGTAGCCTCCTTGCCCGGATACCGCTGCCGACCCGCCGGGCCCCGGACGGGAGCTCGCCGAACGCGATGCGCACCGGCGTCGGCCTCGCCTCGGCCGGGGTGCTGACGACCCTGCTCGTCGTCGGGCTCTGGCCGGGCGACGACGGCGGCGCCGACGCGGCCGCCTCCGCCGGCGCGAACAGCGGCCAGGCCACGGCCCCCGCCACCGACTCCCATGCCGCGTCCGGCGGCGACCGGCTGCCGACCGGCACCCGGCAGACCCGGCTGCGCAACGCCGACGCCGACCTGTGCCTGGACATCGCCGGTGTGCCGCAGGCGGGTACGGCGGCCGAACTCGCGGTCTGCTCCTCGGCGTGGACCCAGCAGTGGACGTACGAGGACGACGGCCTGCTGCGCAGCATGGCCGACCCGGCGCTGTGCCTGGACGCGCATGCGGACGCCGGTGTCGTCATCCTCGGCACCTGCGCCGACCAGAACGAGGCGCGGGGCGACGACGTGCGCTACGACCTCACCGTGCAGGGCGAGTTGCTGCCCCGCTGGGACGAGACCCTGGCCCTCGCCCCCGCGGGCGGGAACCCGGGAGCGGGCCTCGTCGTCAAGGTCCGCGACCACTCCGTCGGCCAGCGCTGGCTGACCGACCTGGCGTCGGCCGTCCCCGGGTCGTCGGCCGTCACCGGCACCGCGACCGCCCGGCCGGTCGAGCTGTCGGACCGGACGGCCTGACCGGCCGCGCCCTGCCGCCCGGCGTGTTCACGCGGGGTCCTCGACGAGGTCCGTGGCGCCGACGTCGGTGGGGCGCGCATGTCCGGACAGGGCCAGGGTGAGGTCCAGTTCGGCCAGCAGACAGCGGATCACGTGCTCGACGCCGGAACGGCCGTCGAGGCCGAGGCCATAGGCGTACGGGCGGCCGAGCAGCACCGCCCGCGCACCGAGCGCGAGCGCCTTGAAGACGTCGTCGCCGGTGCGGATGCCGCTGTCGAACAGGACCGTGAGCCGGTCGCCGACGGCCGCGGCCACCCGCGGCAGCGCGTCGGCCGCGGCCACCGATCCGGCCACCTGGCGGCCCCCGTGGTTGGACACCACCACGCCGTCCATGCCGGCGTCGGCGGCGAGCCGGGCGTCGTCCGGGTGCAGGATGCCCTTCAACACGATCGGGCCGTCCCAGTTCTCGCGCAGGAACGCCAGGTCCGGCCAGGTCTTGGCGGGGTCCGCGAACATCCCGACGAAGTGCATCACCGCCGCGTTCGGGTCCTCGTGCACCGGCTTGGCCAGCCCCGCCCGGAAGGCCGGGTCGGAGAAGTAGTTGGCGGTACCCACGCCGTGCAGGAACGGCAGATAGGCCTGGTCCAGGTCGCGTGGCCGCCAGGCCAGCAGCGGGGTGTCCAGGGTGACCAGCAGTGCGGTGTACCCGCTGGCCTTGGCCCGGTTCAGGAAGCTCCGGGTGACCTCGCGGTCCTTGGCCCAGTACAGCTGGAACCAGCGCTCCGCGTCGCCCATCGCCTCCGCGACCTGTTCCATCGGAGTGCTGGACGCCGAGGACAGGATGTAGGGCACGCCCTGCGCGGCGGCGGCCTGCGCGGCGGCCGTCTCGGCGTCCGGATGCATGATCGACAGCACGCCGATCGGGGCCAGCGCCAGCGGGGCGGGCAGCGGGCGGCCCAGCACCTCCACCGACAGATCGCGCTCGTGCACGTCCCGCAGCATCCGCGGCACGATCCGGCGGCGCTCCAGGGCGGCCCGGTTGGCGCGGGCCGTACTGCCGTCGCCCGCGCTGCCCGCCACATAGCCGACCGGGCCGGGGCCGAGCCGCTGCTCGGTCAGCTCCTCCAGCCGGGTCAGATCGGTGGGCAGCCGGGGGACCGCACCCGTCATCCCGTTGAGGTAGATCTCGTACTGGAAGTCCGCCCAGTGCTTGGCCATTCCTGCCGCCTCTCGTCGTCGAGCGTGCGCTGCACGCCGACCATACCCGCGGGTATGTGACGATCCGCAGGCCAGGGGCCGGACGCCGGTGCTCAGGAGCCGCCGGCCGCCTCGTGCGGGACGCGGGCCGGTGCGCGCGGCCGGGAGAACACCGGCCGGTGCCCGGTCTCCGGCTCCACCGGTCGCCAGTGCTCGTCCTCGACCGGAGCCGCCCTCGTGGGTGCGGTCGGTGCGGTCCGAAGATGAACACAAGGCGGCGCGAAAAAGTCCACCGCGAGCGGAAGTGGAATGTTTCCGGACGATTAACGAGCACGTGAAAACGGGCCATCTGGCCGGTTCGTGGAAGCGGAATCCCCGTGGTTGAGCGGATGCGCTGTTCGAATTCCGTGACTTCACGCCACTGATTCAATACGCAATGTTACTGAAACCTGTGGGTTCGATGTGTGTTTCGACGCCGGACTCGGCAGACTCGCGCTCGCCGCCGTGGCACCCACCGGTCCGCGGCCGGCACCTCCTCGAATCCAGCGGAAGGATGCACACAATGCGGAACACCGCGCGCCTGGCAGCCACCCTCGGCCTCACCGCCGCCGCCGTCTGCGGACCCCTCACCGGGGCCTCGGTCGCTGCTCAGGGCGTCAGCCCGACGTCGCTCTACGCCCCCTCGGCCCTGGTGCTCACCGTGGGCCAGGGGGAGAGTGCGGCCGTCGCGACCCCGGCGCGGGCGGTCACCCTGAACTGCGCCCCGACGGCGTCGGGCACCCATCCGGCCGCGCTCCAGGCCTGTGCCGAACTACGCGCCGTCGGCGGCGACTTCGATGCCCTCACGACGCGGGGCGACGTGATGTGTACGAAGGAGTACGCCCCCGTCGTCGTCACGATCGACGGCGTCTGGCAGGGCAAGCGCGTCTCCTACGAGCGCACCTTCGCCAACACGTGTGTGAAGAGCGCCTACGGGACCAGCGTTTTCGAGTTCTGACCCCATGAACCGGGATCGTACGGCCTCCGTGAGCACAAGGAGAGGCCCGCAGGTGGGGAGTGCGAGCCCCAGTCGCGGGGCCCGTGCGATCTCGCACCAGGGGCCGGCCGGGCGGAGTGGGGCCTCCGGCCGGCCCCTGGCATCACGTGGAGTCCCGCCGCTGCCCGGGGAGTGCGGGCAGCGGCGGGAATCGGCCCAGCAGGCCCGCCGCCCGCAGCAGCCGGTGCACCCGCGGATCGTCGGAGACGATCCGCAGGCGGCCGCCCTGCTCGACGGCCCGCGCCTCGGCCCGGCACAGCACGCGCAGCGCCGAGCAGTCGAGGAACGCGACCGGCCGCAGGTCGACCAGCACGTCCGGGAGCGGCGGCGAGACCGCCGCGCTCAGGTGCTCGGCGACCAGGTCGGCGGTGGCGATGTCCACCTCGCCCGTCACCTCGACGACGGTGAACGGGCCGCTCGTCCGGGTGCGGGCGCAGGCGTTGGGGGCGGGGGGAGGGTCGCGGTCGGGGGGTTGCGGAGTCATGGTCGCTCCACCGCGGCAGGGGGTTTCGGGGCTGCCTAGCTACCCCGGTGGAGCTGCGCTCACCCCTGCCCGGCGTCTCCTACGATCTTGTTCATCCGAAGCGGTGAACTTCCCGCGGAACCGATTGACTTGCCGCCGGCCGACTTACATGTGGACGACCTGCGGAGCGTCCGCGTCCTGCTGCGGCACCCCGCGCCGGTAGAGCAGGAACGCGATCACAGTTCCGGCGCCGAAGAGGCCGGCCGACCACCAGAAGGCGGTGGTGTAGCTCTCGATCGACGCCTGCGCCTGGACCAGCTTGCTGGTGGCGTCCCGGCCGGCCAGATAGTCGGACGCGGCGGTCGCGGCCAGCGTGTTCAGCAGCGCCGTACCGATCGAACCGCCCACCTGCTGCATGGCATTGACGGTCGCGGAGGCGACACCGGCGTCCTCGGCCGCCACCCCGCCGGTGGCCAGCTGCATCGCCGGCGGCATCACCAGGCCGAGGCCCAGACCGATCACCACCAGCTGGGGCAGCACGGCGCTCGAGTACGCCGAGCCGACCTCGAGGCCGGACAGCCAGGCCATGCCCGCCGTGGCGATGGCGAAGCCGAGCGGGATGACCGTCTTCGGTCCGATGCGGGGCATCAGGACCGTGGTGCCGACCTGCGCCGCGACCATCAGCGCGGCGACCATCGGCAGGAACGCCACACCGGTCTTGGTCGGGCTGAAGCCGAGGTTGAGCTGGAGGTAGTAGGTGAGGAAGAGGAACACGCCGAACATGCCCGCACCGGTGATCAGCACCGCGAGGAACGAGGCGCCGCGGTTGCGGTCGAGCAGGATGCGCAGCGGCAGCAGGGGGTGCGCGGCGCGGGTCTGCCACCAGGCGAAGGCCGCCAGGAGGATGACGCCGACGATCAGGAAGCCCCAGGTCAGCGGCGAACTCCAGTCGTGGGTCTCGGCGTTGGAGAAGCCGTAGACCAGAGCGAAGAGGCCGGAGGCGACCAGGGCCGTGCCGGGCACGTCCAGCTTGGCGTTCACGGCGTCGCGGTGGCTGCTCAGCAGGACCCAGCCGCCCACGAAGGCGACGACCGCGATGGCCACGTTGACGTACAGCGTCCAGCGCCAGTCGAACGCGTCGGTGAGCAGACCGCCGAGCAGCAGACCCACCGCGCCGCCGGCACCGGCGATGGCGCCGTACACGCTGAACGCGCGGGCCCGTTCGCGGGCGTCGGTGAACGTCGTGTTGAGCAGGGAGAGAGCGGCGGGCGCGAGCAGCGCGCCGAAGGCTCCCTGGAGGGCGCGGGCGACGACCAGCATGCCGAATCCGGTCGCGGCGCCACCGAGCGCGGAGGCGACGGCGAAGCCGACGACACCGACGAGGAAGGCGGGCTTGCGTCCGAAGAGGTCGGCGATGCGGCCGCCGAGCAGCAGCAGGGAGGCGAACGCGAGCGCGTACGCGGTGACGATCCACTGGCGGTTGCCGTCGGAGAAGCCGAGGTCGGCCTGGGCCGACGGCAGGGCGATGTTCACGATGGTCGCGTCGAGTACCACCATCAGCTGCGCGACGGCGATGATCGCGAGGATCCACCACCGCTTCGGGGAAGCGCCGGGCGGTGCTTCCGCGGCACCCGTGCGGGTGTCTTCGGTCACGGTCTTCTGGGACATCGGGGAACCACTCCAGGGGCGGTCGTCCGGTCCTCGGCGTGGCCCGGGCGGTGAGCGGCCCGGACTTTGCCAAGTATTGAACGAAACGGTTTCGTACACATGGAGGCTAGAACAGTTCCAACGAAACGGCAACGTTTCGCTGGAGTAGGGAACCCGTCGTCCGTACGGTCCCCCACAGACCGTCGGCGATCAGCCTCAGCGAAGGAAGGACCGAACCACCATGCCCGTAGACCTCACCGGCACCTGCCTCACCCTGGAGGACGGCCGCACCGCCGTCCGCTTCGAGCGCACCTACGACCACCCGGTCGAGAGGGTGTGGCGGTTCGTCACCGACGCGGACGAACTCGTCCACTGGTTCCCCTCCCGCGCGGAGATCGAGCTGCGCCCCGGCGGCACCGTCGCCTTCAGCGGCGACCCGCACATGCCGCCCTCGACCGGGCGGGTCGTGCACGTCGACCCGCCCCGGGCGCTCTGCTTCGACTGGGGCGGCGACGAGCTGTGCTTCGACCTGGCCGAGGCGGGCGACGGACGTACCCGGCTCGTCTTCACGGACGTGCTGGGCCAGGCGGACGCCGCCGCCCGCAACGGCGCCGGCTGGGAGGTGTGCCTCGCAGCGCTCGACGCCCTCGCGCGCGGCGAGCGCCCCGCCGGGCCGCACTCCGGGGCCGGTGTGCACTGGAAGGAGTACTACGACGCCTACGTCGCGGCGGGCGTGCCCTCCGGAGCCCCGATCCCGGACCTGGACGCGTGAGCCGTACGGGGGACCCCGACGGGTGAGCCGTACGGCGGACCCCGACGGGTGAGCCGTACGGGGGACCCCGACGGGTGAGCCGTACGGCGGACCCCGACGGGTGAGCCGTACAGCGGGGCTCGGCGACGTCGGCCGTACGGCGGTCCGGCGGCCGATGGGTGGCCTGACAGGGGCTAGGCGAGTTGTCGCCTGACCAGTTCGTGCAGCGGTCCGCCGGTGTCCGCGAGGAGCTCGGCCGGCGGGCCCTGCTGGGCGACCTTGCCGTTCTCCATCACGATCACCCGGTCGGCGTCCAGCACCGTGGACAGACGGTGCGCGATGACCACCCGGGTGGCGTTGAGGGCCTTGGTGCTCTCGATGACCGTGCGCTGCGTCTCGTTGTCGAGGGCGCTGGTCGCCTCGTCGAAGAACAGGATGCGCGGCCGACGGATCAGCGCCTGGGCGATCATCAGCCGCTGGCGCTGCCCGCCGGAGATCGCGCCGCCGCCCGAGACGATCGTGTGCAGGCCCATCGGCATCCGCCGGATGTCCTCGGCCAGCCCCGCCAGCTCGGCCGCCGCCATCGCCTCCTCGGGCGTGTACGGCTCGGTGCCGCAGATCACGTCCAGCAGGGAGCCGGTGAACGGCTGGGCGTGCTGGAGCACGACACCGCACTGCCGGCGCACCGCCGAGGGATCCAGCGCGGCCAGGTCCTGACCGTCGTACAGGACGCTGCCCGAGACCGGCCGGTCGAAGCCGATCAGCAGCCGCAGCAGCGTCGACTTGCCGCACCCGCTGGGACCGACGACCGCCACGAACTCGCCCGGCCGCACCTCGAACGACACGTCGTCCAGGACGAGCGGGCCGTCGTCGGCGTATCGGAAGGACAGCCGCCGGGCCTCGATCGCGCCGGACAGCGGGCCCGGCCGGGTGGCGGCCGCGCGGGCCTCGGGGGCCGCGTCCAGCACCGGCCTGATCTCCTCGAACAGCGGCAGCGCCGCCACCGTGGAGACGAAGGCGCCGGTCAGTTGCGTGACCGAGGTCAGCAGCATGGTCACCGACGTGTTGAACGTGAGGAACCCGGCCGCCGACAGCGAACCCCGCGCCGGACCGGCCAGCAGCATGAACATCAGCAGGGTGCACACCGGCAGATAGACCGCGCCCAGCACGGCGTTGAGGTTCTTGATCCGGCCGAGCCGCTGCTGCAGCTCACGGCTGCGCGCGAACTGCGCTGCCCAGGCCGCGTAGGCGTAGTTCTCCGCCGCCGCCACCCGCAGCTTGGGCAGCCCCCGCAGGGTCTGGAACGCCTGGTTGTTGAGCTTGTTGCCGAGCACGACCAGGCGCCGCTGCCAGCGCACCTGCCACAGCCCCAGTCCCAGGAACACGGCGGCGATCACCACCAGCATGCCGATGGCGGCGAGCGCCATCGGCACGCTGTACCAGAGCAGC
The DNA here is from genome assembly GCF_055657365.1 of Streptomyces sp. NPDC107559. Lineage (NCBI taxonomy): Bacteria > Bacillati > Actinomycetota > Actinomycetes > Kitasatosporales > Streptomycetaceae > Streptomyces > Streptomyces sp. NPDC107559. The sequence continues at coordinate 114,349 of NZ_JBVKBD010000010.1, read as the reverse complement.
AGCCCCAGGTTCATCGTGCCCACCGTGACCGCCTGGGCGACCGTGGGCCCGACACCGGCGAGCAGCCTGCGGATCGCGCTGACGCCCATCGCCGCGCTCGCCAGCTCACCGGTGGAGCGCTCCGCGAAGAACGCCGTCGGCAGCCGCAGCAGCCGGTCCCAGACGGCCGGTTGCAGCGTCGCCTCGACCCGCCCCTCCAGGCGCAGGATGGTCAGGTTCTGCAGCAGGGTGAAGGCGGCCGCGACCACGCTCGCCACCATCAGCGCCAGACAGACCTGCACGATCGGCCCCTGCCGCGCCTGCGGCACGAACTCGCCGAGCACCCTGCCGGTGGCCACCGGCACCAGCGCGCCGATCGCGACCGTGACCAGTCCGCCGAGCAGCAGTCCGGTCAGGTCGCGGCCGGTGCCGCGCACGCTGAACCGCAGCAGCCCCAGCGGGCCGAGCCGGCGCTCGGGAAGCGGACGGTAGAACATCACCCCGCGCGGCTCGAACTCCTGCGCGTTGGCCTTCTCGACGGGCGTCTCCCGGCCGGTCGCCGGATGCACGGCGGCGTACCCGCCGCGCCGCCACAGCAGCGCCACCGGCGCCCCGGACAGCGAGCGGTGGCCCACCAGCGGGCCGACGTCGTCCCGCCACCAGGCGCCCTCCAGCCGCACGGCCCGGGTCCGCACCCGCGAGGCGAGGGCGACCTGCTCCACCGGGTCCAGCCGGTCGCCGCCGGTACCGCTCGGGACGGCCGAGGCCAGCGTGATCCCGGCCGCCCCGGCCACCAGCCGGCACGCGGCGAGGGTGGCGTCCGCGTCGGCGGCCGTGGTGCGCCGCCCGCGCCTGCCGATCGAGGCGAGCAGCGTCCGGTCGGCCTGGGCGCGGACCGCCTCACCGGCCTTGATGCCGGCGGCGGTACGCGTCTCGTGGGTGCGCTCCAGCTCCTCGATCCAGCGGTCCAGGGTGGCCAGCAGCCGGTACTGCTGGTCGACCATGCCCTGCCACAGCGCCGGGTCCACCAGCAGGTCGGCGGCCGCCTCCGCGCCGTACAGCGAGCCGTAGTGGACACTGCCGGGCGGCACCTGCATCCAGAAGACCTCGTCGTCCTGCGCCGTGCCCGGGTGCACCCGCACGGGGGCGCCCCCGTCCTCGGCGGCCCGCTCGGTGGCCATCGGCGCCTGGAACAGGACGGACAGCGCTCGGCCGACGCCCAGCGCCAGGGCGTACTCCAGCGGGCTGCCGGCCGGCGGCACGTACTGCGGATTGCCGTACGCGTCGTACGACCAGGTCTCGGCGGGCGGCGGCTGGTACAGCTCGCGCAGCCCGATGCGGCGCACCACGCAGTCCCTGACCGGCCGGGCGACCAGGGTGTGCTGGGGTCCGGCGACCGGTCCGAGCAGCAGCGCGCCCGCCTCCAGCCGGCCCAGATGGTGCCAGTGCCCCTGCTCCGCCGCGTCGACCGCGAACAGGTCCAGCGCGCCCGCCGCCACCAGCCACAGCACCTGCGGGCCCGCCAGATCCAGCCGGGCCCGGCCCGCGCAGTCGACCGGCGTGCCCAGCGCGCCGAGCGCGCCCAGCACGAGGTCGCCGTCCGCGACGGAAGTCATCTCAACGCTCCCTGACCAGCGCGGCGTACGCGCCGCCGCGCGCCACCAGCTCCTCGTGCCGCCCGCGTTCCACGATCGCGCCCTGCTGGAGCACGACGATCTCGTCGCTGTCGCGCACGGTGCTCAGCCGGTGCGCGATCACCACACAGGCGCAGCCGCGCCGGCGCAGGTTGTCCATCACCGTCAGCTCGGTCTGCGCGTCCAGCGCGCTAGTCACCTCGTCCAGCACGAGGATGCTGGGCCCGCGCACCAGCGCCCGCGCGATCTCCAGCCGCTGCCGCTGACCGCCGGAGAAGTTGCGGCCGTCCTGCTCGACCCGGCTGTGGATGCCGCCGGGGCGGCGCATGACGACGTCGTACAGCGCCGCGTCCCGCAGCGCCCGCACCACGGCGTCGTCCGGGACCGACGGGTCCCACAGCGCCACGTTGTCGCGGACCGTGCCCTCGAAGAGGAACACGTCCTGGTCGACGAAGGACACGGAGGCGGCCAGCGCCCCGCGCGGTATGTCCTCCAGCCGCTGCCCGTCGATGCGGATCACTCCCTCCCACGGCGTGTACAGGCCCGAGATCAGCCGGGACACCGTGGACTTGCCGCTGCCCGAACCGCCGACCAGCGCCACCTGACGGCCCGGTCCGACGCTCAGGTCGAAGCCCGACAGCAGCGGCTTGTCCAGCGGGCTGTAGCCGAACGTCACGTCCTCCAGCTCGACATGGCCGTGCAGCCGGCGCGTGGAGTCGGCGCCGCCCCCGCGGCCGTGCAGCGGATCCGGCCGGAAGTTCTCCACGTCCTTGAGCCGGGCCACGTCGGCCGCGAAGTCCTGGATGCGGCCCGCGACGCCGTTGAGCCGGGTCAGCGGGGCGGTGAAACGGGCCACCAGCGCCTGGAAGGCGACCAGCAGGCCGACCGAGAGATGTCCCTCGATCGCCCGCAGCCCGCCGATCCACAGGATCAGCGCGCTGTTCAGCATCGCGAGCGTCGGCGCGACCACCCCCAGCCAGGCACCGGGCACCCCGAGCCGCTGCTGCTCCTCCAGGGTCGTGGCGTGCTGACCGGCCCACTTGCGGAAGTAGCCGTCCTCACCGCCGGTCGCCTTCATCGTCTCGATCAACTGAAGGCCCGTGTAGGCCGTGTTGGTCAGCCGGGCGCTGTCGGCACGCAGCTTCGCCGTACGGGTCGCCCGCAGCCGGACCACCACCCGCATGGCGACGACGTTGAGCAGCGCCACACCGACGCCGACGAACGTGAGCTGCGGGTCGTAGGTGTACAGCAGGACGGCGTACAGCACCACGACCACCGCGTCCACGCCCGCCGCCGCGAGGTCCCGGGACAGCGTCTCGGCGACCGCGTCGTTCGACTGGAGCCGCTGGACGAGGTCGGCGGGGCTGCGCTGGGAGTAGAACGTCACCGGCAGGCGCAGCAGATGGCGCAGGAAGCGGGCGCTGGAGAGGGTCGAGGAGATGATGCGGCCGTGGTGCAGGTTCGCCTGCTGCAACCAGGTCAGCACCACCGTGAGCAGCACGCAGGCCGCCATGGACGTGAACAGCACGCCCAGCAGCGAGGTCTGATGGCCGATCAGGAACAGATCGATGTAGGTGCGGCTGAGCGCGGGCACCGCCGCGCCGACCAGCACCAGCAGCAGGCTCGCCAGCACGGCGGCGGGCAGGGTGCCCGCGGTGCCGCGCAGCCGGGCGGGCATCGCGCCCCACACCCCCGGCCGGCGCCCGCCGCGCTCGAAGCCCTCGCCGGGCTCCAGCACCAGCACCACACCGGTGAAGCTGCCGTCGAAGTCCTCCATCGGCACGAAACGGCGGCCCTTGCCGGGGTCGTTGACGAACACCCCGCGGCGGCCCAGGCGCCGGCCCATGCCGTCGTAGACGACGTAGTGGTTGAACTCCCAGAACAGGATCGCCGGGGCCTTCACCTCGGCGAGGGCGGCCAGGTCCATCTGCATGCCCTTGGCCGTCAGGCCGTAACCGCGCGCGGCCTTCAGCAGGTTGCCGGCCCGCGAGCCGTCGCGCGAGACGCCGCAGGCGATGCGCAGCTCCTCCAGCGGGACGTGCCGGCCGTAGTGGCCGAGGACCATGGCGAGGGAGGCGGCGCCGCACTCGACGGCCTCCATCTGGAGGACGGTGGGGGTACGGACGGTCTTCGCGCCCGCCCGGGGGACCTTGCGGGCGGGCGGCGCGGCACGGCGCCTGCGCCGGGTGTCCTGCGCGGTGGTCACGGCAGCAGCCAATCGACGGGACGCCGGTCGGCCAGCCGGATCGAAGCCGTGGCCAGGGTCATGGAGGTGAGGACGTACGGCGGTCCGTCCGCCGAGGACCACCGCAGAGCGCTCCTCGTCGTGGCCGCCCGGTCGAGCCGCACGGTGACGGCGACCGGCCGGCCCTTCCCGGTGAACTGCTCGGCCAGCTGGCCGTCCCCGAGGAACGCGGCGATCTGCCGCGCCGACTGCGCGGACCGGTCGACGGACTTCACATGCCCGCGCAGCACGCCGTACTGCTGGGCCGGCACCGTCTGGACGGTGAGGTCGACGGGCGCGCCCGCGGGAACCGAGGCGGCGCTCTCGGCCGGGACGTACACCGTCGCGTACAGCGGGTCGTCGGCGTGGGCGACCTTCTCCACGACGGCGACGCTCTCGCCGGTGCGGACGATGTGGCCGACGGTGGCGGCGAGCGCGGTGACCCGGCCCGCGGCGACCGCCCGGACGACCGTGTCGCCCTGCTCCGTACGGACCTTCAGGACGGGGGCGCCGGCCGGCAGCCGTACGCCTTCCGTGGCGAGGACCGCGGTGACCTGGCCGGCCGCGGGGCTCTCCAGCACGTAACTGCCCTCGCCGTGGGTGAGGATCGCGGGCGCGCCGACCGTGGAGGCCACCGAGCCGGTCGTCGCCCACACGGCGGCGCCCGCCAGCGCGAGCACCGTCACCGCGAGCACGAGCCGGCCCTGCGGGCGGGCGAGACGCACGGGAAGGTCGAGGTCCTCGGGCGACTGGTGCCTGGCGAGGGCCTGTTGGCGGAACTGCAACGGAATTCCCTCACCTGTCGGGGGGTTTCACGGCACCGGTTCACGGCACCGGTTCAAGGCACCGGTTCGCGACACCCGTCCATGGCGCCCGTCGGTACCGGTTCACGGCACCCGTCGGGTCCCGGAGCCGGGGGGCGGCTCCGGGACCCGACGGACGCGGCAGGCCGTGGTCAGAGACCGGCGACCAGGCCCATGACCGGGGCGGTGTTCAGGCCGGTGACACCCTCGACGGTGCCGACGGCCGTGTTGGCCAGACCGGAGATGGGGGCGACGCCGTCCACCAGGCCGGTGACGGTGCCCAGGGCGTTCAGGGACAGACCACCGGAGACGTTGTCGAGCTCGGCGTCGGAGATCTCGGCGGTGGCGACCTGGGGGGTGGAGTTCATGACGGAACTTCCCTTCATATGGATATTCACAAGGGGGGAGTGCGGGCCCCTCTGGGGACAGGGACGGCCGCGACCGCGGGCGCCGGGCGCCCCGCTCGGGGAGCCCCCGGCGGCTTTCGCGGTGCCAGGATCAAAGCAGCTCCACAGCCCGCCGTTCCACCTGATCACCCGCCCCCACCTGCGCAATCGAGGCTGACAGGTGGTCAACGGTGCAGGCCCGGGCACGGCTTGTCGGCGACTTCTTCACAGCCCCCCACGGCATCGGCGCACACCGCCCCTTGCCGACCCGCACCCATCCGGCATTGCGGAGCCCGAAGCCCCGGGAGCCTCAGGCGGATGTGCAGATACGCCCGCTCCCGTGGCCCGGCTGGGCACGGGCTGTGCAGATTCGCCGAAGCCGGGATTCCGCCCCGCATTCGGGACGGAGCGCGATCGCACGGTCACCCGGAGTCCCGGATCGGGGGTGTGGGGGCCGGGTCAGCCCAGCAGCGCGTAGACGGTGCTCGCGCGGGCCGCCAGTTCGCCCGAACGCTCGGCGGTCATCGTGATGTCGGCGAACGCCATCCGGCGCCCCAGCTTGGTCAGCACCGCCTCGACCAGGACGTCCGAATCCGTCACCGCGCGCTGGAACGACGTGGACTGCTGAACCGTCGTCATCGGCCCGTAGCCGCCCCGCGCCGCCGAGACGGCGATCACCGTCGCGGTGTCGGCCGCCGCCATCAGCGCCTGCCCCGAGAGTCCGCCGCCCTCCCTGGCCAGCTCCGCCGACCAGGGCAGCCGCAGGGTCGCCCGGTCCTCCGCCAGGGACACGACGGACAGACCCAGGGCGAGGACCCAGGGGGCGAAGTTGTCGGAAAGGATCTTGTCTGCCTCGGCAGTGGTCATCGTCATGCCTCGATTGTTCCCGGAGCCCGCCCATTTCGGCCCGCCGACCAGCCGATTCACCTCCGTGCAAGGGAAGTTGCGAAACGGAATTGAACGCCCCGCCTGTCCCGCCCGTACCTACAGCCATCCAGGCGCCGCAGTACGAGCTGCCGGCCGGCAGCGCAGACCCCGTCCCCCCAGGAGGTCGAGAAGTTTGAGTCACAAGCGAAATCCGAAGCGCAAGGCCGTGATAGCGGCGGGCGGCGTGGCGGCACTCGGAGCGGCGGCCCTGCTCCTTCCGAACGCCATGGCCTCCCAGGACGGTGCGTCGGACGCGGCTGCCCCGAAGACCCTGAAGGCTGCGGACGCCACGAACCTCGCCACGCAGCTCCAGAACCTGCTCGGCGACTCCTTCGCCGGCTCGTACTACGACAGCGACAGCAAGCAGCTCGTCGTCAACGTCGTCAATGTCTCCGGTGACAAGAACAACGTCGTGGTGCAGGCCGAGAAGGCCGGTGCGAAGGTCCGCCAGGTCGACAACAGCACGGCCGAACTGGCCGCCGCCGCGCAGACCCTGAAGACGAAGGCCACCATCCCCGGCACCGCCTGGGCCGTCGACCCCAGAACGAACAAGATCCTCGTGACCGCCGACACCACGGTCACCGGTGCAAAGTGGAACCGGCTGGAGTCGACCGTGCAGGGCCTCGGCTCGGGCATGGCCACCATCAAGAAGTCCGCCGGCACCTTCAAGACGTTCGTGTCGGGCGGCGATGCCATCTTCGGCGGCGGAGCACGCTGCTCCCTCGGCTTCAACGTCACCGCGAGCGACGGTTCGCCCGCCTTCCTGACGGCCGGTCACTGCGGTGTCGCCGCCGAGCAGTGGTCCGACGCGCAGAACGGCCAGCCGATCGCCACCGTCGACCAGGCGGTCTTCCCCGGCGACGGCGACTTCTCCCTCGTCAAGTACGACGACGCCACCACCCAGGCGCCCAGCGACGTCAACATCGGCGGCGGCCAGACCGTCCAGATCCTCCAGGCCGCCGAGGCCACGGTCGGCGCGCAGGTGTTCCGGATGGGCAGCACCACCGGCCTGCACGACGGCCAGGTGCTCGGCCTCGACGCCACGGTGAACTACCCGGAGGGCACGGTCACCGGCCTCATCCAGACGGACGTCTGCGCCGAACCTGGCGACAGCGGCGGCTCGTTGTTCACCCGGGACGGCGGCGCGGTCGGCCTCACCTCGGGCGGCAGCGGCGACTGCACCACGGGCGGCGAGACCTTCTTCCAGCCGGTCACCACCGCGCTGACGGCGACCGGCGCCACCCTCGGCGCCGCGGACGCCGGAGCCGGAGCCGGTGACCAGGCAGGTGCCGGTGACCAGGCCGGTGCCGGCGGTGGCGACGCGGTCGGCGGTGCCGCCGACCCGTCGGGTGCTGCCGACCCCTCGGCCGATCCCTCGGCCACCGCCGACCCGTCCGGCGCGGCCGACCAGAACGCCGCCGACCAGAACGCCGCAGACCAGAACGCCGCAGACCAGAACGCCGCCGGCCAGGAGGCCGGCAAGACGTCCAAGCACCACAAGAACCACTCGCGCTGACCAGGACCCACTGACCGGTCGGCACCAGCGGTACCGGCCGGCGGTGGAACGGTCCGGCCCTCCGGCGGGAGGGCCGGACCGTCCCTTGTCTCCGGCCGCCTGCGCCCCGTCCGCAGGCGGCCGTCCGCTCTCCCGCCGCCTACGGCCCGTCCGCCGGCAGCCGCTCGCTCTCCGGCCGCCTACGGCCCGTCCGCAGGCGGCCGCCCGCTCGCCCGCAGCAGCAGGAGCGCCACGTCGTCGGTCCGGTCCTCCGGGGCCGCGTAGTTGCGTACGAGGTCCTCGGCGACCGCGTCGAGCGGCTGGTCCCCGATCAGCGACAGACGCGCGCCCAGGTCGGCGAGAGCGTCCTCGATGTCGACGCCGGGCGACTCGATCAGACCGTCGGTGTACAGGGCCAGGAGACAGCCGGGACCGAGGTCGACCTCCGTCGTCGCGTACGTCACGGAGGCGTCGATGCCGAGCAGCGGGCCGCCCGCCAGATCCAGTACCCGCACCCGCCCGTCCGGCCGACGCAGCAGCGGCGGCGGGTGCCCCGCGCGGGCCATCACCGCCCGCCCCCGCCCCGGGTCCAGCCGCAGGTACAGACAGCTGGCGAACAGCTCGGAACCCAGGTCGATCAGCATCCGGTTGGTGCCGCGCATGACCTCCTCCGGCGCCTGGCCCACGGCCGTGTACGCGCGTACCGCGGTACGGACCTGTCCCATCAGCCCCGCCGCCGTCACGTTGTGCCCCTGCACGTCCCCGATCACCGCCGCCGCCAGCGGCTGCGCGTCCACCAGGTCGTAGAAGTCGCCGCCGATCTCCATGCCCTGGGTGGCGGGCAGATAGCGCGCGGCCGCCTCGATACCGGCGACGGACGGCAGCGAGCGCGGCAGCAGCGCGTCCTGGAGCCCGTGCGCGAGCTGGTGCTTGGCGTCGTAGCGCAGGGCCCGCTCCAGGGCCTGCGCGATCAGCGCGCTCAGACTGGTCAGCACCGCCCGTTCGTCCGCGGGGAAGGGGTGCGGTTCGGCGTAGGCGAGCACACAGGTGCCCACCGGCCGGCCGGAGGCGATCAGCGGCAGGTACGCCCAGGCCGCGAATCCGTCGGGGGTCGCCCGCCGGAGCGGGTACAGACGCTCCAGCTGCTCCCGGGACTCGAAGAACGCGGGCACCCCGGTGTGCAGGGCGTGCGCGCCCGGTGTCGGCGCGGTCAGCGGGATGCCGTCGAAGCGTTCCACGACGTGCGCGTCCGGATAGCCCCGGTGCCCCAGCACATGGAGCCGGCCCGCCTGCGCGCCCAGCAGCATCAGGGCCCGGCTGCCCACCGCCGGGGCGATCTCGTCGGCGACCAGCTGCACCACGTCCTGCACGCCCGCCGCCTCGGTGAGCGCGCCGGCCAGGCTCAGCATCTGCGAGAGGGTGACCAGGCGCGACGCCCCGTCCCTGGGCCGGGGACCGGCCCGGTTCATCTCCGCCACCGCGCGTGCCCTGCTGATGCGCACGCTCAGCCCGGTCGTGCTGGGGTACAGGCGGAACGCCAGCCAGGTCCCCGGCGGCCGCAGCGCCAGGAAGGAGGTGGGGTGCTGGCTGAGCAGCGCGGCCCGGTAGCGGTCCTCGTAGACCGGGTCGTTGAGCCAGGCCACGGCCGCCCACAGATGGGTGCCGAGGAGTTCACCGACCGGGACGTCGAGCAGGTCGGCCGCCGCCGCGTTCGCGAAGCCGATCCGTCCGTTCAGATCGAGCGAGCACAGCCCGTACGGCAGCCGTGCCACCATGCGCGCCGCCTCCATCGTGCCCAGCACGTCGGCCGCGCCGGACGCCGTGGACGGCGCGAGCAGCTCGGGCTCCGCGCCCAGCGGGCGGCTCTCCTCGACGGCGCGCTCCAGGCGCAGCGCGAGCCGCTCGCAGGCCGCCGTCAGATGGGTGCGCTCGTAGTCGGACAGACGTCCGGGGTGCGAGCCGGGCCAGGTCACGTACAGGGCGCCGTACACCGTGGTCGCGGTCGCCAGCGGCAGCGCGGCCAGCGCGAAGGGGTAGGGCAGGACCACCGAGATCCGCGGATAGCGGCGGGCCATCTCCTGCCCGCTGCCGACCCAGACCAGCCGCCGTTCGCGCGCCGCCTCCGCGACGGGGATCGGCGCGTTCAGCCCGACCCGCTGCCAGGGCGCCGCGAACGCCCGCGGCAGGCCCGCCGTCACCGCCATCTCCAGCACGGGTTCGTCGGGCGTGCGCAGGTACACCGCGCCGGAGTGCGCGTGGACGTCGTCCATCAGTGCGGTCAGCGCGAGTGAGAGCTGGGGGCGGCCGACCGGCGTCCGGGCGGCGGCCGGCGCCTGCTCGGATCTCTGCCCGTCGGACATGGCGACCACCTCCTGGGGCCGCGAGGGGTCCCAGGGACCAAATCTCCCCCTTGTACGCCTGAGGCGCACGGTGAACGGCCGTCACGAGATCACGATGCCGCAGACACGCGTAAAGATGTGTTCGATACTTTCCGAACGGGCGGATTTCCCCGACGGACGGCCGCCCTGAGCTCCCCGGACGGTCACAGGGGCTGCGCAGGGGCCACATACGCGCTGTAATTACGGACGTGGTCAGTGTGGGCGATGCGGGACGCGGAACGCGATCGTTGCGTGCCGAACTTGCCCTCAAATCGATCGCCGCGGACCTCGACGCGCCGGTTCGGATGCACCACGCGCTCGAACAGGTGCTGGTATTCGCGGGCGCGGCGCTGGCCGTCGTCTACGCGCCGAGCGGTGACGACGACAGTCTGCTCTGCCTGGTGGACTCGGCCGGTGTGCCGCGGACGCTGTACGGGCTGCGCGAGAGCTACCACGTGTCCGGCCGCTCCCCGGCCGCCTGCGCCCACCGCACCGGGCGGCCCGTGTGGCTCGGCCCCGCGGAGCTCGCCGAGTGCCCCGAGTTCCGGTTCACGCCCTCGCCGGGCGTCCCCGACTTCTTCGTGGCGGCGCTGCCCATGCCCGGCGGCTCCGGAGGATGCCTGCTGGCCGTCAGCGAACGCCCCGGCGGCTTCGGCGCCGAGGAACGCGAGTGTCTGGCGCTGATCACCGACGCCGTCACCGCTCCCGCCCGGGCCGGGACACCGGTGGGGGAGGAGCTCGCGTCGCACGCGTTCAGCCTCGCCATGGACACCGGCCGGGTGGAGGTGGACGACGGTCTCCTGGAGGTCTTCGGGCTGTCTCGGGACGGATTCGACGGCAAGGTCGAGACCCTGCTGGGGCGCACGGTCCCCGAGGACCTGCCCTCGCTGATGTCGGTGGTGGAGGTCGACCACCTGTCCATCGGCGACCGCGAACTGGAGTTCCGCGTCGTGCAGCCCGCGGGCCCGCCGAGGTGGCTCCGGCTGCGCGGCCGCCTGCTGCCGGGCGGAGAGGGCCGCCCGCCGCGGCTCGTGGGCACCGTGGAGGATGCCTCAGGACCGGGCACCGAGGTCAGCGACGTGACCCGGGTGCAGCGTCTGGCGGCCGCGCTCGCCACCGCCGGCACCGTCCGCGACGTCAGCCAGGCCGTGGTCACCGCCCTGCGCAAGCCGCTGCGGGCCGACCGGATCGCGCTCGCCGAACTGGAGGGCGACCGGCTCGTCGTCACCGTCCTGGACCCGCCCGCCCAGGAGGCCTGGCCCGAGCTGTGGCGCCAGGAGTGGCGCACCGAATGGCCCGAGGCACCGGTGCGCACCATGCCCACCCTCGCCGCCGCGCTGCGCGAGGGCCGCGCCCAGATCTGGCCCGTCGGCGCCGACCTGGAACCCGCCCTCGCCGAGGTCGGTCCCGGCGGCCTGGCCGTCCTGCCGCTGATCGCCGGCGGCCGGACGGCGGGCGCCTGCCTGATCGGCTGGGAGGCACCGCACGACTTCGGCCCCGACGAACGCACCCTGCTCACCGCCTCCGCCGGACTCGTCGGCCAGGCCCTGATGCGCGCGCACGCCTTCGACGCCGAGCACGAGCTGATCGGCATGCTCCAGCGCCAGCTGCTGCCGCGCCGGCTGCCGAAGCTGCCCGGCGGGGTCGCCGTCGCCCGCTACCTGCCCACCACCGCAGGACTGGAGCTCGGCGGCGACTGGTACGACGTGATCCCTCTGACCGACAACCACGTCGCCCTCGTCATCGGCGACGTCCAGGGCCACAACGCGGGCGCGGCCACCCTGATGGGTCAGATGCGCACCGCCCTGCGCGCGTACGCCGCCGAGGGGCACACCCCGGACGTGGTGGTCTCGCACGCCAACCGGCTGCTGATGGACATGGAGACGGACCTCTTCGCCACCTGCTGCTATGTCGACGTCGACATGGAGGAGGGCTCCGCCTGGTGTGTGCGCGCCGGGCATCTGCCGCCGGTGCTGCTGTACCCGGACGGCAGCACGGAGATCGCGGAGGCCGAGGGCGGCCCGCCGCTCGGTGTGGTGGCCCAGGCCGACTTCCCGATGACACCGCTGCGGCTCCAGCCCGGCACACTGCTCGCCCTGACCACCGACGGTCTCGTGGAGTCGCCCGAGTCCGACATCGACACCGGCATGGCCGCCTTCGCCCGCGAACTGTCCGGCTCCGACCCGGCCGACCTCGGCCTGGTCGCCGACGCGCTGCTGGGCAACGCCCGCCGCAGCGACGACATCGCCCTGCTCCTCATGCGCTACGACGGCATGGCCGTCCGCCCCCTGCGCGAGAGCTGGACGGTCTGGCGCGTCCCCGAGGCGGTCCGGCACGCCCGCCGCTTCACCCGGCGCACCCTGCGCACCTGGGGTGTGTCCGAGGCCGGCATGGACACCATCCTGCTGGTGGTCTCCGAGCTCGTCACGAACGCCCTGGTCCACACCGACGGCCGGGTCCGCCTCGACCTCACGCTCGTCAACCACCGTATGCGGGTCGGGGTCTTCGACACCTCGCCCCGCGCACCCATGAAGCCCACCAGCATCGGCTGGGAGGCCACCGGCGGCCGGGGCATCCTGCTCGTCGAGGCCGTGTCCGAGTCCTGGGGCACGGTGCCCGTCAGCGGCGGCAAGCAGGTGTGGTGCGAGCTCGTGCTGTCCGAATGAGCGGGGCGGGCACGGCGGGCACGGGAACGGCGGTCCGGCGGGGTGGGGACGCCCCGGCGGACCGGTCGGTCCGGGGGAACGGCCACGCCCCGCATGTACCCCGCGCGCACGGCGTCGGGCGCGCGGGGTGCACACGGGGCGTGGCTGTCGGAGAATGGTGCGTAAGGGGATCCCGGCCCGATTCCGACGGGCCGGGGCTCCTCAGTACGCGGCCTGCGGCGTTCTAGTAGTCGCCGTCGTAGCCGCCGTCGTAGCCGCCGCCGTCGCCGCCGCCGTAGCCGCCGCCGTGACCGCCGCCGTAGTCGCCGCCGCGGTCGTAGCCGTAGTCGCGGACCACCCGGAAGCTGGCCACGACGCCGTGGTCGACGTGGATGCCCCGGACGTGGCCCGGGTGCACGCCGGCGGCGGAGCTGCGCGGGCCGACGGTGGCGATGGGAGCGCCGTTGTCGCAGACCGCGCCGCGGAAGACCTGGACGGTCCGACGGGTGTCGTTGTTGATGTTCAGGCTCCGGGCGCCCAGGCCGCTGACGACGGTGATGCAGTCGCCGGGGTGGGCGAAGTAGGACCGCTCGTTGATCTCGATGCGGCCCTCGTAGTGCCGGTAACCGCCGCGGCCCCCGTTGCCCCTGCCCTCGTTGCCCTTGCCGTTGTTGTTGCCGTTGTTGTTGCCGTTGTTGTTGCCGCCGTTGCCACCGTCGGCTACGGCGGCGGCGACGGCCGGCGCCTGCTGAAGCGCCGGAGTGGAAGCGGCCGAAGCGTAGGTGATGCCCGTGGCGGCCAGGGCCGCTGCCGCGGAAACAGTCGCGGTGATCACCGTGGAACGAAGCTCCATGTCGCAATCTCCTGTCTCAGGGTGGCCGGCCCGTCAGCCGGCTCGTGAATGAACTTACCCATGCCGGTCATATCAGTCATATCGAAAGATCGGCAGAAGAGCGCCAAACGAGGCATTTCTGACCTTGTTTGAGGGCCTGATGAGATGTCATATCGCCATAAAAGCAAGCAGATTGACGCACCATTGGTCCTTCCGATGGATCTTCTGACGCCTGCTCATCCCGCGACGTCGGCGTGTCGCTGTGGATGCGGCGGGACGGGCCGTGTTAGCAAGGGGTCTGCCGTGCCGGGACCCGCTGGTCGCCCGGCCCGGCGGCAGGTCGCGGAGCGGCCGAGGGGGCGACCGGGGGGGGCGATCGAGAGGTGAACCCGGGGGCGGCCCGAGGGCCCGGATGCGGTGCGACCGCAACTTCCTTGCGGGGCGGCCGGGTTGTGAGGAGCTGACGGAGCGTCACCTGCCGGTGACGGTGGCCGGCGGTCCGGCCCGTGAGGCGATGACAGTCGGGGTCAACAGGCCTTTGCCTGGGGGCACATGACGGTCGGTCGGCTAGTCGGCTTTTCCCCGACGGGCGGTTCGCCGTCCGTCCCGCACCGCGGACGTGTCCCTTTCCGGTGGGCCGGACCTGTGGAAGCGGTTCCGTGCCGCACCGGCCCGGATGCCGGACGCGGAGTACCGCGCCGTCACCGCCGGCGAGCTCGACGCCATGATCCGGATCCGGGCGGCCCCCTTGTCGGGGGTGACCGGCCGTCAACGGCGATGCGCCCCCGGTGACCGGTGGCCGCACCTGTACACGAATGGGTGTTTGGTCCGGATACGGCCGGGAACTCGACAGGGTGCGGAGGACGGGTGAAGGCCGTCCCCGGGACTGTCGTCAGAAGGAACGTGAAGTGTCGTGACCTCGCACACCGCCATGGACACCCCGAACAGCACGGACATCGCGAACACCCTGGAGAGCGCAGCCGACCGCCCGTCCGAGACGGGCTGGGCGAGGGCCCGGCGGCTGCGGGACCGGCCGGTGGTGCGTACGTGCGTCCCGGCCGTCGACGACCTCGGCGGCGCTGCCGTACGGCAACCGGGACCGGACGGGAACATCGTCAGGGGCGAGGACTAGACACCGCGAGCCAGGCGGAAGCACACCCCGCGCCGGGCGGAGGCACGCCCCGCGCCGGGCGGAGGCACGCCCCGCGCCGGGCGGAGGCCGGGGAACCGGCCGGCCGCCCGGCTCGTGCCGGATCCGGGAGGCCGGCCGACCTCCCGGACCGGTTCAGCGCGTCTTGGCCAGGAGGTCGAGGACCTCGGCCGTCGTGCCCGTCTCGCCGAGCCGCGGGAAGATCCGCTCGACGCTGCCGCGGTGCGCCTCGGGGTCCATGTCGCTCATCGCGTCGGTGGCGAGGGTGACGTGGTAGCCGTGCTCGTGGGCGGCACGGGCGGTGGACTCGACGCCGATGCTGGTGGCGATGCCGGTCAGCACGATCTGGGTGACCCCGCGGCGGCGCAGCTGCACATCGAGGTCGGTGCCGTGGAAGGCGCCCCAGTTGTGCTTGGTGACGGTGATGTCGCCGGGGTGCCCGGCCAGCTCGGGGACGATCACGTCCCAGCCCTCCGGCCGGGCGGCGCGGGGGTGCCCGGCCTCGGTACGGCCCGGGACGGCGTCCGCGCCGTCGGCGGCGAAGGACACCCGGACCAGGACGACGGGCAGGCCCTGGGCGCGGAAGGCGTCGGCGAGCTCCACCGAGCGGGCGACGACCTCGGGGCCGCTGTACGGCTGCGTGGGCGCGGCGACGATGCCCGCCTGGAGGTCGATGACGACGAGGGCGGTGCGGGGGTCGAGGGCAGTGAGTGCCATGAGGGTCAGGCCTTTCGGGTGTTTCGAGTGTTTCGGGTGTCGTGGGGAGTGAGGGTGCTCAGGGAGCGGTCGGCCAGGGTCGCCGTCAGCAGCAGCACGGACCCGCAGAGCATGAACAGGGCGAGATCGTGCAGCCCGGCGGTGTCGGCGCGTTGGGTGAAGAAGGCCGCGTCGGCGGCGGCGGCGCCCAGCGCGCCGAGGTACATGAAGGTGCGCAGCAGCCCGGCGGCGGAGGCGATCCGGGCGGGCTCGGCCTGCCGGTACAGGGCGGTCTGGTTGGCGAGCCCGATCAGCCCCTGCGGTACGCCCATCACCGCGCCCGTCAGCAGCAGCACCCACAGCGCGCTGCCGGAACCGACCAGCAGCAGCGCCGCGCACCCGGTGATCTGCACGAGCGATCCCACGATCAGCTTGCTCCGTACGGCCTCGCGGCGTCCGGTCAGGGTGGAGACGGCGAGCGCGCTCGCCGACAGCGGCAGCAGCACCAGCCCGGCGGTGGACGTGGTCAGCCCGCGCCCTTCCTCCAGCCACAGGGTGAAGCCGTACAGATAGGCGTACGACGTCGTGTAGCCGAGGAACTGGCGCAGATAGGTGGCGATCAGCGGAAGGTTGCCGCCGAGGACGCGGACGTCGACGAACGGGTTCTGCACCCGCAGTTCGCGGGCCACGAAGGCGACGGCGGCGACGGCGCTGAGCACCGGCAGGTACCAGCGTTCAAGGCGCGGGTTCATCAGGAACAGCATCAGCGCGATCAGCGTGGCGGCGAACAGGGCCATGCCGGGCGGGTCGACGCCGGGCCGGTCGCCGGCCGGGCGCCGGGTCCGCGGCAGCCGCAGCGCGCCCAGCACCAGACAGGCGGCCGCCAGCGGCACGTTGACGGTGAAGACGGCCCGCCAGCCGTCCAGGCCGATCAGGATCCCGCCGAGGGTGGGGCCGACGACGGCGACCGTCTGCGCGGCGACGGCCAGCGCGGTCAGTACCCCGGCCGGGCTGTCCCGCCCGGTGCGTTCGGCCTCGCTGCGGGTGAGCTGCATGGCCGCCGGATACGCGGCCGACGTGCCGAACCCCAGTAGCACCCGGGCGGCGATGAGCGCGCCCAGGGTCGGCGCGAGCGCGCCGAGCAGACCGGCGACCCCGACCAGGCCGGTCCCGGCGAGGTAGAGGCGACGCGGCCCGTACATGTCGACGAGCCGTCCGATGACCGGCTGCCCGACGGCCGTGGCCAGATAGAGCGCCGACACCAGCCAGACCGTCTGCGACGGCGGGGCCCCGAAGGCGATCCCGATCGGCACCAGCGCGACCGCGATCATCGAGGAGTTGATCGGGTTGAGTACGGAGCCCAGCACCATCGGGGCGATCAGCCGCCGGTCGAAGGCGTCGGGGGCGGGGCCGGCCGCCGTGGCCGGGCCGCGCCGGGAGAGTCGCGGTATCACTGCTGTGTGAGCCGGTCCATCAGGGCGAACGCGGTCAGGACCGTGCGCCGCTCGTCCTCCGTGAACCGGTCCTCGAACGCGCGGGCCAGCCACTCGGCCCGGGCCCGCCGGTTGCCCTCGACCCGCTCGCGTCCCGCGTCGGTCAGCGTGACCAGCTGACGGCGGCCGTCGTCGGGGTCGGGGCTGCGCCGGATCAGACCGTGCCGGTCCAGCGCGGCGAGCGTGGTCGCCATCGACTGCGGCCGGACCCCCTCGGCGGCCGCCAGCGCGCTCGCCGTGGCGGCCCCGTGCTTGCCGACCAGGGTGAGGGCGGACTCCTGCGAGGGCGTGAGCTCCTCGTCCTCGGAGACCTCCCTGATCCGCCGACGCAGCCGGCTGAACACGACCCGCAGATCGCGTGCGGCACGGGCTGCGGACTCGGACACGCCGTCGGGCGGTCCGGGTGCCTCGGCGGCTTCCGGAATGGGCTGCTCCATGGGTCCACCGTAAAACTTGCCGACGCAAACTGTCCAGTTTCAACTGAACAGTTTTATCTGTAGATCTCCTGTGAGCGGTCCGTGCCGGTGGATCGCCAGTGGATCTTCAGCGGGTCGCCGACGGATTGCGGACGGATTGCGGACGGATCGCCGACGGATCGTCCGGAGAGCGTCTGAGCGTCTGAGCGTCTGCGGACGGCCCGAGGGGCGGACGCCGTACGCTGAAGCCGTGCGCCTGCTGCTGACCGCCGACACCCACCTCCCGCGGCGCGCCAAGGAGCTGCCCGCCCCGCTCCTCGCCGAACTCCCGCGCGCCGACGTCGTACTCCACGCCGGGGACTGGGTCGACACGGACACCCTCGACCTGCTGGAGAGCCGCAGCCGCACGGTCGTCGGGGTGTACGGCAACAACGACGGCCCCGACCTGCGCGCCCGCCTTCCCGAGGTGGCGTACGCCGAACTCGGCGGCCTGCGCTTCGGCGTCGTCCACGAGACGGGTTCCGCCCAGGGCCGGGAGGCCCGCTGCGCCGCCCGCTTCCCCGACCTCGACGTCCTGGTCTTCGGCCACAGCCACATCCCCTGGGACACCACCGCCCCCGGCGGACTGCGCCTGCTCAACCCCGGATCGCCGACCGACCGCAGACGTCAGCCCCACTGCACGTACATGACCGCCACCGTGGCCGACGGCGCCCTCACCGACGTGGTCCTGCACCGGCTGCCGCCGCGCTGACGCCGCACGCGGCCATCGTGCGCACCCCGGACCGGCCGCCCGGGCGCAAGTCCGCACGCAAGCCCGTACGCACTCACCGCGCCGTGCGCGGGTGGACGGCGCCCCGCGTCCGCGTCAGCGGGGCGCCGCTGCCGCCCCAGCGCACCGCGACGATCTCGGCGGCGACCGACACCGCCACCTCCTCGGGGGTACGGGCCCCGAGGTCGAGCCCGACCGGTGAGCGCAGCCGGGACAGCTCGCGCGGGCCGAGCCCGGCCTCGGCCAGCCGCCGCATCCGCTCGTCGTGGGTACGGCGGCTGCCCATCGCCCCGATGTACGCGGCCGGCCGGCGCAGCGCCTCCTGGAGCAGCGGCACGTCGAACTTCGGGTCGTGGGTCAGCACGCACACCACCGTGCGCTCGTCGGTGTCGGTGCCCCGCAGATAGCGGTGAGGCCAGTCCACGACCAGCTCGACACCCGCCGGGAACCGCTTCGCGGTGGTGAAGACCGGGCGGGCGTCGCACACCGTGACCCGGTAGCCGAGGAAGTCGCCGATCCGGGCGACGGCGGCCGCGTAGTCGATCGCCCCGAACACCAGCATGCGCGGCGGCGGCGCGAAGGAGTGCAGGAACACGCGGACGGCGTCCTCGCGCCGCTCCCCGTGCGGCCCGTAGTGCCGTACGCCCGTCGCGCCCAGCGCGAGACCGCCACGCGCGTCGGCGACGACCGCCACGTCAAGCCCCGGTGTGCCCAGTGTGCCGAGGGCCCGGTCCGGCCAGACGGCGAGGACGGCGCCGAGCGGCGCGGGTCCGCCGGTCACCGTCGCCACGGTCACCGGACGGCCGGCGGCGACCGACTCGGCGACCGCGCCGAAGGCCGGGTCGAGCACCGGGGAGACCGGCCGCAGCAGCACGGTGAGCTCGCCGCCGCAGGTCAGCCCGACCGCGAAGGCGTCCTTCTCGTCGTAGCCGAAGGTCTCCAGGCAGGCCCGGCCGCTGGCCACCACCTCCCGCGCGAGTTCGAAGACCGCGCCCTCCACGCAGCCTCCCGACACGCTGCCCACGACCTCGTCGTCCGGTCCCACGGCCATGGCGGCGCCGGGATCGCGCGGCGCGCTGCGGCTGACCGCGACCACGGTGGCGAGACCGAACGGGGCACCGGCCGCGTACCAGCCGCTCAGCGCCGGGAAAATGTCACGCATCGTCACCCCTGTCCTCGCCGAGGTCAGCGTCGCACCCGCCGTACCGGTGTCACCGCACCGCCACGCTGCCGCCGCCGGGGGTTAATCCGTTGCCGTGCCGCCCGCGACTCTGCTGCACTGAGAGTGACCAGCCCCCCACGGATCGAGGAGCACCGATGCGAGCAGCGTTCATGTCCACCCCGGAAGGAACAACCCACTCTTCGAAGGACATGACGCTTCGTGCACCTGCTCAACCTCGGAATCCTCGCGCATGTCGACGCGGGTAAGACCAGTCTGACCGAACGGCTGCTGCACACGGCCGGGGTCATCGATGAGATCGGCAGTGTCGACGCGGGCAGCACCCGCACCGACACGCTCGCGCTGGAGCGGCAGCGCGGTATCACCATCAGATCGGCGGTCGTCTCCTTCCCGGTCGACGACGTGACCGTCAATCTGATCGACACCCCCGGCCACCCCGACTTCATCGCCGAGGTGGAGCGCGTCCTCGGGGTCCTCGACGGGGCCGTGCTGGTGGTCTCGGCCGTCGAGGGCGTCCAGGCGCAGACCCGGGTGCTCATGCGGACGCTGCGCCGGCTGCGCATCCCCACGCTGGTCTTCGTCAACAAGATCGACCGTCGTGGCGCCCGCGACGCGGACGTGCTGCGCGCGCTGTCCGAGCGCCTCGCGGCGGCGGTCGTGCCCATGGGCCGGGCCACCGGACTCGGCACCCGCCGGGCGGTGTTCACGCCCGGTCTCGGCCCCGGCGCGCTCGATGTCCTCGCCGACCACGACGACGCCCTGCTCGCCGCGTTCGTCGAGGGCGCCGTCGGCCACGACCGGATGCGCTCGGCCCTCGTCGCCGGTACCCGGCGGGCCGACGTGCACCCGGTGTACTTCGGCTCGGCGACGACCGGCGCGGGCGTGCCCGAGCTGGTCCGCGGGATCAGGGACCTGCTGCCCACCGCCTGCGGCGACCCCGAAGGCCCGGTCTCCGGCACCGTCTTCAAGGTCGAGCGGGGCGCGGCGGGGGAGAAGGTCGCCTACGCGCGCATGTTCTCCGGAACCCTGCGGGTGCGCGACCGGATCGCCTTCGGCGAGGACGGCCGGGAGGGCAGGATCACCGGGATCGGTGTCTTCGACCACGGCACGGACACCCCGTCCGGTGCCGTCGCCGCGGGCCGGATCGCCCGGCTGTGGGGACTGGCCGACGTCAGGATCGGCGACCCGATCGGCGTACCCCGCAAGCCGTACGGCCACTTCTTCGCGCCGCCGACCCTCGAGACCGTCGTCGTACCGGGTCCGGGCACGGACACCGGGGCGCTGCACACGGCGCTCACCCAGCTGGCCGAGCAGGACCCGCTGATCGACCTGCGGCACGACGAGGCGCGCCGCGAGATCTCGGTGTCCCTGTACGGAGAGGTGCAGAAGGAGGTCGTCCAGGCGACCCTCGCCGACGAGTACGGACTCGACGTCTCCTTCCGCGGGACGACGCCGCTGTGTGTCGAGCGGCCGGCCGGGACGGGCGAGGCGGTCGAGTTCAACAAGAAGGACGGCAACCCGTTCCTGGCGACCGTCGGACTGCGCGTCGAACCGGCCCCCGTCGGCTCGGGCGTCTCCTTCGCGCTCGCGGTCGAGCTGGGCGCGATGCCGTACGCCTTCTTCAAGGCGGTCGAGGACACCGTGCGCGAGACCCTCGGCCAGGGCCTGCACGGCTGGCAGGTGCCGGACTGTGCGGTCACCATGACCCACTGCGGCTACTCGCCCCGGCAGAGCCATGCGCACCAGCGCTTCGACAAGAGCATGTCGAGCACCGGTGCCGACTTCCGCGGACTGACCCCGCTGGTGCTCGTCGAGGCGCTGCGCCGGGCGGGCACCCGGGTGCACGAGCCGATGCACGGGTTCCGTCTCGACGCTCCGGCGGACACCCTGGGCGCCCTGCTGCCGGTGCTGGCCGCCCTGCGGGCCGTGCCGCGGACGGCCGACACACGCGGCGAGGTCTATGTCCTGGAGGGGACGGTGCCGGCCGCCGAGGTGCACGTCCTGGAGCAGCGGCTGCCCGGACTGACCCGTGGCGAGGGCGAGTTCGAGAGCGCCTTCGACCACTACGCGCCGGTCGCGCGCGGCCCGGTCCCCGAGCGGGCCCGCACCGACCACAACCCGCTGAGCCGGAAGGAGTACCTGCTGCAGGTGACGCGCAGGGTCGGCGGATGAGGCGGCCGGGGGTGAACTTACTCCGGAGTCAGTGGTGTTGACTGTTGAAGGACATCCTCGGAATGTAATGGACATGCCGAATATCCGGGCACGTCTGCTCGTGGTTCTGGTTGTCCTCTGTGGATTCCTGACGGTGGCGGGCACCCCGTCCGCCACCGCCGCCACCACCGTCCCCGACTCCCTCTGGTTCGACGGCACGGCCCTCACCGTGTCGAACGGCAGGTTCACCGACGGCCTCGGCCGCGAGGTCGTGCTGCGCGGCTACAACGTCTCCGGCGAGACGAAACTGGAGGAGAACGGCGGCCTCCCCTTCGCCTCGGTCGCCGACGCGAAGAAGTCCGCGACCGCGCTGCGCGCCCTGGGCGGCGGCAACTCGGTCCGCTTCCTGCTCTCCTGGGCGCACGCCGAGCCGGTCCGCGGCCAGGTCGACACCGCCTACCTGGCCGCGGTGACGGACCAGATACGCGCCTTCCTCGACGCGGGCATCCGCGTCCACCCCGACTTCCACCAGGACCTCTACTCCCGCTACCTCTTCGACGAGGACAGCTGGTACACCGGCGACGGCGCCCCCAAGTGGGCCGTGGACGCGGGTTCCTATCCGGACGAGTCCTGCGGGATCTGCCTCTTCTGGGGCCAGAACATCACCCAGAACGGCGCGGTCAAGGCAGCGTCGTACGACTTCTGGCACAACGCCTACGGCCTTCAGGACGCCTTCCTGGCCACCGCCCAGCAGACCATGACCTACCTCGGACAGCACCTGTCCGCCGAGGAGTTCGCGGGTGTCGCCGGCTTCGACCCCTTCAACGAGCCGTACGCGGGCACCTACGACTCCGGGCAGACCAGCCGCACCTGGGAGCGGGACGTCCTGTGGCCGTTCTACGTGAAGTTCCGCGCCCGCATGGACGCGGCCGGCTGGCAGGACAAGCCCGCTCTCGTCGAGCCGAACCTCTTCTGGAACTCCAACATCGACTCCCAGAAGCAGACCGGCGGTCTGCTCGACGCGGGCACGCTCGGCTCCCGTTACGTCTTCAACACCCACTTCTACGACCAGAAGGCGATCTCCGGGATCCTGATGTGGGGCAAGGCGGCCGACGGGCAGTACGTGACCGACTTCGGCACGGTCCGCAACCGGGCGGCGGCCGCCGGGACGACGGCCGTGGTCAGCGAGTTCGGCCATCCGCTGTCGGGCACGGTGGCGGACAAGGCGCCGACCGTCCTCAAGGCGATGTACCAGGCCCTCGACTCCCGGGTGAAGGGCGCGAGCTGGTGGTCGAGCCCGGCCGCCTCGGGCCCGGTGCTGTCCGGTTCCCAGTGGCAGTGGGACCTCTACAGCGGCCGTCATCACGAGCTGATGAACGGCAACACCGGCAAGGTGCTCACCACCGGCGACGCCTGGAACGACGAGGACCTGTCCGCCGTACGCCTCGACGACTCGGGCACGGCGGTCCTGCGCCAGGACGCCCGGCTCCTCGACCGCGTCTACCCGAGCGCCACTTCGGGTACGACGGTCGCCTTCACCTACGAGGACCGCTCCCGCGACGGCTCGACCACGCTGACCTGGAACCCGGTCCCGTCCTCCCTGCCGAACGTGGCGCAGCTGGTCGGCTCCGGCCAGTACGCACTGCTGGTGTGGCGTTCCGCGGGCCGTTCGGCGCCGACCGAACTGCACCTGCCGGCGTCGTTCCCGACGGCGTCCACCACGGTGGTCTCCGACCTCGGCACCGCCTACGGCCTGCCCGCGTACACCCAGACCACCCCGGTCGCCGTGGCCGCCGAACCGGGCGGCACCGGAAGCCGCCGTCTGCTCCTCACCACGTCGGACACGGGCGTCGTGCACTACGCACTGGTGACCAACGGGGCGACGTCCCCCTCCGCCACCCTGCTGACCGCGGCCCGCACGGAACTGACGGCCTGGGCGGGCCGGATCTGACCCACGGATCCGGAGGCTCGTCCACGCGCCGAGAGCCTGGTGCAGTGCCCCTGACCAAGGTCCAGGGGGATATGGAGCCGCACCGGCGAAGGCCGTTCCCGTCCTCGTGAAGCCGGGACGGGGGCGGCCGGAGGAGATCGCCCCTGGATGTTGACGAAGGGGCTTGACGAAGGGGCTGACCAGCACGGCATCTTGCCTTGCATTGATGTCAGGTGTGAATGTCAGGCGGGCCGGGGCCTTCCTGTGCGCCGGGCGCCGCTGTCACCACTCGTCGTGGTCGTCGATCACCCGGAAGCTGCTCACGACACCATCGTCACCGAACATGCCCCCGAGGTCGGTACGGGTCACAGTGCCAGAGGTCTCGCCGTGGGGGCCCACCGTGGCGACCGGAGCGCCGGCACAGTCGAAGCCTCGGAAGACCTCGACGGTCTGCCGACTGTCATTGAAAATACTGAAGCTGCTGGAGCTGGCCGCAGTGATGCAGCCATCGGAGGAGGCGGAGTACGTACGCTCGTTGAAGTAGATCATTCCGCCTTCCCCGCGACCGTAGTCGGGTCCGCCCTCCTCGTGGCCCTCGTTCCTCTCCTTGCTCGCGCTCCTGCCGCCCGAGATGGCCGCGACAGGAGCGGCTCGCTGCACAGGCCGGGCCGCTCGATGGACAGAGTGGGCCGCTCGGTGGACAGAGTGGGACGCCGGGGTGGATCCGACGGCCGGGGCGTAGGTGATGCCGGCGGCTACCAGGGCGGTCGCGGCTATTCCGGTGCCGACCACGGCAAAAGTATGCGAAGGCATGTCATTTCTCTCTGTCGGACGGACGTCGGCCGGGTAACCGACCTCCGATGAACGTACCGACAGCTCTCATAGCTGGCATTTCAGACGTATCTCTGGTGTGATGCCATGCGTCCGATCGGGTATCAGGGTTTCAGGAGCCGCCGGCCACAGCGCTCGCGCAAGCGCCCTCGGCTCGGGAAGCGTGGAGTCGTCCGCGGAGGGCTTCGAGCGGCCGTAGTGGCAAGCGTGTGGCACGGCCCCCGAGGCGACGAACCACTGCTTCGTTCTACTTGTTCTGCGCGTCGCGCAGCCGTTCAGCCTGCTTGATGATCGGTTCGGTGGGGAATGTCGATGTGCGGCCGACATCCAGGGAGCCGTAGGTTGCGATGACATTGCCGGTCCGCACGATGACGGACAACTGGTCACGCCTGCCTTGTTCGGTCGGCGAGTACTCCCTGAACTGCACAGCCTCGTCGCCCGCCTTCGGCGCCTTCTGCGTCTGCATGGTGGACGTATACGTACCTGTCCACCCGTCGCCCTGATACGTGTGGCACGAGTTCAGGGCGCGCTTGAGTTCTGCGAAGAGCTGTTCGGCCTCACCATCGTCGTAGGAGGCCAGGGTGACTCCACCGCCGTAGATCCCGTCCTTCCAGTTGATCACCTGGGTGACGACCGCTGAAGCCGTCCTCGCGTTGCGGATGTCATGTACTGACTGGCAGTCAGGATCGGAGTCGGGCTTGAAGGAGGGGTAGTCGGTCGGGTCACTGTGGTCCTGGACGGAGATTCCTCCCGGGCGGGCCTCGGGCAACTCCGCATCTTCCAAGGTCAGCGCCCTCAGCTCGGCTTCGCTCAGTGGCCTCGTCCGCGCGGTGGCAGGCGCGGAGGGCGGTTCGGCTCCGGAAGCCGTGGTCGT
Organism: Streptomyces sp. NPDC107559; assembly: GCF_055657365.1. Lineage (NCBI taxonomy): Bacteria > Bacillati > Actinomycetota > Actinomycetes > Kitasatosporales > Streptomycetaceae > Streptomyces > Streptomyces sp. NPDC107559. The sequence goes on along the minus strand of NZ_JBVKBD010000010.1, from coordinate 89,556 downwards.
GACGTCTGTAGCCGAACAGCCGGCCAACGTCGCCACGGTAACCAGGGTCAGGGTGACGTGTGCCGTCAACGGCATCCGGGCATGCATGAGTTCTCCCAAGGTCATGTCAAGTGGCGTGATCTTAAGCGGGCTTCGACCGTGCTGCCAGAGCCGGCGCTTCCAACCCTTTGTGCATGGCTGACAGGGAAGGTCGACGTGGCCGACGGCATGTCCGCGGCGCTCGGGAAGCTCAGGTGGTCTGTCGGTGGTGGTGGAGTCGACCTGCGCTACAGCGGCTCAGACGGTTTCCGTCTGCGGAGTTGAGCTTCCGCTGCTTCCCGAGGCTCCTCGCATGATCCGGCATGCATATGGCACGGGCGGGGCACCGGAGGGCAACGCTAGTCTCCGATCATGGCTTTGCGACCTGATGAGTTCTACGACCACGCACGCGCGGCCGCGGACGGTGAGCTTCGGCTTCCGCTGGCGCGGATGACCAGCTGGGAGATAAGCCCGTTCGAACCCGAGGGACTTCGCGTCGCGCCGCTGCGTCCGCCCGTTCTGCCTGAGCCGGCACGGCATGGCGAGGACCCGGCGAACTGCGACCCGTGCCGCGCCCGAGACGAGGGCATCTGGTTTAACGAACGCTGGCGACTGGCCCGGATCAAGGGCGTCGGCGTGCCTCTGGTACTGATGCTGTTCTCCAGGGACCACTACGACATGGCGGATCTGCCCGACGAAATGGCCGCCGAACTCGGGGTGCTCACCACTCACATCGTCCGCCATGTGCAGTCACTGCCGCATGTCTCCCGAGCCCACGTCTACCGGATCGGGGACGGAGCAGCGCACCTGCACATCTGGTTCTTCGCCCGGCCCGAGGGGCAGGCCCAGCTGTTCGGGTCATGGATGCCCGTCTGGGACGACCTCCTGCCGGAGTACCCGGCGGACGTAGCCGACGCGGACGCGGCGGCCGTCGCCGACGCGCTGGTGACCTCGTACGGAGGCCGTCGCCAGGCCACCGACAGCTGACCGGCGCCACCGAAGAAGCCCACAGCTCCGACCGGTTCGGATGCTGTGGGCTTCTGTCAGGTGCGACCGCTCGATGGTCTGCCCCTGTCGCTGCTGTACAGCATTGTCGCTGACCACTGCCTCACAACTTCGAGCCCCGAGTCGCCTCGACCTGCCAAATGCCTCGGCCGCGCACGGTGACGGCTCCGTCAGTAACCAGTCTCATCCGTTGACGTCTTGGGACGTCGAAGGCAGCTGCTGATGTCAGGAATCGTGCCGCCGGCGGGCAGCGAGACGGAGAAGCCGTCGGCGTCGTTGCCCAGCCTTCTGCTGTTGTGCAGAGGCCACTGCAACAGCCGTGGGATCACTGATCTCGTCAGCCTTCAGCCTGGGCCCCTTACAGACCACGCAGCGCCTCATACAGATTGGCGTAGGCTGCCCAACAGTCGATGCTGCCGTCGTCGTACAGGCTGCCCATGTACCAGTCGTCATCATCAACAGGCTTCACGAGGCACAGGCTGTGGAACCCGAGAACGATCTCCGGGTGCAGGACCTCGTCGGGCGCTCCGGGGCGGGCTACCCACTTCACCGCCCGGTTTGGATCCAGTGCGACAGCCTCTTTGTCCCCGGATACGTCACGGATCTGCTGGAGGGACCATCCCGAGGGGAGCTGTGCGTCCGTCATCCACGGATGGTCTCACCCGCCAGATGTGAAGCATCGCTTTAGGAGCGAAGTTGGGGGACTCCGGGTCTGACCCGGGAATCCCTGCCTTGGGCGGCGTAGGGCCGTGCGTACCCTGGGGAACCTCGATTCCCCATGAGTCCCCGCCCGTTCTGGCACGGAAGTGGCACGCCCCGCGGCCCCTCGATGTGAACCTATGGGCACGATGGTCGCGGAGGCCTGCCGGGCCCGTCAGACGGTCGCCTAGGACTGGTGGTGGTCAGTTGTGGCTGGGGTGGCTGCTGTACTTCTTTGCTGTACAGCACCCGCGCGGCCCACCGCCTCAGGTACTTGACCAGCGCTTGGCTCAGGCAGTCATGTTGGCCACCCCAACGTCATGGGGCCGGGTGCCAGGGTGCGCCGGGGCGAGTGGGACGTGCGTCGCCGGCCAGTCGGAGCGCGTACACCGGTCGATCCCCGGGCACGGGGCCGAGGTAGTCGTGTCCGACCATGTGGCACCAGGCGGGCATGTCGAGCGGTGCGGCCGGGTTCGTGGCGATCACGTGCACGACGGTGCCTGGCTGTGCCGCTTTGATCTGCTTGCGCAGACGCAGCAGGAGCGTCACGCACAGCAGGCCTGTGCCGTCGACGGTGATGCCGGCTGCGGGGATCGGTGCGGCGCTCACCGGGGCAGGGTCTGCGTGACGCGCCACAGGCGGCGGGGTAGATCGCCTTCTTCGAAGTCATGGACTTCGTTGAGAGTCCATCCCTCAGCGAGCGAGTCGACAAGGTGCCGGGGGAAGAAGTGCACCGCGAAGCCACCGTGCTCGAAGATGTCGTCACCGTGCGGGGTGCCGGCACCGTAGTGAGCGTCTCCGGTGTGACGGACGGTGTAGACGAATACCCCGCCCGGCCTCAGCACTCGGCTGACCTCGCCGACCAGGGCATGGATTTCCTTGGTCGACAGGGCCATGCACAGCAGCATGTGCGCGAAGACTGCGTCCACCGACGCGTCGGGCAGCCTCAGCGGGTCCCGCACGTCGTGCACGGCGGTCGTTACCCGATGCTCGACTCCTTGGGAATGGGCGGCGTCCCGCATCTGCTCCAGCCCGACGGGGCTGAAGTCGGTGGCCTGGACGGTGAAGCCCTCACGAGCGAAGAAGAGGGCGTCGCGGCCATGTCCGGCTCCCAGCTCCAGCACGTCATCGGCTTCGGCCCATCGAAACATCTCGGCAGCGTAGACAGCAGGTGTGGAGGGCTGCTCGCCGTACATGCCCGGGTGGGCGGTGTAGCTGTTCTGCCAGTGCTGCCGCTGCACATCGGCCAGCTCCTGCGCGTCGTCGCTCACGTTTCTTCGCTCCGCTTCTCCGCCTGGCGCCGGATTGCGCTGGACAGCCTAAAGGGCCCCGGTCGACAGCGCGGCGCCGCACAGCTCTTCCCTTCCGCAACCCACCGCTTCCCCCAGCTCCCATCCCGTCTGCCGTCGCCCCACACTCCATGGTCGCGTTGCCGCCGGCCGCACCGACTCTCCCTATCGATCCGACCGTCCGATGGCGGTCGAGGGCCCGGACGAATTTCCGGGACCGGAACTGCGATCCGCGATCGCTGCGCAGGATGCATCCGGCGACGTGTTCACGCCGGGCAACGGCATTGTCCACGGCGGTCACGGCCAGGCGGGACTTCATCCGCGCGTCGATGGAGTAGCCCACGATCCTGTTGCTGAAGACGTCCTTGATTGCGTAGAGGCACGTGTGTGGCACGGCCGTGATCGCGCCGAAGGGCCAGTTCGAGGGTATTAAGCCCTCGGCGGCGGTGGTGGTGCCAAGGAGCGCCGCGCCGGTGACGGCCACGGCTATGGCGCTCTTGGCGAGCTTGGACTTGATGCAAACGGCTGCTTCCGGCGGCATCCACCTGCGCGGACAGGAAGACCCCGTCCTCGGCGTTTCCGCTGGTGACGGGGTCCTTGGGCACTTCATGCGAAGTGCTCCCGGCGAGATTCGAAACTGCGCACACGGCTCCCGCCGCGCTGCGGATGCTTCGGTTGTTCAGGAGTCCGTGGGGAACGGCGGGTTCGAGATCAGTTGGGTGCCGTTCCACTTGACGATGTAGTCGACGGATCCGCCGGACGGGCAGCACTCGGGGTCGTCCGGGTTGCGGAGGTTCCCCTGGAGCGTCACCGAGGAGCCGCCGGGCTGAGGAATGTCACCGACGTCCGACAGCGGAGCGGAGCCGAGGAAGCGGTTCCCGTAGAAGAGGAAGACCTGATTGAAGTGGCCGCCGTCGTCGACGACTCCCCAGACGGCGCGCAGCGGCCCGTTCGGCTCCCCGATCGGCTTCACGGGCTGGTAGCCGAGCCCGGACATTGTCCTGAGCGCCGCGTCCTTGTCGAAGGGCTCCGGATCGGCCTTGCCTTCACAGGCGTAGCCGAGCAGGTCCGCCGGCGGGTTCATCCGGCGCAGTCCGTCGCAGGCGGCGGTCGTCGAGCCGGTGGTCAGGGCTGCCGCTTCGGTCGGGGTGCCGTTCTCGTCCCGGAAGACGACCAGCTCCCCGTGGGCCATGGCGTCCGCGGAGCCCGTGGTGACCAGCACCGCGGTGTCCCAGCCGGGCCAGCACTGCTTCAGCCCCAGGGCGGGGTCTCCGTCGGTGTTGAGTCGCTTGTGCGCGGCGGCCAGGAGGGTCGAGTCCGCGGGGCAGTCCGTCCGCTGTGTGCGCGCCGGAGCGGCGGACTTCTCGGCGGTCGGCGAGCTCGGGTCGGCCTGGACCGCGCTGCCCCGTCCGTCGGCCCGGGTCGAACCACCGGCCTCGGCGGTGGTGTTGCCGAGGCCCAGCTTCCCGGCCAGGTCCCAGCGGGCGGCGGAGAAGCCCAATCCGCCCGCGAGCAGCATGATGACCACCAGGACGACAGGCCAGCGCGTCCTGCGCCGGACCGGTTCCTGTGTGCTCACGTCCTGTTCACCCTGCATGCCGGACATCCCCATCGTCGTTCCTGCGTCCGGACCTCCAGACGTCCGTGATCATGACATCTACATATGTAGCTTGCAAGATCTTCACATTTGCATGCGGCCTTCCTGAGTCAACGGCGGCTGTGCGGTGGCGAGTTGCCGCCTGGTGTCACATCTGTTGACTTCACCCTCCCGCGGCTCTACCTTCGGCGCGCGCCGCAATGTTCGGAAAGTCGATCCATGTTCGATATGTCGAACCTGTCGAGACGTCCATGTCTCCGGCCGAAGGAGCCGCATGTTTCCCCCACCCCGAACGAGCCGCGCACGGCGTCGCCGGGACGCCGTCGTACGCGCCCTCGTCCTGGCGCTGACCGTGACCGCCGCACTCCTGTTCGCCCGGCCCGGCCCCGCACAGGCCGCGACCACCCGTCAGATCCCCGTCGGCACCGCTCCGATGGGCTGGGCCTCCTGGAACAGCTTCGCCGCCCAGATCGACTACGGGGTGATCAAGCAGCAGACCGACGCGTTCGTCGCGGCCGGTCTGCCCGCGGCCGGGTATCAGTACATCAACATCGACGAGGGGTGGTGGCAGGGCACCCGGGACAGCGCGGGCAACATCACCGTCGACGAGGCGGAGTGGCCCGGCGGGATGAGCGCCATCGCCGCCTACATCCACAGCAAGGGCCTGAAGGCCGGCATCTACACCGACGCGGGCAAGGACGGCTGCGGCTACTACTACCCGACCGGCCGTCCCGCCGCACCCGGCAGCGGCAGCGAGGGCCACTACGCCCAGGACATGCTCCAGTTCTCCACCTGGGGCTTCGACTTCGTAAAGGTCGACTGGTGCGGCGGTCACGCCGAGGGACTCGACGCGCCGAGCACGTATCGGTCGATCAGCGCCGCGGTCACCGCGGCCACGGCCGCGACGGGCCGCCCGCTGACCCTCTCCCTGTGCAACTGGGGCGAGCAGAACCCCTGGAACTGGGCCCCGGGCCTCGCTCCCATGTACCGGACCAGCACCGACATCATCTACTGGGGCGACCGTCCCGCCATGGCGAACCTGCTGTCCAACTTCGACCAGGCCCTGCACCCCACCGCCCAGCACACCGGCTACTACAACGACCCGGACATGCTGATGGTCGGCATGGACGGCTTCACCGCCGCCCAGAACCGCACCCACATGAACCTGTGGGCGATCTCCGGCGCACCTCTGCTGGCCGGCAACAACCTGGCGACGATGACCTCCGAGACCGCCGCCGTCCTGAAGAACCCCGAGGTCGTCGCCGTGGACCAGGACCCGCGCGGCCTCCAGGGCGTGAAGGTGGCCGAGGACACCACCGGGGCGCAGGTGTACGGCAAGGTCCTGGCCGGTACCGGCAACCGCGCCGTCGTGCTGCTCAACCGCGCCTCCGCCACACAGAACATCACCGTCCGCTGGGCCGACCTCGGCCTGACCGCGGCCTCCGCCGCCGTACGCGACCTGTGGTCGCGCAGCGGACTCGGCAACCACGCCACCGGGTACACCGCGAGCGTCCCGGCCGGGGGCTCGGTGCTGCTCACCGTCACCGGCGGCACCGAGGCGGCGAGCGCCACCTACACCGGAACGTCGAGCTTCACCGGGGTGAGCGCCGCGCACACCGGCCTGGACGTCGTCGACGTCGCCTACACCAACACCGCCGCCACCGCCCGTACCGCGACCCTCCAGGTCAACGGCCAGACGGCGACGACGATCTCGTTCCCGCCCACGGGCTCCGCCCAGGGCACGGTCTCCGTCGCCGTGTCCCTGTCCAAGGGCGCCTCGAACACCCTGACCTTCTCCGGCGCCCCCGCGCTCGCCGACCTGACCGTGCGCCCCCTGCCGGGCACGAACGGCACGCTCGTGGTCGGCGCGCAGTCCGGACGCTGCCTCGACGTCTACGACAGCACGATCACCAACGGCACCCAGGCCGAGCTGTGGTCCTGCAACGGCGGCCGCAACCAGGCCTGGACGTACACCTCCCGCAAGGAACTCGTGGTGTACGGCGGCAAGTGCCTCGACGCCTACAACCTCGGCATCACCGACGGCACCAAGGTCGTCATCTGGGACTGCAACGGCCAGAACAACCAGAAGTGGAACGTCAACAGCGACGGCACTCTCACCAACGTCAACGCGGGCCTGTGTCTGGACGCCTACGGCGCGGGTACCGCCGACGGCACCCGGATGGTGCTGTGGACCTGCAACGGCGGCGCCAACCAGCGGTGGACGCTGACCTAGGGCGCGGATCCAGGGCGCGGATCCAGGGCGCGGATCCAGGGCGCGATCCAGGGCGCAGGTCCAGGGCGCGGATCTAGGGCGCGGGCGGCGGCGCGGTCGGGTCGGCGCCAGCCAGGAAGGCGCGCGCCTGCGCCGCGAGCGGGGTGGCCCCCAGGGCGTCCGCCCAGCGGGCCACCTCCGCCGCGAGGGCCGCGGCGCCGGCCCGGTCGCCGGTGTCCCGGGCCAGCACCGCCAGGAGCAGCTGCTGCGAGAGCGTGCCCGGCACCGCGCCCGCGCCGGCGCCGAGCGCGGTGGCCCGGCGCCAGCGTTCCAGGGCGAGGCCGTCCTCGCCGGCGTCGTGGTCGTGGTCGCCGAGATGGCGCAGGGCCTCCCGGGCCAGCAGGGGGACACCGGCCGACTCCGCGGCGTCCAGCGCGGCCGCGTAGCAGACGGGGGCGGCGGCGCGGTCCGCGAAGTGGTTGTCCGCGACGAGCCCGGCGTACATGGCTGCCCAGCCGCGGCGTCCCTCGTCCGGGGCGCGGTCGCGGAGTGCCTCGGCCTGTCGGCGCAGTGTCCCGAGCGCCTCGGGGTCCTTGCCGGCCGGGCCGAAGCGCGGGGCGCCGTCGACGAGCAGCAGCAGCCGGTAGGTGTGCCGCAGCCGGGCGAAGTCCACGTCCCAGTCGCCGTCGGGCAGTTCCCGCTCCGCGGCCGCCAGCCGCTCCCGTGCGCTGTCGCCTCCGGTGAACCAGTCCTTCTCCAGGGCTGTCTGAGCGGCCGTCAGGACAATTCGGGATCGGATCTCCGGGGCGTCGGCGGTCGCCGCGTCCAGCAGCGCCAGCGCCCGGTCCCAGCGCCCCGCCAGTCCCAACTCTTGTGCTGCACACTACAGTTCGTCGGCTCGCACGGACAGTGTCGGGTTGCTCGTGGCAATCGTCATGACAGGGAAGGTAGTTATTCGAAAAACTATCCACAAGAAAATCACTGCGGGAGGCAGTCAATGGAGGACTCGGTCGACCGTCATGTGGCGGAGTGGTCGAAGGAACTCGCCTGGATGGACCCGGTCAAGGAGGCGATCTTCGTCCGGCTGGCGGTCCTGGCGCGGCACGCGTCCCAGGCCCGGCGTGAGGTACTGGACGCGGACGGACTCGCGTACGGGCACTTCAAGGTGCTGCTGAAGTTGCGCAGGCTCGGACCGCCCTACGAGAGCAGCCCTTTGCGGCTGGCCGACGAGCTCGGGCTGACCCGGGGCGCGCTCTCGGCGCGGCTCGCGGCCGTCGAGGAGGCCGGGCTGATCGTCCGCACGCACGAGACGGGGGACCGGCGCCGGGTACGCGTCCGGCTCACCGCGACCGGTCATGCCGCGTTCGAAGCGCACGCGGCATCGGAGGCCGAGGGCGAGCACGCGCTGCTCGCAGCGCTGAGCGCAGCAGAGCAGCGGACACTCGCAGACCTGCTGCGGAAACTGGTCGCGGCCGCCGAGGCCGACCTGCCCCCAGCGTCGCCCGAGCAGTGAAAGTCCAGGTCAGCCTGGAGGTGACCTGGACCCTCGCCGCTCTGCCGCCTACTCGTCCCATGCCTGGATCATGATCTGCTCGCTGATCTTGCCGTCGCGCAACGTGATCATCGACTCGGCGAGGACACGCACCCCGTCGGGGTACCGGCAGGACTCGCTGAAGGCCGCGCTGTCCCCCTGGATCACGCAGTTCTCCAGCTTGTGCGTCATGTCGCGGCTGTAGACGTCGTCGAGCATCGCGCCGATCTCGTCACGGCCACGCAGGATCTTCGGGTGGCTCGGCTGGGAGTTGCGGTCGATGACGCGTATCTCGGCGTCGTCCGCGTAGAGCCGAAGGAGCGTCGCCGCCGTGGTCCCCTCGATGCCCTGACGCAGGGTGTCGGTGTCGAAGGCGGAGCCTGCCGCGCTGCCCATGCTGACCTCCTCACGAGGGCCGCGGTCCGGCGGACGGACGGGCCACGGCACTCCCACCTCCGAGCGTCCCCCGCCCCGCCGGGCTCGGCAAGCGGGGCCGCGGGCTCCTCCTCACGGGTGAGTGCGGCGCCGCGCCCGTGTCCGCCGCCGCGTCCCTGCCGTTGCCCGGGCATGATCTCCACTCGACGCATCGTCGCCGCCGCCTGCCTCGCCGCCGGGGTCACCGGCCTCGCTGCCCCGCTCGCGAGCGCCGCCGAGGCGACCGCCCCGGCCGACGGCAAGCTGAGCCCGATCGCGGTGCTGGACTCCCTGGCCGCCAGTGACGTACCCGCGCAGTACCGGGGCCAGGTCCCGCAGGTCCGCGAGCAGCTGTCGGGCCTGGGCAAACTCAACGACCTCGGCCAGCTGCACCAGCTCACCGACCTCGCGGCACCGGTGACGGGACTGCTGCCCGCCGTTCAGTGACGACCGCGGTACGACGCAGGGCCGCCCGTCGAGGCGGCCCTGCGCCCTGTGCGGCCGCACGGCCGGTGCGGTCGGGTCAGTCGTCCGCGGTCGCCAGGAACTGCGTGGCCGCCAGCTCCGCGTACAGCGGGTCGGCCGACACCAGGTCCCGATGGGTGCCGACCGCGCGCACCCGGCCGGCGTCCATGACCACGATCCGGTCGGCCATCGTGACCGTCGACAGCCGGTGCGCCACGACGAGGACGGTCGTGGTCCGGGCGACGTCCGCGACGGTGTCGCGCAGCGCCGCCTCGTTCACCGCGTCCAGTTGCGAGGTGGCCTCGTCCAGGAGCAGCAGCCGGGGCCGGCGCAGCAGGGCCCGCGCGATCGCCACGCGCTGACGCTCGCCGCCGGACAGCCGGGTGCCGCGGTGCCCGACGAGCGTGTCGAGCCCCTGGGGCAGCCGGGCCACCAGACCGTCGAGCCGGGTCGTCTTCAGGACGTGCGCCAGCGCCGTGTCGTCCGCCTCCGGGCTGCCCAGCAGCAGGTTGTCGCGCAGTGAGCCCGACAGGACCGGAGCGTCCTGCTCGACATAGCCGATCGCGGACCGCAGCCGTGGCAGCTCCCACTGCGTGACGTCGAGCCCGTCCAGGGTGATCACCCCGGAACCGGGCTCGTAGAACCGTTCGATGAGGGAGAAGACGGTGGTCTTGCCCGCGCCCGACGGGCCGACGAACGCCGTCATGCCCCGGGCCGGCACGGCGAACGTCACCCCCTCGTGCACGTACGGCAGTTCTTCGGAGTACCGGAAGCGGACGTCCTCGAACGCCAGCGACGCGGGCCGGGCGTCGGCGGACGGCAGCGGGGCGGGACGCGCGGGCGGCTCCGCGGGCAGCCGCAGCGCCTCCTGGATGCGGGTGAGGGCCGCGGCCCCCGTCTGGTACTGGGTGATCGCGCCGACGAGCTGCTGGATCGGCGACATCAGATAGAAGACGTACAGCAGGAACGCCACCAGCGTGGCGATGTCGACGGCGCCCGTCGCCACCCGCGCCCCGCCCACCGCGAGCACCGTGATGAACGCGATCTGCATCGACAGCCCGGCCGTGTTGCCCGCGGCCGCCGCCCACTTGGCGGCCCGCACGCTCTGCCGCCAGGACTCCTCGGCCGCCGCGTGCAGCGTCTGTTCCTCGCGCTGTTCCGCGCCGGACGCCTTCACCGTGCGCAGCGCGCCCAGCACCCGCTCCAGCGCGGCGCCCATCACGCCGACCGCGTCCTGCGCGCGCCGGCTGGCCCGGTTGATCCGCGGCACGATCAGCCCCAGCACCAGGCCCGCGCCGAGGATCACGGCCAGGGTGACCGCCAGCAGCACCGGCTCCACCAGCCCCATCAGCACCACCGTCGCCACGAGCGTGAGGCCGCCGGTGCCGAGCCCGACCAGCGAGTCGGTGGTGACCTCGCGCAGCAGCGTGGTGTCGGAGGTGACGCGGGCCATCAGATCGCCCGGCTCGCTGCGGTCGACGGCCGGGATCCGCAGCCGCAGCAGATACGACGCCAGCGAGCGCCGCGCCCCCAGCACCACCGACTCGGCGGTGCGCCGCAGGACGTACGAACCCAGCGCGCCGACCGCCGCGTTGGCGACGACCAGGCCCGCCATCGCCAGCAGCGCCCCGGTGATCGCCCGGTCGTGCGCCAGGTCGTCGATCAGCCCGCGCGCCACCAGCGGCAGCAGCAGCCCGGTGGCGCCGGTGACCAGGGACAGCACCGCCCCGGCCGCCAGGGCCCAGCGGTGCGGGCGTACGTATCCCAGCAGCAGCCGCCACGGGGGCGGGCCGGGCTGCGTCTGTGCGGTGGTCACGGTGCTCCTCACCGGTCGGGCCGAACTCCCGGGCCAGGTCGTCGTCCTGCGGCACGGCGGCGGGCGCCCGTGCGGCTCCCGGACCGGGTCCGGGGCACGGGCGAGCCGTCGTCGGTCAACGCTGGTTCAACGCGGCCAGGGTGGCCTCCAGTTCCGCGCCGCGCGGCCGGTTGTGCGGCAGCCTGGACAGCAGGGCGGCCATGCCGCAGGTGTCGGTGAGGGCCGAGAACACCAGCCCGCCGGCCACGCCCGCGGAGATCAACTGCCAGGCCGGATGCAGGAGTCCGAGGCCCAGCCCGGCCAGCACCAGGGTGCCCGCGGTGAGGCGGACCTGGCGTTCCATCGCCCAGCCGGTGCGGGCGCCCGCCGGGCGGTGCACCTCATGGCCGGCCCGGACCCAGCCCTGGGTGCCGCCGGTCAGGGACAGGGCGTGGACGCCGTGCCCGGCCAGGACCTGCCGGGCGCTCTCGGAACGTGCCCCGGAGGCGCAGACGACGAGGAGTTCGCCGCGGATCTCGCGCAGCGTGGGGACGGCGTGCCCGATGCGGTCCAGCGGGATGTTGTGGGCGCCGGGCAGGTGGCCGGAGGCGAACTCGCCGGGTGTCCGCACGTCGACGACGGTCAGCGCGGCCAGCCGGGCGTGCGCCTCGCTCGCGTCGAGGGCGGAGCGGGCGGGGGGAGTGGGGGGAGTGGTCATGGTGCGATCCTTTCGGGGGTGGTCGAACCGGCGGGGGAGATCCGGGCAGGGGAGATCCGAGGGGGAGGTAAAATACCCCCAAGGGTATGTAGAGGAGTGGTCGTGGAGCTTCAGTTCGAGGGCGATGAGCTCAAGTCCGTGCTGAACCGGCTGCGCCGGGCGCAGGGGCAGATCTCCGGAGTGATCAAGATGATCGAGGAGGGGCGCGACTGCGAGGACGTCGTCACCCAGCTCGCGGCGGCCTCCCGCGCCCTCGACCGGGCGGGCTTCGCGATCATCGCGACCGGTCTCCAGCAGTGCCTGACCGACGCGGGCGACGGCCGGGCGGAGACGACGGAGCAGATGAAGGCGCGGCTGGAGAAGCTGTTCCTGTCGCTGGCGTAGCGGTTGTTCCGCGGGAGCGGTTCGCCGGCGCGGGGGCGGTTCCCGGACGAGGGAGCCGCTTCCCGGCGCCGGAGCGGGTCACAGCACCGCGTCGGCCAGCATCACCGTGGCGACCAGCAGCAGCGCCCAGGCGAAGAGGCGGCGCAACAGGTCCGAGGAGAGCCGGGCCGACAGCCGCCTGCCGTCCCACGCACCGAGCACGGCCGCCGCGGTGAACGGCGCGAGGTGCGTCCAGTCGACGCTCACCGCCGCGCCCGCGCGGGCGCCCAGCGCGGCGAGCGAGTTGACGGTGATGACCAGCAGACTCGTACCGACGGCCACCCGCATCCGCAGGCCGACCACGTTCACCAGGGCGGGTACGGCGAGGAAGCCGCCGCCCACCCCCAGTACGCCGGTCACCGCACCGAGCCCGGCCCCGGCTCCGGCGACCCGTAGCGGACGCATCGCGGCGCCGTCCCGCGCCGTGGCGGCGGGGCGCAGCATCCGCAGCGCGGAGACCCCGGCGATCACCGCGAACGCGCCGGTGAGCAGGGCCGACGGCAGCCGCGTGGAGAGCGCCCCGCCCGCGGCGGCGGGCAGGAGTCCCGCCGCGGCGAACAGCGCGCCGGCCCGCCAGTGCACGGTGCCGGTCCGCGCGTGCGCGGCCAGCGCGGTGACGGAGGTGACGGAGACGACGACGAGGCTCGCGGTGGTGGCCGCGGCCGGGGTGGAACCGAGCAGATAGATCAGGGCCGGTACGGCCAGCATGCTGCCGCCGCCGCCCAGCGCGCCCAGTGCGATGCCGGTGACGGCACCGGCGACGAGGGCGAGGACGAGCGCGGTCACGGCGCCGTACGGTGACAGGCGTCGGCCGCGGCGGGGTGGGCCATCGGGAGCCCGGCCGCGTGTGCAGCGTCGAAGCCGTCGTCGACGGCGACGACGTCCCGCCCCGCCGCGTCGAGCAGCGAGGCCGCGATCGCGGCCCGCGTACCGCCGGCGCAGTGCACCCACACCGTGCCGTCCGGTATCTCCGTGAGCCGGTCGCGCAGCCGGTGCAGCGGTATGTGCACCGAGCCCGCGATGTGCCCGGCCGCGCGTTCGGAGTCGCGCCGCACGTCGAGGATCACGACCGGGGCGTCCTCGGGTGCCGTCTGGGCCGCGAGCGCGGCGAAGTCGGCCCGCGGGAAGGCGCGCGGCCGCTCGCCGGGGCGCACCCACTGCGCGGGGGAGCCGGTCGCGGCCGCGGCCGGCCGGTCGATGCCGACCCGGACCAGTTCGCGCTGGGCGGCGGCGAGCTGCCCGGCCGACTCGGCGAGCAGGGTGACCGGCCTGCCCCAGGGCAGCAGCCAGGCCAGATACGTGGCGAGCTGTCCCTCCGCCGCGAAGTTCAGCGACCCGTCGACATGCCCGGCGGCGAACGCGACCCGGTTGCGCAGGTCGATCACCCACTCCCCGGCGGCCAGCCGGGCGGCGATCTCCTCGGCGTCGGCCCTGCGCGGCGGGGTGAGGTCCACCGGCGCGGGCCCCCGCGTGTTCAGCGGGGCCATGTGCGCGTAGTACGCGGGCACGTCGTCCAGCCCGGCGAGCAGGTCGGCGACGAAGGTGTCGACGTCCTTGACCAGCGCCTCGTTCACGGCGCGCTCCCGGCCGATGGTGGTCGTCGCGTCGCCCTCGGCCTGTGCGGCGGAGCAGAAGCTGCCGAAACCGTGGGTGGGCAGGACCGCCGTGTCGTCCGGCAGACCGGCGGCCAGCCGGTGGGCGGAGTCGTACTGGGCCCGCGCCAGGCGCGCGGTCAGCCGGGGTTCCACCAGGTCGGGACGGCCGACGGTCCCGATCAGCAGCGAACCGCCGGTGAAGACGGCCACCGCGCGTCCGGCCTCCTCCAGGACGTACGAGGTGTGGTGCGGGGTGTGGCCGGGGGTGGCGAGCGCGCGCACCACCAGACCGTCCGCGACCTCGACGACGTCGCCGTCCGAGACGGGCGTGTGCGGGTGGGCGATCCGGGCCGCGGCCGGCACGAGGTACTCGGCGCCGGTGATCCGGGCGAGCTCCGGGCCTCCGCTCACGTAGTCGTTGTGGACGTGGGTCTCGACGACGTGCGTCACCCGCACGTCCCGCCGTGCGGCGGCCGCGAGCACCCGGTCGATGTCCCTGGGCGGATCGACGGCCACGGCGCCGTGCGCCCCGCCCGCCAGGTAGCCACGGTTGCCGAGCCCCGGCACGTCGATCGTGTCGACGAAGTACACGGCAGCACTCCTCTCGTCGTGAACACGCTGGAAATTACCCCCGGGGGTATGTCTACCACCGTAGCAGAGGTACCCCCGGGGGTATGTGTCGCCCCAGGTGGAGGAAGGCGCGGCGCTCGTGGGGCATGCCCCTACCGAGCGGTCACGCGTAGGGTCGGACCGGGACGGATCCCCGTCGACGAAAGGGCTGAGCACCATGGCGCAGGAAGTACGCGGCGTGATCGCACCGGGCAAGGACGAGCCGGTGCGGATCGAGACGATCGTCGTGCCGGACCCCGGGCCCGGAGAGGCCGTCGTGCGTGTCCAGGCCTGCGGTGTGTGCCATACCGACCTGCACTACAAGCAGGGCGGTATCAACGACGACTTCCCCTTCCTGCTCGGCCATGAGGCGGCCGGTGTCGTGGAGTCGGTCGGCGAGGGTGTCACCGACGTCGAGCCCGGGGACTTCGTGATCCTCAACTGGCGTGCGGTGTGCGGCCGTTGCCGGGCCTGTCTGCGGGGCAGGCCCTGGTACTGCTTCGACACCCACAACGCGAAGCAGAAGATGACGCTCGCCTCGACCGGCCAGGAGCTCTCCCCGGCCCTGGGCATCGGCGCCTTCGCCGAGAAGACCCTGGTCGCGGCAGGCCAGTGCACCAAGGTCGACCCGGCGGTCTCCCCGGCGGTCGCCGGGCTGCTGGGCTGCGGCGTGATGGCGGGCCTCGGCGCCGCGCTCAACACGGGCAACGTCGGCCGTGGCGACACCGTCGCCGTCATCGGCTGCGGCGGGGTCGGCGACGCGGCCGTGGCCGGCGCGAACCTGGCCGGCGCGGCGAAGATCATCGCCGTGGACATCGACGACCGCAAGCTGGTCACCGCCCGCACGATGGGCGCCACCCACACCGTCAACTCCAAGGACACCGACCCCGTCGAGGCGATCCGCGAACTGACCGGCGGCTTCGGCGCCGACGTCGTCATCGAGGCGGTCGGCCGCCCCGAGACGTACAAGCAGGCCTTCTACGCCCGCGACCTGGCCGGCACGGTCGTCCTGGTCGGGGTGCCGACCCCGGAGATGAAGCTCGAACTGCCGCTGCTGGACGTCTTCGGCCGCGGCGGATCGCTGAAGTCCTCCTGGTACGGCGACTGCCTGCCCTCGCGTGACTTCCCCATGCTCATCGACCTGCATCTGCAAGGGCGCCTGGATCTGGAGGCGTTCGTGACGGAGACCATCCAGCTCGACGAGGTGGAGAAGGCGTTCGAGCGCATGCACCAGGGCGACGTCCTGCGCTCGGTGGTGGTGCTCTGATGACCGTACGCATCGAACGCCTGGTCACCTCGGGGAAGTTCACCCTCGACGGCGGCACCTGGGACGTCGACAACAACGTGTGGATCGTCGGCGACGAGCGCGAGGTCGTCGTCATCGACGCCGCCCACGACGCCGAGGCGATCGCCGAGGCCGTCGGCGAGCGCCGTCTGTCGGCCATCATCTGCACCCACGCCCACAACGACCACATCGGCGCCGCGCCCGCCCTCGCGGACCTGACCGGCGCCACCATCTGGCTGCACCCCGACGACCTGCTGCTCTGGCACCAGACCCACCCGGACCGCGAGCCCGACGCCCATCTCGCCGACGGCCAGGTCATCGAGACCGCGGGCGCCGACCTGACCGTCCTGCACACCCCGGGCCACGCGCCCGGCGCGGTCTGCCTGTACGAACCCGGGCTGGCCACGGTCTTCACCGGGGACACCCTCTTCCACGGCGGCCCCGGCGCGACCGGCCGCTCCTACTCCCACTTCCCGACGATCATCGACTCGATCCGCGACCGCCTGCTCACCCTGCCGCCGGAGACCAAGGTGCTCACCGGCCACGGCGACCCGACGACCATCGGCGCCGAGGCCCCGCACCTGGAGGACTGGATCGCGCGCGGCCACTGAGGAACGACCGGTACCGCCTCGCGCCCGGCCGGGTGACCGGCCGGGCGTGACGACGGACACCGCGCCAAAGGCGACAGAAGATGTCCGGTTCACCCGGCACCCTCGAAGACGACATCGGTCGTACGGGTACGGGAGGTCGGACATGTCCGGACCGCTGGCAGGCAAGGTCGCCCTGGTCGCGGGGGCCACGCGCGGAGCGGGACGCGGGATCGCGGTGGAACTCGGCGCGGCGGGCGCCACGGTCTACGTCACCGGACGCAGCACCCGCGCCCGGCGCTCCGCGTACGACCGCCCCGAGACCATCGAGGACACCGCCGACCTGGTCACCGCGGCGGGCGGCCGGGGCATCGCCGTACCCACTGACCATCTCGTCCCGGCCGAGGTCCGCACGCTCGTGGACCGGATCGCGCGGGAACAGGGGCGCCTCGACGTCCTCGTCAACGACATCTGGGGCGGCGAGAAGCTCTTCGAGTGGGACACCCCGGTCTGGGAGCACGACCTCGACAACGGACTCACGCTGCTCCGCCTCGCCGTCGAGACCCACGCGATCACCAGCCACCACGCCCTGCCGCTGCTGCTGGAGGGGACCGGCGGTCTGGTGGTGGAGATGACGGACGGCACCGCCGAGTACAACCGCGACACCTACCGGGTCAACCTCTTCTACGACCTCGCCAAGGCGTCCGTCCTGCGCATGGCCTTCGCCCTCGGCCACGAACTCGGTCCACGCGGCGCCACCGCCGTCGCGCTCACCCCCGGCTGGATGCGCTCGGAGATCATGCTCGACGCCTTCGGGGTGCGCGAGGACAACTGGCGCGACGCCCTCGGCCGCGAGCCGCACTTCGCGATCTCGGAGACACCGCACTACGTGGGCCGCGCCGTCGCCGCCCTCGCGGCCGACCCCGAGGTGGCCCGCTTCAACGGCCGTTCCCTCTCCAGCGGCGGCCTGGCCCTGGAGTACGGCTTCACCGACCTCGACGGCAGCCGCCCCGACGCCTGGCGCTATCTGACCGAGGTGCAGGACCGGGGCAGGCCGGCGGACGTGACCGGGTATCGGTAGGCCATGACACGATCCGAGAGCACACGATTCCAGGGGTACGCCGTCCTCGTCACCGCCGCCGCCCGCGGCATCGGAGCCGCCACCGCCGGGCGGCTCGCCCGGGAGGGCGCGCGGGTCCTGGTGACCGACGTGGACCTGCCCGCGGCCGAGCGGACCGCGGCCGCGCTGCGCGAACAGGGCCTGGGCGCCGAGGCGTTCGGCTGCGACGTGGCGGACCGCACCTCCGTGGAGCGCGCGGTCGGCCACGCCGTCGACACCTTCGGCGCCCTCGACGTCCTGGTCAACAACGCCTACGGCTGCACCCCGGACGCGGCCCGCTTCGAGGACGAACCCGACGAGGCGTGGGCCCGCGACCTCGACCTCACCCTGACCGGCGCCTACCGCTGCTGCCGGGCGGCCCTGCCGCACCTCGCGGCGTCGGGGCGCGGCGCCGTCGTCAGCATCGGCTCGGTCAACGGCCTCCAGGACTTCGGCAATCACGCCTACAGCGCCGCCAAGGCGGGCCTGGGATCGCTGACCCGCACCCTCGCCGGGCACGCCGCCGGCCGCGGGGTGCGGGTCAACATGGTCGTCCCCGGCACCGTACGCACCACCGCCTGGGAGGGGCAGGAGGACCGCCTGGAGGAGATCGGCGGGCTGTACCCGCTGGGCCGGGTCGGCGAACCCGAGGACATCGCCGCCGCCGTCGCCTTCCTCGCCTCCCGGGACGCGGCCTGGATCACCGGGACGGCCCTCACGGTCGACGGCGGCCTCACGGCGGTCCACACCGGTTTCCACGCGGCCAGGGGAAGCCGGGGGGAGCGGGGAGCAACCGGCGTACGTCCTGCGGGACCTGGCGTGTAACCGTTGTGTCCCGGCGCGGTCGGCCGTGCAACTTTCCTCTCGTACTACCGGTCTACGCAACTGAGATCGCAGGACGTACGAGAGGGAGTCCGCCATGGGGGACATGCACAGACGGGGCGCCGTCGCGCTCGGGATCACCGCGCTGGTGGCCCCGCTCACACTCGCAGTCACCGCCGCGCCGGCCCAGGCCGCGAGCTGCACGACGCAGGCCGGCCCGTACCAGAAGCAGGTGGAGAAGTTCCTCGGCCGTCCGGTGGACGGCAGGCAGTCCGCCGCCGACTGCAAGGCCGTCCAGGCCTTCCAGACCAAGCACGGCATCACGCCGAACATCGGCTACGCCGGGCCGGTGACCTGGGGCGTGATGGACCTGATGAACAAGCAGAAGGCCGTCGGCAAGAAGCCCAACGCGGCCGGCAAGTGCCCGACGAACAAGGGCCGTATCGCCTGCGTGAACCTCACGCTCCAGCTCAGCTGGATCCAGGACGGCTCCAGGCTCGTCTACGGACCCGTCCCGGTGCGCACCGGACGCAACGGCTACGAGACCCGTACCGGCCTGAAGAAGATCTACTGGCGCGACATCGACCACGTCTCCAACATCTACAACGTGTCCATGCCCTACAGCCAGTTCTTCGACGGCGGCCAGGCCTTCCACTCCGTCGGCCTGAGCATGTGGAACCCGCCGGGCTCGCACGGCTGCGTCAACATGACGAAGACCGACGCCAAGAAGTACTGGTCTCTGCTGAAGAACGGCGACGACGTCTTCGTCTACGGCCGCAAGCCGGGCACCTGACGACACCCGGCCCGGCTGGCCGGTCAGGCCCCGGGGGCGTCCCCGAAGTCCGGGATGTCCAGCCGCGTCCCGCCCTGCCGCGCCGAGTCGTGCGCGATGATGCCCGGCAGGGTGTAGCGGGCCGCCACCCACGCGTTCACGGACGGCAGGGTGCGGCTCTCGACGGCGGTCACGAAGTCGTCCACCAGGAAGTGGTGGCTGCCCTCGTGGCCGTTGTGCAGGGTGTCGAACACCCGCGGCAGCCGGGAGCGGTCGTGCACCGGCGCCGAGCCCGAGGTGAACGCGGCCCGCAGCTCCGGGGCGATGTGCTGCATCGACGGGTCGTCGGGGGCGAGGGTGGGCCGGGGCTCCAGCAGGTCGCTGATGTCCTGCACCCCCTTCTTGTCCTGCCACAGCGCCACCGTGGCCAGCTGTTCCATGCTGGCCTCCGTGCCGAAGAAGCGGAAGCGCGACTCCCTGATGTGTGAGGGGTAGCCCACCCGCCGGAACTCGTTCGTACGGAACGAACCGCCGCCGGCCACGGCGAACAGGGCGGTGGCGTTGGAGAGGTCGTTGCCGAACTGGCTGATCTCCTTGTCGAACACACCGTCCTGGCGCTCGTCGGGAACCCCGATCGCGGACACGCTCACCGCGTGCGTGCGCCAGGCGCCGAGCACCCCGCCCACCGAGTGCGTCGGGTAGAGCAGCGGCGGATAGCTGGCGGTCGCCTTCCAGTTCTCGCCCCCGCTGTAGCGGTAGGCGTCGTAGAACCCCAGGTCCATGTCGTGGACGTAGTCGCCCTCGGCGTAGAAGAGCCGTCCGAAGGCGCCTTCGGCGATCCGGTTGCGGGCGTGCACGGTCGCCGGGTGGTACTGGCTGGTCTCGCCCATCATGTACGTCAGTCCAGTGGTGCGGACCGCGTCGACGATGTCCGCGATCTCCTCCACGGTGACCGCCATCGGGACGGCGGAGTACACGTGCTTGCCGGCCCGCAGTCCCTGGAGCACCAGGGGGCCGTGCGTCCAGCGCTGGGTGAAGACCGCGACCGCGTCGACGGCCGGCGACTCCAGCATCGCCTCGTACGAGGGGAAGGTGCCCGTGAGTTGCTGGGCGGCGGCGAGCCGTTCGGCCCGCTCGGGCAGCAGGTCGGTGACATAGACGTCGTCGATACCGGGGTGGGCCTGGAACAGCAGGGCGAACCGGCCGGAGAACTGGCCGGCGCCGACGATGCCGAGCGAGAACGTCATGGAGTGCGTGCCTTTCACTAGGACACTAGGAGAGGAACGTGTTCACCGCGGGAGCGGAACAATTATGACGTGAAGGGGTGGTTTCCGGCGCGAATCGACATGCGGGCACGCCCTCGTCGGATGAGCGGCGGTCCGGGTTCAGCCGGAGTTCCGGCAGATGGACGTGATCAGTAACACTGTCGCATATGCCCGATATGCTCCTGATTACTCACACGGCCTTCACGCAGCGAGTCGTATGCTTCACGGCATGTCCACCAGTGTTGAACCCGTATCCGACCGATCGGCGGCGGAGGTCAACGAGGAGATCCGGGCCCTGTGGCTCCGGTCGGGCGGGACACTGAGCGGCGAGCAGCGCGAGGAGTACCGGCGGCTCGTCCTGGAGTGGGCCGCCGCGGCCCCGCAGTCGCAGCGGGCGGCCTGAGGCCCGCCCTTCCGGGAACGGCGCGCCGCCGCGGCATCGCGGCATCGCCCCTGGCGCAGCGAGCGCCCGGGTGTCCTTCTCCCACCGGCTTCCCTGCGCCACGGCATCGCATGCGATGCCGTGGCCTTCGCGTCACCCCGTCCCGCTCGTGCCGGGACGGGCCATCATCCCCAAGTCGCCGAGTAGTAGCGCTGATAGGCCTTGCGGTCCTGCTCCGCGCGGATGTACCGGGTCGCGACCAGCGCGATCAGACTCACCGCGATCACCAGCATGCCGGGGCCGAGGTTGTCCGGGTCCGTGAGCACCGACAGCAGCGTCGAGTCCGTCGCGGCGCCCGCCACCGGAGCCGTCGAGCCCGGCAGGGCGGCGCCGGGAGCGATCGCACTGTGCGTGGCCGAGCCGGACGGGGCCGAGGAGGCGGCCGACGGGGACGTGCCCCCCTGGCCTGCGGCCTGCTTCGACACGATCAACTGCACCCCCAGCCCCGACAGAGCCCTGGTCACCGGCTGGAAGAACGTGGTGCCGCCGGTCGTGCAGTCCCCGCTGCCGCCCGAGGTCACGCCGAGAGCGATCCCCTCGGAGAACAACGGCCCACCGCTGTCGCCGGGTTCGGCGCACACGTTGGTCTCGATCAGGCCCGTGACCGTGCCCTCGGGGTAGTTGACCGTCGCGTTCATCGAGGTCACCGTTCCGTCGTGCAACCCGCTGGTGCTGCCGCTGCGGAACACCCGCTGCCCGACGGTCGGATCGGCAGCGCCCGTGATCCGCACCCCGTTGCCGTTGCCGATGGCCACGATGTCGGCACCGTCGCCCGCGCGGCCGCTCGCGTACTGCACCAGCGAGAAGTCGGCGCCGGGGAACGAGCTGTCCACCGTCCGGCCGACCTGCTGGGTGGCCTGGTTGTCGGCGAACCACAGCGAACCGCTGGGCCCGCAGTGGCCGGCCGTGAGGATGAAGTCGCTCTGCCCGTTGGTCACGTTGAAGCCCGCCGAACAGCGGCCCCCGGTCGACAGGATCGGCTGGGCGCCGTTGAGCCGCGTGGTGAACGCGCCGCCGGTGCGCTCCATCCGGACGAAACTGCCGATCCTGCCCGCCACTTGGGTCATCGCCGACCAGTCGGCCGCGGAGACCGTGCGGTCGGCCAGCACCACGACCTGGTTAGTGCGGGGGTCCACCGACCAGGCCGTGCCGGCCACCCGGGGCGCCGAACGCAGCGCCGTCGTGGCCGACTTCAGCTCGTTCATGCTGTGCCCGACCATCTTGGCCTCGGCACCCGCCTTGCGGACCTCGGCCGCCGCGGTCTCGTCGGTGACCGCCACGACCGGCTTGCCGTCGGCGCCGATCCAGCTGCCCGCCGTACGGGCGGTGCCCAGCCGCGACACGAGCTGCGCCCCGGTGTCCGCGACGGACTGCGCGGAGCTGCGCGGGACGGCGGACGCGGCCGGCTTCTCGCTCGCCATGGCCTGCGTCACCATCACCCCTCCCAGGAGGAGTCCGCCGACGGCCGTCAGTTGTGTCGCCCGCCGGACGACCCGTCGTCGTGCGTGCCTCATGCATGGCTCCCGAACCCCGAACGCGCGGTGGTCACACCGCGGGGCCCTCCGGTCGTCGAGCGCCCTGACTCCCATACGTACGCCGACCGGCGGGTGTTCACCGCGCGCAAGATCGGAACCGAACGCCCGGCTGCCGCGCGCGCCCCCGGACGTACCGTTCCGGCACACCGTCCAGCGCCCTATCTTGTGCCCCATGACACGCATCCCGCACGTCACGCCCGCCGAGCCGAACCCCCTGCGCGCACTCACCCTCGACCGCCTGCGACGTCGTACCAGCATGAAGTGGCGCACCTACCCGCAGGACGTGCTGCCGCTGTGGGTGGCCGAGATGGACGTACCGCTCGCCGAGCCCGTCGTGCGCGCCGTCACCGACGCGATGGAGCTGGGCGACACCGGCTACCCCGCGGGCACCGCCTACGCCGAGGCGCTCGCCGCCTTCGCCGCCGCGCGATGGTGCTGGGACGGACTCGAGGTGGCGCGCACCGCGATCGTGCCGGACGTGATGCTGGGCGTGGTGGAGATGCTGCGGCTGGTGACCGGGCCGGGTGACTCCGTCGTCGTCAACCCGCCCGTCTATCCGCCGTTCTTCCAGTTCGTCGGGCACATGGACCGGCGGCTGTGCGAGGCTCGGCTCGGCCCGGACCTGCGGCTGGACCTCGGCGCGCTGGAGGAGGCCTTCCGGCGGGCCGTGGCAGGCAACAGGCCCGCCGCCTATCTGCTGTGCAGCCCGCACAACCCGACCGGCACGGTGCACACCGCCGACGAGCTCACCGCGGTGGCCGCGCTCGCCCGACGGTACGGGGTGCGCGTGGTCGCCGACGAGATCCACGCGCCGCTGGTCGTCGAGGGCGTGGACTTCGTGCCGTATCTGAGCGTGCCGGGCGGGGAGAACGGCCTGTCGCTGATGTCGGCCTCCAAGGGCTGGAACCTCGCCGGGCTCAAGGCCGCCCTGGCCGTGGCGGGCCCCGCGGCCGCGGCCGATCTGGCCCGGCTGCCCGAGGAGGTGAGCCACGGCCCGAGCCATGTCGGCGTCCTCGCCCACACCGCCGCCCTGCGCGAGGGCACCGCCTGGCTGGACGCCCTGCTGGCCGGCCTCGACGACAACCGGCGCCTGCTCGCCGCACTCCTCGCCGAGCAGCTGCCCGCGATCGGGTACCGGCCGAGCGAGGCCACCTACCTCGCCTGGCTCGACTGCCGGGCGCTCGGCCTGCGCGACGATCCGGCGGAGGTCTTCCTGGAGCGCGGCCGCGTGGCCCTCAACTCCGGTACGGACTTCGGTACGGGCGGCACCGGCCACGTACGGCTGAAC
This sequence comes from Streptomyces sp. NPDC107559, assembly GCF_055657365.1. NCBI lineage: Bacteria > Bacillati > Actinomycetota > Actinomycetes > Kitasatosporales > Streptomycetaceae > Streptomyces > Streptomyces sp. NPDC107559. The sequence continues at coordinate 66,091 of NZ_JBVKBD010000010.1, read as the reverse complement.
ATCGCGACCTCACCCGAGGTGATCACGGAAGCCGTGCGCAGGATGGCGAAGGCGGTGGCCTGACGGCCGCGGCGCGGGTCCGCCGTGGCGGCGGTCCGCCGTGCCGCCGGTCTGTCGTGCGGCGGGTCTATAGCGGCGCGGGTCTGTCGCGGCGCCGGTTCTCCGGTCCGCCGCGGTGGCGGAGCGGGCGGCTGCCTAGACTGCGCGGCATGGACGAGACGTCGGTGGCCCGGCTCGGCGCGGGCAAGTATCTGCTGATCACCAGTTACCGCAAGAACGGCACGGGTGTGCCGACCCCGGTGTGGGTCGTGCGGGACGGCGAGGACGCTCTGGGCGCCTGGACGGTCGTCGACTCCTGGAAGGTGCGGCGGATCCGGGCCCGCGGCGACGTCCTCGTCGGCCCGTGCGACGTGCGGGGCAACCCGACCGGCGGCCCGGTTCCCGCCACCGCCGAGATCTGCGACGCCGGGACCACCGCCCGCTACCGGGACCTCATCGCCCGCAAGTACGGCATCGTCGGCCGGCTCACCCTCCTCGGCAGCCGCCTGCGGCGCGGGACGGACGGCACGGTCGGGATTCGGATCACCTTCCCCGGCTGAGCCGGGAGCGGGCCGGCCGCACGACACGGCCGGCCCGCACCGGATGCCCTAGGGCACGTCAAGCACCGTGCCGGTCAGCACCGGTCCGTCGCCCGGCTCACCGGAGTCGTCGGCCCACTGGAACCGCACCGACTCCTCGGGCTCGGCCACCTGGTCGCGCACGGTGGGCAGGCTCAGCTCCGCCTGGGTCCGGCCCGCGGGGACGGCCACCCAGAGGTACAGATGGTCCACCGCGGACAGCGGGCGCTCCGGGTCGGCGGACGCGCCGGTCATGTCCGCGAGCCAGGCCGGGTCGACGTCCTTGGTGGACAGTTCGGCGCCGCCGGACACCGGCCGCACCACGAAGGCGGCGTACGTGTCCGTGTCGGCGGGCTCCGACAGGGACAGACGCCAGCGCAGCGGCTGCCCCTCGGCCACCCGGTCCGCGACCGGCGTCACCGACATCTTCGGCATCGGGTCGTCGTTGCGCACCAGGATTCCGCCGTGGGGCGTGCCGACCACCGCGCCCCGGACGGCCTTCACGAACACGTCGTGCGAGACGTCGTAGGAGAAGCGGGTGTTGCCCTGCACCCGCACCCGTACGTCGATGCCTTGTCCGCCCGCCCGGACCGTCACCAGCCGGTCCTTCGCCTTTCCGGTGACGGGGTCGACGACGTAGACCCGTACCTGGCCGCTGCCGTGACCCGACACCCGCACCGGCACCCGGTAGGTGCGCACGCCGGAGTCGCCCTCCCGCACGGTGGTGGTGCCGAGGTCGACACGCGGCAGCGCGGACGCGCGCACGGCCGGGGTGCCCGGCCGCCAGGCCCAGGCGTCCATCAGCCAGGCCCGGCCCGACCGGGTCCGCGGGGTGAGACCGAGGGACTGCACCCGGCGCAGGTCGAGACCGGCGCGGGCGGCGGCCGTGAGCGGGACCCGTATCTCACGGGCCCAGTACGAGGAGGTCCGCTCCGTGCCCGGCAGACCGTCGACGCCGACCTGGCCGAGCGTGGCCCGCCGGCCGGCGGTGTCGGTGACGGAGACGTCCAGCCGGGTGCCGCGGGTGCCGGGCGGCACGATCACCCGCAGCGTCAGCGCCTTCGCGCCGCTCAGCGAGACCGGCTTCGCGGGGCGTACCCACGCCGTGCGGCCGGCCGACGACCAGTGCAGGGCCACGGCCCTGCGGCCCTTCTCCGGGTCGACGAACCAGGGGACGAAGTGCGGCGAGGACCCCCGCGTGCCCATGCCGAGACAGGCCGCGGCCGGGTCGGGATCCACCGCCGAGCACAGCTTCGCGCCGGACACCGTCACCGCGCCGTCCGGCAGGAACCCCGCGCCCCGGTTCCCGCCCACCGCGTGGGTCAGCACCCGGGCGGGATCCGCGGAGGGGGCCCGCCGTCCCGTGCCGTCGAGCAACTGGCGCGCGCGGTCGTCACCGGCGACGAACAGCCGGGCCGCGGTGGCGATGTAGGTGGCGCCGGCCCGGTGCTGCTGGTCGGCGGTCAGCCGGGTCGGGGCGTTCTTCGAGCACACCGGGTCCGGCTGTTCGGGGTCGTCCCAGAAGTCGTCCTCGGCGGGTGCCACGGCCTGCCCCGGGGTCCACTCGCTGTTGAAGAAGTTGTGGTCGGCGCCGACCACGTAGACGGCGCTGTGCAGCGCGGCGCCCCGGCCGACACCGCGGGTGCCGTCGACGTACACCTCGCCCTGGAGGTCGGAGACGTCACCGTCGCAGCCCGGCAGGATCGTCGCCGAGGGCACGTCGGCCACCGGGTTCTGTCCGAAGACCGTCGGTCCGATCAGCACGGTGCCGCGGATGTGCCAGCGCACCGGTCCGCGATAGCCGTCCTGGGCGGCGGGCGGGGGGTAGAGAGTGTCCATCGCGGCGCGGTTGACGCCTTCGCCGCCGCGCGAGTGGCCGACGAGCAGGACCCGGGACAGGTCGGCCCGCGGTGCCTGGCGCACCACCGGGGGAGCGCCGGCCGGGTGGGCGGCCCAGCCGGCCCAGCGGGCCAGGTGCTGCCGGACCAGCGACGAACGGGCCTGCGCGCCGCCGTCGTCGGCGGCGAAGTCCTGGCCGTTGATGCCGTTCGCGGACACCGACACCGTCACATAGCCCTGGGACGCGAGGAGTTTCTGGTCGCGCAGATAGCCGCGGTAGCTCGGGATCGGCTTGGCACCGGCCCGGCAGGGCCAGTCGCCGGTCGCTTCGGTCCCGGCGTAGCAGGTGGTGTGGCGGCCGTGCAGGAACAGCGCCAGCGGGCGCTTGCCGGTGGCGCCCTTCGGCGCCACCACCACGGCGCGCATCTCGACCGGTGCGGTGAACCCGGGCAGGCGCACCGGGGCGAGGTCGTACTCGCCGGTGAACGTGCGGTACGGCCCTGCCTTGCCGGGGTCGACCGAGCCCGCGGGCAGCGGGGCGGGCGGCTGCGCGGCGGTGACGGAGGGGATCCCGTCAGGGTCGCCACCGGGCGCGGTGGACGTGGATGGCGCGGTGGACGTGGTGGGCGCGTCCAACCGGCGCCCGCCGGCCTGTACTTGCAGGTCCGTCAGGCCGGTGGCGGGGGCACCGGCCAGGTCGAGCCGGAAGGTCCTGCCGTCGCGGTCGGCCGACGGCACGCCGAGCAGTCTGCCCGCGGCGTGGAACTCGACGCGCGCGTCCCCCATGGGCACGGGCACGGACGACCGCCAGACCAGAGCGCGCCCGTCACCCGCCCCGGTGAGCCGCCAGCCCGGTGGCAGCGCGTCGTCGGACACGGCTGCCGACGGCCGGCTCTCATGGGTCGGTCGGGCCTGTGCCAGTCCTGGTGATCCTGCCAGTGCCGCGAGCACCGCCAAGGCGGCGACTGCGGTTCGCCGGGCACGGAACAATGTTCCCCTCCTCCAGCCTCGTGCGCGGGCGCCCCGTCCGTAACGGGGGCCTCTCGCCTACCGGAGGAGGGCAAAGAGAATCTGTGGGTTGCCTGTGTTGTGCGATCCGATGCGGCAACGGAGCGGTTATCGGCCATACATGACCGTTTCGCGGTGGCCCCTCAGTGCCAGGCGCGGAAGGGCTCGTCGAGCAGCTGGAAGACGGGCTCGCCGCGGACCGGGTCCTTGGCCGTGGACAGCCGTACGCGGTCGCCGCTGTGGATGCCGATGAGCGGTCCCATCACCCGGCCCCGGACGACGAAGCCCTCGGCCATCTCGATGAGCGACACATTGCGCGCGGCGGGGGTGTTGCGGTGCACCACCGTGGCGTGGCGCACGGTACCCGTGCCCTCGCTGCGCTCGGTGCGCAGGTCGCCGCCCTGGCACGCCGGACACAGCAGCCGGTGGTACATCGCGGTGCCGCACCAGGTGCAGCGCTGGTAGAGGATCGTCTCGGTGTTCGCGGCCGCCGGTTCGAGCACGCCCGTGGCGGAGCCGGTTCCCTGCTGAACTGCGCTTCCTGAGTGGTGGTACACGCTGTCAACTCCCTGCGCCGGGCCGGAAACCGCGTGCCCGGAACGCCCGGGCACGCCCGTGCGCGGTTCGTCGTGCCGCCGCGCACGGCCACAGCGTATGGCACTGAGTGTCACTCGTAAAGGCACTCGGTACCCCAAAATTGCGGGGGAGTCAGTCGCGGGCCAGCGTGGTCTCGATCTCCTGCACCACGCGCCACAGGGGTGCCCCGCGTCGGGAGACGACCACGACGACGTCCTCCTGGTCCGCGGCCGGGAGCCCGGCGGCCGGCCCCGACGGCCGGGCGAAGGTCTCCTGGACATGGCCGAGGGCGTGGTCCACCGCGGCCCCTGCGTCGTCCTTCCCGTCCGAACGCAGCCAGGAGCGCAGCGCGTTGTTGTGCGCCGCGACCACGGCGGCCGCGATCACATCGGCCCGCAGGGTGCCGTCCGGCCGGCCGGCGAAGCGGGCGCGCAGGTACGCGGCCAGGGCGCGTTCGTAGCGCCACACCACCGACAGTTCGTACGCCCGCAGTCCCGGCACCTGCTTGGTGAGGCGGTAGCGCTGCACGGAGAACGCCGGGTTCTCGGCGTACATCCGCAGCACGAGCCGGGCCGCGTCGCAGACCCGCCGCACGGGTTCGTCCTCGTCGCCGCTCGCGGCCAGGAAGGCCGTCATGTCGGCAAGGCAGCGCTCGTGGTCGGGGAAGACCACGTCCTCCTTGGAGGGGAAGTAGCGGAAGAACGACCGCCGGCCCACCCCGGCCAGCGCCACGATGTCGTCGACCGTCGTCTGTTCGTAGCCGCGCTCCAGGAACAACTGGAAGGCCGCCGCGACCAGGGCGTCCCGCATGGGCGGCTTCGCGGCCGCCTCCTCCGCCTTGTCACTGGAGCTCATGGAGGGGAACGTAGCACCTGGTCCACCAGGATGGCACTCAGTTCCCTCTCGTGGGGGAACTGAGTGTCCCCCGTGAAGACTCCGCGTCCCCCGGCGTAACCTTCCTGCACCGCACGACACCCGCCGCACCCCAGTACACCTGCTGCACCGCAGGACACCCGCCGCACCCAGTACACCTGCTGCACCGCAGGACACCCCCTGCACCGCAGTGCACCCGCTTCCGAGGAGATCCCGGCATGCCCGCCGCCCGCCCCCGCGTCCTCTATGTCACCGATCTGGCGTACCCGGCCCGCGGGCGCCGCTACTGCGACGAGGACATCCTCCTCACCGCGCGGCTGCGCGCGGACTTCGACCTGGCTCTGTGCCATCCGCGGGACGCCGCCGCCCTGATGGACGCCTTCGACGCCGTCGTGGTCCGCAACAGCGGCCCGGTCCTGGCGTACCAGGAGCAGTACGACGCCTTCCGCGAGCGGGCGCTGCGCAGCGGCACCCGGGTCTACAACCCGCTCACCGGCAGCGCGGACATGGCCGGCAAGCAGTACCTCCTCGACCTGAGCGCCGCGGGCCTGCCCGTGATCCCCACCGTCGACCGCCCGGCCGACCTGGGGCGGCTGCCCGAGGCCGGGCGCTACATCGTCAAGCCGAAGCTCGGCGCCGACTCCATAGGCCTGCGCACGGTCACCGCCGAGGAGCTGCCCGGCCTCGCCGACGGCACGGTCCTGGTCCAGCCGCGGATCGACTTCACGTACGAGGTCTCCTTCTACTTCGTCGACCACGACTTCCAGTACGCCCTGTACGCCCCGGACCCCGACCGGCGCTGGGAGCTGCGGCCGTACGAACCCACCGCCGAGGACCTGGAGTTCGCCCACCGCTTCATCGCCTGGAACACCCTCGAGGCCGGCATCCAGCGCGTCGACGCCTGCCGCGCCCCCGACGGCCGCCTGCTGCTGGTCGAGCTGGAGGACCTCAACCCCTACCTCTCCCTGGACGCCCTCGACGAGACCCGGCGGCAGGCCTTCGTGGCCGCGATGGCGCGATCCCTGCACGGCTTCCTCGCGGGCTGAACCCGGGCACCGGCGCGCTCGTATCACTCCCCGGGGGCCCCGAGGTACCGAAGGAGAGCAGCGTGCCGACACCGCCCGAGCCCGGGGAGCCGTACGACCGCCCGGTCCTCGAACCGATCCGGGTCCTGCGCCCCCGCCGCACCGACGTGCTCGCCGAGCTGTTCCGCGAGATGACGCAGGACACCGCCTACGAGTCCGTGCCGGTGCGTGACGCCCCGGCCGCGGCCGAGGCGGACACCCAGGAACTGCCGCCCTTCCACGACCGGCCGGCCTCGCGGGACGCCGGTCCGGGGCGGTACGGCACCGGTCCGGGCGGGGGTGCCCAGCGGTACGGCACCGGACCGGGCTGGGGTGCGGGGCAGCGCCGGGCCGCCATCGCCCTGGGCGTCTGCGCGGCGGCCCTCGTCGGCTTCGCCGGCGCCCTCCTGCTGCCCCGCATGAACGACGCCGGCGCGGCCGCGCCCGCTGCGCCCGCTCCGACCGCTTCCGCTCCGACCGCCGCGGCGTCCGCCGACCCCGACGGCGCCGGCACTCTGCGCGAGGGCGACTCCGGCCCCGAGGTGACCGACCTCCAGCAGCGCCTGCTGCGCATCCCGAACGTGTACGACCACGGAGCCGCCGACGGCCGCTACGGCGCCGACCTCACCGCGGCGGTGGCCCGCTTCCAGGTCTGGTACGGCATCCGGGGCGACGAGTCCGGCGTCTACGGCGACGACACCCGCCGCGACCTGGAGGCGCGGACGAGCGGCGGCTGACGGCCGGAGAATCGAACGCCGGGCAATAGCTGAGGAAAACGCCGTGATCGGGGTGCGGGGGCTGGCTCACGATGATCTCGGGGGCCGACGCGACGGGGCGGCCGGCCCGCCTCGAACGAAAGCCGTTGCGATGATCGGCTCCCGCATTCCGGGCCTGCTGCTGCCCGCCGCCTTCCTGCTGGCCCTCGTCGTGGGCGCGTTCTGGTACTGGAGGCACCGCGACGACGACTGATCGTCCGGCCCGCGCGGTCAGCGGGCGGCCGCGCCGTGCTCCACGAGCGCCTCGGTGACCACCCGGACGCTGCGTGCGATGTGCTGGAGCTGCATGACCTCGGCCGCGTACAGCTTGATCGTGTGCTCGATGACCGACTCGGGCAGGCCCAGCCGCGGCAGATCGGCGCGCGCGGTCTGGAGCGCGGTGCGGGCGACCCGGATCTCCTGCTGGACCTGGATCATCGCGTGCCGGGCCAGGAGCACGGGGTGGCGCAGCAGTACCGGGTAGCTCGAGTAGCGGGCCGGAACGAGTTCCCGCAGCCACTTGGCCGCCGAGCGTTCCCAGTCGTAGCTGCCTGGCGTCTTGACCTGGCAGGGCCAGTCCGGGCTGATGCGCGTCGTCGTGAGAGCCATGATCATCGCTTCCGGGTGTGCGGCGTCGGGACGGGTGGTCCGACGAGGTGGGGCGGCCCCGGTCCAGGGGACGACCGGAGCCGCCACGGGCGCGCGCAGGCGACGCCCGACCGCGCCCCGGCGCCGACGTGGGTAGGGACGGCGGGCTCGGGGCGGGTGCGGCCGTCAGCAGTATTTATATATGCCGTTCGCTTTGCAAGGTGCATGAAAACATTCATGCGCGATCTGTTCTGAATGATCCGTGTGTGACGCCGTTTGGCCGCGGCGGACACCCGGCCGTGCCGGGGCCGCCGTCACTCCCGCAGGAAGAACTGGTGCTGCTCGGAGATCTGTTCGTACTCCTCCAGCCGCGCCTGGGTCCGTTCGGGCCCGGCGTCCGTCATCGCCTGGAGCAGCGCGGCGGCCAGCACGCCCGGCGCCGCGTAGGAGTCGAAGACCAGCCGGGAGCCGGTGCCGGTGGCGAAGGTGACGTCGGCCTCGTCGGCCAGCGCCCCCAGCGCCAGGTCGGTGATCAGCGCGACCTTCAGTCCCGCGCCCCGCGCGACCCGCAGCGCGGCCAGGGTCTCCTGCGCGTGCCGGGGCATCGAGAAGGCCAGCACCCAGGTGCCGCCCGCCGCACGGGACTGGAGCAGCGCGTCGTAGGCGACACTGCCGCCCAGGGTCACCAGCCGCACGTCCGGATGGACACGGCGCGCCGCGTACGCGAAGTACTCGGCCAGCGACACCGAGATGCGCAGCCCGAGCACCGTCAACGGCGACGACTCCGACAGGGCGCGGCCGATCTCGATGACCCGGTCGGGATCCGCGAAGTCGCGCCGCAGGTTCTCCAGGTTCTCGATCTCGGCGTCCACCGCCGCCTGGAGCTCGTTGCCCCGGTTCACCTCGTCCGCCGCGGGACCGCCAGCCAGGGTGCCCAGCGCGATCGCCTGGAGCTTCTCGCGCAGCGCGGGGTAGCCGCTGAAGCCCACCGCGGCCGCGAACCGCGTCACCGAGGGCTGGCTGACGCCCACCCGGTCGGCGAGGTCGGTGATCGACAGGAAGGCGGCCTCGGTGATGTGCTCGATCAGGTACTGCGCGATACGCCGCTGCCCGGGAGACAGATGGGGCCCGTCGAAGAGCTCCCTGAGCCGGGAGGTGGGGGAGACCTCCGCCTGAGGGTCGGTCTTCCCCGACGTGATCGCCGATGCCTGTGCGCGCGCCTGCTGCAACGAGGGGGCCGGCGCGTCTTCTTTGTCTCCCACAGAGACTCAACATAGCTCACCCACCGCGGTGACCAGGGATTGTGGAGCAGGCTCCGGGGCTCAGCACACCGGTGCGGATATCCGGGCGCACCCCGGGCACCCGACGCCGAGGAACACCGACCCCGAGCAGGCAGGCGAACACACATGGGTGCGCTCAGCGCATGGGAACTGACTCTGGAACACCACTGGGAGGCCCTGTGGGCCCGCGTCGTCGGCAAGGAGCCGGTCGAGCTGCTCGCCGCGCTGCGCCGCGAGTGCGACGACCACGCCGTGGTGTGCAGCGAACGCCTCGTCGTGGTCCCCAACGCCTACGACGTCGAGCTGGACGCCGCCGTCCACGACGAACTGACGCGCCGGGACAGCCACGTGGGCCAGGCCCTGACCGACAGCCTGGCCCGGCACGCGGACCGCGAGGGCTACGCCTGGGCGGGGCCGCTCACGGTCCGTGTCGTGCGGTCCACGCACCTGCCCAACGGCCGCTACCGGGTGACCGGCCGGGCGACGGCCCACGTCGGCGCGGAGGCCGTCGCCGACCGACCCCGGGACCGTCAGCGCCGGTAGATCGTGATCGAGTGACCGACCTCGTCGATCTCCTGGCTGCCGTGGATCAGCGCGGCCAGCCGGCCCGTCGCCTTGGCCACGGCCGAGTCGGACACGACCAGCAGCCCGTGCACGTCGGCGGCGGGCCGCCTGCGCGGATCGGCCGCGTGGATGCCGTAGTACGACGGCACCCCGCTGCCCTTGTACACCAGCCAGACCCGCTTGCCCCGGTAGCGATCGCGCAACCGGTCGGCCAGCGCGCCCAGGTCCTGGCCCCAGTCCACGTTGGAGTCGTGCAGCCGCAGATGGGTCTTGGCGGGCCCGCCGAACGCCTCGTTGGAGTAAGGCAGGTAGTACGGGAACGTGCGCACCGAGCTGACCGCCACGAACAGCACCAGCGTCCATGTCACCACCGGCGTCCACCGCAGGCGTACCGCCAGCGCACAGCCCGCCGCCACCGCCAGGAACACCGGCATGAACAGCGCGTAGCGGGTGCCGAAGTCCCGCGACCCCAGCATGGCCGCAGCCAGCAGCACGGCCGTCGGCGCGAGCAGATAGGGCGCGGCGGGCCGCAGCCGTCGTACCGTCACCAGCGCGAGCGCGCCCGCCGCCCACAGGGCCAGCATGCCCAGCGGCGTCTTCACCAGCAGCGCGGCGGGCAGGTAGTACCAGAGCGAGCCGGAGTACAGCCGCCCGAACAGGAAGCCCTTCCAGGGGGCGTTCTCGAAGGCGAACTGGATGCGCATCCCGTCCCGGTAGGCGTCCGGGAAAGGCATCAGGCGTACCAGGAGGCCGTGCAGCCCGTGCGCGGCGGGGACGGGCTGCTCGGGCGTCCACCGCAGCCGCGGATCGACCGCCAGATACGTCGCCCACACGACGGCGACGGCGGTCAGCGCCACCACGGTCATGCCCGTGACGGCTCCCATGAGCGCGCCACGCCGGTCCGCGCCGAGCCGCGACAGGGCGCCGCGCGGGGCCGTGCCGAGCCGCGACAGCGCGCCACGCCGGGCCGGGGGAGCGGCGGGGGCCGCGGGCGGTACGTCCGCCCGGCGACCGTGCCACACCCACACGGACCCGGCGGCCAGGGCCATCAGCACCGGAACCGCGGGCAGCGCGGACATCTTCGTGGCCAGCGCCGCGCCGAGCGCCACCCCGGACAGCGGCAGCCAGAGCCGGGGGCGCCGCCGGGCCCGCCACACCAGCCAGACCGAGGTGACCAGGAACCCGGTCACCGGGAGATCGAGCGTGGCGAGCGAACCCTGCGCGATCACATCGGGGGAGAAGGCGTACAGCGCGAGCGCCGCGACCGCGCCCCGCGCTCCGACCAGGTCCCGGGCGAAACCGAACACGACCAGGCCGAACAGCAGGGTCAGCGTGATCACCGGCAGCCTCGCCCACAGCATCAGCCGCCAGGGGTCGTTCCCGGACTCGTACAGCAGATGGCGCCCGACCTGGCCCTGGTCACCGGTGAAGGCCAGGTCGACCTGCGGATCGGCCAGCGCCACCCCGACCCCGACGATCAGCTTCCCGAGCGGCGGATGCTCGGGGTTGTAGCGCAGCCGGTGCTCGTGCAGGGAGACCGCGGCCGTGCCGACGTACACCGGTTCGTCGATGGTCGGGGTCTGCCGTAACGCCGTGGTCACCATCGCCACGGCCATCTGGGCCAGCAGCACGGCCACGACCAGCGGCAGCACCCGGCGGCGGTGGCGCCGCAGCCACTGCCGGGGCCGCCCCGCCGCCGTGGCCGGCCCGGCGGTGGCCGCGCCGGTGGGTTCCTCACGGTCGAGCACGACCGTCGTCTCTTCGCTCGCCATCATCCGCCCCCGGCGTCCGCCCTGTGTGTGGTGGCGGGAGCGCTCCTGAGTCGCCGCATGGACGTACTCTGCCTCAGCTCCCGCCACGCAGGGCGGCACCGCTTCAGGAGTCGTACCGGCAGACCTTCCGCCGTGTGAACAGGTACGGCTCGCGGCACTCCGGAGTTCAGCCCCCGCGCCCGGACCGCCCGCCCGGACCGCCCGCCCGGACCGCCCGCCCGGACCGCCCGCCCCGAGCTTGCGCCCGCGCCGAGCCCGCGCCCGCGCCGCGCCGCGCTTGCGCGCACCGTGTCACGCGATGTTCGCCCGGTGGACGCCCGCACTCCCGCCCGCGCTCATCTGCTTCCTCTCCGGCCCGAAGAAGCTGGCCGGGAGCACGGCGACCTTTGCACCGAAGGGCTGAGCACACATGCACCTTCCCTACCAGCGCGGCCCGTTGCACGACCTGCCCGACAGTCCGCAGGCCTACGACGCCGTCCTCGCCGACGTCACCGAGCAGGCACTGGCCCGGCTGACCCCGGACGGCAGCCTCGAACACCCCGCCGGCGGCGACGACATCGGCGACACCTCGCTCGGCGTCACCTCGCTGCTGGCGCTCGCCTGGCAGCGCTCCCGGGACCCGCGTCTGCCCGCGGCGGTCGGCCGCAGCCTCGCCTTCCACCTCCGCGAGCGCGTCTACCGCGAGGACAACCCCGGCTACCCCAACCTGCGGCGGCGCGACACGCAACTGCCGTACGCCCGCTATGTTCTGGAGGCGGGCGCGCACCCGATCGGCGACTGGCCGAGCACGGTGTGGGCGCTGCTCCAGGCGGTGAACGTGCTGGACGCGGCGGACGGGCTGGTCGCCGACACCCAGCGCGCGCAACTCCTCGACACCGCGCACGGCTACTGGCGCCGGCTCACCGAGGCGACCTTCTTCAACCCGCAGGAGGCGGGCAACCAGGCCATCGGCTGTGTCGTGGGCGGACTGATGCTGGCCCGCCATCTCCCGCCGGAGCAGGGGGAGTCGGTACGCTTACGCGCGCTCACGCTCTACGCCGACGAGATCCGCGCCCGCCGGATCCGCGACCGGGGCGCGCTGCTGCCCCCCGAGCACCGCGGGGCGTACGACAACAACTACGGCCCGATCTCCCTCTCCTTCCTCGCCCAGGCCCACCGGGTCAGCGGCGAGGGGATGTTCGCCGAGGACGGGGACGCGCTGGCCCGCTATCTCGACGCCCGGCTGACCAACGGCGGCTTCGACATCGGAGGCCCCCGCTACAGCGAACAGCACTCCGGCTTCGAATCGGTCCTGGGGCTGCGCTACTTCGGCCGGCGCATCGGCTCCGACCTGGGCCGCTACCGGGGCGACAGCCGCTGGGGCCGTCATGCGACCAGGGGCGGCGACGGTCTCGACGGCCACTTCGCGTTCATGCTGGTCTGGCAGATCCAGGACCCCACGCGGTGGCACCGCACGCCCGCCGCCTCGGCGGCACGGCACCAACTGCGCGCGGTTACCGTCTCGGTGGCCTTCGACGACCGGATGACCCCGGCGCTCGTCGAGGCGGCAGGCACGTACTGCCTCGCCGCCGCCGTGAACCGTCAGCACGGCTTCGGACCGGTGCTCGACGGCTTCCTGATGTGCCGCCCGGCGGGCGAGGTCCGCGTCCGGGACGTACGCGCGGACGGCCTGACGGCCAAACTGGTCACCAAGCCGGTCGTCGGCCGCGACCACGTGCTGCGCCATGTGCGGTCCCTGTACGTCACCGACGGCACGAGCCTGTGGACGACGGTCGTCGTGCAGCGGCTGGACGGTACGCCGTACCTGCTGGCCGGACTGCCCTACGCCGCCGACGACGGGGACCGGGTACGCAGGACCGCGCACGCGCGGGTGATGGCCGCGGGCCCGCTGCGGCTCACCCACCCCCGCTCCACCGGGGTCGACCACTTCGACACCCGCGCCGCGACCACGCAGGAGCAGGCCGCCTTCGCGCTGGCCGCCGACCCCCGGGTGTACGGCAACCCCGACGAGGGCTGGCGGCACCTGGTGTCCTCCAGCGCGCTGGAGGCGGACCCGGCCCCCGGCGCCCCGGAGCACCTGCATGTGTTCGCGGTGCGCTACGGCCCCGAGGGCGGCCCGTTCGCCCCCGCCTTCGAGGACGGCGCAACGGGCCTGACGGTCCGCACGGAGGCCTTCACCGCACTGATCGGACAGCCGGCGGGCGACATGTCGGGGGAACCGGAACTGACGCTCCACACCTGAGCGACGGCCGTCCCGCCCCCTTGTCAGGCACCTGCCGCGGCCTGCGGCAAGGCCGCCTCCGGCACCACCAGATCAGCCCGCTCCCGGGTTCCCGCCACCAGGTCGGCGTTGCGCTGGTCCGTGCCCAGTACCCACGCCACGGCCTCCTCGGGCCCCTTGCCGAACTCCTCGTGCCGGGCCACCAGTCGGCGGATCCGCTCCTGCTCGTCCACCTCGCAGAACCACACCTCGTCCAGCTGCGGCCGTAGCCGCGCCCAGGCGCCCGTGCCCAGCAGCAGGTAGTTCCCCTCCGTCACGACCAGCCGCGCCGTCGACGGCACCGGGACCGCCCCCGCGAGCGGCTGTTCCAGCTCCCGTTCGAACCCGGGCGCGTACACGGGGTCGTCCCCCTCCGACTCCTCCCGCAACCGCCGCAGCAACGCCGCGTACCCGGCCGCGTCGAACGTGTCCGGCGCGCCCTTGCGGTCCCGGCGGCCGAGCCGGTCCAGCTCGACGTCGGCGAGATGGAAGCCGTCCATCGGGACCTGCGCCACCCAGGCCGGCCCGTCCCCGTTCAGCTCCCGGACCAGCCAGGCGGCGAGCGTGCTCTTGCCCGCTCCCGGGCTGCCGGCGATCCCGAGGATCGCCCGCCGGCCCGGCCGCACGAGCGCGGCGGCCCGGCGCAGCAGGTCCGCGGAGGCCGGGCGCGAGGCGCCCTTCCCCGAAGTCGGATCGGACTCGGTCGGCGGTGCGTCAGGGGACATGAGGCGATCATCCAGCCGATCGGACGCCCTGACCAGGGAACGGGACGGCGGCCGAGCCGCCCGAACGCACCGGCTTCCGATTCCGCGGGCGAGCAGCCTTCAGAGTGCGTTGATCGCCGACGGCGCGCGTTCCGCGCGGGTCAGTGCGCGCAGCAGCGCCGTCCGGCCGTGCCGCCGGGCGGCGAGTCGGGCCAGCAGGGCCAGCACGGGATCGAACGCGGCGGCCGGGAGTTCCGGTGCGGGGATTCCCACGCTGACCGCCAGATCGTCCATGTGAACGGCGAGTTCCGTCATCCGCGTCACAAGGAAGTCGTCGAGGCCCAGGGCCCAACCTGTCTGGGGCAGGAATACGACCCGGTCGCCCGGGATCTCCGGCAGGGCGAACCGCTGTCGGGCGAGTTCCGCGTCGGTGTGCGCGAGCAGCGCACGAACGCCCCCGGACGCGATCTCCGCCCCCTTCGCCCGGATACCGGTGTTCACCGCGGCGTCGAGTGGCGCATCGATCCACGCGGCACGCGCATAGTGCTCGAGAAGGGGGATCGGTGCCTGCCCCGACGCGGATTCCCGCAGCGCCGGAGTCACGCTGAAGACCTGGTACGCCAGATGACCGGCCAAGGCGGCGACGGACATCTCCGCCAACGCGCTCGGCTTCTCCCAGGAAGCGGCGACCTCCGGCGCGCTCAGCAATGTCACCGCCTGAGTCGCGGCACCCAGATATGCGTCTGCGAGACCCATCACGCCCCCGTCACCGGTCGGCCCCGGTACGCCGATCGGCGACCGGGCAGCGCATCCGATCATAGGTCCGGGAACTGCGCCCGAAGCCGGATGCGGCACATCCGGGCGGACCGCGGTCGCGGCCCCCGGGCCGAGGAAGGGCTCGGTCTCGCGGCCATGGTGTGACAAGGTGCGACGAGGTGACGGGGAGACCGCGGGGAGGACGGCATGACTGAGCTTCGTAAAGGTGAGAACACGACTGTGGGCTCCGGGTGCGTCACCGTCGAACTGCACACGGTGGGTGACGCGGTCGATCTCAGCGCCCTGCTGGTCGCCGCGGACGGGAAGGTCAGGTCCGACGACGACCTGGTCTTCTACAACCAGCCCTCCGCCGAGTCCGGAGCCGTCCGGCACGTTGCCGCCGACGCCGGGGGGCCCGAGCGGATCGCCGTGGATCCGGCCGCACTTCCCACGGACGTGGACCGGGTCGTCCTGGTGGGCAGCTGCGACCCCGACGACACGACCCGTACCTTCAGTGGCGTCAAGGACGTGCTGGTACGTGCCGGGCAGGACGGTGCCGAACCGGTGCGGTTCTGCCCGCCTGCCCTCGTGGACCGCGAGCGCGCCGTGCTCCTGATGGAGCTCTACCGCCGAGGTCCGGTCTGGAAGCTGCGCGCCATCGGGCAGGGCTACGCCGACGGACTGGCCGGCCTCGCCACCGACTTCGGCATCCGGGTCGAGGAGTCGCAGTCCGCCTCGGCCGGGGAGCGTCCCGATGCCGTCCACGAGGGGTCCCCGCCCGACGCCCCTGCGGCGGTGCAGCCGGAGCCGGAGCCGGAGCCGGAGCCCGGCCCGCCGTCCGTCGGTGCCGCGGGGCCGACGAGCCTGCGCAAGCCCCCGCTGGGCAGAGTCAGCCTCGACAAGGGCGGCCGGATCTCGATCGGGCTGGACAAGACGGACCGCGACTCGGTGGTCACCGCCTCCCTGGAGTGGGACGGCGGCAGCGACCGGCGCCGCAGGATGGGCGCCGACCTCGACCTGTACGCCCTGTTCGTGCCCGCCTCGAAGGCCGTGCGCGGCGAGACGGCGCCCGGCACCCTCGTCAAGGCCGGTCATGTGGCGCAGGGCGAGCCGGTGCGCCCCCGGCCGGCGGTCGCCGGGACGAGGGCCGCTTCGGACACGGCGAACGAGGGGAAGGGCGGCGACGTCGTCTACTACAAGCACCTCGGTTCGGTGACGAGTCCGCCCTACATCTGCCTCGACGGCGACGCACGGGCTCCGGGCCGTGAGTCGCTGCGTATCGTGCGTCCCGAGGAGCAGGGATACGTCCTGCTGTGCGCCTACTCCGCCGTCAGCAACGGCTTCGGCTCCTTCCGCAGTTTCGGTGCGCGGGTCGTCGTCGACGACGGGCGCGGTTCCACCGTCACCGTCCCGCTCTTCGAGAACACCAAGACCCGTTACTGGGTGGCGATCGCCCTCGTCGACTTCACCGGTGCCGACGGTGCGGCGATCCACCACATCGAGGCCTACAGCGGCCGGATGACGGAACGCCGTCCGGTCCTCAACCCGGACGGGACCATCGCGATGAACGCGGGACCGGTGGAGTTCAAGCGACGCTGACCGGCGAAGCCCGGCACCGGGACGCCGAGTCGGCGAGATGTGGTGCGTGCCACCCCGTGGACGGCGTCGGGCGGGGAACGGTGAAGGTATGACGGAGCTCGGTCTGCCCGAACACATCGTGGCCTGCCTCTTCGACCTCGACGGGGTCGTCACCAAGACCGCCGTGGTGCACGCGGCCGTCGACCGGAGCGGACAGGCCGACGCCCTGCGCGCGCACGGCGCGGGCGTCGTCGTGCAGGACCTCGCCGAACTGGGGGGCCGGGCGTGATCACCCACCGCTCGTACACCGTGGAGCCGTGGGCCGTACGCGAGACGGATCTCGACCTCGACGTGCTCGCCCAGAGCGAGTCGGTGTTCGCGCTGTCCAACGGCCATGTCGGCTGGCGCGGCAACCTCGACGAGGGCGAACCGCACGGTCTGCCCGGCTCCTATCTCAACGGCGTGCACGAACTGCATCCGCTGCCCTATGCCGAGGCCGGCTACGGCTACCCCGAGTCCGGCCAGACCGTCATCAACGTCACCAACGGCAAGGTGCTGCGGCTGCTCGTCGACGACGAGCCCTTCGACCTGCGCTACGGACGGCTCGTCTCCCACGAGCGCGTCCTCGACCTGCGCGCGGGCGTGCTGGAGCGGGTCTGCGAGTGGACCTCGCCCGCCGGGACGACCGTACGGGTGCGTTCGACGCGGCTGGTCTCTCTCACCCAGCGGGCGATCGCCGCCGTGTCGTACGAGGTGGAGGCCGTCGGCGGGCCTGCCCGGGTGGTGATCCAGTCGGAGCTGGTCGCCAACGAGAGCCTGCCCGAACCGGACGGCGACCCGCGCGCGGCCAGGGCGCTGCGCTCGCCGCTGGAACCCGAGGAGGACTTCGCCGTCGGCCGGCGGTTGCGTCTCGTGCACCGCACCCGGCGCAGCGGCCTGCGGGTGGCCGTCGCCGCCGACCACACCGTGACCGGCCCCGAGCGGACCACCACCAGCGCCGAGAGCAACGTCGACGTCGCCCGGCTGACGGTCACCTCCGTGCTGGAGCCGGGCGAGCGGCTGGGGGTGGCGAAGCTGGTCGCCCACGGCTGGTCCGGCGCCCGCTCCCGGCCCGCGATGAGCGACCAGGTCGAGGCCGCCCTGGCGGCGGCCGCGCACAGCGGCTGGCCGGGCCTCCTCGACGACCAGCGGGCCTACCTCGACGACTTCTGGGCGCGCGCGGACGTCGAGGTCGACGGTGACGAGGAGATCCAGCAGGCGGTCCGCTTCGCCCTCTTCCACGTCCTTCAGGCCGGAGCCCGCGCCGAACGGCGCGCGATACCCGCCAAGGGGCTCACCGGCTCCGGCTACGACGGACACGCCTTCTGGGACACCGAGACCTTCGTCCTGCCCCTGCTCACCCACACCGCGCCCCAGGCCGTCGCGGAGGCGCTGCGCTGGCGGCACAGCACCCTGCCCGCCGCCCGGGCCCGCGCCGCCCAACTCGGCCTGCGCGGCGCCGCTTTCCCCTGGCGGACCATCGAGGGCTCGGAGGGGTCCGCGTACTGGCCGGCGGGCACCGCCGCCTTCCACGTCAACGCCGACATCGCGGACGCGGCGGTGCGTTACACCCAGGCCACCGGCGACACCGGCTTCGAGCGCGAGACCGGGCTCGAACTGCTGGTGGAGACCGCCCGGTTGTGGCGTTCGCTGGGCCACCACGATTCGGGCGGTGCCTTCCACATCGACGGCGTGACCGGGCCCGACGAGTACAGCGCCGTAGCGGACGACAACACCTACACCAACCTCATGGCCCGTACGAACCTGCTGGCCGCCGCCGACACCGCCGAACGCCATCCCGGGGAGGCCGCCCGGTTCGGTGTCGACGCCGAGGAGAGCGCGGCCTGGCGGGACGCGGCCCAGGCGATGCACATCCCCTACAACCACGAACTCGGCGTGCACGAACAGCACGAGGGCTTCACCCGCTACCAGCGCTGGGACTTCGCGGGCACCCGGCCCGACCAGTACCCGCTGCTGCTGCACTTCCCCTACTTCGACCTCTACCGCAAGCAGGTCGTCAAACAGGCGGACCTGGTCCTGGCCATGTACATCTGCGGCGACCACTTCGACGACGAGCAGGTCGCCCGCAACTTCGCCTACTACGAACCGCTGACCGTACGGGACTCCTCGCTCTCGGCGTGCTGCCAGGCCGTGGTCGCCGCCCAGGCCGGCCATCTCGACCTCGCCCACGCCTACGCGGCCGAGGCGGCGCTGATGGACCTGGTGGACCTGGAGCACAACACCCGCGACGGACTGCACATCGCGTCGCTGGCGGGCACCTGGACGGCGCTGGTGGCGGGCTTCGGCGGACTGCGCCGCGACGGCGGCACCCTCCGGTTCGCGCCCCGGCTGCCCGAGCGGCTGGGCCGGCTGGCCTTCACCCTCCAGCACCGCGGCCGCCGGCTGCGCGTGGAGATCGGGCAGGAGGAGGCCACGTACACCCTGCTGTCCGGGCCGCCGCTCACCCTGCGCCACCACGGCGAGTCCCTGTCCCTGGACGACGAAGGCCCCCAGGTCCGGCCGGTCCCCCCGGCACCGCCGCGCCCGGCCCCCGAACAGCCCGCCCACCGCACCCCGAACGCCCGCTGAGCCATGGGGTACAGGGCGCGGCGTGCGCGGAACCCCGCCCGGCTCCGCGCACCTTCGCCCTCGCCCCGCCGTCACACCCCTAACCCCAACTCCTTGTGCCACTTCGCGAGTTGCTGCTGCGGATCGCCGGTGTACGACCACGGCGTACGCGTCGCCCGGCGGCCGAGCATCCGCAGCAGCGCACCCGCGAACTCCTCGGCACCCGCCAGACAGGCCGCGTGCGCAAGGTGGTTGAGGTCGCGCAGCTCGCTCGGTTCGGCCGGCGCGCCGAGGTCGGCGCGGTCCGCGAGCCAGCGCTGCCAGGTGCGCCGTACGTCGCTCACCGCACCGGCGTTGTCCCAGTGCCGGCCCAGCCGCACCACGGCCCGGCTGCCCCCGGCCGCGTCCAGGGCGTAGCGGTACTCCTCGACCCGGGCGTACTGCACCAGCACCGGCAGCGCGCAGCCGGGCGGAGCCGCGCCCGCCGCGTCGCGGGCGAAGTCGTACATGATGCCGTGGGTGCCGTGCCAGCGCGCGGAGTAGTAGTGCAGCACCTGGAGGTGACCCTCCACGCTGTACGGGTCGCGCCGGTGCAACTCGTCCCACCAGCGCGCCAGTTCCTGCCTGCGCACCCCCGACGGGTACAGCCGGGCCACGGAGACCAGGGACACCCACGGCGTCGGGTCCTGGGGCAGGGCCTCGGCCGCCCGCAGGCACGCCACCACCGCGTTGTCGACCCGGTGCTGGTCGATGGGCACACCCCGGCCGGCGGCGATGGCCAGGGTGAAGGCCCGCACCGTCTCGGTGGCCGCCCGCAGCACCAGCGCGTCGGCGTTGTGCGGTTCGGCGGCCAGCCAGGTCTCGACCGCGGAACTGTCCGCGCAGGCCTGTGCGAGTAGCCGGACCCGGTGTCCCCGGGCGGCCCAGTCGGGGCCGGTGGCCCGCAGCAGTTCCCGCAGCCCCTGCCAGCGGCCGATGACGATGTCGTGCCGGGCGGAGGTGACGGCCGTGTCCCCGCAGTCGGGGTCGAAGTCGGGAACGAAACGGTCTCGCGCCATCGGAATCCCCTTCAGAAATCGGTGGGGAGACCCTCATGGGCGGCCGAGGCCGCGGCGGCACGGTCGGCCGGGACGTACTCCGTCGCGACCGTGCGGCTGGCGTCCAGCCGGGCGGGCCGGTAGTAGTCGCTGCCCTGCCGCCAGTACCAGAACATCGGGACCAGTCCGACGGCCAGCCCGCCGATGCCGATCGCGACGGCCGCCGCGCTCAGCTCGCCCAGCGACTCGACGAAGATCCAGAACATGAACAGGGCGCCGAACAACGGCCACACCCCGCCGAACACGAAGTGGGCGGGCGACCTCAGCAGCATCCTGCGGTAGGCGACGACCACCGCGAGGCCCGCGAGACCGTAGTACACGGCGATCTGGAGACCGATCGCCGAGACGGCGGCCGCGAGGATGTCGCCCACCGAGCCCAGCGCGTTGGCCGCGACGAACATCGCGAGCGCCACCGCGCCGACCACCGTGATCGCCACCCACGGGGTGTTCCAGGTGCGGTGCACCCGGCCCAGCGCGGCCGGCATCGTACGGTCCCGGCCCATCGCGAACAGCGAGCGGGTGACCTGGATGAGCGTGGTCTCCAGGGTGGCGATGGTGGACAGCATCACCGCCACGACCAGCAGCTTGCCGCCCCAGCCCGGCCAGATCTCCTCCCCGAGCGCCCCCAGCACGTTGGCGGCGTTGTCCTCGATCTGCCGGGTGGACAGGACCACGTTCACCACGACCGTGAACACCTCGAACAGCAGGAACACGATCCCCACCCCGATCAGGCCCGCGAGTCCTGTCGTACGGCGGCTGTTGCGGGTCTCCTCGCTCAGGTTGCTGGTGACGTCCCAGCCCCAGTAGTAGAACGCGGCGACCAGCGCGCCCGACGCGAACCCCGACACCCCGTCGAAGTGACCGAACCCGAACCAGGACCAGTCGAAGGCGCGGGCGTTGTCCGAGTGGAAGAGCGCGAGCACCGCGAACAGGGCCAGGACGGCCAGCTCGGCGCCGGACATGAGCAGTTGGGCGCGGACGGTGAGCCGCGCGCCGCCCAGCACCACGCCCAGCATCACCAGGAACCAGGCCGCGCCGACGAGCGTCGACAGGGCGGTGTCGTCGGCGAGGCCCTCGTCGAAGAGCGCGAGCGTCATCGAACCGGCGGGCAGCGAGCCGGCCACCATGAAGATGGTCGCCGAGACCACCAGCGCCCAGCCGCTGACGAACCCCAGGAAGGGATGGAGCGTGCGCCCCACCCAGGAGTAACTGGCGCCCGCGTTCACGTCGATGCGACTGAGATAACTGAACGCCAGCGCGATGCCGAGCATGGGTATCACGCAGTACAGCAGAGCCGCGGGACTGGCCAGACCGACCGTGCCGACCAGTACCGCGGTGGTCGCGGCCAGCGAGTAGGCCGGAGCACTGCCCGCGACCGCCATCATCACCGTGTCGAACGTACCGAGGACGCCCGCCTGGAGTCCTCTGCCCCTGCTCTTGCTCATGGCTGTGCTGCTTTCCGTCGTGCACGACGCGAGGGCGGCCGACCCGGCCCCGACGAGGTCGGGAGGTGGAGTGCGGCCGCCGTGCGCCGGAGGGGGATGGCCTCGGGTCAGGGACGGCGAAGGAGCCGGTGGCCGCCGCTCAACCGCTGTGTCGGCCGAAAGATCACACCGAGTGTGCGAGTGATGATAGCCCCAACATCCCCGGTCCCGTCCCCGGCCCGGCTCCCCGATACGGTCCCCGGGCCGGTCCCGGTTCAGTCCCCGATGCGGTCCAGCTGGCGCAGCTTGTTGGTGGCGTCCAGCGCCGCGACCTTGTAGGACTCGGCGAGCGTCGGGTAGTTGAACACCGCGTTGACCAGGTAGTCGACCGTTCCGCCGCAGCCCATGACGGACTGTCCGATGTGGATCAGCTCCGTCGCCCCGGTACCGAAGCAGTGCACACCGAGCAACTTGCGGTCCCCGGGGGAGACCAGCAGCTTCAGCATGCCGTGCTGGTCGCCGATGATCTGACCGCGCGCCAGCTCCCGGTAGCGGGCGATACCGACCTCGAACGGCACGCAGTCCTCGGTCAGTTGGTCCTCGGTGCGGCCCACGAAACTGATCTCGGGGATGGTGTAGATGCCGATCGGCTGGAGGTGGTCCATCTGTCCGACCGGCTCCCCGAAGGCGTGGTACGCCGCCGAACGTCCCTGCTCCATCGAGGTGGCGGCCAGCGCCGGGAAACCGATGACATCGCCGACGGCGTAGATGTGCGGCACCTCGGTGCGGTAGTGCTCGTCGACGGTGATCCGGCCGCGCGGATCGGCGCTCAGACCGGCCTTGTCCAGGTCGAGTCCGTCGGTCAGGCCCTGCCGGCCCGCCGAGTACAGCACCGCGTCCGCCGGTATCTTCTTGCCGCTCTCCAGGACGGTGAGCGTGCCGCGCGCATGGCGCTCGACGGAGGCGACCGTCTCCCCGAACCTGAACGCGACGGCGAGGTCGCGCAGATGGTACTTCAGCGACTCGATGACCTCGACGTCGCACATGTCGAGCATCCCGGCCCGCTTCTCGACCACGGTGACCTTGCTGCCGAGCGCGGCGAACATGGAGGCGTACTCCATGCCGATCACACCCGCGCCCACGATCACCATGGAACGCGGAACCCCGTCCAGGGTGAGGACGTTGTCCGAGTCGAGGATCGTCCGCCCGTCGAACTCCACGGACTCGGGCCGGGCCGGCCGGGTGCCGGTCGCGATCACGATGTGCTCGGCGGTCAGCAACTGGTCCTGGCCGTCGGCCTCGCGCACGGCGACCGTGTGGGCGTCGACGAAGCGGCCGACACCCGCGTACAGCGAGATCTGGTTGCGGGAGAGCTGGTTGCGGATGACGTCGACCTCGCGGCCGACCACGTGCTGGGTGCGCGCGGTCAGATCGCCGACGGTGATGTTGTCCTTCAGGCGGTAGCTCTGCCCGTACAGATCGCGCTGGGTGAGTCCGGTCAGATAGAGCACCGCCTCCCTCAGCGTCTTGGAAGGGATGGTGCCGGTGTGGATGGAGACCCCACCGACCATGTCGGGGCGGTCGACGACGGCGACCCGGCGGCCGAGCTTGGCGGCGGCGATGGCGGCCTTCTGGCCGCCGGGTCCTGATCCGAGGACGAGCATGTCGAAGTCTGGCACCCTCGGGAGTCTGTCAGCCCGAAGGTGCCTTTCGAAAGGGTGTACCGGCTTCTCGGAACCTTTCCGCCGGACAGGCCCTAGGGCAGCAGTTTCTCGATGGCGGCGGGACCCTCCCGGTCCAGCTTCCGCCGGGCCCATTCCAGGTTGCTCGGGGTCACGTCCCGGCCAGTGGCGAGCACCAGGTCCTCCGGTGCCACCTCCGTGCCGGTGCGGGTGTGGAGCAGGTTGTCCGGGGTGACGCGTTCCCGGGACTGCCGGGACGCGTCGGTCGGTGACGTCTCCATGATCACTGCTCCTCGGGTCCGTTGGGGACTGCTTCGGCCCGGTGCGGGCACCGGGTCCACTATCACCATTCATCGCGCGGGCGCGGCGCGCATCCGGAGGACACGGGTGCCCGGTACGGGCGGAAGACACCCGGATGATCCAACAGGTCCCCGGCCGGCCCGGCGAACCGCCCGAATTCCAGTAAATCCCCAGGTCAGCGCGGTGTCGCGAGAGCAGGGGCGAGGATGAGGCAGGTGACGTCGTCGTTGACCGTCGAGGTGCCGCAGAACCGCTGGACGTCGGCCCAGATCCGCTCGGCCAGGTCTTCGGGGTCGTCACCGTGCTCCGCGGCGAGCGCGGCGAGCCGCTCGGGCAGCGGGTAGAAGGCCCCGTCGGGGTCCCTGGCCTCCCAGACGCCGTCGGAGGCCAGCACGAGGCGGTCGCCCGGCCGCAGCCGCACCGTGCCCTCCGTGTACGAGGAGGCGTCGGGCAGCCCGAGGCCCAGCGGCGGCCGGGGGACGCTGCCGACCTCGCGGGCCGTTCCGTCGTGCAGCAGCAGGGGCGGCGGATGGCCGCAGGTCACGATCCGCACCGTGTCCGACTCCGGCGAGATGTCCAGCAGCACGGCCGTCGCGAACCGCTCGTCGCGCCGGTTCTGCGCCGCGTCCACCAGCAGCCGGCGGTCCAGCCGGCCGACGATCGACTCCAGGTCCGGGTGGTCCAGCGCCGCCTCCCGGAACGCCCCCAGCAGCAGGGCCACCGTCGCCACCGCCGCCAGCCCGTGCCCCTGCACATCGCCGAGCACGGCCCGTACGCCGTGCGGACCCTCGCGTACGTCGAAGAAGTCCCCGCCGACCAGCGTGCCGTGCTGTGCCGCGCGGTAGAGGGCCGCGCAGCGCACCGGGCCGACCCGCTCGGGCACCTCCGGCACGACCGCGCGCTGCGCCGCCTCGGCGACCGTGCGCTCCAGATCGAGCTGGGCGTCCCGGCGGCTGCGCACGTACGACACGAAGATGCTCAGCAGGGCCACGAAGCAGACGGTCAGCAGGTCGGTGTTGCCCGGACGGTTCAGCTGGAATGCCGGGACCATCAGCACCGCGACCGCGACGAGACCGAGCAGGGCCGTCGCGAGCGGCCCGTAGGACAGCACCGCCAGGGGCGGGATGGCGCCCAGGAGGAAGCCGATGTCGAGCGGACCGGGGCTCAGCAGCGTGACCACCGCGACGGTGCAGATCAGGACGGGCGGCAGCGCGCGGATCCAGCGGGGCGGCGGCGCGCCCCGCAGCCAGCCCCGGCGCTCCCGGCGGGGTGACCCGGCACGCACGCTTCCCACACCACCACGCTCCTACGTCCGCCCACGCGCCGCACGTCCGCAGGCCCGCGTCCGCCGACCGGCCGAGACCGCTGTCCGCTCGGCGGGGGCGGCGGGGGCGGCGGGGGTGGCGGGTCGGCGAACGCGGCGGACCGGCGGGGGCCGCGGGTCGACATCGGCCACTCTGCGTCGGCGGGGCCGCGGGAGCGGTTCGCGCCTGCCGGTCGGTCTCGATCGGTCCGCGTCCGGCGGTTCGCGCCTGCCGGTGCGTGGCGGCCGGGTCCGGGGCGGTCAGTCCGTGTCGGTGGTCAGCAGTGTCTCGGCCGCGGCGAGGATCTCGGTGACCCGCAGGGCGAATGCGGCGTCGCACGGGTGGGGGACGCCGGTGCGGGCGGCCTCGAGCAGGGCGTCGACGGCACGGCCGAAGGCGGGCAGGGCGCCCTCGGAGCGCTCCGGCAGCAGGGCCACCCCGTGCTCGCCCCGGAGCTCGACGGTCGTCCCCGCCGCCGCGGCCGGCGCGGTGAGGCTCAGGGTCAGGGTGCTGGAGGCGCCGCCGACGTGCCGGAGGACCACGTGGACGGTGTCACCGGGACCGGGTCCCGCGGCGGTCACCCGCCGGACGTCGCCGAGCACGGGCAGCAGCACGGACAGGGCATGCGGGCCCACGTCCCACAGTGCCCCCTTCTCCCGTCGCCACGGCGAAGCCGCGAACGGGCTGTCGGAGGTGAACACCGCGCCGAGCCACTGCGCCCGCCCGGTGAACCAGCCGCCCACGCCCGCCTGCTCGCCGATCCAGGCCGCGGAGTCCGTCAGGAAGCGGGTGGTGAAGAAGACCACCGAGGCGACACCGGTCTCGCGCACGGCGTCGACCACGGCGCGTCCCCGCTCCACGTCGGTCGCGACGGGCTTGTCGAGCAGCAGATGGCACCCGGCCCGCGCGGCCCGTGCCGCCAGGCCCGCCTGGATGTCCGGGGGAAGGGCCACGGCCACCGCGTCGACGTCGGCGAACAGGGCGTCCACGTCGTCGTACGACCGGGTGCCGTGCTGTTCGGCCAGTTCCTTGGCCGCGTCGGCGCGACGGCCCCAGACGCCCGCGAAGTCGACCTCGGGATGTGCGGCGAGGGCGGGAGCGTGGACCTGGTGTGCCCAGGGGCCGGTTCCGAGCAGTCCGATGCGCATGCCGCCGCCTTCCACCGTGCCGCACGGTTTCTCCGGCCGACGCCCTCGTGGCGGTCGGCCGTGGGCGAGCCTCGCACACGACCCGGCCGACATGCACGTCTGCCGGTGCTCCGTGGCCGGTGCTTCGTGGCCGGTGCCCGGTGCCCGGTGCCCCGGCGCCCGGTTTCCGATGCCCGGCGCCCGTGCTCAGGCCGCGCGGGCCGCCGGGGCGGTCCCCGGCCCGGCTTCGGGCCCGGTCTCGGGCGCGGGGTGCCCGGCGCGGTGTTCAGCGGGGCGCTCGGCGAGATGCCGACCGCGGTTCTCGGCCGCACCGCGGCGGCCGTCGCCCCGTATCAGCCGCAGATGCCGGCGCCCGCCGGCGTGCCGGCGACTCGCGCGGGCGGGAGGCAGCAGGTGGTCCTCCACCCGGTCCATCACGATCAGCAGGGCGGACAGCAGCGGCAACAGCAGAACGGCGATCACGATCACGACATCCCCTCCCGGCGATCCATCACCTGCGAGTGCTCCGGTCCCGGCGCCTGATGCGTGTCCGAAAGGTGAAGACTCCGTGATGGCCCGCGGCAGGTCGGTGCCGTCGACGGGAAAAGCCCTGTTGACAGGTTGCGTGAGCAATCCGGCTGCTCCGCAGGGAGTTTGGCGCACGGGCTGGAACAGCCGAAGGCCAAGTCCCTAGGATGTACTGTCAGTCGTGCAGGTGGCGCGGTACGGAGCTGGGGGAGCGATGCACATGGAAAAGCAGCTGTCCACGAAGATCGACGCCAATGTGCCCACTGCCGCCCGGATGTACGACCACTATCTCGGCGGCAAGGACAACTACGCGGCGGACCGGGCGGCCTGCGAGGAGCTCGACAAGGTCGTCCCCAGCACCCGTCGGCTCGCCGTGAACAACCGGCGCTTCCTCCAGCGGGTCGTCAGGACCCTGGCGACCGACTACGGGATCCGCCAGTTCCTCGACCACGGCTCAGGCCTGCCCACCCAGGACAACGTGCACCAGGTCGCCCAGCGCGTCGACCCCCGTACGCACGTCGTCTACGTCGACAACGACCCGATGGTGCTGGTCCACGGCCGGGCGCTGCTGGAGCAGGACGAGCGCACCACCGTCATCCACGCCGACCTGCGGGCCACCGACCAGATCTTCGACCACCCGGACACCCGGCGTCTGATCGACTTCTCGGAGCCGGTGGCGGTGCTGTTCAACTCGGTCTTCCACTGCATCCCGGACAGCGAGACCGACGGTCCGCAGGCCGTCGTCCAGCGGGTGAGCGAGCGACTCGCGCCCGGCAGCTTCCTGGTGATGTGCCAGCTGGTCAGCGAGGACGCCGAGGTCCGCGAATTCGTCACCGACTTCATGGACAAGGCCACGCAGGGACACTGGGGCCGGGTCCGCCAGGAGAAGGACGTCGCGGCCCTGTTCGAGGGCACGGACATCCTGGAACCGGGCCTGGTGGAGGTGTCCGGCTGGCGCCCCGACAACGAGGTGGCGCCGCGCCAGCTCACCCAGGAGTGGATCGAGTTCGGCGGCGTGGGCCGCCTTCGCTGACCCGCCTCCGGTCGTGAGCGTCGCTCACGACCGGAGATAGCGCCCCGTCATCGTCGCGCGCAGCAGCCGCACCGACTCACGCGGACTGAGCGCCTCGTCGGCCAGCCGGTCCAGCGCGAGCCGGTACTCCTCCGTCTCGTCCCGGTCCTCAAGGAAGTTCGCGCTTCTTATGTGCTCGAGGTAGACGACGTCGGGCAGGTCGAGCCCGCCGAAGCGCAGATAGGTGACCGGTATGGCGGGTGCCGACGCGTGCGTCACGTCCAGGGGCACGACCTGCACGGTCACATGGGGCCGCTGGGCCATCTCGATCAGGTGGGCCAGCTGTTCGCGCATCACCGTGGGACTGCCCAGCACCCTCAGCAGGACCGACTCGTCCACGACCGCCCACAGTTGCGGGGCGTCCTTGCGCGACAGCAGCTCCGCCCGGCGCATCCGCAGCTCGACCCGGCGCTGCACCTCGGCCGCCGACGCGTTGGGCAGGCCCCGCTCCACCACGGCCCGGGTGTAGGCGGGCGTCTGCAACAGGCCCGGCACGTACTGGATCTCGAACGTCCGGATGGTCGCGGCGGCCTCCTGCAACCCGACCAGACGGTCGAACCACTCCGGCATCAGCCGTTTGTCGTACCGCTGCCACCACCCCGGCTCGCCCGCGCGCTGGAGCAGCTTGAGCAGGACCGAGGTCGAGTAGGCGTCCGTGCCGTACAGCTCGAGCAGCGCCCGGACGTCGTGCTCCGTCGGCGGCCTGCGGCCCTTGCCCGACTCGATACGGGAGAGCTTCGCCCCGCTGAACCCCAGGGTGCGCGCCGCCTGGTCCTGGGAGAGGCCGGCGTCCTCCCGGAAGCCGGCCAGCTGCACGCCGACCAGCATCTTGAGCAAAGTCGGGGCAGGCTCGGGTCTGTCCAGATAGGGTTCGAGACGGGAGATGCGATGCGACTCGGCGGACATCCTGACTCCCAGCTGACCGGCAGAAGTGCCAACCACCCTATCGCACGCTTCCGGTCTCCTTCATGTGTGGCTGGAAAGCAGGGGAGTTGGATTCCGCTCTCGCTCACCGTCCGCTGCCGAGGCGGACTCACAGCAGATGATCGAACTCCCCCTCCTTCGCCCCGGCGAGGAACGCCGCCAACTCGGCCGGCGTGTAGACGAGCGCGGGCCCGTCGGGGTCGCGGGAGTTGCGCACCGCGATGCCTCCACCGGTCAGCGAGGCGACTTCGACACAGTTGCCCTCGGCGTTGCTGTGATGGCTCTTGACCCAGGTGACGTCCAGTGAACTGGCCCGCACACCGTTGCGTACTCCTGGCACCGACGTCTCCTTGCTGTTCGTTCCTCGCCGCTGTTCACGTTCCCGCCGACCCCGCGTACGACCGCTGACTTTCGCGCAATTTCTCGTGCAATTGCACGCGGAGGCCTTCAGCGTGGATAATAGCCGTGGCGTCAACCCCCGTGTGGACGCCGCAACCTGACCTCACATCAGGGGGATGCCGTGTCGTCACCTGCACCCGGAGCGGTCCGGCCGGCGGGCGAGGCCGCGCTGTCGGCGGGTGGGACCGGTATCAGTGGGGCGCCGGTGCGAACCGTCCACTCCGCATATCTCGGGGAGCGGCCGCCGCCGGGAGCCGGCTTGTCCAGCGGCTCCCGTGCCCCGGCCGTCCCGGGGGTCGGCCGCGGCCACGGAGGGCCCGTACCCGTCCGCTTCGCCGTCCGCCGTGCCGCCGGGACACCGTCCGGGCACGGCCCATGCCCCGTCCGAGGACCTGCGCGACCACGGGAGCCGGACCGTCCGGCCCCTGCGAGCACCGCCGCCCCCGCCGAGCCGTCGCCCCGCTCCCTCCGCTGACACGACCGCCGTGGAAAGGCCCTCCGCCATGCGCCCTGCTCCGACCGCACAGCCGAGCACGCAGCGCACAGACAGCGACACACCCGCGCGGGGCGTGGCCAGGACCGCCCCCCTGATGGCCCTGGGGCAGGTGCCCTGGCACGAGATCAAGGACTCCTCCGGTTCCGCGGCCGCGATCCCGCTGCTGCTCAACAGTGTCGCCTGGGGTGACGCCGAGACGGCCGGAAGGGCACTCGACGACTTGCGGAAACGCATCTGCCAGTTCGGCTTCGTCGTCGAGCAGGCCACCGCCGCCACCGTCCCGTTCCTCTGGGAGCTCGCCCGGCTCCCGCAGGTCACCTGCCGGGCGCAGATCATCCGGTTGCTCGGCAACATCGCCGACGCCCGCCAGTGGGAGACCACGGCCGCCGTCTACCCCAAACTGCTCAACCACCGCGAGAATCACGTCGTCTGGGAACGCAAGGCACGCCAGGCCGTCCGCGCCCGCCGTGCCGAGCTGAGCCAGCTGATGGCCGAGGACGACGCCGAGATCGCCCGCGCCACCACGGAGCTCGCCCGCGCGCTGGGGGAGTGAGTCACCCGTACCTTCCCCCTGTCCCGCCACGACGTCCTGGGCGTGGCGGACGCCCGAGCGCCCGCCGGGGCGCCGGTCAGGCCGCGCTGCTGCGGTGGGTACGGTGCCGGCACGCCGAGTCGTGGTCGGCGCCCAGGCTGGTCCACCAGCGCTCGCAGCACGCGGCGTCGAGCTGGGAGCGGACCGCCTGGTCCAGGGCGGTGCGGCGGACGTGCGCGGCCGGGGCCGCATGCAGCCGCCGCAGCCGGGCCACTTCCCCGCGGTGGTCGCACAGGACGCTCTCGCGCAGGACGGCGATCACCGGCACGAGACTCGCGGCCACGAACAGACACCCGGCCCATGCGGGCCCGAAGCGGAACTCGAGGACGGCGGGCCAGGCCAGTCCGGAGCCGGTGGCGAGATAGAGGGCGCAGAGGAAGCGGCTGGAGCGGGACATCGGGGTACACCGTTCGTTCAGAGGGGCGTGCCCCCTGTTCAACTGCATTCGGCTGATTTGGAAGCGGGCGGCTTCGGACGCGGTGCATGTCCGGCGGCGGAGCGGGCAGACGGAGCGGACATCCGAGAGAGGGGCGTCGCGTGCTGGTTCCGGACCCGAAGGTCGTCAGAAGACTGCTCACCCGCTACGCGTCGGTGCAGATCGCCCGTGCCGAGCGGGACGGCTTGGCCGCCGGGGTCCGGGAGTTGGAGGACGTCAGCTACACCCTGTGCGTCCTGATGGGAACCGAGGGGGTGCGTGAGGCGATCGCGCGGGCCGACGCCCTGCTGGCGTCCGGGGCGTCCGGGGCGTCCGGGGCGCGCGGAAAGACCGGTGTGTCGACGGCTGTCCGGTTCTCCCCCGTCTCTCCCGGAATTAACACCGAGGTGTGCGAGGGCGCCTAGACTCGGCAACCGTGCCGAGGCGCAGCAGCGCAAGAGGCGTACCAGACGAAAGGCACGTTGCCCGGTGTTCCACGATTCCCCCATCTACGACCGACTCATCGCGGAACGCGGAGATGTTCCCGGCCAGGTGCGCCGGGAGGCCGAACGTGTCAGCAGGGAGCTGGAGATAGTGCTGCGCCCGACGCAGGCGCTCGGTGGCTATCCCGAGACCGCGTCGCGTGCCTCCTCGCCCGGCGCCGGGTGGCAGCGGACGGCCCTGATGCCGGGGCAGTAGCCGCACGGACGGGCCTGGGGGCGCGGGCCGGGGTTCACGGCATGGCGGTGCCGGTGCAGTTGGCGTGTTCCGGGTGCGCGTCCGCCACCGGCCGGGCCAGCCATCGCGCGATGGCATGGGCGATGGGCTGGCCGGTGTCCACCTCGACGAACCCGAACTGGCCCGACTGGTTGCACTCCAGGAACCACCAGGTGCCGTCGGCGTCCTCGGCGAAGTCGAAGGCGCCGTAGGCCAGTTCCGCCCCGCGGAGGTAGGCCCGTACCCCGTCGGCGATCCGCGGCGGCACCTCGACGGGTCGCCACGGCACGGCGGGTGAGGCGTAGCGCACGTCCACCAGGTCCGGATCGGCGTCCGGGTCCGCCGCCTTGCGGGCCGCCAGCATCCGCTCGCCGACGACGGTCAACCGGATGTCGGCGCTCTTGGCGACCCGGCGCTGCAGCAGGGTCGGGCCGTACGCCACGGCCGTGAAGTCGGCGTCCGGAGCCACCCGGCTGGTCGGCACCGCCCGCGGCGGGTCCTGAGGATGCGCTCCCGATACGGGCTTCACGACCAGATCCGGATAGCGTTCCGCGAACTCGCGGGCGGCCTGCGGGAAGGTCGTGATCAGCGTGGCCGGGACGGGCAGTCCGGTGCGCTGGGCGAGATGCAGCTGCCAGGGCTTGTGCCGGGCGCGCACGGCCGCGTCGGGATGGTTCATCCAGCGTGCGCCGCTGCCGCGGAGCATGCCGTAGAGGGCCTGTGAGGACTCCTCGGCCAGCCAGGCGGAGGCGCCGGCGGCATGGGCGGCCGGGGCGCCGGGCCTGCGGACCCAGACGGAACGCAGGCCCTCGATGCTCACCAGGCGCCCCGCGGAGGACAGATGGCCGCGAAAGGAGCCGTGGACGTACTCGCCGGACAGTGCGACGCCGTTGGTGAGATCCGCCGGGTCGAGGCGGACCACGGGGACGCCCGTCGCGTTCAGGTGGACGATCACCATGTCCGTCGTGACGTCTTCTTCACAGGTAAGGATCAGTACGGTCATTGTCGGCCGCTCGTGTTCAGTCGTCGAAGTGGGTCTTCGAGCCCGCCGTCGAGGTCGTGGTCCCGAGTTCTCTCAGCAGGGCGTGGTCGCGGGCGGCTATCCGACCGTCGAAGAGTACGTTCAACTGCCGTCCGGAGTCGTAGGCGTACGGAGTCACGAACTCCAACTCCGCAGCTGGGCGTGCGTAGTTGAGCGCGAACGGTTGCATGGTCTCTCCCTCTTCGGTACTGCCTCGATCAAGCGGTGTCGCCCGGCCGCGTCACTCGGCCCGTTGTCTTCGTGCGACCCCCAGGTACTTATACGAATCGAACGGGTGATTGGTTTCCTTACTCTCCGTGACATTTGGCGCGAGGAGCGCCGGTTGGTCAGCCCTCGGCACCGAAGCGGTCGGGAGAACGGTGCAGGGTGCGGAGGGCGAGCAGGAGCACTCCGATGTCGTCGAGATAGACCGGATCGGGCAACAGATCGGTCGGCAGTACGAAATACAGGACCGCGCCCCAGAAGACCCAGCGCGGCCCGGTCGGGAGTCCCGCGCGGCGCAGGCCCCGCCTGGCCCGGACCAGCCGCACCAACACCCCGACGGCCAGGGCGAACAGAAGCGCCGCCACCACCGCGGCGACGGTGATGAACGTGGTGGTCGAATCCACGGACCCTCCCTCGCGCGGTCTGCCGCGCCGTGTCTGGTCTACCCCGGTTCTTTCCCCCGTCTTTGGTAGTCGAATGCCCGTTTTTGTCGGCGGAAAGCACGTTTGCTGAGGCCGCTTCACCCGGCTGCTCCAACCCGGCGGCGCGGGGCGCGCGGACGCCCGGTCATGAGCCGAGCCGAGTCGGGTGCCGCTCCGCGGGGGCGCGAGGACGACCGCACCCCGACTGAGCGCGCCACGGCGTCGGTTGAGTACTCTCCGTGACGGTCGGGGCGGGTCGGGAAGACCGCGGCCCGCACCGCGTCGGACGGGCCTGACGGCCCGGGTCTCCTGCACGGTGCGGGCCGTCGGCGGTCGGCCGTTGCCGAGCCGCAGGTCCGCCTGCTTCTACGCCTGCGACTGCGCCTGTTCCGCGCGCGGTTTCTCGTGCTCGGCCAGCAGTGCGTCGAGGACGTGCAGGGCGCGCCAGGTACGGGTCATCCCGAACGGCGCGGTGGCACGGACGGCGGCGCGGACCTCGTCGGGCGTCGCTCCCGCGCCCAGCGCGCGGCCCACATGGGCGCGGAAGCTCTCCTGGAGGGTCTGGTAGAGGACGTCGACCGTCATGGTGGCGAACGCCCGCTCGCGGACGCTGATCCGGGACATGCCGGCGCGCATCCGCGACTGCAGGTCCATGTAGTCGGCGAAGTCCGGATCGAGGGCGCGCACCTCGGCCCGCATCGCCATGGGGAGGGGGCTGCCCGTACCGTCAGCGTCCACCCGGTGACCCTGGCCCGTCGGTCCGGGCAGGCCGTGATCGCGCTCGATCTCGGCCAGCCGCTCCAGCGCGGCCAGCGCCGCCGGGTAGCCGCTGTCGTAGGAGATGAAGCGCAGCAGCTCGCGCAGATCGTCGGCGTCGACGCCGACGTCCAGGGCGGCCCGCACATGCACCTCGAACGGCATCCCGAGGGTCTGTTCGCAGACGTCGGCGACCAGGCTGAGAAGCGCGGACTCACGCGGCGTCAACCGCGTTGCCGCACGGCTGAGCCGGTACGTCGCAGCGGCCATCTCCGCTAACACCGGGTCCAGTTCCCCGACCGTGTCCTGGGTCGGCAGTGTCATGGTGACTCCTTGAGTGAACACCTGTAGGGCTACGACCGTAGCCCTACAGGTGTCCCGAATACAATGACCGACCATGGACGCGACGACTCCGGCCCGAACGACCGCCCGCACCGCGCCGCGCGGCCGCAACCCACGGGGCCAGGGCGAGCGGCTGCGCGGCGAGATCGTCGAGGCGGCGCTGCGACTGCTGGACGAACTCGCCGATGACCAGGCGCTGTCGCTGCGGGCGGTCGCCCGCGAGGTGGGCATCGCCGCGACCTCCGTCTACATCCACTTCGCCGACCGCGATGCGCTGGTGCTGGCCGCGCTGGAGCACTGCCACGCGGGCCTTGTGCGCGCGGTGGACGCCGCGGAGGCGGGCGTCGACGCGGTGACCGCCCTGCGCGCCCGGACGGCGGTGCTCGGCGCGTGGTCGCGCGAGCATCCGGGGCTGTACAAGGTGCTGCACGAGAGCACGCTCAACCGGCGGAGGGACATGCCCTTCAAGGAGGAGATGGCCGAGCGCACGACCGCGGCGATCCGCCGCTGCATGGATGCGGGGCTGGCGCCGCGCGGCGACGCGGAGATCGTCTCCATGGATCTGCGCACGGCCGTCCACGGCGCGGTCTCGCTCCGCGTCAACGAGCCCGAGCTGCCCTGGCCCCCGTTGGAGGAACAGGTGGACCGGTTCCTGGTGAAGCTCGTCGGTGTCCCGTCCGCGCGGAAGGGTGACGCGGAAGGGTGACGCGGAAGCGTGACGAGGTGGGGGCGTGAACCGGTTCGGTGCCGCGTGACGTGTGCGTCGGGTGCCGCGTTCAGCGGTCGGTCGAGGGCTCCGTACCCGTCGTACCGGCTGATTCGGCTGATTCGGCTGATTCGGCTGTTCCGGCGGGGGCGTCCGGGGTGGTGGTGGCGGACGGGGCCGCCCAGGGGCGTCCCTTCGGGCCGGCCTTGAAGCGTTCCAGGGTACGCGTCAGCTGCTGGAGCGGGGAACCGCTCGCGCGGGCGGCCGGGGGCCGTGCCGCGCCGCCCTCGCGGTAGGCGGCCAGCGCCTCGTTCGCCCGCTCGGCGGCCTCCCGGTACAGGTCGCGCGACTGCGTCATGGCCTCCAGCGCCTCGGCGTACATCGCCACGAGCTTGCGCTCACGCGCCAGTTCCTCCTCCAGCGTCAGCAGCCGCCAGTCCTCCCGCAGTTGGGTCAGCGCGGTCTCGGCACCGGCCGGCAGCGGCCTGGGCGACGCGGCGAAACGTGTCACGGCGTCGAGCACCTCGCTCGGCTCCGAGCCGTCCAGGAAGACACTGCGCACGGAGAACGCCGACGCGTCGTAGCCGGGCGCGGCCGGGGTCCCGGGCAGCAGCACGGCGCCGCCGCGCGGCAGTTCCACGCCGAACTCGCGCAGCGCCCAGTTCACCGAGCGCAGCTGGTGCGGCGCGGCGCGGTGCTCCACCACCCGGTGGTGCAGACCGGGTCCGAGCAGCGGGGTCAGCGGGCGGCGCCCCCGCTGGTCGGGCGTCATGGCCTCGTGGACGACGAGATGGACGGCCCAGCTGCCGCGCACCGCGGCGCGCAGCAGACGCCGCAGCTCCTTGTCGTCCTCGGGGAGCGGGTTGGTGTCGAGGAACCTCAGACGGGTGGTGGCCTCGTGGTCCCAGGCGGTGTCCCGCTCCTGTGGCCAGAACATGGCGGCCGGGGAGGGCCAGCGCTGGTCCCACGGCTGCTCGGCCTCCGCGACCAGCGTCCAGTCCTGCCCGAAGGCCGTGTCCTCGGTGAGCGTCAGCCGCGCCCGCACGGTCACCTGCGCTCCGGCCGACCAGCGGGCCTCGAAGATCCGCTCGTCCGGGGCGCCGTCGGACTGCGGCACTTCCAGCCAGTCCAGGATGACTTCGGTGTCCTTGAGCATGCGGAGGTTCTTGCGCAGGACGTCGGCCGCTGCCGGGCCGAGATGGCGACCCCGGACGAGCCAGACGGTCGGAGGAAGGGTGGGCTGCGCGGTGGGAGTGGTCGGCATGAGTCCATCTGTGGTGCGGGGACGACGTGCGTGAGCCAGTATCGTCGTCCCAGGATGCATACGGCCAGGCGGGGGTCGCCCGGCGCGTCGCATCCATGCGGTGCGCGACGGTCTGCGTGTACCACCGGCGCGCACCCGTGACCGGCGCCCGCTCCGGCGCCCGGCGGTCGCGGCCGGACGGGTCGCCGCCGTGCCTCAGGGCCGGGGCGGACGGGCCCTCGCGGTGCTGCCGGGTCGAGTCGGGCAGCGATCGTCCTCGGCCATAACCGCGCATGTTCCTTTGGAAAATGCCAAAGCCCTCACCCGCGGCCGACACATTCCGTAGTCTCAACATCACGTTCGCGATACATCCGTGCGGGAAGGGGGGTTCCTGCGTGCCCGGAATCGACGAGAGTCTGCTGGACGCCATGCGGGTGCCCGGTGCCCGAGGCGCGGCGGTGGTCGACTGGGTCAGCGGGCTCGCCCTGGGCGTGGTCGGCGAGGCGGCCGGCGGGGACCACGAGGCCGCGGCCGCGGAGACCGCGGAGTTCGCCAGGGCCGCGCTGGAGAGCCGCTCCTTCGCGTCCGGGGACGCGAGCGACGGGGCGGACGTCGGCGACGGGGCGGAGGCCGACCCGGACACGGCACCGCCCGTGCACGACGTGATCGTCACGACCGTCGACTCCTACCACGTGATCACTTTCGTCTCCACCCCCTTCGACAGCAGCGTCTTCCTCCACCTCTGGCTGAACCGCGCCGACGGAAACCTGGCCCTGGCCCGTATCAGGCTGGCCGAGACGGCGAATCGGCTGGTGCTCGGATGACCCCGTTACCGCTGACGGACGCCACCGTCCTGAACTCGCTCGAAAGCCTCGCCGCCGACCGCGCGACCGGTGCTCTCAGCGGTGAGCGCGGCACCTTCTACCTGCTGGCCGGACACATCGCGCACGTGGACTCCCCGTTCGCCCCCGACCTGGGCCTGCTGCTCACCGGCAGCGGTGCGGTCGACCCCGACGGCTGGCAGGAGGCGCTCGACCGGGGCGGCAGGCGCAGCAGCGTCGGCCGGCAACTCGTCGACAGCGGGCGGCTCGCCGCCGGGGCGCTGGAACTGTGCCATCTGGGCGTGCTGTTCGACGCCGCGTACTTCGCCCTCGGCCGTACCAGCCGCGCGCCGCGCTTCCGCCCCGACATCGGCCACTGGCTCGGTGCGGTGCGGCCCGTGCCGGTGGACACCGTCGTACGGGAGTCGCAGCGGCGGCGTGACCAGCTCCAGCGCATCTGGCCCGAGCCCGACATCGACAACGCCCCCCTCGTGCGGGTGCCCGGCGTCCGCGCGGCGACGCTGCCCGCCCGCCGCGGCCGTGCGCTGGCGCAGGTCGACGGAGTGCGCACGGCCGCCGAGATCGCCTCGGCGCTGGCCTGGCGGACGTTCCCCACACTCGTCGAACTGCGGCGCCTGGCCGCCGACGGTCTCGTCACCACCGTATCCGCCCCGCCCGTGCCCTCCGCCCCGGACCTTCCCTGGCAACCGGCGGCCCAGGACGAGATCGACACCGCCCTGCTGCGGCGGCTTCGAAACGCCTTGGAGGCCCTGTGATCCGCGCGCGACGACAGCGTGCCGAAAGGAGACTGGTCATGGCCGTCGAAGCCGACGTCCTGAGCGAACTACGCCGACTGCGCACCCGTATACCCCTGCTCGCGGGATCCGTGGCGGCCAGCGTCGACGGTCTCGTCCTCGCCCAGGACCTGCCGGACGCCGAGACGGAGGGACTGGCAGCCCTCACCGCGGCAGCCCTGGGCGTCGCCCACCGCATGGTGGACACCGCCCGGCGCGGTGAGTTCTGCGAGCTGCTGGTGCGCGGCACCGACGGCTATGTGGCGACGTACGCGGCGGGGCCGTCCGCCGTGCTCACCCTGCTCGCCGACGACCGCGCCAACGTCGGCCGGCTCCATCTGGAGGGCAGACGCAGCGGCGCCCGGATCGCCGAACTCGTCGCGGCCCAGGCTGATTCCGACGCGGGCGTGCGCCGCCCCTGGCGGGCGCTCCCGGACGATCCGCCGCCCGTCGACCCGGGGCGCGCGCTCGGCACCCTTCCGCTGCGGATACCACAGCAGTCCCGGCACTGGCTGCGCCCCGAGGCCGGCAACTAGTCACGCGGCACCGGCGGTCCGGCGCCGAGGCCCGAGGTCCGGGGCCCGAACCGCCGTGATGCCGACCCGAACCATCTCGCCCCTGCTCAACCCCCTTTGATCTGAAAGGACATGACCCATGGCCAACCTCGAAGTCTCCCTCAAGGAATGCCTCAGCTCCATCGACGGCGCGACCGCGGCAGCCCTTGTCGACTACACCAGCGGCATGGCGCTGGGCACGCTCGGCGGGGGCAAGGACTTCGACCTGGAGGTCGCGGCGGCGGGCAACACCGATGTCGTGCGGTCCAAGCTGCGCACGATGGAACACCTCGGTCTCCAGGGCGAGATCGAGGACATCCTGATCACCCTGAGCAGCCAGTACCACCTGATCCGGCTGCTGAAGGGGCGCGACGGGTCGGGGCTGTTCCTCTACCTCGTGCTGGAGTCCAACCGCGCCAACCTGGCGATGGCCCGGCACCAGCTGCGCAAGATCGAGAACGAGCTGGAGATCTGAGCACGGCGTCCCGGGTCAGCGACGTCCGCGTCGGCCGCGCACCGCGCGGTCGGGCGCGTCGCCGCCGGGCGGCCCGCTGAACCCGCCGGGGACCAGACGCGGCGTCGCCGCCCGGGACCCCGGGGGCGCGGGCGTCATGACCGGCTCGGCCGGCTTCCCGAGCGGCGCGGCCCGGCCCAGCACCCGGGTGTGGGACATCAGGGGGGCGCACGCGGAGCAGACCTCGCTGAGCGTCCACACCTGGCCCACCGAGGGATCGTGGCGCAGGACGAGGAGCACCACGCCCCCGCAGGACACCCGGGTGTTCTCGTGCAGCACGCAGCGCTGCTGACGGCACGAACACGCCGCGTCGGGACGCACCGACGCCGCCTTGGCGTGGGCGGCGGCATGGGCTTCGGCGAACCGGCGCAGGGCGGCGATGTCGCGGGAACGAGGAGGCATGCTGCACGCCGAGGAGCAGCTGACAGTGGCGGTACGGTCGCGATGTCCCGTCACCCGGATCGTCCAGGACCTGCCGGGACGACGGGCTGAGAGCGCGTCAGGGTAGGTGAGAGCCAAGACCACGTGTCCTTCGCGGGAGGTGTCGGGCGGAAAGCCGCTGAAGGAGATCTACCCGTCCTGACGGCACTCGCAGCATCGGCGCGACCACGGATTGACCCACGCCGGCGCGGACCGCCGCACCGGCGCACAACCCGTCGCACGGCGGCCCCGCGCTCCCTCCCCGCGCGCGGCCCGCCGTGCGGCGCTCCGGCCCGCCCGACCAGCCCGGCCCGCACCGGCTCAGGACGGCGCCCCGGCCGCCGACTGCGCCGTCCGTCCGGGACCCGGACCCGGGGCGATACGGTCAGCCCATGTCCGACGCCCGGTTGACCACCTCCTCCTTCCTCGTCCTCGGCATCATCGACAAGCTGGGCGAGGCGAGTGCGTACGACGTGAAGGTGGAGGCGGCCCGTACCGTCGCGCCGTTCTGGTCCGTACCGCACGCCCAGGTGTACGCGCAGTGCGACCGCCTGCTGGCGGCGGGCCTGCTGGCCCAGGTACGGCGGGAGAGCGGCCGCAACCGCCGGGTGCTGACACTGACCGAGTCCGGCCGGAGCGCGCTGCGCGGCTGGCTCGACGACCCGGAGTTCGTGCCGGTGGAGGCCAGGGAACGCGGCATCCTCAAACTGTGGTTCGGCGGCAGCCCCGACGTGCTGGTCCCCGAACAGCTCGACGCCCACGCCCGCACCCTGCGCACCTACGAGGAACTCGCCGCGAGCGTGGGGGACCTGCTGACCCCGGGGCAGCGCGAGGCGCTGGAGTTCGGCCTGCGCTACGAGCGGATGATGGCCGACTTCTGGGAGTGGGTGGGCCGCCGCGAGGAACGTACGCGCGACCGTTGACCGCGCGGCCGGGTCACCCCTACCTTCTCGATAGTCCAGAAGAGACTATCGGCGACCGGGGTCCGGCCGCGGGCAGGGAGCCGTCGTGCGTCGTCCAACGAGGGCCGGCTGGCGCCGTGGCGCCGTCGTCGCGGTGTCCGCGGTCTGCGTGGCCTACGCGCCGATCGCGATGACCGAACTGTGGCCCTACGCCCGTCCCGGCGCGCCGGCCTTCGGCGAGTGGCTGCTCGGCCGCGCGGTCTCGCCCCGGTACGTGGCCGACGCGCTGGCGACCAGGATCGGGCCGTACCGGCACAGCCTGCTGCCGATGATCGTGCACTCCGTGCTCGGCGGGCTGCTCATGCTCCTGGGCCCCGCGCAGCTGCTGACGGCAGCCCGCGGGCGCCGGCGGGCGCACCGGATCCTCGGCGTGCTCTTCGCCGTGACCGTGTACGCCTCGATGGCGGGCGCCGGACTGTACCTCGCCCGTACCGCACCCGCGGACGCGTTCAGCGGCGCCGCGTTCTGGATCGTGCTGGCCGTCATCCTGGTCGGCACGGTGTTCAGCGTGACGTTCGGCGTCCTCGCGGCCGTCGGCGGCTTCCCCGACCTGCACCAGCGCTGGATGCTGCTGTGCTACGGCTTCCTGCTGACCGCGCCGCTGCTGCGTCTGGAGTGGGGCGCGCTGCCGTGGCTGCTGCCGGGACTGCCCATGACGGACATCAACCAGGTGGCGATCATGCACCTGGGCTCGGTGGTCGCCTTCGGCGCGCTCGTCGCCTCGCGCACCCTGGACCGGCGCGGGCGGCTGGCCGGGGCGGGCCGTACCTGGGTACCGCTGCCGGTGCTGGTCACCGCCCATCTGGCCGGCGTGGCGGCCCTGGCCCTGATCGTGCACGCCTTCCTGGACGCGGCCGGCCCGGGGCGGCGGCTGCTGTGGGCCTACCTGCTGCCGTACGCGGCCGCCTACGCGGTCATGGCCGTGAGCGCCCGGCGCGCCGGACGGCAGGGACGCGCCTGGGCCCGGGAGGAGTGGCTGCTGCAGCTGACGGGCCTGTGCCTGGCCCCGGTGCTGTCGGCCGGCACGGCCCCGCTGCTGGAACGGGGGCTGGGACTCGATCCGCACACGGCGCTCGTCGCCGGGGTGTCGATCGGCTGCGGCGTCCTGGCGTTCGCCGCGACGACCGTGGTGAGTCTGCGGGTCATGTACGCCCGCGAGGTGCTCAGGCGGACGGCTCCCGTCGCGGTCCCGGCCGCGTCACCGGTCGGCGGAACGGTCGCGTAGCCCGCAACCGACCGACCGCGATCACCCCCGTGACCGAACACACCAGCATCGTCCAGCGAAATCGACTCGAACGGATCGGAGGGACAGCACCGTGCCGGACACTCCCGTCACACCCGCCCCGGACGGACGGCCGCTGACCGCCGGGGTGGCCGTCCTGGCCACGGCGGTGGCGGTGATCAGCGTCCTGGTCGGCGGACTGCTGGCCGCCGTCAGCCTCACCGGTCATGTCTTCGGCGCCTGGCCGTCGCCCGGGTCCCTCAGCCCGGGCCTGGTCGGCGCCGCGATGCTCGGCACCTCGCCGGGCCTGTTCGCCGTCGGCCGGGCCGCCCGCTGGCAGGACGTGCGCACGCTCGTGTACGCGCTCGGCGTCGTGCTCGTCGGCCTGTTCGCCGTGACCCTGCTCAACGCCGGACGGCTGTACGTCGCCCGCGGCGGCGGCATCGTCGCGGTGCTGTTCAGCCTGGGCTGGCTGTTCGTGCTGGGAGCGCTGTGCGTGGCCGCGCTGGCCACCCTGACCTGGCAGCATCTGGGAGCCGCCCGCCCGGCGCGGCCCCGCGCGCTGCCGCTGCCCGCCTGGTCGAAGCCGCCGCTGGCCGTGCTCGGCTCGGCCTGGCTGGGCATCGGCACGGGCCTGCTGCTGCGACCGGGGTTCTGGGCCGCCTTCGTCCCCTGGGACGTCGCCCGCCCCGACGCCCAGGCGCTCGGGGTATGGGCCCTTGCCCTGGGCATCGGGGTGCTCGGCGCCCTAGCCGAGGACGATCTCGCCCGCACCCGCCCGGCCCTGCTGGCCCTGCCCGGGACCGCGCTCGCCGTGACGCTCGTCCTCGCCGTCCACGCGCGCTCCGTCGACTGGTCGTCCGGCCCGGCGCTGAGCCTGGTCTGCATGCTGGCGGGCCTGGTGTGTGCGGGCGCGAGCGGCCTGGTGCTGCTGTCGAGGTCGTCCGTCCCCGCCTAGCACTCGGTCAGAGCTCAGTGCGGGAACACGCGGGGCGGGCGCAGGCTCGGCAGGTCGTCGCGGAACTCCGCTATGGCGGAGCTGATCTGCCGGGTCAGGACGGTGTGCTCGATCCGGTCCAGATACAGGTTGCGACGGGCCAGTCCGACCGCGTCGACGCAGAAGTACACGGCCATCAGCGGGTTGACGAACAACCGGCTGTTCTTCGTCCGCTCGGTGAACCGCACGTCGCCGAACTCGCCGCGCACCGCGGCGGCCACGGACCCGTTGACGATGCTCGGGTGGTCCGGCGTGCTCTGCTGGGCGTGGGCGACCGCGTCGACGTAGAGGGCGCCCTCTCGGCTGTCGTACGGCAGCGAGAACGCGCCCAGCCAGGCGCCCTCGCGCTGGAGAGCGGCCAGGTTCTCCAGCACCAGCGCGTGGTTGACCCCGTGGTAGGCGTCCACGCCGAAGCCGAGGCAGGCCACTAGTCGCTGCTCCACCTCGTCGAGACCGGCCACGGCGCCCAGGCT
This sequence comes from Streptomyces sp. NPDC107559, assembly GCF_055657365.1. Taxonomy (NCBI): domain Bacteria; kingdom Bacillati; phylum Actinomycetota; class Actinomycetes; order Kitasatosporales; family Streptomycetaceae; genus Streptomyces; species Streptomyces sp. NPDC107559. Next base: position 23,701 of record NZ_JBVKBD010000010.1, on the reverse strand, counting down.
GGCCATGTCCTCCTCGGGGGTGCCGAGCCCGTCCTCGTCCCCGCGCATGAGGATGTCGGTGCCGCCGTCCACCAGCACGATCGCGTCGACGCCGCCGAGGCGGTCCAGGAGCGCGCGGTAGGCGGCGCGCAGCGGGGTGACGCCGGTACGGGACAGCGCGTACACCGTGGACGGCATGCCGTGCACCTCCAGCCACCGGGCGAGGGTGCGTTCGGGGAAGTAGTCGCCGCGCGCCTCGGTGTCCGGGCGGATCGCGGCCACGTCCTGCTCCAGCCACACGTCCGGATTCAGTCCGTACAGGTCGGCGAAGGACAGGTTCGCCAGGTGGACCTCCTTGCCGGCCGCCCGTAGGGCGAGGGCCAGCGGCAGCCCGGCGTAGATGTCGAAGCCGCCGCCCGCGCCGGCGACGAGGATCCGCCGTGCGTCGCGCAGACGGGTGAACAGGGGCGGCTCGTGGAGGGTGAACACCGGGGGAAGCTAGCAGGCACCGGCACGGACTTCATCCGGTTTCCCGCCGGGGCCGCGGCCGTTCCCGTACGACGCCGGTCGCGGCGGGACGAGGGCCGCGTCGGCCGGGCGGCACGGGCGGCAAGGGCGCGCCGTGCGGGGGAGACGGGCGTTCGGGGAGACGGGCGCGGGGCCCGGCGGCAGGTGTGCCGCCGGGCCCCGCGGGGCGACCGGCCCTGGTCGGCCCGCGGGCCGGCCGGTGCGTCGTCTCAGGCGCCGCTCTCCCGGAGCATGTCCTCGCGCTCGACGAGCTTCACGCGCTCCCGGCCCTGGGGCTCGCCCAGCGCCTTCTCGGCGGCGTCCAGCTTGTACCAGCCCTCCCAGGTGGTGAAGCGGACGCTGCGCTCCGCGAGGAACGCGTCCACGGCCTCGGGCTCGGGCGAGGCGGGCACGCCCAGGCGGCCGTTCGCGTGGTCGTCCAGGAGGTTGGCGACCGTCTCGTTGGCGTCGCCCTTGGTGTGGCCGATCAGGCCGACCGGGCCACGCCGGATCCAGCCGGTGACGTAGACCGACTGAAGGTGCGCGCCGCTCTCCTCGACGACCCGGCCGCCCTGGTCCGGGACCGTGCCGGACTCGACGTCCCAGGGCAGCTTGGGCAGCTTGTCGGACAGGTAGCCGACGGCCCGGTAGACCGCGCTGACGTCCCAGTCCTTGAACTCGCCGGTGCCCTTGACGTTGCCCGTGCCGTCGAGGGCCGTGCGCTCGGTGCGCAGACCGACGACCTTGCCGTCCTCGCCGAGGACCTCGGCCGGCGACTCGAAGAAGTGCAGGAACAGCTTGTGGGGACGGTCGCCGATGTCGCGGATCGCCCAGTTCTCCAGGGTCTTGGCGACCATGTCGGCCTGCTTGTTGCCGCGCCGGGTGGCGATGGAGCCCTCGTCGTAGTCGATGTCCTCGGGGTCGACGATGACCTCGATGGTGGGGGAGTGGTCCAGCTCCCGCAGCTCCATCGGGCTGAACTTCGCCTGGGCCGGGCCGCGGCGGCCGAAGACGTGGATCTCCAGCGCCTTGTTCGCCTTCAGACCGTCGTAGACGTTCGGCGGGATCTCCGTGGGCAGCAGCTCGTCCGCCGTCTTGGCCAGGATGCGCGCCACGTCGAGCGCCACGTTGCCGACGCCGAGGACGGCGACCTTCTCGGCCTCCAGCGGCCAGGTGCGCGGGACGTCCGGGTGGCCGTCGTACCAGGACACGAAGTCGGCGGCGCCGTAGGAGCCGTCGAGCTCGATGCCGGGTATGCGCATCTCCCGGTCGGCCGTCGCGCCGGTGGAGAAGATCACGGCGTCGTAGAAGGCGCGCAGGTCGTCCAGGTTGATGTCGGTCGGGTAGTCGACGTTGCCGAAGAGGCGGATCTGCGGCTTGTCGAGCACCTGGTGCAGGGCGGTGATGATGCCCTTGATGCGGGGGTGGTCGGGCGCGACGCCGTAGCGGATCAGGCCGAACGGGGCCGGCATGCGCTCGAAGAGGTCGATCGAGACACCGGGTTCGGCGGCCACTTCGGACTTCAGCAGCGCGTCGGCGGCGTAGATCCCGGCGGGGCCGGCTCCGACGATGGCTACCCGCAGGGGGCGGGGCATGATCAGGTTCCCTTCGAGCGATGACAGGCGACTCGACGGGAAGCCTAAACTGAGGCAAACCTTAGTTGGTACGCGGGTCCGGTCTATGGACCCATAAGCCGCGCTTATGGGTAGACGGCGGGCATCAGGGAAGCGGCTGCTCGGCCCAGATGAACTTGCCGTCGGCCGTGTACCGGGTGCCCCAGCGTTCGGCCAGCTGCGCCACCAGGAACAGCCCGCGGCCGCCCTCGTCCGTCGTCGCCGCGTGCCGCAGATGCGGCGAGGTGCTGCCGGTGTCGAAGACCTCGCAGATCAGACTGCGGTCGCGCAGCAGACGCACGCGCAGGGGAGCGCCACCGTAGCGGATCCCGTTGGTGACCAGTTCGCTGAGGATCAGTTCCGAGGTGAAGGCCAGCTCCGCCAGGTCCCATTCCGCCAGCTGACGGGTCACCCGGGCCCGTACGTCCTGCACCGCCGCCGGGTCCATCGGCACCTCCCACTCCGCGACCTGGTCGGCGCCGAGCACCCGGGTGCGCGCCACGAGCACCGCGATGTCGTCGCCCGGCTGCTCGGGGAGCAGCTCGTCGAGCACGGTCCGGCAGGTGGCCTCGGGAGAGTCCCCGGCCCGCCCCAGGGCGTCGCGCAGCAGCTCCAGACCTTCGTCGATGTCCCGCTCCCGGTCCTCGACCAGCCCGTCGGTGTACAGCACCAGCCGGCTGCCCTCCGCCAGCTCCACCTCCGCCGTCTCGAAGGGCAGCCCGCCGATCCCGAGCGGCGGACCGGCCGGCATGTCGGCGAAGTCCACCCGGCCGTCGGGTTGGATCACGGCCGGCGGCGGATGGCCCGCACGGGCGAGCGAGCAGCACCGGGAGACCGGGTCGTAGACCGCGTACAGACAGGTCGCGCCGGTCACGGGCGCGCCGGCCCCCTCCGCCGACTCGTCCTGGTCGATGCGGTTGACCAGCTCGTCGAGCAGGGCGAGCAGCTCGGCGGGCGCCAGGTCGAGGGCGGCGAAGTTGTGCACCGCCGTGCGCAGCCGGCCCATCGTGGCCGCCGCGTGCAGCCCGTGGCCCACCACGTCGCCCACGACCAGTGCCACCCGGGCGCCGGACAGCGGCACGACGTCGAACCAGTCGCCGCCGACGCCCGCCTGCGCGGGCAGGTAGCGGTAGGCGACGTCCAGGGCATTCTGTTCGGGCAGGCTGCGCGGCAGCAGACTGCGCTGCAACGCCTCAGCCGTACTGTGCTCGCGGGTGTAGCGGCGGGCGTTGTCGATGGACACCGCGGCGCGGGCGACCAGCTCCTCGGCGAGGGTCACCTCGTCCTCGTGGTACGGCTCGGGCCGCTGCGAACGCCAGAAGCCGACCACGCCCAGGGTCAGCGACCCCGCCCGCACCGGAACGGTGATCAGCGAGTGGATGCCGTACTCCACGACCTGCTCGGTGCGCTCCCGGTCCTGCGCACGCCAGCCCGGCGCCCGGTCCAGCCGCGGCTCCAGGACCGCCCGGCCGGTGGCGAGGCTGCGTGCGTGCGGCGAGGACGCGACGAACTCGATCCGGGAGCCGAGCGGGTACAGCGGCGCGCCCCGGTTGATGCCGCCGGACGCGATACGGTGCAGCACGTCGCCCGGCTTCGGCTCGCCGCCGTCGATCACGGAGTCGAACAGGTCCACGGTGGCGAAGTCCGCGAACCGCGGTACGGCGATGTCGGTCAGCTCCTCCGCGGTGCGGGTCACGTCCAGGCTCGTGCCGACGCGCACCCCGGCGGCGTAGATCATGTCGAGGCGTTCGCGCGCCACCTCCGCCCGGCCGGACAGGGCGCGCAGTTCGGTGGAGTCGCGCAGCGTGGCCACGCTGCCGGCCGGCCCGCCCGCCAGGTCCGTGGGCCGGTGGTTGACCGCCAGCAGCCGGTCGCCGACCAGGAACACCTCGTCCGTCGCGACCCGGCCCGAGGCGAGCAGCTCGGCGGTGCCCGGATCGAGTCCGAGGTCGTGCACATTGCGGCCCTCGGCGTCCACCGGCAGGTCCAGCAGCCGGCGCGCCTCGTCGTTGGCGAGCAGCAGGTCGCCGTCACCGCCGACGATGAGCACCCCTTCCCGTACGGAGTGCAGCACCGCGTCGTGGTGCTCGTACATCCGGGTCATCTCGTTCGGGCCGAGGCCGTGGGTCTGCCGCAGCAGCCGTCGGCTCACCAGCGCCGTGCCCGCCGTGGCCAGCCCGAGGCCCGCGGCCGCGGCGCCCAGCATCAGCGGCAGCTGCCGCTCCGCGGCACCGCCCACGTGCTCCGTGGTGATCCCGGCCGAGACCAGGCCCTCGACCTTCCCGTCCGGCGCCTTGACCGGCACCACGGCCTGCACCAGCCGCCCGATGGTCCCGTCGATCTCCTCGACCACCGTGTTGCCCTGCTGTGCCGGTCCGAGCGTCCCGACGAACTGCTTGCCGATGCGTTGCGGATTGGGGTGCGTGTAGCGGATCCCCTGGGTGTTCATGACGACGATGAAGTCGACGTTCGCGGCCTTGCGGGCGGCCTCGGCGGACGGCTGGAGCAGGGCCGTGGGATGCGCGCTGCGCAGCGCAACGCGGATGCCGGGGGAGTGGGCGTAGGTCTGGGCCACGGCGAGCGAACGGCCGCGGGCCTCCGCGGTCGTGTCGTGCCGCACCTGGAGCACCAGCGCCACCGCCGCGGCCACGACCAGCAGCAGCACGATGACCACGTTCAGTACGAACACCTGCGCGGCGAGGCTGCGTCCGCCCAGCGCGGACCGCAGGCGCCCGGGTTTTTCGCGGCGCGGCCGCTCCCCGTCGGCGCGCGGTCCGTCCGGCGCGCCGGACGCCGCCCGCGTCTGCCGCCCGCGGGTGTCGTCGGTGCGGTCCGGGGCGCGCGGTGTGCGGCGACCGTTCGGACGGATCGTCTCAGCCCCCACTCGACTCAGGAGTCGGACCATGTGCCATGTCTACACTGCCGGACTCCGCGAGGCGACAGGTGTCACCGCGTGTGCGGACCCCCTCACTCCGGGGGCCTTGCTCCGGGGGCCGCTCCCTGGTGGTGCGGCATCGGCGAGGTCAGCCGCGGTGCCGGGGTGTGGTGTGGCGGGTGGCCAGGAGCAGCGCGATGTCGTCGGGCCGGTCGGCGGCGTGCCGGGCGGTCGCGGTGAGCCGGTCGGCGAGATCCCCCAGGGACTGCTCGCCCTGCGGGGCGACCGCGGGGGCGGCCCGGTCCAGCGCCTCGCGCAGCGTGTCGATGCCGTCGTCGATGTCGAAGCCGGGCCGCTCGACCAGCCCGTCCGTGTACAGGGCGAGGATCGCGCCGGGTTCCAGCCGCAGCTCCATCACCGGGTAGTGGGCGTCGGGGGTCACGCCGAGGACGACGCCGCCGGGGATGTCCACGACCTGCGCACAGCCGTCCGCCTGGCGCAGCAGGGGAGGCGGGTGTCCCGCGCGGGCGACCCGCAGCAGGCCGGTCGCGGGGTTCAGCCGCAGGTAGCAGCAGCTGGCGAACTGGCCGGCATCGAGGTCGACGAGAAGCCGGTTGGTCCCGCTCATCACCTCGTCGGGCGGATGACCGCCGAGGGCGAAGGCACGGACGGCGCTGCGCAGTTGCCCCATGGTGGCGGCCGCCTGCACACCGTGGCCCTGGACGTCCCCGATCACCAGGGCCAGGCCGTCCCCCGCCTCGACGACGTCGTACCAGTCGCCGCCGACGTCCATGCCCTGGGTGCCGGGCAGGTACCGCCCGGCGGTCTCCAGCATCGGGTGCGAGGACAGCCGCCGGGGCAGCAGGGCCTGCTGGAGCCCACGGGCGAGCGCCGCCTCGGTGTCGTAGCGCTGTGCCTTCTCCATCGCGTGGGCGATCAGCCCGGCGAGCGCGGTGAGTACCGTGCGTTCCTCGGTGCTGAAGCTGTGCGGCCGGTCGAAACCGAGGATGCAGGAGCCGACCGGGCGACCGGAGGCGATCAGCGGCAGGAAGGCGCGGGCGCCCTGTGTGGTGTCCACCGGCATCCCGGGGTAGGCGGCCTGCATCTGCTGCATGGAGTCGAAGAACAACGGGCGGCCGGTGGTGAGGGTCTCGACGCCCGGCAGCCGGGCGTCCAGACCCACCCCCTCGAAGGGGGCGAGGAAACCCTCGGGGAAACCGCTCTCCCAGGCCAGGTAGAGATGCCGCTCCTGCAACAGGTAGATGGCCAGGCTGCGGCCGCCGAACGCGGGCAGCAGCTCCTGCATCACCACCGCGGACACCTGCCGGGCGGTCACCGCCTCGGTCAGCGCGATCGCAAGCACGATCGGCCGGTACTGCGGGGGTGTCGGGGCGGTGCCCGACAGCAGGCCGCCGATCCGGGGCAGGTCGGCGGCGGCAGGCTCCTCCGCCGTCGTCCGGCGTACATCGACCGGTTCGGCGATCCGGTTCGACGGCGTGACGGTGCAGGTCAGAATGTTGGAACCGGGGTAGACCGACACGGCGAGCCACTCGCCCTCGAACGCCTGCTCGTCGTCCGCGGCCGGGCGCCGGACATGGAAATGCACGGGGTCCGGCGCCAGCAGGGCGCCGCGCAGATGCTCCTCGAACGCGGGCTGGCGCAGCCAGGGGGCGCTGTCCCACAGCGCACGGCCCAGCAGCCGGCTCCGGGACAGCCCCAGCAGGTGCGCGGCCCGCGGATTGGCGTACACGACCAGGCCCAGCCGGTCCAGACAGAACACACCCTCCGGCAGCAGACCGGCCGCCGTGTCGGCGGGCGAGTCGGCCCGCGGGTCGCGCAGCACACCCCCGGCGCCCGCTCCGCCGGGACCGGCACCCGGCTCCGGAGCCCGCAGCCGCAGCAGCCGCAGCGCGCCGTCCGCCGCCCGTACCGGCACGGACAGGGGCGGTGGTCTGCCCTCGGCGGTCTCCCGCAGCAGGGCCAGGAGCTGCGGGGAGTCGGTGGGGGCGAGGGTGCGGGCCAGGTCGCGCAGGGTGGCCGGGAACTCTCCCGGGGGCAGGCCCAGCAGGGCGTGCACCTCACGGTCGGGCGTGACCAGGTCCGTGGCCGGATCCCAGGAGAAGCCCGCCGAGCGGTCCGCGGCCGGCCCAGCGGCCGGTGTGCGCACGGACAGGGGCCGGCCGTCCCAGGCCAGGGGCGGTCCCTCGGCCTCCAGACGGTGCAGTGACCGGCCCAGGTCGGCGGCCAGACGGGTCAGCTGCGCCTGGTCCGAGCGCAACTCGGCGGCGTCGGCCACGGCGGGGCGCAGCATCGTGAGGACACCGAACGGTCCGGCCCCGCCGGTGACCGGCACGTACAGGGAGCCGAACTGGAAGGGCAGCCCCGCCGCGAACTGGGGGTAGCGCCGCATCGCCTCGGTCGCGTTGGGCAGGATCACCTGGACCCCGAGCCGGTAGGCGTCCGCCACCGGGAAGGGCCGGTTCACGTGCAGCCGCCACCAGGGGTGGAACAGCGGCGCGGGCAGCCCGGCTAGGACGGCGAGTCGCAGCAGGCCGGGTGTGCCGGCCCGCAGGTACACGCCTGCCACCGGCCCATCGGCCGTTCGGATCGCCTGTGCCGCGGCCTGGGTCAGCAGCCCGGCCAGCCGTCCGGTTCCTGCCCCGTTCCCGGCGCTCCCAGTCACATCGGCCCTACCTCGTTCTGGCGCCGCTCACGCGGGCGACACAGAAAGAATGCGCCACACGGGCACCGGTGCGCATCCGCGCGGGGTGCGCGAGGGGGGTGGCCTGGGGTGTGCGAGGTGTGGCGGGTGGGGGCAGGGGTGCGTGTGAGGTGTGCCAGGCGAGGGCGGGTGCGTTCCGGGTGTGCCGGGCGGGGGGCGGGTGTGTGCCGGGCGGGGCGGAGGTGTACGCGAGGTGTGCCAGGACGGGCCGGGGTGTCTCGAGGGTGTCCGGAGGAACAGGCGGCGTCCGGTCAGGCGCGCAGGAACGCGAGGACCGCCAGCACCCTCCGATGGGTCTCGTCCGTCTGCGGCAGGTCCAGCTTGCCGAGGATGCTGCCGATGTGTTTGCCGACGGCCGCCTCGGACACCACGAGTTCGCGGGCGATCGACCCGTTCGACCTGCCCTCCGCGATCAGGGCCAGCACCTCCCGCTCGCGCGGGGTGAGCCGTTGCAGCGGATCCCGGCGGCGGCGCAGCAACTGGCGTACGACCTCGGGGTCGACGACCGTGCCGCCGGCGGCGACCTCGCCCAGGGCGTCCAGGAACTCCACGACCTGGCCGACCCGGTCCTTGAGCAGGTAACCGACCGCCGTGCCGTCGCCGGAGTCCAGCAGTTCGGCGGCGTACGTACGCTGCACGTACTGGCTGAGCACCAGCACGGGCAGCCCCGGGCGCCGTTCCCGCAACCGGACGGCGGCGTGCAGTCCTTCGTCCTGGAACCCCGGGGGCATCCGGACGTCGGTCACGACGATGTCGGGGGCGTGCTCCTCGACCGCCTCGACCAGCGCCACCGCGTCGCCGACCGCCGCGACCACCTCGTGTCCGCCGCGGTCGAGCAGTCCGACGAGCCCTTCCCGCAACAACACACTGTCCTCCGCCAGCACTACGCGCAGCGGTCCGTCGGCTCGCAAGGAAACTCCACACACAAGAGGGTCGGTCCGCCCGGTGGGCTGGACAGGGAGAGTCTGCCATCGAGCACCGACACCCGGTCCGCAAGTCCGGTGAGCCCGCTTCCGTTCCCGGCGGCCGCGCCGCCCCGGCCGTCGTCGCGCACCCGCAGGAACAGGCGTCCGTCGCGATGCTCCCCGGTCACCTCCGCGCGGTGGGCGCCGCTGTGCCTGGCGATGTTGGCGAGAGCCTCACAGACCACGAAGTACGCGGCGGCCTCGACGCTCTGGGGCAGGCGCGCGGACAGTTCCAGGGTGACGTCCACGGGTACCGCGGAACGGTCCGCCGCGTCGGCGACCGCCGCCGGGAGGCCGTAGTCCGCGAGGACCTTGGGATGGATGCCGTGGACGAGTTCACGCAGCTCCGCCAGCGCCTCGCCCGCCTGTCGATGGGCCTGGGCCAGCTGGTCGGCGAGCGGCCCCGGCGGTGCGTCCAGGCGGGCCAGACCCAGCGTCATCGTCAGCGCCACCAGTCGTTGTTGCGCCCCGTCGTGCAGATCGCGCTCGATGCGCCGGCGCTCCGCCTCGAAGGCGTCCACCAGCCGGACGCGCGAGCGCGTCAGCTCCACGACCCGCTCGCCCAGATCGCCGTCGCGCGGCGCGATCAGCAGACGGGTCAGTTCGGCCCGGCCGCCGGCGATCGCCGCGAGCGCGTAGCCGCCCAGGAGCAGCAGGGCCAGCCCGAGCACGGCGAACCCGAAGGCGGTCGGCCAGTCGGTGACCGTCCAGACCTTGAGCACCTTGGTCTGCCGGCCGTCGCCGACGGTCGCCAGGAGCAGCGGGGTCGCGATCACCGACAGGGGGACGAGGAGCCCGACGGTGAGCGCGAGGGCGTCGACCGGCCACAGCAGAACGGCGAACAGCAGCGCGTAGCCGAGCTCCCGCCAGGTGGCCCGCTCCCGCAGCCGCATCGTCAGCCAGGGCCACAGACCCCGTGCGGCCGGTGCCCGGTGGCGGCCGGTGACCGGGTCGCGGTCGACCAGGCGCAGCCGGTGCCGCTCCGCCCACGCCACCGGAATCCCGGCGAGGGCGACACAGCCGAGCAGGGGGAGCCCCACGAGCACGACGGAGAGGACACAGCCGACCGCCGTCGTGCTCACGATCCCCACGAGGGCGGCCGCCCCGGCCGGTATGCCGGTGAGCAGGTAGGCGGCCGACCGCCACGGCCAGAGCGAGAGCAGGTAGCCCGGCCCGGACATGGCCTGCCATACGTTCCGAGGGCGCATGCGATCACCGTAGAAGCTCCGGCGGGGCCGGTGCCATCGGTCCAGGGGGAGCTCCTGGGGTAGGGCCGGCCCTACCCCAGGTCTCGCCCCTGCCGCACTGCGCGGGCACGCCGTCACACGGTTTCGTGGGGCCATCGGGCAGCACCGGTTCACCGAGCGGCACGGACATCGCGAGCGGTGCGGCGCCGACATGGCCAACCGAGCGGCACGGACATCGGCAACGGTGCGGCACGGACATCGGCAACGGTGCGGCACGGACATGGACATCGGTGCGGCACGGACAGCGAGAACGGTGGGGACAGATGAACGAGGACGCCATCCGGTTGCACTCCGTCAGCAGGCGGTACGGGACGGGGGACAGCGCGGTGACGGCGCTCGACCGGGTCTCGCTCGCCGTCCCGCAGGGCACCTTCACCGCCGTCATGGGCCCTTCAGGCTCGGGCAAGTCGACCCTGTTGCAGTGCGCCGCCGGACTGGACCGCCCCACCTCGGGTTCGGTCGTCGTGGGCGGGACCGACCTGACGAGGCTGAGCGAGACCCGGCTGACCCTGCTGCGCCGCGAACGCATCGGGTTCGTCTTCCAGTCCTTCAACCTGCTGCCGTCCCTGACGGCCGAGCAGAACGTGGCGCTGCCCCTGCGGCTCGCCCGCCGCCGACCACCCCGGGCCCGGGTGCGCGAGGTCCTCGAACAGGTCGGCCTGGGCGACCGGGCGCGGCACCGGCCGACGGAGCTGTCCGGCGGCCAGCAGCAGCGCGTCGCCCTGGCCCGAGCGCTGATCACCCGCCCCGAGGTGCTCTTCGGCGACGAGCCGACCGGCGCCCTCGACACGCACACCGGCCGTGAGGTGCTGAAGCTGCTGCGCGCCATGGTCGACACCGAGGGCCGCACGGTCGTCATGGTCACGCACGACCCGGTCGCCGCCTCGTACGCCGACCGCGTCGTCTTCCTCGTCGACGGGCGGATCGAGAGCGAGCTGGCCGGGGCGCAAGCCGACGACATCGCCACGCGGATGACGAAACTGGAGGCCGGAGCGTGCTGACCGTCGCCCTGTGCACCCTGCGCAGCCGCTGGGTCACCTTCGCCGGCAGCTTCGTCGCCCTCGCGCTCGGTGTCGCGCTGACCACCGTCATGGGTCTGGCCCTCGCCTCGACGCTGCACGCGCCCGGCCGGGACCCGGAGCGGTTCGCCGCGGCGCCCGTCGTGGTGCAGGCGTCCGACACCCTGCGCGTGCCCACCCCGCACGGCGACCGGGTCCGCAGGCTGGACCGGCCGCGCGCCCTGCCCGCCGCCGTACTCGCGCGGCTGCGGCGGCTCGGCCCCGTCGTCGAGGACCGGTCGTTCGCCGTACGGGCCCGGGGCGGACCGGGCGACCTGGTGGGACACCCCTGGTCCACCGCCGCGTTCGCACCGTACGAGCTCGACGCGGGACGCGCGCCCACCGCGGACGACGAGGTCGTCGTCAGCGGCGACTGGACCCGGCCCGGCCGGCGCGTACGGACAGATCACGGCACCGTGCACGTGGTCGGCACCGTCGCCGGACACGGCTTCGAGAACGCCGTGTTCTACACCGACCGGCGCGCGGCCGGGATCCGGCCGACCAGCACCCGGGCGGTCGTGGACGCCGAGGCGTCGGCCGTGCGTGCGGCGGTGGGCGGTACCGGTGTCCAGGTCCTCACGGGCGACGCGCGCCGCCGGGCCGACGCCGATGCCGACCGGGACGGCGAGGCCCTCACCGCGATGAACGCACTGTTCGGCACCGCCGGCGGGGTGACCACCTTCGTGTCGGTGTTCGTGGTGGCGTCCACCTTCGCGTTCTCGGTCGCCCAACGGCGTCGCGAGTTCGGGCTGCTGCGCACGGCCGGGGCGACCCCGGGGCAGATCCGCCGGACGGTCTTCGTCGAGGCCCTCCTGGTCGGGGTGCTCGCCTCTGCCGCCGGCTGCCTGCTCGGCGGTCACGAGGCACCCCGGCTGGCCGCCCGGGTGGTCGACGGCGGCCTGGCCCCGGACTGGTTCACCGTGGGCGGCGCCACCTGGCCGTACGGCGCGGCCTTCGCGACCGGCCTGCTCGTCGCGCTGTGCGGTGTGACGGCCGCGTCCTGGCGTGCGGGCCGCACCGGTCCCGTCCAGGCCCTGCGCGAGGCCTCCGTCGACACCCGGACGATGACGTGGGGCCGACGGGCGTCCGGCGCCGCGCTGCTGCTGACCGCGGCGGTGACCTGCGCGGTCGCCCTGCTCACCGACCCGGCCGACCTGTTGCACCGCAAGACCTATGTGAGCCGGCCGATGCTGCTGATCAGCGCGGTGGCGCTGCTCGCTCCGGCCGTGGTGCGCCCGCTGACCCGGCTGCTCGCCTGGCTGCCGGCCCGGCTGCCCGGCGCGGGCGGCATGCTCGTACGGGAGAACGCCGCCGCGGGCGTGCGCCGTACCGCCGCGATCGCCGCGCCGGTCCTGGTGACGGTCGCGCTCACCGGCTCGCTCCTCGGGGCCACCGCGACCCTGGACCGGGCGAAGGCCGGCGAGCTCGGGGAGCGGACGGCCGCCGCCTTCGTGGTCGTCCCGGCGGGCGACGCGGGTTTCGACGCGACGACGCTGCGCAGACTGCGCGGGGTGTCCGGTGCCGAGGTGTCCGCGACCTCGGCGAGCGCCGTGCACGTCCTGGAGGACGGCGTGTCGCTCCGCAGGGACGACGCCCGCGCCGCCGATCCCGGGCCGCTGGCCGCCACCACCGATCTGCCGGTCGTGGCCGGGAGCGTGCGCGCCCTCGACGACGACTCGATCGTCGTCAACGAGGAGTGGGAACAGCACACCGTGGGGCAGCGGGTGCGGATCTGGCTCGGTGACGGCACGCCCAGGACCCTGCGGATCGTCGCGGTGCTGCGGCAGGGCACGGGCGGCAACGGCGTCTACGTCACCCCGCGCAACGCCCCGGGCGCGAGCGTCGACCGCGTCGACGTCGCCCTCGTGGACGGCGCCGAACCGGCCACCGTGGCCGACGGGCTGCGGACGGCCGTGCGCGCGTCGGGCGGCCGGGTCCTCACCGGGTCGCAGTGGGTGCGGGCGAGTTCCCCGCGGAGCAACCGGACGACCCGGATCGGGCTGTTCCTGGTCCTCGGTATCGCTCTCCTCTATACCGGCATCTCGCTCGCCAACACCATGACCATGGCGACCTCCGACCGGGTCCGCGACCTGGCCGTGCTGCGGCTGGCCGGAGCGACGCGGCGGCAGGTGCTGCGCCTGGTGGCCGCCGAGTCGCTGCTGGTCGTCGGGGTCGGCGCCGTGCTGGGACTCCTGGTGGCGGGCGTCGACCTGGCGGGCATGTGGTGCGCGCTGCGCGTGCTGTCGGTGCGCGCCGTGATCGAGCTCCCCTGGACGGCCCTCGGCGGGGCCGTCGGCGCCTGCGCGGCACTTGCCGTGATCTCCTCCGTCCTGCCCGCCTGGATCGCGTTGCGCCGGTGCGGGGACACGCCGGGAATGTCCCGGTGAGGCCCGCTGTTGTAGGCCTCGTGACTGGCATGCACCGATCAGTGGGTGCGATGCCGGTGAGAGGAGAATGCATGGCCCGCAACGAGGTCCGTCCCGTCGTGACGCTGAAGTCGACGGCCGGGACCGGTGTGACCTATGTGACGCGCAAGAACCGCCGCAACGACCCGGACCGGCTGGTCCTGCGCAAGTACGACCCGGTGGCAGGGGCGCACGTCCCCTTCCGCGAGGAGCGATGACCACGGTCCACGCTCCGGCGCGCCGCTGACCGCGGCCACCGACGCCCGATCGAACCGAAGGAGAACGCAGCCATGAAGGTGCGTACGTCGCTGCGCGCGCTCAAGTCCAAGCCGGGGGCGCAGGTCGTCCGGCGACGGGGTGTGACGTTCGTCGTCAACCGGAAGAACCCCCGCTTCAAGGCCCGCCAGGGCTGACCCGGTCTCAACCCCGGGTGTCCGTACGGGCCGCCGCCGCGGTTCGCCTGCGGGCCGTGCGTTCGTCGTGCACGAACAGCGCCAGGCCGCAGGTCAGCACCGCGGCGGCGGCCCACACCGCGTGCACGCCCACCGCCACGGTGAGGGCCGCACCGCCCAGCGCGCCGGCCAGGAACGCCAGGATGACGGCCGTGAACTGACCGGCCCGGCGCGCCGCCTCCCGGTCGCCGTCGACGAGCGCCTCGTACGCGCTCTGTGTCGCGGTCCGGAGGTTCCCCGTCGTCATCGTGCTGTTGTAGGCGGTGTCCACGAGTTTGCGGAACGCGGTGATCTGCACGGACGCGGTGAACGAGATCAGTACGACGACCAGCGCGTCCGGTGCGGTGGCGGGCAGCAGCCCGACGCCCGCCAGCACCACGATCTCCAGCACCAGCGCCGCCACGGGAGGCCACCGCACGACGCCGGCCGGCCGGGGACGCTTGAGCGTCTCCGCCGCCACGACACCCGCGATGAACGCCAGGATCGGCGGAACGTGGCGCCACGCCTGCCCCCACTGCCTGTGGGCCGCCTCGATGCCGAACAGGACCACGTTCCCCGTCTGCGCGTTGGCGAAGACGCCGTCCAGGCTCACGAAGGTATAGGCGTCCAGCGCCCCGCCGACCATCGCCAGGAGCACACCCAGTCGCACCGACTGCGACGTCGGCAGCGGTTCCGGGACGCTCACCCTCCACCTCCGGCGGCCGGCTGCGCAGCGGCCTTCGCCCTACGCTCTCACCCACCCCGTGCCGCCACGGCGCACGACACGAGCGCCGGGCGTACGGCACGGGGGGGTGGCGTACGGCGCAGGCCGGTGGCGTACGACCCCCGCTGCGGCCCGCTCAGGCGCGGAGCGCGCCCAGGGCCGCGAGCAGCCGGTCGACGTCGTTCTCGTCGGAGTACGGTGCCAGGCCGACCCGCACCGCCCCTTCACCGCCGAGCCCGAGGCGCACGGAGGCCTCCAGCGCGTAGAAGGAGCCGGCCGGGGCGTCGACGCCGTGGTCCGCGAGATGGCGCGAGACGTCCGCCGACCGGTGGCCGGCCACGGAGAACAGCAGGGTCGGGGTGCGGTGCGCGGCGCGGGAGTACACCGTCACACCGCCGAGGTCCGCCAGCCCGCGCTCGATCCGGGCCCGCAGGGCGTCCTCGTGGGCCTCGACGGCCGTGAAGGCGGCGCGCAGGCGCTCCTGCCGCGTGCCCTGCGCGCCGGGCGCCAGGTCGGCGAGGAGGTCCACCGCGGCACGGGCGCCCGCCAGCAACTCGTAGGGCAGCGTGCCGAGTTCGAACCGCTCCGGCACGGCGTCCGAGGACGGCAGCAGCTTGTCGGGCCGCAGCGTCTCCAGCAGTTCGGGCCGGCTCACCAGCACGCCCAGGTGCGGCCCGAGGAACTTGTAGGGGGAGCACACCAGGGTGTCCGCACCGAGCTCGGCGAGGTCCACGGTCGCGTGCGCCGCGTAGTGCACCGCGTCCACGTGCAGCAGCGCCCCGGCGTCGTGTGCCAGTCGGGCCACGGCGGGGATGTCGGGGCGGGTGCCGATCAGGTTGGACGCGGCGGTCACGGCGACCAGCCGGGTGCGCGACGACAGCACCGCCTCGATGTGCTCGGGCCGCAGCTCGCCCGTGGCCGGGTCGAAGTCCGCCTCGCGGACCCGCGCGCCCACGGCCTCCGCCGCCTGGATCCAGGGCCGGATGTTGGAGTCGTGGTCGAGCCGGGTGACGACCACCTCGTCGCCCGCGTTCCAGGTCTTGGCGAGGGTGCGGGCCAGGTCGTAGGTGAGCTGGGTGGCGCTGCGGCCGAAGACGACGCCGCGCGCCGGTACGCCGGTCAGGTCGCCCAGCGCGGCGCGGGCGGCGGCGACGACCGCCTCCGCGTTGCGCTCGCCCTCGGTGGTCTGCCCCCGGTTGGCCAGGGGTGCGGCCAGCGTCTCCACCATCGCGTCGATGACGGGCTGCGGCGTCTGGGTACCGCCGGGAGCGTCGAACCGGGCGGACCCGGACTTCAGGGCGGGGATCAGGGCGCGGAGCGCTGCGACGTCGAAGGCCATGCCAACTCCCTGGGACAAGGGGGTGAGGTGCGTGCATCCCACCCGTACCGGGCGGTTACCGCACATGATCGCAGTTCGGGTGTCCCGCCGCGGGGCCGGGTCCGTCTCACCGGCGGCTTCCACGGCCTCGGCAGGCTGCGCCAAGTCCCGGAATGCGAGACGCCCTAGCAGGCACTCCCTGTGACGACGTCGGTACGCGATAAGAAAATGCTGTGAATTCGTGAGGCGCCTGAACGCCTCCGGGCCCGGCTCCGTATGGGACGAGGGATTTTCATACCCGGAGCCTCGTCACGACGCGTAGGAGTTTTCCGTGGGACGCAACACGCGCAGACGCCCAACAGGCGCACGACGCGCGACCTTTGCCGCAGCCGCTCTGATCCTGGGCGGCGGAGGACTGGTCGTGGCGAACGTGTACGCCTCCGCGAGCGAGAGCGGGCAGGGCGGCGACACGCAGCAGTCGGGCGGGTGGGGTCCCGGCACGATCGACTGTCCGGACGTCGGCGACAGTCTGACGGACGTTCCCGATGCTGCCCGCGCGGACGTCGACAAGGAACTCGCGCTGCTGGACCAGCAGGTCGCGGAGGCCTACAAGAAGCTCCAGGAGTCGGCGCAGGCCGTCCAGGACGACAGCGGCTTCGCCGACAGCGAGATCATGAATCCGCTGAAGGAGACGCGGGCCGCGACGATCGAGCGCATCGCGGTCGCCATCGGCCAGGCCGGGGACCGTCCGGAGGATCTGGAGGCGCTGGCCGCCTGCACGCTGCGCCAGCAGACGCAGGATCAGGGCCAGCAGGGCCAGGGCCAGGACCAGGGTCAGCAGAACCAGGACCAGGGCCAGCAGAACCAGGGGCAGAACCAGGGGCAGGGTCAGGCCGGAAACGGCGGGCAGGCCGGAAACGGCCCGGTCGCTGCCGACTACGCGGACATCAACTCGGCCCAGCCCAACGCGCAGAGCCCCGCACTCCAGGCGGACGCCTCCCGCGGCACCTTCGCCACCAGCTGCGGTGTGAACGCCAACGGGCTGTTCAACTCCGACAACGTCATCGTCGCCCCGGGCGTCAGCAACGGAGCCCACCACTTCCACGACTACGTCGGCAACCAGTCCAACAGCGCCTTCGCCAGCGACGGCGACCTGGCGAACGCACAGACCAGCTGCCAGGACCAGGGCGACAAGTCGTCGTACTTCTGGCCCGTGCTGCGTCTCCAGAACGGCACCCAGGAGCGGGACGCCGGATCGCCCGGTGGCGGCACCGAGGGCAACGCCGGTCAGATCGTCACGCCCAAGCAGGTGACGATGACCTTCGTGGGCAACCCCCGCAGCAAGGTCACCGCCATGCCGCGGCTGCTGCGCATCATCACCGGCGACGCCAAGGCCTTCGTCAACGGCCCCGCCAACGCCAACGCGTCCTGGAGCTGCACGGGCCTGGAGGACCGGCAGTTGAAGGACAAGTACCCGCTCTGCCCGAGCGGCAGCGACGTCGTGCGCACGTTCAAGTTCCAGAGCTGCTGGGACGGACGGAACATCGACAGCGCCAACCACCGTACGCACGTGGCGTTCGCCGCCGCCGACGGCTCCTGCCCGAGCGGCTTCCAGGCCATTCCGCAGCTGGTGCAGCGCATCGTGTACGACGTGGACGCGCCCAGCTTGCAGGACGGCGGCCGTACGACCCCGCTGTTCGCGGTGGACTCCTTCCCCGAGAACCTGCACAAGCCGATCACGGACCACGGCGACTTCATCAACGTCTTCGACGAGAAGCTGATGAACGAGATGGTCGACTGCATCAACGGCGGCCGGCAGTGCGGCGTGGGCGCCGAGCCGGGCAACGGCGGCGGCGACAACGGGGCCGGTAACGGCGGCAACGGCGGCGACAACGGCGCGGGCAACGGCGGCGGCAACGGCGACCAGGGCCAGCAGACGCAGACCCCCGAGCCTCCGAAGGACGGGAACGGCGCGCAGGGGCAGACCGGTGGCGACACCGGTAACGGTGGCAACGCCGGTAACGGTGGCAACGCAGGCAACGGTGGCAACGCAGGCAACGGTGGCCAGGCGACCATGGAGCCGCCCGCCGCCACGGCCACCGCCACCCGTCCCGGCAACACCCAGCCCAAGCCCTACTCCTCCCCCTCGGCGACCAACCGCCCGAAGGACGACTCGGGACAGCAGGGTTCGGGCGGCAACGGCTCCGGCCTGGTCACCACCGCCCCCGAAGCCGACGACACGGCAGCCGCCGGATCGGGCTCGACGGGCGGCGCCGAGCAGACCCAGGCCGCGGACGACGGCGGGCAGGCCACCTCCGCCGCGCAGCCGGCCCCCCAGACCGTGCCGCAGACCGAACCGCAGGCGGTCCAGGGCGGTCTCGCCGAGACCGGCGCGCAGCTGTGGCCCGCGGCGCTCGGCGGCGTGCTCGCCATCGCCGGTGTCGTCCTGCTGATCCGCACCAGGCGACGCCCCGTGTGACGACGCCCGGGTGAGCACCCACGGCACGGCGCCCGGACCGGTACCGACGGTCCGGGCGCCGTGCCGATCCATGCCCGGCGTACCGTGCCGCCGTAACGTGCGAACTGCCCGGACGGAATGATCCGTCCGGGCAGTTCGCGGTTCGGGTGGGTCCTCGGTGTGAGTCCCGAGGGTCAGGCGGGCCGTGCCGCGCTGTGGATCGCCGCCTGCCCGGCGAAGAAGATGGACTCCTCGCGGATCAGGGCACCCGGCCCCGGGGCGTGGATCATCGTGCCGGGTCCGGCGCAGACACCGACATGGCTGGTGTCGCCGTGGAAGAAGATGAGATCGCCGGGCTGGAGGTCGGTGAGCGGGATCGCCGAGACCGTGCGGGCCTGGTCGGCCGCCGCGCGGGGGAGCGCGACCCCGGCGGCCCGCCAGGCTGCCTGGGTGAGACTGGAACAGTCGTACGACTCGGGGCCGGTCGCACCCCACAGGCACGGCCTGCCGATCTGGGCGCGCGCGAACTCGAGGGCCTTCGCGGCCTTGCCGCCGTACCCCGCCGGTTCCGGAATGCCGACCGCGACCGGGGCGGGCATGGCGGGGGCAGCAGGCATGGCAGGCATGGCAGGCATGGCGGGTGCCGCGGGCATGGCGGGTGCGGCGAACTGGCCGGTGTTCATCAGGGCGAACTGGCCCGTGTCGGCGGGGTTGCCCGGGTAGGCGGCGACCGCGGGGGCGCTCGGATAACCGGGGCTCACCGGGGCGCTCGGGTACGCGGCGGTCACCGGGGCGCTCGGGTACGCGGCGGTCACAGGGGCGCTCGGGTAGGCCGGGTCGGCAGGGGTGGCCGGGTAGCCGACGTCAGCGGGGGCGCCGAGGTAGGCAGGGCTCGCGGGGGCGCTCGGGTAGCCGGTGGCGACCGGGGCGCTCGGGTAGGCCCCCATGCTCGGGACGGCGCTGAACTGCCCCGTGTCGGCGGGGGGATTGGTGAGACCGGCCTCGAAGGGAAGGCTGAACTGCCCCGTGTCGACGGGGGTGTTCGGATAGGCGGCCACGCTCGGGATGGCGCTGAACTGCCCGGTGTCGGCCGGCGGGTTCGTCACGGCGGCATCGAGGGGGAGGCTGAACTGCCCGGTGGCGATGGGGGTGTTCGGGTATCCCGCGACACTGGGAACGGTGCCGAACTGACCGGTGGCGCCGGGAGCGCTCGGGTACTCGCCGCCTCCGGCGAGCGGGCCGGGGGCGGGCGACGGCTGGGTCAGCCACCCGGTGCCCTCGCCGAACAGCGGGTCCTGCTCCGGGACCGGCCAGCGCGGTGCGGCGGCCGGTGCGCTCTCCGGGGCCGGTGGAGCGGTACGCAGGGCGACCTGCCGGGTCAGCAGCCTCCGGGCCTGGGTGAGCTTCTCCTGGTTCTGCCCCTTGGCCGACCGCCGCGCGATCTGCCGTGCCGCGGTGTCAGCCACAGGCGTGGCCGCAGGCACGGGTGCGGGCGTGACCGCGAGAGCAGGCGTCACCGTGGGTGCGGCCGCGGGCGGTCCGGCCGGGAGCGCGGAAGGGGCGGCGGGCAGAGCCGGGAAGGCGTCCCGTGGGCGCTCCGGCGCGGCCGGGAGCGCGGCGATGGGCGCGACGGGCCCGGCGGTGAGCTCCGGGGCGCGCCGGGCGGGAGCCTCAAGTTCGGGGCGAGGGGCCGGAATGGCGGCCGGGAGCTCCGGCGCGGGCGCCGGTGCGGGACGGGCCGACGGGGCGGGCATCCGGTCGGCGGGCAGCACGGCCGCGACGATCGGGCCCACGTTGGCGCGCGCTCCGTCGAACCACTTCCGGGCGACGGCGTCGAGGGCGGGGTCGGACGGCTTGCGCTGGGCGGGACGCGCCGGGCGGCCGGTCCTGCGGTCGCCGACCGACATCGCGCGGGTGGCGTTGTAGGTCCCCGAGTCGGTCTCCGCGCGGTCGTAGAGGGTGTTGATCCGCTGCCGGATCTCCTCGCCGCTGACCGCGTCCGACATACCGGGGAGGCCGAGACCTTCGGGGCGCTTGTCGCGTCCTGGCGCCATCGGCGACGTACTCCTTCCGTGCTCCGCCTACCGAGTTAGCTGTCGGGTTCGGGCGGAGGTTCCGGAAGGCGTGCCCTACGGCCCTTGCCCCGCAGGGCGGTTGGGCCGATTCACCCCAAAGGATCGGTTGGGTCCCCGGCTCCGGCGGCCGCAGTGGTTCACCGGACTCGGCGGAGGCAGCGCGGCCCGGCGGGATTCGCCGGAGGAACCGAGCGGCCTGGCGCCAACTTAGCTAATTTGTGCGGCTCGTGTGAAGGTTGAAGTGCGGTATGTCCGATACGTATTGTGACCTTCATTTCCCTCCGTCGCGCTCCGGGCCGGAGGCGAGAGGGGTGGGGGTGGGGCGGCGGCCGTCGCGCTCCGCGCCCTGTTGGCTCGATCGCTTCGCTCGCTTCGATCGGTGCACGTGAATCGATTGTCGTGACGATCGATTCCGTCGTCGAATCTTGAATCGGCATACGATTCAGTCGTACGCTCTGTGTGCTCATCCGCCGTCGCTCTACGAGGTAGTCATGGACCGCACCCGCCTTCAGCACCTCCTGGCCCGCGAGAGCGCCGAGGCCGACCGTCGCAACCCCCGCTCTAAGACCGCCTACGCGCGGTCCGAGCATCTCTTCGGCCGGGTGCCGATGACCTGGATGAACAAGACCGCCGGTGCCTTCCCGCGCTATCTGGACACCGCGCGCGGCGCCAGGGTGACCGACATCGACGGACACGAGTACATCGACTTCTGCCTCGGCGACACCGGCGCGATGGCCGGCCACTCGCCGGCGGTGGTGGCCGAAGCCGTCCGGCACCGTTTCGCCGAGCTGGGCGGCGCGACCGCGATGCTGCCCACCGAGGACGCCGAATGGGTCGGCGCGGAGCTGACCCGCCGCTTCGGGCTCACCCGGTGGAGCTTCTCGCTGACGGCGACGGACGCCAACCGCTGGGCCATCCGGCTCGCCCGCGCCGTCACCGGCCGCTCCAAGATCCTCGTGAACGGCTACAGCTACCACGGCAGCGTCGACGAGTCGCTCATCGTCGTCGGGCCCGACGGCCTGGGCGCCGCTCGGCCCGGAAACGTCGGTGCACCCTGCGACGTCACGCTGACCAGCAGGGTCGCCGAGTTCAACGATCTGGAGCGGCTGGAGCGCGAACTCGCCCACGGCGACGTCGCCGCCGTCCTGATGGAGCCCGCGCTGACCAACATCGGCATCGTGCTCCCCGAACCCGGCTACCTGGCCGGGGTCCGCGCCCTGACCCGGCAGTACGGCACCCTCCTCATCAACGACGAGACGCACACCTTCTCCGCCGGTCCGGGCGGCTGCACCGCGGCCTGGGACCTGGAACCGGACGTCCTGACCATCGGCAAGGCGATCGGCGGCGGCATCCCCGCGGGCGCCTACGGCCTCTCCGCCGACCTGGCCGACCGGCTGCTGTCCCGCGCCGATCTCGACCTGGTGGACATGGGCGGCGTCGGCGGCACCCTCGCGGGCAACGCGCTGTCCGTCGCCGCGATGCGCGCCACCCTGGAACACGTCCTCACCGACGACGCCTTCACCCACATGTCCGAGCTGTCCGAGCGCTTCGAGGCAGGGGTGCGCGCGGGCATCGCCGCCCACGGTCTGCCCTGGTCCGTCAGCCGCCTCGGGGCACGCACCGAGTATCGCTTCGCCGACCCGGCCCCGCGCACCGGCGCCGAGTCCGCGGCGGCCGGCGACACCGAGCTGGAGGACTTCCTCCACCTCTATCTCGCCAACCGCGGCATCCTGCTGACCCCGTTCCACAACATGGCGCTCATGTGCCCCGACACCACGGAGCAGGACGTGGACACCCACACCGGGCTGTTCGCCGCCGCCCTCGCCGAACTCGTCGGCTGACGTGCGCCGATAGGGTGGGCGCGAGCCGCCGGGAAGGAAAGGGGACCAGCAGACGTGGACGAGATCGACCGGGCCATCCTGCGGGAACTTCAGACCGACGGGCGTATCGCGTACGCCGACCTCGGCCCCAAGGTCGGCCTGTCCGCCTCCGCCGCCCGGCAGCGGCTGCAACGCCTGCTGGACTCCCGGGCCGTCCAGGTAGTCGGCGTGACCGACCCGATGGCCATGGGCGGCCAGGCCATGGCACTGCTCGGCATCGGCGTGGACGGCGACCCGCGCACGGTCGCCGACGCGCTCGCGGAACGGCCCGAGGTGGTCTACTCCGTACTCACCTCGGGCGGGTTCGACCTGTTCGCCGAGGTGGTCACGCCCGGCCCGAAGGACCTCCTGGACTTCGTCAACGACGTCGTCAGGCCGATCGACGGAGTCCGGCAGGTGCAGTCCTTCCCGTACTTCGGGATCCACACCCACCGGTTCCTGTGGGACGTCGGCTGACGGGCTGGGCTCGGCGCAAGCCTCGTCCTTCAGGGCAGGGTAAGTCGGAATGGTCCGCAGGGCGAGGCTGTCCAGGCCGGTGTTGTCAGTGCCGGGCAGTAGTTTGTTCACATGCAGCTCCGGTACAACTTCCGCGTGTACCCCGAGCCCGCACAGCGTGATGCGCTGGCCAGGGCGTTCGGGTGTGCCCGCGTGGTCTTCAACGACGGCCTTCGGGCCCGTCGGGAAGCACACGCGGCGGGGCTGCCGTATATCAAGGACACCGACCTTCAAAAGCAGGTCATCA
Organism: Streptomyces sp. NPDC107559; assembly: GCF_055657365.1. NCBI lineage: Bacteria > Bacillati > Actinomycetota > Actinomycetes > Kitasatosporales > Streptomycetaceae > Streptomyces > Streptomyces sp. NPDC107559. Next base: position 702 of record NZ_JBVKBD010000010.1, on the reverse strand, counting down.
CTGCCGCCAAGCGCACCGGGGAACGCGTGTGGCTGTCCGAGGTGTCGTCGGTGGTGCTGGTGCAGTCCCTGCGGGACCTGCACACCGCCTACCGCAACTTCTTCTCCTGCGTCACCGGCAAGCGCAAGGGCCCGAAGGTTGCGCCGCCCCGGTTCAAGTCCAAGCGGGACAACCGGCAGTCGATCCGGCTCACCGCCAACGGGTTCTTGCTGCGCGGCAACAGCCGCCTGTACGTGGCGAAGGTCGGGGACCTGCGGGCGCGCTGGTCACGCCCGCTTCCGGCGGTGCCTACCTCGGTCACGGTCATCATGGACGCGGCCGGCCGGTACTGGGCATCGTTCGTCGTGGACACCGACCCGGAGTTCCTGCCCCGGACCCACGCCGAGACCGGTATCGATCTCGGCCTGTCCGCGTTCGCGGTCCTCTCCGACGGACAGAAGATCGCTTCCCCCCGCTTCCTGCGCCGCGCCGAGAAGAAGCTCAAGCGGTTGCAGAAGGACTTGAGCCGCAAGGCGAAGGGGTCGAAGAACCGGGCCAAGGCCCGCACCAAGGTCGCGCGCCAGCACGCCCGTGCGGCGGACCGGCGCCGGGACTGGCACCACAAAGTATCCACGAAGATCATCCGCGAGACCCAAGCGGTGTATGTGGAAGACCTTGCGGTGTCCGCTCTCGCGCGCACCCGGCTCGCCAAGTCCGTGCACG
>NZ_JBVKBD010000009.1:68684-384009 GCF_055657365.1 Streptomyces sp. NPDC107559 | reverse complement strand
GCACTGACAGGACACCCCGCCCCGACGTCGGCCACGCCGTGGAAGCCACCAGCATGAGGCTGGTCTGCTTTGACTCCCAGTACGGCAAGCTCAGGTCCTGAGGTGACCCGCGAAATGAATGGACGTACCGCCATGCAGGTGGCTAGGTTCCGTCTGGCCATTCGTCGTCTAGCGGCCTAGGACACGGCACGCGGGTTCGCCCGATGCGGAAACCCCGGTTCGAATCCGGGCGATGGCCACCTCAGCCACACCGCATGTACCGGGGCCGTCTCGCGTGCTGCTCAGCCCGACCCCGGCGGTTCACGGCTCAGCAGTCGTAGCGGTGGGTTGTGGGCCACGTGGGGCAGCTGCGGCAGACGAAGACATAGACGCCTCCACAGTCCCCCATGATCATTTCGTGGCTGCGGTGCTGCAGTTCCAGGTCGTCGGAGGTTTCCCAGCCGCAGCCGGGCCGGGTGCGCTCCTCGACCGGGAGCCAGCGGCCACACGATTCGCTCGCCGAGATGGTCAGCAAGTGTTCCATCCGGGAACCGCACGCACAGTGCGGCCAGTTCGGCGGCTGTGTCCAGCCGGGGTATCCGCCGACCTTGCTCTGCCGGGTGGTGAAGGCGTCGTAGTAGGAGATGCCACAGGACTCCGCCATCTCCTCGCTCAACTCGCCCACGCGCTCGGACAACTCCGCGGGCATGTCCCAGTTGGGGTACTCCACGGTCTCGGTGGGGTGTATCACGCAGGGGCGTGGGACGTACTCGTCATAGAACTCATAAGGCCGCGGCGCCTCGTCCAGCAGTGGCCGATCCGCCAGGTCAGCAACGGATCGCCAACGCAGCACCGGAACCGGCGAGTGCTGGTCGTGTTCGGAATGGATCAGCGGGCACCAGAGCACTTGGAGCACGTCGGCGCCGACCGGGAACACCAGTGCCGGAACGTCGTGGGCGATGAGCTGCAGCACGGGCACCAGGGAGACAGGGGCCGGCCCGACCACCGCGCAACCGCGGGCAGGGTTGTAGTGGTCGGGAGCCGTACACGTCGGCCAGGGCTCATCGGCGGGCCACAAGAGCGGCCCACCCAGCGAGCTCTCATCCCGTTCGGGGCTACCGGCGCGCGGGTACAGGAGTGTGGTTGCCCTCGCATACGGCACGAGGTCTGGAAACACTTCCGCGATCTCGTACGGAGCTGGCGGAACGGTAAGACTCATGATCACCTCCGGGGCGCGCATCGTAACGCGACTGGAGTCAGCCGACACCGCCCGTGCCACCTCGATGCGAACTATGGGCGCCACGGTCGCTGGGGTCTGCTTGGCTGGTCATATGGTCATGCGGGACTGGTGGCGGTTGGGTCCGGTCGCGATGGTTGCTGTACCTCGCCGCTGTACAGCCAGATCACCGGCTCACGATCCCCGCTTTGAAGGACGGCATTGACAGGGCACCCCGCGCCGACGTTGGCCACGCCATGGAGGCCCCCGCAGCTCCCGTGGGACAGGCCAGCACCTCACCGAGAGGCACTGGCTGAGGCCCGGATCCATGCCTGGCGATGGCGAGCAACGCCGTACACCTGCTCGACCTGCTCGGCCGTCAGCACCCCTGAGAGCGGCGCCAATGCCGCCACCTGCCGCTCCTGGTACACGCGCACGCTGAGCTGCGTAGCGACCACCTTCAAGTCGGTCACGCCGACGAAAACGAGCACCGGTTCCACCAGTACAGGAAAGCCGCAATAGCGCTCAAGCACTCGGGCCACCCGCTTGGCCTCCGCCCGGCTCTTGCGCGCGTAGGGCTCCGGCTTTCCGTGATCGACCTTCACGGAGTCGTCGCCGACCCATACAGCCCTTTTGTGGTGGTGCTTTGTATTGATGCTGAACACTCCACCGGGCCCGATCAGCAAGTGATCGACATCCACGTTGTCGGCCAAGGGAATGGAGTGCAGGACCCGCCAACCGCGACGCGCCAAGCGGTTCAGCTCGGCTCCCACCCTCTGCTCCCCCGCCAGGCCCTTCCGCCAGGAGTCCCACTCTGTGGGGCGCCGCAGGACCTGTGCGACGACTCGCTTGATCAGGCCTGGCCCGGATTTGTCGCGGAGAGACTCGCCGGGACGGTTGGCAGACAGGTCGTCGGCTGCCGTCAGAGGCGGCAGCAATGGGGGCGCCGCAGCCTCGGGCATCCTGGGCACCTTCTGTGGCGGGACCGGTTCGGGGTTGTTCCGTAAGTGGTCTGTCAGTACGGCGATCACGTCGTCGCGATACGCGGCGACCAGGACCGTGATGTCCCCCGTCTTCACATCTGCCCAGCCGACCGCTGTGCCATCAGGCAGGTTGGCGTACAGGCGATCATGTCCGTACCGCTTCCAGCGCGTGACCTTCAGCTCCACGAGTCCCCCTCGTCCGCTCTCGGCTCGAAGCGTCGCAGCAGGTAGGGCACAAAACGAGAGAGGCCCCGGACAAGTTGCCCGGGACCTCAGTGGGGTGCAGCGTGTCTCACTCGTACTCGCGAAGCAGGTCCTCAATCCGCCGGTTGGCGACGTCCTGTCGTCCATCGAGGCACTTCGCGTAGCGGGTCAGCAGGACCTCGACGCTGTTGCCGGCACGCTCGGCCACCTCGGTCGGGTCGACACCCGCGTTGAGCCACGTCGACAGTGCCGAGTGCCGGAGGTCGTACGGCCGACTCGCTAGCGGCGAGGAGGCCACGGACGGCGGGAGCGCTAGGAGTCGGGCTTCCTGCCAGACCCGGTAGTAGGTCGAGGAGGGGACGACCGATCCCCTCTCGCTGAAGAAGAGCCGTCCGTCGTCCGCCGTGCCGAAGGTCGCCAGGTGCTCGCGGAGTGCGGCGACCAGGTGGGGCGGGATCGGCACCCGCCGGACGTCCTCGACGGGCCGGTTCTTCAGACCGCGGTCGTCGTGGGTCTCCCCCGAGTCGGTCCACTGCTTGCCGACCGACGGACGCGTCCGGTGGAGCAGCGCCGATCCCCAGCCCTGTCCGGGGAGTTTCAGGTCCGTCTCGACGAGGCCGACCGCTTCAGCCGGCCGGAGACCGCCGAAGTACATGGCCGCGAAGAGACCCACCAGGCGCCGCCCACGGGCCCGCCGGTAGCCGCCCACGTAGGAGACGGCAGCCAAGAGATTGCGAGCCTGCTCGGGGTTCGCGACAACGCGAGGGTCGACCTGGCTGGAGACCTTCGGCTTCTGCCAGCGAACGGCCGTGATCGGGTTCTCGCGCAGCTCCCCCAGGTCGACCGCATAGTTCGCTGCGTTGACGAGGGTCCGCCGCTTACGCCGCACGGTTTCGGCTGCCGCGGCCGTACCGTCGAGCTTGAGTTTCAGTGAGTCCAGCACCGCACGGGCCGTCGCCGGTTCAGCGAGATCGGCTAGTGGCCGCGAGGCCTTCGACACCCAGTGAAGGACGTTCCGCACGTCGTCCGGGACGTCTCGGTCGTCGGGCCCCGGCAGGACGAAGGCCCAGTTGCGCAGCGCCTTGCGGATGGCTTGGTCGGACGGCCGTCCCGCCCGCTCGTCGAGGAGTTCCACCGTCACGCTGGTGAGGGATTCGTTGATGCCGTCGCGCGTATTGGGGGCGGCATGGGGCCACTTCATGGCGAGGTACCTGAGGGCGAAGTCGTACCAGGTCACAGCCGACTTCTTCGGTTCCATCGAGTCCGGAAGCCCGGACGCCTGGTCGAACTCCTCTCCGTCGCGCATCGCCCGCATGAGCTTCGCGCGGTAGTGATCGGCCAGTGCCTTCGTGCGGAAGGAGTCGGAGAAGACGTTGCCTGCCACGGACCACCGGACGCCGTACGAGGGCGTTTTCGTATCTCGTTTCCGTACGGCCCAGACCTTCACGTCGAGAGACTTCACGCGGCGGCCTCCAGCTGCCGCAGCCACGTGGTGAAGTCGCTCCGCCACACCCGGAGCTCCCCATTGGGCAGCTTGAACGCGGCCGGCCCGTACCCTAACTCCCGCCAGCGGTAGAACGTCCGGCGAGAGACCCCACCCAGCTCATCCAAGATCTGGGGAACGGTCATCAGCTCGTCGCGATGAGAGTTCACGTCGGTTCTCCTTCCGTTCCGAGGGCAGGTTCAAGGGACGCGGACAGCCAGGCTTCAGCGGCCGAGAGGCCGATTCCGGCGAAGACCCAGTGCGCGAGGACGTACGTCGTCTCGGGCTCCCGTTCGGGCAGCGCGGCGGCCGCTTGAGCTCGGCGCCAGTCGGCGCGGGCGGTGCGGAGGGCGCCGAGGGTGGTGGAGTAGCGGCGGGACTTGGTGGAGAAGTGGCCGCGGAAGCCGAGCATGTGCGCCCAGGCACGTAAGCGGAGGTGCTCCAGGTCCTTACGGGCGCCGAGGGCCCACGCGGTGCGGATCAGCCGGCTGGCGTGTTCGCTCAGCCTGGCTTGGGCCAGCTCGGCAAGGAACCGGAGCGGGCGGTCGAGGGTGCCGGTCGTGGTCTCGGCGCCCTTGGTGGCGTACTTCGCGATGTACGAGGCGACGGCCCGCTCGGTGAGTTCCTGGCCGTTGTCGAAGTCGGCGGAGCGGATCGGCCGGACGTCGAGCTGTCGGCCGAAGACGAAGGAGTGCCGACGGCCGTCGACCTCCGGACCGTCGACGCGCACGGCCGTCGCGGCGGCGCGTATGGCGTCGGCCAGCAGCTCGACGGTTGCCCAGGTCGGGGGTGGAGTGTCACCGCCCTCGGGGCCGTCCAGGCGGATGACCGCGTGGAAGTGGACCGCGCCGCGCTTCTGGTACTCGGCCACCTTCGCGAAGGAGAGACGGGCGTGATGGCGGAAGGCGCGTTGGGTGAGGCCGGCGCGCTTGGCAACCTCCCGACGGAGATAGATCGAGAAGCGCCGCCAGAGGAGCCCCGCGTGTGCGTTCCAGAGGACGGCGGCCTCGTAGTCGTAGGAGTCGGGAGTGAGTGGTGTTCCCAGGGCGGGGTCCTGCTCGTCGTGGTGGGTGCCGCAGCGGCAGGCACGACCGCCCGCGGGGCGGTTGTGGACCGGGCCGAAGCCGGGAGCGGTGAAGGTGGCGAAGACGCGCGGGTGGGTGGCTACCTGGTCCGAGGTGCCTTTGCCGCCGCGGAGTCCGGCAGTGATCAGGTGGAAGGTGTCGCGGCGGTAGGTCTCGGCGCAGGCCGGGCAGCGGGTCGCGCGTCGGTTGTTGCAGCGGACGAGGAGGTTGCCAGCCGGGAGGGCGGTGGAGTCGAGGTGGTGCAGGGCGCGGCCGATCTCGCCGGTCGCGATGTCGACCTCGTACTCGGTGCGGTGGCCGTCGAGGCGGATGGGGCGGGTGCAGCCGCCCAGGGTGGAGAGTTGGCGGGCCAGCTCGGGCAGGGCGCCCATGGAGGCCAGGGTGGAGAGTTCCGCCAGTGGGGGCGGAGTCTGCCGGGTGATGATGGGAGTTCCTTTCGGCTGTTTCGGCGGTGGGAGGGACGGCCCCGGGGCGGCGGGATGCTTGGCGGCTTGTTGCCGCCCCGGCGGCCGGTCAGCGTTTGTTGGCGCCGGTGACGAGGGAGCGCAGAACCACGGCGGCGATGGCCACCGACACGGCCGTGACGGCTACAGCGGCGAGCAGCGCGGTCAGGACGACTCCGACGACGACCACCGCGGCGATCGCGCCCACGTACGGGCTGAGGGAGTGGTGGCCGGCGGCGGGCGCCGGGGTGTGGGCGTGGTGGGTGCTGAGGGCGTTCGAGCTGGGCAAGGTCGGGACGTCGGGCAGCTTGGGGCGGAACACGGCGTGCCTCCTCCTCAGTCGTGGGTGCCGTTGACGACGTCGACGCCGGAGCGGGTGCCGGAGTCGATGGCCGGGGCGAGGAAGGTCCGGGAGAGCAGGAAGCCGAACAGCGCGATCACGACGACGATCCAGACGCGGACGCCGAGGAACTTGATCGCGGCCCATGCGATGAGCCCCAGGACGAGGACGAGCGGTAGTGAGACGGTCATGGGAGCTCCCTCAGCGGGCGGCACAGCGGTGGGTGCGGGCGGCGAGTTCGGCGGCGGCACGGCTGTCGTAGTCGGTGGAGAAGCCGCAGCGTGGGGCGGTGCAGGCGGCGGTGTGCTTCTCACGGCCGCGACCGTCGTAGTACGTGGCGACCTGGACGGGGCCGATGCGGACGACTCGGCGGAAGCGCGGGTTGGCGGGCATCAACCGGTTTCCTCCTGGTTGTCCGCGGTCTCGTTCGCTGCGGTCTCGTTCCCTCCGGTGAAGTCGGTGACGTGGTCGGCGAGCCAGCGCAAGATCTCGTCACCCTCGTAGCTGTCGGCGGCGAGGATGACGGGCTCGGCGATCAACATGGCTTCGGTGAGGCGGTTCTGTCGGGTCAGCTCAGCGGCGCGGTTCAGCGCGCGGAGCGTGGACGGGCGCAAGGTGGGATGTCCTCCGGGTCAGGCGATTTGGGCGGCGATGGCTTCGGCGAGCGGCAGCGGGACGCCGAGACGGACTCGAAGGGTCGAGGTGTCGATGGCCGTCCCGGTCCGGGTGTGGTGTTCGTCGGCGACCTTGCGGGCCAAGGCGACGAGGGCGGGCGGCACTGCGGAAGTGACGGGTGTGGCGGCCGGTAGCTCAGGGACCGGGGCGATCGGCTCTTCCGAGTCGAGCGGAGTCGGAGTCGTATCCGGTTCCGGGTCCGGTGTTGTCGTAGGGCCGCGGTGGGCGAGCAGGGTTCCGCCGAGGAAGGCGACCGCGGGCCATCCGGCGACGAGGATCCGCAGCCAGCCGGGCACGTCGCCCAGGTCGAGGAGGCCGGCGGTCGCGACGTTGGCGCCGAGCGAGGCCATCAAGGCGACGAGGAACCAGCACCACGCGGCGGCTTTCGATCCCCCGGCGCGGAGCCGGTGCCAGGCGGCGACGAGCAGAAGGTCGACCGAGACCGGATAGGCCCAGGCCTTCCATCCGCTCTGTCCGGCAGCGGCGGCGAGGTCGTGCAGGTGGGCGAAGGACAGGGCCCCGGCGATGACGGCCTGGACGAGGACCGCGTCCGCGCGGAGGGCGGGGCGGGACATCAGTCCGGCTCGCCGGGGTAGTCCGGGCCGTCGTTGGGGTCGTAGCCGGGCGGGAAGATGCCGGGCGGCGGCTCCGGGAGGGACGCGGCCAGAGACACGCCCACGGCTTCGACGAAGGTCTCGTCGGCGTTCGACTTGCCTGCGTACAGGGTGAGTTGTCCCATCAGAACGACGGTTCTGACGAAGTCCTCGCAGTCGGCGCACATGGTGGGTGCTCTCCTCCTTTCGAGCATGGCGGGGTAGGGACTCGGCGCGATGGCACGTCGAGTCAGGAGATGGGTGGGCTTATTCGGTGACCGGCTGCGGGTGGTTCACGGGCCCGGCAGGCTTCGCGGTCGGCGCGGGCGGGACGTAGGGCCGGAAGGGCGCGAGCGCCGGTACGTCGGGGGCGACGTGGGCCGTGTCGCGGCAGGTGGCCGCGGCGTCGGCGAGCGAGATGTACGGGGTACGGATGCGAGACCAGCCGCCGGAGGTGTCGCCTGCGACGGCGAGTCCGGGGCGTTCCGCGGGGATGGAGCAGGCGGCGTACACAGCCTCGGGGGCGATGTCGCCGAGTGCCATCTTGGCGGAGGCTTCGTCGTTGACGCGGTGGGAGACGCGGCCGGTGAGCTGTGCGCGGAGCATGGTGGCGCCCTTACCCAGCTCGGCGCCGAAGCGCTGTCCGCAGACCTCCAGGTAGATGCCGGCCGCGCGGCCGAGCTGGGCGAGCCGGATGAGCTGGGTAACCATCTCGTCCCGCCGTTCCTCTTCCTTGCGCGTCGCGACGAGGAAGAGTTCCGCCACTTCGTCGACGAACAGCACGATGGGTGAGGGCCGTTCGTCTTCCGGCAGGCCCCAGACGTCGGAGGTGATCAGTTCGTCCAGAGTGCCCGGGGCGATTCCCTGCCGGGCCTTGATCAGGTCGTATCGGTCCTCCATTTCCTTCACGAGCACCGGCAGCAGTTCGGCCGCCTGCTCGGGGTCGGTCGCCAGGGCGGAGAGCCGTGCGGCGAACGGCGAGAGTTCGACGCCGCGCTTGCAGTCGATACCGACCAGGACGACGGGCTGTGCGGCCAGGCCGGTGATCAGGTTGCGCAGGTACATGGACTTGCCCGACAGCGTGGCGCCGAGGACGAGTTCGTGAGGTACGGCCCGGTAGTCGCGGACGAACGCGGTCGCGTCCTCCCGCAGCGCCACCGGCACCCGTAAGAGATCGCCCTCTGCCCCGGTCCGGCGCGGCATCCGCACCGTCCGCAGGACGTCGAAGCCGACGAGCCGCAGTTCGACGACTCCGGGCTTGATGTCCCGTACGTACACGGCGTGGACACCCCAGGCGTGCCGGAGACGTTCGGCCGAGGCCGCCACGTCCGCCGGTTCCTGGCCTGGGGCGAGCCGGAGCCGCATACGCAGACCGGTCGAGGTGGGCCGGATGATGCCCCGACGGGGCGGCACCGGCCGGACTTCCCGTCGGGTGGTCGCCCTGATGGCCAGGGCCCGCCAGCGGGGAGGCGCGACAGTCAGGCCGCAGGCCTCCATGGTCGAGGAGTACGAGCCCAGCAGCCGGGCCACCGAGACCGGCAGCCCGACCGTGGACCAGTACGCAGCGGGGTGAGCGTGCCGAAGGTAGGCCGCGCCGCCTATCGCGGCGAGCGACCCGCCCAGCTCGGCCACCGTGACCAGGTCCGTCATGCGATCAGCCCGCCTCAGCCATCGAGAAGGCCCCCGGCATGACGGCGGTGGCCCGGTAGGCGATGCCGTGGCGCTGCTGGCCGTTGAACACGCTCTGCCAGGGGCGAGCCACGAGGCCCGGCAGTGCGACCGGCGCACCGACGGTCAGCCCGTCCGCCACCCCGCTTTCGGGAATAGTGACCTGGATCAGGGCCGACTCGCCCTCGTCGATGTAGACGACGCCCACGGTCATCAGGGCCTCGCCGCTCACGGCGTCCTTTGCGATCTCACCGGTCTGTCGGTCACGCACCTTCGGTGCCGGCGCTTCGGTGAGCAGGATCGTGGCGGCCGAGGCGTCGATACGGATCACACGCACAGAGAGTTCTCCTTCTGAGATCGATCAACCCATCACCTGACAGGTTGACTTAGCAAGTTCGAAATTAGAGTTGCCAGGTTGACTTGTCAAGTGCGAACGGTCATCAACTGCCCCTGTATTTAGCTCAGTTCAGGCGGTACGTGTCTTCGAGCTCCCGCCCATCGGCAGGAAGCAGCACGTCGGACACCTGTAGCGCCTGGCCCGACGCGTCAAAGGCGATGACCAGCACACTGAGGACGGGAACCCCGTCCGGCAGGCCGAGGAGTTCAGCTTCGTCGGCAGCGGGCAACCGAGCGGAGACCCGCTCCGTCACATGGTCGTAGCGGACCTTTTTCCGCCCCTCCAGGTGTTCCCGGACCCCGGAGCCCAGCGGCTCGGAGCTCCCGAGCTCGGTGCCGTCGACGAGGCCGGCGGGGAAGTACGACGAGACGAGCTCGACCGCATCCCCCTCCTCCTCGACCAGGAAGCGGCGCATCAGGACTTCGGCTCGCTTCGGCAGCCCGAGCGTGGAGGCGACACGCGCCGGAACGGGCACTCGATCCACCGCGACCAGCCGTCCCGGAGTCCGCAACTCATCACGCTCCAGCGCTTCACGCCCGCGCCGGTTCTTCTGCTCGACGGCAGCCGGCCGACCGCGCACGATGGTGCCGAAACCCTGCCGGGACTCCAGCCAGCCGTCACGCTTCAGCAGCTCCAGAGCGCGGACCACGGTAGGTCGGGACATCCCGAACGCCTGGACCAGCTGATTTTCACTGGGCACACGAGTACCCGGCGCGTACGTGCCATCCTCGATGCGGCGCTGGATCGTCTGGGCGAGGCGGACGTACTTAGGTGCCTCCACTTCATACGCCATGAACGCCGCCCGTCGAGATTGGCCAAGTCAACTGGTCAACCAGACTAGCGATAAATCCAATTACGCAATACCGCACCACCAAGCCGGCCTCAGTCGGGCCAGGCATCGGCCATCACGAAGGAGACGACTGTGCCACCGAAGCGGCTGGGCCCGGACCGCCAGGACTCCGCGATGGAGTCGACGAGCAGCAACCCACGCCCGTGCGCGTCATTGGCCTCGGGGCACCGCAGTCGCACGTTCGCCGGATACCCCGGATTGTGCACGTCGACTCGGAGGGAGGCTCCTTCACGGAACCACTCGACCTGGACGATCCACGGGTCGTCCAACCGGCCATAGACGACGGCGTTGGTCACCAGCTCGGAGAGCATCAGTACGCAGTCGTCGACCGAGCAGGCCGGGTTGTACGGAGCGATGAACTTCCGGAACCAGCGCCGGGCCCGGGGTACGGACTCCGCAACGGGGTGCAAGGTCATCGCACCGAGCCGCGGTGAGTCCGCAGAGGGATAGCGGTCGATCGTGTAACCCATCCGCGTTCACTCCCTGCCGCTGCCGTCGCAGTCGAGGCAGCGCCGTTTCGATGTGGGACGGACACGGTCGTTGACGGTGGAGAGCGCCAGGGACGTACGTGAGCCGACGCGCTTCCAGCCACGCCCACGACATCCCTGGCAAGGTAAGTGCGCGCCCTGATCCGGCCGCCGACTCGTCACACCGTGCCCCCTTCATGAAGTGGCCTTAGCCACTTACTGGATAGTGGCATTAGCCACCTGTGGCACGCAAGCGGTTCGCCGAAATGGCGAACCGTCAGCCGTCAGGTGAGGGGGTACCCCTGCTCGAACGCCCAGCGATGCGGCGGGTAGGTAGCCTCGGCAAACTCCAACGGCCGGTCCTGGAGATCGAACACCACATGGTTCACGATCAAGACCGCCGACCCCGAGTCCAGTTGGAGGTCCTGCGCCTCCTCGTCCGTCGCCTGCCGAGCGCACATGCGGTCCTCGGCGTAACTCCCCTGCCGTCCCGTCATGTTCTCGACGTACATCAAGGTGCCTTCTTGGATCCGTTCAGGTTCCAGGAGCTTGGGCGCCCGCTGCCCGACGTCCGGCGCGAACCACGAAGTGGACAGAGTGATGGGCCCGTCCTGGTTGTTGGTCACGCGCCGGCGGTGCACGGCCCGACGATCCTTCACCAGGCCCAGCGCCTCAGCGACGTGATCCGGAGCCTCCAGCCAGCCCGCCGAGGTGATCACCGCATACTCGCCAGAGGTGTAAATCTTCCCGGTCTGCCGCGCCCGCCCGTACAACTCTCGCGCCCGCCGGTTGACTTCGAGGCTGCGCACGTACGTGCCCGACCCCTGCCGCTTCTCGACGAGCCCCTGATGGCTCAGCGCCTCCAGAGACCGCGCTGCCGTCGGCCGGGACACCTTCCAGGTGGCCGCGAGTTGCCGTTCCGAGGGGACCTCGTCCCCCGGCCGCAGGTCACCCCGAAGGATCTGATCGCGGATGAAGTGAGCGATCTGGAGATACTTCGGCTGCGCCTCCTCGATCTGAGGCATGTCCCCTCCTCGTTCAAGTGGCTATGGCCTCTAGCCACTATAGGGTGAGTGGCCAGGGGTCGAACCCGTAATGTGGGGCGCATGACGCGGTTGATCGTCGCAGCAGGAGGAGGGGGCGACGCAGTCGCCGCCGCAATGCTTGACGCCGCTCTGTACGGCGACGAGCCCGAGCATGCAGTGATCCTCACGTACGCGTGGGACCGCTTGCTGATCGACCCGGTACCGGGCCCACGAGGCCCCGACAACTTCACGGACCTCGAACCCGTCACCCCCGCAGTCTGGTCGGTACCGGCCGACGCCCACCCGATCCCTCCCGCGGGATCCACACTCCCCCGCCTCGCGGCAGAGCTCCCGCACACCTTCGCCCTGATCGACCCGCGCCACGGCGCCGAGGGCATCACCCGCCAATTGGAAGAGCTGGTCGGCCACTTCAAGCCGACCACGATCGACCTGCTGGACGTGGGCGGCGACATCCTCGCGCGAGGCGACGAGCCGACGCTCAAGAGCCCTCTTGCCGACGCTCTGACGCTGGCAGCGTGCTGCCAGGTAGACGCTCCCATCCGGCTACTGGTCGCCGGCCCCGGCCTGGACGGCGAAGTCCCCGTCGACGACATACGCAGCCTGTTCGGCCCGCTCGTCTACAAGTTCACCGCGGAGAACACGGACCCGATCAGCTCGGTCCTGGAATGGCATCCCTCTGAGGCAACCGGGATGCTCGCCGCAACAGCGCGAGGTGTCCGAGGCATCTGCGAAGTCAGGGACGCCGGCATCCCCATCCCGCTCACAGACGAGGGCCCGACAGTCCACGAAGTGGACCTGGACGACGCCCTGAGCCGCAACGAGTTGGCTCGCGCGGTCCTGTCGACGACCACCCTGGACGAAGTCGAGACACTCAGCCGGGAAGTCTGCGGCTATTCAGAGATCGACTACGAGCGCAACAAGGCAGCGTGGCTCAAGGATCAGCAGGCAGCGAAGCTCGATCCCGACACGGCGCTGTCCCAGCTCGACGCGTTCGAGAGCGAAGCCCGAAGCCGCGGAGTCAGCCACACGACATTCCGCCGCCTCACTGAGGTACTGAACCTCAGCGGGTCACAACGTGGCGATCTGCGCCAACTGCTGATCAGCAACCGCCCGGAGCGATACGCAGCACCTCTGTGGCGAATTGCATGAGGAACGACCAAGTGCCTCCTTCCGCCGCTGATCTACCCGACCCACAACGAACACTCGCCCAAACCACGCGGGCAGGACAGACCGGCATGGCAGAGACAGGAAGATCCAGGAGGCCGCCCAGGCCGCTGAGCGAGCTGGCCAATGTCTATGACGTCCTGGAGGAGGTGCGGCTGCGCCCCGGCATGTGGGTCCGTCGCAGCTCGCTGCAACATCTGGACTCCATCCTGACCGGGTACCGCGTCGCCCTGGAGATCCACGGGGTGGACGAAGAGTTCGACTTCGTGCACACCGGTCCCTTCGCCCAATGGCTGTGGAAGCGGTTGGACATGGCGTATCCCAGCGCCCTGGGCTGGGCAGTCGAGATCGAGCGAGCCGCGGAAGCAGCCGACGTGCCCGCGATGGACCTGTTCTTCGACCTGCTGGACGAGTTCCGAGCCGCCCACCACGGCGCCCTGCCTTCAGCAGCGCAAGCGCATCAAGCGTCTCCCGAGGCCGAGCAACCTCACGCCACCGAGTGAGTTACAACCTTCTCTACTGGTTCAAGGCGGCTCGCTCCGCTCCCCGCGCGCAGCCCGACCCCCGGCCGGACCTGCGCTCCTGTCTCCGCCCCGCTCCAGCCCGGCCGGCGCCCGTGCCGCGCTCAAGGCGATCAGCCACCTGATGCCAGAGAAGGGGTACGTCGTGGCTGGGGCGGTCGGCTCCGCGGCTTTAGGCAGCCACTTTGGGGCGAGCCTCTAAGATCTTGGCCCCAACGTCGTGCTTTACCGGGCAGGTCCGCAGACTGCCCGACGCGCCGGAAGCTTACGGGGCCAAGATCACTCGCCCCAAAGCAGCTCCAGCCCAAAGCCGCTCCACCGACCTTGCACATAGAAGGAACCCGTACGATCAGCGAAACGCGCTTCAGGTCGCCACCTACTCAGAAAGCCAGCAAGCGTCAATGATGCGCTCTCGTATTCGTCTCTCGCTCGGCTTATCGATCTTTGGAGCGCTATATCGGATCGATGAGTGAGCGGGACCCAATTCTTCGTCTTCGTCGTCCGGCGAGTCCACGACACCAGCACCAGATTCCCGCACATCAGACACAAAGATACCGAAGACGTGATCGTCGGCATTCCTTTTAATGTCCTCGGGAGTCAGACTCAAAGACTTGAGCAACTCGTCCCGATAGACGGAAATACCGTCTGCGTCACACTTGAAAGCTCCAGGCGCTGGCGTGGGCGGCCCACCCTCCAGATTGGGCACTATGAAATTCGGCCTCGCCAACACCTTACGGAATACTGCACTTTCACCCGGGATAGCAGGATCATCCCACTGCCACTCTTCCGGCATATTTCACTCAAAGAGAGAGCGCCAGGCGGGATTCACTCTCTCAACCCGCGACGACATCTCGGAGAGTTCACGCCCAAACGTTCTGATCAGCGCGTATGCGTCCTGACTCGCAATCACCCGTTCCGCCAGCACCTGGTCCCCCCTGCAATCGGTGACGTAAAGGTAAGCCTCTCCGCCAGCGTCAACCTCAATAGCAGCCTTCTGTTTTCCCGCTCGCCACTCGGCAGAAATTCCACCCTCATAGTCGGTCACAAGAGTGGGGTAGACCGACGCGCCATCCGTGACCGCACGAAGAAGGCGCATCATGCGCTTGCAGGCCGCCGACGTTGTTGGTGGAGCATCATCGCCATCCCAACCGACAGGAAGAGCGGATAGCTCGTGCATTTTCTGCTCGGCGTACTGCAGCACTTGAGGAGTCGGCAAAACTTCCAGACCGACAGAAGCGCTGGCCGCCCTAAGCGTTGTATCTTCCAAATCTTGGTTCCCACCGGAGAACCGAAGGGTGCGCTCAATCAGTGAGTGCAGCTCTGGCGAAAAGGCTTCGGGCTTATCTACCTCGACTGGGCGCAACACCTCTTCGGACCTAGAAAATAGCGTCGCAAGGATCGACCCTAGGCTCGGGAATCGTTCTTTCGACGAGCGCGCGGAGTAGAGAACCGAGGCACTAGCGGCTTGCATCGAACGCCTCCCTCAGCTTGTCTTGGATCAGCGACTCAAAGGCGACCCTCTGGCGCTCCCTCAGATCGTCAAGGAATGAGGCGACATCCGCATTCCTGATCTCCCCGCGACGGTGCAGGTCGAAGTCCATAATGAAAGCAGCTTGATCAGCCACTTGATCGTCACTCGCCCACGTGAACGCAATCTTCACTGGCGCGTCAGTGTAGTTCACTTCCATTCGATCAAAGAAGGAGGTGAGTTGGCCAGGAAACCCTTCACCTGGCAGACCTTGCACGATAGTGAAGTAGTCCGAGAGGTTCACTGTGGTCTCCGGAAGAATGATCCGGTTCACATACCGCAATCCGAGCCCAGAAATCTCGGCTTCACCAATAACGTCACTGTACGAGCGGAGCGCATCTAGACACCTTCGCCGGAAGGACTCCCACCCTTCGTAAGGCGCAAGCGCGTGAATTCCAAGATTCCTTGGCGCTATCGTGAGAACCTGAGATTTATTTCGAAAGGCAACGCGCGATCCAGTCGAACCCAAACTAACCTGCTCAACACGAGATTCAGGAATCGTGTTGATACTGGCCTGCATGACCGAGCGTTCCTCTGGCTCTTCCGGATATTCGTCACGAACGAGCTCGTAAAAGCGTCCAGGAACTGTCACATTCCAATGCGACTCCGAGGCGAAGGAGAAAGTGCAAACAGCCTCTACGATAGGCGGGTTCTTATAAGTGCGCCGAGGTGTGTCGCCCCCCATGCCTGACCTCCCGGTCGCCTGTTGTCCTTAGTGCAATGCAGTCTGCGCGTAAGGTACAGCAAGCGTACGGCCTCCTCCCTGGGAGGACCATCGTGTTGACCCGATTGATGCCTTGGCTTCAAGTCCTCGAACACCAGCGCCGGCGGCGTGTCCCCGACTCGGTGCAGCTGCAGTCCAGAACAGCTAGCGAGGCCGACTGCGCAAGAGCAACAGGCATCCACGTTCCCAGGCTCTAGCACCGCCCGGAGCTCAGGGCCGCCCTGCCTGAGACCTGAGCAACATCGGCCGACAGTCCAGTGTGCCCTGGTGCGCCCCTCTCGCGCTGCTCCCCCACTTGACCATGTGCCCTCATAAAGGGATTCGGTATCGCAACAACAGCCACGGCGCACTGATGGGCTGCCCGTCAGCACAAATGGCTGAAGATGATCTTCTGGAGCGCTCGGTGGGGACGGCTTCGACAGGAGCTCTTCCAGAACGCGACCACCACTCTGGCGAGCTTGGGCGGCATTCTCGCCGTGACATCCGGGGTCGCGGCGACCCTCCAAGCGTTGTTCGGCGGCGGCTGGTAGTGCAGCACTGAGCGTCCAACTGCGTAAGGACACCAACACACAGGAGCAGGCACCCGAGGTCGCCAGCGGACCGGTACCGCAGGTGAAGCACGCACTAGGTCAGAACCCCGGCGGCACCCACAGTTGCCTCGGGGCGGAGCCGTTGCTCCGTCAACGTTTCCCGCATGACCGCCGAAGCCTCAGCCTGCCCTGAGTACAGCTAGCCCATGAAGTCCGGCGGCTTAGTTGTTTCTCAGGGGGAGGCGATGGCTGGCGGACCTGCCGGACCCTGTGGAGGTGTGCTGGTCGGCATGTCTGGTGACGCTGGGCTGACCGACCGCATGAGCCTTTGCAGGCCTGCCCGGTGCCGGAGCGGGGTGAGTGGTGGACTGCGGTTAGCCGCAGAACTCCTTCAATCGCCCCCATAGCCCAGCCGCGTCCTCGACGTCCTGCTCACCGGCCAGGAGGTACTTCCACGTGACCCCTTGGACCTGCGGGGAGGAGTTGGCTGTGTTGGCCCACTTCTTCGCTGCGCGCCGTTTGGCCTGGACTTCCGCAGTGGGCATGTCCTTGTCGCTCTTCGTCTCTACGAGCCAGCCGAAGCGTTTCCCTTGGATCTCCTCAATGACGACGAAGTCCGGGTTGTAGTTCCGACGGTCCGTGGTCCACTGGATCGGCACGTCGTTGTTGTGCAAGCGTGCCCAGACGACGACGGTGTCGCTGCTGTCGATCAGCCCCGCCGCCTGGAACTCGGGAGTGCTGTCGAACCAGGCGTGGCTGTACAGGTTCTTCTGCCATCCGTTGAACGCCAAGGCCTTGTCGAAGGTGCCGTCTGCGTGTCCGGCTTCCTGTTTCCGCTGCGCTTTGCGGATCTTGTCGATCGCCAGCCATTCGACATCGTCGGTGTACGTGATCTGGGTGGGGTTGAAGTCCCGGAGTGTCTTGCTGATCTGCCTGGCGAGTCGCTGCCCGCATACCTCGACGAAGGCCGACAGCAATTCCTGGGCCTCATCGCCCATAGCCTCGATGACGCAGTCGACGATCCTCTCTGCAGCCCCGAGTTCGTTCTTACGGTTCGGTACATCCTTGGTCGACATGACCCGGCGGATGAGTTCCTTGCGGGTCTCCGAGAGCGGGATATCCAGGGGCAGAGCGGCCTTTATCGAGTCTTGGGCTGTCTCTGCGCGGACCTGGGCCTTTTGCCAGTTGTGGCTCGCGGACAACTTAGTGCGGCGCAGATCATCGGAGTGCTCGGTGGCCAGAGCCCGCCCGAGGCGCTGGAACGGCCCGTACTCCTCAGGGTCGATGTCGTTCAGGCTGACCGTTGTCGGCTGGGATACGGAAATGAGCCGAGGAATCACGATCGGCTCCCGGTCCGGCAGCGGCGGGTACTCGATGATCGTGTCGGACTGCGCGTCCTTCCTCGCCTGGCGTGCCCGGCTCTCCTGATCCACGATCTCAACGATGGGAGGTGCGGTTACTGATCCCGGGGCTGACTTGAGATCGCCCGGCTCTGGCGACAGCAAGAACCCTTCGCTGATTACAGAATCTCCGGTCCGGGCCGGCGCGGAAGGCCGAGCAGCCGGAATGACCGGGCCGGGCGAAGGGATTACCGTCTGGCGGACCTCCAAGCTACCGTCGGCCGCTCTCCGGAGGTGCGCGTAGGTGCCGTAGTCGATGAACGCCTCGTTGAGGACGCTGCGCTTCTTCAGCAGGTCGCCGTACTTCTCGTGAGCCAGGACCTCGAGGGTGTCGAGGAACTCAACCTGTGTATAGCGTCCGAAGGGAAGCCGCATGCCGCGGCCAAGGGTCTGTTCGGTGAGCACCGTGGATACCGAGGCACGCATGGATGCGATGACGTAAACGTTCTTGACGTCCCAGCCCTCCTTGAGCATCCCTATGCTGATGATAATCCGCACGGGCGAGTCGGGTTCCTCCACCGCTTGCAGGTCAGCGAGGGCCTTCTCCTTCTCGTCGCCTTTCAGCTTCGAGTGCACGAGCAATGTCTTGCCGACCCAGGCGCCGGCGTCGAAGGAGCTGGAGTCAAGGACGTCTTGGTACTCCCTCGCCTCTTCAATTGTCCCAGCGATGACCAGCATGACCGGGTTCACCGGCGCCAGGTCATGCTCAGTGCAGTACGCGTCGGCCGCTGCGCCCTTGTACCGCAGAAGGTTGACGCCATCGAGGAGCTTGGTCTCCGTGTCGGCGCGGTCGTCACGGCGCGCAACCATCACCGGGGTCTTGACCAGTTCGTCCGCGATGGCTGCAGCGAGCGGATACCTGAATGCGACCAAGTCCTCGTCGGCCCTTGCCGGTGTGGCGGTCAGGCCGACCACGAGTTCCGGCTTGAGGTCGGTGATGGTCTGGGAGAACGCCGGTCCGCGGTAGCAGTGGTGCTCATCGGCGAGGATCACCAGGTCCTCGAGACGGGCGAGGCGTTCGAAGAACGAGGCGCCTAGGTTCTCGGAGTGGACATGGGTGGCGCGTCCCTCGCCCGTGGACGTGGTCAGTGCCTGAACGGTGAAAATGTACAGCTTGGTGACACTCGCGTCGTCCATGGCAACCCTAGTGGCAGGCGCGTTGAAATTGTCAGCTGTGACGACGTAGGGGGCCGTGCGCATCACGGTTCGCAGTGACTTGGGTTTACCGGGCGTGAAGTTCTGCACCGACTTGTCGCGGATGGTGCGGCCAGGCGCCAGCAGAAGGAAGTTCCTTACCGGACTCTCGGCGCCTGCCAGGTACTCCATGAGCCCAGCCATCACGTAGGTCTTTCCGACACCGGTCGCCGAATCGACGATGCATTCGAAGGGGTCGGAGCTCTCCTGGACGTCGTAGTGATCGGAGGCGCGGAGGATCACCGACTCGATGGCCTTGCGGTTGGGTTCACGCAGGTCGAGACGGTGTGCTACCTCGTCGAGGAGATCGGCCTGGAACCGCAGCTCGCCCATCAGACACTCTCCCTCTCGGCCCCTGCGGGAGCGGATTCCCCCGTCTCCGTGGTGATACGGGGTGGCGGTACGGCTCGGCCAGCCCCGAACGGGGCCTTCGAGGCGGACTTGCGGCGGTAGTTGTCCAAGACCTTGTCTGGGATCAGTTCGAGCTTGGATCCGGGTCGGTCGACCCTCAGTGTCTCGGATGCGTCGCTGTCGATCTGGGTGGCCCAGATCTCGACGACCTCGCCCTCGGGGAGCCGGTCTAGGACGGACGCGATGGTCCCTTTCCCGACCATCCCGTCGATCACGAGATAGCGGGTGCGGCCCTGGCGGCCAGCGAAGATGTCGTCGGGTTCGTAGGGCACGGATAGTTGAGCACACATCGCCTCGGCGAGCGCCCCCTGGGTTGCCCAGTCGGCGAGCACGACAATGCCGGCGACCTCCTCAAACATGGACTCTCCGACGCGCAGGTGCGTGAAGCCGCCACCCCCATGCCAGTTAAGGGTTGTGACGTTCTTGGTCTTGGTGGCGGCCTTCAATACCTTGATGGTCTTTTCGTCGAGTTCGACCGAGTTCGCCTTGGCCAGTTTGCTGAGCACCCGATTGAACTCCTGCGCGTCCTCTGGAGAGACCCCCTCGGGTAGCTCCATGTCGTCTTCGCCGTCACCGGTAACCGCGGCTATTCGCTCGGTGATGGTGGTGACGCCTCCGGGATCCTCTCCGTTAACGACCTTCGTCAGGCGAGGAAGCAGGAACCGGCTCACGTTGGAGGAGGCCAGCTCACAGGTCACCCACCGGCGTCCCATCTTGTGGGCGACCGCCGCCGTCGTGCCGGATCCACCAAAGCAGTCCAGAACGATGTCGCCTGGGAGCGACCCGATATGAACAATACGGGCGATCAGCTGCTCCGGCTTGGGGGTGGCGAACGGGTGCTCGTCCGGGAAGAGGTTCCTGATCTCGTTCTTCCCGCGCAGATTGCCGCCGACCTCGCTGCCCAGCCACAAGGTTTCCGGTACCCGGCCGTTGTCCTCGAGGTGCTTCTTGCGCTGGATCTGCTCCCGAAGGCCGAGCATGACCAGGTCCGGCCAGTGACCGGCGTCGAAGCGCGCTCGGGCTTTCACGGCGGCTTCTTCGAGCGGAACGGACAGCGCGATCGCGGGGACCCCGGGCTTCACCTTGTCCGGTGTCGTTCCGCATATCCGGGCCCGCTCGGCCTCGTCGCCGATGTCACGAAGCTCATATGGGGCATATTCGGACATTTGCTCGAACATCCATGACTGCGCCTTGCCCCAGCAACGACCCGGCGACGGATACATCCGTTTCCCGGTGACCGGGTGCTCGATCGCGTAAACCATCGGCTGGTGCGTAGCGGCGCCGCCCGCAGTTGCGTCACCGTCGCGCCAAGGGACTGGGTCTCCGTCCCGAGACTTGTAGCGGGACGTGTTCGAAACGGCGAGCCTCGGCATGCGGTTCGGGGTCCAGGACTCACTCTTGCGGTAGACGAGAATGGTGTCCTGCGACGTCGAGAGCCCCTTTGTATCGTTCCGGGGCGAGTCAGCCTTCTGCCAGGCGACTTCGGCGACGAAATTGTGCTCGCCCAGCTCCTCATCCAAGACCACGCGGCACCGGTGGGACTCCGTGTGGTCCAGATGAACCCACACGGAGCCGTCCTCGGCCAGCAGCGGCCTGATCTGGCGGATGCGGTCTCTGAGCAGGGTGAGCCAGATCGAGTGCGCGATGCTGTCCTCGTACTGCGAGAACGCCTGACCGGTGTTGAACGGCGGATCGATGTAGACCAGCTTCACCTTGCCGAGATACCTGTCGGCGTAGGCCGGAATCTTCGCCAGGGCGTCAAGGACGTGCATGGCGTCGCCAGTGACGAGGAGATTGCCTTCGGTCGGCTCCGGCAGCTCAGCTGGCCGCTCCTGGGGCGTGGCGGCCGCGACCCGACTGACCTCGTGGAACAACCGGACCTCGGAGACGCGGTAGTCCGACGAGTCGACGAATGAGTAGTCATACCTGCCGTCACCCGTGGACAGGAGAGTCTTGTCCTTGTCCGTCCAGGTGAGTTCAAGCCGTCCCTGGTGACGGGACGTCAATTTTGATGCCATGCAGCGTCCTTGAGGATCGAGTCTTGATCTTATCCTCGCGTACAGATCGTGCTGGGTATACAGGAATCATCGCTTCCTCTCGACGATCTCCGTTCTGCTGATCCGAGTGACCTGTCTCTCGCGTCGAACGTGACTCCGCGCTCAGGTGGGGCGGTTGCACTTCACCAGGACGCTTCTGAGGCTCATCGGCGTCCTTCGAGGCGGTTGTCGACGAGGAGCCTGCGGCCGGTGGCGAGCTGATCGGAGTCGGCGAGTTCGAAGCGGTCATCGGCAAGGCGCCCGTTCCGCACTGGATGCAGTGCGCGACGCTTGCAAGTCCCGGACCGTCTAACGTGAGGCGTCGAAGAGGCCGGCCAACGACGTGAGCCAGGCGAAGCGTTAAGCGGTCTTGGTCCAGGAGACCTACACGCTGTTCAGCGGCACCCCGCACGACGACGCGGGTGCCATCCAACACTTCACCTGGTCGCGGACGGGCGCCGTTATCGCTGTAGCGACAGCTGTCGGGCTACGCGCCCGCGCGGAGGACCTGCCCTAACGGGCACTGCCGCCACCAGGCAACCTGGGACAGGAGCCGCCCTGAACTGTCTGGCGTGCCGCGGACCATCTGTGGACGAGGAGTCACTCGAGAGGCCATGGGGAGACCCGTGACCTGCGAAAATGCTGAACAGTGAAGGGCCCTCCGGAGCCGTGTGCGCAGGTTCGAATCCTGCCGGGGGCACTCTCCTAGGAACAGCAGCAATCAGGTGCTGACCAGGGCGGATGTCGACATGGAAGAGCGGGAGACAGTGTCACTGTCTCCCGCTCTTTCTCGTTGTTGCGCACGGATCCCGGATGAGGGGCGTATGAGTGGCACAAGGGGCCGGTGCGGCAAGGGGAACTTCCTCATAGGGCACCACGCGTGGGGTCGGTTGCCGTACACCTGCTGGGGGTAACCGGTCGAGACGAGAACTGCTCGAACCTCTGCCGGTCGGCAGCGACGATGCGGCGGCCCGCTCTGGCTGCAGTCCGCGCTGGAGGCTCCTACGTGTTCTGGGGCAGCACTACCCCGGCTTAGCCGCTACTGAGGTTTTCGGTTCGGGGTGACTTCACGACGGAGCAGGGATCAGATCAGTCCGGTTTCGGTGATGAAGCCGTCCAGCAGGCCTCGAGTTCGTCGGCGGTGCGCGGGGCGAGGTTGCCCAGACCGTTCTTCAGGTGTGCCCATACGCCGTCAGCCGGGTGCGGATCGGGCGTGTACGGCGGGAAGCGGAAGACGGTCAGGCGTCTGCGGGCTACGAGCAGCTTGCGCATTGCGGCGTCGACGTGATGGGTGCAGTTGTCCCGCACCAGCACAACGGGCCCGCCGAGCTGCTGGTGAGCCGCGTCCAGCGGTCAGGCGGAGTCCTTCCCCCGAAAGCCATTCTTCGCGCCCTTGCCGCCGTGGTGGGCCGGCATCCGGTCCGGGACGACTGCGGGAGCGACGAGGGAGGCCAAGGTGTCGGCGGTGATGCATGTGCGCTGTCCGGACCGGCTGCCGGAGGAGACTCGCCGGCAAGTACTGGAGCGGCTCACGCAGTTGTCGCCGGTGGTCCAGGCGCTGCCGCAGCCGGCGCACCGGGGCGAGCTGCTCGCGGAGGAGGCGGCCGAGGTGGCCGAGGCGTCGCTCACCTCGCCGCTCGACAGCCTCGCCCACGAGCCGGCCGACGTCGGCTGCATCGCGTACGGCACCGCCCTCGTGCACGGCATCGACCTCGACGGGCCTGACGGCCAGGTCGCGCGGCGTGCGGATGGCCAGGTACTCAAGGGCGGGTACTACGAGGCGCTCGACGTGTCGACGGTGCCGCGCCGCCAGGGCTGGGTGCCCGACGGCGCGGCCTGACGCCTGCCGGCTACGGTGTGCCGCCGCCCGCCAGCTTCCACTCCCGGTGCAACGTGCCCAGGGGCAGGTCCCGCTGGAGGACGGGGGTGCCGAAGACGGACAGCTGCAGGCGCAGGGTGCCGCTGAGGTCGACACCTCCGTACACGGCCCATACGGCTTTCGCGTCGAGCCTGCCGTCGCTGCCGGTGACCGTGCCGGTGGCCTCGCCGCGCAGGTAGGGCGCGAGGTCGGCGGCGACGCCCACGGCGCCGTACAGGCCGACGGTCGCCTGTGCGCCGAGCGCCGCCCGTACGGAGCCCGCCGTGGTGACCGAGGTCCGTACCGGCGTGGCCGTCATGTCGGAGGAGCTGACCGGGGTCCACCCCTTGGCGGGGGAGAAGGTGCCGCCCGCCCGGAAACCGCCCTTGACGTCCTGCTCCACGTCGACGGTGACGGTGCCGTCGCCGCTGATCTGGACGTAGCAGGTGAGGTCCAGGTTGACCACGACCGGGACGGGGCCGACCTGGAGCACGGGGTCCGCGTGCAGCTTGGCGAACGGGATGCGCACCGGCGTGGTGGCGCCCGCCGCCCGGCCCTTGAGCGCCCAGCCCGAGGTCCAGTCGCCGGACACGCCCAGGTAGGCGGAGGCGGGCGCGGTCCCGTAGCCCGCGCCGCCGTAACGGAAGTCGACCTGCGGGGCGACCTGGACGTAGCCGGAGACCGAGGCGGCGGCGGAGACGGGTGCGCCCGCGGCGGTGGGCACCTCGGCCCGTACGTCCAGCCGCAGGCTGCCGAGCGGGACCTCGGCGCCCTGCGGGCCCACGTGGACGTCGCCCGCCTTGGTCCAGGAGAGGTCGACGTCGGGCAGCAACTTCTCGACGTCGAAGGCGGCCGGGTCGACCGGCACGGTGCCGCGTGCCGTGTCGTCGCCGAGCAGCGCGTCGAGGGTGGCGGGTTCGGTCTGCACCTCCGTGCCCGCGTCCGTCTCGCCGACCACCTCGGTGACCTTGGCGAGCAGTCCGTGCGGCGCGCCGGGCGCGGGGGCGCTGGCGATCACGTCGCCGACGGCGGCGCGGTGGGGCGTTCCGGAGGGGGAGGGGGTCGACGAGGGCGACGGGCGGTGCGCGGCCTTCGGCGCGATGACCGCGCGTCGGGTTTTGCTGTCGTACGAACTGACGGCGAGCGTCGTGTCGTGGACCGTCTCCGCACCGGAACGTCCCGGGTGGGCGGTGGCGGTCGCGGCGTCCGCCGGGGCCGCGGCGACGGCGAGCGACCGTTCGGAGGAGGAGGCGGTGCCGGTGGTGGCGGTGGCCTGTCCGCCGGCCGCAGCGGCGGGCGGGTCGGCGGACCGCGACGGCGAGGAGCAGCCGGCGGCGAGGAGGAGGGCGGCCGTGGTCAGTAAGGGCATGAGGGCACGCGTGTGCCCACGCCTCGTGCGTCTGCGCAAGGTCAAGTCCTGAGGGGGGTGGTGGGGGGTGGCAAAGGGAAAACCGTCACCGGCGAGTCCTACTGACGAGTACTACCGGTCGGTAATGAGGCATGAGCATGGCATGGGAAGTACATGGGCACTCCACGATCCGGCCACAGGCGGTTGTGATCTGCGCCACGGGATTCGTGTCAGTTCGCCCCCGTGCCCACCGCCCTCCGGCGGTCGCGGCGTCCGACATCAGCCGCGCCCGGCGCAGTCCTGGCGCATCCATTTCCACAAAGTCATCGGGTGGACCCCGAAGTCGGTGACCACCTGCTCCACCGCCACATCCGGACGCGGTTCCTCGCGCCCCGCACGACGTCGTGCAGCGGACCCGACTTCCTCGCCGGCGAACTGTCCGCGTGGGACGTGCAGGCCATCCGTCCAGACGCATTCATCGAGGCGCAGGTCGGTCGCTTCCCCGACCTCTCAGGGCAACGCGACGTCGTACCGCGCTCGGGTGCTGTTTGGATCGTCGGTATGACGGACTGGGCTCGGCTCCACCACGCTCATGGCACCGCAGAAGACATTCCCGGGCTGCTCGACGCAGTGCGTCCGGACCCGAAGGATCCCGGCTGGGACGCACTCTGGTCCCGGCTGTGCCATCAGGGCAGCGTCGGGACGGCGAGTTACGCGGCCTTGCCCGCTCTGACCGAGATGGCGCGCCGGTGGTCGGTCGCGGACCGGCAGATGCCGCTGGCCCTGGCCGGCTCCATCGTGGCCAGCACGGATCATCCCTTCGGCGACGACGATCCCCAAGTGGCCTACGCCTCCCAGATATCCGAACTGGCGCAGCTGACCGAGGAAGCCCTTGGGGCTCCGGAGCACACCGGCGATCCCAGCACTTACGTCCATCTGCTCGGCATGCTGCTCAGTTTCCAGGGCGTCGAGGTCTGGGGCGAGGAGCTCGACGGGCTGAGCGACGAGGAGTACGAGGTGCCCTGCCCCTCGTGCGAGACGGAGAACTTCATCGTCTTCGGCGAACACGGCTTCTTCTCGACCACCGACGGCATGTACATGAAGCCGTCCTCCGCTGCGAAGCAGGTGCCGCTGCGCCCGCGGGACCCCGCGGCTCTGGAAGGAATCGGCCGGAAACTCCACTGCCGCGCGCTCACGGACGGCTACCCGGACGTCGCGCACCAATTGACCTACGTTTTCGGGGACGCCCAGTGCGCCGAGTGCGACGTGACCTTCAGCGTCGAGGAAGCGATCATCTCCCGGCAGTACTGATGGCGCCTTCCTCGAAGACGAAGAACGGCTTGGCGCCGCGGGCGGGGGTTTCGGCCAGCGCGATGGCTTCGGTGAAGCGTTCCAGCGGGAACGGGCGGCCCTCCGGGATGGTCAGGACGCCGTCGGTGACGAGGGTGCGGACCTCGGACAGGGCGTCCAGGGCGTCCGCGGGCGAGGCGGTGCCGAACCAGCGGTTCAGCCAGAAGCCACGGACCGTCTTGGTCTCGTAGATGACCGAGCGTGCGGGCAACGGGATCGTCAGCGCTGCCGGGTCGGTCTGCCGGTGGGTGGAGAGCGCGCCGTAGACCACGACCTCTCCTCCCGGAGCCAGCGCCTGGGACACCTGGGCGCCCACGTCGCCCGCGACACAGTCGAGGGCCTTGTGCACGCCGGCCGGTCCCGCGATCTCGGCCACGCGCTGCACCAGGTCCTCGTCCGCCGTGCAGACGACCTCGTCACCGCCGAGCGCCTTGATCTCCTCGACGGCGTCGCGCCGTCGGACGACATTGATCGTGGGAATGCCCAGATGCCGGGCCAGCTGGATGACGAGCCGGCCGACGGTGGAGCCCGCGGCCGTCTGCAACAGCCACTCCCCCGGCTGTACGTCGAGTTCGCGGGCCACCAGGAGCAGTGCGGTCAACGGGTTGACGGCGAGTTGGCAGGCGTCGGAGTCGCTCAGGCGGCCGGACACCGGCAGGAGCCTTCGCGTGTCGGCGACGAGGTACTCCTGCCAGGTACCGGTCGCGCGTGCCCCGGGTACCGCCGGGATCGCGGCGTGCACCACGCGCTCGCCGATGCTCAGCGCGCCGGCGTCCGGGCCGAGGGCCTCGATCCGGCCCACGCACTCCATGTGGCCGCCGACAGCGGGAAACTCCGGGGAGAAACCGTAGCGGCCACGCAGCACGTGCAGATCGCTGGCGTGGACCGGAGTCGCCTTCACCCGGATCAACGCCTGACCGGCTTCCGGTGTGGGGACAGGACGGGATTCCAGTCGCAGGACATCGCCCGGTTCGCCGACCTTCTCGGCCACGAGCGCGCTCATGGTGGGGGGCATGGGCATGGGATCTCTCCTTCAGCCGGGCTCGGCGTCCGCCGGACAGGGCAGCGGAAGAGTGCTCCTCGGGGCACGATCCCGTTCGGAGCCGAGTCCTCTCGATCGGAGCCGAGTCCTCTCGATCGGAGCCGATTCCTTTCGGTCGGAGCAGGGTCCCTTCGGTCGGAACAGGGTCCTTCCGTTCGGAGCCGGGTCCTCTGTCGTCCCGTCGTCGGTAGCGCCGTACCGCCGATGCCGGTGGCGGGCCGGGGCCTGCCGCGTCGTGTCGCCGCCGCCCGGAGACGTCGGCGTCGTCCTTCAGCCATTATCCGGCCGCTCCGTCCAAGGGCCGACTCCAGCGGCCGGCCCCCTATGCGTCCATGTGTGCTCCGGGGATGGGAATCGCACAGGTTCTCGGCCACAGTGGACGTGCTCGGCCGAGGAGAAGCCGTGGCGGGGGAGGTGGACCGATGACGCAGCCCGGTCTGTTCGAGCGGGAAGCCGTCGTGGTGGAGCAGCCGAGGCGTTCCTGGTGGCGCAGATACACGGGCCCCGACCTGACCGTGTCCTCACTGGACGGGATCCCGCTCGCCCTGGTCACGCACATCGACGACACGCTCTCCGTCCTCACCGAGGTCTCCGGGGAGTACGTCGTCCGTATCGACAGGCGCTCGCGGTCGGGACTGCTGGAGCAGTTCGCGCCGACGCGGTTCCACTTCGTCGACGCGGCAGGCCGGGAGGTCGGAACCGCCGGTGCCCGTGGGCTGGTCAAGACCCGACAGTTGAGCCTGCGGACGGAGCAGGGGCGCCGGCTCTTCCTCACCCGGCTGGGAAATCTGGGCCTCCAATGGCATCTCACGGAGACGGAGACGGATGAGGGTCCGGCGGCGGGGATTCTCGGCCGGGTCACGGTGAGCACCGTCGACAGATGGTTCGGGCTGCAGCGGTACGTGGTCGAAACGGACCCTGGCCTGGACGTCTCCGAACGGCGGACCGTCGTCGCCTCGGTCGTCTGTCTGCACCTGCTCCGCCGGCCACCGGGCGGCAACGGGCCCGCTTGAGGCGCAGGCGGAGGCGGAGACAGAGGCGTAGACAGAGGCGAAAGGGTCGCTGTGTGTGCTTGACCGATCACCCGGCGGGCTCGGGGCGCCTGCCTCGCTCCCCTCAAGAGCGTTGCGGGGCAGGGCGATTGGGTTTTCGGTCCGGGCTGGACTGTCCAAGGGCGTGCGCATGCGCCAAAAGCTGCGATGTGGGGCCCGGTTCCGGTGGACATGCCCGACAGGGCGTCGGAGCATGGAGGAGAGGGACAGCACACCGGTTCACCTGTGACCGCGTGGCCGACGTGCCCTGGACGCATGCGGTGGTGGCCTCCGAGCCCCTGGGCAGTGTGCTCGGGCGCATCCGGGTTCGTACGTATCCCGGTTCGTACGTATCCCGGTTCGTACGTATCCCGGTTCGTCCGCATTCCGGGTCGTCCGCATTCCGGGTCGTACGTATCCCGGTTCGTACGCATTCACCTCGCCCCCGGGGCCGCCACCGCATCCGGCGTGCCCCTTCCCGTTCTGGGAGGAATGAACGATGATCCGCACCCGCCGTCTCGCGCTGCTCGCCCCGATGGTCCTGTCGGCACTGGCCCTCGGGCCGGCCGTCACCGCTCACGGAGCGACAGGGCAGGCACCTGCCCCTGCCCCGGCAAAGGCCAGGTGTCTGCTCACGCAGGACACCGCCAACTCGAAGCCGGACAAGCCGAGGTTCACCCTCTCCGCATCCGGTTTCCGGTCCAAGACGGTGTCGTTCTTCGGCGGCAACGGCGGTGGCGCGGCGACGACCACGAACGGGTCCTTCACCGTCAACAACCTCGGGGCAGGCCGCTACCTGACCGTCGGCAACATGGACGGCAGGGTGAACTGCGGCCGCACGCCCAAGGTCCCGAACGATCAGCAGGACGCCAAGGCCCAGTACAAGCAGGGGTTCATCGACGGCTTCAACGCGATCAAGCAGAGCTGTAGCGGGCCGATGCTGAGGAGCCTCACCGCGGTGAACCCGAACTACGCGGAAGGCTTCAAGGACGGAGCCGCACTGGCTGCCGACAAGTTCTGCGACTAGGAACATGACCTGGCAGTCTCGGGCATACGCGGACACGTCGGGAGTGTGAGGCGGCCTCGTCGGCCGTGGCCCGGTCGGGCCGCGGCCGGCTTCCCGTGCGCCCGCATCCCTGTGAACCCGTACGTGGGGTGCCGTGTTGGTGTCGCGGCGGCCACGGATTGGTTGCGACCGGGACTTCTCGCTGTAAGCCCTTTCCCTCGCGGGCAGCATGACGGTCCATGAGTGATGGGCGGCTGAGGGACGGCAGGGACCGGTACGTCGACTTCCTGCGGGCGTGGGCCATTCTCCTTGTCGTGGGCGGCCATTGGCTGATCACGGCGCTCGTCCGCGAGCCGGGCGGGGAGATCCGTGCGCCCGAGTTGCTGGCCACCGTCCCCTGGACGCAGTGGCTGACCCTGCTGTTCCAGATCATGCCGCTCTTCTTCCTGGCCGGAGGGTACGCGGCGAGCGGCTCCTGGGGGCGGGCCCGGACGGCGGGCGGGACCGTCGGGGGGTGGGTACGGCAGCGGGTGTTGCGGCTGTTGCTGCCGGCCGCCGTCTACAGCGCGATGGTGTTGTGCGCCCTGGGTGTCTGCGAGGCCGTCGGGGTGGACCGGGGCACGCTCGCGCTCGTGGGGTGGGCGATGGCCATGCAGTTCTGGTTCCTTCCGGTGTATCTGCTGCTCAGCGCCCTCACCCCGGCGCTGCACGCGGCGCATCGGCGGTGGGGACTGCTCGTGCCCGTGGGACTGGGGGCGTCGGCTGTGGTGGCCGACGTGCTGGCGGCCGGGCTTCACGTGCCGGTGGTCGGGCTGTTGGACTATCTGCTGGTGTGGGGTGTGGCGTACCAGCTCGGGTTCTGCTGGCGGGACGAGGGGACGGGCGGGGCGCGAAGCGCGGTGCGGGGTGGCCTGTCGGACGGGCGTCGCGGGGTACCGGCGGTCATGGCCGTCTGCGGCACGCTGGCGTTCGTCGCGCTGGTCCGGTTCGGACCGTTCCCGGTCAGTCTGATCCTGGTGACCGGGCAGACGCCCAACAACACCGACCCTCCGTCGGTGGCGATGCTCGCCTGGGCGGTCGCCCAGGTCGGGTGGTGCCTGCTCGCGGCGCCCGCGGTACGGCGGGTGCTGGAGCGCGAGCGGGTGTGGCGGGTGGTGCGGCCCCTGGGTGCTGTCGGGATGACGCTGTATCTCTGGCACATGCTGCCGGTGCTGGTCGCCGCCGCGGCCTTCTATCTGACCGGGATCGCGCCCCAGCCCGCGATCGGGTCGGTGGCGTGGTGGGGGTGGCGGGTGCCCTGGCTGCTGGTGCTCGGGGTGGTGCTGGTGGGGGTGGTGTGGGCGTTGCGGCCGCTGGATCGGGGGCTGGGTCGGGGGCTGGTGACACTCCGCGCTCGGGCCACCACCTCGTACGGCGGTCCCGGCGGAAGTCCGGGCGGCGGTCCCGGCGGAAGTCCAGGCGGAAGTCCCGGCGGTGGTCCGGGAGGAAGTCCAGGCGGCGGCTCCGGCGGCGGCTCGCGTGGGACGGCCTGGCTGCTGTGGCCCGGCCTCGGTGCCGCTGTCGCCGCCCTGGGTTACTTCGCCGGGCATGGCTTCGCGTACGACGGACGGTTCCCGGTGCTGCCCGCGCTGGGACTGGCGGCGGGGGTGGCGCTGGTGACGGCGGCCGGCGGGGCGGAGCCGCAGCGGGGACATGGAAAGGAACGGGAGCCGGACGGCGGGATCCCGATGGGTGCCCGGGGTGCGGCGGGTACGGCGGGTGCGCCGGATCCACAGGGTGCCGTGGACGGAGCTCCCGGCGCGGGACGGGCTCCGACCGGCTGACCGCGCGGCGGGGGCCAGTGCCGCTGGGCGAGAACCTCGGGGCGAAGCTCACGATCGAGCACGTCATGCCCCAGAGCTGGCGCGACAACTGGCCGGCGCCTGCGGACGATCCGTCCGACGGTGCCGACCGCGACGAGCTGGTGCACACCCTCGGCAACCTGACCCTGGTCACCGCGAAGCCGAACCCCGCTCTGGGCAACATGGCCTGGCCGGACAAGAGCCGGTGGCTGAGCGAGCACAGCCTGATGCGCCTCACCCACGGCACGCTGCTCAACCCGCCCCCGGGTACGGACATCGACGACTGGAGGTCCGCCTGGGACGAGGAGCGGATCAGGGCCCGGGGCAGCCACCTCGCGCGGCTGGCCTGCCGTATCTCTGAACCCTGAGCCCTGAGCTCGGCGTCCGGCGGGTCCGGGAAGCGTCAGGCCGTACGTTTGCGGGCTGTCGTCTTCCTGGACGCCGACTTCCCGGCGGTCGCCTTGTCGGCCGACGCCTTGTCGGCCGCCTTCGCAGCGGTCTTGGCGGTCGACTTCCCACTCGATCCCGCGGTCGACTTCCCGCTCGATCCCGCGGTCGATTTCGATGTCGTCCTGGCGGCGGTGGACTTGGCTGCCGCCTTCTTCGCCGGCTGGGCCGACTTGGATGTCGACTTCCTTGCCGGGGCAGAGGTTCCGGACGCCTTCTTCGATGCCGCCGTCGACTTCTTCCCCCCGGTCTCCTTGGGCTGGGACCGTGCCGTCCTGCGGGCTGTCGGAAGCTGTCTGACCTCCGCGTCCGCCGTCTCCTCCGTCTCGCCCCCGGTCTCCCCGGTCCTCGACTCCCGGGCCGCGCGCACGCTCTTCTCCAGTGCCGCCATCAGGTCGAGGACCTTGCCGCCCGTCGCCGGCTCCGGGGATTCCGGTGGCGCCTCCCCGGCCGCCTTCGCCGCGATGACCTGTTCCAGAGCCTCGCGGTACTCGTCGTGCAGGTCCGCCATGTCGACCTCGCCGAGGGTGTCCATGAGGGCGTCCGCCAGGTCGAGCTCCTTGTCGTTGACGGTGACCGCGGTCTCCGGAGCGACGCCTTCCGGGGCGCGTACCTCGTCGGGCCAGAGCAGGCCGTGCATGGCGATGGCGTCCTCGACCACGCGCAGCATGCCCAGGCGCTCACGGCCCCGCAGCGCGAACTTGGCGATGGCCACCTTGTTGCTGCGTTTGAGCGCCTCGCGCAGCAGGGTGTACGGCTTGGCGGCCGGGGCTCCGCTCGCCGCGAGGTAGTACGCGCTTTCGAGGTGAAGGGGATCGATCCGGTCCGCCGGGACGAAGGCCACGATCTCGATCGTCCGCGCGGTGGGGATCGGCAGGCGGGACAGGTCGTCGTCGGTGATCGGGATGATCGTGCCGTCGGTGTCCTCGTACCCCTTGCCGATCTCCGCCGAGGCGACCTCACGGTCCTCCAGCTCGCAGATCTTGCGGTACCGGATGCGGCCGCCGTCCTCGATGTGGAACTGACGGAAGGAGATCGAATGGCTCTCGGTGGCGTTCACCAGCTTGATGGGGATGCTCACCAGGCCGAACGAGATGGCTCCGTTCCAGATGGATCGCACGCGCCACGCCCTTTCGATCACTTCTGTCTCGACGATCGGTCCTGTATCGACGACGGGTCCTGTTTCGGCGACCGGTTCTTCTTCGACTTCGATTTGGCATGGTCTGTCATGAGATGCCAGGTCTCCATGGGATTCTCATCGTATGACGCCAATCACAGAGGTGGAGGGGCGGCGGCTCGCGCTCAGCAATCTCGACAAGGTGCTGTATCCGGCGTCCGGGTTCACCAAGGGCGAGGTGCTGCACTACTACGCGACGATCGCCGACGTCCTGTTGCCCCATCTGCGTGACCGGCCGGTCTCCTTCCTGCGGTACCCGGACGGGCCCGACGGGCAGGTCTTCTTCACCAAGAACGTGCCGCCGGGTACGCCCGAGTGGGTCACCACCGCCGAGGTGCCCAGGTCGGAGGGGCCCGCCCGGATGGTGCTCGTGCAGGACCTGGCCAGCCTGATGTGGGCCGCCAACCTCGTCACGGAGTTCCACACGCCGCAGTGGGTCGTCCAGGAGGCCGAGGCCGCCGACCGGATCGTCTTCGATCTCGATCCTGGCCCGCCGGCCACCGTCGTGGAGTGCTGCGAAGTCGCGCTGTGGCTGCGGGAGCGGCTGGCCGCCGACGGGATCGAGGCGTGCGCGAAGACCTCCGGGTCGAAGGGGCTGCACCTGGTGGCGGGGGTGCGGGGGGCGTCGTCCGGGCGGGTGTCGGAGTACGCCAAGGAGCTCGCCGTCGAAGCGGAGCGGGCGATGCCGCAGTTGGTCGTCCACCGGATGACGCGGAGCCTGCGGCCCGGGAAGGTGTTCGTCGACTGGAGCCAGAACGCGGCGCGGAAGACGACGGCGGCTCCTTACACGCTGCGGGCGCGGGCGGAGCCACTGGCTTCGGCGCCCGTGACATGGGGCGAGGTCGAGGGGTGCGAGGCGCCGGCGCAGCTGACGTTCCGGGCGCCGGACATCGCGCCTCGCGTGCAGGACCACGGTGATCTGCTGGCCCCCGTGCTGGATGCGGAGCGGGCGGGTCCGCTGCCGTGACCTCCCCGTCCGCTGCCGTGACCTCCCCGTCCGCTGCCGTGACCGCCCAGTCCGCTGCCGTGACCGCCGCGTCCGCTGCCTTGACCTCCCGGTCCGTGCTGACTACCCCGTCCGCTGCCCGACCCCCCGGTCCGTTCTGACCTGGGGCCCCTGGAACCCCCTCAGACCCGCGCCCATGTGCGCCGGTCCCGTGCCATCGCGTGCAGGGCCTCCACGTCCGCCGGTTTCAGCACCCCGCCCAGGCGGGCCAGGTTCGCGACTTCGGGGTCCGTCAGGACACGGACCTCGCGGGGCGTGGTGGTGAAGCGCAGGCCGGCCGGACCCACCAGGGCCAGTACCGGGCGGACCTCGGCGGTCAGTGCGTAGGACGCCCGGTCGGCGTCGGCGCGCAGGCGGCGCAGCAGGGGCTGCGGCTCGCGCCGGCCCAGCGCGACCATGGGGTCGGCGACGAGCACCCGCTGCTTGCGGGCGTGCACCGCGTGGACCACGAACAGGCCCGCGGGGCCGATGGTCAGGTGGTGGACCCGGTCGCCGCCGGGCAGCGGGACGGAGTGCAGGGTGCGCCAGCCCGCGCCGTCGAGGTCGTCCAGGATGTCGCCGATCGTCTGTTCCGCCTCCAGCTCGCGGCGGCGCGGGTCCGGGCGCAGCCGGTGGGAGACGGCCGGGCTCCGGTCGAGGGCGATCAGCAGGGCCTCGCCCGGGCGGTTGGGGGCGAGGTCGTCGTCCGGGGGCAGGGAGAGCCGGGCCAGTTCGGCGGGGGTGGGCACCGGGGGCGGGCCCATCGCGACGGGCCCGGTCAGGAAGGGCGCGAGGACATGGAGCACGTCGTCCCTGCGGTCCTCGCTGAGCAGGTTGACCCGGGCCGCCTCGCGGTCGTACCAGGCGATGTTCCGGCCGTCGGGGAGACGGACGTACAGCTGTTCCCGGCCGTGTCGCCAGATCGGTACGACGCGCAGTCCGCTCATGCACCATCACCCCTCGACCATGGGAACAGGCGGGGTGCTCCAGGGGCAAGAACCCGGATACCTTTGAGGGAGTTGGCCTGGCGGTCGGGAGGGCACTGTTGCGGACTCGCGGCAAGCAACCCGGTGTGCCCGCGCCGCAGAACCCGTGGAGCGAGATCGTACCGGGGCTGTGGATGGGCGGGCACGAGTTCCGGAACCGTTCCGGGCACCTGGAACTCGCGGTCGTACGGGACGAGTTCGACCTCGTGCAGACGCTGCTGCGGCTGCCGGGGCACGGTCCCGACGCCGGGGTCGAGCACCATGTGTGGCCCATCCCGGACGGCCCTCTGGACGGGACGCAGCTCGCGGGCGTGATGCGGCTGGCGCAGGCCGCGAGCGAGGCGCTGGACCAGGGGCGCAGGGTCCTCGTCCGCTGCTACCACGGCTACAACCGCTCGGGGCTCGTCGTGGCGCACGCGCTGGTCCGCCGGGGACACTCGGCCGACGAGGCGATACGGCTGATACGTTCCCGGCGCTCGCCCTGGGCGCTGCACAACGAACTGTTCGTCGCGTATCTGCGAGCCGGGCTGCCGACGGCCCGCCTGCTGGAGGACCTCGCCGAGTGAGCACCTCGCGGACGGACCGCAGCGCCGGCGGAGCAGCGCGGGCTCGCTCGGGCCACCGGCCGCGCAAGATGAATTTTCATATGAATAAGGTGTACGCGGCCTCGCCGTCATCAGCCGCAGGAGTGCCGTGCGCCTCAGCCGACCCACCCGTACCGCCCTCGCCGTCCTGGCCGTCGCTCTGTCGGCGACCACGACGGCCTGTGGCGACGCCGGCGGGCTGCGTGCTGCCGGGGCGACCCCGACCGCGAACAGCCCGGCCCGGCTCTGGCCGGATCTGCCGCCGGCCTCGTCGCCCGCGTTCGACTTCGACGAGGCGGAGACGAAGACCGTGAAGGGCGTCGCCGTGCCGGGTGACGACATCCGCAGGGTGGATCCGGTGGCGGTCGTACGGGCGGAGATCACGTCCGACTCCGGCGACTACGCGGGCGCCGGGGCGCGCTACCACGGGACGGCGAGCGCGCTGGCCGACTGCGTCGAGGGCAGGCAGAAGGCGACCTGGGCACAGCCGAAGGGCTGCCCCGTGCTCCAGCCGTACTACCGGGACCTGACCGGCGACGGGCACGACGACCTGACGCTGGGCTTCCGGCTGCTGCCCGGCGAGCTGACCGCCGTACGCGTCTACACCGTCGAGAAGCACCGTCTGGTGCAGGTGATGTCGTACGAGGACGCACTGAGCGCGGTCGAGCTGGCGGGACGGTCCGTGATCGTCCGTTCGCCGTCGGAGGTCGCCGGGTACGAGTACCGCCTCCAGTGGACCTGGGACGCGCAGCAGAAGGCGATGCTGCTGACCCACGACGAGATGCTGCGCACCGGCGGGAGGTCGCCGTCCCCCCGGCACTCCTCGGCCTCGCGGTCCGCCCGGCCGTCGTCCGCCGCGCCGTCCGCCACCCCGCCGGCCTCGCCGTCCACCACCCGCTCCGCCGCCCTGTCGTCGAGTACGCCATGAGTGTGCTGAGCTCGGTGCGGCTTCCGCAGTGGGCCGGGACCCTGGCGGTGAAGGCCGCGGTGTTCATCATCGTGATGTGCTGCGCGCTCGCCGCGCTGCTCGGCGTCCTGGTGCACGTCCAGGTGACGGACCAGACCGTCGGCCAGGCCCGTGAGCTCGCGCTGTCCCGGCTGACGGACGCGACACAGGCGTACGAGGCCGGGGACTCGCTGCTGCCGGGCGCCGCCGTCGACCCCGAGGGGCTGCCCGCGCCGCTGCGGGCGCTGGCGGCGCACGGGGAGCGCGGCACGATGGTCGCCGATCACCGTGGCCGTCCGTCGATGTGGGCGGCGGGGCCCGCCGACGGCGGCCGGGCGCTGGCCGTCGAGGTCGACTACGCCCAGCAGGCGCGCACCATCGAGGGCCTGGACCGGGCGATCCTGTGGTCGTCGGGGCTGGCGATCGGGGCGACGGTGCTGGTGGGGGCGTTCGCGGTGACGCGGGTGGCACGGCGGCTGCATGCCACGGCGCGGGTGGCCCGCCGGATCAGCGCGGGCGACCTGGACGCGCGGGTGGACGACCCCCGGGTGAAGGACCTGACGCGTCCCCAGGACGAGGTGGCCGCGGTCGCCGTCGCGCTGGACACCATGGCGTCGTCGTTGCAGAGCAAGCTGCTGAGCGAGCAGCGGTTCACCGCGGACGTGGCGCACGAGCTGCGCACCCCGCTGACGGGGCTGCACGCGGCGGCCGAGCTGCTGCCCCCCGGACGGCCTACGGAGCTGGTGCGCGACCGGGTGGCGGCGCTGCGCACGCTCACCGAGGACCTGCTGGAGATCTCGCGGCTGGACACCGGGCGCGAGCGACTGGAGGCGGACACCGAGGACCTGGGCGCGCTGGCGGAGCGGGTGGTGCGCGGCTCCGGCACGGTCACGGAGGTCAGGATCGTGCGGGACGCGCGTGTGGAGACCGACCGGCGGCGGCTGGAGCGGGTGCTGGGCAACCTCGTGGCGAACGGGCACCGGCACGGGCGGACGCCGGTAGTGCTGATCGTGGACGGGCCGGTCGTCACCGTGCGGGACCACGGCGACGGCTATCCGGAGTACCTCGTGGCCCATGGGCCCCAGCGGTTCCGTACGGAGGGCGGGGCGAAGGGGCACGGCCTCGGCCTGACCATCGCTCTGGGCCAGTCCGAGGTGCTGGGTGCCCGGCTGGAGTTCACCAACGCCCCGGACGGCGGGGCGCTCGCCCGGCTGACCCTTCCCTGGGCACCGGCACCGGCACCGGCACCGGAGGGCACCGGCCAGGACTGAGCGGACCGGTCAGGACCGGGCGGACCGGCCAGGACCGCATGGGCCCCGGACCGGACGGACCGGGCGGACCAGGCGCATCAGGCAGACCGGCCAGGACGAGGCGGACCGATCAGGACCGGGCTGACCGGTTCGGGGCTCCGAGAGGTCACGCTCATGCGCGCTCCCCGATGGCGCATCGTGACGGGCGCCGACGACACGCCGCTCCTAGTGTGGCGATCAGCGAGTTTCGCGCCTTTTCCCCGCCCTCTCACGGAGGTACCCGGATGTCCGTGCGCCGCGCCCTCGTCCATCCCGCCCTCGTCCGCCCCGCCACGGTCCCCGCAGTCGGCACCCGGGCCGCGGGCCCGGCCCGCCGCATCGGCGACACCGGGTCCGCAGCACGCTGGTGCTGACTCCAGACAAGCCGGGAATCACGTTGCACATAGATATGTTCCGGGCATGACTTCGGCCGGAACAGCGACCGCCGCGCCCACCCGGGACCCCGCCCGCATGGTGCGCCTCCCCCGGCGCCGCGGCATCGAGCTGACCCTCATCGTCGTCGCCGTACTGCTGTCCGTGTACGGCTACTGCGCCGTCGGCCTGGCCCGCAACGGCGCCGTCCCGCCCGGGGCCGCGGGGTACGGCGCCGGACTCGGCGTGCTCGCCCTGCTGGCGCATGTGGCGGTGCGGCTGCGGGCGCCGTACGCCGATCCCCTGCTCCTGCCGATCGGCGTGCTGCTCAACGGGCTGGGGCTGGTGCTGATCTACCGGCTCGACCTGGAGACCCCGGGTGACCGGGCCGCGCCGACCCAGCTGGTGTGGTCGACGCTCGGCGTGGCGCTGTTCATCGCGGTCGCCTTGCTCCTGCGCGACCACCGCGTGCTCCAGCGGTACGCCTACGTCTGTGTCGTCGCCGCTCTCGCCCTGCTCACGCTCCCGATCTTCTTCCCGGCCGTCAACGGCGCCCGCATCTGGATCCGGATCGCCGGATTCTCCATCCAGCCGAGCGAGTTCGCGAAGGTGCTGCTGGCGGTGTTCTTCGCCGCGTACCTGGCCGACAACCGCAACGCCCTCGCCTACACGGGCCGTCCGGTGTGGCGGTTCCGCAGGATCCAGCTGCCCACCGGGCGGGTGCTCGGCCCGATCCTGGCCATCTGGCTGCTGAGCGTGGGCGTGCTGGTCCTGGAGCGCGATCTCGGGACCTCGCTGCTGTTCTTCGGCCTGTTCGTCGTCCTGCTGTACGTCGCCACCGGCCGTACCGGCTGGATCGCGGTCGGTCTGCTGCTCGCGTCGCTCGGCGCGGTCGCCGTCGGCCGGCTGGAGCCGCACGTGCACGGCAGGATCGAGGACTGGCTGGACCCGTTCGCGACGATCGAGGCGGGCCAGGGGCCGAACCAGCTGGCGCAGTCCCTGTTCGCCTTCGCGGCCGGCGGGGTGCTCGGTTCGGGCCTGGGCCTCGGGCACTCCATACTGATCGGCTTCGCGGCCAAGTCGGACTTCATCCTGGCCACGGCGGGCGAGGAGCTGGGCCTGGTGGGACTCTCCGCGATCTTCCTCCTCTACGGACTCCTGGTGGAGCGCGGCTACCGGGCCGGGCTCGCCCTGCGCGAGCCGTTCGGGCGGCTGCTCGCGGTCGGCCTGGCCTCGATCGTGGCGCTCCAGGTGTTCGTCATCGCGGGCGGGGTGACCGGCCTGATACCGCTGACCGGCATGGCGATGCCGTTCCTGGCGCAGGGTGGCTCGTCGGTGGTGACCAACTGGGCGATCGTGGCGCTGCTGATCCGGATCAGCGACTCGGCCCGCAGCCAGTACGACGGCCAGGTGGCGCCATGACCAGGTACATCCGGCACGCTGCCGTCTTCTGCGTGCTGCTGCTGGCCGCGCTGCTCGTCAACGCCCTGCGCGTCCAGGTCTTCCAGGCCGGTCCCTACGACGGCAGCACGGCCAACCGCCGTGCCACGATCGCCCGTTACGGACAGCCGCGCGGTGACATCCTGGTCGGCGGCAAGCCGGTCACCGGCTCCCGGGACACCAGGGAGCAGCTCCGCTACGAACGCACGTACAGCGACGGCCCGTTGTACGCGTCCGTCACCGGCTTCGCCTCCCAGGAGTACGGCACGACACTGCTGGAGCACGCCGAGGACGGGGTGCTGGCGGGCACCGACCCGCTGCTCGCGCCGTTCCCGCTGTGGAGCGACCTGACCCGCGGCCTGCCGCCCGGTGGCAAGGTCGTCACCACCATCGACCCGGCGGCACAGCGGGCGGCGTACGCGGGACTGGCCGGGCGCAAGGGCGCGGTGGCGGCGATCGAGCCGTCGACCGGGCGGATCCTGGCACTGGTCTCCGCACCCTCGTACGACCCGGCGGAGCTGTCGGGCAACCGGCAGGCGACGAAGGCGGCCTGGGAGCGGCTGAACCGCGACCCGGACAAGCCGATGCTCAACCGGGCGGTGCGCCAGACGTATCCGCCGGGTTCGACCTTCAAGGTGGTCACCGCGGCGGCGGCGCTGGACGCGGGCGTGGTCACCGACATGGACGCGTCGACCGACTCCCCCGACCCGTACACCCTGCCCGGGACGCGGACGTGGCTGACGAACGAGGGCGACGGCTGCCAGGACGCCCCGCTGCGGGAGGCCTTCAAGTGGTCGTGCAACACGGTCTTCGCGAAACTCGGGGTGGACGTGGGGGCGCGCGACATGGTGGCGACCGCGCAGGCCTTCGGCTTCAACGACACCGGGCTGCGGGTCCCGTTCTCGGCGGCGACCAGCACCTTCGACACCAGCGTGGACCGGGCGCAGCTCGCGCTGTCGTCGATCGGCCAGTACAACACGCGGGCCACGCCGCTCCAGATGGCGATGGTCGCGGCGGCGGTGGCGAACGGGGGGCTGCTGCGGCCGCCGTATCTGGTGGAGCGGACCACCAGCCGCGGCGGCGGCACGGTGGCGTCGGCGGGTTCGCGCCCGGCACGGCAGGTGATGCAGCCGTCGACCGCGGTACGGATGCGGGAGCTGATGACCGACGTGGTCGAGGACGGCACGGGTACGAACGCGGCGATCCCCGGCGCGACGGTCGGGGGAAAGACCGGCACCGCGCAGCACGGCCTCGGCAACTCCGGTGTCCCGTATGCCTGGTTCGTGTCGTGGGCGCAGGGCGATCGGGATCTGGAGCCGAAGGTCGCGGTGGCGGTGGTGGTGGAGGACGCGTCGGCGAACCGCGGGGAGATCAGCGGGGGCGGGGACGCGGCACCGATCGCGCGGGAGGTCATGCGCGCGGTGCTGTCCGGGTGAGCGGAGTCGGTGAGCGGAGTCGGGATGGGCGGTGTTCGGTGGGTGAGACGGGGGTACTGGCCCGGTACAGGTCCGTCCTACCTTTCGCTCATGACTGAAGCCGCCCGTAACACCGTGTACGAACTCGCCCAGGTCAACATCGCCCGCCTCAAATTCCCGCTGGACTCCCCCGAGTTGAAGGACTTCGCCGACGCCCTCGACCCGGTGAACGCCGTCGCCGACGCAGCCGGCGGGTTCGTCTGGCGACTGGCGAGCGACTCGGGGAACGCGACGGACATCCCGTTCTTCGGGGACGACTGGCTGATCGTCAACATGTCCGTGTGGCGTGACACCGACGCACTGACCGCCTTCATGTACCAGGGGCAGCACCGGGAGCTGCTGGCCCGGCGCCGCGAGTGGTTCGAGCGGGTCGAGGAGGCCATGACGACCCTGTGGTGGGTCCCGTCGGGCCACCGGCCGACCGTCGCGGAGGCGGAGGACCGGCTGCGGCACCTGCGGGCGCACGGGGAGACGCCGTACGCGTTCACCCTGCGGACGACGTTCCCTCCACAGGCGGCGGCACCGCTGCCGGAGCCGGAGGCGGAGCCGGCGGAGCGGGCCCGCACGTAGACACGGAGTCAACAAGTACTGCGCAAGGGATTGACGACCTTGCTGACAGGCAGTCTCATAAGTTCGGTAGACGTGACTCCGGGCAACGAGGTGGGACAGCCATGACGACCCTGACGGAAGCCGACGCGCTCGAGGGTGTGCGCGATGCGCTCGGGCTCCTCAAGGACCGCGAGCAGGTGGCCGAACGCCTGCTCGCGTCGTCCGCCAAGCACTCCTTCGACCCGGACCGGGAACTGGACTGGGACGCGCCCTTCGAGGAGGGCAAGTGGTACTGGCCGCCGGAGCTGCTGTCGCTGTACGACACCCCGCTGTGGAAGCGGATGGGCGAGG
Source organism: Streptomyces sp. NPDC107559 (assembly GCF_055657365.1). Lineage (NCBI taxonomy): Bacteria > Bacillati > Actinomycetota > Actinomycetes > Kitasatosporales > Streptomycetaceae > Streptomyces > Streptomyces sp. NPDC107559. Next base: position 342,995 of record NZ_JBVKBD010000009.1, on the reverse strand, counting down.
AACAGCGGATCCTGCTCTCGCAGCACGAGGCGGCCGCGCTGGCCTCGCTCGGCATCTGGTTCGAGATCATCCTCATGCAGCTGCTGGTCCGGCACATCTACGACAAGGCGGCGACGAGCGCGCACGTGCGGTACGCGCTGACCGAGATCGAGGACGAGTGCCGGCACTCGAAGATGTTCGCCCGGCTGATCGAGCGCGGCGACGCGCCCTGGTACCCGGTCAGCCGGGGGCATCAGCAGCTCGGACGGGTGTTCAAGACGATCTCCACCACACCCGGATCGTTCACGGCGACGCTGCTGGGCGAGGAGGTCCTCGACTGGATGCAGCGGCTGACCTTCCCCGACGAGCGGGTGCAGCCGCTGGTCCGGGGCGTGACGCGGATCCACGTGGTGGAGGAGGCGCGGCACGTGCGGTACGCCCGCGAGGAGCTGCGCCGGCAGATGGTGACCGCGCCGAAGTGGTCCCAGGAGTTCACCCGGGTCACCTCCGGTGAGTTCGCCCGGGTGTTCTCGGTCGCCTTCGTCAATCCCGAGGTCTACACGAATGTGGGGCTCGACAAGCGGGAGGCGATCGCCCAGGTGAAGGCCAGCGGGCACCGACGGGAGATCATGCAGACGGGGGCGAAGCGGCTGACGGACTTCCTCGACGACATCGGGGTGCTGCGGGGCGTGGGACGCCGGCTGTGGAAGTCCTCGGGGCTGCTGGCGTAACGGACGGCCGGCCCGGTGGCCGGTGGCCGGTCCCTGGACGTCGGGGACCGGTGGCCGGGCCGGGAACCGGTGGCCGGGCCGGGCAGCGATTACCCTGCCGGTCATGACCCCCTCAGCGCCCACCCCCGCCTACCGCCGCCTGAGCGTCGAGGAGCGTCGCAGCCAGCTGCTCGACTCCGCCCTGTCCCTCTTCGCGCACCGGGCACCGGAGGAGGTGTCGCTGGACGACGTGGCGGAGGCGGCCGGGGTCTCGCGCCCGCTGGTGTACCGGTACTTCCCGGGCGGCAAACAGCAGCTCTACGAGGCCGCCCTCAGGTCCGCCGCGGACGAGCTGCAACTCTGCTTCGACGAGCCCCGGCAGGGCCCGCTGCTGCCCCGGCTGTCCCGTGCCCTGGACCGCTATCTCACCTTCGTCGACCAGCACGACGCCGGGTTCAGCGCGCTGCTCCAGGGCGGGAGCGTGGTGGAGACGTCCCGTACCACCGCCATCGTGGACGGGGTGCGCCGGGCCGCCGCCGAGCACATCCTCAGCCACCTCGGCGTCGGCGACCCCGGACCCCGGCTGCGGATGACCGTCCGGATGTGGATCACCGCGGTGGAGGCGGCCTCGCTCATCTGGCTCGACGAGAACAAGGAGCCGCCCGCCGACGAGCTGCGGGACTGGCTCGTGGAGCAGTTCGTCGCCGTACTGGCGGTCACCGCCCGGCGGGACCCGCAGACCGAGGCGCTCGTGTCAGCCGTCCTCGGGGCGGATGGCTGACACTGGTGCCGTGAAGAGCCAAGACACCCCCTTCGAGGGCGGCCCCATGGACGGGCGCGTCCTGCCCGTGCTGCTCGGGCCCACCGGGCATCCGCCGAAGACGTACCGCATCCCCGTGCCGGACGCGGCCGGCGGCGCGCCCACCGTGCTGGTGTACCGGCGCGCGCCCCGGGGGCAGGGCAAGCTGCTCGGGCTGCACCAGGGGTGGAAGTACACGTTCGACCCGGAGGGGAAGAAGAGCGGCCGGCCGAAGTGGCCCTGGTCCAAGCCGGACACCGCCCAGGACACCCGGCCGGACACCACCCCGGACGCCTAGGACCTGCGGCTCGCGCGCCGGGCGGGACACTCCACTCCGCCGTGCGCGCCCGCGGCCGTACGCCCGCCCGGCGGCGATCCACACACCACGCCGGACGGCAAGCCGGACGACCCGTACGGGTGACCTCGTTGCGCCGGTCCGCGCATACTCCGTACCGGAAACACGCAGAGTTATCTGATCATCACGGTACGGAAGCGGGCGGATCGGCCGCCTGCCCCGCGCCGGAGGTGATGAGGTGTCAGGAAGGTTTCTGCGCTTGGCCTGTACGGCGGCGGTCGCCGCCCAGCTCGCCCTCGTACCCCAGTCCGCGGCGGCCCTCCCCGGCCCCGGGACAGCCACCGCAGGCACTGGGGCCACCGCCGTAGGTCCCGGAACGACAGCCGCGGGCCCCGGGGCGACCACCGTAGGTCCCGGGACGGCCACCACAAGTCCCGGTGCGGCCACCGCGGCGCCCGGGACGGCCGCCGCAAGCCCCGGGACAGCCACCGCAAGTCCCGGGGCCGCCACCGCAAGTCCCGAGAAGCGTTCCGTCGCCGAGCTGCTGACGGACCTTCAGCAGCTCTACCTTGCGACGGAGAAGGCCACCGAGACCTACAACGCCACCGAGGAGCAGCTGAAGAAGCAGCGCACCCGGGCCGACCGGCTGGACGCCGAGCTGGACCGGGTGCGGCTGTCGCTGGACGAGAGCAGGGACGAGGCGGCACGGCTGGCCCGTCAGCAGTACCAGGGCAGCGCCGGCATCTCCCCGTACCTGCGCCTGCTGCTCGCCCGCGACCCGCAGCACGCGCTCGACGAGGGCCATGTGCTCGCACGGCTGGCCCGCGAGCAGACGCGGACCGTGGGGCGGCTGACCGGGAACGAGCACAGAAGCCGTGAGCTGGCCCGCAAGGCCCGTACCGCCTTCTACACCCAGCGCACCCTCACCGAACGGCGCAAGAAGGAGCGCGACGACGTGCACGACCGGCTCGCGGCCGTCGAGCAACTGCTCGCCTCGCTCAGCGCCGAACAGCTGTCCTCGCTGGCCGAGTTCGAGCGGACCGGGATCGCGAAGGCGCAGGACGAACTGATCACCTCCGGCGCGCTCGGCACCGGCGTCGAGCGGAAGCCGACGCCGGCGGGCGAGGAGGCGGTGCGCTATGCCGTGCGGCAGCTCGGGAAGCCGTACGAGTGGGGCGCGGAGGGTCCGAAGTCGTACGACTGCTCGGGGCTGACCTCGCGCGCCTGGCAGGACGCCGGGACGGTGATTCCGCGCACCAGCCAGGAGCAGTGGGCGCGGCTGCCCCGGATCCCGCTCACCGAGCTGCGCCCCGGCGACCTCGTGGTCTACTTCCCCGAGGCGACCCATGTGGCGATGTATCTCGGCCACGGCATGGTGGTCCAGGCGCCCCGCCCCGGCGCGCGGGTGAAGGTCTCCCCGCTGGCCGCCAACCCGGTGCTGGGCGCCGTACGGCCCGATCCCGCGGGCAGGCCGCTGGTGAGCTACACACCACCGGAACTCCCCGACCACGCCCTCGACGGCACGAACGACGGATACGCCCCGGCAACGGCCCCGCAGCCCTCGGCCTCGCAGCCGGCCGCACCCCGGCCGTCCACCGCGCAGCTGGCCGCAGGACCGCCGGCCGCAGCACCGCCGGTCGCACCCCGGCCATCCGTCTCACAGCCGCCCGCGCCGCAGCCGTCCGTCCCGTAGGCGGCCGAGCGCGGCCGCCCGGGGAGGTGTCGCACAGGTGCGGGTCCCCGACAGCACGTCGGGGACCCGCGGCCGGTGCGTCCGCCGGTCAGGCCCCGGCCACCGAGGCGAGGTATGCGCCCGTCTTCTCCGGGTCGTAGAAGAAGTTCTCGAAGTCGGCCGGGTTGTCGAAGCCGTTGGCGAAGCGGTCGGCGACCGGCTGGAGCTGGCCGGCGGCGCCGATGAGGTTCAGGATGTGCTCCGGCGGCGGGGCGAGCATCGCGTTGGTCCACTTGGTGACGTGCTGGGCGGTGTTCCAGTAGCGGTCGAAGGCCGACTGCATCCACGTCTCGTCGAACGGCTTGTCCTCGTGTTCGAGGATCGCGGCGAGGTACGCGGCCGCGCACTTGGACGCCGAGTTGGAGCCCTGGCCGGTGATCGGGTCGTTGGCGACCACCACGTCGGCCACGCCCAGGACCAGACCGCCGCCGGGGAGGCGGCCGATGGGGTTGCGGACGGTCGGGGCGTACCGGCCGGCGAGCGTGCCGCCCGCGTCGGTGAGCTCGGCCTTGGTGGCCCGCGCGTACTCCCAGGGCGTGAACTTCTCCATCAGCGCCAGGGTCAGGGCGAGGTGCTCGGCCGGGTCCTTGACGTCGGCGAAGGCGTCGAGCGGACCGCCGGGGATGCCCTCCCAGAACAGGATGTCCGCGCGGCCGGAGGTGGTCAGCGTCGGCATGACGAACAGCTCGCCGACGCCGGGGACCAGGTTGCAGCGGACCGCGTCGAACTCCGGGTGCTCCGGGCGCGGGCCCAGGCCGTGGACGTACGACACGGCGAGGGCGCGCTGCGGCGCGCTGTAGGGGGAGCGGGAGGCGTCCCGGCCGAACATCGAGACCAGTTCGCCCTTGCCCGCCGAGACGAGCACGAGGTCGTAGGCGCGGGAGAAGTAGTCGAGGTCGCCGACCGCCACGCCGTGGATGACCAGCTGGCCGCCGCGCTGGACGAACGTCTCCATCCAGCCGGCCATCTTCACCCGCTGGTCGACCGACTGGGCGTAGCCGTCCAGCTTGCCCACCCAGTCGATCGCCCGCTGCGACGGGCCCGGGTCGAACGAGCCGGGGGCCGCGACCGAGACGCCGAGGCCCTCGATCTTCGGGGCCTGCGACTCCCAGAAGTTCAGCTGGAGGTCGCGCTCGTGCTGCAGTGCCGTGTGGAACATGCACTGGGTGGACATGACCCGGCCGGAACGGATCTCGTCCGCGGTCCGGTTGGACATCAGGGTGACCTCGTACCCGTGCGACTGGAGTCCGAGGGCGAGCTGGAGACCGGACTGGCCGGCTCCGACGACGAGTATCTTCCGCATGCGAGTGGTGGCTCCTCTATCACGACTGCTCAGGACTCGGGACGCACGGAACCGGTGTCGGTGCCGTTCGATACTGCGCACAGCGACCGGACGGCCGGACCGTCGGGGGCCGGCCGTCGGGCCGCGAAGAACTGCTCGGGACCGGTCCGGGACCAGTCCGGGACTGTCCGGACCGCTCGGGGCTACTCGGGGGTCTCTTCGAGTGCGTGGCCCACCAGCGCCAGCAGGGTCTCGATCACCGACACCCGGCGGCGCGCGTCCATGATCAGCACGGGGATGTGCTCGGGGACCGTCAACGCCTCCCGGACGTCCTCCGGTTCAAAGCTCTCCGTGTCGTCGAAGTGGTTGACCGCGACGACGTACGGCAGCCCGCAGCTCTCGAAGTAGTCCAGCGCCGGGAAGCAGTCCTTCAGGCGGCGGGTGTCGGCCAGCACGACCGCGCCGATCGCGCCCCGCACCAGGTCGTCCCACATGAACCAGAACCGCTGCTGGCCCGGCGTGCCGAACAGGTAGAGCACCAGGTCGTCGTCGAGCGTGATGCGGCCGAAGTCCATGGCCACGGTGGTGGTCAGCTTGCCGGGCGTGCCGGTGAGGTCGTCGGTCTCCTCGCTCGCCTCGGTCATCAGCGCCTCCGTCTGGAGGGGCGTGATCTCCGAGACGGCGGTGACCAGCGTGGTCTTGCCGACCCCGAACCCGCCCGCGATCACGATCTTCGTCGCGATCGGGGCGCGGGTCCGGTCCGTCTGCCAGGGCTGCGACGGTTCGTCGGGCTCGGCGAACGAGGTGACGCCCGAGGCGGCGGCGTCAGAGACGACGGAGTCCACTCAGCACCCTTTCCAGCAGAGCGCGGTCAGGCCGGCCGACGCCGTGACCGGTTCCGGTTCCGTACACACGGATCTTTCCCTGGTCCGCGAGGTCGCTCAGCAGGACCCGGACCACACCGAGCGGCATGCTCAGCAGTGCGGCGATCTCGGCCACCGTACGCATCCGGCGGCACAGTTCGACGATGGCCAGCATCTCCGGCATGACCCGGGCGCTGAGGGGGCCCGCCCCGAGGCTCAGCGCGTGCGGGGTGCCGCTCGTCAGTTCCTTGCGCTCCTGCGGAGCCTCGATCGCGGCGGTGCTCGCCACGAACGTCTCGACGAGGAGGACATGTCCGAAGCGGGTACGGCCGCCGGTCAGCGAGTAGGGGCGTACGCGGGCGACCTTGCGGTCGCCGCCGCGGACCGGGAGATGCGGCCTGGAGTTACGGGGCGCGGTGCTCATCGGCCACTCCCCGTCGGCTCGCTCTCCAGGGATTTCCGCAACTCGCTGCGGAGTTCGGGGGTCAGGACGTGTCCGGCCCGGCCGACGAAGAGCGCCATGTGGTACGCCACCACGCTCATGTCGCACTCCGCGGCTCCGTGGACGCCGAGCAGCGAGCCGTCGCTGATCGACATCACGAACAGGCTGCCCTCCTCCATGGCGATCATGGAGTGCTTGACCGTGCCGAAGTCCATCAGCTTGGCGGCGCCGACGGTGAGGCTGCCGATGCCGGAGACGATGGTGGCGAGGTCGGCGGAGGAGCCGCGTGGCCCCTTGGGCCTGTCGTCGAAGGCCTCGCGGGCCTCGGCGTTGCGGCCGGGGTCGGAGGACAGCAACAGCAGGCCGTCGGAGGAGACCACCGCGACCGACTGGATGCCTGGCACCTCCTCCACGAGGTTCGTCAGCAGCCAGTGCAGGTTCCGGGCCTCACTGCTCAGGCCGAAGGTACTGGTCGCGGTCAACTGCGTGCCTCCTCGACTGTGCCCCCCGTGGCGTCATCGCCAACTGCGTTCCGTGCGGGTGTCGCTGGTGTCGCTGGTGCGGCCGGTGCTGCTGGTCGGGCAGGCGCTGCCGGTTCCGCGGGTTGCGCGGCCGCCGCGGTCGGGACCTCGTTGCGGCCCGTCTGCTCCGCGATCTCCGCCGCCACCTCGCGGTGGCCGGCCTCCGCCCCCCGGCGGAAGCCACCGAGGCGGCGACGCAGCGCCTCGGCGTCGACGGATCCGCTGCGCTGCCTCGGTCCCGAGACGGGTGCGGTGATCTTCGGGGTGCGCTTGGGCAGCCCCTTGCTGGTGACAGGCTCCTCGGTCTCGTCCGGGGTGCGCTGGTGGCTGTCGGGGCCGATGGCGTAGGGGTCGGCGGGCGGACCCGCGGCGGGCGCCGCCGGGACGGCGGGCGCCGCCGGGACGGCGGGCGCCGCCGGGACGGCGGGCGCCGCCGGGACGGCGGGCGCCGCCGGGACGGCGGGCGCGACGGGCGCGGGCCGCTCGGGTGCCGGTGCCGGCTCCGGCTCGGCCGCGGGAGCCGGGATGAACAGCTCCATCGTGGTCTCGGCGGGGGACTCGGCAGGCATGCCGGGTCGCGCCTGCGCGGGAGCCGGTACCTGCGCGGGAGCCGGTGCGGGCTCCTCCGCCGGGGCGGGCGACGCGTCGGCCTCCGGTGCGGCCGCCTCCGGTACGGCCGCCTCCGGTACGTCGGTGTCGGCGGCCGGGTCGGCGTCCGTGGCGGGTGCGACCGACGTCGGTACGCCCGCCTGCGGTACGCCCGCCTGCGGTGCGTCCGCCGCCGGTGCCTCGGCCTGCGGTGCGGCTGTCTGCGGTACGTCCGTCTGCGGTACGTCCGTCTCGTCGTCCGTGGAGGCTCGTACCGCCTGCTCCGCCAGGCTCACCAGCGGGTCGCGGCCGGCCGAACGGCCGCGCAGGACGTTGGAGTTGGCCTCCGCGTCGGCGCCCGGCAGCGCGTAGCCCTGCGCACCGCCGGCCGATGACCCGGCCGACGGGACGGCGGCCGCCGGGGCCGCGGCGAACAGGGTCTGCGGGAGGGCCACCACGGCCGCGATGCCGCCCTGCTTCTGCGCCCGCAGCTGCACGCGTACGTGGTGCCGGTGGGCCAGGCGGGCCACGACGTACAGGCCGAGCCCGAGACCGTCCGCGCCCTCCTGCTCGTAGGGGGAGGCCGGGTCGAAGTCGGCGAGCCGGGCGTTGAGGCGGGTCAGCCGCTCCTCGGTGGTGCCGATGCCCTCGTCCTGGACGGAGAGCATGACCTCGCCGTTCTCCAGGAGCCAGGCGGAGACCTCCACGGGCACGTCCGGCGGGGAGAACGAGGTGGCGTTCTCCATGAGTTCGGCCAGCAGGTGCGAGAGGTCGTCGGCCGCGAAGCCGGCGACGTGCGCGTTCGGCGGCACCGCGGCGATGCGGACGCGCTCGTAGCGTTCGATCTCGCTGACCGCCGCCCGTACGACGTCCACGAGCGGGACGGGCCCGGCGTGCTGCTGGACGTGTTCGGTGCCGGCCAGCACCAGGAGGTTCTCGCTGTGCCGGCGCATGACCGTGGCGAAGTGGTCGAGCTTGAAGAGGGTGGCCAGCCGGTCGGGGTCCTGCTCGCGCTCCTCCAGGCCCTCGATGACGGCCAGCTGCCGCTCGACGAGGCCGAGGGTGCGCAGCGCGAGGTTGACGAAGGAGCCGCCGATGCTGGTGCGCAGCCGCTCCAGCTGGGCGGCGGAGCCGGTGAGCTCGGAGCGCAGCTCCTCGCGGGCGTCGGCCATCTTCTGGCGCTGGCCGACGAGGTGCTTGCGGTCGGTCTCCAGGGTGGTGATGCGCTCCTGGAGGGCGACCGCGTGCGCGTGCAGGGCGTTGACGGACCGCACGACCTGGGCGAACTCGTCGTTGCGGCCGGTGAACTTGACGGGTTCCTCGGCGGCCGGCTCGGCCGCCCCCGCCAGCCGGGCCGAGCCGCGGCGCAGCACGGACAGCGGCCGGGTCAGGGAGCGTGCCATGCCGGTGGCGATACCGACGGCGACCAGCATCAGCACGCCGAGCGCGGCGACGCGGATCTCCAGCGCGGTGACGTCGTCGTCGCGCAGCAGGCCGAGGTCCTTGGTGCGGTGGTCGTAGAGCGAGGACTCCGCGCCGCGCATCAGCTCGATCCGGGCGGTGAGCGCCGCGTCGAGCTTCTTGATGCTGGTGTTGAGCTCGCTGTCGGACAGCTCCGGCCGGTCGGTGAGGCGGGCGAGGTACTTGTCGGCGCTGTCGACCTCGGGTCCGGTGACCGTCGAGTCGTAGGTGTCGACGGTGGCCTTCGGCGCGGTCTCGTGGAAGTCGGCGAGGGCCGCGTCGGAGCGCACCCGGGCCTGCTGGGCGGCGGCGGTGAGGGCGTCGCGCTGCTTGGTGTCGGCGCCGGAGGAGACCGGGACCGTGTCCGTCAGGCCGGTGGTGGGGTTGTAGACCGACTCGGTGCTGGTCGGCACGTTCAGCGCGGCCAGGAGCAGCCCGCGGGCCGCCGCGGCCTGCTGTACGGCGGAGTCGAGCTCGGCGAGGGCGTGGGCGCCGGAGCCCGCGCGGGTGGGCATCCGGTCGGCGAGGCGCTCGGCGAGACGGTGGAGTTCGGTGATGGCGGCGGAGTACGCCCCATGCGTTTCGAGAGCGCTGCTCTTGCCGGTGAGCGCCGCTCTGCGTACGGCCGCGACATCGTCGAGGTCCGCGCGCAGCGAGGCGGGCACGTCCGGATCGGCGCGCAGTTCCTCCACCAGCCGGTCGACCCGGGCGCTGCGGTCCTCGGCGGGCGCCTTGGACTTGGGCCGCCCGGCCGCGACGTAGGAGGTGATCTCGTCCCGTTCGTCGGCGAGCGAGTGGGCCAGCACCAGGGCGTCCTGGGTCTGGCCGGCCAGCGTCACCAGATCCTGGGAGTCCTTGAGCCGCCCCGAGGCGGCCAGCACCGTCGGGGCTCCGGCGGCGGCTATGGCCGCGGCCACGACGGCCACCGCGACGATCAGCCGGTTACGTACGTGGGTGGGACGGCCCTTGCCGACGGAGGAGCTCTGCGCGCCCCCTTCGGAGGCCGACTTCTTGTCTGCGCGCCGAGGCCGCGTCTTCTGCACCGGTGCTCGCATTCCTGACTCGTGTACCCATGGGTCCGGATGACGTTCCGTCAATCGGCTCGTACAACGTCCCCCGCATTCTCGGCTTCACCCGAACCGGGGGGGCACTCCTCAATCGGCTCCCGACCCTCCCAGTGCCGGTGGGCAGCGGCCCGGCATCACCTGACCCGCCACCCGAAGGAGTGAACATCGGAGGGGAGTTGGTGGGCAAGTTCCCCCGGCGCCCGCGACAGCGGTGGGCGGCGGGCCGGTTGGACGTGGGCGGCGGGCTTTGGCAGTATTCGCCGCCGCACCTTCCCGGAACGTGTCATTCCGCCGCAAATCAGGCGGCTGACCTGCACCGGTGCGCCGATCCGGCGGCCGATGCCCCCCTTTCGCGCAAGTTGTGAAGAGGTGGTGCAGACTGGCTGAATGCGTACGGAACTTGTCTCGGAGCCCGGTCAACCCGACCGCCCCAACGAGGACTTCGCGAGCATCGGACTACCCGCATCCGGGCAAGGTGGCGCACTCGTCGTCCTGGACGGCGTGACACCACCACGGAGCGCGACGGGCTGTCTGCATTCGGTCCCCTGGTACACGGCGCGCCTCGGGGGCGCCCTGACCGAAATGATCATTTCCCTCACCGATGTCCCGCTGACCGGGATTCTCGCCCGCGCCATCGCCCGTACCGCCTCGGCCCACGCGGACACCTGTGACCTTTCTCACCCGCGTACGCCGCAGGCAACCGTGGTCCTCGCCCGCTGGTCGCCGGAGGCGGTCGCGTACCTGGTGCTCTCCGACTCGGCGCTGCTGCTCCGGGCCCCCGACGGGACGGTCACCCCGGTGCTGGACGACCGCATCGCCCGGCTGCCGCGCGCCTCTCTGACCACCGACGCCGTGGTGGACGCGACCGTCCGCAACAAGGAGGGCGGCTTCTTCACCGCGGCGGCCGATCCGTCCGTGGCCGCCCGTGCCGTGACCGGCAGCGTGCCCCGCGCCCAGGTCGGGGCGCTCGCCGCGCTGACGGACGGCGCGACGCGCTGGGTGGAGAAGTTCCGGGAGGGCGACTGGGCGGACTGCCTCGCCCTCGTACGGAAGGAGGGGCCGGGGGCCCTGGTGGACCGGGTGCGGACGCTGGAGAGCGCGGACGTCGACCGCCGCTTCCTGGGCCGCAGCAAGACACACGACGACGCGACGGTCGTGTACGTGGAGTTCTAGACCGTCACAGGGTGGAGCGCAGGGGCGGGCGCGCGGTGGGGCGGGGCCCGCGCGCCCCCGGGCGGGGCACGGCGGCCGTCAGCGCTCCATACCCCGGTTCAGCTGCTGGAGCAGTCGGGCCAGTTCGGCGACCTCGCCGCGGTCCCAGTGCGCGAGCTGGTTCACGTACCGCGCCCGGCGGGCCTCGCGCACCTTGCCGACCCTGCTGCGGCCCTCCGGGGTGAGGTCCACCAGCCAGGCACGGCCGTCCGCCGGGTCGGGTTCGCGGGCGACCAGGCCGAGCTCCTCCAGGGCACGCAGCTGACGGGACATGGTGGCCTTGCCCACGCCGATGTAGCCGGCGAGCTCCGTGGCGCGCAGCCGGCCGCACTCCTCCAGCCGTACGAGGAGTCCGTACGCGGCGGGTTCGAGGTCCGGGTGGACCTCACGGGCCATCTCGCCCTGGTTGGCCCTGGCGCGCCGGAACAGCACCGTCAACTCGCGCTCCAGGGACAGGAATTCCTGGTCCACACCAATTCGCGACGTCTGCGCGTCATCTCGACGCGCGTTGCCGTTTCCGTGCTCATGCACGTCAGCACCCCTGATCCGGTTTCCCGTTCCTGAAAGTTATCGCCAGAATCCGTCATCGCCGCAGCTCCGTCAGTATTTCGCAGGCGTAGACCAACGGCGTCACCCAGACCCCCTTCCAGTACCTCTTCTACGTGCGTAGCGTCTTCGTCAGGCAACGCATGGCATGCCCACGCCACAACTGTGGGTGATCCGGCTCCTCCCCCCGCACCGCCAAGCCTCGGAGGCACGTCATGCCCGTGCACAGACCCGGCTCCATCCCCCCGCGCGCCGCCACCGCCGCCGTCGCGCTCCTGCTCGCAGCCTTCTCCCTCACCGTCCCCGTCTCCGCGCAGGCGGCCGACGTCCCGGCCCGCGGCTCCGCCTACATGGGCATCGGCGTCCTCGGCCACGACGGCGCGCACGGCTCCCCCGCGCCCGGCCTCGCCACCCAGACGGAGGGCGTGGACGTCTCCGGCCACCAGGGCAACGTCGCCTGGTCGACCCTGTGGAGCAGCGGGGTCAAGTGGGCGTACACCAAGGCCACGGAAGGCACGTACTACACGAATCCGTACTTCGCCCAGCAGTACAACGGCTCCTACAACGTCGGCATGATCCGCGGCGCGTACCACTTCGCCACCCCCGACACCACCAGCGGCGCCGCCCAGGCCAACTACTTCGTCGACCACGGCGGCGGCTGGTCCAAGGACGGCAGGACGCTGCCGGGCGCCCTCGACATCGAGTGGAACCCCTACGGCGCCGCCTGCTACGGCAAGACGACCAGCGCAATGGTGAGCTGGATCGCGGACTTCCTGAACACCTACAAGGCCCGCACCGGCCGGGACGCCGTGATCTACACGGCCACCAGCTGGTGGACCCAGTGCACCGGCAACTACGGCGGCTTCGCCTCGGCCGACCCGCTGTGGATCGCCCGGTACGCCTCGGACGTCGGGACGCTGCCCGCCGGCTGGTCGTACTACACGATGTGGCAGTACACGTCGTCCGGCCCGACGGTCGGCGACCACGACAAGTTCAACGGAGCCCTGGACCGGGTGGTCGCGCTCGCCAACGGCTGACCCGCACCCGTGACCGTCCGCACCCGCGCAGGGCGAAGGCCCGGGTCACCCGCACGGTGACCCGGGCCTTCCCCGTCCGGTGCCCGCCGACCGGCGCCCGAGGTCAGGCGGCCACCGGCACCTCCGGCGACGCGCTGCTCGTGGCCGGCGCCAGCGCCAGCTCCAGGACCTGGCGGACATCGGTGACGGCGTGGACGTCGAGCCGGTCCAGCACCTCCGCCGGGACGTCGTCCAGGTCGGGCTCGTTGCGCTTCGGGATGATCACCGTGGTGACCCCCGCCCGGTGCGCGGCGAGCAGCTTCTGCTTCACCCCGCCGATCGGCAGCACCCGCCCGGTCAGCGAGACCTCGCCGGTCATCGCCACGTCCGTACGGACCAGCCGGCCGGACAGCAGCGACGCGAGGGCCGTCGTCATCGTGATGCCGGCGCTCGGGCCGTCCTTGGGGACCGCGCCCGCCGGGAAGTGGATGTGCACACCCCGGTCCTTCAGATCGGCGACGGGCAGTTCCAGCTCGGCGCCGTGCGAGCGCAGGAAGCTCAGCGCGATCTGCGCCGACTCCTTCATCACGTCGCCCAGCTGACCGGTGAGGGTCAGGCCCGCCGCGCCCGTCTCCGGGTCGGCCAGCGACGCCTCGACGAAGAGGACGTCGCCGCCCGCGCCGGTGACCGCGAGCCCGGTGGCGACACCGGGGACGGCCGTGCGGCGCTCGGCCGGGTCCTGCGCGGACTCCGGCACATGGTGCGGTCGCCCGATCAGCGCGCGCAGGTCGGCGTCGGTGACGGTGAGCGGAAGCTCCCGCTCGCCCAGTTCGTGCTGGGCCGCGACCTTGCGCAGCAGCCGGGCCAGGGACCGCTCCAGGGTGCGTACGCCCGCCTCACGGGTGTACTCGCCGGCGAGCTTGCGCAGCGCGCTCTCGTCCAGGGTCACCTCGTCGGCGCCGAGTCCGGCCCGCTCCAGCTGGCGCGGCAGCAGGTGGTCCCGGGCGATGACGACCTTCTCGTCCTCGGTGTAGCCGTCCAGGCGGACCAGCTCCATCCGGTCCAGCAGCGCCTCCGGGATGGCTTCCAGCACGTTGGCGGTGGCCAGGAACACCACGTCGGAGAGGTCGAGTTCGACCTCCAGGTAGTGGTCGCGGAAGGTGTGGTTCTGGGCCGGGTCGAGGACTTCGAGCAGGGCCGCGGCCGGGTCGCCGCGGAAGTCGGAGCCCACCTTGTCGATCTCGTCCAGCAGGACCACCGGGTTCATGGACCCGGCCTCCTTGACCGCCCGCACGATCCGGCCGGGCAGCGCGCCGACGTACGTACGCCGGTGGCCGCGGATCTCGGCCTCGTCGCGGACGCCGCCGAGGGCGACCCGGACGAACTTGCGGCCCATGGCATGGGCGACCGATTCACCCAGACTGGTCTTTCCGACACCGGGCGGGCCCACCAGGGCGAGCACGGCACCGCCGCGCCGGCCGCCGACGACACCCAGGCCGCGGTCCGTACGGCGCTTGCGCACCGCCAGGTACTCGGTGATCCGCTCCTTCACGTCGTCAAGACCGGCGTGCTCGGCGTCCAGGACCGCCTTGGCGCCCTGGATGTCGTAGGCGTCCTCGGTCCGCTCGTTCCAGGGCAGTTCGAGGACGGTGTCGAGCCAGGTGCGGATCCAGGAACCCTCGGGCGACTGGTCGCTGGAGCGCTCCAGCTTGTCGACCTCCTTCAGGGCCGCCTCGCGGACCTTCTCGGGCAGGTCGGCGGCCTCGACCCGGGCGCGGTAGTCGTCGGACTCCTCGCCCTCCTTCTCGCCGTTCAGCTCGCGCAGTTCCTTGCGCACGGCCTCCAGCTGGCGCCGCAGCAGGAACTCGCGCTGTTGCTTGTCGACGCCCTCCTGGACGTCCTTCGCGATCGTCTCGGCCACGTCCTGCTCGGCGAGGTGGTCGCGCAGCTGCTGGGTGGCGAGCTTCAGCCGGGCCACCGGGTCGGTGGTCTCCAGCAGCTCCACCTTCTGGTCGGTGGTCAGGAACGGCGAGTAGCCGGAGTTGTCGGCGAGCGCGGAGACGTCCTCGATGGCCTGCACCCGGTCCACCACCTGCCAGGCGCCGCGCTTGCGCAGCCAGGCGGTCGCCAGGGCCTTGTACTCCTTGACGAGTTCGGTGACATGGCCGGGCAGCGGCTCGGGCACGCTCTCGTCGATGCGGGTCGCCTCGACCCACAGGGCCGCGCCCGGTCCGGTGGTGCCGGCGCCGATGCGCACGCGGCCGCGGCCGCGGATCAGCGCGCCCGGGTCGCCGTCGGCCAGCCGCCCCACCTGCTCGACGGTGCCGAGCACACCGGTACCCGCGTACGCCCCGTCGATCCGTGGCACCAGCAGCACCCTGGGCTTGCCGGGCTCCGAGCGCGCGGCGGCCTGGGCGGCCTCCACCGCGGCCCGCACGTCGGCGTCGTTCAGATCGAGCGGCACCACCATTCCGGGCAGCACGACCTCGTCGTCGAGCGGCAGCACAGGCAGAGTGAGCGGTGTGGACGTCGAAGCCATGATCTCCCCTTCGGCATTCAAGTTGAGCTATGCCGACTCAATGCACCTGAGCCTCCGAATGTTCCCCACCGGGTGTTCGCTCTGAGCGATCGGCTGTGCCGCAACGGGTGACACCCGGCACAACACCACCGGCCTCCGTCTCCTTCCGTCCTCACCTCCCCGTTCCCCCTCCTCCCCGCCGCGGCTCCGCCCGCCTTCCGCTCCCCCGCCCCGCACGCCCCGCGAAAAGGTGTTGCCCGTGCCCGGTCCCCCGCCCGTACGTTCTTTCCCATGACGGAGACCCAGAGCCTGCTCGACGCCTACGACGCCCAGTTGCGCTGCGCCCCGCCGCCCGGAGTCGCGTACGAGTACGACGGCCCGCTGCTCCGCCTCGACCTGGGCTTCCGCGGCTTCGTCAGCGGACCGCGCGATCTGGGCGGCCTGCGAGGGCGCGAGGTCGACGAGCTGATCGCGCGACAGCGGGACCTCTTCGCGGCCCGCGGGCAGGCAGTGGAGTGGAAGGTGCGCGGGCACGACAGCCCGGCCGATCTCACGGACCGGCTGCGCGCGGCGGGCTTCGAGCCCGAGGCTCAGGAGACGGTCCTCATCGGATCCGTGACGCGGCTGGCGGCGGAATCACCCGCCGCACCGGACGGCGTCACCGTGCGCCAGGTCACCGCGGACGCCGACCTGCGCCGGGTGGCGGCCCTGGAGACGGCGGTCTGGGGCCTGGACCTGAGCTCGATCGCCGACGACCTGATCGGACGCGTGGCCCGCGCTCCGGAGGAGATCGCCGTCCTGGTCGCCGAGGCGCGGGGCGAGGTGGTCTGCGCGGCCTGGCTGACCTTCCGCCCCGGCAGCGAGTTCGCCTCGCTGGCGGGCGGCTCGACGCTGCCCGAGTGGCGCGGCCGGGGGATCTACCGCGCCCTGCTGGCCGCCCGCGCCGAGATCGCCGCCGCCCGGGGCGTCCCCTATCTGCACGTGGACGCCTCCGACGACAGCGAGCCCATCCTGCGCCGGCTCGGCTTCCGGGCGGTGACCACGACGACTCCTTACGTCTGGTCACCGCGGTAGGCGGGTCCTTGCGTGCGGCCACCGCGACAGGCGGGTCCTTACGCGCGGCCACCGCGACAGGCAGGGCCTTACGCGCGGCCACCGCGACAGGCAGGGCGGCGGGAGGTCACCGCGACAGGCGGGTCCTCACGCGCGGCCACCGCGACAGGCAGGTCCTCACGCGCGGCCACCGCGACAGGAAGGGCGGCTGGAGGTCAGCGCGCCGCCACCGTGGCGGCGCGGCCGTGGTGCCAGCGGCGCGTCACCGGCCAGGTGGCGCAGCCGACCGCCAGGGACAGCAGGTGCCCCCAGTTCGTCATCGGGTCCGCGAACCCGATCAGGTCGCGCACCAGCATCGCGGCGAACACCACGAGCAACGGCCGGCCCAGCCACGGGGCGAGCAGACCCGTCAGGGCGCCGACACCGGCGGCGACCCCGAAGCTGATGCCGTAGTCGAGGCGGTGCAGGGAACTGGCGGGGAGACGGCCGGCCAGGACGGCCAGTCCCACCGGAACCTCGGTCGCGAGGGTCGCCGTGACATGCCCGAGCAGGAAGACACCTGCCGTGCGCAGTCCTCCTATCCGCCGCTCCAGGGCGGTGAGGACGAGCAGACAGCAGATCGCGTAGACGGACAGGACCCCGCCCGCGATCCACAGCGCGCTGGCCAGCAGGACCAGCACGGGGGTGCGCACAAGGTGCGCCACGTCGGTGCTGGAGCCCTGGTGGAGGGTGTGCACCAGGGCGGGATCGGCGTAGGACGTGATCAGTGAGGTGACGGCCAGCACGGCCGTGAAGGCGAAGGCGAACGGCGTTCCGGTGGGGGTGGGGAGCAGCCGCCAGGGACGCGGGCGCAGCCGCACCCCCGCGGCCGGACCTGCCGCCGAACCCGCCGAACCCGCCGAACCCCTGGCCGGACCCGCCGCCGGACGCGCTTCGGGCACCGCCTCGGGCGCCGCCGCGTACGGGGTCTCGGACGTGGTCGCCACGGCCGGGATCCACTGCCTGGGCATCCCGCCCAGCAGACCGGAGGTGTCCGCGAGCGCCGGGCCCGAAGCCGCGGCATCCGCATCCGGGGCGTTCGGGAGGGAGTCGTCCGGATCCGCCGGGGAGGCGGCGGTCGCAGTCCGTTCCACGGTGAGGCGCTCCTTCCGGTTCGCCCCCACCCTTCGCGCACCACGGGGTCACTGTCTATGACCGGCGCCACGCACACGCCGATTCACAGCAACCTCCAATACAGCCTCCCGCGTCCGGCACGGCGCGGTACGGCACAGGAGCGGTACCCGGTGGCGGCGCCCGCGTACCGAGATGACTCCACGCGGGTGTGCCGCTGCGCCGGAGCAAATCCGTCAACGATCCGTCAGCAAAGTGCCAGGATGGGCCGATGCCCACGTCATACGACACTCCCGAAGTCCTGGACCGCCGCGAGGGCCCGTACGGCGAGGTCGTACTGCGCCGCCAGGGCGGGCTGTTGCAGATCATCGCCAACGGCTGCTTCCTGATGGACACCTCGGACGGCCGCTCGGAGCGGCTGCTCGTCGACGCGGCGCTCGCCGCGCTCGACGGCTCGCGCCGGCCGTCCGTCACCCGCGGTCACGACCGGCCGGCCGTGCTGGTCGGCGGTCTGGGGGTCGGTCTCTCGCTCGCGCACGCCGCGGCGAACCCGCGCTGGGGCCGGATCACCGTCGTGGAGCGCGAGCCGGCCGTCATCGACTGGCATCGCTCGGGCCCTCTGTCCGAAACCACCCGCGAGGCGCTCGCGGACCCGCGCACGGAGATCGTCCAGGCGGATCTGCTCGACTACATCGATGAGGCATTCGACACATTCGACGCACTGTGTCTCGACATCGACAACGGGCCGGACTGGACCGTCACCGAGGGCAACCAGGGCCTCTACGGCCCGGCCGGGCTGGCGAGTTGTGCGAGCGCGCTGAGATCCGGCGGGGTGCTGGCGGTGTGGTCGGCGCAGCCGTCTGCCGAATTCGAGGAAACCTTGCGAAATACCGGGTTCACACAAGTACGTAGCGAAGAGGTACCAGTTGCCCGGGGTGTTCCGGACGTCGTCCACCTCGCCGTCCGACCTGGATAGCAAAGCCGCGGTGACTCCCCGTACGCTGCATCCCTGACGCGGATCATTCAAGCGTCAATCGCAAGCAGGCGCAGACCGAGGAATCACCCCACTGATTCCGGAGAGCACACTCAGGGGCGGGCGATGGAGCAGACACATACCTCCCACAACGGGACGGCCACGGCGACTCAGGGCGCCCAGCGGCGGGTCCTGGTGGTCGAGGACGACTCGACGATCGTCGACGCCATCGCGGCCCGACTTCGCGCCGAGGGATTCCTGGTGCAAACCGCGGGAGACGGCCCGGCGGCCGTCGACACCGCCGAGGCATGGCAGCCCGACCTGCTGATCCTCGACATCATGCTGCCCGGTTTCGACGGTCTGGAGGTCTGCCGTCGTGTGCAGGCCCAGCGGCCGGTGCCGGTGCTGATGCTGACCGCGCGTGACGACGAGACCGACATGCTGGTCGGGCTCGGCGTGGGCGCCGACGACTACATGACCAAGCCGTTCTCGATGCGGGAGCTGGCCGCGCGGGTGCATGTGCTGCTGCGCCGGGTCGAGCGGGCCGTCGTGGCCGCCTCGACACCGCGCAGCGGCATACTGCGCCTCGGCGAGCTGGAGATCGACCACGCGCAGCGCCGGGTGCGGGTGCGCAGCGAGGACGTCCATCTGACGCCCACCGAGTTCGACCTGCTGGTGTGCCTGGCGAACACCCCGCGCGCGGTGCTCTCCCGTGAGCAGCTGCTGGCGGAGGTGTGGGACTGGGCGGACGCCTCCGGCACCCGTACGGTCGACAGCCACATCAAGGCGCTGCGCCGGAAGATCGGCGCCGAGCGGATCCGCACCGTGCACGGTGTGGGCTACGCGCTGGAGACCCCGACGCCATGAGCGACGGACGGTCGGCCGCACGGAAGAGCCCCAGGGGCGAGCCCTGGGGTGGCGTACGCCCGTTCTCGATCAAGACCAAGCTGGGTGCGCTGGTCGTCATATCCGTGCTGATCACGACCGGGCTGTCGATGATCGCGGTGCACACCAAGACCGAGCTGCGCTTCATCACGGTCTTCTCGATGATCGCCACACTGCTCATCACGCAGTTCGTGGCGCACTCGCTCACCGCGCCGCTGGACGAGATGAATACGGTCGCCCGGTCCATCTCGCACGGCGACTACACCCGCCGGGTGAGCGAGAAGCGCCGGGACGAGCTCGGCCACCTGGCGCAGACGATCAACGTCATGGCCGACGAGCTGGAAGCGCAGGACCTGCAACGCAAGGAGCTGGTGGCCAACGTCTCGCACGAGCTGCGGACGCCCATCGCGGGGCTGCGCGCGGTGCTGGAGAACGTCGTGGACGGCATCTCGGTGGCGGACACCGAGACGATGCGCACCGCCCTGAAGCAGACCGAGCGGCTCGGGCGGCTGGTGGAGACGCTGCTGGACCTGTCCCGGCTCGACAACGGGGTCGTACCGCTGCGCCAACGGCGTTTCGAGGTCTGGCCGTATCTGTCCGGGGTGCTGAAGGAGGCCAACATGGTCGCCTCCGCGCGCGCGAGCATGGCCTCCGGCTCCGGCAGCCACACCCGTACGGACGTCCATCTCCACCTGGACGTGTCCCCGCCGGAGCTGACCGCGCACGCGGACCCCGAGCGCATCCACCAGGTCGTGGCCAACCTCATCGACAACGCGGTCAAGCACAGCCCGCCGCACGGCCGGGTGACGGTCCGGGCGCGCCGCGGGGCGCTGCCGGAGTCGCTGGAGCTGGAGGTCCTGGACGAGGGGCCCGGCATCCCCCGCTCGGAGTGGCACCGCGTCTTCGAGCGGTTCAACCGGGGAGCCGTCCGCCGGCCGCACGGTCCGGGCAGCGACGGCGGTACGGGACTGGGGCTGGCGATCGCCCGGTGGGCGGTGGATCTGCACGGCGGCCGCATCGGCGTGGCCGAATCCGACCGGGGGTGCAGGATTATCGTCACTCTCCCGGGACTGTCATCTGTGCCAAGTTGACGTAAAGTGCGAACCGGAGCCACAAGATCCACGGGCGTCCGCGCTGACGGACACGTGTGATCAGGCACAGGCCCACGTCAACGGCGTGCGAGGCCTCCTTCGACGAACCCTGACGCATCACCCACGTAGCGGAACCACATGTGTTTCCCGCCATTTCCAGGGCCGAAACACACTTTCTGATGTGACTTACGCGACGTTGAACCGGCCCGACCTGACCTTCCCGGCCACGGGGGCGTAGCCTTTATTTCCGCTGTCCATCACCTTGTGAAGCGGAAGAGGGCGGTTGCCGCCGTGTCGCCACAGTCCCCCAGTAACGCATCGAGCCTCTCGACCGACGCAGACCAAGCGGGCAAGAACCCCGCTGCCGCGTTCGGCCCCAACGAGTGGCTCGTCGACGAGATCTATCAGCAGTACCTCCAGGACCCGAATTCGGTAGACCGTGCCTGGTGGGACTTCTTCGCCGACTACAAGCCGGGGACGGCTACCTCCCCGGCGCCGGCGGGCACTGCGGCCGCGGGGGCCGCAGGAGCCACCGCCCCGGCACCCGCCGCCCCGGCCCAGGCCGCGCCCGCCGCCGCTCCGGCGGCCCCGGCCGTGCCCGCGCCGGCCCAGGCTCCCGCGAAGCCCGCCGCCGCCGCTCCGGCGCCCGCGGCCGCTCCGGCGAAGCCCGCCGCCGCGGCCCCGGCCGCCAAGGCGAAGGCCGCTCCGGCCGCCGAGGCCCCGGAGGGTCCCGAGTTCGTGACGCTGCGCGGTCCCTCCGCCGCGGTCGCCAAGAACATGAACGCCTCCCTGGAGCTGCCCACGGCCACGTCCGTGCGCGCGGTCCCGGTGAAGCTGCTGTTCGACAACCGCATCGTCATCAACAACCACCTCAAGCGCGCCCGGGGCGGGAAGATCTCCTTCACGCACCTGATCGGCTTCGCGATGGTGCAGGCCATCAAGGCCATGCCGTCGATGAACTGGCACTACGCGGAGAAGGACGGGAAGCCCACCCTCGTCAAGCCCGCGCACGTCAACTTCGGTCTCGCCATCGACCTGGTGAAGCCGAACGGCGACCGCCAGCTCGTCGTCGCCGGCATCAAGAAGGCCGAGACGCTGAACTTCTTCGAGTTCTGGCAGGCCTACGAGGACATCGTCCGCCGCGCCCGCGACGGCAAGCTGACGATGGACGACTTCACCGGTGTCACGGTCTCCCTGACCAACCCCGGCGGCCTCGGCACCGTCCACTCGGTCCCGCGTCTGATGCCCGGCCAGTCGGTCATCATGGGCGTCGGCTCCATGGACTACCCCGCGGAGTTCCAGGGCACCTCCCAGGACACCCTGAACAAGCTCGGCATCTCGAAGGTCATGACGCTCACGTCGACCTACGACCACCGGGTGATCCAGGGCGCGGCCTCCGGCGAGTTCCTCCGGATCGTCGCGAACTTCCTGCTCGGCGAGCAGGGCTTCTACGACGGCATCTTCGCCTCGCTGCGCATCCCCTACGAGCCGGTCCGCTGGCTCAAGGACATCGACGCCAGCCACGACGACGACGTCACCAAGGCCGCCCGCGTCTTCGAGCTGATCCACTCCTACCGGGTCCGCGGCCACGTCATGGCCGACACCGACCCGCTGGAGTACCGCCAGCGCAAGCACCCCGACCTGGACATCACCGAGCACGGGCTCACCCTGTGGGACCTGGAGCGCGAGTTCGCCGTCGGCGGTTTCTCGGGCAAGTCCCTGATGAAGCTGCGCGACATCCTCGGCGTGCTGCGCGACTCGTACTGCCGCACCACCGGCATCGAGTTCATGCACATCCAGGACCCCAAGCAGCGCAAGTGGATCCAGGACCGCGTCGAGCGCCCCCACGCACGCGTGGAGCGCGAGGAGCAGCTGCGCATCCTGCGCCGGCTGAACGCGGCGGAGGCTTTCGAGACCTTCCTCCAGACGAAGTACGTCGGCCAGAAGCGCTTCTCCCTGGAGGGCGGCGAGTCCGTCATCCCGCTGCTCGACGCGGTGATCGACTCCGCGGCCGAGTCGCGCCTCGACGAGGTCGTCATCGGCATGGCCCACCGCGGCCGTCTGAACGTCCTCGCCAACATCGTCGGCAAGTCGTACGCGCAGATCTTCCGCGAGTTCGAGGGCAACCTCGACCCGAAGTCGATGCACGGCTCCGGCGACGTGAAGTACCACCTGGGCGCCGAGGGCACCTTCACCGGCCTGGACGGCGAGCAGATCAAGGTCTCGCTGGCCGCGAACCCGTCCCACCTGGAGACGGTCGACCCGATCATCGAGGGCATCGCGCGCGCCAAGCAGGACGTCATCAACAAGGGCGGCACGGACTTCACGGTGCTGCCGGTGGCGATCCACGGCGACGCGGCCTTCGCGGGCCAGGGCGTGGTGGCCGAGACCCTGAACATGTCGCAGCTGCGGGGCTACCGCACCGGCGGCACGGTCCACGTCGTCATCAACAACCAGGTCGGCTTCACCGCGGCCCCCGAGTCCTCGCGTTCCTCCATGTACGCGACGGACGTGGCCCGCATGATCGAGGCCCCGATCTTCCACGTGAACGGCGACGACCCGGAGGCCGTGGTCCGCGTCGCGCGGCTGGCCTTCGAGTTCCGCCAGGCGTTCAACAAGGACGTGGTGATCGACCTCCTGTGCTACCGCCGCCGCGGTCACAACGAGTCGGACAACCCGGCCTTCACCCAGCCGCTGATGTACGACCTGATCGACAAGAAGCGCTCGGTGCGCAAGCTCTACACCGAGTCCCTCATCGGTCGCGGCGACATCACCCTGGAAGAGGCCGAGCAGGCGCTCCAGGACTACCAGGGCCAGCTGGAGAAGGTCTTCACGGAGGTCCGCGAGGCCACCGCGCAGCCGACCGCCACCGCCCCGTCCGACCCGCAGGCCGAGTTCCCGGTCGCGGTGAACACGGCGGTGTCCGCGGAGACCGTCAAGCGGATCGCCGAGTCCCAGGTCAACATCCCCGACCACGTCACCGTCCACCCGCGTCTGCTGCCGCAGCTCCAGCGCCGGGCGGCCATGGTCGAGGACGGCACCATCGACTGGGGCATGGGCGAGACCCTCGCCTTCGGCTCCCTCCTGCTGGAGGGCGTCCCGGTGCGCCTGGCCGGCCAGGACTCGCAGCGCGGTACGTTCGGCCAGCGCCACGCGGTGATCATCGACCGTCAGACGGGCGAGGACTTCACGCCGCTGCTGTACCTGTCCGAGGACCAGGCCCGCCTGAACGTCTACAACTCCCTGCTGTCCGAGTACGCGGCGATGGGCTTCGAGTACGGCTACTCGCTGGCCCGCCCCGACGCGCTCGTGATGTGGGAGGCGCAGTTCGGCGACTTCGTCAACGGCGCTCAGACGGTCGTCGACGAGTACATCTCCGCGTCGGAGCAGAAGTGGGGCCAGACCTCCGGCGTCACCCTGCTCCTCCCGCACGGCTACGAGGGCCAGGGCCCGGACCACTCGTCCGCCCGCCCGGAGCGTTTCCTCCAGCTGTGCGCGCAGAACAACATGACGGTCGCGATGCCCACGCTCCCGTCGAACTACTTCCACCTCCTGCGGTGGCAGGTGCACAACCCGCACCACAAGCCGCTGGTCGTCTTCACCCCGAAGTCGATGCTGCGCCTGAAGGCCGCGGCCTCGAAGGCGGAGGAGTTCACGAGCGGCCAGTTCCGCCCGGTCATCGGCGACGCGAAGGCCGACCCGGCCGCGGTGAAGAAGGTCGTCTTCTGCGCCGGCAAGGTCTACTACGACCTGGAGGCCGAGCGTCAGAAGCGTGGCGCCTCGGACCCCGCGGTCGCCGAGACGGCGATCATCCGGCTGGAGCGCCTGTACCCGCTGCCGGGTGCCGAGCTCCAGGCCGAGATCGCCAAGTACCCGAACGCGGAGAAGTACCTCTGGGCCCAGGAGGAGCCGGCCAACCAGGGTGCCTGGCCGTTCATCGCCCTGAACCTGATCGACCACCTGGACCTGGCCGTCGGCGCGGACGTGCCGCACGGCGAGCGTCTGCGCCGTATCTCGCGTCCGCACTCGTCGTCCCCGGCGGTGGGCTCGGCGAAGCGGCACCAGGCTGAGCAGGAGCAGCTGGTGCGTGAGGTGTTCGAGGCCTAGGCCCCGCGCATCCGGTCGTCCCGCGGCCCCGTCCCCGGCCCTCGTGGCCAGGGGCGGGGCCGCGTTCGTTCCCCCACCGGGCGGGATAGCCTGGAGGGGTCGTTGACGCCCAGTTCTTTGCGGAGCATTCGTGTACTTCACCGACCGCGGCATCGAGGAGCTCGAGAAGCGCCGGGGCGAGGAGGAGGTCACCTTCGAGTGGCTCGCCGAGCAGCTGCGTACGTTCGTCGACCTCAACCCGGACTTCGAGGTGCCGGTGGAGCGTCTGGCGACCTGGCTGGCCCGGCTGGACGACGAGGACGAGGACGAGTAGACGTCCGTAGGGCTTCTGCCGCTGCCGGGCGGCTGCTTCCGGGTGCCGTAGGGCTTTCCCAGCCGCCGAGCGGCTTCCGCCCGCTGACGTGCGGCTGCTTCCGGGTGTCGTAGGGCTTCCCCAGCCGCCGAGCGGCTTCTGCCTCTGCCGAGCGGCTTCCGCCCGCTGCCGGGCGGCTGCTTCCGGCTGCCGTACGGCTTCTCCCACTGCCGTCCCGGTGAGGCGGCGGGCCGTCCCGCCGGGGGTGCCGGACCGGCGCCCCGCCCTGCGGCCGTCGGCCGTCAGTCGCGTGGCCTGCCCAGGTCGTACAGCAGCCCCAGCGCCCCGTGGGCCAGGAGCAACGTGCCCGAGGTGACCCAGCCGCCGTTGCGGCGCCGCAGGCCCCAGGCGGTGAGCGGGAGGCCCGCCGCCACCTGGGCGAGGGCGAGGACCTGGGCTCCGGGACTGCCCGCATAGGGGAGCAAGGGGCCCGGAAGACCGCGCCCGTCCTCGAGCCCGGCGGTACCGGGCACCCTCGGCTCGGGTTCTGTGACGGTGGCCGCCGGGCGAGGGGTGTCCGGCAGGCCGGGCTCCTGGATCTCCTGTGCGCCGGGGCAGGACCGGGCGGCCTCCCGAAGACGGTCGACGGACTCACCGGGAGTGAGGCCCGGCGGCAGGGCGACCCCCGCCCGGGCGAGAACCGCCAGCAGGCCGCCCAGCCGGGCACGGGCGTCGCCCCCGAAGCCGGGACCGAAGCCGGGGCCGGAGCAGGTCAGGGCTTCCAGGAACGGCAGGTCGGCGACCGGGTCGAGGCCCAGGCGGGCCGCGAAGGTGCGCATGGCCTCCTCCTCGCCGGCCGGGGTGCCGTCCGCGAGCCAGACGTAGCCGACGGGACGGCGGTACCCGGACGCGAGGGTGTAGCCGGCCCGGTCGGCGTCCCACCACAGCGCCAGTACGGGCCAGGGTGCACCGACGGCCAGAGCGGTCGCCCAGCCGGTGGCGACGCGGTCGACCGGTTCGCCCTCCTGCCGCCACGGCCTGCCCTCGGGTACGAGGACGCTCCACGCCTCACCGGCCGACGTGAGCAGGACACGGTCGCGCACCGGACGGGCGGTGGGGGCGACGGAGCCGGGGTCCGCCCGGCAGAGCAGCAGGACTCCCTGGGCGGGGCGGCCCGGCCGGGCACGCGACCCGAAGTCTTCCGTCGGCATGTTCACACGCTATGTCCACGCGTCGGCTCTGTGTGATCGGTGATCGCCAGAACGGGTGCCTTGACATTCGACGGCCGCGATATATCGTGATTGAAGGAGACGCGATATGGCGCGTTCTTGCCGTCCTGGAGGTCCGCACCATGTCCGAGTGGTCCGTCGCAGAGCCGAGGAAGCTCACCTTCGACGAGCCGGTGAGCGAACTGCACGTGCGCATCGTCAACGGAACAGTGAACGTCGTGGGCACGGACGAAGGTTCCGCCCGGCTCGAGGTGTCCGAGGTCGAGGGCCCGCCCCTGATCGTCACCCAGCGCAACGGCACCCTGACGGTGGCGTACGAGGACCTGCCGTGGAAGGGCTTCCTGAAGTGGCTCGACCACAAGGGCTGGCGGCGCAGTGCCGTCGTCTCCCTGGCGGTGCCCGCCCGCACCCGTGTCGAGGTCGGTGTCGTCGGAGCCACGGCCATGGTCTCCGGCATCGACGGGGACGCCGCGGTGAAGGGGGTCAGCGGCGACACCACGCTGGTGGGACTGGCGGGCCCGGTCCGCGCGGACACCGTCTCGGGGAACGTGGAGGCCCAGGCCCTCAGCGGGGATCTCCGCTTCCACTCCGTCTCGGGCGACCTGACCGTGGTCGAGGCCGCCGGGTCCTGTGTGAAGGCCGACTCGGTGAGCGGCTCGATGATCGTCGACGTCGACTCGAAGAACAGCCCCGCGGAGATCAGCCTGACCAGCGTCTCCGGTGAGATCGCCATCCGGCTGCCGCACCCGGCGGACGCGCAGGTGGAGGCGAACACCGCGAGCGGCACCGTCTCCAACGCCTTCGAGGACCTCCGGGTCAGCGGTCAGTGGGGCGCCAAGCGGATCACCGGACGGCTCGGCGCGGGCAACGGCCGGCTGAAGGCGACGACGGTCTCCGGGTCCATCGCCCTGCTGCGCCGGCCCCCCGCGGAGGACGAACCGTGGGAGGGGCGGACGGAGGCGGCACCTTCGCCCGGCGGCCCGGACGAGGACCCTCGCCCGGCCGACGGCACGACCGGTGCCCCCGCGGACGGCACGACCGACGGCTCGACCGACAAGAAGGTGCTCTGACATGCCTCCCGTCTTCGCCCATGGCCGTCTGCGCCTCTATTTGCTGAAGCTGCTGGACGAGGCCCCGCGCCACGGCTACGAGGTGATCCGCCTCCTCGAGGAGCGCTTCCAGGGTCTGTACGCCCCGTCGGCGGGCACGGTCTACCCCCGGCTGGCGAAGCTGGAGGCGGAGGGCCTGGTCACGCACACCACCGAGGGCGGCCGCAAGGTGTACGCCATCACGGACGCCGGCCGCGCCGAACTGGCCGACCGCAGCGGCGAACTGGCCGATCTGGAACTGGAGATCCGGGAGTCGGTCGCGGAACTGGCCGCCGAGATCCGCGCCGATGTGCGTGGCGCCGCCGGTGATCTGCGACGTGAGATGCGGGCGGCGGCCTCGGAGGCCCGGCGGGACGGCTCGGCATCCGGGGAGCACCGGACCGGCGGCGACCACGGCGACTTCGGGGACTTCGGGGACAAGGAGGCGTGGCGGGCCGCCAAGGAGGAGATGCGCCGGGCCAAGCAGGAGTGGAAGGAGCAGGCCCGCCGCGCCAAGGACGAGAGCCGCCGGGCCCGCGAGGAGGCCCAGCGGGCCCGGCGCCAGGCGAAGGAGGCGCAGGACAGGGCCAGGAGCCAGGCGCAGGAGGAGTTGCAGCGCATCTCCCGGCGGGTCCAGGAGCAGGTGCAGGACCACTTCGAGCGGGGCGACTGGCCCACGGGCCTGCGGGAGGGCCTGACCGAACTCGCCAAGGAGTTCGGCGATTTCGGGAAGGAATTCGGTAAGGAGTTCGGCAGGGACCTCGGCTTCGGCCGCACCGGTGGGGGCGGTGGGGGTGCCGGCTCCGAGAAGGCGGCGCCCGGACCCGAGTACGGCCGCACACCGGAGGACTTCCCGGCCGGCTACGAACCGGCCTGGGCCCACGAGGACCTCACCGGCGATCCGGCCCGCGATCTGGACCGGCTGCTCGACCGCTTCCGGGACGACATCCGGGACGCGGCCCGCGACCACGGCGTCACCGCGGACCAGCTCCATGACGCCCGCGGCCATCTCTCCGCGGCGGCGGCCCTCATCGGCTCGGTGCTGCGCACACCGAAGGCATGACAGCGGGCGAGCGCCGCACCGGCGCTCGCCCGCTCTCGCCTTCTCGCCTTCTCGCCTTCTCGCCCTCTCGCCCTCTCGCCCTCTCGCCGGGCGACATTCGCCCTCAGCCGGCCCCTGCCTCAGCCGGCCTTCGCCTCGCCGGTTCCGGCGTCCGTCGCGGGGCCGGGGCCGTACAGCACCCGGGTGAGGGACTCATGGGTCACGCCGTGGTCGGCGAGGACCTCCGCCGGCACACCGGGACGTGCCGTGAGGGCGAGCAGCAGATGCTCGTCGCCGATCCGGCGGTCGCGCCGGCCGAGGGTGATGCGCAGCGACTCGGTGAGCAGATCCCTGGCGCCGCGGTCGAACAGCCGCCGTCCGGTCCTGCGGCCGATGGCACCGCCCCGGCCGGAATCCGCCAACACCCCTTCCCCGTGCTCCTCCTCGATCCGCGCGACGATCTCCGCCAGATCGATCCCCAGCCCGGACAGGGCGTCCGCGTCGGCGCGGGAGAGCCCGCCACGACGGCGGGCCTCGCCCAGTTCGCGTACGACACCGTCCCGGCCCCCCGGCGGAAGGCCGAGCGCCGCCAGCGCGAAGGACCCGCGGCTGCCCTCGCGGTCGAGGAGGGCGAGCAGGACGTGGGTCTCCTCGACCCTTTCCGCGCCTGCCCGTTCCGCATGGGCCACCGCCCCCACCACCACCGCGCGGGCGTCCTGGGTGAAGCGTTCGAACATCACTGCCTCCCGTACTTCTTGTGCACGGCCTGCCTGCTGACTCCGAGTTCCGCGGCGATCTCCTGCCACGACCAGCCCTGATGGCGCGCACTGCGCACCTGCACCGCCTCCAGCTGCTCCAGCAGCCGGCGCAGCGCGGCCACCGCCCGCAGTCCGACCCGCGGATCGCGGTCGCCGGCGCGCTGGGCGAGATCCGTTGCTTCGGTCATGACGTCAACTTACGTTGACACGCGGATGATGTCAACCGAAGTTGACATGCGAACGGCCGGCCCGGGAGCCGGGCCGGCCGTCGGGAGCGCGCGGTCGGAAGATCAGGAGGCGGTCAGCACGATCTTGCCGAACTGGTCGCCCGACTCCAGCCGCTCGAAGCCCTCCCGGGCACGGTCGAGCGGAAACACCTCGTCGATGACGGGGCGCACCCCGGTCGCGGCGCAGAAGGAGAGCAGGTCCTCCAGTTCGTCCTTGGTGCCCATCGTCGAGCCGACGACCTTGAGTTCGAGGAAGAAGATCCGGGTCAGCTCGGCGTGCGAGGGCCGGTCGCCGCTGGTCGCTCCGGAGATCACCAGAGTGCCGCCGGGCCGCAGGGACTTCACCGAGTGCGACCAGGTCGCGGCGCCCACGGTCTCGATCACGGCGTCCACCCGCTGGGGCAGCCGCGCGCCCGACTCCAGTGCCTCCACGGCCCCGAGCTCCAGGGCCCGCTTGCGCTTGGCCTCGTCCCGGCTGGTGGCGAAGACCCGCAGCCCGGCCGCCTTCCCCAGCACGATGGCCGCGGTGGCGACCCCGCCGCCCGCGCCCTGGACGAGCACCGAGTCGCCGGGGCGCACACCCGCGTTCGTGAAGAGCATGCGGTACGCCGTCAGCCAGGCCGTGGGCAGACAGGCGGCCTCCTCGAAGGAGAGCTCCTTGGGCTTGGGCAGCACGTTCCAGGTGGGCACGGCGACCTGCTCGGCGAAGGTGCCCTGGTAGCGCTCGGTGAGGATGGAGCGGGGCTCCTCGGGACCCACTCCGTGGCCGCTCTGGCCGATCACGGAGTGCAGGACGACCTCGTTGCCGTCCTCGTCGACACCGGCGGCGTCGCAGCCGAGGATCATGGGCAGCTTGTCCTCGGACAGGCCGACACCCCGCAGGGACCAGAGGTCGTGGTGGTTGAGGGAGGCGGCTCTGACGTTGACGACGCTCCAGCCGGAGCGGGCCACGGGGGCCGGACGCTCCCCCAACTCCAGGCCGGAGAGCGGCTGGTCACGGTCGATTCGGGCGGCGTAGGCAGCGAACATGAAGCCGACGATAGGTTCCGGGGGCGGCAGGGGGAACCAGGACGCGTTGTGACACACGCCCTCTTGCGCGGAACACGTCGGACGTAGCGGCTGCGGGAACGCGGGCCGGCGTCAGAAGTACGTAGCGGCGGCGCGTACGCGGGCCACCCGGACGCCAGGGCGCAGCAGAACGGCCGGAGACGGAAGAACGACCGGAGACAGAGAAACGGCCTCGCCCGTGCGGGCGAGGCCGTTGTGTGGAACCCGGGGAGGGGCTCAGCGGCGAGCCACGCCCTCCGCCCGCGCCGCCGCCGCGACCGCGGCGGTCACCGCGGGGGCGACCCGCTCGTCGAACGGCGAGGGGATGACGTAGTCGGGGGCGAGGTCGTCGCCGACGACCGCCGCCAGCGCCTCGGCCGCAGCGATCTTCATGCCCTCGGTGATCCGGGAGGCCCGCACCTGGAGCGCGCCCGCGAAGATGCCCGGGAACGCCAGCACGTTGTTGATCTGGTTCGGGAAGTCCGAGCGCCCGGTCGCGACGACCGCGGCGTACTTGTGCGCCACCTCGGGGTGCACCTCGGGGTTCGGGTTCGCCATGGCGAAGACGAAGGCACCCTTCGCCATCGAGGCCACGGCCTCCTCCGGGACCGTACCGCCGGAGACGCCGATGAAGACGTCGGCGCCGTCCAGCGCGGTCTCCAGCGTTCCGGAGATCCCGGCCTTGTTGGTGAACTCGGCCAACTCCCGCTTGACCGGCGTCAGGTCGTCACGGTCCCGGGAGACGACGCCCTTGCGGTCCGCGACCGCGACGTCCCCGATGCCTGCTTCGACGAGCATCTTCGCGATGGCGACACCGGCCGCGCCGGCGCCCGAGATGACGGCGCGCAGGTCCCCGACCGCCCGTCCGCTCAGCCGCGCCGCGTTGCGCAGCGCCGCCAGCGTCACGACGGCGGTGCCGTGCTGGTCGTCGTGGAAGACCGGGATGTCCAGGCGCTCCTGGAGCCGACGCTCGATCTCGAAGCACCGGGGCGCCGAGATGTCCTCCAGGTTCACCCCGCCGAACGACGGCGCGAGGCGCACCACGGTCTCGATGATCTCGTCCACGTCCGTGCAGGCGAGGGCGATCGGAACCGCGTCCACGCCGCCGAACTGCTTGAACAGGATCGCCTTGCCCTCCATCACGGGCAGGGAAGCCTCGGGACCGATGTCCCCGAGGCCGAGCACGGCCGTACCGTCCGTCACGACGGCGACCACGGACGACTTCCAGGTGTAGTCGTCGACGAGTTCCGGGTTCTCCGCGATCGCGGTGCACACGCGAGCGACGCCGGGGGTGTAGGCCAGGGACAGGTCGTCCTTGTCCCGGATCGGCACGGTGGCCTGCACAGCCATCTTGCCGCCGCGATGCAGAGCGAACGCGGGGTCGAAGGAATCGAGGGGCTCCGCACTGTCCCCTTGGTCCGTATTGTTCTTGCTGCGAGGATTGACGATCTCCGCTGCCACTGTGTCTTACCCCTTAGGTGTACATGGTTGAGGGTGGCCACTCCTGGTGAGGGGTGGGCGGGCATCGCGCACGGCCCAATGAGGTGAGGCGTACGGGCACATACGCGTCGGGCGCGCCGCACACGCGCCCTGAGCCCCGGATGAGGGGTGTGAGGATCCTTCTTACCGGACGGACGCGGCCGAGGACGAGTCCATAACGCGAAGGTCACATGTGGTCTCGCGCCAGTGAGATGACTCATGCTCGAAAAAGGGGGCAAATCCTGGACAAAGGGTTGAGGGTGAATCAAGCGTCCGCAACGGGCGCGCCGAGACCGGCCACATGGCGAGACACGCCGCAAATCTTCCGGCCGGAAGCAGAGATTCCCGTAGAAGGTCCGGTCGTGATGTCCGGCCTGATCCAGTTCGAGGGTGTCTCGTTATCCGATTTTGACATGCCGACTCACCTGAATGACTGAATCCGAATGGCAGGATGCCGTAACCACACGAGGTCGCGACACCCGATGGTGTGTGTTCTCGTCGACCCATCGGCAACTCCATCCACCCGCCGGAGGAACCCACCATGACCGCAAGCACCACCCGTCGTACCACCGCCGCGCACACCCGGCTAGCAGCGGTCGGCGCGATCGCGGTCGCCGGCGCCCTGCTGCTCACCGGCTGCGGTGACCAGACCAAGGACAACGGCTCCGGAAGCGGCTCGACCGCCGCGGCCTCGGCCCCGCTGGCCGACAAGCTGCCGCAGGCCGTCCGGGACGCCGGCGTCATCAAGGTCGGCTCCGACATCGCTTACGCGCCGGTCGAGTTCAAGGACAGCTCCGGCAAGACGGTCGGCATCGACCCCGACCTGGCCGACGCGATGGGCAAGCAGCTGGGCGTGAAGTTCGACTTCCAGAACGGCACGTTCGACACCCTGATCACCGGTCTGCGCTCCAAGCGCTACGACATCGCCATGTCCGCGATGACCGACACGAAGGACCGTCAGGACGGCGTCGACTCCGACACCGGCAAGAAGGTCGGCGAGGGCGTCGACTTCGTCGACTACTTCACCGCCGGCGTCTCGATCTACACCCCCAAGGGCAAGGACCAGGGCATCAAGACCTGGGCGGACCTGTGCGGCAAGAAGCTCGTGGTGCAGCGCGGCACGGTCTCCGAGGACCTCGCCAAGGCCGAGACGAAGAAGTGCACCGGCGGCAAGGCGATCGCCATCCAGGCCTTCGACAACGACCAGCAGGCCCAGACCCGGCTCCGCGCGGGCGGCGCCGACGCCGGCTCCTCCGACTTCCCGGTCGCCGCGTACGCGGTGAAGACCTCCGGCGGCGGCAACGACTTCCAGATCGTCGGCGAGCAGGTCGAGGCCGCGCCGTACGGCATCGCGGTGGCCAAGAGCAACACCCAGCTGCGCGACGCCATCCAGGCCGCGCTGGACGCCATCGTCAAGAACGGCGAGTACGCCAAGATCATCCAGAAGTGGGGCGTCGACGCCGGCGCCGTCACCACGGCCGCCGTCAACGGCGGCAAGTGACCGCGCGCGGCCACTGAAAGGCAACACCCGTGACTGTTGAAGACACCACGACGGACGGGCCGGTGGCAGCCCCACCGGCCGCCCCGGAGGCCATCAAGGCCATCCCGGTCCGTCACTACGGGCGGTACGTCTCCGCCGTCATCGCGCTGGCCCTGATGGCCGGTGTGGTCTACGCGTTCTCCCAGGGCAAGATCAACTGGGGTGCGATCCCGGACTACTTCTTCGACGACCGCGTCCTGCAGGGCGTGGGCAAGACGCTCCTGATAACGGTGCTGTCGATGACGATCGGCATCGGCGGCGGCATCCTGCTCGCCGTGATGCGCCTGTCGAAGAACCCGGTGACCTCGTCCATCGCGTGGTTCTACATCTGGTTCTTCCGCGGCACCCCGGTCCTGGTGCAGCTCGTGGTCTGGTTCAACCTGGGCCTGGTCTTCGAGTACATCAACCTCGGTCCGTTCTACAAGGACCAGTGGTCGGACTTCATGACCCCGTTCCTGACCGCGCTGCTCGGCCTGGGCCTGAACGAGGCCGCGTACATGGCCGAGATCTGCCGCGCCGGTCTGCTCGCGGTCGACGAGGGCCAGACCGAGGCCGCGCACGCGCTGGGCATGAGCCACGCCAGGACGCTGCGCCGGATCGTCATCCCGCAGGCGATGCGCGTGATCGTGCCGCCGACGGGCAACGAGGTCATCAACATGCTGAAGACGACCTCGCTGGTGTCGGTCGTCCAGTACTCCGAGCTGTTCCGCGTCGCCCAGGACATCGGCCAGACCTCCGGCGCACCCGCCGAGATGCTGTTCCTGGCGGCGGCCTGGTACCTGCTGCTGACCTCGGTCTTCAGCGTCGGCCAGTACTACCTGGAGCGGTACTACGCCCGGGGCTCCAGCCGCTCGCTGCCGCCCACGGTGTTCCAGAAGGTCAAGAGCAACATGCTGTCCCTGAGCCGTCCGAAGGGAGGCCTGGCATGACCGAGACGCTGAGCGGGGCGGACACGCCCGCGCGCTCCTCCGCCGTCCCGATGGTCAAGGCCGAGGACGTCCACAAGTCCTTCGGCCACGTCGAGGTCCTCAAGGGGATCGACCTGGAGGTGAAGACCGGCGAGGTGTTCTGCCTCATCGGCCCCTCCGGCTCCGGCAAGTCGACCTTCCTGCGGTGCATCAACCACCTGGAGAAGGTCAACGCCGGGCGGCTGTACGTCGACGGCGAGCTGGTCGGCTACCGCCAGAAGGGCGACAAGCTCTACGAGCTCAAGGACAGCGAGGTCGCGCTGAAGCGCCGGGACATCGGCATGGTCTTCCAGCGCTTCAACCTGTTCCCGCACATGACGGCCGTCGAGAACGTCATCGAGGCGCCGGTCCAGGTCAAGGGCATCGGCAAGGCCCAGGCCAGGGAGCGTGCGATGCAGCTCCTGGAGCGGGTGGGCCTGGCCGACAAGGCCGGGAACTACCCCTCCCAGCTCTCCGGCGGCCAGCAGCAGCGGGTGGCCATCGCCCGGGCCCTGGCCATGGACCCGAAGCTGATGCTCTTCGACGAGCCGACCTCGGCCCTCGACCCGGAGCTGGTCGGTGACGTCCTGGACGTCATGCGCGACCTCGCCGAGTCCGGCATGACGATGGTCGTCGTCACCCACGAGATGGGCTTCGCCCGTGAGGTCGGCGACAGCCTGGTCTTCATGGACGGCGGTGTGGTCGTCGAGTCCGGCAACCCGCGCGAGGTGCTGACGAACCCGCAGCACGAGCGGACCCAGGCGTTCCTGTCCAAGGTGCTGTAGCCCGGCGCCGAGGCACGACGGAAGAGGGGCGGTACGGAATCCCGTACCGCCCCTCTCCACGTCCTGCCGCCTGCCGACGGCTGCCTGCTGCCTGCTACTTGAGCGCGAGCAGCAGGGTGTCCGAGGGCGAGCACCACACCGGGCGGGCCTCCCCGAAGCCCTTCTCGCGCAGCACGCGCGCGTGCCATGCGGGGGACGGCATCTCGCCGTCGGCGTGCTCGCCGTAGATCTCGAAGCGGCGGGCGGTCGGCACGGCGAGGACCGGGTCCTGGGCGGCCACCTGCCACCACGCGGCCCAGTCGAGGGCACCGGCGTCCCTGGCCCGCTCCCTGCGGGCGTGGCTCCAGGCGCGCTCCGCCGCGTTGAGCCGGGGTGTGCTCTCGTCGATCATGTGGTCCGCGTTCATGAAGACACCGCCGTCCCGGACGAGTTCCGCGATCCGGCCGTAGAGGACCGCGAGGGGTTCCCGGTGCAGCCAGTGCAGGGCGGTGGCGGTCAGCACGGCGTCGTACGAGTCGTACGGCAGCCGCGCCGGCCAGTCGGGGTCCTTGAGGTCTGCGGTGACGAAGGAGACCCGCTCGTCACCCGCGAAGGTGCCCTCGGCGATGGCGAGGAGGGCCGGGTCGAGATCGACACCGGTGCTGACGGCTCCGGGGAAGCGGGCGAGCAGCCGCGCGGTGATGCTGCCCGTGCCGCAGGCCAGGTCCAGCACGCGCGGGGTGGTGCCGACGAGCGCCTCCACCATGTCCAGCATGATCCGGAAGCGCTCCTCGCGATCCGGCATGTACCACTCCTGCTGCCGGTCCCAGCTCTCCTGCCAGGCCGGCCAGTCCGCGCCGTTCGTCCCGGTGGTACCCGTCGTGGTCGTGTCCGCGTTCGTCACCGCATCCTCCGCCGCGCGCTCCAACGTAATACCCTGCATGCACGACCGGCTGTTACCCCGACCGCATCCAAGACCATAGAGCGCCCCCGTAAGGACTACAAGTGGAACTGGCCTATTACTCGGATTACGCCGTCCGTCTCGTCAACAGCGAGGAACCGGCCCGGGGCAACGACTCGCTGACCTCGGTCGGGGCCGTCCGCGACCTCTTCGGCGGCAACCAGTCGGCGGCACGGCGCGCCACCGACGCGGACGTCACGCGGTTCCGCTCGGTACGCGCCCGGCTGCGCGCGGTCTTCGAGGCGGCGGACGGCGGCGACGAGACCCTCGCGGTGGACCTGCTGAACTCGCTGCTCCTGGAGTTCCCGGTGAGCCCGCAGATCTCCGGGCACGACTTCCGGGACGACGACGGCCGCCCGCTGTGGCACATGCACCTGGCGGACCATCCGTCGAACGCGACCGCCGGCTATGCCGCGATCGCCGCGATGGGGCTCGCCTTCCACCTCACCGAGTACGGCGTCGACCGGCTCGGCCTGTGCGAGGCCGCCCCCTGCCGCAACGCCTACCTGGACACCTCGACCAACCGGTCGCGGCGCTACTGCTCCGACCGCTGCGCGACCCGCGCCAACGTGGCCGCCTACCGCGCCCGCAAGCGCCAGGAGGCGGACCGGTCGGAGAAGACCGGCCTGGCGGCCGACAGCGCCCACCGCAGCAGCGCGAAGGGCGCCCGCTGATCGGGCCTGCGCGGCCGGAAGCGGAAACAGACCCGGCCCAGGATCAGGTCGTCGGGCACCACGCCGTAGTCGTTGCTGTCGTTGCCGGCGAACGAGTTGTCCGCGAGCACCCACCAGCCGCCCTCGCGCCGCTGGGTGGCGCGCTTGACGATGAGCAGGTCCTGCTGGAGGGGATGCCGCAGGACGACGATGTCACCGGGCCTGATCCGGCCCCGGTGACGCACCACCAGCTGGTCGCCGTGGTACAGCGTCGGCACCATCGACGGCCCGGTCACCTCGGCCAGCCCGAACGGCTGCCCCGTCCGCCCGCGCTCGGTCTCCTGCGACAGCTCCGGCATCACCCGGCACCTCCCCGGTCGGTCCTCCACCAGTCCCAGTGTGACTCCGGACTTTTGCCCTAAGCCCACAGGGGCACTCGCGAAAACCCCTCCCTCAGGGAGTAATGTCCCACCTGAGAAGACGATCACGAGGAAGGAACGCTCCATGCTTTCCCGCCTGTTTGCCCCCAAGGTCAAGGTCAGCGCGCACTGCGACCTGCCCTGCGGCGTGTACGACCCGGCCCAGGCCCGCATCGAGGCGGAGTCGGTGAAGGCTGTCCAGGAGAAGATGGCCGCCAACGACGACCCGCACTTCCAGGCCCGCGCCACGGTCATCAAGGAGCAGCGCGCCGAGCTCGCGAAGCACCACGTGTCCGTGCTGTGGAGCGACTACTTCAAGCCCCCGCACTTCGAGAAGTACCCGCAGCTGCACCAGCTGGTCAACGACACCCTGAAGGCCCTGTCGGCCGCCAAGGCCTCGACGGACCCGAAGACCGGTGAGAAGGCTCTCGAGCTCATCGCCGAGATCGACAAGATCTTCTGGGAGACCAAGAAGGCCTGATCCCGTATCAAGCCTCCTGGCCCGCGGCCCACTTGACCGCGGCGCCTCCCCTCCGCACCCGGTCCGCCCGGGACGCCCTGTCAGGCGTCCGGGGCGGACCGGGTGCGGTGCTTCATGGGCCGTGCGCGATGTCGCTCACGGTGCATGTGGTGCGTGAGGTGCGCGAGGTGTCGCAACTGCCACGCACATGACGATTCGGGCACCCCGCTCCTTCGTTGGTTGAACTCTCATATAGCTTTTGTC
Organism: Streptomyces sp. NPDC107559; assembly: GCF_055657365.1. NCBI lineage: Bacteria > Bacillati > Actinomycetota > Actinomycetes > Kitasatosporales > Streptomycetaceae > Streptomyces > Streptomyces sp. NPDC107559. The sequence goes on along the minus strand of NZ_JBVKBD010000009.1, from coordinate 305,575 downwards.
TGCGTCATACATGTGATGCACACGAGGGGATACGAGGGGACAGGGGCAGGGGCGGGGCATGAGACGTCGTGGGTGGGGTGCGGCCGTTGTGGCGGTCGCGGCAGTGACCGGAACGCTGGTCTTCCAGTGGATCGGAGACGGAGACGGTTCGGGGGACGAGGGGAAGTCCGGGCCGATCCGGACCAGTACGACGACGGCCGCGTTGACGGTGTCCGGAGACGGCACGTCGGCCCGGCTGGACCGGCGCGACACCGCGCCCTTCAGCCTGCTCGGGGTCAGCTGGACCGACCCGGCCACACACGTGACCGGCACCGTCGAGGCCCGGGCCCGGAGCACGGCGAACGGCACGTGGTCCAAGTGGCAGCGGCTCGACGGCAACAGCGGGGACGGCGCGCAGGACGCGTCCCGCGGCGGCACCGCCCCGACGTGGTTCGGCCCGTCCGACGGGGTGGAGGTGCGGATGTCCGGCGGGTCGTCCCGGCGGCTCCCCGAGGGCCTGCGGGTGGCCATGGTCGATCCCGGCAGCAGTACGACCTCTCGGCTGGAGCCGGCGGGCTTCGTGATGGACCCGGTCGATCCCACCGACATCGCGGCCTCGGTCACCCCGGACCCGCCGTCGGAGCCGGCCTCCGCCGATCCGTCCGCGCCCGAGTCCGCCGAGCCCCCGCCGGCCGAGACGACCTCCGCCGCGCCCACGGAGACGGCGGCCCCGGCCCAGAGCCCGAGCGTCTCCCCCACTGTCTCCGCGCCGGCCTCGGCCACGCCGAGCGTGTCGGCGTCGTCGGTGCCCCCGGCCCCGGCGTCCACCGCGCCGCGCCCGCCGATCACCTCACGGCAGGACTGGGGCGCGGACGAGTCCATCAGCCCCGAGGAGCCCGGCTATCTGCCCGGCGGGAAGATCAAGGCGGTGGTGCTCCACCACACCGCCACCTCCAACGACTACACCTGCGCCCAGGCACCGGCCGTCATCCGGTCCGTCTACGCCTACGACGTGCAGGAGCTGACCTGGAAGGACATCGGCTACAACTTCCTCGTCGACAAGTGCGGCACGATCTACGAGGGCCGCAAGGGCGGGGTGGACCGGCCGGTGATGGGCGCGCACGCCTACGGCTTCAACTCCGAGACCACCGGTATCGCGATCATCGGTGACTACAGCACCCTCGCCCCGTCGAAGGAGGCGATGACCTCGGTCGCCCGGCTCGCCGCGTGGAAGCTCGGCCAGTACGGCGTCGACCCGACCGGCACCACCACCCTCACCGCGGGCGCGGCCGGTCCGAACTACTTCCGCCAGACGTGGACCGCGGGCACCAAGATGACCTTCCCGGTCATCCACGGCCACCGGGACGGCTACAACACGGTGTGCCCGGGTGACGCCTACTACAACCTGCTGCCCACGATCCGCGCCTGGGCGGGCGGACCGGTCGAAGGACTCACGCTGGACTCGGTCACCGGCGACGGCATGTCCGGCACCACCGTGCTCACCGGCTCGGCGGTCGCCCTGAAGTGGTCGGCCACCACTCCGGCCGTACTGGTCAGGCAGTACGACGTGCTGGTCGACGGCAAGGTCGCGGCCACCGTCGCCGGCTCCGCGACCTCCGCCCGGGTGGACCTGACGCCGGGCACCCACAAGGTCGCCGTACAGGGCGTCCACCAGTCCGGCTGGGCCGCGGTCAGCACGGACGTCACCGTGCTCGCCGAGCCCGCCCCGGCCACCACGGATGCCACCACCCCGACCGCCACACCCACCACCCCGGTACCGACGACCACACCCACCACGCCGGCGCCGGCCACCACGCCCACCACGAAGCCCAGCGCCACCGCCGACAAGACCCCGCCCGCCTTCTCCACCAAGCCGAACCTCGCCCTGGGGCTCGGCACGGTGAACACCACGGCCGTCCCCCTCGCCCTGAAGTGGAAGGCCACCGACGCGGGCGGCCTGAAGGAGGTCCGTCTCACCGCGCCGGTCGCGAAGACGTACGGCCCGACGGTCCTGAGCGCGAACCTCACCGCCAAGCCCGGTGTGGCGACGACCTGGAAGATGACCGCGTACGACCGGGCGGGCAACACCGCCTCGGCCTCCGTGAGCGGCACCCCCGTGCTCCTGCAGGAGACCTCGGCCACGAGGACGGGCACCTGGACGGCCAAGTCGTCGACCAGCTACCTGGGCGGCAAGTCGTACGGCAGCTCCGCCAAGAACGCGTCGCTGACCTGGACCTTCACCGGCCGTTCGGCGGCCCTGGTGGTCTCGCGCGCCGCGACCTCCGGACAGGTCTACGTCTACGTGGACGGCGTGAAGACCGCCACCGTGGACCTGAAGTCGACGACGACGAAGTACCGCGACGCGATCTGGACGAAGACCTGGTCCGCCAGTGCCAGGCACACGGTGAAGATCGTGGTCGTCGGCACCGCGGGCCGCCCGACGGTCACCACCGACGGGCTGGTCTACCTGAAGTAGCCCGACCCGCGGCCCTTCGGGGGCCACCGTGCCATGCTGGTGCGGTGGCCCTCGAAGATCTGGTCCGGTTGCGGCAGGCGCGCGACCGCATGGACCGTGAGTACGCCGAGCCGCTCGACATCGCCGCGCTCGCGCATACCGCGCTGATGTCCCCCGGGCACTTCCAGCGCAGCTTCCGGGAGGCGTACGGCGAGACGCCGTACGCCTACCTCATGACCCGCCGGGTCGAGCGCGCCAAGACCCTGCTGCGCCGCGGCGACCTCAGCGTGACCGAGGTGTGCCTCGCGGTCGGCTGTACGTCGCTGGGCTCCTTCAGCTCCCGGTTCACCGAGCTGGTCGGCGAGACCCCGAGCGCCTACCGGGCCCGCTCGCACGGCTCGCAAGAGGACCTCGCGGCGATCCCGCCCTGCGTGGCGCGGACCTTCACCCGCCCGAGACGATCGTTAGGTTCGAGACCATGGACCTGAAACTCAAGCAGTGCTTCATCGCCGTGGACGACCACGACAAAGCGCTCGCGTTCTACCGCGACGTCCTCGGCATGGAGGTGCGCAACGACGTCGGCTTCGAGAACATGCGCTGGGTGACCGTCGGCTCGCCGCTCCAGCCGGACGTGGAGATCGTGCTGGAGCCGCCGGGCGCGAGCCCGGACGCCTCCCCGGCCGACAAGGAGGCGATGGCCCGGCTGCTGGCCAAGGGCATGCTGCGCGGGGTCATCTTCACCACCACCGACTGCGAGGCGCTGTGCGAGCGCGTCCAGGACGCCGGTTACGACCTGCTCCAGGAGCCGATGGACCAGCCCTACGGGGTGCGCGACTGCGCGTTCCGGGACCCGGCGGGGAACATGCTGCGGTTCATCCAGCGAAACGACTGACCTGCGCCGTGGGGCCGTTGCCTACGATCCCCGCATGGACATCCGCTGGACGTACGCCTTCGTGGACCGGCCCGCCGCGCACCTGGACCGGGCCCACGCCTTCTGGACCGCCGTCACCGGCACCGAACTGTCGCAACCAAGGGGCGAGCACGGCGAGTTCACGACCCTGCTGCCGAAGGGGGCCGACGCCTGCGTGAAGGTGCAGGGGGTCGCCGGCGGGGACGGCGGCGCGCACTTCTGCCTCTGCGTCGAGGACGTGGCCCGGTTCGCGGCCGAGGCGCTGCGGCTCGGCGCGCGGACGGTCGCCGAGCACGCGGGCTGGACCGTACTGCGTTCGCCCGGCGGGCCGTTGTTCTGCGTGGTGCCGTGGCACGGCGAGGCGGTCCGGCCTCCCGTGGTGCGGGGCAGCCGTCTCGACCAGGTCAGCCTCGACCTGCCGCCGTCGGCGTACGAGGCCGAGATCGCCTTCTGGAGCGCCCTGTTGCCCGGCTGGGAGGCACGGCCCGGTTCGCTCCCCGAGTTCCATGTGATCGCGCCGCCGGCCGGGCTGCCGGTGCGCATCCTCCTGCACCGCCTGGACGAGGAGCGCCCCGCCTCCGCCCATCTGGACCTGGCCTGCGCGGACATCGAGGCGACCGCCGCCGGGCACGAGCGGCTGGGCGCGGTGGTGATCTCCCGTCACCGGCACTGGACGGTGATGCGGGACCCGGCCGGCGGCACGTACTGCCTCACCGGCCGCGACCCGGAGACCGGCGGCCTGCCCCGCAGCGCGGGCTAGGACCCGTCCGGTCTCAGAACTCCGTCACTTCCAGGTCTCCACGTCCACCACGGCGTCCACCGGGATGGGCCCGTACACGTGCGGGAACTCCTCGCCGCCGGGCTCCGGCGCCTCGTACTTCACCGGGGCGCCGAGCCGGTCGGGGTCCACGACCAGGACCACCAGGTCGTCGGGGGCGTCCGGCGCGCCGTACAGGAACGCGGCCACCCGCGGGAGCTGGGCGCGGGTCGAGCAGTGGATGAAGCCCTCCTCGGCGAGGGTGCGGCCACGGGTCGACATGGCGTACGCGCCGGCTTCACGGGCCGCGTCCCACAGGGCGCGTTCGGTGATGTGCAGGAGGTACGGGTACGGGTGTTCGGCCATGGGAGCACGCTAGCCCTTCGAACGGGCCTCGTACGACCGCGTACGGCCGCCCACGGGTCCCGGTACGGCCGCGCACGGGTCCGGTACGGCCGGGGTTTTCTCGCGACCGGTCCGGCACGTCCCGGCCGACGGGTTCAGGGGCCCTCCGCGCGCCGGTTCGTACGGCCGGCCGGGCCGGTCGCCTGGCCCGTCACGGGGTCCGTCGCGGAACGGGTAGCGGGGCCGGTCGCCGGATCGGTGGCGACACCGGCCGGGGCACCGGGTGCCGGGCCCCTCGCGGAGCCGGCCGGGGAACCGGTCGCGGTGCCAGTCGTGGAGCCGGCCGGGGAACCGGTCGCGGTGCCGGGTTCGTCCGCCGGGACGGCGCCGCCACCGGCGTACGCCTCGCAGGCGCGGTTGCGGCACGGGCCGGGGCCCCACACCGGAACCCAGACGCCCAGCGTCTTGTACCGCCGGGCGGCCGTCCGGACGGGCTGTCCACAGACGGGACAGACATGTTCGTCTCTGTCCATGTCATCAGCGTAGGACGGACGCGCGCTCGGCGCTCCCGGCCGCGACCGCCCCACCGGCGGACCGCGGGCCCCGCACCCCGTGGGGAAGTGCGGGACCCGCGGCACCGGAGCCCCCGTGACCGCCTCGGCCCGGCGGGATCGGGAGCCGCGTGACCCGGCCGACTCCGGGTCACCGGACCCGCGCTCAGTCGCTGCGCCGGGTCACGTACTCGGCCAGGGCGAGCAGGCCGCCCGCGCACTCCGGTTCCGGAATCACCCGGGCCAGTTCACCCATCGCCCGGGACATCCGGTCGGCCGCCTGGCTCTGCGCCCAGTCCCGGCCGCCGGCCCGCTCCACGGCGAGCGCGATACGCGCCGTCCCCGCACCGTCCGCCTTCCCGCCCGGCACCGCGTACAGCTCGGCCAGCTCGGCGGCGGCCGGTGTGCCGGAGGTCAGCGCGGCGACCACGGGCAGCGACTTCTTGCGGGCGGTCAGGTCCGCTCCGGCGGGCTTGCCGGTGCGGTTCGGGTCGCCCCAGATGCCGATCACGTCGTCGATGAGCTGGAAGGCCAGCCCGGCCTGGCGGCCGAACGTGTCCAGCGCGTCGACGTCGTCCTCGGCGGCCCCCGCGTACAGCGCGCCCAGGGCGCAGGCACACCCCAGGAGCGCTCCCGTCTTGGCCTCGGCCATGGCGAGCACCTCGTCGAGGGTGACGTCGGCCGGGTCGCGCCCCTCCAGGGCCGTGTCCGCCTGCTGTCCGGCACACAGTTCGACCACACACGCGGCGAGCCGGGCGGCAGCCGCCCCGGCCGCCGGGTGCGGGTCCTCGGCGAGCAGCCCGAGCGCCAGCGCCTGGACGGCGTCACCGGCGAGGATGGCGTCGGGGTCGCCGAACACGGTCCAGGCGGTGGGCCGGTGCCGACGTGTGGTGTCGCGGTCCATCACGTCGTCGTGCAGCAGCGTGAAGTTGTGGATCAGCTCCACCGCGGCGGCCGCCCGCACGGCGCTCTCCCGTGCGCCCGGCCCGCCGAGCGCGGCGGCCGCGGTGAGCACGAGCGCGGGGCGTATCGCCTTGCCCGCGTGGGCCGCCGCCGGTGTGCCGTCGGCGTGCTCCCAGCCGAAGTGGTAGAGCGCGACCCGGCGCATGGAACCCGGCAGCGAGTCGAGAGCCGCGCGCAGCTCGGGGTCGACCGAGGCCCGCGCCCGCTCCAGGATCACCGCCGCCTCGTGCCCGTCGGCCGGAGCGGGCCGCCCGCGCCCCGGGGTCGCGATGGTCGTCCGCTGTTCGAGCGTCTCGGTTCTCCCCTGTGTCGTGAACTCGGTCATGGAATCCCCTTCGAAGCAGCGGCGCACGGCGGCGCGTCGGACGCTTCCGCCCCGGCCGGGCGCACCCCCCTGGCGTGCGCCCGGCCGTACGCGCCGGAACCCGAGGTCCCGGCAGGCGAGTTCACCGCCAGCGGCCGATCTCGACGTTCTCCAGGACGCCGAGGGCGTCCGGCACCAGGACCGCGGCCGAGTAGTAGGCCGTCACCAGGTAGTTGATGACCGACTGTTCGTTGATGCCCATGAACCGCACCGACAGGCTCGGCTCGATCTCGTCCGGGATGCCGGACTGGCGCAGGCCGACGACACCCTGCTCCTCCTGGCCCAGGCGCATCGCGATGATGGAACTGGTCCGGGCCTCGGTGACCGGGATCTTGTTGCACGGGTAGATCGGGACGCCGCGCCAGGTGGGAATGCGGTTCCCGCCGACGTCGATCGTCTCGGGGACGAGTCCGCGCTTGTTGAGTTCGCGGCCGAACGCGGAGATCGCGCGCGGGTGGGCGAGGAACAGCTTCGTGCCGCGCCGCCTGCTGAGCAGTTCGTCCATGTCGTCCGGGCTGGGGACGCCGTCGTGCGGCTGGAGCCGCTGGTCGTACTCGCAGTTGTGGAGCAGCCCGAACTGCCGGTTGTTGACCAGTTCGTGCTCCTGGCGTTCCTTCAGCGCCTCGACGGTGAGCCTCAACTGCTGCTCGGTCTGGTTCATCGGCTGGTTGTAGAGGTCCGCCACGCGCGTGTGGATGCGCAGGACGGTCTGGGCGATGCTCAGTTCGTACTCGCGCGGCCTGGCGTCGTAGTCGACGAAGGTGTGCGGGATCTCGGTCTCGCCGGAGTGGCCGGCCGCGAGGTCGACCGCCTTCTCGCCGTACTTGTTGGTCCGCTGCTCGGGGATGGCGCGCAGCCGCCCGATGTGCTCGCCGAGCGTCTCGGCGCGCTCCGCGATCTGGTCGAGGTCCTGGCGGGACAGGATCAGGACCGTGCAGGCGGTGTCCGCGCGGGCGGTGTACTCCCAGATGGCCTCCGGGTCGACCAGCGCCGCCTCCCCGAAGTAGGCGCCGTCGGCGAGGACGCCCAGCACGGCGTCGTCGCCGTAGGGCCCGGTGCCGACCTTCTCCACCCTGCCGTGCGCCAGCAGGTACACCTCGTCCGTGCGGCTGCCGAACGAGGCGATCAGCTCGCCCGGGGCGTACTCCCGCTGCCGGCAGCGCTGGGCCAGCTCGGCGAGCACCTCCTCGTCCTCGTAGTCCCGCAGGGCGGGCAGTTCGCCCAGCTCGGCGGGGATGACCTCCACCCGGTCCCCCGTCTTCACGAACGTGATGCGGCCGTCACCGACCGCGTAGGTCAGGCGCCGGTTCACCCGGTACGTGCCGCCCTGCACATCCACCCAGGGCAGCATGCGCAGCAGCCAGCGCGAGCTGATCTCCTGCATCTGGGGAGCGGACTTGGTGGTGGTGGCCAGGTTCCGCGCTGCGGCCGTGCCGAGGCTCTGCTGCGGCTTGCCCTGATCCGTGCGGACCTCTTCGCCTACCGACATTCTGAATTGCCCTCCCGTCATGCACCGGTGCCGTTCGCACCGGGCACCGATCTCGCGGACCAGCCTTCCATCACGGAGCGTGGCGGTGCTATTACCCGAAAGAGCGGGAATGGATCACCGGGCGGCGGGGCACGAAGCGCGATCCCGGGCGGCCGCCGCGCCGCCGTGCCCGTGGGGCGGCAGCCCCGATCAGGACAGGTGTCCGACAATGGCGGGGTGACCGGCTCCGATCTCCTCGCCCCCCTGCGGCCCCGGCTGCCCTCGCCGCTCCAGGAGGTCGAGGACGCCCGGTTCGCCCGGCACGGCGTCCGGCTGCTGCTCAAGCGCGACGATCTGATCCACCCGGAGCTGATCGGCAACAAGTGGCGCAAGCTGGCGCCGAACCTCGAAACGGCGGCGGGACGGCCGATCGTCACCTTCGGGGGCGCGTACTCCAACCATCTGCGCGCCACCGCCGCGGCCGGCCGCCTCCTGGGGCTGCGCACGACCGGTGTGGTCCGGGGGCAGGAGCTGGCCGACCGTCCCCTCAACCCCTGTCTGGCCCGCTGTGCGGCCGACGGGATGCGGCTGCACTTCGTCGACAGGTCGACGTACCGTGCGAAGGCGGAGCCGCGGACCCTGGCCGCGATTCTGCGGGCGGTCCACGCCGAAGACGCCCTTGTCGTGCCCGAGGGCGGCAGCAACGCCGAGGCGGTCCGGGGCTGTGTGTCCCTCGGCGGCGAGCTGAGCGGCCTCGCCGACGTGGTCGCCGTCGCCTGCGGCACCGGCGGCACCCTGGCCGGTCTGGCCGCCGGGCTCGCCCCCGGCCAGCGCGCCCTGGGCATACCGGTGCTCAAGGGCGGCTTCCTGACCGCCGAGACACAGGCGCTCCAGGAGCGGGCGTTCGGCCGCCGCCGCGGCGCCTGGTCCCTCGACGACCGCTTCCACTTCGGCGGCTACGCCCGCACCACCCCCGAACTCGACGCCTTCGCGACGGACTTCGAACAGCGCCATGGGCTGCCCGTCGAGCGTCTCTATGTCGCCAAGTTGCTGTACGGACTTGTCGCCCTCGCCGACGAGGGCCGGCTGGCACCGGGAAGCACCCTCGCGGCGGTGATCACCGGCCGCCCGTGACCGGTGGGCGCACGCCCCTCACCGGGCGGCCGACCGAAGCCCCCGTACGTCGCGCACACCCGCTCCCGCCCTTCACGGGCGGCTGCTCACGCCGCCTCCCGGTAGGCCGCCGCCTCCTCCAGGTCCAGCCGGCGCAGCAGGGTGCGCAGCATCTCGTCGTCGATGTAGCGGCCGTCGCGCAGCCTCACGAAGACCTCGCGCTCGGTGCCGATCATCTCCCTCGACAGCCGGCGGTAGGTGTCGTCGACGGTCTCGCCGGTGACGGGGTTGGCCTGGCCGAGCCGTTCCCAGACGGCGTTGCGGCGGCGCTCCAGGACCATGCGCAGACGGTCGGCGAGCGGGGGCGGGAGGGCGTTGCGTTCGTCGGCGAGGAGTTCCTCCAGGTGCCGTTCGGCGGCCCGGGAGGCCTGCGCCTGCGCGTTGGCCTCGGCGAGGGTGGCGGCCTGCGGGTCGGGCGTGGGGAGCTTCAGCAGCCGGATCAGCGGGGGCAGGGTCAGGCCCTGCACCACCAGGGTGCCGATGACGGTGGTGAAGGTCAGGAAGAGGATCATGTTGCGCTGCGGGAACGGCGCGCCGCCGCCGTGCATGGTCATCGGGATCGAGAAGGCGATGGCCAGGGAGACCACGCCGCGCATCCCGGCCCAGGAGGTGATCATCGCCCCCTTCCAGGTGGGGTTCTCCTCGCGTTCCCGGAGCCGCACCGACAGCAGTCGCGGCAGGAAGGCCGCCGGGTACACCCACACGAACCGGGCCGCGACGACCACCAGGAAGAGGACCACCGCGTACCCGGCGGCGTCGGCGCCCTCGTCCGCGCCGAGTCCGCGCACGACGACGGGCAACTGGAGGCCGATCAGCGCGAAGACCGCCGACTCCAGGACGAAGGCGACCATCTTCCACACCGCCTCCTCCTGGAGCCGGGTGGCGAAGTCGACCTCCCACGCGCGGTGTCCCAGGTAGAGGGCGACGACGACCACGGCGAGGACCCCGGAGGCGTGGAACTGCTCGGCGACCGCGTAGGCGACGAACGGGATCAGCAGGGACAGCGTGTTCTGGAGGAGCGGTTCCTTCAGGTGGGTGCGCAGCCAGTGCAGCGGCGCCATCAGGACCAGGCCGACCCCGACGCCGCCGACCGCCGCGACCAGGAACTCGCCGACACCGCCGGCCCAGGTGGCGCCCTCGCCGACGGCGGCCGCGAGGGCCACCTTGTAGGCGGTGATGGCGGTGGCGTCGTTGAGGAGCGACTCGCCCTGGAGGATCGTGGTGATCCGGGAGGGGAGCCCGACCCGGCGGGCCACCGCCGTGGCCGCGACCGCGTCCGGCGGCGCCACCACCGCGCCCAGCACCAGCGCCGCCGTCAGTGGCATCCCCGGCACGAGCCAGTACACCGCCCAGCCGACCACGAAGGTCGCGAAGAGCACGTACCCGACCGACAGCAGCGCCACGGGACGCAGCTGGGCGCGCAGGTCGAGGTAGGAGCTGTCGGTGGCCGACGTGTACAGCAGCGGGGGCAGCAGCAGCGGCAGGACGACGTCCGGGTCGAGGGTGTAGTCCGGCACCCCCGGCAGATACGACACCAGCAGGCCGACCGCGACCAGCAGCAGCGGCGCCGGCACCGGGGTGCGCCGGGCCGCCGCGGCGATCGCGGCACTCCCCGCCACCAGCAACAGCAGTGGCATCACGTCCATGATCCTCGCCCGCCCTCGTATTCCGCGCCGCCGACCGTGCGGCCGTCGTAATCTGGCAATCATGAAACAGTGCACGCACTCGGACGCACTCCCGCACCCGGAACCAGCGGCGCTCACCGTCACGTGTCCGGAGTGCCTGACGGCCGGCACGCACCCGGTGCAGCTGCGCCTGTGCCTGACGTGCGGCCACGTCGGCTGCTGCGACTCGTCGCCGGGGCGGCACGCCACAGGACATCACGCGGACTCCGGCCACCCGGTGATGCGGACCTTCGAGCCGGGTGAGGACTGGCGCTGGTGCTTCGTGGATCACGTCCTCGTGTGACCCCGGACGGGCGCCCGCGAGACCGTCCGACGGGTACGGTTCGACCGTCTGACGTCTGGGTACGTCAACCCGGCGCGCGCTCTTCCCATTTGGGCCCGCAAACCCCTAGCCACGGAGCGTATCCGTAGGTTTACTATGAGTGACAGCAAGGGGTTGGGGTCCGGGGGACAGCAAAGTCGGGCGCGCGGTAGCGTCACCGCTGAACCACACTTCGTGTCACCCCGGGGGGCGACCCTCGGCCCCGAATAGCTTGTACCACCTTGGAGGTGAGGGTGTCCCAGATCGCAGGCGAGCCCGCGACCCAGGACTTCGTGGAAGTCCGGCTGCCGGCTGCGGGTGCCTACCTGTCGGTGCTGCGGACGGCCACGGCCGGCCTCGCGGCCCGTTTGGACTTCACCCTGGACGAGATCGAGGACCTGCGCATCGCCGTGGACGAGGCCTGCGCGATCCTGCTCCAGCAGGCCGTGCCGGGCTCCGTGCTCAGCTGCGTCTTCCGACTCGTCGACGACTCGCTCGAAGTGACCGTCTCCGCGCCGACCACCGATGGTCACGCTCCGTCACGGGACACCTTCGCCTGGACCGTGCTGTCCGCCCTCGCGGGCAAGGTCTCCTCCGCCGTGGACGACGACAAGACCGTGTCGATCAGCCTCTACAAACAGCGCGGCGCGGGACCCGGGCCGGCGTGAGGAACGGGGACGGGCCGGTGCGGGACGAAGAGCGCGGCGCACGGGGGCTGCCGGCCGAGAACACCGACCTGGACGGCTCCCGGCGCATGGCGGACGGCATCGACGGAATCCCCGAGCCGGCCCGGCCGCATCCGGAGGAACACACCTCGGAGGCCGGTCTCCCGGACGACGACGGGCAGCGGGATCGGGAAGGTGCCGTGCAGAGCGCGCCTCGGGAGCGGCGGTCCGGGGGCTTGCCCGGCCGGGCCGAGGCGAGAGCTCGGGGAAGGGCAACGGGCGGGACGATGAGCGAGCACGAGCGAGACGAGAAGCCGGACGCGCAGAGCGCGCCGCAGGCCACGCAGCACGACCCACAGGACCGCAGCGGAGCACGGGCCCTGTTCGTCGAACTGCGCCAGCTCAAGGAGGGCAGCGCCGAGTACGCGGAGCTGCGCAACCGGCTGGTCCGCATGCATCTGCCGCTCGTCGAGCATCTCGCGCGGCGCTTCCGCAACCGCGGCGAGCCGCTCGACGACCTCACCCAGGTCGCCACCATCGGCCTGATCAAGTCGGTCGACCGCTTCGACCCGGAGCGCGGTGTCGAGTTCTCGACGTACGCGACGCCGACGGTCGTCGGCGAGATCAAGCGGCACTTCCGCGACAAGGGCTGGGCGGTGCGCGTGCCCCGCCGGCTCCAGGAGCTGCGCCTCGCCCTCACCACGGCGACCGCGGAGCTCTCGCAGCAGCACGGCCGCTCGCCCACGGTGCACGAGCTCGCCGAGAAGCTGGCCATCTCGGAGGAAGAGGTCCTGGAGGGCCTGGAGTCCGCGAACGCGTACTCGACGCTGTCCCTGGACGTCCCCGACACCGACGACGAGTCCCCGGCGGTCGCCGACACCCTCGGCGCGGAGGACGAGGCGTTGGAGGGCGTGGAGTACCGGGAGTCGCTCAAGCCGCTCCTGGAGGACCTCCCGCCGCGCGAGAAGCGGATCCTGCTGCTGCGGTTCTTCGGCAACATGACCCAGTCGCAGATCGCGCAGGAGGTCGGCATCTCCCAGATGCATGTCTCCCGGCTGCTGGCGCGCACCCTGGCGCAGCTGCGGGAGAAGCTGCTCGTGGAGGAGTAGCGGCTACGGAGGAGTGGCGGCTACTTCGGCTCGTCCTGCTGCCGCGCGTTTCCGGGCCCCCGGATCCCGAGGGCCCGGGTCGTCTCCGCGTTGACGAGCAGTACGAGCGAGGCGACGGCCGCGATCGCCAGCGCGATACCGGCCGGGATCGCCGCGCTGTCGGCCTGGAGCAGGGTGTAGGCCACGGGCAGCGCCATGATCTGCGTGATGAGGGCCGGGCCCCGGCTCCAGCTGCGCCGGCCGAGCAGGCCGCGGGCGGCGAGCAGCGGCAGCAGGGAGAGCGCGATCAGCGTCACCCCGCCGGTCACCCCCTGGGTGCGGTCGGCCGAGTCGCCGGTGAGCCCGAGCACCAGGATCCACACGCCTCCGACGAGCAGCGCGAGTCCTTCGAGGGCGGCGAGCACGGCGGCGTACGTCAGCCGCCGCGGGCGGGGGCCGGCGTTCTCCGGCGTGATCTCGGTCTCGGAACTGGAGGGGCTCTGGCTGCTCACCCGAGAAGGGTAGCCCGGTCAGCCGGGCCTTCCGTGTCGAGCCTCACGTCTCCGTCTCTTACCGGATCCCTACCTCGGTCTGGGCCGGGTACCACCCAGTAGGTACGCTGCACCCCATGCGTGCACTTCTCGTGGTCAATCCGGCGGCAACCACCACAAGCGCACGTACGCGCGATGTGCTGATCCACGCGCTCGCGAGCGAGATGAAGCTCGAGGTGGCCACCACCGAGTACCGGGGGCACGCGCGCGACCTGGGCCGCGAGGCGGCCGAGAGCGACGACGTCGAGCTGGTCGTGGCGCTGGGCGGCGACGGCACGGTCAACGAGGTCGTCAACGGTCTGCTGCACTCCGGCCCCGACCCGGACCGGCTGCCCGGCCTCGCCGTGGTCCCCGGCGGCTCCACGAACGTCTTCGCCCGCGCCCTGGGGCTGCCGAACGACGCCGTCGAGGCGACCGGCGCCCTGCTGGACGCCCTGCGCGAGGGCCGCGAGCGCACGGTCGGTCTCGGTCTCACCTCGGGTACGCCCGGCACCGACGACGAGTCCGTCCCGTCCCGCTGGTTCACCTTCAACGCGGGCCTGGGTTTCGACGCGGGCGTGGTCGGCCGGGTCGAGCAGCAGCGCGAGCAGGGCAGGAAGTCGACGCACGCGCTGTACGTGCGTCAGGTCGTCCGGCAGTTCCTCGGTGAGCAGCACCGGCGGCGCGGCACGATCGTGGTGGAGCGGCCCGGCGAGGACACGGTCACCGATCTGGTGGTCGCCATAGTCTCGAACACGTCCCCCTGGACGTATCTCGGCAATCGCCCGATGTACACGTCGCCTAAGGCCTCGTTCGATAAGGGGCTCGACGTACTCGGTCTCAGCCGCCTGTCCACGGCCGCGGTTGCCCGGTATGGCACGCAGTTGCTCACTTCGTCCCCGGAGCGGGGACCCCATGGCAGGCATGCGACCTCACTGCACGACCTCGACCAGTTCACCTTGCATTCGAAGGTGCCACTGCCCCTCCAGATGGACGGCGACCACCTAGGACTGCGTACGAGCGTGACGTTCACAGGCGTTCGCCGTGCACTGCGTGTGATTGTGTGAGCGGAACGGGCCAAAGTCCTTTCACTCGAACGTTTAGGCCAGGATCCACCCCATGGAAGTACGGCTGTGACCTAGTCGACACCGAGGAATCAAAAAAAACTTTCCAGAAGGGGTTGTATCCGCCGTCGAGGTTTGCGAGTCTCTTCCTGGCGATCGGGACGGGCCCGCAACACCGGCCTCCACAGATCACCGGAACCCCTCAACGCACAAGGACCACGCCAGAGAACCTGGCGGGCGGCCCTTCACTTGTTGGGGGATTCGTGAAAGCGTTCACATTCACAAGCAACTTGCACGTAATACCAAGGAGAGGTAGCAGCCATGGACTGGCGTCACAACGCCGTTTGCCGCGAGGAAGACCCCGAGCTCTTCTTCCCCATCGGCAACACCGGTCCTGCGCTGCTGCAGATCGAGGAAGCCAAGGCCGTCTGCCGTCGCTGCCCCGTTATCGAGCAGTGTCTGCAGTGGGCGCTCGAGTCCGGCCAGGACTCCGGCGTCTGGGGTGGTCTCAGCGAGGACGAGCGTCGCGCAATGAAGCGCCGCGCCGCCCGCAACCGGGCTCGTCAGGCCTCCGCCTGACCACACCCACCCCGCTAACAGCCTGAGCTTGGCGGCGCGTACAGCGAGTACGCAACTCCCGCCCCCGAGCCGCAGCGCGCAGTACCCCCGATGCGCTTAGCAGTAAAAAGCAGCAACGAGCTTCAGCCCCGGATCACTCAGTGGTCCGGGGCTCAATGCTGTCCGGGCCCGTTCGGGCGAAGTGCGTGGCGGCCGCGGCCGCCACCGCGCCTACTTCTGCGCGCGGACCGGGATGTCCAGGATCACCTGGGTGCCGCGCTCCGGTGCCCGGACCATGTCGAAGGCGCCCCCCAACTCCCCCTCCACCAGCGTCCGTACGATCTGGAGGCCGAGGTTGCCGGAGCGGTGCGGGTCGAAGCCCTCGGGCAGACCGACGCCGTCGTCCTGGACGGTGACCAGCAGCCGGCCCTCCTTCGTCGTCCCGCCGCGGACCGCGGAGACCTCGACCGTGCCGGTGTCGCCCTCACGGAAGCCGTGTTCGAGGGCGTTCTGAAGGATCTCCGTCAGCACCATCGACAGCGGGGTGGCGACCTCCGCGTCCAGGATGCCGAAGCGGCCGGTGCGCCGACCGGTGACCTTGCCCGGGGAGATCTCCGCGACCATCGCGAGGACGCGGTCGGCGATCTCGTCGAACTCCACCCGTTCGTCGAGGTTCTGGGAGAGCGTCTCGTGCACGATCGCGATCGAGCCCACCCGGCGCACGGCCTCCTCCAGCGCCTCGCGCCCGCGCTCGGAGTCGATGCGCCGGGCCTGCAGGCGCAGCAGCGCCGCCACCGTCTGGAGGTTGTTCTTCACCCGGTGGTGGATCTCCCGGATGGTCGCGTCCTTGGTGATCAATTCCCGCTCGCGGCGGCGCAGTTCGGTGACGTCACGCAGCAGCACCAGTGAACCGATGCGGGTGCCCTTGGGCTTGAGCGGGATCGCGCGGAACTGGATCACGCCGTCGTTGGCCTCGATCTCGAACTCGCGCGGCGCCCAGCCGCTGGCGACCTTGGCCAGCGCCTCGTCCACCGGGCCCCGGGTCGGGGCGAGTTCGGCGGTGAGCTGGCCCAGGTGCTGGCCGACGAGGTCCGAGGCGAGGCCCAGCCGGTGGTAGGCGGAGAGCCCGTTGGGGGACGAGTACTGCACGATGCCGTCCGCGTCGAGGCGGATCAGACCGTCGCCGACACGCGGCGAGGCGTCCATGTCGACCTGCTGCCCGGGGAACGGGAAGGAGCCCGCGGCGATCATCTGCGCCAGGTCGGAGGCGCTCTGGAGGTAGGTGAGCTCCAGGCGGCTCGGGGTGCGCACGGTGAGCAGGTTGGTGTTGCGGGCGATCACGCCGAGTACGCGCCCCTCGCGCCGTACGGGGATCGACTCGACCCGGACCGGGACCTCCTCGCGCCACTCCGGGTCGCCCTCGCGCACGATCCGGCCCTCGTCCAGGGCGGCGTCCAGCATGGGCCGGCGCCCGCGCGGGACGAGGTGGCCGACCATGTCGTCCTGGTAGGAGGTGGGGCCGGTGTTGGGCCGCATCTGGGCGACGGAGACGTACCGGGCGCCGTCGCGGGTGGGCACCCACAGGACCAGGTCGGCGAAGGAGAGGTCGGAGAGCAGCTGCCACTCCGAGACCAGCAGGTGGAGCCACTCGAGGTCGGAGTCGTCGAGGGCCGTGTGCTGGCGTACGAGTTCGTTCATGGAGGGCACGTGTGCGAGCGTACCCGCCGGTCTGACCAGCCCTGAAACAGCCGCTCTGTACCGGTCCCGGAACACCCGCGGGCCGCGGCGCCTGGGAGGGACCCTCAGCCCTCCACCGGCACCGCAGCCCGGAGCAATATTCGGCCGCGGGGTGTGCGGTCCCGTTCGGCCGAAGGATGAGGAGCCGGGGCAGTCAGGGCAGAGAGCACCGGTTCCTCGGTCCGCTCTCCTGTGCGGGGAGAACGGAGGCTCGTTGTGTTGTCGTCCGTCACTTGCATTCTGGACTAGACCACTTGACCTGTCCATGCGTCGGAGGCCGCTTGTCGACGGCGTTTCGCAGCCGACGCCACGCAGCCTAGCCCGCCGGGGTCACCCGCGGGACCAGATGTTCATGGCAATTTCCGCGACTGCCTCCGGTTCCTCCCGGCTCACCCCCTCCCGCGGCCACCGGGACACACTCTGGGCCACCGCCGCGGCACACCGGGCGACCGGCCCCGGCGCGTCGGCGGATCCACACCGCGCGCCGTACGCCGTCACGGCCTCGCCGAACGGCGTCCGCCTGCCGCCGAAGTGACAATGGCCGGGCTCCCTGTCGCCTGGGAGGCAAGGCCCCGCTCTGTTAGATTGGTCTAAACCACATAGTCCTTCCAGCCCCTTCTCCAGCTCTCTCCAGAACGGCAGGCCCAGCGTGGAAGTTGTCATCGTTCCGGACGCCGAATCGGGCGGCGAGCTCATCGCCGAGGCCATGGCGCGGCTGCTGCGACGCAAGCCCGACGCGTTGCTCGGCGTGGCCACCGGCTCGACCCCGCTGCCCGTCTACCAGGCGCTGACGGCGAAGGTGCGCTCCGGCTCCGTGGACGTCTCGCGGGCGCGCATCGCCCAGCTCGACGAGTACGTGGGGCTGCCCGCCGACCACCCGGAGTCCTACCGCTCGGTGCTGCGCCGCGAGGTGCTGGAGCCGCTCGGCATCGGGATGCCGGCGTTCCTGGGTCCCGACGGCACGGCCGAGGACGTCCCGGCGGCCTGTGCGGCGTACGACCGCTCGCTGGCCGAGGCCGGCGGTGTGGACCTCCAGCTGCTCGGGATCGGGACCGACGGGCACATCGGGTTCAACGAGCCCTGCTCCTCGCTCGCCTCGCGCACCCGCATCAAGACGCTGACCCAGCAGACCCGCGTGGACAACGCGCGCTTCTTCGACGGCGACATCGAGCAGGTGCCCCACCACGTCATCACCCAGGGCATCGGCACCATCCTGGAGGCACGGCACCTGGTGCTGCTCGCCACCGGCGAGGGCAAGGCGGACGCGGTCGCCGCGACCGTGGAGGGACCGGTGGCGGCGGTGTGCCCGGCCTCGGCGCTCCAGCTCCACCCGCACGCCACGGTCGTCGTCGACGAGGCCGCGGCCTCGAAGCTCAAGCTCGCGCCCTACTTCCGGCAGACCTACGCCGACAAGCCGCAGTGGCAGGGGATCTGACCGGGTCCCGCGGACACGACGAAGGCGCCGGGCTCCCCGAGAGGGGCCCGGCGCCTTCGTCGTGGAACAGGCGCTAACGGCCGGCGACGACCTCCGCCGCCGCCCGCCCGCACACCCGTGCCGCGCCGTGGGTGGCGATGTACAGGGCGCCGCGGGGCGCGGACTGGGGTACGCCCATCTCCACCACGACCGTGTCGGGGCGGGCCGCCAGCAGGGTGTCGAGCGCCGTCGCCATCCACGGGTGCCGGTGCTCGTCGCGGACGACGGCGACGATCCGCCGCTCCCCCGCCGCCACCAGCGCCGCGGGACCCGCGTCCGGGCCGGTGAAGCTGCCCGTCCGCGTCCCCGGCAGCAGACCGGCGAGCTCGGCGGCCACCCCCCAGGGGGTCTCGTCGCCGACGGCGATGTTCGCGACCGGGGTGAAGGCGGCCACGTACGGGGCCTCGACAGGGGGCGTGTACGCGTCGGCGCCGGTCACCGTGAGGGCGCGCCGGGCGGCCACGAGCCCCACGTCGGAGCGGACCTCGTGGGTGCGCACGTCGGTCGTGGCGGTCCAGCGGGCCAGCTCGCGCACCCGGCGCGCCGCGTCCGCCAGCCGCTCCTCGGGCAGCTCGCCGGAGCGTACGGCCCCGACGAGGGCGTCGCGCAGACGCCGTACCGTCTCGTCGTCGGCCAGGCCGCCGCCCACGCAGATCGCGTCGGCGCCGGCCGCGACGGCCAGCACGCTGCCGCGCTCGATGCCGTAGGTGGCGGCGATGGCCTGCATCTCCATGCCGTCGGTGACGATCAGCCCGTCGTAGCCGAGTTCGCCGCGCAGCAGTCCGGTGAGGATGCGGCGGGACAGCGTCGCCGGGTGCTCCGGGTCCAGGGCGGGGACCAGGATGTGGGCGCTCATGACCGCCCGGGTGCCGGCGGCGACGGCCGCGCGGAACGGGACCAGTTCGCGCTCGGCGAGCACCTCGGCGTCCACGTCGATGCGGGGCAGCGCGTGGTGGGAGTCGACGGCCGTGTCGCCGTGTCCCGGGAAGTGCTTGGTGCAGGCGGCGACGCCCGCCGACTGGAGCCCGGTGACATAGGCGGCCGTGTGCCGGGCGGTCAGCGCGGTGTCGGCGCCGAACGAACGGACCCCGATGACCGGGTTCGCGGGGTTCGAATTGACGTCCGCGGAGGGTGCCCAGTTCAGGTTGACGCCGCAGTCCGCGAGCCGGCGGCCCAGCTCGAAGGCCACCTCCCGGGTCAGCTCGACGTCGTCCACCGCGCCGAGGGCGTGGTTGCCGGGGAAGCTGGAACCGGTGCGCACCTCCAGGCGCGTCACGTCGCCGCCCTCCTCGTCGATCGCGACGAGCACGTCGTCGCGCTCGGCGCGCAGCTGCGCGGTCAGGACGGCGAGCTGCTCGGGCGAGGCGATGTTGCGACCGAAGAGGCCGACGGAGGCGAGGCCCTCACCGAGGCGGCGCAGCAGCCAGTCGGGGGCCGTGGTGCCGGTGAAGCCGGGCTGGAGGACCGTCAGCGCGTCGCGGGTCAGCGTGTCGGTGCCGCTGGCGAAAGTCGTCATCGGATGGGGTTATCCCTTCACGGCTCCGGCGGTCAGGCCGCTGACGGCCCTGCGCTGGAGGAAGACGAAGAGGATCAGGATCGGGACGGCGAAGAGCGAGGACGCGGCCATGGTGGCGCCCCAGTCGTCGCCGAAGGCGGTCTGGAAGCTGGACAGCCACAGCGGGAGCGTCTGGGACTCGGCCTCCTTGTTGAGGACCAGGACCAGCGGGAACTCGTTCCATGCGGTGATGAAGCCGAACAGCGAGGTGGACATCAGGCCCGGCGCGAGCAGCGGCAGGATGACCCGGCGGAAGGCCTGGCCGCGGGTGCAGCCGTCGACCATGGCCGCCTCCTCCAGCTCCCTGGGCACCGCGGCGACGAAGCCGCGCAGCGTCAGGACGGTGAACGGCAGGATCATCATCATGTAGAAGACCGTCAGCGGGACGAGGCTGTTCAGCATCGACGCGTCGCGCACGATCATGTACATCGCGATGACCATGACCTCCCAGGGGGCCATCTGCGCCAGCATGAAGCCGACGACGAAGCCGCGCCGCCCGCGGAACCGCATCCGCGCCAGCGCGAAGGCCGCGACGAGTGCGATGATCAGCGAGAACACCACCGCGAGGACCGTGACGACCAGGGAGTTGCCGACATACGTCCAGAAGTGGTCGACGCCGGTCGCCTTCTGGAAATGCTCGAACGTGACGTCGGTCGGGAACCAGACCGGGTCCTCCGCGATGATGTCACCGGTCGGCTTGAAGGCCGTGGCGAACATCCAGTACACGGGGAAGACGAAGCCGACGAACAGGACGGCGGCCGTGACGTTGGGCCAGATGCGGCCGATGAGCGAGCGCTTCACAGCTCGGCCCCCTCTTCTTCGTCCTGCTTGAGCACGATCCGCAGGTAGTAGGCGGTGACGCAGAGCAGGATCAGGATGGTCAGGACGGCGATCGCCGCGCCCATGCCGTAGTGCTGGTTGCCGACGCCCTCGATGTAGGCGTAGACGGGAAGGGTCTCGGTGAGCCGGTCGGGGCCGCCGCCGTTGATGGTGAAGACCTGCACGAACGCCTTGAAGACCCAGATGATCTCCAGGAACGTGGTCGCGTAGAGGAACGGCCGCAGGAACGGCAGGGTGACCGTGGTGAAGCTCTTCCACACGCCCGCGCCGTCCAGGGCCGCCGCCTCGTACAGCTCGCCGGGGATGGTGGTGGTGGCCGCGTAGAGGTTGATCGCGACGAACGGTATGGACTGCCAGACGATCAGCAGGGTGACCACGAAGAAGGTCGACAGCTGGCTGCTGGTCCAGCTGTAGTCGGCCATGGAGTGCCAGCCGAGCTTGTCCAGCACCCAGTTGACGACACCGAAGCGCTGGGCGAACAGCCACTGGTAGACGGTGGTCGCGGCGACCACGGGCATCGCCCAGGCCAGCACCAGGCCGATCATCAGGGTCACCCGCATCCGCTTGCCGAGGCGGGCGAGCAGCAGGCCCACCAGCGTGCCCAGCAGCATGATCAGGACGACGTTGACCGCCGTGAACAGCAGGGTGCGCAGGGTGACGCGCCAGAAGTCCTCGCCGGTGAGGGCTTCCTTGTAGTTGTCGATGCCGTTCCACTCGGTGACATGCTGGATCAGCTGTCCCATGTTGAGGTTCTGGAACGACAGCAGCAGGTCCTTCAGCAGCGGCCAGCCGAGCAGCAGCACGGTGGCCGCGCAGGCCGGCAGCAGCAGGAGGTACGGGGCGAGCGCACCGGTGCGCCGGGCCCCTCGTGGTTGGGGCCTGCCGGGTCCTCCGTCGTCCGACTTGCGGACGTCCGCCGGACCGGAGGGCGGCCGTTCGGTCTGCACGGTCATGCTCGCCATCTCTTCTCTCGACCGGGTCGACGCCAGGGCGGGGGCCGTCGGAAGGACGGCCCCCGCCTCCTGCGAAGCGTTACTGCTGCTGCGCCAGGCGCTTGTTGAAGTCGCCCTCGACCTGCTTGGCGGCCTCGGCCGGGGACTTGCCGTTCAGGACGGCCGTCATGAAGGTCTTGACCGGGTTGGGCGCGTTCTCGACCGCGGCCCACTCCGGGATCAGCGGCGTGGTGCCACCGCCCGCGGCGGCCGGCGCGGCGGCCTCGGCGGCGGCGTTGCCCGCCAGGTTGCTCTGGAGCGACTCCTTGTTCGGGATGACGCCGTTGATCTTGGCCAGTTCGCCCTCGTACTGGTCGGACAGCGCGATCTTCAGGAACTCCTTGGCGAGCTCCTGCTTCTTGCTGCCGGCCGCGACGGCGAGGTTGGAACCGCCGAGGAAGACGCCCTCGGGCTTGCCGGCCGTGGCACCGGGGATGGTGAAGTAGCCGATCTGCTTCTCGATCGCCGGGTTGGCCTTGATCGCGGTGCCGGCCTCCCAGCCCATGCCGATGATGGCGCCGACGTTGCCCTTGCCGAAGACCTCGCCCTGCTGCGGGGTGGCCTCGTCCTTGTCCTTCGGAGCCTTGGACAGCGCCTGGAACTTCTTGTACGTCTCCATGGCGGCGGCGACCTTCGGGTCGGCCAGGTTGGAGACGTACTTGTCGCCGTCCTTCTTGACCAGCTCGGCGCCCTCGCCGATGGTCAGGCCGACGAAGTGGTACCAGTTCTGGCCCGGCAGGTAGATCGGCTCGGCCTTGGTCTTGGAACCGATCTGCTTGAGGTCGGCGTAGAACTCGTCACGCGTCTTGGGGAGCTCGTCGATGCCGGCGTCGGCCCAGACCTTCTTGTTGTAGATGACGACGCGGTTGGCGAAGTACCAGGGCGCCGCGTACTGCTTGCTGTCGAAGACCGAGGAGTTGTTGAGCGCCGCGGTCCAGTCGGTGCCGATGGAGCTCTTCAGGTCGGCGAGCTCGGCCAGGCCGCCGGTCTTGGCGTAGGCGGGGGTCTGGGTGTTGCCGATCTCGAAGACGTCCGGCGGGTTCTCCTCGGACAGCGCCGTGGTCAGCTTCTGCTGGATGCCGTTCCACTGCTGGACCTCGAACTTGACCTTCGCCTGCGTCTTCTTCTCGAAGGCGGCGGCCACGTCCTTCTGCCACTGGTCGGGAGCGGAGCCGTCCATGACCCAGACGGTGAGCGTCTGGCCCTTGTTGCTGCCGCCGCCGCTCGCGGCCTTGTCGTCGTCCTTGCCCCCGCACGCCGCGACGGAGAAGATCATGCCCGCGATACCGATCGCGGCTACCAGCTTGCGCTTCACGCCAACCCTCCTCAGGGATGCCACAAACCCCCCTGCCTCCCCGCGGTGACCGTCAACGCGCCGTACCGCCCATGGGGCCGGGACTGGACCAATGGTGTAGACCAGTAAGCGGGAGCTTGGCCCAGACCAATAGGGCTGTCAAGGGTGTTCGAGCGGGGTCGAGTCGTCCGTTACGTGACCGCGATATGCAGGGACTTTTCATTTCGCAAGGCACCAGAACGGACGCCCGCATTCCCCTGGACCACACCCGCCACGACAGCACCTTGGACTAGACCAACCAGAGCCTCGACGGTATACAGAGGGGATCACGGAACGTGCGAGGTCACCCACAGGGGACACCGTGCACACGAAGCCGTGCCACGATGTGAGCCGTGGCCGACGGACATGTCGGTCGCTTCGGCACCGGAAGCCGGGAAGGCGGAGCATGAGCACCGACGTCAGCAGTGCGGAGAACGAGGGTGGGGCGACCGTCCGTACCGCGCGTGTGCCCAAGTACTACCGCCTGAAGAAGCACCTGCTGGACATGACGGAGACCCAGTCGCCCGGCACCCCGGTCCCGCCCGAGCGGACCCTGGCGGCCGAGTTCGACACCTCGCGCACCACCGTCCGCCAGGCGCTCCAGGAACTCGTCGTCGAGGGCCGCCTCGAACGCATCCAGGGCAAGGGCACGTTCGTCGCCAAGCCGAAGGTCTCGCAGGCGCTCCAACTCACCTCGTACACCGAGGACATGCGCGCCCAGGGCCTCGAACCCACCTCGCAGCTCCTGGACATCGGGTACATCACCGCCGACGACACCCTCGCCGGTCTGCTCGACATCACCGCGGGCGGCCGTGTGCTGCGCATCGAGCGGCTGCGCATGGCCAACGCCGAGCCGATGGCCATCGAGACCACCCATCTTTCGGCCAAACGCTTCCCTGCGCTGCGCAGGTCGCTGGTGAAGTACACCTCCCTCTACACCGCCCTCGCCGAGGTCTACGACGTCCACCTCGCGGAGGCCGAGGAGACCATCGAGACCTCGCTGGCCACCCCGCGCGAGGCGGGCCTGCTCGGCACCGACGTCGGCCTGCCGATGCTGATGCTGTCCCGGCACTCGCTGGACAAGGACGGCCGGCCGGTGGAGTGGGTGCGGTCGGTCTACCGGGGCGACCGGTACAAGTTCGTCGCACGGCTCAAGCGCCCGCAGGACTGATTCCTCGCGCGGCCGAAACGCCCGCAGGACTGATTCCTCGCGCGGCCGAAACGCCCGCGGGACTGACCGGGCATCGGATCCACCTAGGCCCCGGGGCGCGCCGCCCCGGGGCCTAGGTGCGCCCAAAGCGCCCCCATGGTGCGCGTGTTGTACGAACGAGGGGTTCCGTTCCCGTGACACCGTGACCTAGATTGCCTGCGCGTCATAGGCGATCTACGAGGGGACGGAACGCCAGATGTCAGAAGCCCCAGAAGTGACCCGAGAGCCGGTGATGACGCCCGTGCGCGCCGTCATCGGCCTGTGCCTCGTCGCGCCCTTCGTGGCGATGCTGTGGGTCGGGTCCTACGCCAAGACGGATCCGACGTTCATCGGGATCCCGTTCTTCTACTGGTACCAGATGCTGTGGGTGCTGCTCTCCACGGCACTGACGATGACCGCGTACCAGCTGTGGCAGCGCGACCAGCGCGCCCGCGCCGCCCGCGCCGCCCGGAAGGAAGGTGTGTCGCAGTGAAGGACGGGGTCAACGGCGTCGCGCTCGGCGTCTTCGTCTTCTTCTTCCTGGCCGTCACGGCCCTGGGCTTCCTGGCCGCGCGCTGGCGCAGGGCCGACAACGAGCACACCCTCGACGAGTGGGGTCTGGGCGGCCGCTCCTTCGGCACCTGGATCACCTGGTTCCTGCTCGGCGGCGACCTGTACACGGCGTACACCTTCGTCGCCGTGCCGGCCGCGGTCTACGCCGCGGGTGCCGCGGGCTTCTTCGCGGTGCCGTACACGATCCTGGTCTATCCGCTGATCTTCACCTTCCTGCCCCGGCTGTGGTCGGTGTCGCACAAGCACGGATACGTCACCACGTCGGACTTCGTCCGCGGCCGCTTCGGCTCCAAGAGCCTGTCGCTGGCCGTGGCCGTCACCGGCATCCTGGCCACCATGCCGTACATCGCGCTCCAGCTGGTCGGCATCCAGGCCGTGCTGGACGTGATGGGCGTCGGCGGCGGCGAGAACAGCAACTGGTTCGTGAAGGACCTCCCGCTGCTCATCGCGTTCGCCGTGCTGGCCGCCTACACCTACTCCTCGGGGCTGCGCGCCCCCGCCCTGATCGCGTTCGTGAAGGACACCCTGATCTACATCGTGATCGCGGTGGCCATCATCTACATCCCGATCAAGCTGGGCGGCTTCGACGAGATCTTCAAGGCGGCCGGCGACAAGTACACGGCGGCCGGTGCGGGCGGGCTCGTACCCCCCGAGGCGGGCCAGTGGACGTACGCCACCCTGGCGCTCGGTTCGGCGCTCGCGCTGTTCATGTACCCGCACTCGATCACGGCGACGCTGTCCAGTCGCAGTCGCGACGTGATCCGCCGCAACACCACGATCCTCCCGCTGTACTCGCTGATGCTGGGCCTGCTCGCGCTGCTCGGCTTCATGGCGATCGCGGCCGGGGTGAAGGTGACCAACGGCCAGCTGGCGATCCCCCAGCTCTTCGAGAACATGTTCCCGGACTGGTTCGCGGGGGTGGCGTTCGCCGCCATCGGCATCGGCGCCCTGGTCCCCGCGGCCATCATGTCCATCGCGGCCGCGAACCTCTTCACCCGCAACATCTACAAGGACTTCATCAAGCCCGACGCGACCCCGAAGCAGGAGACCCAGGTCTCCAAGGTGGTGTCGCTGCTGGTGAAGGTGGGTGCCCTGGTCTTCGTCCTCACCATGGACAAGACGGTCGCGATCAACTTCCAGCTGCTCGGCGGCATCTGGATCCTGCAGACCTTCCCGGCCCTGGTCGGCGGCCTGTTCACCCGCTGGTGCCACCGCTGGGCGCTGCTGGCGGGCTGGGCCGTGGGCATGGTGTACGGCACGCTCGCCGCGTACGGGGTGGCCTCACCGACCCAGAAGCACTTCGGCGGCAGCTCGAAGGAGATCCCCGGCATCGGCGAGATCGGCTACATCGGTCTGACGGCGTTCGTGCTCAACGTGGCCGTCACGGTGGTCCTCACCTTCGTCCTGAAGGCCGTCAAGGCTCCCGAGGGCGTCGACGAGACCAGCCCGCAGGACTACACGGCGGACGCGGGCGACCCGGGCGTGGAGGTGGAGCTGCCGCCGGCCACGGCCGGATCGGCGCACTGACACCGGCGTACCGGATTCGGCGCGCCGACACCGGCGCAGGACGCCGAACCACCTCTGCGCCGGGTTCACCGGGCGGGGACGAGGGGCGGCGGGGCGACAGGGCCCCGCCGCCCCTTCGCGTCCCTCGCCGCCCGCCGCCAGGGGCCGGGCGGATGCCCCGCCACGAGCCCGTCCGGCGCCTGCGGGGAGCCCGGCCGCGGCGCCGTCCGGGCCCCCGCCCGCCGCCCGCGAGAAGAGCGACTGACACGCTCCGAAGCCGACATGACACAACATCTGGTGGTGGCACCGCAGCCCGGCACAAGATGTATGCTCGTGCTCGCTGTCGCCGCAGGGGAATCCGGTGCGAATCCGGAACTGTCCCGCAACGGTGTACCCGTGCTTGTCCGCCCTACGGCGGGCATCCACGCGTCCAGTCCGAGGACCTGCCGACCGCGCGCCCGGCCGTCCGGTCCGGGTGCCTTGACGTCCGGGTCTCGCGGAATGGACCGGTGGACGCGACGCCCCGTGCGCTCGTGTGCCGCCCCCTGCCCTCCGCAAGGCCCCTGCCGAGCGAGGGAGAGTCCCACGTGACCATCGCGCCAGCCGATCCGGCTTCAGCCACCCCGGCCAGGGAGACCGACGGTCCCGGTGCCGCGCTGCTGCGGACCCTGACCGAGCTGACCTCCGACCTCCCCGACGCCGACCCCGGCCGGGTCGCCGCCGCCGCGCTGCGCGGCCGGTCCGCGCGGGCGGACGAGACGGAGCTGCGCGAGCTGGCCACGGAGGCGGCCGCGGGGCTCATCTCCGACGATCCCGCCTACTCGCGGCTGGCCGCCCGGCTGCTGACCATCAGCATCGCCGCGGAGGCCGCCTCGCAGGGCGTGACGACGTTCACCGAGTCCGTCGCCGTCGGGCACCGGGAAGGGCTCATCGCCGACCGTACGGCGGAGTTCACCCGTATCCACGCCGCCCGCCTCGACGCGCTCGTCGACACCGAGGGCGATGACCGGTTCGGCTACTTCGGTCTGCGCACCCTGCACAGCCGCTATCTGCTGCGGCACCCGATCACCCGTCAGGTGATCGAGACGCCCCAGCACTTCATGCTGCGGGTCGCCGCCGGCCTCGCCGAGGACGACTCGGTCCGCTCGGTGGACGAGGTCGCCGCGCTCTACCGGCTGATGAGCCGCCTGGACTACCTCCCCTCCTCCCCCACGCTCTTCAACTCCGGTACGCGGCACCCCCAGATGTCGTCCTGCTACCTCCTCGACTCCCCGCTGGACGAGCTGGACTCCCTCTACGACCGCTACCACCAGGTCGCCCGGCTCTCCAAGCACGCGGGCGGCATCGGTCTGTCGTACTCCCGGATCCGTTCGCGCGGTTCGCTGATCCGCGGCACCAACGGGCACTCCAACGGCATCGTCCCGTTCCTGAAGACCCTCGACGCCTCGGTCGCCGCGGTGAACCAGGGCGGCCGGCGCAAGGGCGCCGCCGCGGTCTACCTGGAGACCTGGCACTCCGACATCGAGGAGTTCCTGGAGCTGCGCGACAACACCGGCGAGGACGCCCGCCGTACCCACAACCTCAACCTCGCGCACTGGATCCCGGACGAGTTCATGCGCCGCGTGAACGCCGACGCGCAGTGGTCCCTGTTCTCCCCCTCCGACGTGCCCGAGCTGGTCGACCTGTGGGGCGAGGAGTTCGACGCGGCCTACCGCGCGGCGGAGGCGGCGGGCCTGGCGCGGAAGACGATGCCCGCCCGCGATCTGTACGGCCGCATGATGCGCACCCTCGCGCAGACCGGCAACGGCTGGATGACCTTCAAGGACGCCGCCAACCGCACCGCCAACCAGACGGCCGAGCCGGGGCACGTCGTCCACTCCTCCAACCTCTGCACGGAGATCCTGGAGGTCACGAACGACGGCGAGACGGCGGTCTGCAACCTGGGCTCGGTCAACCTCGGCGCCTTCGTGGTCGACGGTGACATCGACTGGGAGCGGCTGGACGAGACCGTCCGCACCGCGGTCACCTTCCTCGACCGCGTGGTCGACATCAACTTCTACCCGACCGAGCAGGCGGGCCGTTCCAACGCGAAGTGGCGTCCCGTCGGCCTCGGCGCGATGGGCCTCCAGGACGTCTTCTTCAAGCTGCGCCTGCCCTTCGACTCCCCGGAGGCCAGGCAGCTGTCCACCCGTCTCGCCGAGCGCATCATGCTCGCCGCGTACGAGGCCTCCGCCGACCTCGCCGAGCGCAACGGCCCGCTGCCGGCCTGGGAGAAGACCCGTACCGCCCGGGGCGTCCTGCACCCCGACCACTACGACGTCGAGCTCACCTGGCCGGAGCGCTGGGCCGCCCTGCGCGCACGCATCGCCGCCACGGGGATGCGCAACTCGCTGCTCCTGGCGATCGCGCCGACCGCCACCATCGCGTCCATCGCGGGCGTGTACGAGTGCATCGAGCCGCAGGTCTCCAACCTGTTCAAGCGCGAGACGCTGTCCGGCGAGTTCCTCCAGGTCAACTCCTACCTGGTGCAGGACCTCAAGGACCTCGGCGTGTGGGACGCCCGCACCCGGGAGGCGCTGCGCGACTCCAGCGGCTCGGTGCAGGACTTCGCGTGGATCCCGGCCGACGTGCGGGCGCTGTACCGCACGGCGTGGGAGATCCCGCAGCGCGGCCTGATCGACATGGCCGCGGCCCGCACCCCGTACCTGGACCAGGCGCAGTCCCTGAACCTGTTCCTGGAGACGCCGACCATCGGCAAGCTCTCCTCGATGTACGCGTACGCCTGGAAGGCGGGCCTGAAGACGACGTACTACCTGCGTTCGCGTCCGGCGACCCGGATCGCGCGGGCCGCCCAGGCCCAGGCGCAGGCCACCATCCCCGTCCAGCAGACGGCCGACCCCGACGCCGTCGCCTGCTCCCTTGAGAACCCCGAGTCCTGCGAGGCCTGCCAGTAATGAGCTCCACCCGTAACCAGAACCTCCTCGACCCGGGCTTCGAGCTGACGCTGCGCCCGATGCGCTACCCGGACTTCTACGAGCGCTACCGGGACGCGATCAAGAACACCTGGACCGTGGAGGAGGTCGACCTCCACTCGGACGTGACCGACCTCGCGAAGATGACCCCGGCCGAGCAGCATCTGATCGGCCGTCTGGTCGCGTTCTTCGCGACGGGCGACTCGATCGTGGCGAACAACCTGGTGCTGACCCTCTACAAGCACATCAACTCCCCGGAGGCGCGCCTGTACCTGTCGCGCCAGCTGTTCGAGGAGGCCGTGCACGTCCAGTTCTATCTGACGCTGCTGGACACCTACCTCCCCGATCCCGAGGACCGGGCGGCCGCCTTCGACGCCGTGGAGAGCATCCCCTCCATCCGCGAGAAGGCCGAGTTCTGCTTCAAGTGGATCAACGAGGTCGAGAAGCTGGACCGGCTGGAGACCCAGGCCGACCGCCGCCGCTTCCTGCTCAACCTCATCTGCTTCGCCGCGTGCATCGAGGGCCTGTTCTTCTACGGCGCCTTCGCGTACGTCTACTGGTTCCGCAGCCGGGGTCTGCTGCACGGTCTGGCCACCGGCACCAACTGGGTGTTCCGCGACGAGACGATGCACATGAGCTTCGCCTTCGACGTGGTCGACACCGTCCGCAAGGAGGAGCCGGAGCTCTTCGACGACGAACTCCGGCAGCAGGTCACCGACATGCTCCGGGAGGCCGTCGAGGCCGAGCTGCAGTTCGCGCGCGACCTGTGCGGTGACGGCCTGCCGGGCATGAACACCGACTCGATGCGGCAGTACCTGGAGTGCGTCGCCGACCAGCGGCTGAGCCGGCTCGGCTTCGCCCCGGTGTACGGCTCGGAGAACCCCTTCTCCTTCATGGAGCTCCAGGGGGTTCAGGAGCTGACCAACTTCTTCGAGCGGCGTCCGTCCGCGTACCAGGTGGCGGTGGAGGGCACCGTCGACCTGGACGAGGACTTCTGAGCCGGCCGCGGCCTCAGCTCCCGGTCGATCCGGCGCTCGCGCAGCAGCCACGCGAGCGCCGGACCGGCGAGGAGGACGAGGGCGACCAGGAGGGCGGCGTATCCGGTGAGTGAGTTCATGAGGTAACTGTCGTACGCCGCGAACACTCCTGACAGTGGCAGGGCTGCCGCACGACTGCGAATTCCTGCCACCTTCCGGGCGGGATGTGCGGCACACTGACGGCATGCTGAAGAACGTGGTGACCGTTCTGCTCGACGGCGCACACCCCTTCGAACTCGGCGTGGTCTGCGAGGTGTTCGGCATCGACCGCAGCGACGAGGGGCTGCCGGGGTACGACTACGCCGTCGCCTCGGCCGAGGGGCCGACCCTCAGCACCCATGTCGCCGGGTTCACGGTGTCGACCGAGCACGGCCTTGAGCGGCTGGAGGAGGCCGACCTGATCGCGGTTCCCGCCTCCGACGCCAACATCCTGCGCGAGTACCCGCCCGAGCTGCTGGCGGCGCTGCGCCGGGCCGTCGACCGGGGCGCCCGGGTGCTCAGCGTGTGCTCCGGGGTCTTCGTGCTCGGGGCCGCCGGGCTGCTGGACGGGCGCCGCTGCGCCGCGCACTGGCGGCACACGGCCGAGCTCTCCCGGCGCTACCCGCGGGCGATCGTCGAGCCGGACGTGCTCTACGTCGACGAGGACCCGGTGATCACCTCGGCGGGCACCGCCGCCGGGATCGACGCCTGTCTGCACATCGTGCGCAAGGAGCAGGGGCCCGAGGTCGCCAACAGGATCGCCCGGCGGATGGTGGTGCCGCCGCACCGGGACGGCGGCCAGGCCCAGTACATCGAGCGGCCGCTGCCGCGCAGCGCCTGCGACACCGTCGGCGAGACGCTGACCTGGATGGAGCAGCACCTCGACGAGGAGGTCACCGTCGACCAGCTCGCCGCCCGCGCCCACATGTCGCCGCGCACCTTCGCCCGCCGTTTCCAGCAGGAGACCGGGACCACTCCGTACCGCTGGATCCTGCGTCAGCGCGTGCTGCTGGCCCAGGGGATGCTGGAGGCGACGGACGAGACGATGGACGCGATCGCCTGGCGCACCGGGTTCGGCACCGCGGCGGCGCTGCGCCACCAGTTCGTCCGGGCGCTGGGCACCACGCCCCAGGCCTACCGGCGCACGTTCCGGGGCCCGGCGGCCGCCTGACCAGGGCCGGCCGCCGTCACCCCGCCACCGTCACCTCACCACCGTCATCTCACTGCCGTCATCTCACTGCCGTCACCTCACTGCCGTCACCTCGCCACCGGCCGCAGCAGCAGCCGGTGCGGACGCAGTGTGATGCCCACCCGGGTGGTGTCGTCGGAACCGGCCACCTGCTCCAGGCGGTACTTCGTCGCCACCGCCGCCGTGATCAGGGTCAGTTGCGCCATCGAGAAATGATCGCTCGGGCATTTGCGGTTGCCCACGCTGAACGGGCTCATGGCGTGCTTGGGCACGTCCTTGACCCGCTCGGGCAGCCAGCGGTCGGGGTCGAACTCCAGGTTGTCCCGGTAGGAACGGCCGTCGCGCTGGATCGCGTAGGGGCTGTAGACGATGTCCGCACCGGCCGGAATGCGATAGCCACCGAGTTCGGTGTCGGTCACCGCGCGCCGGGTCAGAATCCAAACGGCGGGACGCAGCCGCATGGCCTCGACGACGACATTGTTGGTGTGCGTGAGTTTGCGGACGTCATCGAATCCGACGGGTCGACCGCCGGTCAGGGATTCGACCTCCGCCCGTACCTTGTCGGCGTGTTCGGGGTGTTCGGCGAGCACCTGGAGCAACCACATGATCGTGGAGGCGACGGTTTCGCTGCCCGGGGTGAGGATCGCGACGACCTGATCGTGGATCTCCTGTTCCCCGATGGGCTCGCCATTCTCGTCCTTCGCCTCCAGCAATGCCGTCAGCAAATCGTCCGGCTTTTGACCGGATGCCCGGCGCTCGGCCACGATCTCGTCGACGAGGAGATGCAGATCGGCCAGCGCTCGGTTGAAATCGCGGTTGGCCGGAATCGGCAGCCGGTAGAGCGGTCCGAGCGGGACCACCATCCGGCGGTACATCCCACGGAAGACGGTCGCGAGCGCGACGCACAGCCGCTCGGCGCGCTCGTCCATGAAGTCGCCGCGCAGCAGGCACCGGGCGGCGATCCGCACGGCGATCCGGAAGGACTCGGAGGTGCCGTCGACGGTGTCACCGGGCCCCCAGCGCACGGTCAGCGCGTGCGCCTCCTCCTCCATGATCGGCCCGTAGGCGGGGATCGCGTCGAGCCGGAAGGCCGGCTGGATGGTGCGCCGCTGGCGCCGGTGCCGGGGGCCGTTGGCGGTGGCCACGCCCTCCTTGCCGAGCAGGCCCTCCAGCGACTCCCACAGCGGTCCGTCGATCTTGTAGTCGGGGCTGAGCGCCAGCGCGCCGGTGAGATCGGGGGTGGTGACGGCGTACACCGTCTTCGGTCCGAGTTTCAGGCGTACGACGTCGCCGTGGTCGCGCAGCCGCGCCATGAACGCCAGTGGATCGCGCACCAGTCGCCAGCCGTGGCCGAGGAGCGGAACGCCGCCCCCCGCCAGGGGCGGCTCACGTAGCCCGGGCGTCTGGATCCCCTCGGGTTTCACGGACTCGACGGTCATTTCTCACCTGCCGCTTCGTTGTTGACGTACGGGGGCGTGGACCGGTCGTCCCAGCTGTCGACCATGTAACGGCCGGACTCGTGGTGGAACCAGTAGACGGAACTGAACCAGTTCCGCATGTTCGCGAGGCAGGCCCGCACGGCGATGCTCAGTTCTTTTCCCCGCACCGTGCCGTCGGCGAGTCCGTCGGCGAACCGTAAGGCGTCCTGTTCGACCGCAAGGAATTCGGATACGCATTCCCCGACGCGTCGCCTGATATCCTCGACCGCCTCTTCGAGAGTCAGCTCCTCATGGGTGATGAGACTGATCCCGAGATTGTGCAGCTCTTCTCCCGCGATTTCCTTCGGGAGGGAACAGAGATCGTTGTACCAGGCGGCGAATTCCTGGCTCAGCAGCGCCGCCCGCCGGTACGCCGAATTCCTTCGCACAAAGTCCGGGAGTTCGCACCCCGCACTCGCCTCCAGCAGATCCGTCCATATCCGGTGTGCGAAGGTGAGGCGGCGCAGTGCGAGATAGTCGTCGACCGTGGGGACGATCCCGCGGGCGCGGTTGCGGAATTCACGGTCGTACGCCTCGATCACCTCGTGGAAATGCCGGGCGAACCGGGTGTTCCAGGTGGTGGACAGGAACGCGTACAGCCGGGCCACACTGTCCGCGAACCCCGCGACCAGGGGATCCTCGTGGTCCAGATGGGCCCTGGGGGAGTCCACGGCCGCGTGTAACCGGAACCTCAGCCGCCGCCAGGCGGCCGGCCGGTCGTGCACGATGTCGCGATCATGGCGGTCGTCCCAGACGAAGAACCACGCGCTGTAGTCGGCGATGGCCTGGAGGACGTCGTCGGGAGCCCCCAGGTAGTACCCCGCCATGAGATCGGTATAGCAAAGACCGTCGGCATATTCCGAGACCTTGTCGGCCGACATGAGCCGCTTTTCCAGCAGCCAGACGCGCGTCCGCTCCTGAAGCTTTGGCCAATACTCATGAAGTCGCCGGGGAAACTCGTCCTCGACCATCGGAAGACAGAGCGCGGGCGGGACGACGGTCACATTCGGCGTGGATGCCTGTTTGGTGCCTTGGGTTGTGCTGTATGGGAAAGCAGGCACGAACTACCCCTCTCAGCCGCCGGTGGGCGCAACACCCCTCCCGTCGTGCCGGGCGTGCGCCGTTGCGTATCCCCGCACTTACCATTCAGCACTACGACTGACCGTCTGGGAATGGATTTGCTCCAATCCATTACCTAACCTGCCGAGAATCCTCTCCCGCGTGACCAGTTCTGGATCACTCCATAGGTGTACGGCGTCAGGGGTACGGAGTCAGGGGGTGCATGGCGTCAGGCATACGGCGTCAGGCGTACGGCGTACGGCGTCAGGTGCATGACGTCAGGTGCGTCGCGTCGCCGGGCGGAGGGCAGACGCACGACGCCTGGCCGGGAAGAACCCGACCAGGCGTCCGGAAGCCGTCGACCGGCTCAGTCGTTGGCCACCACCGGGTAGCGGGGCTCGCTCTCGGCCATCTGCCGCAGCGCGTCCTTGCGGTCGCGCTTGGAGAGACGGTCGATGTACAGGTAGCCGTACAGGTGGTCGGTCTCGTGCTGGAGACACCGGGCGAAGTAGCCGGTGCCCCGCACCCTGACCGGGTTGCCCAGCTCGTCCTGTCCGGTCACCTCGGCGTAGTCGGGGCGCGCGAGCGGCATGTACGCCGTCGGCACCGACAGGCAGCCCTCGTTGCTGTCGTCCAGACGGCGCCGGTCGGCGGGCAGCTCGACGAGCACGGGGTTGCAGATCACGCCGACGTGCCGGACGCCCTCGTCGTCGGGGCAGTCGTAGACGAAGACCTTCTGGTCGACGCCGATCTGGTTCGCCGCCAGGCCCACGCCCTCGGCGGTGCGCTGACTGGCGAACATGTCCGCGACCAGCTGCTGGAGTTCGGCACCGAAGTCGGTGACGTCCCTGCACTCCTTGTGCAGCACCGGGTTGCCGACCACGGTGATCGGCCGTGAGGTGCCGCGCTCGCGCCAGGCGCTCTCGCGCTCCTCCGCCTCCTCGGTGTCGATGACGAAGCCCTCGTCGTCCACGGGGAGCACGCCCGCGTGCTGCTGATCGGTGTCCTGCTGCGCCATGACCGACGTACGCCTTCCTGCAAGCCTGAAAATTCTGCGGGTACAGCCTAAGGGGGCGTCCGTCCCGGGCGGGTTCAGCAGACCTCTTCCAGGTCGCGCCAGTCCCGCGAGTCGGGGCTGTCCGCGACCCAGCCGTCCAGCAGACCGCGCACCAGGGCGGCCGGCGCGGCCACCCCGCACTCCCGCTCGGGCGCCCAGAGCTGTCCGTCGGTGCGGTGGCCGAGCGGGCCGGGATGACCGGGTTCGCTGTGGTCGTGCGGGTCGAGGTGCACCCCGTCGCCCTCGTCGGACGGCATCCGCGACTCCGAGCACATCCGGCACAGCAGCCGGACCGACGACGACCAGTCCTCCGCGGCGAAGCCGGCGTCGGCCGCCAGCCGCTCCAGCGCGTCCCGGTCCGCCTCGGTCGCCGCCTCCAGCAGGACCACCCAGGTCGGCACCGGCGACGGCGCCCACAACTCGATCTCGTCGAAGACCGGATAGGAGTGCCCGGCCGACGTGGTCCGCTCCCCGTGCGGCACCCCGTCGTGCAGTACGACCTCGCCCCAGCGCCGCCCGGAGGACGGCAGCGGGATGGACAGCACCTCGATCCGGGCGGGGTCCAGCCTGCGCCCCCACACCACCTCGGCCTCGCCCTCGGGCGACAGCCGTACGGCCGCGCTCCCCAGCTCCATGCCGACGGGCTCCCCGGCCGCGGTGGCGCCCCCGGGCACCTGCAAGCCGTAGGCCTGCCAGGCCCGGCGGGCCAGCGGCCAGTCCTGGAGGGCGGTGGCGGCGATGCCGACGTTCCACCAGTCCGGAGCGCCCGTCTCCCGCTCCAGCAGGGCGACGGCCCTGAGGCCGGCGGTGCGGGCCTGTTCCCAGTCGT
This sequence comes from Streptomyces sp. NPDC107559, assembly GCF_055657365.1. NCBI lineage: Bacteria > Bacillati > Actinomycetota > Actinomycetes > Kitasatosporales > Streptomycetaceae > Streptomyces > Streptomyces sp. NPDC107559. Next base: position 269,920 of record NZ_JBVKBD010000009.1, on the reverse strand, counting down.
GCCGGAACTTGTGCAGCAGGGCGAGGTTGAACCAGGACTCGGACAGCCACGGCTCCAGATCGGCGGCCCGCGTCAGCAGGGCGCCCGCGTCCTCGTACCGGCCGTCGCCGATCAGCGTGAACGCGCGATCGGTGGCCTGCCGCCAGGAGGCGGAGGGCCGGTGCCGTCCCTTTCCGAAGATCCTCACGATTCCCGCCTGCCGGTCCAGTTCCGTGGGGTGGGCTGGCTAGTGCCCCCGGACACCCTCTCCCTCGCATCCAACCACGTAGGGCTGGAGAGGCGCTCATTACCCATGGGTTACCCCATGGAGGGCAAGGTCAGACAGCCCCGTGACAGGACTCGCGCCAGTGCCTCGACGACCTCGGGCGCGTACTCCCCGGCCGTGCCGAGCCGCAGTTCCTCCAGCGCCGTGAGCGGACCGCCGGGCCCCGCGTCGCGCGCCTTCTCCTCGTACGCGTTCACGGCCCGCACGATCCGGGCCGCCTGCGGCTGCTCCCGGTAGGGGTCGGCCTGCCGCTCCACCACCACCGCGACGGCTCCGTCGACCCCCGTCTGCCGCACGACGGCCCCGCCGAGCAGCGCGATCCGCCGCTGCTCGGCGGCGGGCAGCACGGCGGTGGCCCCCGCCGGAACCGGGTCCACCAGGCTCAGCTGTCCGATGTCGTGCATGAGGGCCGCGTACTCCAGTACGTCCAGTTCGGCCTCCGACAGTCCCAGGTCCCGCCCGACGGCCCGGCTGAGCGCGGCGACGCGCCGTGCGTGCCCGGCGGGGGTGCAGCCGGCTATCTCGGTGGCGCGGGCGAGGGAGGCGATGGTCTGCCGGTAGGTGGCGCGTACGGCCGCGTACCGGCGCAGGGACACCTGGGCGAGCAGCAGGGGCAGGCAGAACACGGGCAGCGCCCACAGTCCCGCCACGGCGACCGCGAGCGCGATCACCACCCCGGTCGCGCACACCGCCGAGCCGATGCCGAGCAGGGCCCGCAGCTCGTCCCGCAGCAGCGGCCCGAACGGCCAGCCGGTGCGCGAGCGTGCCGCCGCGGCCGCGAGCACCGCGTCGCACAGCGCGGTGAGCGCGAGCAGCGCGACCAGCAGCAGTACGTAGAAGCAGCCGGGCCGGTCCGTGAAGACCCCGCTGCCGTAGAGGGGTTGGAAGCACACGGCGGCGAATCCGACGGTCAGCACCCGGCGCGCCAGCTGGTCGAGTGCCGGACCCGGCCCGCGGGCGAGGTGCGGCACGCTGCCCAGCAGGGACGCGGCGAAGACCACGGCGACGATCCGCGCGACGTCGACGGCGGTGTCCATGGTCGGAGCGGGGCCGAGCGCCGGAGGCAGGGCGAGGTGCCCCGCCTCCGGTCCGAGCAGGGCGTACGACAGTGCTCCGGCGGCGGCCAGCGGTGCGGCCTCTCTGCCCTCCGGCCCGCTCCACCGGGTCAGCTCCCCCACGGCGACGAGGAGCCCGAAGGCGAGGGCGGCCCCGCGGTCGTCGATGCCTCGCCAGAGGGTGACCGCCAGGCAGAGCGCGGCGAGAACGGCGGCACAGGCGTGCATGAGGCCGAGGGCCCGGAGGCGGGGCGCGTGCTGGTGACGGCGCGTGGGGTGGGGGTCGGCGCGGTGCCGGTGCCGGCGGAGGAATCGCGGCCGGCGGCCGGGCCGGGGCCGGTGCCCGCGCGCAGGCCGGTGCCGGGCACCCCCGGACGCGGTCACCGGTGCGCTCCGGGGTGGTGGGGGGCGGGGGGTGCCTGGGCGGGAGCAGCCTTGGGTGCGTGGGAGACCTGGGGCGCGGGAGCAGCCTCGGGCGCGTGGGAGACCTGGGGCGCGGGAGCAGCCTCGGGTGCGTGGGAGACCTGGGGCGCGGGGGAAGCGGGAGGCATGGGGGGCGCGGACGGCATAGGGGGCGCCTGGGACACGGAAGGCTCCTGGGGCGCGGGGGGTGCATGGGGCACGGAGGCTACGTGGGGCGCAGGGACCGCCTGGGGTGCCGAGGACGCTGAGGACACCTGGAGCGCAGGGGCCGCCTGAGGCACTGAGGACGCCTGGAGTGCGGGGAGTGCATGGGGCGCGAGGGGTGCTTGGGACGCGAGGGGTGCTTGGGATGCGAGGGGCACCTGCGCGATGGGGGACGCCGAAGGCACAGAAGGTGCCTGAGACACAGAGGGCGCCTGGGACGCGAGGGGCGCCGGGGCCATAGGGGACGCCGAAGGCGTGGGGGAGGTAGGTGACACGGAGGGTGTCTGGGGCGCTGGGTCGGCGAGCGTCCCGTTCCCGGGGGCGGGTGACCGGGTCCCCGGGCCGGACGGCCGAAGCCCGGAGGCGGGCGTCTCGTCCGCCGTCACCGTCGGATGCCATCCCCGGCGTTCCAGCGCACGCACCAGCGCCCCGACCATCGCCGGGTCGAACTGGGTCCCCGCGCAGCGCCGCAGTTCCTCCAGTGCCGCCGGCACCGGCCGGGCCCGGCGGTAGGACCGGGTGGACGTCATGGCGTCGAACGCGTCGGCGACCGCCACGACCCGGGCGAACTCCGGGATCTGGCCGCCGACCAGCCCGTACGGGTATCCGCTCCCGTCCAGCCGTTCATGGTGGTGCAGGATCGCCGACCGGGCCTCCCCCAGGAAGCCGATGCCGCGCACCATCTCGTGCCCGTACTCGGGATGCAGCTCGATCACCCGCCGCTCCTCGGGCGTGAGCGGCCCGTCCTTGCGCAGCAGCCTGGTGGGCACCCCCAGCTTGCCCACGTCGTGCAGGATCCCGGCGAAGCGCAGCACCTCGGCCCGCTCGTCGTCCATGCCCAGCTCGTGGGCGATCATCATCGACGCCTGCCCGACCCGCTCGCTGTGGCCGCGGGTGTACGCGTCCTTGATGTCGACGGCCTGCACGAGGGCCCGGATGGTCGCCTGATGGGCGGCCCGTTCCCGGTGGTACTGGGCGAACACCCACCCCGACACGCACATCGGCAGCAGCACGAGCAGCGCGGCGACCGGGCCGTACGGGCTGCGCCACAGGACCGCCATCATCAGTCCGGCCAGCCCGTGCACGGCGGCCGGTGCCAGCGAGCGCGGAAACGGTCCGCGCCAGGCCCGGCGGACCGAGACGCGCTCGGCCAGCACCAGGATCCCCCCGTCGAGCGCGCCGAGCACCAGGCAGAAGACCAGGACGGCCGCGCCGGCAGGCAGCAGCACGCGGGGGAAGTCGGCCGCCGCCACCGCCTCGCGCCCGCCGAACGCCCGGTGCACCCGGGCCGCGGCCCACACCCCGAGCGTCAGCTGGGCGGCCCGCCAGACGCGCCGCAGCAGCACGGGCCGGTCGGCCTCGGACAGCAGTGCCCCCGGCAGCGCGACGAGTGCCGCGGCCGACGGGGGCAGCAGGAAGGCCCCGGCGAGCAGCAGGGGGTGGAACGTTCCGGCGAGGCGCCGACGGGCGATCCGCTCACCCACCGCGTACAGCGCGGAGAGCAGGACGACGGCCCAGCGGGCGGAGGGTGCGGGTGGCAGCGGCTGAAGACAGAGCCCGGCGCCGAGAGCGGTACAGACCACGTACGCACGTGCCCGCGCCGGTACCGCCGCCTCCATGACGCCCCCGCCCCTCCCCCGGCCACGACCGTTTTTGGCCATGACCATGCCTGTCCAGGCTCCGGAGCCTAGGGCGGCCGGGGGCGGGTCTGCGGGCGAAAGTGCTCAGGATTAGCACGTTCGAGTGAAAGCGGGCCGGATCACCGGCAGGGCGCGCGGTGGTTCAGGACTCCTGCGGGGTGACCGGAGCGGCGGTCACGTCATGCTCGGGCACGGCCTGCCCGGACCGGATCAGATCCAGTCGCCCCATGACCTTGGCCCGCAGGTCGCTGGGCACGTCGTCATGCCCGCAGCACCGCTTGACCAGCTTCTTCACGGCCTGCTCCAGACCGTACTTCTCCAAGCACGGCGAGCATTCCTCGAAGTGGTGCTGGAACTTGTCACGGTCGAGTTCGGGCATCTCGCTGTCGAGGAACTCGTACAGATGGTCGAGTACCTCACTGCAGTCCGTCTCGTGCGGCTCTCCGCAGCTCATGAGCCCGAACCTTTCGCTTCGTTCGACTCTCCGGCGCCCGCCGGGACCAGTCCGCGTTCACGGGCGTAGTCCTCGAGCATGCCGCGCAGTTGACGGCGGCCCCGGTGCAGCCGGGACATCACCGTACCGATGGGTGTCCCCATGATGTCCGCGATCTCCTTGTACGCAAAGCCCTCTACATCCGCGAGATAGACGGCGATGCGGAACTCCTCGGGGATCGCCTGCAGCGCTTCCTTCACGTCCGAGTCGGGCAGGTGGTCGAGCGCCTGCGACTCGGCGGAGCGCAGACCGGTCGACATGTGCGACTCGGCGCGCGCGAGCTGCCAGTCCTCGATCTCCTCGGCCGCGCTGCGCTGCGGTTCGCGCTGCTTCTTGCGGTACGAGTTGATGAACGTGTTCGTGAGGATGCGGTACAGCCACGCCTTGAGGTTGGTGCCCTCACGGAACTGGTGGAAGGACGCGTACGCCTTGGCGTACGTCTCCTGCACCAGGTCCTCGGCGTCGGCCGGGTTGCGCGTCATGCGCAGGGCGGCCGAATACATCTGGTCGAGGAATTCGAGCGCGTCGCGCTCGAAGCGCGCCGTGCGCTCCGTGGCGGACTCCGTGCTCATGCCCTGGCCCTCGGGCTGCTCCGCCTGGCCGTTGTCGGTCCCTGCGTCGGTCCCAGTGACCGGACCCACCTCCTCAAGTTCCCGGGCGGGATCGAAACCGATCCCACTCGAATCGGAGGATAGACGACGAGACGTGCCCGCCGCCGCTCGAATAGGAGCGATCTTGGCCGCGTGCAGCACCGTCCAGTCGAGGTCGGCGCGGCTGCCGCGGCCCGGATCGGAATCCGCCGGGTGCAGCCCGTCCACGGGGTGGTGGCGCGTGGCGAGCGGGCAGATGGTCGAACCCATGCGGCGGACTTCCTCTCCTTCGACATCGGCGCTGGTGCACCAGCACTTATGTCGGGGTCAACCGTGACGGGCCGCCCAACATTCCCGTCCCTCACCCGAGTGAGCCCACCCACGCCACGACCGCGTCCGTGATCACCTCCAGGGCCTGCTCCTGCGTGATGTCCGCGCGCTTGGGCACGGCGAAGCCGTGATCACCCGACGGAACCTCGACCAGCCCGTACCCCCCTTCGGGGAATTCGCCCGGCTTGCCGAACGGGTCGTTCCCGCCCTGGACGACGAGGGTGGGCACCCCGGCCCCGAGCAGTTCGCCGGCCCGGGACTTCTCCGGCCGGCCCGGCGGGTGCAGCGGGAAGCTGAGCGCCAGGACGGCCGCGGCGCCCAGTTCCAGGGCCGTACGGCAGGCCACCCGGGCACCCGCGCTGCGGCCGCCCGAGATCACCGGCAGCCCCGGCTCCGCCACCGCGGGCCAGATCCCGCGCCAGCCCACGTCCAGCGTCTTCGGGGCGGGCGCGACCTTCTTCCCGGCCACCCGCCAGGGCTGCTCGACCAGCGCCACGCTCACCCCGTGCGCGGGCAGCACCGCGGCGAGCGCCCTCAGATCCCGGGCGTCGACCCCGCCGCCCGCGCCGTGGCTCACGGCGAGGACGAGCCGCGCGTCTGCCGCCCGGTGCCAGGTGACCCGGGCGGTACCGGCATCGGTCTCGACGGTATCGACGGTCTCGCTCACGCTGGTCTCGCTCACGTCGCTGATCTTCGTCACGTCAGAAGAGTGTGCCCTCCTCGGGCCCCTCCAGCTCCTTCAGCAGCTCCGCTCCGTTGTTGCGGACGTTGCTGACCGCGGTGGAGACGGGGTAGGCGCGCATCAGCCCGGTCGGCGGCGGCGCGAGCAGGTCACGCAGTTCGTCGGGGTCCGTGCGGGACGGGTCGAGCCAGGTGTCCCAGCGATCGGGGGTGAGCATCAGGGGCATGCGGGGGTGGATGTCGGCCAGCGTGCGCGGGCCCTCGGCAGGGGCGGCCGCGAGCGGCGCGGTCTCCGCCTCGGTCGTGATGACCGAGCAGGTCACCCACCAGGCCAGCGGGTGATCGTCCGGCAGCGTCCGGTCCCGCCAGAACTCGTACAGTCCCGCCATCGCGAAGACCGATCCGTCCGCCGGCGTCACGAAGTACGGCTGCTTGCGCGGCCGCTTCTTCTTCCCCTCGACCTCCAGGTCCCGCTCCTGGGTGCCGGTGACCCACTCGTAGTAGCCGTCGGCGGGGACGACACAGCGCCGGGCGGCGAAGGCGCGGCGGTAGGAGGGCTTCTCGTGCACGGTCTCGGCGCGGGCGTTGATCATCCGGGCCGCGCCCTCGGGCGTCTTGGCCCAGGACGGGACGAGTCCCCATCTGAGCTTGCGCAGCTGGCGAACCGGCCTCGGGCTGTCCGCGTCCTTCACAGGGCGGTCGAGGACGACGTAGACCTCCTTGGTCGGGGCCACGTTGTAGTCGGGCGCCAGCGTCTCTTCCGGATCCCACTGCTCGACCTCAAAGGTTGCTGCGAGATCCTCGGGCCCACGACTGGCTGCATACCGTCCGCACATACGTGCAACACTGCCAGATTCCGCGCCGCGAAAGGGAGCCACCACTGACAATGGACAGCACCGCATCCACCTCGCTGGCCTCGCTCGGCTCCCTGTGGGACGAGGTCTTCGGCACCCAGCCGGACCCCGATCTGTGGGTGGTGCTCGCCACCCTGGTCGCGGGCCTCGCCATAGTCGTGCCCCACCCGCTGTGGCGCATCTCGCGCAACGCGATCACCATCGCGCACGAGGGCGGCCACGGTCTGGTGGCGCTGGTGAGCGGCCGCACCCTCACCGGCATCCGGCTGCACTCCGACACCAGCGGTCTGACCCTCAGCCGGGGCAAGCCGTACGGCCTGGGCATGATCCTCACCGCCGCCGCCGGGTACACCGCTCCCCCGCTGCTCGGCCTGGGCGGCGCGGCGCTGCTCGGCGCCGGTCACATCACTCTGCTGCTCTGGCTGGCCACCGCGCTGCTGGTCGCCATGCTGGTCATGATCCGCAACGCCTACGGGGTGCTGACCGTGGTGCTCACCGGCGGCACCTTCCTGCTGGTGTCCTGGCTGGCCGGGCCGCAGGTGCAGGCGGCGTTCGCGTACGCGGTGGTGTGGTTCCTGCTGTTCGGCGGGGTGCGTCCGGCCTTCGAACTCCAGGCCAAGCGGTCGCGCGGGGGCGCGGGGGACTCGGACGCGGACCAGTTGTCGCGGCTGACGCACGTACCGGCGTGGCTGTGGCTGTTCCTGTTCCACGCGGTGTCCCTGTGCTCGCTGCTCGGCGGCGGCAGGTGGCTGCTGGGGCTGTGAGCGTCCGGGCCCGGCACGAGCGCGTACCGCGACGGCGGTGACGCACGGCGCGGCGCGAGCACCCGCCACGGCAATGGTGCCGCGCGCGGTCCAGGTCGGGGGCGTGATTCGGTCCCGGGTCGGGGCGCGATTCGGTCCCGGGGCCTGGGCGCGCTCCGGTCACGCCATGACCATGCCCCGCCTGCGCATATATGCGCGGCACTGTCCATGCCACGCTTTCGCTCCGCTTTCGCCTCTTTTGATCAAGATCTCCCGTTACCGACAGCCACTAAAGTGGGCGCATGACCGTGAACCCCGCAGACACCGCCCTCTGGCCCGCCCCGCACGCGACCGGAGCCGTCGACGCGACGGTCCACGTGCCCGGGTCCAAGTCGGTCACCAACCGGGCCCTGGTGCTCGCCGCCCTCGCCTCCGAGCCGGGCTGGCTGCGCCGCCCGCTGCGTTCCCGCGACACCCTGCTGATGGCCGGGGCGCTGCGCGCGATGGGCGTCGGCATCGAGGAGACGGTGTCCTCAAGCTCCACCGTCGCGGGCGGCACGGGCGAGGCGTGGCGGGTGATCCCCGCCGGGCTGCACGGCCCGGCCACGGTCGACGTCGGCAACGCGGGCACGGTCATGCGCTTCCTGCCGCCGGTCGCCGCGCTCGCCGACGGCCCCGTCCGCTTCGACGGCGACCCGCGGTCGTACGAGCGTCCGCTGCACGGCGTGATCGACGCCCTGCGCGTCCTCGGCGCCCGCATCGACGACGACGGCCGGGGCGCGCTGCCGCTGACCGTGCACGGCAGCGGTGCGCTGGACGGCGGCCCGGTCGCCATCGACGCCTCCTCCTCGTCCCAGTTCGTCAGCGCCCTGCTGCTGTCCGGACCGCGCTTCAACCAGGGTGTGGAGGTCCGCCACACCGGCAGCACGCTGCCGTCCATGCCGCACATCCGGATGACCGTGGACATGCTGCGCGCGGTCGGCGCCCAGGTCGACACCCCGGAGTCGGGCGGCGAGCCGAACGTCTGGCGGGTCACCCCCGGCGCGCTGCTCGGCCGCGACCTGACCGTCGAGCCCGACCTGTCCAACGCGCAGCCGTTCCTGGCGGCGGCGCTGGTCACCGGCGGCCGGGTCGTCGTCCCGGACTGGCCGGCCCGCACCACCCAGCCCGGCGACCGGCTGCGCGAGATCTTCACCGAGATGGGCGGCAGCTGCGACCTGACCGAGTACGGGCTGGTGTTCACCGGATCGGGTGCCGTCCACGGCATCGACGTGGACCTGGGCGAGGTCGGCGAGCTGACGCCGGGCATCGCGGCCGTCGCCGCCCTCGCGGACTCCCCGTCGTACCTGCGGGGCGTGGCCCATCTGCGGCTGCACGAGACGGACCGGCTGGCCGCGCTCACCAAGGAGATCAACGAGCTCGGCGGCGACGTCACCGAGACGGCCGACGGACTGCGCATCCGGCCCCGCCCCCTGCACGGCGGGATCTTCCACACGTACGAGGACCATCGGATGGCGACGGCCGGCGCGATCCTCGGGCTGGCGGTGGAGGGCGTGCAGATCGAGAACGTGGCGACGACGGCGAAGACCCTCCCGGACTTCCCGGAGCTGTGGACCGGGATGCTCGGGGCGTAGGGGCGATCAGGTCATGCGTCGCTACGGCAAGCACACCGACGAGGACGACATCCGCTCCCGGCCGAACCGCAAGGGCAACCGGCCCCGTACCCACATCCGCCCCAAGCACGAGGACGCCGCCGAGGGCATGGTCCTCACCGTCGACCGGGGCCGGCTGACCATCCTGGTCGAGGACCGGGTCGTGATCGCCATGAAGGCCCGTGAGCTGGGCCGCAAGGCCGCCGTGGTCGGCGACCGGGTGGCCCTGGTCGGCGATCTCTCCGGCAAGAAGGACACGCTCGCGCGCATCGTGCGCATCGAGGGACGGAGCTCGGTGCTGCGCCGCACCGCGGACGACGACGACCCGTACGAGCGCGTGGTCGTCGCCAACGCCGACCAGTTGGCCATCGTCACGGCCCTGGCCGACCCCGAGCCCCGCCCGCGGCTGATCGACCGCTGCCTGGTGGCGGCCTTCGACGGCGGGCTGACCCCGCTGCTCGTGCTCACCAAGTCCGACCTGGCCCCGCCGGCCAAGCTCCTGGAGCTGTACGGCGACCTCGACATCCCGTACGTCGTCACCAGCCGCGAGGAACTGGAGAACGGCACCGCCGTCGCCCGGGTCCGCGAGCAGCTGGACGGGAAGATCACCGCGTTCGTCGGGCACTCCGGCGTCGGCAAGACGACGCTGGTGAACGCGCTGGTGCCGCTGGAACAGCGGCGGACGACCGGGCATGTGAACGCGGTGACGGGCCGCGGCCGGCACACCACGACCTCGGCGCTGGCGCTGCCGCTGGCGGACAGCGACGACGGCTGGGTGGTCGACACCCCGGGCGTACGGTCGTTCGGCCTGCACCACGTGGATCCGTCCCGCGTGATCCACGCCTTCCCCGACCTGGAGCCGGGCACGGAGGGCTGCCCACGTGCGTGCAGCCACGACGAACCGGACTGCGCCCTGGACGCGTGGGTGGGCGACGGGCACGCGGACCCGGCGCGGCTGTACTCGCTGCGCCGGCTGCTGGCGACACGGGAGCGCACGGAGGGCGACTGATCCACCGCCGCGCGCGGGCGGCCGACGTCCTCCACCGGACGGGCGGCCGACTTCCCTTCAAGGGAGGGCGCCTGATCCCCCGTCATGGGGCACAGTGGCACGGAGAAGCTGATCCACCGTCACGGCAGGGTCTCCGACCTTCGCGTTGTTTGTTTGGGCCCGGGTCCGGTAAGTGCATAATCGCACCGAGTCGGATCCAAGCCCGACGAGCCCGACGAGCCCGACCAAGCGGCCGCGAAGCGCAGGCAGGCGCTGACACCCGGGAGGACAGCACATGGCGTGGCTGCTGGTAGTCGTGGCAGGCCTGCTCGAAACCGGCTTCGCGGTGTGTCTGAAGCTGTCGCACGGCTTCACCAGGCTCTGGCCGACCGTCGCCTTCAGCTGCTTCGCGCTGGGCAGTTTCGGTCTGCTCACCCTGGCGTTGAAGAAGCTCGACGTGGGCCCGGCCTACGCCGTGTGGACGGGCATCGGCGCGGCGGGCACCGCGATCTACGGCATGGTCTTCCTGGGCGACCTGGTCTCCACCCTGAAGATCGTCTCGATCACCCTGGTGATCGCCGGCGTGATCGGCCTCCAGCTGTCCGGCTCGGCCCACTGACACTTCGCCCGGCGGGCGCGTCACACGGCCGACAAGCGCGTCACACGGCCGACGGGCGGGGGAACGCGACGCGCACCAACTCCCCGACCCCGCCCTCCCCCGGCGGCGCGGACACACAGGACAGGCCGACACGGACGGCGAGTTCACAGGAGCGTGCCAGCTCCACGATGTCCTGCCGGTCGGCGCCGGGACCGGACAGCGCGGCCACGGCCCGGTCGCGGACGATCGCCACGAAGTCGCCGGGCGAGGGCAGCGGGCCGTCCGCCCGCCGCTGCGCCGGCACCGGCGAGGAGGACGGCACCGCCCGCAGTGTGGGCGTCGGCAGCCCCGCGCTCCAGCAGCCGGTGAGCATGGCCCGTACGAGCGCGTTCCCGCGAGCGGCCGAGGCGGTCCACTCCGCGGTGGCGGTGAGCCGCTCACGGGCGTCGGCGTACGCGGCGAGCGCCCGCTCGATCCCGGCGAGGTAGCCGTCCGCCTCCCGTCTGACCAGCGCCCGGGCCAAACCGTCCTTGCTGCCGAACTCGTTGTACAGCGTCTGCCGGGACACCCCGGCCGCCTCGGCGACGTCCACCATCCGCACCGCGGACCACGGCAGGCGCGCCAACGCCGTGTAGGCGGCATCCAGCAGGGACTCCCGTGCTGCGGGCATCATCGCCTCCCTGGGCGAGGGGCTCTGCGCCCAGATTTGACGCGCACGGGGGCACTGTCAAGGGTTCGCGAAGGCACCGCGGGGCGCCCGCCGTCCCCGGTACGCGGGCGGCCCCGCGCCACTCCTCCCGGCGGCCGGCCCTCCGACCCCGGTAGCCCCGCACCCACCTCGGCAGATACGGTTCGTTACATGCCGGACTACCTGGACGACCTCCGCCTCGCCCACGTCCTCGCCGACGCGGCCGACGCCGTGACGATGGACCGCTTCAAGGCTCTCGACCTCAAGGTCGAGACGAAGCCGGACATGACTCCGGTGTCCGAGGCGGACAAGGCGGCCGAGGAACTCATCCGCGGCCAGCTCCAGCGCGCCCGCCCCCGCGACGCCGTCCTCGGCGAGGAGTACGGCATCGAGGGCACCGGCCCGCGCCGCTGGGTCATCGACCCGATCGACGGCACCAAGAACTACGTGCGCGGTGTCCCCGTCTGGGCCACCCTCATCTCCCTTATGGAGGCGGCGGAGGGCGGCTACCGGCCCGTCGTCGGCGTGGTCTCCGCACCGGCCCTGGGCCGCCGCTGGTGGGCCGCCAAGGGCCATGGCGCCTTCACCGGCCGCAGCCTGTCCTCGGCGTCGCGGCTGCACGTGTCGCAGGTCTCCGAGCTGGGCGACGCCTCCTTCGCGTACTCGTCGCTGAGCGGCTGGGAGGAGCAGGGCCGGCTGAACGGCTTCCTGGACCTCACCCGCGAGGTGTGGCGCACGCGCGCGTACGGCGACTTCTGGCCGTACATGATGGTCGCCGAGGGGTCGGTCGACCTGTGCGCGGAACCCGAGCTCTCCCTGTGGGACATGGCGGCCACCGCGATCGTGGTGACGGAGGCGGGCGGCACCTTCACCGGTCTCGACGGCCGGCCCGGCCCGCACAGCGGCAACGCGGCCGCGTCGAACGGGTTGCTGCACGACGAACTGCTGGGGTACCTCAACCAGCGCCACTGAACGGCACAGATGAGCGTGCGCGCCCTCAATTGGCCGCGCACGCCCCCTTGTTGACCTCTGCTTTACCTGTCACGCTGTGGACACCCCCCACTTGTGAACTTGTGCATCACCTTGGGCGCCTCAGGCGCCGGGCCCGAACCATCGGGGGTTTCCTAGGAGGTGGCTCCATCCCATGCTCGTCCGCGACGCCATGAGCACGGTGGTCCTCACCATCGGCCCCGACCACACCCTCCGCCAGGCTGCCGCCCTGATGTCCGCGCGCCGCGTCGGCGCCGCCCTGGTCCTCGATCCGGACGCCGGCGGCATCGGCATCCTCACCGAGCGCGACATCCTCAACTCCGTCGGCCTGGGCCAGAATCCGGACACCGAACGCACCCACGCCCACACCACCAACGACGTCGTGTTCGCCGCCCCGACCTGGACCCTGGAGGAGGCCGCGGGCGCCATGGCCCACGGGGGCTTCCGGCATCTGATCGTGCTCGACGGCGACGAGCCGGCCGGCATCGTCTCGGTCCGCGACGTCATCCGGTGCTGGGCTCCCGCCCGGCAGCCCGCACAGCACGTCCCCGCCTGAGCGCGGCGGCGGCACGCACTCTGCCGTACGGCAAAAACCGAGGGCCGGAACCCTTTCGGATTCCGGCCCTCGGCCTTCAGTAGCGGGGACAGGATTTGAACCTGCGACCTCTGGGTTATGAGCCCAGCGAGCTACCGAGCTGCTCCACCCCGCGTCGGTGAATGGAACACTACGTCAAGGGTGCGGACAGAAGCAAATCACTTGGCAATCCGCGCTACGGAGGGCGCCGGAGGCCCCCGGATCCAGGGGCGTGCGCGGGCCGGGCGGGCGGGCTCGCCGGTTCGTCGGCCGGGGTCAGGCCGACAGTTCCTGGCGCAACGCGTCCCGCAGCCGGGCCGCCCGCTCCGACACCTCCGTCGGCCCCAGGGAGACGGCCCGATCGGCCCACCGCTGCCCCTCGGCCAGTTCGCCACGACGCGCGTAGACCAGGGCGAGCCGGAGCGCCGCCCGTCCGTGCCCGGCGTCGGCGGCGCGGGTCCACCACACGGCCGCCTCGGGCTCGCTGCCCTCCCGGGCCAGCAGCAGCCCGAGATTGAACGCGCCGTTGCGCGACCCCGCCTCGGCGGCCGCCCGGTACCAGCGGGCCGCCTCCACCACATCGCCCCGGTCGGCCGCGAGCATCCCGACGCGCACCTGTGCCCGCCGGTGCCCCTGGGTGGCTGCCCGCTCGTACCACTCCTCGCACTCGGTCTTCTCGTGGACGTGCTCCCCGAGTTCGTGCGTGGACGGCGGGGGACGGCGCGCGTCCAGCACGGCGGCCAGCCGGTACGCGGCCTCCGCGCTGCCGCCGCCCGCGGCGCAGCGCAGATGCCGCTCCGCCTCCTGCTCGTCCCCGTCCCGCAGCCGGGCGATCCCGACCTGGAGCGCCGCCTCGGTGTGCCCGGCCGCCGCCGCCCGCTCGTACCACCGCAGCGCGGCCTCGTCCTCGCTCTCCGTGCCCCGCCCGGCGTACAGGATGCCCAGGTTGAACGCGGCGTCGACGCTCCCGGCCTCCGCCGCCTTGGAGAACCACGGCTCGGCGCCGGTCGTGTCGCCGCCCTGGAGCAGCAGGATCGCCAGCGCGTTCGCGGCCTCCCGGTGCCCGGCGTAGGCAGCGCGCCGGTACCACTGCTCGGCCTGCGCGGTCCGCCCCTGTTCGGCGCAGAGCAGGCCGAGGTTGTAGGCACCGTTGTCGTCGCCGGCGTCCATCGCGGCCCGGTACCAGCGCTCGGCGGTCTGGGTCTCACCGCGCTCGGCGTGCAGCGCGCCCAGCGCGTTCGCCGCGTTGCCGTCGCCGTCCTGGGCGGCCCGCAGCCACCACACGGCGGCGCTCTCGCTGTCCCCCGCGTCCCGCAGCAGGAAACCGAGAGCGCAGGCGGCCTGCGCCTCCCCGTCCTTGGCGGACGTCAGATACCAGCGGCCCGCCTCCTTGAGCTCACCGCGCTTCTCCAGGATCGCCCCGAGGTGCAGGGCGGCCCGGCGGTGGCCGCGCGCGGCCGCCTGCCGGTACCACTGCTCGGCCTCGACCTCGGCCTCGACCTCCGTCTCGGTCTCCGTCTCGGCCGGTACGACAGCGCCGTCACCGTCGGCCTCCCGCCCGTGCCGCCGGTCCAGTGCCCTGGCCAGCCGGTACGCCGCCTCGCGATGGCCCCGCTCGGCCGCCGCCCGCATCCACTGCTCGCCCCCACCGTCCCCACGGTGCTCCAGCAGGTCGGCGAGGGCGTACGCGCCGAGGACGTGTCCCTGCTCGGCGGACTGGCGCAGCCAGTACTCGGCGGCCGGCTCGTCCCCGCGCTCCCGGTGGTACCGGCCGAGGGCGTGGGCGGCCGCCGCGGATCCCGCGACGGCGGCGATCCGCCACCATCCCGCGGCGTCGTCGGCGTAGCCGCGCTGATAAAGAAGAACACCCAGGTTGTTGGCGGCGGCACGGTCGCCCGCGGTGGTGGCGCCGCGCAGATACGGCTCGGCGCCGTCGAGGTCGCCGCGGCGCAGCAGCATGGCCCCGAGCACGCTCATCGCCTCGACCTCGCCGGCCTCCACGGCGAGCCGCAGGCGCGCCTCTTCCGCGGCCTCGCCGGTCTCGTCCCGGTCGGAAGGCTGCACAAGGTCAGCCGGCTGCACAAAGTCAGCAGACTGCACAAACCGCCCTGTCTCCAACAGAGTTGCCTTGTCCCCCATAACGTCCATCGTCGCACCACCCGCAACCTGGGTACATCCGGTATACCGCAGTCAGTGAAGGTCACTTCAGCGTTTTGTCGACATGCCCACAGAGAGACAAGTCAAACACGGATCCCCCAACTCCCCCTGGCGGCGCGGCGGTCGCGGGGATCGGTACATGCGTTCGCACAGCGCGAAGGCCCGGATCCTTGGAGGATCCGGGCCTTCGCGATCAGTAGCGGGGACAGGATTTGAACCTGCGACCTCTGGGTTATGAGCCCAGCGAGCTACCGAGCTGCTCCACCCCGCGCCGTTGTTTCTCAACCGTATCACGGCGCGAGGGGAACTCTTCACTCATTTGCGGCTCAGTCGCAGCTCAGCCCCGCTCAGCCACCGCTCGGACCGGCGCTCGGGGTGGCGCTCGGCGCGGCACTCGGCGTGCCGCTCGGGCTGGCGCTCGGGCTCGGACTCGCGCCGGTACTGCCGCCGCTCCCACCGGTCCCGCCGGCCTTGGCCTGCGCTTCCTCGGCACGCCTCAGCGCGTCCTGGAGATCCTTCTGCGCCTCTCCGTACGCCTGCCAGTCACCCTTCTTCAGCGCCTCCTGGCCGGCGTCGAAGGCCTTCTGGGCGTCGCTCAGGGCCTCCTGGACGGTCGGGTTGGCGGACGGCGGCGGGTTGGTCGTGCCCTCGTCCGGCGGTGGCGTGGTCGAGGCCTCCGCCCCGAAGACCTTGTCGAGGGCCTGGTCGAGGGTGTCCTCGAACGCGGTGGCGCCTCCGTAGGTCACCAACACCTTGCGCAGCAGCGGGTACTTGAGTCCGCCACCGCGTACGTAGACCGGCTCCACGTAGAGCAGTCCGCCGTCCAGGGGCACGGTCAGCAGATTGCCGTACTCGACATCGGAGTCGCCGCCCTTCAGCAGCTTGATCGACGCGGCGATCTCCTGCTCGGAGTTGAACTGGCTCTGGACCTGTTTGGGTCCGTTGACCGTGGTGTTGGTCGGCAGTTTCAGGATTCTGATCTTGCCGTAGTCGGAGGTGCCCGGTTCCGAGTCGACCGCCATGAACGCGCTGAGGTTGTCACGGCCGTTGGGCGTGAACGTCGTCGTCAGCGAGAACGCCTGGTCCGCCTGGTCGGGCATCTTCATGCTCAGGTAGTACGGCGGCACCGCGTCGCCCGACTTGTTGGTCGGCTCGTCCGGCACCTGCCACACCTCGCTGCCGCTGAGGAACGTCTGCGCGTCCTTCACGTGGTAGCGGGTGAGCAGTTCGCGCTGGACCTTGAACAGGTCCTGCGGGTACCGCAGATGGTCCATCAGGGCGGCCGGGATGGCCGTCCTGGCCTTCACCGTGCCCGGGAACGCCTTCATCCAGGTCTTCAGGACCGGGTCCTCGGTGTCCCACTGGTAGAGCGTGACATCACCGGTGTACGCGTCGACGGTCGCCTTCACCGAGTTGCGGATGTAGTTGACCTGGTTCTGCTGGGCCACCACCGCACGCGAGTTGTTCGTCGCGGTCAGCGAGTCCGCCGTGGTGTCGCCGAGCGTCGTACGGGAGGCGTACGGATAGCCGTTGGTGGTGGTGTAGGCGTCCACGATCCACTGGATCTTGCCGTCCACGACCGCCGGGTAGGCGTCGCCGTCGATGGTCAGCCACGGGGCGACCGCCTCGACGCGCTCCTTGGGCGTGCGGTTGTACAGGATCCGCGAACCGTCGCCGATGGCGCCGGAGTACAGGATCTGCGGTTCCCCGAACGCGACCGCGTACGCGGCCCGGTTGACCGGGTTGGAGAGGCTGACCCCGCTGTCGCCCTGGTAACTGGTGGTCTTCTCACCGTTGTCGTCGGAGTAGTCGATCTCCTTCTGGGGACCGCCGACGATCGAGTAGGTGGTGGTCTTCTCGCCGTAGTAGACCCGCTGCTGGTACGTCCCGAGGTCGCCGGTGGACGGCAGGTCGGACTCGGTGAAGACCGGCCGGCCCTCGGAGTCCGCCTCCGTGCCCTTGGCGGCGACCACGCCGTAACCGTGGGTGTAGCGGAAGTGGTCGTTGATCCAGTTGTTCTTCGGAATGCCGTTGAGATTCAGCTCGCGCAGACCGAGGACGGTGTCCTGTTCCTTGCCGTCCTTGGTGTAGCGGTCGACGTCCAGGTTGGTCGGGAACGCGTAGTAGTTCCTGATCTGCTGGAGCTGCTGGAACGTGGGCGAGACGATGTTGGGGTCCATGATGCGGATGCTCGCCGTGTCGTCGACGTCGTCGCGCAGCTTGGTCTTGTCCGTGGTGCTGCTCTTGCCCGAGTACTCGGTGACCTGCGTGCCGTCGATGCCGTACGCGTCACGCGTCGCCTTGAGGTTCTTCTCGACGTACGGCGCTTCCTTGGCCTGCTCGTTCGGCTCGACCTGGAACTTCTGGACGATCGCCGGGTACAGGCCGCCGATGAGGATCGCGGAGAGCACCATCAGGCCGAAGCCGATCATGGGCAGCTGCCAGGTGCGCCGCCACAGGGTGGCGAAGAACAGCAGGGCGCAGATGACGGCGATGCAGAACAGGATCGTCTTGGCGGGCAGGTAGGCGTTCGCGTCGACGTACCTGAGACCCGTCCAGTTGTCGGTCGCCTTGAAGTCGCTGGACTTGACCGCGAGGCCGTACCGGTCGAGCCAGTACGCGACCGCCTTCAGGGCGACGAAGACGCCGAGGAGCACCGACAGGTGTCCGGTGGCCGCTGCCGTGGCCCGCGCACCCGGGCTGGTGATGCGCAGCCCGCCGTACAGGTAGTGGGTGAGCGCGGCGGCGATCAGGGACAGGATCGTGGCGGCGAAGCCGAAGCCGAGCAGGAAGCGGTACCAGGGCAGGTCGAAGGCGTAGAAGGAGACGTCGAGGTGGAACTGCGGGTCCTTCTGGTGGAAGGGCACGCCGTTGACCCACATCAGCCAGGTCCGCCACTGGCTCGACGCGGACGCGCCCGCCACGAGGCCGACCAGCGCGGTGATACCGAACAGCAGCCACTTCTTGTACGGCGCGATGCCCATCCGGTAGCGGTCGAGGTTCTGCTGCTCCATCGACATCGCGCTCAGCGGCGGGCGCATCCGGTGGGCGATCCAGATGTTGAACCCGACCGCGACGGCCATCAGCAGACCGAAGACGAAGAAGAGTCCGGTCTTGGTGAACAGCGTCGTCGTGAACACGGACGAGTACTTCACCGAGCGGTACCAGAGCCAGTTCGTCCAGAAGCCCGAGAACATGGTGAACGCCATGCCGAGAACGGCGAGGACGCCCAGCGTCATGAGCAGGGTCCGGACACGCCGGGACGGGCGGCCCACTCTGATCCGCGGCCCTGTCGGGCCTCCGCCGCGGTCCGGCATCTGGAAAGCCAAGGTGTGCACCTCGAAGTTCGCTGTCGATACGTCAGGGCCGCATTTTTGCGGGCCCTCTCCGGGGCCTCGCGATCGCAGACCCACACCTATGCAACTTACTCACGCTTTACTCGGTTCCCGATTCCGGCCAGGAACGAGGCAGGATTGTGACCATGTCCAACACTCCCATGGCGGCGAGCCCGCTCACCCGGGCCGTACTCGAGATCGACGAGTACGCCTCCGGCCTCGGCTGGGACCAGCCCGCCCGCCTCTTCGCCCTTGTCGACACCGCACGGCTGCGGGCTCAGGAACCCTCACTCGCGGCCCAGCTCGGTCTGGGTGAGGAAGCGGAGACCCCCACCGGTCTCACCCCGATCGAGCAGGACGAGATTGCAACGGACAAGGCGCTCGACGAGTTCCTTGCCACGATCGCCTGGCCCGACGCGGTGGTCGGCTGCGCGCTCACCGTGGAGCGTCTGATGCTGCCGCCGTCCGCCGAGGCGCAGGTCCCGCAGGGCCTGAGCGACGCGAAGCTGACGAAGTGGGTGTCCGAGCACCCGGAGCGCCAGGAGGTCCGCATGACGGTCGCGGTGCTGCGCGACGGCGCGCGCGAGTCGGCTGTGCGCCTGCGCGAGAAGGACTCCCCGACGGAGGTCCTCACGGGCGCCGACCTGGTCCCGGGGCTGGCGGAGGCCCTGACGGCGACGTTCGAGGACTGAGGCCGTCACGGACCGGCGGTTCGCGGTACGGCACCGGGGGCGCCCCTTTCGAGTGAGGGGCGCCCCCGGTGCCGTACGGAGTGCGGAGTCTCAGCCCTTGGTGGTGCACTTCGGCAGGTCGGCCGTGTTCCCCGAGCGGATGTCCTTGAGGGCGCCGAGGGCGTCGTCGATGGTCTTCACCTTGACCAGGCGCAGCCCCGAGGGGGTGTCCTTGGCGGCGGTCGCGCAGTTGTCGGCGGGCGTCAGGAAGTACTGGGCGCCCTTGTCGCGGGCGCCGACGGTCTTCATCTCGATGCCGCCGATGGGCCCGACCGTGCCGTCGTCCTCGATGGTCCCGGTGCCGGCCACGAACTTGCCGCCGGTCAGGCTGCCCGGGGTGAGTTTGTCGTAGATGCCGAGCGCGAACATCAGACCGGCGCTCGGGCCGCCGACGTCGGCGAGCTTGATGTCGATGGTGAACGGGAACGTGTGGTCGGTTCCGGCGCTGATCCCGACGATGGCCCGCTTCGGGTTGTTGTCGTCGGACGTGGTGGTGGTGATCGTGACCTTCTCGGTCGTGGTGGCCGTCCGGTTCTCCTTCTCGGCGGCGGCCTGCTCCTTGGCGGGCACGACCGTGAAGACGACGTCCTCGCCGGGCTTGTGCTTCGTCACGAGCTTCGCCACGTCGGTGGTCTCCTTGACCGCCGTGCCGTCGACCGCCTTGATCACGTCACCGGCGTGCAGCCGCCCCTCGGCCGGGGAGCCCTTGCCGACCGTCGCTACGATCACCCACGCCTTGACCGGAATGCCGAGCTCCTTCAGGGCGGCGACCTTGGCGCTCTCCTGGGACTGGCTGAACTCCTCGGCGTTCTCCTGGGTGGACTGCTCCTCGGTCTTGCCGTTCGGGTAGAGCGTGTCGTGCGGCACGATCTTGTTGTCGTGCGCCAGCCACCCGTAGACGGCCTCGACGAGGTTCATCCGGTAGTCGGCACTGGTGACCCGCACCGTGGTCATGTTCAGGTTGCCGCTGGTCGGATACGTCTTGTGCCCGGAGATCTGCAACACCGGCTCACCGCCGTGATCGCCGAGGGTGTTCACCGTCGGCCCCGGCGACAGCTCCGAGTACGGCACGGGGATGAACACTCCCGCGCACAGGAGCGCGATCAGCATCAGGGTGGAGGCGAGCATCGTCGCAGTGCGGCGTGGCATGAGTCGACAGTACGGGACGCGTCTGTCAGCGCACCGTCAGGGCCACCCTGTCAGGTACCGCCGGGCGCCACCCTCAGGTACCGCCGACCGTCACTGTCAGGTACCGCTGGGCGTCTTCTCCATCGCGTCCACCGCGTCCACCGCGCCGGCGTGCGCCTTCTCCGGCACGCCGGTGTGCGACTTCTCCATCGCGGCCCGGAATCGGGCATAACCGTCCAGTTCAGGACCGTCGCCGCGGGCCTTTCTCGTCCGGTTGGCCCAGGTGCCCCATAGGCCGGCTCCGACCGCAGCCACAAGCGGAATCAGCAACCAGGCGAGTGCCCCCATGCCGACCTCCCAACCCCTATCGAGCGATCGCAACTGACTGATCAGCAGATTAACCATTCGCACTGACAACGCTCACGCCAGGGGTCGGGTTACGCAACCGGACGGGTGATACGAAATTCAGCAGGCGCCGACCCATTCCTCGGTGCCGTCGGAGAACCTCTGGTGCTTCCAGATCGGCACCTCGTGCTTGAGATCGTCGATCAGCTTCCGGCAGGCCTCGAACGCCTCGCCCCGGTGCGGGCAGGAGACGGCGACGACGACGGCGAGGTCACCGATAGTCAGGTCCCCGACCCGGTGCACCGCGGCCAGCGCCCGTACGGGGTACTCGGCGACGACCTTCTCCGCGATCCGCCGCATCTCGGCCTCGGCACTGGGGTGGCACGAGTACCCGAGCCCGTCGACGTCGCTGCCGCCGTCGTGGTTGCGCACGGTCCCCACGAACAGCGCGGTCCCGCCCGCGGCGTCGTCCCCGACGGCCCGGAAGACCTCGTCCAGGCTGAGCGCGGTGTCGCGGACGGCGATCAGCTTGACGGGGTCCTGCGCCGCCCGCTCACCCGGATGATCGTTCGTGGCTGCCATACCCCCATCGTGCCGCACGCCCGGGACCACGGGGAACAGCGCTTCGGACCGCCCGGCCCGCGCGCCGCCTCGCCACGGGTCCGTGGCCCCCGGATCGGACCACGGATCGCGGACCACGCGCGGACACGGATCGCGGCCCACGCGCGGACATGCATCGCGGCCCACGGACCCCGAACGGCCGAACGTCGACCCGCGGGTCGTCAGATCCGCCGCCGCGCCTTGCGGGCCCGCCGCACGACGGCCGCCGCGCCGAGCAGCGCGACCGTCGCGCCCGCCGCGCCCGCGGCCGTGGCGTCCTTGCGGCCCAGCCGCCGCCCGGCCACCGTGTGCCTCCCGGAGACCTCCTCCAGCAGCTCCGCGAGCACCTCCTCGTTGGTCCATCGCGGCCGCCAGCCCGCGTCGTGCAGACGGCTCCCGCTGACCACCCAGGGGTACATCGTGTAGGCGAGGTCCCCCGCCGGGGACGGGGTGAGCCCGATCCGGTGCAGCCGGGCCGCCGCGCCGAGCGCGACCGCCGACGGCAGCTCCATCCGCCGGATCCCGCTCAGCTCCTCGACCTCCTCCTGTTCCAGCCATCCGTCGCAGCCCACGGCGAGCTCCCCGTCGACCTTCTCCAGGACGGCGTACTCCAGCGCGCTGCACAGGTCCTCGACGTGGCAGAACTGCCACGCGGGCCGCGACCCGGCGACGACGAGCAGCCGAGGCGACTCGAAGTACCTGGTCAGCGCGGTGTCCGTCTCGCCGACGAGTACCGCGGGCCGCACCACCGTGACGTTGAGCCCCGGATGCGCGCGCGGTGCGCGCCGGGCGAGCCGTTCGATCTCCAGCAGGTCGCCGACCCCCGTGGCCTCGGCGGTCGCGCGCAGCTCGGCGTCCTCCGACAGCGGCAGCTCGTTGTCCGGCAGCGCCCCGTAGACCATCGCGGACGTGCACAGCACCACGCGGTGCACGCCGGCCGCCGCGGCCGCGGTCAGCACGGTCTGCGTCCCCCGGACGTTGTAGGCGGTGCGCGCGGCCGCGTCGCTGCCCAGATCCAGGTCGAGGGCCAGGTGCACCACGGCGTCGGCGCCGCGCAGCTTGTCCGCGATCGCAGGGTCCCGCACGTCGAGGATCTGCCACTGCGCCTGGGCACACTCCCCCCGGCGCTCGTCGATCGCGATGACCTGCTTGATCTCCTCCGACGCGGCAAGCCGCGCGGTCAGCAGCGCGCCCACACCGGACGCGGCGCCGGTGACGGCGACGACGGGCCCGCGGGCGGTGGGCGGGCCCGAGTGGTTTCGCGCTGCGCGAACCTGCGGATCTGGGGAACTCACCAGGTGTCTCCAGCGGTTGTCTTCTGTACGGGCGCGAGCGACGCGTACGTACCAGGTGGCATCCATCCTGCCGCAGGCCCTCCGTCGGCGAAGCACCGAGGCCCGATCCGTCCGCGGTGTCTAGGCTGGGTGGTGTTGTCGGGCAGTCGTGCCGCCGGAAAGAACCGGTGGCCTTACCAGCCGAGGAATCCCGTGAGTGACACCCCATTCGGATTCGGCCTTCCGCCGGAGGAGCCGGAGAACGGCGACGAGGGCAAGAAGAAGGACCAGCAGAGCGGTGGTGGTCAGGGACCGGCCAACCCGTTCGGCTTCGGGCCCGGTGGCCCTGGCGGCCCCGGTGCGGACAATCCGCTCGCTGCCATGTTCGGTTCGCTGAGTCCCAACGACCTGGGCGCCGCGTTCCAGCAGCTGGGCCAGATGCTCTCGTACGAGGGCGGCCCGGTGAACTGGGACATGGCCAAGCAGATCGCCCGGCAGACGGTCGCCCAGGGCACCGCCGACGGCGTCAAGGACGCGAGTGTCGGTCCCTCGGAGCGGACCGCGGTCGAGGAGGCCGTACGCCTGGCCGACCTGTGGCTGGACGACGCCACGTCCCTGCCCTCCGGCGCCGCCTCCGCCGTGGCGTGGTCGCGCGCGGAGTGGGTCGAGGCGACCCTGCCCGCGTGGCAGGAGCTCGTCGACCCGGTGGCCGAGCGCGTCGGCACGGCCATGGGCGATGTCCTGCCGGAGGAGATGCAGGCCATGGCCGGCCCGCTGATCGGCATGATGCGCTCGATGGGCGGTGCCATGTTCGGCACCCAGATCGGGCAGGCCGTCGGCGTGCTCGCGGGCGAGGTCGTCGGTTCGTCCGACATCGGTCTGCCGCTCAGCCCGGCCGGCAAGGCCGCGCTGCTGCCGGTGAACATCGAGTCGTTCGGCAAGGACCTGGGCGTGCCGAAGGAGGAGGTGCGGCTGTACCTCGCCCTGCGCGAGGCCGCCCACCAGCGTCTGTTCGCCCACGTGCCGTGGCTGCGCTCGCACCTGTTCGGCGCGGTCGACGGGTACGCGCGCGGGATCAAGGTCGACACGGCCAAGCTGGAGGACGTGGTCGGCCAGTTCGACCCGCAGAACCCGGAGCAGCTTCAGGACGCCCTTCAGCAGGGCATGTTCCAGCCCGAGGACACGCCCGAGCAGAAGGCCGCCCTGGCCCGTCTGGAGACGGCTCTGGCGCTCGTGGAGGGCTGGGTGGACGCGGTGGTCCACGCGGCCGCGAAGCCGCGTCTGACGTCCGCCGACGCGCTGCGCGAGACTCTGCGCCGCCGTCGTGCCACCGGCGGTCCGGCCGAACAGACGTTCGCCACGCTGATCGGCCTCGAACTGCGTCCGCGCCGGCTGCGCGACGCCTCCCGGCTGTGGGCGTCCCTGACGGACGCGCGGGGCGTCGACGGCCGTGACGCCCTGTGGGCGCACCCGGACATGCTGCCGACGGCCACCGACCTGGACGACCCGGACGGCTTCGTGCACCGCGAGCACCTGGACTTCTCCGAGCTGGACAAGATGCTGGGCGAGGCGGCGAGCGGCCGCTCGGGTGACAGGCCCGACCTGAGGAAGGACCGCGCGGCGGAGGACGGCGACACCAAGGGCGGCGAGGCCGGGAGCGACGGAACCGAGGGCGACGGCACCGAGTGAGCCTGTACGAGAACGCGGTCCTGGTCCTGAAGGATCACACGGGCCGGGACGAGGGCCAGGAAGCGCTGCGCGCGGTCTACCTGGACCATCTGGCGGCGCACCCGGACGGCGTGTGGAAGGCCTGTCACGCGGGCCATGTCACCGCCAGCGCCCTGGTGATCGACCCCGAGCACGGCCGGGTCCTGCTGACCCTGCACAGGAAACTGCGCATGTGGCTCCAGACGGGCGGTCACTGCGAGCCGGGTGATGCCACCCTGGCGGACGCGGCACTGCGTGAGGCGGCCGAGGAGTCGGGCATCGCCGGGCTGACGCTGCTCGCGGGCGGGCCCGTGCGGCTGGACAAGCACCCGATCCCGGCGCCGTGTCACTGGCACTTCGACGTCCAGTACGCGGTCGTGGCGCCCCCGGGCGCGCAGGCCGCGATCAGCGACGAGTCGCTCGACGTGCGCTGGTTCGCCTACGACGAGGTGGCGGACGTGGCGGACGACTCCGTCGTACGGCTGCTGGAGGCGACCCGCGCCCGGCTGTGAACGGCCGAGGGGTGACCGGCGTCGCGGTCACCCCTCGTTCACACCTGCGGTCAGCTCCAGACGTTGCCCTGGTTCTGGGCCCGCGCGCCGTGCTGTCCCATGCCGAACTGGGCGGCCAGGCCCTGCCCGATCTGGGCGTTCTGCGGCGGCAGCAGCTCACTCGGCTGGACCAGCGCGAAGCCGGTGCCCATGAAGCTGAGCTCCCAGCCCTCGCCGGTGCTGCCCCGGCGCCGCCACACCCCGGACGAATGCGTCTGGGCCTGCATCTGCACCCGCAGACCGGTCGACCAGGCGACGATCGCGTCGGCGTCACAGTTGACGTACTTGTCGGGGGTGACCTGCATCATCAGCGGCGCGCCCGAGGTCATCAGGGCGACCTTGCCGCGGCCCGTGATGTTGAGCTGGTACTTCCCCGAGCCGGAGATGCCGTACAGGCTGTCCACGGCGATGACCTCGTGGTGCAGCGACGAGTCCATCGCGAGCACATAGCTGCTGTCGACGGTCAGCCCGTCCTGCTCCACATCCACCAGGTGGACGTGCTGGGCGAGGTTGGCGAAGAACACCGTGCCCTGCCCGTGGCAGCGCATCAGGTCCAGGCCCTCACCGGTGTAGGCGCGCGAGCGTGACTGGTGGTTGCTCTGGTACTCGGCGTCGAACTCGACGAGTCCCTGGTAGGCGACCATCGTGCCCTTGCGGGCCAGGATGTCGTCGTGGCCCTCCAGGACGACACGCAGCATCTGCTTGCTCTGCAGGCTCCAGCGTTCCTGGGTCTGCTGGTCGTTGAAGGCGAAAAGCGGGCTCTGCATGGTGACTCTGGCTCCCCCTCAGCCCCGGAACCGCAGGCGGTCGGTGCTGTCCTCGCTGGGCTGGACGACGACGATGCCCTGGCCGGAGAAGGCCATCTGGTACGCCTCGCCGCTACCGCGGCCGATCAGTGACTGCGCCTTGAAGCTGCGCTTGCCCTTCACCTTGAGGTTCGGGGACCAGGCGACGAGCGCGTCGGGGTCGACGTACGTCTCGTCCTCGCCGCCGCCGCAGTCCACGACGATCGGCTTGCCCCGGGAGGTCAGCGCGACCCAGCCCTGCCCGGAGATCTTGGTGTTCCACAGGCCCTGCCCGGCGAACTTCGCCAGCCCCTTCACCCGTTCGACGCCCCACGTCAGATGGGCGTCGAAGGCGAGCAGGTTGGTGGCGTTGACGGAGATGCCGTCGCCGTTGAGGTTGATCACGACGACGTCCGCGCCGTAGTCGGCGAGGTAGAGCAGTCCGTCGCCGGAGGCCTTCATCAAGGGCGCGCCCTCGCCGGTCATCCAGTCGCGGGCGATCTGGCGCACGGCCGGCGGGTTGGGCTCGTACTGGACGAAGCCTTCGTAGGCGACCATCGACCCCACGCGCGCGAGAAGGTCGTTCCCGGTCTGCATGGCGACCTTCAGCATGTGGTTGCCGTGGTTCTCCATGCGGGCCGTGACGGGTGCGGGGGCATAGCCCGCGAGCGGCTGGTTCATGACGGGCTCCCTCAGACCTCGTACGGCTGGACGACGATGAAGTTGCCGGGAGCACCCCGGAACTGGAGGTTGACGCTCTCACCGGTGTCGCCCGGGTAGGCGTTGCGGCGCATCCGGACCTGGCTGGAGACGATCACCTGGGAGGCCGCCGACCAGGCGACCACCGCGTTGCAGTCGGCGAACGTGGTGGGGGTGACGGGCAGCACGACGGGCGTGCCGTGCGTCTTGACGACGATCGTGCCGGTGCCCTGGAACTGCATCGTGAACAGGGCTCCGCCGGGGATGCCGTGTCCCTCGATGCGGCGGACCTCGTACTGGAGGCTCTCGTCGAAGGCGAGGACGTTCTCGGCGGAGACGCAGATCGCGTCGCCCTGGAGCTCGACCGGGTGCAGATGGGTGGCGCTCTCGGCGAGAAACACCTGTCCCTGGCCGGTGCAGCGCATCAGCTGCATCTCCTGACCGGTCGCGTTGCCCACGATCCGGCCGGCGAACCCGGCGCCCTTGTAGCTGAAGTCGACCTTGCCCTGGTAGAGCACCATGCTGCCCTGGCGCGCCAGCACGGGCTGGCCGCCGACACCGAGGTCGACGCGGATGAGCTTCTTGTTCTGCTGGGTCCAGCGCTGCCCGGTGGGCGTCTCCTTGAACTGCTGGAGCGCGGACGTCACGCCGGCGCCGCCCTGGGGCGCGCCCTGCGGCATCCCGTAGGGGGCTGCCTGCTGGCCCGGGACCTGTCCGAACGGCGGCTGCTGGCCGTACCCGGGGGGCGCGGGCGGCTGCCCGTAGCCGGGCGGCGGACCCTGCGGGGCGTGCGGCTGCGCGTAGCCGGGAGGCATGGGCGCGCTCGGGGCCTGCTGCCCGTACGACGGCTGCGGCGGCTGGCCGTAGGGGGCCGGCGCGGGCGACGGGGGCGGTACGGTGCCGCCGCCGGGCGGGGCCAGCGGCGCGATGAGGGTCGGCGCGCCGTGCACCGAGGGTGCGGGCGCCGGGTGCGGCGGGGTGGCGCCGGGCGGCGGCGGGAAGCCCTGCGCGACGGTCGGAGAGGGCTGCGGGGCCGGCGCGGGGGCCGCGGGAGCCGCGGGAGCACCGAACGCGGGCGGGGCGAAGCCCGGAGCGGCACCGGTCTGCGGCTGCTGGGCCTGCTGCGGCGCCGCGGGCGCCTCCTCCTGCATGACCTCACCGCCGAAGTTCTTCAGCAGCGCCTCCAGGCCGCCGTCGAAGCCCTGCCCCACGGCCGCGAACCGCCAGACGTCCTTCAGGTAGAAGTCGCCCAGCATCACGGCGCGCTCGGTGGAGAACTCGGAGCCGCTGAAGGAGTACCGCGCCACCTCCTCGCCGCCGGCGACGATCCGGATGTAGCCGGGGCCGACCTGCGACATCTGCCCGGCGCCGTCGACGGTGGCCGTGAAGGACAGCTTCTGGATCTGCGCCGGGATCCGGTCGAGCGTGACCCGGAAGGACTCCGTGTCGCCCGCCTGCGCGCCCAGGAGCTGAATGGCCTCCTCGGGGGACTTCGGCTGGTTGAAGAAGATGAAGTACCGGTCGTCCGAGAGCCGTTCGTCCGCGTCGAGGCCGAAGCAGCTGATGTCGAAGCCCAGTCCCGGGCCGGTGATCTGCACGCCTACGTACAGATCCGTGCCTGCCGTGAGGTCACTGATCTTGGCCTTGTGGCCGCGTTGGAATTCCCTGGCCATGCGTAACGACCGTCCCCCATCCCGAATGCGAGTGCGTCGCGCCAGGCTAACCGCAAACTCCGACAACGCGGGCGGTCGGTACCGTCCCGGTACACAACCAGTGCTCAGCCCCGACGGACGCGCCGCCGCGGCGCGGCGTCACTCACTGCGCGCACCGGGCAAATGGGGCAGCCGGTCGGCGGCGACCACTCCTTCCAGATAGCCCCGCGCCCGCTCGGTGCGCGGGTACGCCTCCAGCAGTCGCCAGAAGCGCGGCCCGTGACCGGGCACGAGCAGATGCGCCAGCTCGTGCAGGAGCACGTAGTCGAGGACGTACTCGGGCATGCCCTGGAGCCGGTGCGACAGCCGGATGCTGCCCTCGGCCGGGGTGCACGAGCCCCAGCGCGTGTTCTGGTTGGTGACCCAGCGCACCGAGGCGGGCCGGGCGCGTCCGCCGAAGTACTGGTCCGACAGCCGTTCGGCGCGCTCGGCCAGTTCGGCGTCACCGAGCACCCGCTTGCTCTCCTGGGCCGCGAGCTTGTCGAGCATGACGGTCACCCAGCGCTGCTCCTCCGCCTCGGACATCCGGGCGGGGATGAGTACGACGGTGCGATCGCCCTCGCGGTAGGCGGAGACCGTCCTGCGGCGACGGGAGCTCCTGCGCACCTCGATCGCGCTCGCCACCGAGCCGCTCGGCGGCTGGTTCGTCGTGCTGCGCTGTGGAGTTCCGGCACTGTGCAGTGGGTCGGCGGGCACGCCCCGACGTTACCCGCTGCACATGGGGGAAGTCCCGACTCCGGGACGGTCGGGTTTCCGATCTCCCGCCAAGCGTCCGATTCATACGACGAACATCCCCTGCCTGTGGACAACTTTCGGCACCGTCCGGCCGGGCCGGGCATCCTGGCATTCGCCGGCGGAGCATGGACCGGACTCCACCGGCCAAGAGGGACGATCCATAACGTTCCGTGACGTCCCTCTCGTTCCTGCGACTTCATCTCGGCTACGGGGGCCTGTCATGCATCCGATGGTGAAACCCGCGCTGCGGCGCGGCTGGCGCGACCTCAACACCGTGCAGTTCGGGATGACTCCCGCGCACGCGCTGACGCTCGGCCCCGTGGACACGGCGACCGGCAGCTTCCTCGATCTGCTCAACGGCACCCGCGGCCTCGCGCTGCTTCGCCAGGAGGGCCGCCGTATGGACATGCCCGACGGGCATGTCGACACGCTGGTCACCCGGCTGGCACGGGCCGGACTCCTCGACGACGCCAGAGGCGGCGGGCCGCCCGCCGAGGCGTTGCGGGGCAGGAAGGAGGCCCTGGCCCGGCTGGGCCCCGATCTGGCCTCGCTGTCCCTGACGACCTCCGGGCCGGGCGACGCGATGGACCGGCTGGCCGCCCGCCGTAGCCTGCGGGTCCAGGTCAGGGGCGCCGGGCGGGTCGGCGCCCTGCTGGCTGCGCTGCTCTCGGGCGCGGGCGTCGGCGAGGTCGACGTACGCGACGACGGCCGCGTCGAGCCGGGCGACGTGTCACCGGGCGGGCTGCCCGCCGAGGCCGTCGGGGAGCGCCGGGACGCGGCGGCCCGTCGCGCCGCCCGCCGGGCCGCCCCGGAACGCCCACCCCGGCGTGCCGTCGGCGCACCCGGGGGCGGGCAGCCGCGCGGGGCCGCGGTCGCTCCCGGGGGCGCGGGCGAGCCGGGGTTCTCCCTGGTGGTCCTCGCACCGCGGGACGACGTGGCCGTCCACGCCCCCGCCCCGTCCGTCGCCGAACCCCTCATCGCCTCCGGCACACCCCATCTGCACGCCGGAGTCGTGGAGGCGACCGGTGTCGTGGGCCCCTTGGTCCTGCCCGGTGAGACGGGCTGCGCCGGCTGTCTGCACGAGGGGCGCCGGGAACGGGATCCGGTCTGGCCCCGCCTGGTGGCCCAGTGGCAGTCCGGAAGGCCGCGCCCTGTACGCGCGTGCGACCTGACGCTGGCCACGACCGTCGCCGGACTGGCGGCGGCGCACGCACTGGCGTTCCTGGACGGCGGGCTCCCCTCCACCGCGGGGACCCGCTGGGAGACTTCGCTGCCCACGCTCCAGTGGCTTGCACGGCCGGTCCGGGCGCATCCCGCCTGTCCGTGCGGGGCGGCGGAGAAAGGTAAGGGAGAACACACCTCCATGGACGGGGAGTCGCGCGAGACAATGGCCGGGCTACGGTCGCCGACGAAGCCATGCCGTACCGCAGGCACACCGCGACCGGCTGGGACTTGGAGGGCGCATGTCTGATCTTCCCCGCAAGGCGGTCACCCGGACCGCCAAGCTCGCCGCGCTCCCGCTCGGCTTCGCCGGGAGAGCCACGTGGGGGCTCGGGAAAAGGATCGTGGGCGAGTCCGCCGAGCTCGTCGGCCGCGAGCTCCAACAGCGCACGGCGGAGCAGCTGTTCAAGGTTCTCGGTGAGCTGAAAGGCGGGGCGATGAAGTTCGGGCAGGCCCTGTCCGTCTTCGAGTCGGCGCTGCCCGAGGAGGTCGCCGGCCCCTACCGGGCCGCGCTGACCAAGCTTCAGGAGGCGGCACCACCGATGCCCACGCGGACCATGCACACCGTGCTGCGGGAGCGGCTCGGGGAGGACTGGCCCAGTCTGTTCAGGGAGTTCGAGGACAAGCCGTCCGCGGCGGCCTCCATCGGCCAGGTGCACCGGGCGGTGTGGCACGACGGCCGCGAGGTCGCGGTCAAGGTGCAGTACCCCGGAGCGGGCGAGGCCCTGCTCTCCGACCTGAATCAACTCAGCAGGTTCGCCCGCTTGTTGGGACCTCTCATTCCGGGGATGGACATCAAGCCGCTGATCGCCGAGCTCCGGGACCGGGTCTCCGAGGAGCTCGACTACGAGCTGGAGGCGCAGGCCCAGCGGGTGCACGCGCAGGAGTTCGCGAACGACCCGGACGTGGTGGTACCGGCCGTGGTCCACCAGAGCGACCAGGTCCTGGTCTCCGAGTGGATCGACGGTGTCCCGCTGTCCGAGGTGATCGCCGACGGCACCCGGGCCCAGCGGGACCGCGCCGGGCAGCTGCTGGCCCGCTTCCTCTTCTCCGGGCCGGCCCGCACCGGGCTGCTGCACGCCGACCCGCACCCGGGGAACTTCCGTCTGCTGCCCGGCGACTCCGACGACGACTGGCGTCTGGGCGTACTGGACTTCGGCACGGTCGACCGGCTCCCGGGCGGACTGCCGACACCCATCGGCCACTCGCTGCGGATGACCCTCGAAGGCCGGGCCGACGCCGTGTACGAACTCCTGTGCGCGGAAGGGTTCGTCAAGGACTCCATGGAGCTGGACCCCGACGCGGTCCTCGACTATCTCCTGCCCATCATCGAGCCGGCCCGGATCGAGGCGTTCACCTTCACCCGCGGCTGGATGCGCGGCCAGGCGGCCCGCGTCGCCGACCCCCGCTCGCCCGCCTACCAGCTCGGCAAGCGGCTCAACCTTCCCCCGTCCTATCTGCTGATACACCGGGTGACCCTGAGCACCATCGGTGTCCTGTGCCAACTGGGCTCGACCGTGCGTCTGCGCGGGGAACTGGAGGAGTGGCTCCCGGGATTCCTGCCGGACCTGGCGGAGGCCGAGGAGTCGGCCGCGGAGGCCTGAGTCCGGGGGCGACGCGCTCCGTCACCACCAGGCGGAGTCCAGCCGCCCCTCGATCGCTCTGAGGTTGTCGCGGGAGCAGGTGTCGCAGAAGTACCGCCGGCGGCCGTTCTCCACGGAGCAGGTCCAGGTGGGCCGCGGGCCCTCGGCCCGTCTGCCGCAGCGGGTGCATTCGAGGGGGCGCGACTCCGGCTCGGAGTCGCGGTCGTCACTGCCTCCGGGAAGACTCGTCACTCTTCGACGATATCCCCGGGGCCGGTGGATCAAGGCTCACAACGCACCGCGGGGGCCGGTCCGTTCCCACGGACCGGCCCCCGCCCGGGACCAGGCTCCCCGGGTGCCGGGGTGCCTGGTCCTCAGATGTGGTCGGTGGTCACTGCATGACCGCCATGGCGAGCGCACGGCGGGCGCGCATCGAGGCGCGCTCGGCCCTGCGCTGCATCCGGCGGGCGGTCACCAGGCGCATGGCCCGGCGTTCCTGCTCCGCCTCGTGCAGGCGGTCGTGCATATGCGCACGAGCCAAGGCTTCTGGGATGAGTTGCATCTCTCGGGTCCTGTTCTGACGCGAGCCGGTCGCGCCGCTGGTGGTGAAGTCTGGAGTCGCGGAGCCGGTGGGCTCGCTGGCGGACGTCTTCATCGGGGCCTGCTTCTGGGGGTCGTTCGTGAGGGGACGGTCGATGGTTCCTGCGATGTTCATGCCGTGACCGGGTTCTTGCGCGGGCGGCCACGCGGCCGCTTCCGGGCGACGACGACACCCTGGACGAACAGCTCGCCGCCCCAGACGCCCCAGGGCTCACGCCGCTCCTGGGCGCCGGCGAGGCAGGCCTCGATCAGCGGGCAGGTGCGGCACAGGGACTTGGCGTACTCCACGTCCGCCGGGGACTCGGCGAAGAAGACCTCCGGGTCGTAGGAGCGGCAGGGGACGGGCACGCCGAGGCTCTCGATGGCGTCGTCGAGCGCGGTGAGCGCAGTGAGCGGGGTGAGCGGGGTCAAGGTGGGGTCCTCCGTGAGGCCGGGCTTGGGGATCGCTTCGGAAGGCGGTACGGACGGGGCGTGCGCTTCGAGTTGCACGGCGGGTTTTCCTCGTCTGGTCGGTCCGGCTCTGTTGAACCGGCTGTCGGCGTGGTACCGGGTTCTTTTCTCTTGTCCCGAGGCCCCTTCGCTCCGTCGTCCCCGTTCGGGGACAAACAGAAGGGCCGCGGATCCCGGATGGGGTTCCGCGGCCCTGAAGGCGCCGGCCTGATCGACGATCAGGCTGGATCACTCCAGGGTTCTGGCCCACGGAAGGCCCACATCAGGTGGTGGTGCGTCGTCTGCTTCCGGATTCCGGCACCGGTCGCCGTAAAGGCATAGGCCTTGGCCTGTGCCACTACTGCTGCTTCCAGTGCCTCGATCGGTCGCTCGCTGCGTTCCCGGACGGGAAGTCCCGCGAGGGACAGCGAGGTGGCCGGACGCTCGACACGAATGCCGGACGCACCGGTGCCCAGGTTGGAGACGCCGAGCACGCATGCGGAGACGACCGAGGGATCGGTCATTTTCACGGTGCTGGTGGAGCTGGTGTAGATGCTGATCACTGGAATCGCCTCCTCTCGGCGTCTTGGGGGACCGGGGTGTGAGCCCAGTCCGACGGATATGTAAGTACAGCACGGAATCGGGGCCTTCGAGAAGGCCTCCGTCCCCGTGCCTAAGAACCTATGGGGATTGCTGGGGCGTGCGCAAACTATTTTTTCGACGAGTTCGCATCAGTCCCCGCCGGTGTCCGCACCGGGCTCCCGGCCTGCGCAGATGGCCAGGACATCGGCCCCGTAGCGGTTGAGCTTGCGGGTCCCCACGCCCGGGATCCGCGCGAGGTCGCCCGGTTCGTCGGGGGCGGCCTCGGCGATCGCCATCAGCGTCTTGTCCGTGAAGACACAGAACGCCGGTTGTCCGCTGCTGCTCGCCTGCACCCCACGCCACTCGCGCAGTCGCTCGTAGAGGCCCTCGTCCATGTCGGACGGACAGTCCTCACAGCGCATCAGCTTCATCTCGCCGGCGTCGGTGAGGGTGCGCCCGCAGACCCGGCAGCGGGCCGGAGTGCGCTGCGTCCGGCGCGGGACGGCGGTCTGTCCCCCGCCGGTGAAGCCGCGTTCGATGCCGCCTGCGCCGCCCTGCCCGGCACGTCCGGCCGTGCTGCCCGAACCGGGGCGCAGCCCGTCGAGGAACCGGCTGGGCCTGCGGCCGGCCCGTCCGCCCGGGGAGCGCGACAGCGACCAGGAGACGTGCAGATGCTCGCGGGCGCGGGTGACACCGACGTAGAGCAGGCGGCGCTCCTCCTCGATCTGCTCGTCGGTCCTGGCGTAGGTGATCGGCATCATGCCCTCGGCGACACCGACCAGGAAGACGACATCCCACTCGAGGCCCTTGGCCGAGTGCAGGGAGGCGAGGGTGACGCCCTGCACGGTGGGGGCGTGCTGGGCGTTCGCCCGTTCGTCGAGCTCGGCGACGAGGTCGCTCAGGGTGGCGCCGGGCTTGGCGACGGCGAAGTCCTGGGCGAGGTTCACCAGGGCGGCCAGCGACTCCCAGCGTTCCCGGACGGCGCCGGAGCCGGCCGGGGGCCGCACGGTCCAGCCCTCGCCGGACAGCACGGCACGCACCTGGGACGGCAGGTCGACGGCGTCGTCGAGGAGGGAGTCGTTGCCGCCGAAGCGGGCCGCGCCGCGCAGGGCGACGCCCGCCTTGCGGACCTCGGGACGGTCGAAGAACCGCTCGGCGCCGCGCAGCTGGTAGGGCACGCCGGCATCGGCGAGGGCCTGCTCGTACGTCTCCGACTGGGAGTTGGTGCGGAAGAGGACGGCGATCTCGCCGGCCGGGACGCCGGCGCCGATGAGGTCGCGGATGCGGCGGGCGGCGCCCTCGGCCTCGGCGGGCTCGTCGGTGTACTCGGAGTAGAGGGGCTCCGGTCCGGGGGCGCGCTGGGAGACCAGTTCGAGGCGGTGGTCGGCGGCGCGGCCGCGGGCCTGGGCGAGCAGGCCGTTGGCGAGGTGGACGACCTGGGGGGTGGAGCGGTAGTCGCGCACCAGTTTCACGACGGTGGCGCCGGGGTGGTGGGTGCGGAAGTCCAGCAGGTGGTCGGGGGTCGCCCCGGTGAAGGAGTAGATCGTCTGGCTGGCGTCGCCGACCACGCAGAGGTTGTCGCGGTCGCCGAGCCACAGCTCCAGCAGACGCTGCTGGAGGGGGCTGACGTCCTGGTACTCGTCCACGACGAAGTGCTGGTACTGGGACCGGACCTGCTCGGCGATGTCGCGGCGGTCCTGGAGGACGGCGACGGTCAGCAGCAGGACGTCCTCGAAGTCGATGACGCCGCGGTCACGCTTGAGGTCCTCGTAGGCGGCGTAGAGCTGGGCGATCTCGGCGGGGGCGCGGGGCGCCTCGCGGCCGGCCCTGGCAGCGGCCGCCGCGTAGTCGGCGGGGACGGTCTGGGTGACCTTGGCCCACTCGATCTCGGCGGTGGTGTCGCGCAGCTCGCCCCGGTCCAGACGGATGCGGCAGGCGGCTGCCGCGTCGGCGACGAGCTGGACCTTGCGGTCGACCAGCCGGGGCATGGAGCCACCGATCGCTTTCGGCCAGAAGTACTGGAGCTGACGCAGGGCGGCGGAGTGGAAGGTGCGGGCCTGGACCCCGGCGGCACCGAGCTGGCGCAGCCGGCCGCGCATCTCTCCGGCGGCCCGGTTGGTGAAGGTGACGGCGAGCACGCTGGAGGGCTGGAGGATGCCCGCCCGGACACCGTAGGCGATGCGGTGGGTGATGGCCCGGGTCTTGCCGGTGCCCGCGCCTGCCAGCACGCACACCGGTCCGTGCAGGGCGGTCGCGACCTCGCGCTGCTCGGGGTCGAGCCCGTCGAGCACCGCGTCGGCCGAGTCCGGTACCTGCGGGAAGAGTGTGGAGTGCGTTGCTGGTGTCACATGGCCATGCTGCCAGGTCGCCCGGGACGGGTGCGCCGGTTGTCCACAGGCGGGCCCTCGCAGTCGTACCAATGCGGCAGGTATCACGTCCTCGTCGGCCGCCGAGCGGGAATGGTGACCTCTTCACGTACGTTCACCCCCTGCGATCACCCGTCCACCGAACGCCGAAGGAGCACGAGAGACATGCCGGGCACTGTGACGATGTACAGCACCACGTGGTGCGGCTACTGCACGCGGCTGAAGAGCCAGCTGGACCGTGAGGGCATCACGTACAACGAGATCAACATCGAGCACGACCCGGACTCCGCGGCATTCGTGGAGAAGGCGAATGGCGGAAACCAGACGGTCCCGACCGTCCTGGTGGTGCCCGCCACGGGTGGCACCGAGGTCGTCATGACGAACCCGAGCCTCGCCCAGGTCAAGCAGGCGCTCGGCGCCTGACCCGCGCACGACACGACCCCCGACGCGCCTTCGCGGCCGGTCGGGGGTTCCGTGTGTTCCGCGTGCCTCTCGCCCGCTCCGGACGCCTGCGCGCCGCCCGGTTGTCAGACCCTCCGTCTACCGTGCGGGGCATGGACATGAACGACCCGCAGGACGTGGCCGCAGCGTTCGCCGCCCAGATGCTCGGCTTCACGATCAGCGAGGAGCCGCCCCCGCCGGACACCCCGCTGGGCCGGGTGCGCGCCTTCGTCGCCGAGCACGGCCAGGACGCGCTCAGGGACGAACACATCCGGGCCGCGATCGAGGGGCGCCCCCTGCTCCCCTGAGAGGGGCGCCCCCTGCTCCCTGGAGCCGGTTCAGACGAAGCTGCGCGTCGGCAGTGGCTTGCCGTACCAGAGCTCGATCAGGCGGGCCGCGATCGAGATGCCGTACGGGGGCAGCACCTCGCCGGTATCGAAGGCGGCGGTCAGTTCGTCGCGGGAGAACCAGCGGGCCTCGTGGATCTCGTCGCCGTCGACCTCGATCTCGGTGGACGTGGCGCGCGCCTTGAAGCCCAGCATGAGACTGGACGGGAACGGCCAGGGCTGGCTGGCCACGTACTCGACCCGGCCGACGAGAATGCCGACCTCCTCGTGGACCTCGCGGCGCACGGACTGCTCGATGGACTCGCCGGGCTCGACGAACCCGGCCAGCGTCGAGAAGCGGCCCTCGGGCCAGTGGACCTGGCGCCCGAGCAGGATCCGGTCGTCCTCGTCGGTGACCGCCATGATCACGGCGGGGTCGGTGCGCGGGTAGTGCTCGGCACCGCACGCCTGGCAGCGGCGGATGTGGCCGGCCGCGGCGATGACCGTGCGCTCGCCGCAGCGGGAGCAGAAACGGTGGGTGCGCTGCCAGTTCTCCAGGCCGACCGCGTGCACCATGAGGCCCGCGTCCCGGGGGGACAGCAGCAGACCGGCCTCGCGCAGCCCGGCGGGGCGGGCGGACTGGTCGATACGGCCGGGCAGGCCGTCCTTCTGGAGCGCGAAGTAGCTGACGCCGTCCTCGTCGGTGCCCAGGAAGTAGCGGTGCGCCTCGGTGAGCGGAGCCTCGAAGGACGGCGTCATGACGATCTCGGTGCGCCCGTCGGACGTCTCGTCGATGAGGACCTGGCCGCCGGAGACCACGAAGCAGCGGGTCGTGGGGTGGCTCCAAGCCGCCGCGAGCCAGGCTTCGTCGAGTCGGTGGTGGGCGGCCCGGTCGATGCCGCTGGACGCGGCGAGCGAGATGGGTCGGTCGGCGGTGTGGTCGGTCCAGGTGGTCACAGGTGCTTCCATCTCCCCCGGTGGAACGGTTCGTTTCGGCGAGTGGTTCAGCGGAACGTGCGGCAGAAAATAACCGGGTCCGGCGGGGCTTCCGGCTGCGTGGCGGTTTCTCCAGTGTGCCCCTCGCGCGGTCCCCTGCCGGAGAGCGCACGGCGGTCAGGGCGCATGGCGCCAGTTCTGCGCGAGGTCGCCCCACAGGTACGCGCTGGTCTCGACGCCCTTGAGGAGCAGATCGAGTTCGACCTTCTCGTTCGGGGCGTGCCAGCCGTCCGAGGGGACGGAGATGCCCAGGAAGAGCACGGGAGCGCCGAGCACTTCCTGAAGGTCGGCGGCCGGGCCCGAACCGCCCTCGCGGGTGAAGCGGACGGGCTTGCCGAAGGCGCGGCCCATGGCACGCACGACGGACTGCAGGGCCGGGTGGTCCAGCGGGGTCAGACAGGGGCGGGTGGCCGCGCCGAACGTGATCTCGCAGCGGATCCCGGCGGGCACCTGCTCGGCGGCCCAGGCGCGGACGGCCTTCTCGATGTGGTCCGGGTCCTGGCCCGCGACCAGCCTGAACGACAGTTTCACCAGCGCCGCGGACGGGACGACCGTCTTGCTGCCGGGGCCCTGGTAGCCGCCGCCGATGCCGTTGACCTCGGCGGTGGGGCGGGCCCAGATGCGCTCCAGGGTGGTGTGTCCCGCCTCGCCGTGCAGGGCGTGCGACTTGGCGGTGCGCAGCCACTGCCTCTCGTCGAAGGGCAGCTCGGCGAAGAGCTCCCGCTCGCGCTCGGTGAGTTCGACGATGCCGTCGTAGAACCCGGGCACCGCCACGCGCGCGTGCTCGTCGTGCAGGGCGGCGACCAGCCGGGCGACGACGGTGGCCGGGTTGGGCACGGCGCCGCCGAAGGAGCCGGAGTGGATGTCCTGGTCGGGTCCGTACAGCCGGATCTCGCACTCGGCGAGGCCGCGCATACCGGTGCACACCGTGGGAGTGTCCTCGGCCCACATGCCCGTGTCGGAGACGATCACGGCGTCGGCGGACAGCCGGTCCGCCCGTTCCTCGACGAGAGCGCGGAAGTTCGGGGAGCCGGACTCCTCCTCGCCCTCGATCAGCAGCTTGAGGTGGACGGCAGGGGCGGTCCGGCCGGTGGCCGCGAGGTGGGCGCGGACCCCGAGTGTGTGGAAGAACACCTGCCCCTTGTCGTCGGCCGCCCCGCGCGCGTAGAGGCGGTTGTCGCGTACGACGGGCTCGAAGGGGTCGCTGTCCCAGCCGTCCTCGCGGGCGGCGGGCTGCACGTCGTGATGGCCGTAGACCAGGACGGTGGGTGCCTCGGGGTCCTCGGCGGGCCACTCGGCGTAGACGGCCGGGGCGCCCGCGGTCTCCCAGACCTCGGTGGTCGGGAAGCCGGTCTCGCGGAGCTTCGCGGCGAGCCAGTCGGCGCTGCGCCGTACATCGTGCGCGTGGTCGGGCTGGGCCGACACGGACGGGATACGCAGCCATTCGGTGAGAGCGTCGAGGAAGGCGGCGCGGTGCTGCTCGATGTACGTACGGACAGCGCTGTCCGGGGTCTGGCTCATGTTCACGAGCCTATAGGCACTCAGTGACATCCCGGCTGGGCGTTTCGTCACACGGACGGCTCCTCGGCCAACAGACGCTCCAGTGCGGCCCGGTCGGGGAGCCGGTCGGGCCGTACGACCTCGCCGTCACGGACGTACAGGAAGACGGCCGTGACGGACTCCAGGGGCACGCCCTGCTGCTCGGCCCAGGCGAGCCGGTACAGGGCCAGCTGGAGCGGATCGGCGGTGCGGGTGCGGCTGGTCTTCCAGTCGACGATCTCGTACGTCGTCCCCTCGGCGCCGCGGTGCCGGTAGACGGCGTCGATACGGCCCCGGACGACGCGTCCGCCGAGCGTGAGCTGGAACGGGGTCTCGACGCGGTAGGGAGTGCGGTGTGCGTACTCGGTGCGCTCGAAGGCGTCCTTGAGCGCCTGGAGGTCGTGCTCGTCGGCGATGTCGTGTTCGCCGCCGGGCAGCTCCTCGGGCTCCAGCATGGGCAGCGTCAACTCTTCGAAGCGCGCTTCCACCCAAGCGTGGAAACGGGTGCCCCGGCGCGCGGCCGGTTGTGGGGGGCGCGGCATGGGGCGCGCGAGTTCCTGGGCGAACCCCTCCGGGTCGGCGGCCAGGCGCAGCAGCTGGGACGCGGTGAGCGTCATGGGCAGGGGGACGTCCCTGACGCTCTGCCGGGCGCGCAGCAGCTCGTCGGTGAGGGCGCCGAGGTCACGGTCCCAGGAGGCGACGGTACGGGCTTCCTCTGGGGTGAGGTGGCTGCGCTCCGGGAGCCCGTCGTGCCCGGGAGCCGCTCGGTGCCCGGCCTGCGCGGGTTCCGGGGCGGTCGCCTGGTGCGGGACCGTCGGGCGGTCCGCGGGCGTGGGACGGCTCATGGGCGCGGGGCGGTCGGTGGCCAGTGACTCCCAGTCGGGGGTGTCCCAGTCGTGGGTGTCCCAGTCCGGGGTGTCCCCTTCGAAGGTGTCCTCGTCGAAGGGGTCGCCGTCCTTGTAGAGGGGTGCGTGGTCGTCGTAGGGAGGTTCCTCGAGGAGGGGCGGCTCGTCGGCCTCCGGCAGGGCCGGCCAGTCCGGGTCGTCGGCGGCGTCGGGGTCGTGCGCGACCGCGGGGTGACCGTCCCCGTGCGAGGCGAGGACCTCCAGCCCGGCGAGGACCGTCTCCGCGGCCGCACGGCGGCGGGCGAGGGCGGCCTCGTCGAGAGGGAGGGGCCACACCTGGTCGGCGGTCGCCCGGTGCAGGGCCGGGTTCTCCTCGTCCTCCTCGGGCTCGTCCGCCCAGGCCTCGATCTCGCCGTGCCCGGCCACGCAGTGGTCGTACAGGGCCTGGAGGAAGCCGGACGGGCCGCGGGGCTTCTTCTGGGTGGGGCCCCACCAGTGGCCGGAGCCGAGCAGCAGGGAGCGGGGGCGGGTGAAGGTGACGTACCCGAGGCGGAGCTCCTCGGTGTGCTGGTGCTCCTTCATGGCCTCGTGGAAGGCCTTCATCCCGCGGGAGTCCCAGGAGTCGATGTCGGGCAGGGTGTCGGCGTCGCCGCGCAGCTCGTGCGGCAGCACCTTCCCCTGGGCGGTCCACTTCTCCCGGCCCCGGTCGCTGGGGAAGGCCCCCGTGACCAGGCCGGGGACCGCGACGACATCCCACTCCAGCCCCTTGGAACGGTGTGCGGTGAGCACCTTGACGGTGTTCTCGCCGCCGGGGAGGGCGTTGTCGAGGCCCTTCTCGTACTGGGCGGCGGTGCGCAGGAAGCCGAGGAAGGCCAGCAGGGAGGCCTCGCCGTCCCCCGCGGCGAAGGCGGCGGCGACGTCGAGGAAGTTCGACAGGGTCTCACGGCGGCGGGCGGCCAGGGCGTGCGGGGACGCCGACAGCTCCACCTCCAGGCCGGTGACGGCGAGGACGCGGTGCAGCACGTCCATGAGCGGATCGGACAGGGAGCGGCGCAACTCGCGCAGCTCGCCGGCGAGACGGGCGAACCGTACGCGCGCGTCGGGCGAGAAGGGCAGCCCGTCGTCGTCCCCGACGCCGTTCAGCGGTGTCTCCAGGAACGTGTCGAGGGCGTCCGCGAGCGATGTCACCTCGGCGGGGTCGACCCCTTCGACGGCCTCGGCGAGCCTGCGGTCGGGGTCGCCGTCGGCGCCCACGCGCGCGTGGGAGACCAGGAGCCGGGCCCGCCGGCCGAGGAGGGCGAGGTCGCGCGGGCCGATGCGCCAGCGCGGACCGGTCAGCAGACGGACCAGCGACGCGTTGGCTCCCGGGTCCTGGAGGACCTCGCAGACGGCGACGAGGTCGGCGACCTCGGGCAGGTGCAGCAGTCCGGACAGGCCGACCACCTCGACGGGCACGTCCCGGGCGACGAGGGCGCCCTGGATCAGGGCGAAGTCGCCGGCCGTACGGCACAGGACGGCGATCTCGCCGGGAGCCGTCCCGGTCCGTACGAGGTGGGCGAGGGAGTCGGCGAGCCAGTCGATCTCCTCGGCGTGGGTGCCCAGCAGGGCGCAGCGGACCGTGCCGTCGCGTTCGGCGCCGGGGGCCGGACGCAGCGCCTCCACGCCCGCGTGCATGGCGCGCAGCGGCTCGGCGAGGCCGTTGGCGAGGTCGAGGAGGCGGCCACCGCTGCGGCGGTTCTCGCTGAGGGCCTGGCGGGTGGCGGGGCGGCCGTCGGCGTGGGAGAAGTGCTCGGGGAAGTCGTCGAGGTTGGCGACGGAGGCACCGCGCCAGCCGTAGATCGCCTGGCAGGGGTCGCCGACGGCGGTCACCGGGTGGCCGGTGCCGCCGCCGAACAGACCCGAGAGCAGGATGCGCTGGGCCACCGACGTGTCCTGGTACTCGTCGAGGAGCACCACGCGGAACTCGTCGCGCAGCACGCGGCCCACCTCGGGAAGCAGGGCCAGCCGGGCAGCGTGGGCGATCTGGTCGCCGAAGTCGAGCACGTCGCGCTCGCGCTTGGCGGCCCGGTAGCGCAGCACCAGGCCGGCCAGCTCACGGCGGGCGGCGGCCGTCTCGGGGACCTTGCGCAGCTCCACGTTGGTGAGCTTGGCGCTCTCCAGGGTGCGCAGCAGTCCGGTGTCCCACGCGCGCAGGTCCTCGGGGCTCACGAGGTGCTCGGCGAGCTCGCCGTCGAGGGTGAGGAGGTCGCCGACCAGGTCGGCGAAGGAACGGGTGAGCGCGGGGTAGGTGCCCGGGGCCTCGCGCAGCACGCGGGCGGCGAGCTGGTAACGGGTGGCGTCGGCGAGGAGGCGGGTGGTCGGTTCGAGTCCGATGCGCAGGCCGTGGTCGGTCAGGAGACGGCCGGCGAAGGAGTGGTACGTGGAGATCACGGGCTCGCCCGGAGGGTGGTCCGGGTCGATGACGTCGGGATCCGTGACGCCCGCCTTGATCAGTGCCTTGCGCACGCGCTCGGCGAGTTCGCCGGCGGCCTTGTTGGTGAAGGTCAGGCCGAGGACCTGCTCGGGGGCGACCTGGCCTGTGCCGACCAGCCACACCACGCGTGCGGCCATCACCGTCGTCTTGCCCGACCCGGCTCCGGCCACGATGACCTGCGGGGCGGGCGGTGCGGTGATGCAGGCCGTCTGCTCCGGGGTGAACGGGATGCCGAGGAGCTCTTTGAGCTGCTCGGGGTCGGTGATGCTGGCGGGCACGTCAAAGAGGCTAGCCGTGGGCACTGACAGTGGAGGCCCGATCGACGCTCGGACGAGCACGAAGCGCAGGTCAGCACGGGTGGTGCGGTGCGTCACAGGGGGTGCGTCACAGGGGGTGCGTCACAGGGCGGCCGCGCGGTGCGTCGCGCCGCCTGCGGTGCGGTGCGTCACAGCGGCTGTGCGGCGCTCGGGGTGCGGTGCGGCACTGGGGGTGTGGCGCCGCGCTCGGGGTGTGGCGCCACACGGTGGCCCGGTGCGCGGGCGAGGGTCACTCGACCACGTGCCGGCCCTCGGGACGCGCGCTGCACGAGGCCTGGAAGGAACAGTGCGTGCAGTGCTGGCCCGCGGTGGGGGTGAAGCGTTCGTCGAGGACCTTGCCGGCGGCCGCGGCCAGCAGGTCTCCCACCCACTCCCCCTCCGGCCCCGCCAGCGACTCCTGCGCCTGCACCTTGGGCAGGCTCTCGCCGCCGTCCCGTTTCGCGGCGCCCTGGCGCAGCTGGACGAGTTCGGCGCCGCCCGGCTCGGG
Source organism: Streptomyces sp. NPDC107559 (assembly GCF_055657365.1). Lineage (NCBI taxonomy): Bacteria > Bacillati > Actinomycetota > Actinomycetes > Kitasatosporales > Streptomycetaceae > Streptomyces > Streptomyces sp. NPDC107559. The sequence goes on along the minus strand of NZ_JBVKBD010000009.1, from coordinate 227,188 downwards.
ACGGGCACCGGCGAAGGCGTCGTCCACCGCGCCCTCGCGGACGGCGAGCTGGTAGACGGCGAGCTGGGGATGGCGGGCCACCTCGGCCGCACTGGGTGTCTGCTTGCCGGTCTTGAAGTCGACGACGTAGGCGCGGCCCTCCGCGTCGCTCTCGACGCGGTCCATCTGGCCGCGGATGCGCACTTCGTAGTCGCCCGCCCCGAGGGTGACGTCGAAGTCGTGCTCGCTCGCCATCGGCGTACGCCCGGCACGGTCCATGACGTGCCACTTCAGGAAGCGTTCGAGCGCCACGCGCGCGTTCTCCTTCTCCTGCGCCGACTTCCAGGGCGCGTCGAAGGCGAGCGCGTTCCACACCGAGTCGAGGCGCTCCATGAGGACGTCGAGGTCGGCCGGGGTGTGCCCGGAGGCGACCTCGTCGGCGAGGACGTGCACGACGTTGCCGAAGCCCTGCGCGGCACTCGCGGGCGTGTCGGCCTTCACCTCGCGGCCCAGGAACCACTGCAGGGCGCAGGTGTTGGCGAGCTGGTCGAGGGCGCTGCCGGACAGCACGACGGGATGGTCGCGGTTGCGCAGCGGCACCTTGCTCTCGGTCGGCTCGAACATGCCCCACCAGCGGTAGGGGTGCGCGGACGGCACCAGCGGCCGGCCGTCGTCGTCGGCGAGGGCGGCGAGCCGGGCCAGTCGGCCGGCGGCGGCCTCCCTGAGCGCCTCGGAGACCCGCGGGTCCACGGTCGTGGCGCGCAGTTCGGCGACGAGCGCGGCGACGGACAACGGGCGGCGGGGGCGGCCGGTGACGTCCCTCGGTTCCACACCGAGCTCGGTGAGGAACCGGGAGGGCTGGTCGCCGTCGTCGGCGGGGGCCTTCACCGCGGTGACGACGAGGCGTTCCCTCGCGCGCGTGGCGGCCACGTAGAACAGCCGTCGTTCCTCGGCGAGGAGCGCGCCGGGGGTGAGCGGTTCGGCGAGTCCGTCACGACCGATGCGGTCGGCCTCCAGCAGGGAGCCGCGGCGGCGCAGGTCCGGCCACAGTCCCTCCTGGACGCCGGCCACGACGACCAGGCGCCATTGCAGGCCCTTGGAGCGGTGCGCGGTCATCAGCCGGACGGCGTCGGGGCGCACGGCGCGACGGGTGAGCGTGTCGGCGGCGATGTCCTCGGCCTCGATCTCCTCCAGGAAGTTCAGCGCGCCCCGGCCCCCGGTGCGCTGCTCCGCGCGCGCGGCGGTCGCGAACAGCGCGCACACGGCGTCCAGGTCACGGTCGGCGTTGCGGCCGGCCGCGCCGCCGCGCCGCGCGGACCGTTCCAGACGGCCGGGCCACGGGGTGCCCTCCCACAGGTCCCACAGCGCCTCTTCGGCGCTTCCGCCGCCCGCGAGCCGCTCCCGGGCCTTCCTCAGGAGCGCGCCGAGTCGCTGTGCGCCGCGGGCGTACGCCGGGTCGTGCGCAACCAGACGTTCGGGCTCGGCGAGGGCCCGCGCGAGCAGCTCGTCGGAGGGCGGCGGCACGGGGTTGCCCGCCGCCCGCTCCTCCTCGCGCAGGGCCCGTCCGAGTCGGCGCAGGTCAGCCGCGTCCATTCCGCCGAGCGGGGAGGTGAGCAGGGTCAGCGCGGCTTCGGTGCCCAGCCAGCAGGCATCCGCACCCGTCTCCAGCCCGGACTCCGCCTCCGGCCCCTCCCTCTCGCCCTCGCCCGATGCCGATGCCGGCTCCGGCTCCGAATCCGACTCCCGGCCCTGCTCCTGCTCCTGCTCCTGCTCCTGCTCCCGGAGATCGTCCGTGTGTACGTCGTGTACGTCGCCGCCGCGTCCCGTGGCCTCCGCCGCCGCCACCGTCCGCAGCGCCGTCAGCAGCGGAGCCACCGCCGGCTCGTGCCGCAGCGGAAGGTCGTCGCCGTCGATGTCGAGTGGGACGCCCGCGGCCGTGAGGGCACGGCGGACGGACGGGATGACGCGTGCGCCGGCGCGCACCAGCACCGCCATCTCGCCCCACGGCACGCCGTCCTCCAGGTGCGCTCTGCGCAGGATGTCGGCGATGTTGTCCAGCTCGGTGCCGGCCGTCGGATACGTGTAGGCCTCGACCCGCCCGCCCTCGTGGACCGCGGTGAGCTCGCGGTGGGCGCGCACCTTCTCCGCCGGAAGGCGGGTCAGCGGCATCCGGCGGGTCAGCAGCCGGCTGGCGGCCAGCAGTGCGGCACCGGAGCGGCGGGAGGTGCGCAGGACCTCGACCGGGGCCGGGTGACCGCCGGCCTGCGGAAAGGTCCGGGGGAAGTCGAGGATGCCGCTCAGGTCCGCGCCCCGGAAGGCGTAGATCGACTGGTCGGGGTCGCCGAACGCGACCAGGGTGCGGCCGCCGCCGGCGAGGGCGTGCAGCAGCCGGACCTGGGCCGGATCGGTGTCCTGGTACTCGTCCACGAAGACCGCGTCGTACTGCGCGGCGAGCCGCCCGGCGGTCTCGGGACGGCGGGCGAGGAGCACCGCGCGGTGGACCAGCTCCGCGTAGTCGAGCACGCCCTGGAGGTCGAGGACGTCGAGGTACTCGGCGAGGAAGGCGGCCGCCGCCCGCCAGTCGGGGCGGCCGATGCGGCGGGCGAAGGCCTCCAGGGCCCCGGGCCCCAGGCCGAGCTCACGGCTGCGGGCGAGGACCGCGCGGACCTCGTCGGCGAAACCGCGGGTGGTCAGACAGGCGCGCAGTTCGTCCGGCCAGCGCACATGGGCGAGGCCGAGCCGCTCCAGGTCGACCTGCCCGGCCAGCAGCCCGCGGACGGCGACGTCCTGCTCGGGGCCGGAGAGCAGGCGCAGCGGCTCCACGAAGAGCTCGCTGTCCTGGTGGGCGCGGATCAGGGCGTAGCAGAAGGAGTGGAAGGTGGTCGCCTGCGGCGCGCGGGCGGCGCCGACCCGCTGTGCCATGCGGTCCCGCAGATCGACGGCGGCCTTGCGGCTGAAGGTGAGCACCAGGATGCGCGCGGGATCGTCGCCCCGGGCGACCCGGGCCGCCACGGACTCGACGAGGGTGGTGGTCTTGCCGGTGCCCGGACCGGCGAGGACGAGCAGTGGTCCGCGCGTGTGGTCAACCACGGCGCGCTGGGCAGCGTCCAGTCGAGGGGGCTGCGGTCGCGCCGGCGGGGTACGGACCAGTCGGTAAGCGCCACGGCTCCCCTGCCGCACGGGGTGCGGCAGGTGTTCGGTGGAGAAAGAGGAGCTCACGTGGTTCGCCGGTCCTGGTGGGTGTGCTGGGGGCTGTCGCGGTCGGCGCGGTACGCCGTCGCGACGGTGGTCGTCGGGTCACGGGCGGGCGCCTCACGCGTGGTGGGCGGTGTCCGCGGGGTGAGGGGGACGCGTGCAGGCGACGCTACGCCGACGGATGCCGCGGAAGCAGGGCTTCCTGTTCTTCCCGCACAGCGCTCGCGACCCTCGCGGCCCGTGCGCCGCGCACGCCCCTCGCCTCACGAACGTACGGCATGCGGCGGGCGTGCCCGGCCTCCCTCGTACGGGCCACGGGTTTCCCCCGGGCCACTGCCGTGGCGGAAGCTGTCAGGTGTGACCATCCGCACGTTCACCGCCGTCCCAGCGTGCCTGTCGCAGGTCGACGCGTGGCACATGGCCCTGGGCGGCCCTGCTCGCCGCCTTCAGCGGTGTTCCCTCCGCGCGGTAGTGGTCGAGCGCCCGCAGTTCGTGGCCGGGCAGCAGGACACCGTCGGCGCGCACGACACGCCACCACGGCGCGGCTCCGCCGTAGAGGGACATCACCCGGCCGACCTGGCGCGGACCCCCCTCCTCCAGCCATTCGGCGACGTCCCCGTAGGTCATGACACGTCCGGGTGGGATCAACTCGGCGACCTCGAGGACCCGCTCGGCGTATTCCGGCAGCGCGTCCGCGTACTCCGGGTGGGCGTCCTCCGGAAGGCTCTGCTCGCTCATTCGTCCCATCCTGCCGCATCCCACCGACAGTGCGACGGTCTCGCGACCATGCGTGACTCTCGCCCTGGGACGAGGCTTGAGGCAGACTGTGCGCCCTCACATTTGCACCCTGATGCCCCCGTGTGTCGGTGCGGCGTGCCACCATCGTGCGGGCGGTGAACCGGTGATACGAGACCAAGAAGAGATGATGAAGCAGCAGGGTGTGCACCCCGAGGACGCGGAGGGCACCTCTGACGCTGCGTCGCGCCCGGACACCGCCGACGCTTATCGGAAGCAGGCGGACGCCGCCGACGGCGGCGAGGACAGCACGGGGGCGGCCGGTAGGCGGCCCGCCGCGGACCGTGACCACGACGAGGCCCACGCCGACGCGGTCGAGGGCGACGAACCGCTGCTCCCCGCGCGCGTGCACCGCCCCTCCGACCTCATGCGGCTGCTGGTGGGCGTGCTCGCCATCGCCGTCCTGCTGGCGGTCTCCGCATTCGCACACGGGACGACCTCGGGGCTCGAACAGGACATCAACAAGGGCACCGGCCAGGCACCCGATCTGCTGATCAAAATCGCGGGGCTGGCGTCCAGCATCGCGATCCTGCTGGTGCCGGTCGCCTTCGCGATCGAGCGGCTGATCAAACGGGACGGGCTGCGCATCGCCGACGGCGTTCTGGCGGCGGTCCTCGCGCACGGGGTGACCCTCGCCACCGACCTGTGGGTCGCCAAGGGCGCTCCCGGTTCGATCCAGGAGGCGCTCACCCAGCCCTCCCCCGGCGACATCCACGCCCTGACCGACCCGGTGCACGGCTATCTCGCCCCCGTCATCGCGTACATGACGGCCGTCGGCATGTCCCGCAGACCGCGCTGGCGCTCCGTGCTGTGGATCGTGCTGCTCCTCGACGCGTTCTCCATGCTGGTCACCGGCTACACGACCCCGTTCTCGATCATCCTGACGGTGCTGATCGGCTGGACCGTGGCCTACGGAACGCTCTACGCGGTCGGTTCGCCGAACGTCCGTCCCACCGGGCGGACGCTGATGGCAGGGCTGCGGACCGTCGGCTTCCACCCGGTCAGCGCGGCCCGCGAGGACGTCTCCGAGACCACGGAGAACGGCGACCGCGGACGGCGCTACTTCGTCACCCTGGAGGACGGCCCGCCGCTGGACGTCACGGTGGTCGACCGGGAGCAGCAGGCGCAGGGCTTCTTCTACCGCGCCTGGCGCAACCTGACGCTGCGCGGCTTCGCCACCCGCAGCAGTCTCCAGTCGCTGCGCCAGGCGCTGGAGCAGGAGGCGCTGCTCGCGTACGCGGCCATCGCCGCCGGCGCCAATGCGCCCAAGCTGATCGCGACCTCCGAACTCGGCCCCGACGCCGTGATGCTCGTCTACGAGCACACCGGCGGGCGCACCCTCGACTCGCTGGCCGACGAGGAGATCACCGACGAGCTGCTGCACCACACCTGGCATCAGGTGCAGGCACTTCAGTCGCGGCGCATCGCGCACCGACGGCTGTCGGGCGAGGCGATTCTGGTGGATCGTTCCGGCAAGGTCATCCTCACCGATCTGCGCGGTGGTGAGATCGCGGCCGGCGATCTGCTGCTGCGCATGGACGTCGCCCAGCTCGTGACCACGCTCGGACTGCGGGCGGGCGCGGAGCGCGCGGTCGCCTCGGCGGTGGGCGTCCTCGGCCCCGACGCCGTCGCCGACTGTCTGCCGATGCTCCAGCCCATCGCGCTGACCCGCTCCACGCGCGCGACGCTGCGGAAACTGGCCCGGGAGCGCGCGCACCGCGAACGCGAGGCGGTCCTGGAGGCGTCCCGGCAGGCCAAGCAGGACCGTCTGGAGGCGGCCGGGGACAACACCGTGCCCGCGGTGTCCGACAAGCAGGACAAGAAGACCGTACGAGCGGAGCAGCGGGCCGAGAAGAGAGCCATCGACGAGGCTCTGGAGGAGGCGCGCGAGGAGGATCTGCTCACCCAGATCCGGCACCAGGTGCTGCGGATCAGACCGCAGGCACCGGTCGAACCGGCCCGCCTCGAACGGGTACGGCCCCGCACTCTGATCAGCTTCATCGCGGGCGCCATCGGTGCCTACTTCCTGCTGACGCAGCTCACCCACATCGAGTTCGCGACGGTGTTCTCCGACGCCCAGTGGGGCTGGGTCGTCGCGGCGGTGCTGTTCTCGGCGCTGAGCTATGTGGCCGCGGCGATGAGCCTGCTCGGGTTCGTGCCGGAGCGGGTGCCGTTCCTGCGCACCGTGGCGGCCCAGGTGGCCGGGTCCTTCGTGAAGATCGTGGCTCCGGCCGCGGTGGGCGGTGTCGCCCTCAACACACGGTTCCTGCAACGGGCGGGGGTGCGGCCCGGACTGGCGGTGGCGAGCGTGGGCGCGTCGCAGCTGTTCGGGCTCGGCTGCCACATCCTGATGCTGCTGTCCTTCGGTTATCTGACCGGCACCGAGAAGACGCCGTCGCTGTCGCCGTCCCGGACGGTCATCGCCGGTCTGCTGACGGTGGCGGTGCTCGTGCTCGTGGTGACCTCCGTGCCGCTCCTGCGGAAGTTCATCGTCACGCGCGTGAGGTCACTGTTCGCCGGAGTCGTGCCCCGCATGCTGGACGTGCTCCAGCGGCCGCAGAAGCTGGTCACCGGCATCGGCGGCATGCTGCTGCTCACCTTCTGCTTCGTGATGTGCCTGGACGCGTCGATCCGGGCCTTCGGCGGCGATTCGGTCTCGGTCAGCATCGCCAGTGTCGCCGTCGTCTTCCTCGCCGGGAACGCGCTCGGGTCCGCGGCGCCGACGCCCGGCGGTGTGGGCGCGGTCGAGGCGACCTTGACGGTCGGCCTGATCGCCGTCGGTCTCCCCAAGGAGGTCGCCGCGCCCGCCGTGCTGCTGTTCCGGCTGCTGACGCTGTGGCTGCCGGTGCTGCCCGGATGGCTGGCGTTCAACCATCTGTCGCGCCGGGGCTCGCTCTGACGGTGAGGGCCGCCGTACCTCGTACGGCCCGTGCTTCCGCGCGCGAGGGCGGGCGCGGAAGCACGATGGGATCATGCCCAGCCTCTCCCGGCCGTGTGCCGCCGCGCTGACCGCCTCCGCCGTGCTGCTGTCCTCGGTGCTGGCGGGCTGCAGCGGCGACCCCACGGACGGAGGTCTGGCGGCCCAGACGCTCGACTGGCAGGACTGCCCGGCCCCGTCCGAGGCCGAGGGCGGCGGTACGGCGCCCTCCCCGCTGCCGGACGGCGACGCGTGGCAGTGCGCCACGATGAAGGCCCCCCTCGACTGGAACGACCCCACGGGCGACACCATCGACATCGCGCTGATCAGAGCGAGGACGAGCGGCCCGCAGAGCGAGCGCATCGGCTCGCTCGTGTTCAACTTCGGCGGGCCGGGCGGCTCGGGCGTCAGCACCCTGCCGGCCTTCGGCGAGGACTACGCCGCCCTGCGCACCCGCTACGACCTGGTGAGCTTCGACCCGCGCGGGGTGGGCCGCAGCGCCGGAGTGAAGTGCGAGAACGACCAGCAGCTCGACCGGTACTTCCAGCAGGACGCCACCCCGGACGACGCCGCCGAGCGCGCCGCCTTCCTGAGGAACACCCGGCAGTTCAACGCCGCCTGCGAGAAGAACTCCCAGCGCGTGCTGCCGCATGTCCGCACCACCGACGCGGCCCGCGACATGGATCTGCTGCGCCAGGTCCTCGGCGACGACAAACTCCACTACTTCGGCATCTCCTACGGCACCGAACTCGGCGGCGTCTACGCCCACTTGTTCCCCAAGAACGTGGGCCGCGCCGTCTTCGACGGGGTCGTCGACCCGACTCAGAACGCGGAGCAGAGCTCGCTCGGGCAGGCCGCCGGCTTCCAGCTCGCGCTCGACAACTACGCCGAGGACTGCACCTCGAAAGCCGAGGAGTGCCCGGTCGGGGACAGTCCCCAGGACGTCAAGGACCGTATCGCCGCCCTGCTCAAGGACCTCGACAAGAAGCCGATCCCCGGCATCCTGCCGCGGGACCTGACCCAGACGGCGGCGACCAACGGCATCGCCCAGTCCCTCTACTCGAAGGACTTCTGGGAGTACCTCACCGAGGGGTTGCAGGACGCGTACGACGGCGACGGCAGGATCCTGATGCTGCTGTCCGACGCGATGAACGGGCGCAGCACCGACGGCGACTACAGCAACATCATCCCGGCCAACGTCGCCATCAACTGCGCCGACGACAAGCCCCGCTACACCGCCGACTACGTGCAGGGGAAGCTGCCCGAATTCCGCGCCGCCTCAACGCTGTTCGGGGACTTCCTGGCCTGGGGCATGATGAACTGCACCGACTGGGCGGTGGCCGGAGCAGCCGACCACCCGGACGTCCACGCCCCCGGAGCCGCGCCGATCCTCGTCGTGGGCAACACCGGCGACCCGGCCACGCCGTACGAGGGGGCGCGCAGGATGGCGGACGCGCTGGGCAAGGGCGTCGGTGTGGAGCTGACGTACAACGGCCAGGGGCACGGCGCATACGACAGCAAGAACAAGTGCGTGCAGGGCGCGGTGAACGACTATCTGCTGCGGGGAAAGGTGCCCGCGGCCGGGACCGTGTGCTCCTGAGATGCCACCCATGTCAGCAAAGCAGCAGGTCAGATGGTTATCCACAGGGTCCGACGGGCTGGGCTCGCTCCGCCTAGTATGGCCTGACCGCCGTGCGCTGTTCGATGCGGACGGCCTGCCTGGGGGGATCACACGGATGGCTCGAATGGCACGCTGGGCAGCACTGGGGGCCGCCGCCGCACTTCTGGCGGCGGGTTGCAGCAGCGGCTCGTCGTCCGGCAACGACAAGAACGACACGGGCACGGGCGGAGCCACGGCGTCCTCCGGACCGTCCTCGCCCGACACCTCCGCCAGGACGCCCGCGCTGCCCGCGTCACTGACGTCCCAGAAGGTCGACTGGGGACGCTGCAAGGCCACCGCCGGCTCCCCCGCACCGGGCGACGACTGGCAGTGCGCGCGGCTCAAGGTGCCGTTGGACTGGGCGAAGCCGGAGGGCCGGACGATCGGTCTGGCGGTCATCCGCACCAAGGCCCGCGGCGGGGACCGCATCGGCTCGCTCCTGTTCAACTTCGGCGGCCCCGGCGGCTCGGGGGTGTCGACGATGCCGGCGTACGCCTCCACCGTGTCCGCGCTGCGCGAGCGGTACGACCTGGTGAGCTGGGACCCGCGCGGGGTCGGTGCCAGCGGCGGGGTGCGCTGCCGCGGCGACCGGCAGATCCAGGCGGCCGAGTCGATCGACGTGACGCCCGACACCCCCGCGGAGGAGCAGGCGTACTTCCAGGACGCCACCGACTTCGGCCAGGGCTGCAAGAAGGCCGCCGGCGACCTGATGGCACACGTCTCGACCACCGACACCGCCCGGGACATGGACCTGATGCGCCAGGTCCTCGGCGACGCGAAGATGCACTACTTCGGCATCTCCTACGGCACCGAACTCGGCGGTGTCTACGCCCACTTGTTCCCCAAGAACGTCGGGCGGCTGATCCTCGACGCGGTCGTCGACCCCAGTGCCGACACGGTGGGCCACGCCGAGAACCAGACCCGGGGCTTCCAGCGCGCGCTGGACGACTACCTCAAGTCCACCGGCCAGGACCCGCAGAAGGGCACAAGGAAGATCGCGGACCTGCTCGCGCGGATCGACACCACGCCGCTGCCGACCTCCTCGGGGCGCAAGCTGACCCAGTCGCTGGCGGTCACCGGCATCGTCCTGCCGCTGTACAGCGAGGCCGGCTGGCCGAGCCTGACCAGCGCGCTGAACGAGGCGCAGCAGGGCGACGGCACCGGACTGCTGGCGCTCGCCGACGGCTACAACGAGCGGGAAGGATCGGGTCATTACGGCACGACGACCCACTCCCAGCGGGTCATATCGTGCCTGGACGACAAGCAGCGGCCCACGCTGGAGGAGACGAAGAAGCGGCTGTCGGAGTTCGAGCGGATCTCGCCCGTCTTCGGGGACTTCCTCGGCTGGGACACGGCCGGCTGGTGCCACGACTGGCCCGTCGCCGGACAGTACGACACCCCGGAGGTGAGCGCGCCGGGTGCGGCGCCGGTCCTGGTGGTCGGCAACACGGGCGACCCGGCGACGCCTTACGAGGGGGCGCGCAGGATGGCGGACGAACTGGGCAAGGGCGTCGGCGTGGTGCTCACCTGGAAGGGCGAGGGCCACGGGGCGTACGGGAGCGGCAGCGGCTGTGTCGACTCGACGGTGAACGCATACCTGCTGAAGGGAACCGTGCCGAAGGACGGCAAGACCTGCTCCTGAGGACGGCGGGGCCCGCCGACGGCGGCGCCGAGGACACGGCCGACCGGCCACGAACGAAACCCACGGCGTCCGAGTCGGTCGGGGCCGTGGGCTTCCGGCAAACATTCACCCTAGGTTGCGTCCTGTGGGAGATCCCGCAGGTTGTGCCACGCATGGCCGCACCCTGCGGCGCAGTACAGCCTGCGCCTGCGGGTGTCGGCGATGCCGAACAGGGCGACGAGCAGACGGAACGACTTGGTGAGTTCGTAGGCCGGAAGCTGATCCATGCCGAAGCGCCACTTCGTGAGCATCACCGCCGGCGTGTGGGTGGGGCGTATGCCGGAACGTGCGATGCTCTCCGGCACGTCGTCCTCGCGGGCACGGGCCTGTCCGCAGAACAACACCAGCGCGTGCAAGACCTTCCGTCGGTCGTCCTCCGAGAGGCCCTCGAACCACTCGACACCCTCAGCCGTCGGCCTGAGTCCCTGCGCGAGTTCGTTCAGGATCACCTCGTGCGCATACAACACCGGCTTCCACCCCCATGGTTTCAGGCTGACGGTACGCGCCATAACTTCCCTGAGCAGCCCGGTTTTGCGTGCCCTTCGGCCAAAGTCGCTACGCCGACCGCATGCCTATGCGCAGGCTCTGAATGATCCGCACAATCGACGATCACTTGCGACCACGCCCCGGCGATCGATGGCCGTCCCCCGAATGGCATACCCCGGATGCTGTGCACAGGATGGAGAGGTACGCGCGACCTCTAGCTCTGGCCTCCGGAGCGCCCAAGGGGATGGTTGGCATGTCGTACCCGAAGCAGGTGTACTTCGGCGATGGAGGCGAGATCAACGCGCACTTCCTTCCGGCCGACACTGCGACGAATGTCGGCGGCCCCGGAGACGACATGCGCATCCGCTACCTTGCGACGAGCGACATCACGCACGGTGAGTTCGGCCTCTACCGGGTCGTCCTGGGGGCGAAGGCGGATGGCCCCCCGACGCACTTCCACCGGACCATTTCGGAGTCCTTCTTCATCCTCGGTGGGACCGTCCGCCTGTTCAATGGCGAGAAGTGGTTCGACGCGCGGGAGGGTGACTTCCTGCTCGTTCCGCAGGGCGGGCTGCACGCCTTCCGTAACGACTCCGACAGCCTGGCCGAGATGCTGCTGCTCTTCACGCCGGGCGCACCGCGTGAGGAGTTCTTCGAGCAGATGTCGGAGATGGGCGACGCCACGGAGGCGGAGCGCGCCGAGTTCTTGCACAGGCACGACCAGTACCTCGTCGACTGACACGTCCCGCAGCGGTGGCGCGACGGCACAGCAGCGGAGTACAGCAACCTCCGTAATACGGCGTGCGCCGTCGGGAAAACGTGCACCTTCCGTCGGCACGGAACGAAATCGGTGCGCGGTCGGCGCTGGCAGGTCACTGCTTGGCCATCGACGAAGCCCAGTCGCCGGTTAGGTCCCGGACGAATCTCCGAGCCACCCCCAGGCAGACCAGGGATGCAGCCATCCCTACGGAGCTGGAACCCCCGGAAGCCGACCGCGCGCTTGAGACCATAGACGCAGCCACTGACAACCCAACTGCCCACGCTCGGCTGCTGAGAAGAGGTCGCGCCGCCAATTCCCGGCGGCCCCAGTGGAGGCAGGCGATGTCAGAGCCCGATGAGAGTGTGTCCGCCATGGAGACACCCAACGTGCCGGACAGCGGGGATGACGAGCACGCCGTGATTGCCCATTTCCGGCTTGCCGCCGGCGGTTTCGGCGACGCCGACCAGCGAGAGCAGGTCTACGACGCCGAGGAGGTGATGGCGGCAACGATCGAAGAGGCCGGGGTCGGGGAGTTCGACGGCAACGAGTTCGGCGCGGGCGAGGCTGTGCTCTATGCCTACGGACCGGATGCAGACGCTCTCTTCGAGGTCATGGAGCCGACGCTGCGCGGTCTGCCGTTTCGGCCGGCGCACGTCGTCGTCAGGCGCGGCGACAGTGTGTCCCGCATCGACCTGTAAGCCCGCGAGACGGCTACGAGGACGGTCGGTCCGGCGAAGCGCGGGCCGTCTCCGGGCCGTGCGAGGCTGGCCGACGCCGACCGAGAACGACCGAAGCCCACGGCGTCTGAGCTGGTCAGAGCCGTGGGCCTTGTCAGGCTCGCTGGTGGGCGAGGGGGTGGTCAGTAGACGGGCTTGTGGGGCTCGATCTGGTTGACCCAGCCGATCACGCCGCCGCCGACGTGTACGGCGTCCGCGAAGCCCGCGGACTTCAGCACGGCGAGGACTTCCGCACTGCGGACACCCGTCTTGCAGTGCAGGACGATCTTCTTGTCCTGCGGGAGGGACTCCAGGGCGGTGCCCATGAGGAACTCGTTCTTCGGGATCAGCTTGGCGCCGGGGATCGAGACGATCTCGTACTCGTTGATCTCGCGGACGTCGATGATCTCGATGTTCTCGCCGTCGTCGATCCACTCCTTGAGCTGCTTGGGAGTGATCGTCGAGCCGGCCGCCGCCGCCTGGGCCTCCTCGGACACGACGCCGCAGAAGGCCTCGTAGTCGATGAGCTCGGTGACGGTCGGGTTCTCGCCGCAGACCGCGCAGTCGGGGTCCTTGCGGACCTTGACCTGGCGGTACTGCATCTCCAGGGCGTCGTAGATCATCAGACGGCCGACCAGCGGCTCGCCGGTGCCGGTGAGGACCTTGATCGCCTCGGTGACCTGGATGGAGCCGATGGACGCGCAGAGCACGCCCAGGACACCGCCCTCGGCGCAGGAGGGGACCATGCCCGGCGGCGGGGGCTCCGGGTAGAGGCAGCGGTAGCAGGGGCCGTGCTCCGACCAGAAGACGGAGGCCTGTCCGTCGAAGCGGTAGATCGAGCCCCACACGTACGGCTTGTTGAGCAGCACGCAGGCGTCGTTGACCAGGTAACGGGTCGCGAAGTTGTCCGTGCCGTCGACGATCAGGTCGTACTGGCTGAAGATGTCCATCACGTTGTCGGCCTCGAGCCGCTCCTCGTGAAGGATCACGTTCACGTACGGGTTGATGCCGAGGACCGAGTCACGGGCGGACGCGGCCTTGGAGCGGCCGATGTCGGACTGACTGTGGATGATCTGGCGCTGCAGGTTCGACTCGTCGACCTCGTCGAACTCCACGATGCCGAGCGTGCCCACGCCCGCCGCGGCCAGGTACATCAGCGCCGGCGAGCCCAGGCCGCCGGCGCCCACACAGAGCACCTTGGCGTTCTTCAGCCGCTTCTGCCCGTCCATCCCGACGTCGGGGATGATCAGGTGGCGGGAGTACCTGCGGACCTCGTCTACGGTGAGCTCGGCAGCCGGCTCGACCAGGGGTGGCAACGACACGGGGACTCCGTTGGTCGGTCAATCACTACGGTTGTTCTCCTCGTAACACTGCCACGGGCTTCTTCATTCCGAGACTCCCGTTCCGATCCGCGAGACGATGTCGTCCCAGTAGCCGGGCATCGTCTCCCAGGGGTCGGCGCTGCCGCCGCGGTCCGTCCGGTCGGTGAAGTAGATCGTCGAGGCGCCCTGCCAGCGGGCGATGCGTAAAGCCTCGTCGAGGTGGCCGCGCGGGACCCCGTGGACGAGGTGGCAGAACCGTTCGGGCGGGTAGTCGGCGGTCCATTCGGCCACCTGCGACCAGCGGTAGTCGCTCCAGGGACCGCTGAACGTGACGAGCTGGTCGGCGTTCTCGGCGTAGCCGGGGTGCGGATGGGTGCCGTGGCCGAGGACGATGTGGATGTCGTCGCGCAGGCCGCGCAGCGCGGCCACCGTGCGGCGGATCGCGGGGAGCACGGCGCGTTCGTCCGGGCACCGGTCCAGCAGGAAGCCGTCGACCCGGTACCAGTCGCGGTAGCGGTGCGCGTCGGAGATCAGGTCGGCGAAGGGGCGGGCGCCGTAGGCGGTGTCGAGGTGGCCCAGGACCCGGACGCCCGTGTTGCGGACCCGGCCCGCCGCTTCCAGGCAGTGCGGATCGGGGCGGCTGCCGGGGCCGTCGGCGACGTTCAGCACGACCCAGTGCAGCGGGGTCCCGGGGCGGGAGAGTTGACCCCACTCGGTCGGGGCGAGCAGGGGGTGCCCGCAGCCCGGGACACCGAAGCCGACGCGGACCTCGGTGCGCGCGGCGCCGTCCGCCGAGCTGGTCAGATGCGGCATGCCGCCTCCATCCAGATGTCGGCGAGGGACTCTTCGAGGTTGATACGGGGGCGCCAGCCGAGCCGGTCGCGTGCGGTGCGCACATCGGCCTGCTGCCAGCTGCCGCAGCCGTCGGGGTAGGCGACCGGGGCCGCGTGGTCGGGGTCGGTGCGCGGGTGGCCGACGGTCGCGCGCAGGTGGTGCCCGCCGGACGGCCCGTCGAGTTCGTGCAGGGCGCCTGCGTAGCCGGCGACGCGGGCGAGGACCGTGGCGGCGTCCCGCAGGCGTACGGCGCGACCCGAACCGATGTTGATGACGCCCTGCGCGGCGGAGAGCGAGGCCGCGTGGACGGCGCGGGCCACATCGCGGACGTCGATGAAGTCGCGCTGGGCGCCGAGTCCGCCGAGCTTGAGCTCGCCGTCGCCGGACTGCATGGCGCGGCGCATGGCCTCGGCGAGGCGGCCGAGCGGGGAGCCCGCGGGGGTGCCAGGCCCGGCGGGCGAGAAGACCCGCAGGACGACGGCGTCGAGGCCTGATCCGAGGACGAGTTCGGTGGCGGCGAGTTTGCTGACGCCGTAGGGGCCGCCGGGGCGCGGCACGGCGTCCTCGGCGGTGGACGAGCCGGGTTGGCTCGGTCCGTACTCGGCGCCGCACCCGATCTGCACCAGGCGGGCTCCGCAGCCGCTGCGGCGCAGGGCCTCGCAGACGGTGGCGACGGCGACGGTGTTGTGCCGGGTGAGGTCGCGGGCGCCGCCGCGGGTGGCTCCGGCACAGTTCACGACGACCTGGGGGTGGACCGCGTCGAGGAAGCGGGTGAGTGCGCCGGGGCTGCCGGACGCCAGGTCGAAGCGGACATCGGCGTCGTCGCCGCGGCCGAGCGCGGTGAGCTGGACGGCCGGGTCGGCGAGCAGTCGGTCGGCGACGAAGCGGCCGATGTAGCCGTTGGCTCCGATCAGCAGGACCCTCATCGCTCGGCTCCCGGGGTGTGCGCTCCGGATGTTCCGGTGGCTCCGGACGCTCCGGGTCGGGAGGTGGTCATCTCGTGTCTCTCCTTCGAGGGGGTGGTGCGGTTGCCTCCGGCTCCGGGGCTGGTGCCCCCCGGGCGGGCGGCGGATCGGGAAGTCCGGCGCGGGTGCGACCGCGGGACGTACGCGACGGCCGACACCGCGGGTGCGGCGGGCGCCGCGGGTGCGGCGGGCGCCGCGGGTGCGGCGGGCGCCGCGGGTGCGGCGGGCGCCGCGGGTGCGGCAGGCGCTGCGTACACGGCAGGCACCGCGGGTGCAGCGGGCGCCGCGTGCACGGCGGGCGCCTCAGGCACGGCGGGCGCCGCAGGTGCGGCCGACGCTGCGTGCACGGCAGGCGCCGCGGGTGCAGCGGGCGCCGCGGGTGCGGCGGGCGCCTCAGGCACGGCGGGCGCCGCAGGTGCGGCCGACGCTGCGTGCATGGCGTGCGCCGCGGACACCGCGCGCGCGGTAGGCGCCTCAGACACAGCGGGCGCCGCGTGCATGGCGTGCGCCACCTTCACGGCCGACGCCGCAGGTGCGGCAGGCGCCATGGGCGCGGCGGGCGCTGCGGGCGCGGCAGGTACAGCAGGCGCCACAGGTACAGCGGGCGCCGCATGCGCGCCAGGCGCCACAGGTACGGCGGGCGCCGCGTGCACGGCCGGCGCCGCAAGCACGGCGGGCGCCGCGTGCGCGTGTCGGCGGGTCATCGGGCGCCCTCCGGTCGGGCGTGGGCCGATGCGCGGGTCAGGGCCCGGGTCGCATGGACCAGCAGGACCAGCGCTCCCGCTCCGCAGACGAGGGCCGGGACGCTGCCGGGGCCCCAGGCCCGCACCAGGGACTCGACGGGTTCGGCCAGGACCTCGCAGCCGGGCAGGCGGCCGGCGAGGACCGTGCCCACGGCGGCGGCTTCGGTCAGGGCCGCGGCGCCCAGGACGACGGCGGGCACGTGGGTGAAGCCGTGCAGGGCGAGGAGGCGGGCCAGCAGCAGGAGCGCGCCCAGGGTCAGGACCTGCGCATAGGGCGCGGCCTCGCCCAGGACCGCGGCGCACAGGGCCAGCAGTGCCGTCAGCGCGCCCAGGAACAGGGCGAACACGGCGAGCAGCAGGGGTCGTACGGAGGCGGCGAACTCCTCCAGACCGCGGCTGGCCGTCAGTTTCCGGCGCGCGCGTACGGCGAGCAGGTGTGCGGACCAGGCGGCCGGGGCGCAGCCGAGCGCGAGGGCGAGGACGGGTGCCGCGGCGAGTGTCCAGGAGCCGCCCGTGAGACAGGCCGGCAGATCCCGGGGGCCTGCGGCCACGGCGTCGTGGAGCAGACCGTCGCCGAGGGCGGCGTAGGTGAGGAGCCACCAGGGCCAGCTGCTGCCGCCCGCCGGGTGCGTGCCGGTGCGGTGGGCGGTGGCGCTCAGCGGGCCGCGGCTCAGCGCCGCCCGCAGGCCGAGCGCCAGAGCCAGGATGCCCACGGCGGCCGTGATCAGCCGGGGTTGTCCGCCGGTGAGGCGCAGGCCGGCCACCGTGGCGGCGCACACGGCTCCCGGCAGCAGCGCGAGCAGGACCCAGTCCGTGCGGGGACGGGTGGCCGCGGCGGTGAGCGGACGCGGCGGCTCCTCGTCGGTGCGGGGGACCCGGGCGTACAGCTCCTCGGCGAGGGAGAAGACGTCCCGGTGGCGGAAGCGGGCGGCGGTCCGGTCGGTGACGCCGTGCGCCTCCAGACCGGCCGCGATCTCCAGCGGGTCCACGGCCCGTTCGCACAGGTCGCGGTGACGGTGCATCAGGGACTTGACGGGGTCGGCCGCGCCACGGCGGGGACCGGCCGACTCCGTCAAGGCCCTGCTGCCGACCGTGACTCCGCCGGAGCGCCCACCGCCACCCGGTACGCCGTCGGCCGGCCCACCGCCACCCGGCAGGCCCTCGACCGGTCCGCCGCCGCCCGACCAGCCGGCCGGTACGCCCTCGACCGGTACGGCGTCGGCCAGTACGTCACGGGCGAGTACGTCACCGACCTGCACAGTGGAGTCGGGCGCCTCGGCGGGCGTTCCGGCGGCGGCCGCCGTGCTCGTCCCGTCCGGTGTTCCGGAGCGGCCGTCCGGTCGCGTCGGCCCGTTCATCGCGCCTCCTCCGTCGTGGCCGGGCCGGCCACCGGGGCCGTCGGCCGCACCGGCGTCCCCACGGCCCAGCCGGGACCGCCCCGCGCGGCGATGCGGGAGGCCCGTCCCGTCCAGCGGCCGGGCAGCCGGGCCTCGGCGGGGACGGCGAACGGCAGCGGCTCCCCGGTGTGGTCGAGGGCGGCCCGGTTGACCGGGGAGCGCGAGATGATCTCCAGGTAGATGCCGTGGAACGCCTTGACGTTCTGCTCGACGGTGAACAGTTCGAGCGCCCGCGCGCGGGCCGCCGCGCCCAGGCGTGCACGGCGCTCGCGGTCGCGTAACAGGGTCACGCACGCCTCTGCGAGCGCCCGCGGATTGCGCGGGGGTACGACGAGCCCGGTGCCGCCGATGACCTCCACCACCGCGCCGACGTCGGTGGAGACCGTGGCGCGGCCGCAGAGCATGGCCTCGACGAGACCGACGGGAAAGCCCTCGACGACGCTCGACAGAACGCTCACCCCGCCGGCCGCGTACGCCTCCGCGACGGTGGGCGTCTCCGGGCCGCCGATCTCCTCGAAGGACACCGGGTTGTCGCCCATGGCGTACGGGCCCTCCGCCTCGTCGGGGAAGAGCTGCGCGGCCAGCATCCGGCAGTGCCCCAGATAGGCCTCGCCCTCGGGGCCGACGGCCGCCGCGACGATGCGCAGCCGGGTCTTCGGCGCCTCCTTGCGGACCTCGGCGAAGGCGTGCAGCAGGGAGACCAGGTCCTTGGCCGGTTCGACGCGGCCGACCCACACCAGCGTGTCCGGGTCGGCGCAGTCGGGCGCCTCGCCCACCTCCGCGAAGCGCGAGGCGTCCATGCCCGGGTAGACGGTGCGCAGCTTGTCCCGGTCGGCGCCGCAGCGTTCCTGCCAGCGGCGGGCGTGCGCGTTGCCGGGGGTGACACAGGCGGCCTGCCGGTAGACCTCGGTGGCGAGCATGCCGTGGAAGGCGGCGAGCAGGGACCGTACGCAGGGCGCGGCCGTGGCGGTCGGGCCCGCGCCGGAGGCCAGATAGTGCGTGCGCAGCCGGACGCCGTACTCGGTGACCAGCAGCGGCACGCCGAAGAAGTGCCGGGTGGCCAGTCCGACCAGGGCCGCGGCTCCGCCGGAGGCGGCGTGGCACAGATCGGCCGAGCCGAGTGCGTCGTCCTCGTACCAGTCGAGCGAGAGGGGGCGCAGCGCGTGTTCGAGGCGCGCGGCGACGGCGAGCAGATCGGGTACCCGCGCCTCGCGCGCCGGGCGTGCGGCACCGGGCGCTCGACAGGCGCGCTCCAGGGCGCGTACGGCACGCTCGGAGCGGAGCGCTCCCGGCAGTCCGCCCTCGTCGCGGGCGAGTTCGGCAAGCCCGTACAGCGCCCTGCTGAAACGGTCCGCCTCAAGGGCGTGGATCTCCCCGGAACGTTGGGGGAGGTTCTCCGACGGCTGCCGGGCGCCCTCCGGCACCCCCGCGCACAAGGCGGCGGCGAGTTCCCCGAAGCACTCGTCGAAGCGCCGACGCGCACGGCGCCCGTACCCCGCCCCGTCGCCGTCCGCCGTCCACAACGGCGCCGTACGCACCCGGTCGACCTGCGGGGGGAGCTCGACCCAGCCCTCGTTCACCTGGCGCTCGCCGCGGCTGAGCGCGTAGAGGTCGAACTCGTGCTGCCGGAGCCCGCGTACGAGCCGGTCGCACCAGAGACTGGCGTCACCGCTCAGATACGGATAGCCACCCTCCGTAAGCAGTCCGATGCGCACGAGTGCACCCCCGATCTCCCGTATGGGGAGCCGCCGTTGACTCGACGGCTCGCAGCGGGAAGAACGTAAGCGGACAAGGCGGTGGCGCGATGGACGGTTGTCCGTCGCGCCACCAAAAGGGGTGAACGGTCGTAACTTTCCCGTGCGGGTCGCGTTCCGTCGCGCTAAGAGTTCATTCGGACGCGTGACGTCACATATGGACGGGTACCCGTGGCGCGGGTCGGCCGCGAGCGCCCGCGCGGAGGAGCGTGGGAGACCGGGTCCCGGAGGGCCGTCCGCGCAGTCCGGGCCGCCCCCTGAAGGCGTCCGTCAGCCGTCTGGCCAGCCGTCCGTCAGCCGTTGGGATAGGCCCAGGGGTTGGGCTTGCACGTGATGCCGTCGTGGTCGAGGAACTTGGTCTGCTGCTGCATGACCGGGGCGAGCTCGCCGTCCTTGCCGCACTTCACATGGCTGTAGCCGAGGCGGTGGCCGACCTCGTGGTTGATCAGCATCTGGCGGTAGGGGTGGATCGCGTCACCGTAGGTCTTCGAACCCTGTGCCCAGCGATAGGCGTTGATCATCACGCGTTCCGTGGAGGCCGAGTCGCACGAGACGTTGTCCTCGGTGGTGTCCAGGCCGGACTTGGCGCACCAGACGGCGGTGGTGCCGGGGCTGGCGAGGGTGATGACGAAGTCGGGCGTGCCCGAGTCGATCCGTTCGAAGGTGCGGGCGCCGTCGTGGGCCCAGCTCCGGTCGTCGTTGAGGGTCTTCTGCACGGCCTGCGCGAAGAGTTCGCCGTCGAGACCGAGCCCCTGTTCCACGTCGACGCGGTAGGTGTACTTCCTGCCCTTGCCCGGCGCCTTGTCGACCCCGGGGACCGTGTCGAACTTCCCCGAGCCCTTGAGCGTGGCGCTCAGGGGGTACTTCTGGGCCATCTTCTGCGCGTACGTCAGCGGCACCACGGGGGGCGACGCGACGTCGTCGGGCACCGCGGAGGGCGCGGAGCCGCCGGCCGGGCCGGTGAGGGACTGCGACCGTACGGCGCTGTCGTCCTGGTGGCCGGTGACCTGGCCGGCCGCGACGACGGCCAGCACGGTGGTGACGGCGGCGGCCGCTATGCCGGCGAAGGCCCGGCCCTTGACCCGGCCCTCCCGCGTGGGCTCACCGGACGGCGGCGCGTCGTCGTCCGCCACGTCACCGGCGGTCCCGGCGCCCGTGCCGACACCGGTGGCGGCACCGCCGCCCGTGGCGGTCCGCAGGGTGCCACCGGCCCGGCCGGCACCGTGGGCGTACGGATCCGTGGCGAGCGCGGAGGCGGTGGCGCGGGGCGCGAAGACGTCGTCCTCGGTGAAGGCGTCGAGGTACTCCTGCCGCGGGCCCTGTGTGGCCGCCCGGCGCTGCCGCGGGATGGAGGGACCCTGCCCACCGCCCCCGGGGCCGTTGCCGGGCCGGTCGGCCGCCGAGCCCCTCGGCGCGCCCCAGCCGCCGCCGGATTCACGCTGCTCGGGATGACCGCCCCGAACCCTCGGCACACCGCGCGCGGGCGTGCCGTCGGGCAGCCGGGGCATGCCGTGGGCGGGCGTGCCGTCCGCCGGACGCGGCATCGGGCGCGCGGGCGTGGCGCCGGTCCCCGTCGCCGCGGGCGGCATCCGGTCGCCGGTGCCCCCGGCGCCCCGTGCGCCGCCGGTGCTCCCGGCTCCCCCGGCATCCGTCCTGCCCGCGCCCTTCGGCGCGGGACCGCGGCGGCTGTGGCGTCCCACGTAGCCCCTCAGCTCCCGGTATTGGTTCGTCGGACGGGCCCGGCATCGCCGTCGGAGACGATCAGGCCTGCGGTCCCGGAGCGTTCCGCATGGGTCAGAAGTTCCTGGAACGCCGTGGCAACCGTACCGGGGTACTCCATCATCGCCACATGCCCGGCGTTCGGCAGGGTCAGCAGACGGGAGTCGCGGAACGCGCGCGACGCCCGCTGGGCCATGCGGAAACCGACGAGCTGGTCGCGGCCTCCGTAGACGAGAAGGGTGGGCGCGAGCACCCGCTCGGCCTGGCGCCACAGCCCGTGCTGACCGCCCAGCGTGTACGCGTTGACCAGCCCGCGCGCGGACCGGCTCATCGCGTCCCAGAAGTACGGCAGCCGCAGCCGCCGTTCCAGTTCCTCCACCGCGTGGTCGAAGGCCTCCGGAGCCACCCGGCCGGGGTCCCCGTAGCAGAGCGCCATGACGCCCCGTACCCGCTGCTCCGCCGTCCACTCCCTGGTGAACCGGGTGAACAGCGCCGCCACGCCGGGGAAGCCCAGCAGTCCGGTGGGCAGTGCGGTGCGCTGCACCCGCAGCTCGGGCAGCGCGGGCGAGACGAGCGTGAGCGTCCGGACGAGGTCGGGCCGCACCGCGGCCACGCGCGTGGAGACCGCGCCGCCGAGCGAGTTGCCGAAGAGGTGCACGGGCCCGCGTCCGGACGCGTCGAGGTAACGGATGACCGCTCGCGCGTGTCCCGTGACGGAGTAGTCGCCGTCGTCCGGTGGCGGGGAGTCGCCGAAGCCGGGCAGGTCGACCGCCTCGCTCTCCACCACCCCGTCGAGCAGGGCCATCAGCGAGGACCAGTTCTGGGAGGAACCGCCGAGGCCGTGGACGAACAGCGCGGGCGCCAGCCCCTCGCGCCCCGGCGGCCTCGACCGCACCGACAGGGTGACCCCGGGCAGCCCTACCGACCTGAGCCGTTCGCCGTCCGCGACCCTGACGGCGAGGGCTTCCGGAAGCAGGTCGGTGGGGGGCACTGACGGCAGCTCGGTCGACGACATGCGGGCAATGTTACGAGACGATCACGCAGGGACCGCTGCGTTCCCCCCTGTGTTCGCCGTCACAGACCGCGCACGGGTCACGGGCATATCGCGCACAGCTCGCGGGTGGACGCACGCGGGTCGCAGGTGGAAGGCGCACAGCTCGCAGAGGGACACACACGGGTCGCAGGTGGAAGGCGCACGGCTCGCAGAGGGACACACACGGGTCGCGGGTGGACGGCGCGCAGGTCGCAGGTTGACGACACGCAGGTCGCGCGCGGATCGCATGGCGTCCGGATCGGGTGTCTCCTAGGCTCGGGGAGAGGGCACCCGCTACAGCCCCTGCTCATTCCGGGGACGTTCGAGGAAGGGAGCCCATCATGGCCGTTGAACCCACCGACCCCGAGGTGTTCGAGGAGCTCGACGCGTTCGGGGCCGGTGAACCGCGGGAGATCGACGTCGAGGCACCGGAGAACGACGCGGCGGAACAGTCCAAGGTCCTCGCCCCGGACCGCGACGACCCTCTGGACGAGGTGGATCCGGCGCGCGCGAACGAGGCCGACCAGATCGAGCAAGCGCGCGTGGTGGCGCTGGACGAGGACGACTACCGCTGACCCCGGCGGCACCCGGCGGACCGAGGAAGCGCACGAGGACGCAGCGAGGAGGCTCCCCGGACGGCACCTTTCGAGACCGCGAGAACCCTCATCGGACAACGCGCTGAGCAGGACCGGACCTCCGGCCCGCCCGGCATGCGCGTGTTCACCCTATTGCACACCGTTTTCATCGGCGTCCGGTCCATGAAATTCTCCGCTCGCACCGCGCACACCAGGGTTACCGAAAAGTACGATGGCCGCGCGGCGCACACCGCAAGTGGACGACTTTGGGAGGCGGCGTGACAGCCATCGAGCAAACTGAGGCGGCACGCCCGCGTGGCACCCGCCTGCCGCGCCGAGCTCGACGGAACCAGCTGCTGGGCGCCGCCCAGGAGGTCTTCGTCGCGCAGGGGTATCACGCGGCGGCGATGGACGACATCGCCGAGCGTGCCGGCGTCAGCAAGCCCGTGCTGTACCAGCACTTCCCGGGCAAGCTCGACCTCTACCTGGCCCTGCTGGACCAGCATTGCGAGTCGCTGATCCAGGCGGTACGGGCCGCGCTGGCGTCGACGACTGACAACAAGCAGCGCGTCCGGGCGACGATGGACGCCTACTTCGCGTACGTCGAGGACGACGGCGGCGCCTTCCGGCTGGTCTTCGAGTCGGACCTGACCAACGAGCCCGCCGTGCGCGAGCGCGTCGACAAGGTCACCACCGAGTGCGCCGAGGCGATCTGCGAGGTCATCGCCGAGGACACCGGGCTCTCGCGCGCCGAGTCGATGCTGCTGGCCTCCGGTCTGGGCGGGCTCGCCCAGGTGGTGGCGCGCTCCTGGCTGCACAGCGACCGCAGCGTCCCGCGCGACCAGGCGGTCCAGCTGCTGGCGTCACTGGCCTGGCGGGGCATCGCCGGCTTCCCGCTGCACGGCAACGAGCACCACTGACGCGCACCCGGTGCGGGTTTGTTCCCGGTCGGTGTTCGCTCCTGGCGTTGCCGACCGGAGCGTGTTCGTCCCCTCACCGGGCTAATGTTTGCTGGGTACGGCGCGGAATGGTCGCGCACTTCACTGACCGTCGGAGGGACATAGCCGTGGAGGTCAAGATCGGCGTGCAGCACGCGCCCCGCGAGATCGTTCTGGAGAGCGGTCAGAGTGCCGAGGACGTCGAGCGGGCGGTGGCCGAGGCACTGGCCGGCAAGTCTCAGCTGCTGAGCCTCGTGGACGAGCACGGCCGCAAGGTCCTCGTCCCGGCGGATCGTCTCGCCTACGTCGAGCTCGGCGAGCCGGCCCCGCGCAAGGTGGGCTTCGGCGCGCTTTAGCACGCGCCCGCGCCGCACTCGGCGCTCGTGGACACGATGAGGGGGCCCGGCGACGTCATGTCGCCGGGCCCCCTCATCGTGTCCACGGACATCCGGCACGGTCCCGGCCCCGGCTCCGGCGCGCTCTCCGGCCCTCGTTCCCGGCGTGCTCTCCGGCCCGCGGCACCGGCACAAAGGGAGCACAACCACCTCACAGGTGAGGATTGCATTCCGCAGGTCACGGGTATGACGGGCTACGACCTTGGTGCACAGTCCGGCCGCCCGGAGGGACTCGACATGATCTTGGAAGCTCTCGCTTCCGCCATGCTCGGCGTGGCGCTCGCGTGGGCGGCGGACCGCCGCTTCTCCCACCGCCTGCCGAACCGGGCCTTCGTCTTCGCGACGGGCCTCGCCGGAGCACTCTTCGGTGACTTCATCACCCACAGCGCGGTGGGACCCGACAGCCTCCTGCCGAGCCTGCTCGGCGCGGCGGTGGTCTCCGCCGCCTCGCTCTCGCTGCTGCTGCGCCCCGCGGGAAGACTCCGGCGGCGATCGGCACCGGCGTGACCGCCGAACACGCCGACGGCCGCCGGGAGCCCCACGGGAACGAGAACCACGTAAAGGACGTGGGCCAGGACCGGAACCAGGACCAGGACCGGAACCAGGACCAAGACCAAGACCAAGACCAAGACCAGCGTCAGGACCAGGGCTGAGCGGTCCTGACGCCTCGGCCGGGATCCGTCCTAGGCGGCCAGGCCCAGCGCGGCCATCCGCTTGGTGTGCGCCTCGGTGATCCGGGAGAACATCCTGCCGACCTCGGCGAGGTCGAAGCCGTCCGCGACCCCGCCGACCAGCATCGTCGACAGCGCGTCCCGCTCGGCGACCACACGCTGGGACTGGGACAGGGCCTCACCCATCAGCCGGCGCGCCCACAGCGCGAGCCGTCCGCCGACCCGCGGGTCGGCGTCGATGGCCGCGCGCACCTTCTCCACGGCGAACCCCGCGTGCCCGGTGTCGTCGAGGACGGCGAGGACCAGTTCACGCGTGTCCGCGTCGAGGCGGGCCGCGACCTCACGATAGAAATCGCTGGCGATCGAGTCGCCGACATACGCCTTGACCAGCCCCTCCAGCCAGTCCGAGGGTGCCGTCTGCCGGTGGAACCCGTCGAGCGCGGCGACGAAGGGCTCCATCGCCTGGGTCGGCTCGGCGCCGATCTCGGTGAGCCGGTTGCGCAGTCGCTCGAAGTGGTGGAACTCGGCCGACGCCATCTTCGCCAGCTCCGCCTTGTCCGCGAGCGTCGGCGCCAGCTTGGCGTCCTCCGCGAGCCGCTCGAACGCCGCCAGTTCGCCGTAGGCCAGCGCGCCGAGCAGATCCACGACCGCTGCCCGGTACTGCGGCTCGGCGGAGGCCCGCGCCCAGTCCTGGGCCGCGATCCCGGTGCGCTCGGCGGATCCGGCGGCCTGCGCGGACCCGGTGGTTTCGGTGGACTCGGCGGCGGTTTCGGGGGCGTTCTCGGGCTTGTCAGAGCTCGTCATGAAGCGCACAATAGCCCGCCCGCCGCGTGACGGAAGTCCCTGGTCATTCAGTAGGACCACGCCGACGCGAATCGGTGTGACGGTGACTACGTGACCGAATCGGCCATCACGTGTGCGCGATTCCGGGGTATGGTGGTAATGCGCCTGCTGGTACTGAGCCGTACCTCGACAGGCCGCACGTATGAGGATGCCCGGTCGGTGGCCCGATCGGCTCCGACCCGACAGCCCTCCCTGACCGTACGGCACTGTGCGTACGACGATCGGAGGGAACCCTCAGCGGTTCGAGCGCTAGAGCGTCGGCAGTGGTCCCGCGCCCTTCGGCCCGCCCGTAAGGCGGCCGACGTCCCCGGCACGGTCCCGACACGACCCCCGCGCTCGCCTCGCACCGCCCACACAGAAGAGGCAGCACCCTGACTACGTTCCGAGAGCTCGGTATCCTTCCCGAGACCGCCGAGGCCCTTGAGGCCGTCGGCATCATCAACCCCTTCCCCATCCAGGAGATGACGCTCCCCGTCGCCCTCACCGGCACCGACGTCATCGGCCAGGCCAAGACCGGCACCGGCAAGACGCTGGGCTTCGGCCTCCCGCTCCTCGAGCGCGTCACCGTTCCCGCCGACGTGGAGGCCGGGCGCGCCAAGCCCGAGGACCTCACCGAGGCGCCGCAGGCGCTCGTCGTCGTCCCCACCCGCGAGCTGTGCACGCAGGTCACGAACGACCTGCTGACCGCGGGCAAGGTACGCAACGTGCGCGTCCTCGCCATCTACGGCGGCCGGGCCTACGAGCCCCAGGTCGAGGCCCTCAAGAAGGGCGTCGACGTCGTCGTCGGCACCCCGGGCCGGCTGCTGGACCTCGCGGGCCAGAAGAAGCTCGACCTCAGGCACGTGAAGTCGCTCGTCCTCGACGAGGCCGACGAGATGCTCGACCTGGGCTTCCTGCCCGACGTCGAGAAGATCATCAACATGCTGCCGCCGAGGCGTCAGACGATGCTGTTCTCGGCGACCATGCCGGGCGCGGTCATCGGCCTGGCCCGTCGCTACATGTCGCAGCCCACGCACATCCGCGCCACCGCGCCGGACGACCAGGGCGCGACCGTCGCGAACATCGCGCAGCACGTCTTCCGCGCGCACTCGATGGACAAGCCGGAGATGGTCTCCCGCATCCTCCAGGCCGAGGGCCGCGGACTGGCGATGATCTTCTGCCGCACCAAGCGCACGGCCGCCGACATCGCCGAGCAGCTCCAGCGCCGCGGCTTCGCCTCCGGCGCGGTCCACGGCGACCTGGGTCAGGGCGCCCGCGAGCAGGCGCTGCGCGCCTTCCGCAACGGCAAGGTCGACGTCCTGGTCTGCACCGACGTCGCCGCGCGCGGCATCGACGTCGAGGGCGTCACCCACGTCATCAACTACCAGTCGCCCGAGGAGGAGAAGACGTACCTGCACCGCATCGGCCGTACCGGCCGTGCGGGCGCCAAGGGCATCGCGATCACCCTCGTCGACTGGGACGACATCCCGCGCTGGCAGCTGATCAACAAGGCGCTGGAGCTGGACTTCAACAACCCGCCGGAGACGTACTCCACGTCCCCGCACCTCTTCGAGGCGCTGAACATCCCCGCGGGCACCAAGGGTGTCCTGCCGCGGACCGAGCGCACCCGCGCCGGGCTCGACGCGGAGGTCCTGGAGGACCTCGGCGAGCCGGGCGGCCGCGCGGCGCGCGGTCGTGGCGGCCGCGGTGACCGTCCCGACCGGGGCGGCGACCGCAGCGAGTCCCGTCCGGCCGACGACGAGCGTTCGGCCCGTACGCCGCGCCGCCGTCGCCGCACCCGTGGCGGTACGCCGCTGGACGCGACGCAGCCGGTGACGTCCGAGGCAAGCACCGCACCCGCGGTCGAGCGGACGTCCGCGACGGAGGAGGGCACCGCCTCGCGCACCCCGCGCCGTCGTCGCCGCACCCGCGGCGGTCCGGGCCCGGAGGCGACGCCGGCCACGGCGACGACCACCGAGTCCCCGGTCGCGCAGACCGCCGCCGCGGTCGTGGAGGACACGGTCCTCGACACCCCGCAGGCCGCGGAGCGACCGCGCCGTCGCCGCACCCGCAGGTCCGCGGAGGCGACCGTGGCGGTGGAGACGCCGGTGACCCCGGTCGAGACCGCGCAGGTCGCCGAGTCGGCGCCGGCCGAGCCCGTCGAGGCGCCGGTCAGCACGCCGCGTCGCCGTACGCGCAAGGCGACGGCTGCCGTGGAGACGGCCGCCGACACCGCGCAGACGGCTGTCGACACCGCGGAGGCGACCGAGGCCAAGCCCCGCCGCACCCGCAAGGCCACCACCACCGCGACCACCCCGGAAGCGACGGCCGTGGACACCGCGGAGGCCGCCGAGGCGCCGGTCACCACGCCGCGCCGCCGCACCCGCAAGGCCGCCGAGCCCGAGACGACGGCCCCGGCCGACATCCCGGCGCAGACCGCGCAGGAGCCGGAGCCCAAGCCGCGCCGCACCCGCAAGACCGCGGCGGCCAAGGCCACGGAAGCAGCGGCCGAAGCGGCCGTGGACACCGCGGAGGCGACCGAGGCCAAGCCCCGCCGCACCCGCAAGGCCACCACCGCGACCACCCCGGAAGCGACGGACACGGCCGACACCACGGAAGCCAAGCCGCGCCGCACCCGCAAGACCGCGGCGGCCAAGGCCACGGAAGCAGCGGCCGAGACGGCCGTGGACACCGCGGAGGCGACCGAGGCCAAGCCCCGCCGCACCCGCAAGACCGCGGCGGCCAAGGCCACGGCGGCGGCAGCCGAGATCCCGGCGCAGACCGCGCAGGAGCCGGAGCCCAAGGCGCGCCGCACCCGCAAGACCGCGGCAGCCGCGCCCGCCGCCCCGGCGGAGGGCGCCGAGCCCGAGGCCAAGCCGAGGGCGCGTCGCACCCGTAAGGTCGCGGCCTCGGCCGATGCCACGGAGAGCTGAGCAGAACTGAGCTGAACCCGGATGCCCGGTCCACTCGTGTGGGCCGGGCATCCGGCGTTCCCGCCCCCGTGCCTTGCCGATAGCCTCACCTCGTGACCGACCCCACCGCCTTCGACACGCCCCCCGGCGCTCGCGCCTACCCGCTGCGCACGGCCCGCGGCGAGTTCGCCGTCGTCGACATGCCCGCGGCCACCGGAGCCGAGGCGCGGGGCATCGCCCTGATGCTGCCCGGATTCACCGGGAGCAAGGAGGACTTCAACCTGGTGCACGGCTCGCTCTCGCGGCGCGGGTACCGGACCGTCGCCGTGGACGGGCGCGGGCAGCACGAGTCCGACGGGCCGGCCGAGGACGAGTCGGCCTACGACCAGGGCGAGTTGGCGCGGGACGTGCTGGCGCAGGCCGAGACGCTCGGCTCTCGCGTCCATCTCGTCGGGCACTCTCTCGGCGGCCAGATCGCGCGCTCCGCCGCCCTGTTGGACCACTCCCCCTTCCGTACGCTCACCCTCGTCGCCTCGGGTCCCGCCCGGATCTCCGCCTCCCAGGAGGCGCGTGTGAAGCTGCTGCGCGAGGCGCTGGCCGTGATGACGATGCCCGAGGTCTGGGAGGCGATCCAGGCCATGGGTCCGCCCGAGGAGGTCGGCGGTCCGGCTCGCGGCCCGGGCACCCAGGAGCAGTTGCGGCGCCGCTGGCTGAACACCAAGCCCGCCCAACTCCTCGCAACGGGACGCCAGTTGTGCAGCGAACCGGACCGGATCGGTGAACTCGCCGCCCTGCCGCTGCCGTTCCACGTCCTGTCGGGCGCCCGCGACGACACCTGGCCGCTGGCCCTCCTGGACGAGATGGCGCAACAGCTCGGCGCGCACCGGACGGTGGTGCCCGGCGCCGAGCACTCGCCGAACGTGGACCAGCCGCTGCCGACCGCCGACGCCCTCGCCGACTTCTGGGACAGGCACCCGCACTAAGGTCCCGCCCGACCGACCCCCGCCGGTACCGCGTCCGGTACTGCGTCTAGTGCCGCATCCGGTACTGCGTCTAGTACCGCGTCTAGTACTGCGTCTGCAAGTGCTCCCAGAAGCCGTCCCGCAGGGCGCGCCGCAGGTCCGACTGGCCGCGCAGCGAGTACGCGAGGAGCTGCTCGGCCTCGACCAGCAGGTCCTGGTCCACCGAGCCGGGGAGGTAGGGATGGCCGGGCAGCAGTTCCACCAGGGTGTCCCGGCCTCGCGCCGCCAGCCACTTCGCCGCGATCTGGGCGCCCACGAATCGGACGTCCTCGCGTGAGGGCCGGGCGGCCGCCGACGACGCCTCGTAGGTCGCGGTCGTGCGCCGGGACACGTACGGCTTGAAGAAGTCGAGGTCGAGCGTGCGCTGGCTGTCGACCTCCCACAGGAGGGGCTCGGCCTGGTTGCGGCCCTCGGGGGCCTCGATGCCCCACAGGTGCACCCGGGCGCCGTACCCCTGCGCCGCCTCGACGGCCGACACCAGGTCCTCGTCCCCGCCGAGCAGCGCAGCGTCGCTGATGGCGCGGTGCCGGGCGAGCGACTCCAGATCGGTGCGGATCAGGGAGTCGACCCCCTTCTGCTGGTTGTTGGCGTTGAGGTTGCCCAGGCGCACCTTCACGTCCGGCAGCTCCGCGATGGACTGCTGCTCCGCGGTGTGGATGCGGCGCCGGGCGCCGTCGTACCAGTAGACCCGCAGCAGCCTGCTGTCCGCGAAGATCGTGCGGGCGCGGTCGATGAGCGCCTCGATCAGGCCCTCGGCGTCGAGGTCGAAGGACCGGCGATCCTCGGTCCCGGCCACCAGCCGGCCGGCCGCCGCGTACAGGTATCCGGCGTCGACGAAGATCGCGTGGGTCGAGGGCGTCTTCGCCACCTCGGCGAGCATGCGCTGGAGCAGTTCGTTCGTACGGTCGATGCGGGCGGTCAGGTCCGCGAAGTCGTCGTTCATCGCCTCCATTGTCCTGGCGGTCACGCTGCGAACACAACCGGTCCCATTCAGTCTCCACAAACGTCTTTACCGGTCGGTAGTTAGACGTTCGAAAAATTTCTTTAGCGTAGGGAATGTTTGTAACACGCAGCGCGTTGACTCCCTACGGAACAGGGGCACAGACGCCCCCTGTTCATGCCACCAAGTAGTTCTCCTCAGGAGGATGACCAGACGAAGGGGGAAGCCCATGCGCTTCGAAATCCTGCGACTCGACGACATCGACGGCACGCCCGTGGACTGCACCGTCGTGGACGCCGCCTCCGTCAACGGGATCGTTCAGCAGGCCGCCGCCATCGGACAGCGCCTGTGGATCCGTCCGGCCGACACCACGGCCTCATAACGCGGATCACCATCCACAGATTTCAGAGCCCCGTGGGGCGCCGGAACGACCGGCACCCCACGGGGCTCTGTGCATGGCGCCGCGTCCGCGGCCCGGGCAGCCTCAGCTCGCCCGGATCACCTGGGTGACGCCGTTGATGATCTGCTGCACGGCGATCGCGGACAGCATCATGCCCGCGAGCCGGGTCACCAGGACCACACCGCCGTCCTTGATCACCCGGATGATCAGCAGCGAGTACCGCATCACCAGCCACAGCACGACATGGATGGCGAGGATCGCCGACCACACCGAGACCTGCGAGGCCACGCTGTCGGCCTTCTGCACGGCGAGGATGACGGACACGATCGCGCCCGGGCCCGCCAGCAGCGGCATGCCCAGCGGCACGAGCGCCACGTTGACGTCCTTGGTCTGCTTCGGCTCGTCGGTCTTGCCGGTGA
Source organism: Streptomyces sp. NPDC107559 (assembly GCF_055657365.1). Lineage (NCBI taxonomy): Bacteria > Bacillati > Actinomycetota > Actinomycetes > Kitasatosporales > Streptomycetaceae > Streptomyces > Streptomyces sp. NPDC107559. The sequence continues at coordinate 196,138 of NZ_JBVKBD010000009.1, read as the reverse complement.
GCAGATCGAGCGCGATGAGCAGCAGCAGCAGACCGCCGGCGATCATCAGCGCCGGTACGGACACATGGAGGTAGTCCAGGATCTGGTGGCCGAGCAGCCCGAAGACGGCGATCACCCCGCCGGCCACGCACACGGCCTGGAAGGCCATGCGCTTCTGCACCTTGCCGGGGCGGCCGGCGGTCAGGGCGAGGAAGATCGGGGTGATCCCGGGGGGATCCATGATGACAAAAAGGGTCAGAAAGAGTGAGCCGAAGACGGCGACGTCGAACATGTGTGAAGAAGCCTTGCGGAAGTGAGCAGACGGGTGGGACAGGGCGCGAGGACGATCCTCAGGCTCCGCCGGCCCCCGGCACGGGGAACGCCCCGGTCGCCCGCCGGGTGATCTCCCCGTACACGTCGGGGTGGGTGGTGTACGCGCCGAGCGCGACCGTCTTGCGGCTGCCGTGGTAGTCCGAGGACCCCGTGACCAGCAGGCCGAGGTCGGCGGCCAGGCCGCGCAGCCGCACCCGCGTGTCCTCGTCGTGGTCCATGTGGTCGACCTCGATGCCGTCCAGGCCGGCGGAGGCCAGCTCGGCGATCGTGGACTCCGGCACCGTGCGGCCGCGCTTGGCGGCGGCCGGGTGCGCGAACACCGTGACTCCCCCGGCGGCCTTGACCAGCCGGATCGCCTCGAACGGGTCGGTCTCGTGCTTCTCCACGAAGGCACGGCCGCCGTCGGCCAGCCAGTCCTGGGTGAACGCGTCGCCCACGCTCGGTACGACGCCCAGCTCCACCAGCGCGGTCGCGACATGGGGCCGTCCGACGGAACCGTCACCGGCGATCCGCGCGACCTGCTCCCAGGTGACGGGCACGCCCAGCTCGTTCAGCTTGGCGATCATGCCCTGGGCGCGCGGCACGCGGTCGTCGCGCACCAGCTCGCGCTCGGCGAGCAGGGCGGGCTCCTCGGGGTCGAAGAGGTAGGCCAGCATGTGCATGCTGACGCCGTCGACGCGGCAGGACAGCTCGGCGCCGGTGACCAGCGTGAGCCCCCGCGGCAGCGCGGCGGTCGCCTCGGCGTACCCGCGGGTGCTGTCGTGGTCGGTCAGCGCGACGACGTCCAGTCCGGCCGCGGCGGCGTTGCGCACCAGTTCGGCCGGGGTGTCCGTACCGTCGGAGGCGGTGGAGTGGCAGTGCAGGTCGATGCGCACGACGCGAACTCCAGACGGTGACGGGGCGGGCGGGACGGAAGCGGACGCTCCAGCATAGCGGGAGGACGACCCCCTCCTGTCACACCCGAAGCCCTGCTACGCCCCCTACAGGAACCGCACCCCGAGCCCTGGCTGCCGCATGGCCCTATGGCTCCAGCAGCCGTGGCGACAGGGCGCCGCAGGGCACCAGGTCCAGTTCGGCCCCGGCGTCACGCAGATCGGTCAGCACGAGTTCGTCGTACATCAGCAGCCCCGACTGCTCCGGCCACACCACCGCCCAGAGCCACAGCCCGAGCGCCTCGCCCGCGAACACGACACGGTCCACGGGTGCGCCGGTGACATGCCAGAGCGGGGTCGGGCGGCCGGCGGCCAGCACCTTGGCCTGAGGCGGCTTCTCGACGTTCAGGTACGGCCCCGGGTCCGGGCCGTCGATGCCCGCGTAGCGGGCGCCGAGGCCGACCCCGAGCTCCTCCGCGACCAGGATCAGCTCCCCCATGCCGCCGAGCGGGCCGGGTCCGGAGCAGGCCACGGCGGTGGCACGGCCGCCACTGCGGTCGTCACCGGCGTACGCCACTCCCGTGAAGAGCCAGCCGACCGGCAGCGGCCACGGCATCCACACCGGCACCTGGGTGCGGTGCACCACGACACTGAGGGCCTCGACGCTGGGCGGGATCACGGGCTGAAGCGGATGCACCGCGCCATGGACATCGCACTGCCAGGAATCGGCGAAGAGTCCGGGAGCCCTGACCCGGCCACCACACTTCGGGCAACTGGGTTCGCCCCTCATAGGGCCCCACGGTCCTACCCCGGCACGCCCACGTCAAGGACGATCACCCGTCCGGAGGGAACCCGCGCCGGTCCGTCACCGGCCGACCCGCACCCAAAACTACGTGCATCTTGCATTAGTTAGCCACGCTAATCTAATATATGTATACGCCAACCATCTCCCTCCCCCGATCGGAGAACCCAATGGACCCCTTCGACGCCGGAGCCGGCGGCCTCCTGCGACAGCCCAAGGCGGTCTGGGCGACAGCCGGGGCCTCGGTCGTCGCGTTCATGGGTATCGGCCTCGTCGACCCGATCCTGCCGTCCATCGCCCAGGGCCTGAACGCCACGGCCAGCCAGGTCTCCCTGCTCTTCACCTCGTACTTCCTGATCACCGCCTTCGCGATGCTGGTGACCGGCTTCGTCTCCAGCCGCATCGGCGGCCGCAAGACCCTGCTGCTCGGCCTCGCCCTCGTCGTGGTCTTCGCGGGCCTCGCGGGCACCTCGGGCTCGGTCGCCGAACTCGTCGGCTTCCGGGCCGGCTGGGGTCTGGGCAACGCGCTCTTCGTCTCCACGGCCCTCGCCGTGATCGTCGGCGCGGCGGCCGGCGGCAGCGCCGCGGCGATCCTGCTGTACGAGTCCGCCCTGGGCCTCGGCATGGCGTGCGGCCCGCTGCTGGGCGCCCTGCTCGGCAACGCCAGCTGGCGCTACCCGTTCTTCGGCACCGCGTTCCTGATGGCGGTCGGCTTCCTGTGCATCACCGTGTTCCTCAAGGAGCAGCCGAAGCCGGCCCGGAGGACCTCGCTGCTCGACCCGATCAAGGCACTCGGGCACGGCGGTCTCGCCTCGGCCGCGGTCTCGGCGTTCTTCTACAACTACACGTTCTTCACCGTGCTGGCCTTCACCCCGTTCGTGCTGGACATGACCCCCTACAGGTCGGGAGCCGTGTTCTTCGCCTGGGGCGTGCTGCTGGCCGTCTTCTCGGTGCTGGTGGCCCCGCGGATGCAGGCGCGGTTCGGCTCGCTGAAGGTGCTCGGCGGCTCGCTCGTCCTGCTCGGCGCCGACGTGCTCGTCCTCGGCTACGGCGACCACACCACGGCCGTCGTCTGCACCGTCCTGTCCGGTGCCTTCATCGGGGTGAACAACACCGTCTACACCGAGCTGGCGCTCGGCGTCTCGGACGCGCCGCGCCCCGTGGCGAGCGCGGGCTACAACTTCGTCCGCTGGTTCGCGGCCGCCGCCGCGCCCTTCTTCGCACCGAAGATCGAGGAGTGGAGCAACGTCCACATCCCGTTCGTGGTCGCGGCGGTCACGGCCGTCGTCGGCGCGGTGGTGGTCTTCGTACGACGCGACGCGCTGACGCACGAGGCGAAGGAGCTGGAGCCGCGGCACGCGACGGAGGACGGCGTCACCGTCTTCGCCGGCTGAGCCCGGCGAAGGCGCCGGACCCGGCGAACGCACGGGACCCGGCCGAACCGCCCGCCGTGCCGGTCATGCCGCGCGCGTCGCGCCAACTGACAATTTCCGGACGCGTGTTGGTGACCTTGCTCACTCCAGCGGGACGGACCTGCGGGACGGATCCCGCAGGTCCGTCCCGTTCGTCAGCCAGCGCTCCTGGAGCGCCTGGGCGCCGTGCACGCGCTTCCAGGCGGCCTCGTTCGGAGTCATGGGGAGCAGTGGCAGGAACCGTACGGGGTCGAGCGGCTCGTCCAGTTCCAGATCCTCGACCAGCCCGCCCGGCTCGGCGACCAGGACCGAGGTGAACGGGGCGCCCGGCCACAGCGGCTCCCCCACGTCGAGCGAGGCGCCCGGGGTCACGATCAGCCCCTCGACCTGCGGGGAAGCACCGAGCACGGCGAGGGAGCGCAGCACCTTGTCGGTGTCGGCGACCCCGGCGCGGACGGACAGGACCAGCTCGGCGCGGGGCCCCTTGACCGGGTCGGCGACCATCGCGGTGGGGTCCGCCATGGGCTGCGCGGACATGCCCAGCGTGGCGTACCGGACGAGGGCACCCTCCCTGGAATCGTCCCGGAACCGCAGCACCTCGATGCGGTCCGTACCGAGGAAGGTGACCGCGGCGCGCGCGTCCGGCTCGCCCAGCGCGGTACGCAACCGGGCCTCCACCAGTGGAAGAACATCAGCCATGCGGTGAGCATAGAACTCGTCAGCACAGGGCAAAGCAGCGACTTGACACTTCAGTCGGCTGATACTCTTGCCCGGTGGTTCGGGGCAGCGCGCTGAAGCGTCGCGATCAAGTCCCGACGCCGATGGGACTCCCTTACGAGGGACCGGCCGGAGGAGGTGGGGCTGCAATGGACCGAAGTCGACCTGGCAGTACCACCCGCTCTTCCGGCCGCTGATGTAGCTGCTCTGGCTCTGGCTGGCTGCCACCTCTCGCATCCGTATCACTACGGAAGAGCACTTTCGTTTCGTCTTGCCTGATCTGTCTGATCTGAATCAGCAGCGAAGCTCGCCACCGCGACGGTGCGGTGCTCCCCGCTTTGTGGACGTGCCAAACATCCTTCCCCTGCTCCAGGGCAGGGAGACGCCTCCAGGACGTCCCCATTCCGGGCAGTTCCACCCGTGCCCCGGCGGCCTTTCGTTGCTCGTTGCGAAGGAGCCTGCCCATGTCGATGATCCGCGAACTGCGCGCCGCGGTCCGCCCGTCCCGCGTCTCGCTGCGCAAGGACGGTGTGCACAAGGACAGCCCGCGACTGGACGGCGGTGCCTACGACACCACCCGCGACCCCTCGACGCCGTCCGCCGTGGTCGACTGCGCCGTCTACCGCGACGGGGCCCGCGTCGCCACCGCGAAGCCGCTGACCCCGCACGAGGCGATGCGCCTGGTGCGTCGCGACGGCGGCTTCGTGTGGATCGGTCTGCACGAGCCGACCGAATCCGAATTCGCCGGTATCGCCGGCGAGTTCGGGCTGCACCCGCTGGCCGTGGAGGACGCCGTGCAGGCGCACCAGCGGCCGAAGCTGGAGCGCTACGACGACTCGCTGTTCACCGTGTTCAAGACCATCCACTACGTCGAGCACGACCGGCTCACCGCCAACAGCGAGGTCGTCCAGACCGGCGAGGTCATGTGCTTCACCGGCCGGGACTTCTTCATCACCGTCCGGCACGGCGGCCAGGGCTCGCTGCGCGCGCTGCGTCACCGGCTGCAGGACGACCCGGAGTTGCTCGCGAAGGGCCCCTCGGCCGTGCTGCACGCCATCGCCGACCACGTGGTCGACGGCTACATCGCGGTCGCCGACGCCGTGCAGGACGACATCGACGAGGTGGAGACCGAGGTGTTCTCGCCGGGCCGCAAGGGCAGCCCGCGAGGCACGGACGCCGGCCGGATCTACCAACTCAAGCGCGAGGTGCTGGAGTTCAAGCGCGCGGTGTCGCCGCTGCTGCGGCCCATGCTGCTGCTGAGCGAGCGGCCGATGCGACTGGTCGACCCGGACATCCAGAAGTACTTCCGGGACGTCGCCGACCACCTCGCCCGGGTCCAGGAGCAGGTCGTCGGCTTCGACGAACTGCTCAACTCGATCCTCCAGGCCAACCTGGCGCAGGCCTCGGTCGCGCAGAACGAGGACATGCGGAAGATCACCTCCTGGGCCGCGATCATCGCCGTACCGACGATGGTGTGCGGGGTGTACGGGATGAACTTCGACTACATGCCGGAGCTGCACACGAAGTACGGCTACCCCGTGGTCATGTCGGCGATGGTCGCCCTCTGCGTGGGCATCCACCGCACGCTCAAGCGCAACGGCTGGCTGTGACGGGCCCTGGATAGGCTGGGCCCATGACAAGCGAGTCGCTCGACCAGGCCTTCCTCGACCTGGCCCTCGTCGAGGAGGCCACCAAGAAGTCCGGCCTCATCTGGGTCAGGGGCGCCGGTGCCCCGGCGGCACGTGCGCTGTGGCACGCGTGGCACGAGGGCGCGGCACATCTCGTCGGTGACGGCCCCGGGGAACAGCCGCTGCCGGGGCTGACGGACGGGTCCGAGGCCGAGGTCACCGTCCGCAGCAAGGACAAGGGCGGCCGGCTCGTCTCCTGGACGGCCAGGGTCGTGCAGCTCGCGCCGGGTTCCGAGGACTGGGCGGCGGCGGTCGCCGAGCTCAAGGGCAAGCGTCTGAACGCGCCCGACGGCGAGGCCATGCCGGACCGCTGGTCCCGCGAGTGCCGGGTGCTGCGGCTGGAACCGACGGGGGCCACGGCGCCGCTTCCCGAGGGTTCGCTGGCCCAGGCGCCGGTGCCGTCTCCGGCGACCACCCGGCAGCCCGTTCCGGCGGGGCTGCCACGGCTGCTGCTGAAGAAGCGCGGACGCCGCCACCCCTGACACCCAGGGCAGCCGCCACCACGCGGGCGACCGCCACCGCGCGGGCAGTCGCTACGACGTGGGCAGCTGCTGCCCGTAGTCCACCGTGTCGTCCTTCGCGGGTTCCTTCACCGCGAAGTCCTTGCCCCAGTCGGAGAAGGTGAGCGTTCCCGCGCCGCCTGCGCGTTCCAGGCGCAGCGGGTACGGCTTGCCCTCCAGGGAGACGTCCAGCGTGCCGCCGGACCCCTTGTCGCCGGTGATGCGGATCGTGCGCACGCCCGACTGCTCGTGGTGGCCGTCCGTGCCGAGCGTGCCGTGCAGGGTCAGCAGGCCGTCGAGGAGGACGTCCTTGTCGGTGAAGCCGCTGAACCGCTGGTAGGCGGGGTCGTCCTTGGGCACCTTCACGTACTTGCCGTCGAGCTTGTCGGCGGCCGCCGTGTCCGTGCCGCCGCCGGCCTTGCCGTCCTCATGGCTCCAGAACTCCGCGTTCGCCTTGAGGTAGAGCTGCTCGTCGATCCGCAGCAGATGGAAGGTCGCCCCCTTCGAGGTGACCGAACCGGTCCCGCCGTCGGGCTTCAGGCGCATGTCGAGCGTGTAGGTGCTCCCGCCGGCGACCACGGTCCCCGACAGCCGCACCGCGTCCACGGACTCCGCCGCCGTCCTGGTTCTGCTCTCGATCTGTCCGGCGGACAGCTTGCCCACCCCGTTCGTGCCCGCGTCCGGGTCCGAACTGCACCCGGTCAGTCCCGTGCCGGTCACGGCCAGGGCACACAGCGCACTCACCAGCGCGGCCCGACGGCCACGGCCCTGGGGAATCGCAGTCACAGATGGGGCTGCCTCTCTCACGGGTCCTCGACGCAGTACGGCAGCGTACCGGGGCCGTCCGGGACCGGCGGAGCCAGTCCGTCCGGACCGCTCACCAGGGCGTGGCCGATCGGTACGGGCTAGCCTGAACCCCACCCGAGCGGGCAATTCAGGACAGACGGAAAGAGGCGGTGAGTGATGGCAGCCGGCTCCCCCCGGATCTTCGTCTCGCACCTGGCCGGCGTTCCCGTCTTCGACCCGAACGGCGACCAGGTGGGGCGCGTGCGCGACCTCGTCGTCATACTGCGCGTCGGACGGCGGCCCCCGCGCCTGCTCGGACTGGTCGTGGAACTGTCCACCCGCCGCCGTATCTTCCTGCCCATGACCCGGGTGACCGGCATCGAGTCCGGCCAGGTCATCACCACCGGCGTGCTCAACGTCCGCCGCTTCGAGCAGCGCCCCACCGAGCGGCTCGTCTTCGGTGAGCTCCTCGACCGCCGCGTCACGCTGACCGAGACCGACGAACAGGTCACCGTGCTCGACCTGTCGGTACGTCAGCTGCCCGCCCGCCGCGACTGGGAGGTCGACCGGATCTTCGTGCGCAAGGGGCGCAGGAGCAGCGCCTTCCGGCGCGACCGGGGCGAGACGCTGACCGTCGAGTGGTCCGCCGTCACCGGCTTCTCCCTGGAGGAGCACGGGCAGGGCGCGGAGAGCCTGCTCGCCACCTTCGAGCAGCTGCGCCCCGCCGACCTCGCCAACGTCCTGCACCACCTCTCCGCGAAACGGCGCGCCGAGGTCGCCGCGGCCCTCGACGACGACCGGCTCGCCGACGTCCTGGAGGAGCTCCCGGAGGACGACCAGATCGAGATCCTCGGCAAGCTCAAGGAGGAGCGCGCCGCCGACGTCCTGGAGGCGATGGACCCGGACGACGCGGCCGACCTGCTGTCCGAGCTGCCGGAGCGGGACAAGGAGCGGCTGCTGAGCCTGATGGAGCCCGCCGACGCGGCCGACATGCGGCGCCTGATGTCGTACGAGGAGCACACCGCGGGCGGTCTGATGACCACCGAGCCGATCGTGCTGCGGCCGGACGCCACGGTCGCCGACGCCCTCGCCCGGGTCCGCAACGCCGACCTCTCCCCCGCGCTGGCCGCCCAGGTCTACGTCTGCCGCCCGCCCGACGAGACGCCCACCGGCAAGTACCTCGGCACGGTCCACTTCCAGCGGCTGCTGCGGGACCCGCCGTACACCCTGGTCAGCGCGATCATCGACGACGGCCTGCGGCCCCTGGACCCGGACGCCGAGCTGCCGGTCGTGGCCGGGTTCTTCGCGACGTACGACATGGTCGCGGCGCCGGTCGTCGACGAGGCGGGCTCGCTGCTGGGCGCGGTGACCGTGGACGACGTACTGGACCACATGCTGCCGGAGGACTGGCGGGAGACGGAGTTCCACCTCGACGAGGAAGCAGACGAGGAAGCAGCCGGCCATGGCACCTGAGCGCGAGCGTGACACCGCCCGCGAGCGGACGCCCGTGGGCGCCACCGCCGCCACCCGGCCGCGCGCCCGGCTGGACCAGCCGCGCCCGCCCCGGCGCCGGCTCCTGCCCGAGTGGGATCCGGAGGCCTTCGGCCGGCTGTCGGAGCGGATCGCGCGGTTCCTGGGCACCGGCAGGTTCATCGTCTGGATGACGGTCGTCATCATCCTGTGGGTGGTGTGGAACGTCTCGGCGCCGGAGCATCTGCGCTTCGACGGGTACCCGTTCATCTTCCTGACCCTGATGCTGTCCCTCCAGGCCTCCTACGCGGCCCCGCTGATCCTGCTCGCGCAGAACCGGCAGGCCGACCGGGACCGGGTCAACCTGGAGCAGGACCGCAAGCAGAACGAGAGGTCGATCGCCGACACCGAGTACCTCACCCGCGAGATCGCCGCCCTGCGCATCGGTCTGGGCGAGGTGGCCACCCGCGACTGGATCCGCTCCGAGTTGCAGGACGTGACGAAGGAACTGGAGGAGCGGCGCACGAACGGACACCTCACATTCCCGGCAGAACGGTCGGATCGGCCGCCCGTACGTGACATAGACGACCGTTGACGGGCTTCCCGGAGCCCCGGCCCGGCGCCGTACCATCGTCCTTATGGCTACGGAAGACGCGGTGCGCGAGGCACTGGCGACGGTGAACGACCCCGAGATCAACCGACCCATCACCGAACTGGGGATGGTCAAATCGGTGGAGATCGGCGCGGACGGAGCGGTCGCGGTAACCGTGTACCTGACGGTCTCCGGCTGCCCGATGCGCGACACGATCACGCAGCGCGTGACGGACGCGGTCTCCCGGGTCGACGGCGTCACGCGCGTCGACGTCACTCTCGACGTGATGAGCGACGAGCAGCGCAAGGAGCTGGCGACCGCCCTGCGCGGCGGCCAGACCGAGCGCGAGGTGCCCTTCGCCAAGCCCGGGAACCTGACCCGGGTGTACGCGGTGGCGTCCGGCAAGGGCGGCGTCGGCAAGTCCTCGGTGACGGTGAACCTGGCGGCCGCGATGGCCGCCGACGGCCTCAAGGTGGGCGTGGTCGACGCCGACATCTACGGCCACTCGGTACCGCGGATGCTGGGCGCCGACGGCCGTCCCACCCAGGTCGAGAACATGATCATGCCGCCGTCGGCGAACGGCGTGAAGGTCATCTCGATCGGCATGTTCACCCCGGGCAACGCCCCGGTCGTCTGGCGTGGCCCGATGCTGCACCGCGCGCTCCAGCAGTTCCTGGCGGACGTCTACTGGGGCGACCTGGACGTGCTGCTGCTCGACCTGCCGCCGGGCACGGGCGACATCGCCATCTCGGTGGCGCAGCTGGTCCCGAACGCGGAGATCCTGGTCGTCACCACGCCCCAGCAGGCGGCCGCGGAGGTCGCCGAGCGCGCGGGCTCCATCGCCGTGCAGACCCACCAGAAGATCGTCGGCGTGGTCGAGAACATGTCCGGGCTGCCGTGTCCGCACTGCGGCGAGATGGTCGACGTCTTCGGCACCGGCGGCGGCCAGCTCGTCGCCGACGGTCTCACCCGTACGACCGGCGCGACCGTCCCGGTCCTCGGCAACATCCCGATCGACGTCCGGCTGCGCGAGGGCGGCGACGAGGGCAAGCCGGTGGTCCTCACCGACCCCGACTCCCCGGCCGGTTCGGCCCTGCGGGCGATCGCGGGCAAGCTGGGCGGCCGCCAGCGCGGTCTTTCGGGGCTGTCCCTGGGCATCACGCCGAGGAACAAGTTCTAGCACCGGTACGGCGAAGGGGGCTGTCCCGCCCGGGACAGCCCCCTTCGCCATGCTGCCGTGTCTCCGCTAGGCGTACGTCGCGATGTCCTTGATCATGGCGAAGCCCAGACCGTACGCGCTCATGCCCCTGCCGTACGCCCCCACGTGGACGCCCGTCTCGGTCGAGCCGGCCAGCACCCAGCCGAACTCGGACTCCCGGTAGTGGAACGGCGTCGGCACACCGTCGACCGGCAGGGACAGCGTCGACCAGTCCGGCCCGGAGAGGTCGTCGGCCAGCACCCACGCCGTCTCGGTCTGCTGGTCCAGCCAGGAGTCGCGCAGGCTGTGGTCCATCTGACCGGGCCAGGTGAAGGACAGCAGCCCCACGCCCGCGAGCCAGGCCGCGGAGGACACCGAGGTGGCCTCCAGCACGCCGGTGCCGTCCGCGCTGTGCCGCACCGGGTTGGCGGCGACGGTGACCACGACCGCGAAGCGCTCCCGGTCCTCGGTCGACTCGTGCCGGACGGACGGCTCCTCACCGTGTCCGATCGACCCGTGCTCGACGGCGCCGTCGGCCGCCGCACCGACCTGCATCAGCCAGCGCGGCCCCGTGAAGGCCTCGTCGAGGCCGTACCAGGGAAAGGTCGCCGGCAGGTAACCGTCGACCGTGCGCCAGGCGGCGGGGGCCTGCTGTCCGCCCTCCGTGGCCGGCGCGTGCGCGACCGCCCCACTTGTCGTCTCCATGTGCCCGGACGCCTCCTCGCTCTCGTCGGATCCGGGCGGCCCGCCCCCCTACGGGCGTACTCGTCCGGTCCGCGCAACAACTCGGCAGCATATCCACCTCGTCGCGGCCAGCCGGGAAACCGCCCGGCGCGCGAGGCGCTCCGGGGTCCCGTTCGGGCCGTGTTGGGGCCCTGACGGCATATGAAACGCGTCACGTACACCGGGTGGCGTACGTGACGCGTCGGGGTTTCGACCGCGTGGCTACGGCGCTCAGGTGGCATCCGCGTCGAACGGCGGGTGCTCCTCGCGGGCGCCGGGGGTCTCGGGCTTCTTCGTCATGTCGATCCGGCCGCCCGCGGAACCGGCGGACGGGGACGACGAGGACGAGCCGTCGGCGCTGTGCACCGCGTCCGTGACCTCGGCCATCTCCTTCTTCAGATCGAAGCCGTTGCGGATCTCCTTGATCCCCAGCTCGTCGTTGTCCAGCTGCTTGCGGATGAAGGTCTTGGGGTTGAGGTCCTCGAACTCGAAGTTCTTGAACTCGGGACCCAGTTCCTGGCGGATGTCCTGCTTGGCGCTCTCCGAGAAGTCACGGATCTTCCGGACCGTGCGCATCACGTCCTGGATGACCTTCGGAAGCTTGTCCGGACCGAAGACGAGCACGGCGAGGACCACGAGCGTGGCCAGCTCGAGCGGTCCTATGTCATTGAACACCTGAAGCTCCTTGCGATGTCCTCGGTCCTCGGCCCTCAGTGGTCAGATGCGGTCGTCCGTGGTCCGGGCCGGGTCCACGGTACCCGGCCCACCTGTCCGACCGGTACCGTGCCGGGGTGTTCGGGTGCGTGTAAACGCCCGGTTTTCGGCAGAGTCGCCCGGCCGGACCGGGGCCGGGGCCCCGACCTGTGAGGTTTCCGCCGGTCATGGCCCCGGCCCGGTCCACGGACGGATCAGTCGCCGCCCGCGGATCCGAGCACGAGCGTGACCTTCCGCTTCAGGCCGTCGCGGTCGACGGTCAGCTCCAGCCGGTCGCCCGGCCGGTGGGCGCGGGTCCTGACGATCAGCTCCTCGCCGGAGTGGATGCGCCGGCCGTCGACCTCGGTGATGACGTCGCCCGCCCGCAGGCCGGCCCGGGCGCCGGGGCCGCCCGCGGTGACCGGGGAACTGCCGCCGCTGCCCCCGGTGTTGATGCGGGCGCCGTCCCCGTTGTAGTCCATGTCGAGGGTGACGCCTATGACGGGGTGGGTCACCCTGCCGGTGTTGATCAGCTCCTCGGCGACGCGCTTGCCCTGGTTGATGGGTATGGCGAAACCGAGGCCGATCGAACCGGCCTGGCCGCTCCCGGAGTCCGAGCCGCCGTCGGCGGACTGGATGGCGGAGTTGATGCCGATGACCCGGGCCCGGGAGTCGAGGAGGGGGCCGCCGGAGTTGCCGGGGTTGATGGGCGCGTCGGTCTGGAGGGCGTCGACGTAGGAGACGTCGCTGCCGTCCGCCTCGCCGCCCGCGGTGATGGGCCGCTCCTTGGCGCTGATGATCCCGGAGGTGACCGTGCCCTCCAGGTCGAAGGGGGCACCGATGGCGACGACGGGATCGCCGACCCGGACGCCGTCGGAGTTGCCGAGCGGGATGGGCCTGAGGCCGCTGACGCCGGTCACCTTCACCACGGCGAGGTCGTAGCCGCTGTCGTGTCCGACCACCTCGGCGCGGGCGGTCTCGCCGCCGTTGAAGACCACGGTTATCCGGCCGTTCTTGCCCGCGGGTGCCACGACGTGGTTGTTGGTGAGGATGTGGCCCCGGGTGTCGAGCACGAAGCCGGTGCCGGTGGCCTGTTCGTCGGTGCCGCTCACATGCAGGGTGACGACGCCGGGCAGGGCCTGCGCGGCGATGCCCGCGACGCTGTCCGGAGCCCGCCCGGACGGCTCCGCGCCGGCCTGCGGCAACACCACGTCCCCCAGCATGCCCTCGCGCTCCAGATACGCGCCTACGACGCCGCCGACACCGCCTGCGACGAGGGCGAGCAGCACCGCGCCACCGACCAGGCCACGCCGCACCCGCCCGCGTCCCCGGCGCGGTCCGGGCCCGGCGCCGCCGCTCAGCTGGAGAGGGGCCGCGGGGACCGGCTGGACGGGCGCCCAGGGGTCGTAGCGCTGCCAGGGGTCGGCCGGGGGCCGGGTGTCGGCGAAAGAGGCCTCCGGGAGGCCCTCACCGGGTACGGGAGCGCCCTGCGGCGGCACCCCGGCCGCGGGGGCCGCGGAAGCCACGTCCTGGCCCGCGGAGGGGCCCGGCGGCACGGAAGCGCCCGGCAGGTGCGGGACGACCGGCTCCGCCGGGACGTGGGGCGCGTACGACGCCTGCGGGTCGAACTGGCCGGCCTGCGGGACGGATTGCCCGGCCACACCACCGCCCGGCGCGCCGACGCCCGGCGTACCGACGCCCGGTGTGCTCACAGCCTGCGCGGGAACGGGCTGCGCGGGCGCGGCCGACGCGGGAACGGGCTGCGCGGGAACGGCCGGCACCGGGCCGAGCGGCGCGCCCTGCGCGGGCACGGTCGGCAGCGGGGCCGTCGGCAGCGTGCCGTGCGCGGCGGCCACCGCGGGGTGCTGGACCGGCGGGGCGGGCGCCCAGGGGCCGGGCTCTCCGTAGGGCGGGGTGCTGTAGGGATCGGGATCGTGCAACGGCTTGGACCGCTCGAAGACGGGCGTGGCGGGCGATGCGGGCTCGGAAGCGGCGGCCGGTGCGGAGGCGCCCGTCATGGACTCGACCTCGGCCGACGGCGTGCCCTCGGCCTCGGGGCCGCCGGGCGGCGTGCTCCCGGCCCCGGCGCCGGGCACGGGCACGGACTCGGCTCCGTCGGACGGCGTGCCCTCGGTGCCGGGTGCAGAGGCGGGAGTGGGGGTCGGCGGGGGCTCGGGGGGCTGTGCCGACGGAGTGGGGGGCGGTGTCGGCGCCGGGCGTTCCAGGACGAAGTCGCCCTCGTGCGGATCGCCGTCGGCGGTGTCGGCGCCGTGCTGCGGCCCCGCCGCCCCCGGCGCGGAGCCGTCCTGCGGCCGCGGCCGGTTCCACCACTTCGCCTTCGTGGGCTGCCCCTCGTCCATGCTCTCCCCACAGCCGGCCGCGGCACGGCGCGTCGGCAGCCGCGGCACGTCGAATCCCACCCCGCGCCCGGCTGCGTGCCGTGGGCGCGGCCCACCTGGATTCAACCAGGTTCGCAGGCCGCCGCGCAGCGGCCGGGGCCTGCGGGACGGCTGGTCAGCGGGTCGACGCGGAGGCGGAAGGGGTCGCGGACGGGGTGGGGACGGGTGCGGCGAGCAGACCGGGGGCGGTGACCTCGGGGGCCGAGGACCACGCGGTGAGCGCGATCGGCGTGGCCGCGGTGAGCGGACGTATCAACGGGGACATGGCGGCGACGCCGGCCACCACCGGGGCGGTGAGCGTGTGCACGACGTCCTCGCCCGCGCCGGGCAGCAGCGGCGCCGCCGACCCGGTCGGGGCGAGCGGGGTCTGCCCGGAGGCTCCCGTCCGGCCCTGCCCGATGAGCGGCCCGTACCCGCGGCGCCGCTGGCCCTCGGTGATGCCCGCGGACGACGTGCCCGGGGTGCGCGCCGGAGTGACGTTGCTGCCGTTGCCGGAGCCGCCGCGGGCCTCCGCGGCCGTGCCGCTCGGCGTGCCGGTGGTGACCCCGCCGAGCGCCACCGCGGCGAGCGACACCGCACCGGCGGCGACGAACGCGAACCGCAGCCCGCGCGAGGCGGACCGCTCGGCCTCGCCACGGCCCACCGGATGGATACGGAAGCCGCGGTCCGGGGAGGCGGGCGGCAGCACGGAACCGTGATCGCCGGAGGGGACGAAGTCGAAGTCGAACGGGTCCTCGCGCCGGACGCCGAAGACCCCGGCCCGGCCGGCGAAGCCTCCGGAGGCACGGCCGGCGAAGCCCCCGAAGCCGCCCCCGCCGAGCGGTGCGGGACCGTCTCCCGGGTCGCCGCCGGGGAGTCCCTGGAGCCGGGCCAGGAAGCTCTCGGAGGGCGGCGGCGGGGCCACCTCCGCGAAGACGTTCTTCAGCCGGCGCTGGGCGTCGACCTCGGTCTTGCACTTCGGGCAGGTCGCCACGTGCGCCAGTACGCGCTCGCGCGCGTCATGACCGAGCTCTCCGTCCACCAGGGCGGAGAGTCGGTCTCCCAGATGCTGCTCGGCCAGGAGCCCTTCGGCCGGGATGGGTCGTGATCCACTCACGCGGTCGCGCCCCCTCCCCCCAGAGCGGGCACCCGGGCCACGAAGGAACGGCGCTCGGCACGTGCCTGGGGCGAGCGGTGCGCCAGTGCCTTGCGCAGTTGGGAGCGGCCACGGTGGATCCGCGAGCGGACCGTGCCGAGCTTGACGCCGAGGGTCGCGGCGATCTCCTCGTACGACAGTCCTTCGATGTCGCACAGGACGACCGCGGCGCGGAACTCGGGCGCGAGGGTGTCGAGGGCCTGCTGGACGTCCGCGTCGAAGTGCGCGTCGTTGAAGACCTGCTGCGGGGACGGCTCGCGGCTGGGCAGCCGCTCCGCCGCGTCCTCGCCGAGGGCGTCGAAGCGGATGCGCTGCTTGCGGCGGACCATGTCCAGGAAGAGGTTCGTGGTGATGCGGTGCAGCCAGCCCTCGAACGTGCCCGGCGAGTACGTGGACAGCGAGCGGAAGACGCGGACGAAGACCTCCTGGGTGAGGTCCTCGGCGTCGTGCTGGTTGCCGGTCAGACGGTAGGCGAGCCGGTACACCCGGCCGCTGTGCATGCTGACGATCTCGTCCCAGGTGGGCGGAGTCCATGCCTGCCCGTCCGCGTCGGTGGAGAAAGTCGCGGTCTGGGTCGTGTCAGCGGCATGGCTGGGGTCAGCAGCGGTGTCGTTCACGGATTTCGGCCCGCCCGACGATCCGAGGAAGCGCCTCAGCACTCCCCCCCGATCCACAGGCTCAGCCGCACCTCCCCTGTCGGCTCTGGTGGTGTCCAGTGGAGCCCCTACCATAGCCACCTCGCCCGTTAGCTCCGGATAAGCGGTTTTACAAGAATTTGATCTCTGCTGCCACGGCTCATGCGGCTGCGTCAGCACTTGCCCTTCGACCTGCTCGTCGCTCGGCCCGTCGTCGTGATCCAACCGTGTCCCCCCGCCCGTCTGCGCCACCCCTATAAACGCCCGGTCCCATCAGCGGGTTCCCGGCGGCAACGGATACAGTCACGCCCAGGCAACCATGGGACAGGAGAGGGTCATCACCGGCAACCGGCAGACGAGCTGGGCGTTCGCCGACGCCTATGTCGCCGAGGACGAAGCACTGCGCTGGGCCCGTGACCGGGCCCGCGACGCGGGGCTGCGCTCGGTGTCGCCCGGCACGGGCGCGGCGCTGCGGTTGCTGGCGGCCTCGGTGGACGCGAAGGCGGTCGCGGAGATCGGCACCGGGACGGGTGTGTCGGGCATCCACCTGCTGCACGGCATGCGGCCGGACGGCGTGCTGACCACCGTGGATCCCGAACCGGAGCACCAGCAGTTCGCCCGGCACGCCTTCCGCGCGTCGGGCTTCGCCAGCAACCGGGCCCGTTTCATCCCCGGCCGCGCGCTGGACGTCCTGCCCAGGCTGGCGGACGCCGGCTACGACCTCGTCTTCTGCGACGGCGACCGGCTGGAGTTCCTCGACTACCTAGCTGAATCGTTGCGCCTGTTGCGCCCCGGGGGACTGGTCGTCTTCGAGGGTGTGTTCGCCAACGGCCGCACGGTCGACTCCGGCCCGCAGCCCACGGAGGTCATACGGATCCGGGAGCTGCTGCGCGGAGTGCGCGACATCCCGGAACTGGTGCCGTCGCTGCTCCCCGTGGGCGACGGCCTGCTGTGCGCGGTCAAGCGCTGACGCGCCCCCGCCCCACCGCACCCCCGCCCCACCGCACGGCCGCGGCACCCGTCGGCCCGGTCCGCCGACGGCACACTTGCCGGCCCTCAGCCCGCCGACAACGAAGCCGCCCCGGCACCACAGGGGCACCGGGGCGGCTGAAAGAGTACGGTCGCTTTCGCGCTCAGCCGACGACCTTCTTGAGGGCGTCACCCAGCGCGTAGGCTTCGTCAGGGGTCAGCTCGACGACGAGTCGACCGCCGCCTTCGAGCGGAACGCGCATGACAATGCCCCGCCCCTCCTTGGTCACCTCGAGCGGGCCATCACCCGTCCGCGGCTTCATGGCCGCCATGCTCGTTCCCCTTCCTGAAACCAGCTCATCGTCAAAGCCGACGGCCCCTGGGAGGGCACGCGCAATCCAGCGTGGGACGCACGACACCGGCATCGAACACATTGCTTCCAGGCCATTATCCCGCATCTCAGGACCCGATGACCAACATCAGTCGGCATCGCTTGGGCAACGCGCGCGAGCAAAACCACCCAATTCGGCGATGTGACTGCGATACTGCTCCGCTGCACGGACGCCGTGCGGCCGGAATCCTGTCGGAATTCTTTGACGCAGGTCACACGGACGCTCCGGTGCGTGGCCGGTGATCTCCGCCATGCTGTCCTTCGGACACCCGACGTACCGGCCGGTACGTCCTCACAGCCACACATCCGGAGGGGTTCCGCCATGGCCGACACCGTGCTCTACGAGGTGAGCGACGGGCTCGCGACGATCACCCTGAACCGCCCCGAGGCGATGAACGCGCTGAACATCGAGACCAAGGTCGCCCTTCGCGACGCGGTCCAGGCGGCGGCCTCGGACGGCGCCGTGCGGGCCGTGCTGCTGACCGCGGCCGGCGACCGGGCCTTCTGCGTGGGCCAGGACCTGAAGGAGCACATCGGGCTGCTGGCCGCCGACCGGGAGACCGGCTCGGACCGGACCATGAGCACGGTCCGGGAGCACTACAACCCGATCGCGCGGGCCCTGGCCGGGGCGCCGAAGCCCGTGGTCGCCGCGGTGAACGGGGTCGCGGCCGGGGCCGGCTTCGGCTTCGCGCTGGCCGCGGACTACCGGATCGTGGCGGACACGGCCGCGTTCAACACCTCGTTCGCGGGCGTCGCCCTCACCGCGGACTCGGGCATCTCGTGGACCCTGCCGCGGGTGGTCGGGCCGGGCCGCGCCGCCGACCTGCTGCTCTTCCCGCGCACCGTCAAGGCGCAGGAGGCGTACGAGCTGGGGATCGCGAACCGGATCGTGCCGGCGGCCGAACTGCGCGCCGAGGCCGAGAAGGTGGCGCGGGCGCTGGCCGAGGGACCGACGGTGGCCTACGCGGCGCTCAAGGAGGCCGTCGCCTACGGGCTGACGCACTCGCTGGACGAGACCCTGGAGAAGGAGGACGAGCTCCAGGCCCGGGCCGGGTCCTCGGAGGACCACGCCATCGCGGTCCGGGCGTTCGTCGACAAGGAGAAGCCGAAGTACCTGGGCCGCTGAGCCCGCCCGAGGCCGGGCCCGCCCGACTCCGGGCCGACTCGGCATCGAGCCCGCCCGACTCCGGGCCGGCTCGGCTCCGGGCCGGCTCGGCATCGGGCCCTGCCGGCTCCGGGCCGACTCGGCATCGGGCCCTCCCGGCTCCGGGCCGACTCGGCACCGGAAGGTGGGCGCGCCCGGCTTCGACAGGCGGGCGCAGCCTCGACAGGCGGGCGCGGCACCGGCAGGCGGACGCGGTCAGCCGCGGCGTGCGGTGCAGTCCGCCAGATGGTCGTCGACCAGTCCGCACGCCTGCATGAGCGCGTACGCCGTCGTCGGGCCGACGAAGCGCAGCCCGCGCTTCTTCAGGGCCTTCGACAGGGCCGTCGACTCCGGGGTGACCGCCGGGACGTCCGCGAGGCTCTGCGGGGCCGGGCGGGCGGCCCGGTCGGGGGCGTGCGACCAGATCAGCTCGTCCAGCTCGCCGGGGGCCCAGTCGGCCAGGACGCGCGCGTTGGCGATCGTGGCGTCGACCTTGGCGCGGTTGCGGATGATGCCGGCGTCGGCGAGGAGGCGTTCGCGGTCGGTGTCGGTGAAGGCCGCGACCTTGGCGATCACGAACCCGTCGAAGGCGGCCCGGAACCCCGCGCGGCGGCGCAGGATGGTGATCCAGGACAGACCGGACTGGAAGGCCTCCAGGCTGATCCGTTCGAAGAGCTCGTCGTCGCCGTGGACCGGGCGGCCCCACTCCTCGTCGTGGTAGGCCACGTAGTCGGGGGTGGACAGGGCCCAGGGACAGCGCAGCAGACCGTCCGGGCCCGCGACCGCGCCACTCACCGGTGGTCCCCCTCGGCGGGCTTGTCCATGGAGACCCGAGGGGCGGCCTGGGCGCCCGCCAGCGCGGACTCCAGGTCGGCGATCCGCGCGTCGCGCTCGGCGAGTTCGGCGCCGAGCCGGTTGAGGACGTCGTCCACGTCGGCCATGCGGTAGCCGCGGGCGGACAGCGGGAAGCGCAGGCTGTCGATGTCGTCCCGGTTGACCGGGCGCTGTGGAGGCAGCGGGTCGTGCAGCCGCTCGGGCGCGGCCTCCGGCAGCGGGCCGGTGCCCTCGCCGCCGCCCACCACGGCCAGGGTCACCGCGGCGACCACCACGGCGAGCGCGACCACCAGGAACAAGAACATAACCATCGCTGGGTCCCCATGCTCGGTGTGCTCGGTGTCGAAAGTGTCAGGGTCCGATCGTGCCATGCGAATCTGACGGCTAGGGTCGCAGGCGGCCGAAGACCAGGACGTACTAGGAGAGGTCACAGGGGATGCTCAGGCTGGGCAGGCGTGAATTCGACGCGCACGAGCCGGTGATCATGGCGATCGTGAACCGGACCCCGGACTCCTTCTACGACCAGGGGGCGACCTTCCGGGACGAGCCGGCCCTCGCGCGCGTGGAGCAGGCCGTGGCGGACGGCGCGGCGATCATCGACATCGGCGGGGTGAAGGCCGGGCCGGGCGAGGAGGTGACGGCCGAGGAGGAGGCGCGGCGGACCGTCGGCTTCGTGGCCGAGGTGCGACGGCGCTTCCCGGACGTCGTCATCAGCGTGGACACCTGGCGGGCCGAGGTCGGGGAGGCGGTCTGCGCGGCGGGCGCGGATCTGCTGAACGACGCGTGGGGCGGGGTGGACCCGGGCCTCGCGGAGGTCGCCGCGCGGTACGGCGCGGGGCTGGTGTGCACGCACGCGGGCGGCGCGCAGCCGCGGACCCGGCCGCACCGGGTGACGTACGACGACGTCATGGCCGACATCCTGCAGGTGACGGTGGGGCTGGCCGAGCGGGCGGTGGCGCTGGGGGTGCCGCGGGAGTCCGTACTGATCGATCCGGGTCACGACTTCGGGAAGAACACCCGGCACAGCCTCGAAGCCACCCGGCGGCTCGGGGAGATGGTCGCGACGGGGTGGCCGGTGCTGGTGTCGCTGTCCAACAAGGACTTCGTCGGGGAGACGCTGGACAAGCCGGTGAAGGAACGGGTGCTGGGCACGCTGGCGACGACGGCCGTGTCGGCGTGGCTGGGCGCGCAGGTGTACCGGGTGCACGAGGTGGCCGAGACCCGGCAGGTGCTGGACATGGTGGCGTCGATCGCGGGCCGGCGGGAGCCGGCGGTGGCCCGGCGCGGTCTGGCCTGACCGAATCCGGCCCGTCCCCGGCAGGCCGTCGGGCTCGGGCGGACGGTCAAACCCTCCGAGCGGCCGTGCCCCGGCGGGCGTCCATGCCCCGGCGGACGTCCCTGCCCCGGCGGGCGGTCGAGCCTGCGCCGGGGCATGCCGGACGTGGGTCCGGGGTCAGTGGCGTCCGGGGTCAGTGGCGTCCGGCCTCCTTGGAGACCAGCGCGACCGCCTCGTCCACGTCGTCCGTGACATGGAAGAGGTGCAGGTCCTGCTCGGACGCCTTGCCCTGGGCGATCAGGGTGTGCTTGAGCCAGTCGACCAGGCCGCCCCAGTAGCTGCTGCCGAAGAGGACGATGGGGAAGCGGGTGACCTTCTGGGTCTGGACGAGGGTCAGGGCCTCGAAGAGCTCGTCCAGGGTGCCGAGGCCGCCGGGCAGGACGACGAAGCCCTGCGCGTACTTCACGAACATCATCTTGCGGACGAAGAAGTAACGGAAGTTCAGGCCGATGTCGACGTAGGGGTTGAGCCCCTCCTCGAACGGCAGCTCGATGCCGAGGCCGACCGAGACACCGCCCGCCTCGGAGGCGCCCTTGTTCGCCGCCTCCATGGCGCCGGGGCCGCCGCCGGTGATGACCGCGAAGCCAGCCTCCACCAGGCCGCGGCCCAGCTGGACGCCCGCGTCGTACTCCAGGCTGTTGCGGGGTGTGCGGGCCGAGCCGAACACGCTGATCGCGGGCGGGAGTTCGGCGAGCGTGCCGAAGCCCTCGATGAACTCCGACTGGATGCGCAGCACCCGCCACGGGTCGGTGTGGACCCAGTCCGAGGGGCCGCCCGCGTCGAGGAGCCGCTGGTCCGTCGTGCTCGCCGTCACCTGGCTGCGCCTTCGGAGGACGGGTCCCAGGCGTTGTTCCTCCGGTGGCTGCTTCTTGCCCTCGGGGTTCCCGGTAGCCATGTGCGCTCCCTCCGCGGTCGGAACATCCCCCGCTCCGGCACGACCGGAGGCGGGGGACAGGTCTTTCGGCCTCAGCCTAGATCTACGCGGGTTACGTACGGGGGACGTCGGCATGTCCTGCGTGGAGCGAGGGGCCCTCAGTCCGTCAGCCAGGCGCGCAGCCGCTCCTCGCCCGCCAGGATCTTTCCGGTTTCAACCCGTTCGTCCCGCTTGTGTGCCAAGTGCGGGTTTCCGGGGCCGTAGTTCACCGCGGGGATGCCGAGCGCCGAGAAGCGGGAGACGTCCGTCCAGCCGTACTTGGGCTGCGGGGTGCCGCCCACCGCCTCGATGAAGGCCGCCGCGGCCGGGTGGGACAGGCCGGGCAGCGCGGCGCCGCTGTGGTCGTCGATCACGAACTCCGCCACCCCGCAGTCCGCGAACACCTCGCGGACGTGGGCGACGGCCTCCTCCTCGCTGCGGTCGGGCGCGTAGCGGAAGTTGACCGTGACGACGCACTCGTCGGGGATGACGTTCCCGGCCACTCCGCCCGAGATGCCCACCGCGTTCAGGCCCTCCCGGTACTCCAGGCCGTCGATCACCGGCCGGCGCGGCTCGTAGTCGGCGAGGCGGGCCAGGATCGGGGCGGCCGCGTGGATCGCGTTGGACCCCATCCAGCCGCGTGCCGAGTGGGCGCGCTCGCCGGTCGTCCTCAGCAGCACCCGCAGGGTGCCCTGGCAGCCGCCCTCCACCTGGCCGTCGGAGGGCTCCAGGAGCACCGCGAAGTCGCCCTCCAGCCACTGCGGACGGTTCTCCGCGATGTGCTTGAGGCCGTTGAGCTCGGCGGCGACCTCCTCGTTGTCGTAGAAGACGAAGGTCAGGTCGCGGTTCGGGGACGGGACCGTGGCGGCGATGCGCAGCTGGACCGCGACCCCGGACTTCATGTCGCAGGTGCCGCACCCCCACAGCACGCCGTCCTCGTCGAGGCGGGAGGGGACGTTCCCGGCGATCGGCACGGTGTCGATGTGGCCCGCCAGCACGACCCGCTCCGGACGCCCCAGGAAGGTACGGGCGATCACGTTGTTCCCGTACCGCTCCACCGTCAGGTGCGGCAGGGTGCGCAGCGTGGTCTCGATCGCGTCCGCGAGGGGCTTCTCGGTGCCGCTCTCGGACCTGAAGTCGACCAGCTGCGCGGTGAGCCGGGCGGCATCCGACGTGAGGTCAAGTGGGGTATCGGCCATGGCGCCGACCCTAGCGCGCCGGGGCCTCGGCCCACTGTCCACACCCGCCGCGGCGGCCTCGGGGGCCTCCGCTACCTTGTACGAGTGCCAGAGCCGTCCCCCACCTCCCCCAAGCGCCGCGGCCGCCTCCTCCGTTTCGGAGCGGCCGTCGTGGTCCTGTGCGCGGTCGCCGGTTATCTCGCGGTCCAGTACCTCACCGGAGGCCCAGGCGGCCCCGGCTGCCGGGTCGTCTCGGGCAAGGGCGACCCCGCGGTCTACGAGTTCACTCCCGAACAGGCGGTCAACGCGGCGACGATCTCCGCGGTCGGCACCGACCGCGGGCTGCCCGAGCGAGCCGTGACCATCGCGCTCGCGACGGCGCTCCAGGAGTCGGGGCTGCGCAACATCGAGCACGGCGACCGTGACTCGCTGGGCCTGTTCCAGCAGCGGCCGTCGCAGGGGTGGGGCACCGAGCAGCAGATCATGGACCCGACGTACGCGGCGGGCGTCTTCTACGAGCACCTGGTCAAGGTCTCCGACTACACGGAACTCCCGCTCACCGTTGCCGCGCAGCGGGTGCAGCGCAGCGGCTACCCGGAGGCGTACGCCAAGCACGAGCCGGACGCCGCGCTGCTCGCCGCCGCCCTCACCGGGCGCACGGCGGCGACCCTGACCTGCGACGGCCGCCAGACGGCCGGGACCGCCGCCACGGCCGCGGGGCCGAGCGCGGTCCGCACGGCGCTGGTACGGGACTTCGGGCGCGAGGCCCTGCAGGAGGCCGGCGCGGAGGTGGACGGCAAGAGCCGCCGCGGCAAGGCCACGACGGCGCCCGTGCCCGAGGTGAGCGCCGCGGCCGACGGGCGGACCGTGACGGTGCCCGTGCCGGGCGGGACGGGCGAGGCGGCGGGGCGCAGCACCGACGAGCGCGGCTGGCAGATCGCGCACTGGGCGGTGGCCAACGCCTCCGCGCTGCACATCTCGCGCATCTCCTACGCCGGCCGGGAGTGGACCGCCGGGACGACCGACAGCCGGTGGCGCACGGCCAGGACGCCGGACTCCGGCACGACGGAGACGGAGCAGGCGGCCGGGGGCTCGATCCGGATCGTCACCGCACCCCGGTAGCGGGCGGCAGGCGGCGGACGGGGGCACCGAGCAGCAGTACGGGGCTTCACCCGCGCGGGTTGCGTGGGGCGGCCGGGGACGGACGGGGGCGCGGGTCCGCGCGCCGGCCCGTCCCGGTACGCCGAACCCCTTGTGGCCCAAGGGCCTTGCGGTTCAGCCGAGTTGCAGACCGCGCGACCTTTGCCCGATTTTATCCGTACCTGATAATGCGATGCATTGCGAATTCTTTGCGCGGGACGTCCGCAACCTTCGCGGGCTTCGAGCGGTAGTCAGGGGGACCGAGCCCGGACGATCAATCCCGGTCAACTAACGGGTCCGGTCGGACACTTCCCTGTTCTCTCCCTCGAAGGAGCATCATGTCCCTGCCTCTGACCCGCCGGATCGCCCGTGTCGCGCTGCTGGTCGCAGCGGGAGCGGCTGCCGGGGTCGGCGCGGCCGGCTCCGCGAGTGCGGCCGCCGAACTGCCTGCCACCCCGAACCTCGGCGGGCTGACCTCCCTGGACGGCGCCAACGTCGGCAGCACGCTCGACAGCGCGGCGCACAACGTCACCGCGTTCACGAACGAGACCGACGGCAAGGCCGCCAGGAAGACGACGCCGGCCGCGGGCAGGACCGCCGGCAAGGCCGCGAAGAAGGCGGCGCCCGCGGCACGCAAGAGCGCGGGAGCCGGCGGGGGCATCCTCGGGCAGGCGGCGTCGGCGGCCACGAAGGGCGGGCTGCCGACGGACTCCCTCACCAAGGGCGGGCTGCCGACGCAGACGCTGCCGCTGAAGGGGCTGCCGCTGGGCGGCTGAGCCGCATCTGCACGGCGACGGGGTCCAGGGGAAACCCGGACCCCGTCGCCGTTCCATGTCTGCGCGCCGTGCCGAGGGCCCCGGACAGCTGCCGGGGCGCGGCGGCGGTCAGCGTGCCAGTCGCTCCACCGCGGCCCGGACCCGCTCGTCCGTCGCCGTGAGCGCCACCCGGACGAACTTCTCGCCCGCGGTGCCGTAGAAGTCCCCGGGGGCGACCAGGATGCCGAGGTCGGCCAGCCGGGACACGGTGGTCCAGCAGGACTCGTCCCGGGTGGCCCACAGGTACAGGCTGGCCTCGCTGTGCTCGATCCGGAAGCCGTTGCCCAGCAGCGCGTCACGCAGCAGCGTGCGCCGGGACGCGTACCGTTCGCGCTGCTCACGGACGTGGACGTCGTCGCCGAGCGCCGCCACCACGGCCGCCTGCGTCGGGGCCGACGTCATCATGCCGCCGTGCTTGCGGATCTCCAGCAGGGGGCCGAGGACGGCCGGGTCGCCGGCCAGGAAGGCCGCGCGGTAGCCGGCCAGGTTGGACCGCTTGGACAGCGAGTGGACCGAGACGATGCCCTCGTACGAGCCGCCGTTGACGTCCGGGTGCAGGACCGAGACCGGCTCGGCCTCCCAGCCCAGCTCGATGTAGCACTCGTCGGAGAAGACCAGGACGCCGTGCTCGCGGGCCCAGGCGACGATCCGGGTGAGCTCCGCCTTGTCCAGCACGCGGCCGGTCGGGTTGGACGGCGAGTTCAGCCAGAGCAGCTTCAGCCCGGCCGGGTCCAGGTCGGTCGGGTCGTCGTAGACCTCGTGGTCCGCGCGGGCCAGGCGGGCACCGACCTCGTACGTCGGGTAGGCCAGACGCGGGTACGCCACCCGGTCGCCCGGGCCCAGGCCCAGCTGGGTGGGGAGCCAGGCGACCAGTTCCTTGGAGCCGACGATCGGCAGGACGTGCCGGTGGGTGACCCCACGGGCGCCCAGCCGGCGCTCCAGCCAGCCCGTGAGCGCGTCCCGCAGCTCGGGGGTGCCCCAGACCGTCGGATAGCCCGGGGAGTCCGCGGCGGCGATCAGGGCCTTCTGGATCAGCTCGGGGACCGGGTCGACCGGGGTGCCGACGGACAGGTCGACGATGCCGTCCGGATGCGCGGCGGCCGTCTTCTTGTACGGCTCCAGCTTGTCCCAGGGGAAGACGGGCAGACGATCGGAGACTGCGGACACGGGATCTCGCTCACTTTCTCGGACGCACGGCCCCCGCGTACGGCAAACGCCTCGGCCCCGTACGGCGTGATCGGCGGTGATCAGGCCGTACGGAACCGAGGCGGCACGGTGCTGCGGGCCGCTTGCTGCGGTGTTACTCGGCCTGCGGCGGCAGCGCGGCGACGAAGGGGTGGTCGCGCTCGATCAGGCCCAGCTTGCTGGCGCCGCCGGGGGAGCCGAGCTCGTCGAAGAACTCGACGTTCGCCTTGTAGTAGTCCTTCCACTCCTCCGGAGTGTCGTCCTCGTAGAAGATCGCCTCGACCGGGCAGACCGGCTCACAGGCACCACAGTCGACGCATTCGTCCGGGTGGATGTACAAGGACCGCTGGCCCTCGTAGATGCAGTCGACCGGGCACTCCTCGATGCACGCCTTGTCCTTCACGTCGACACAAGGCTGCGCGATGACGTAGGTCACGCTGTCGTTCCTCCTCGATAGGGCGCTGGCGGGCCTCCTACAGGCTCCGCCGCCTGGCGCGCGGGAGCGCGGCGTCGTCGATGCCCGCCCCTAGTATCTCCGTTCTTGGGCATGATCCGAACAGGAGGGGTGGAACGACCTGTGGAAATCTCGGCCGCCGGTCGTGTGGAGGTCCGCATCACCGCCGCTGACGTGGGCAAACGCGTCTCCGTGCGACGGTTGACCGACCCCGGCGACACCGGAGGGAAATTCACCGACACGGTCGGCGTTCTCACATCATGGGACGACACCGTGCTCGTGATCACACGGCGGGACGGCGAAATCGTACGGATCGCGCAGTCCGCGCTGGTCGCGGGGAAGGTGGTGCCCGCGGCACCGGCCCGGCGGCGCGGCCCGGCCGCGTCCTACGAGGAGCTGGCCGGGGTCACCGCCCGCGCCTGGCGGCCGCTGGAGAGCGCGCGGCTGGGCGGATGGGAGCTGCGGGCCGCCGCCGGGTTCACCCGGCGCGCGAATTCGGTGCTGCCGCTCGGCGACCCGGGCCTCCCGCTCGACGAGGCGCTCACCGAGGTACGACGCTGGTACGAGGAGCGCGGCCTGCCCGCGTACGTCCAGACCGCGACCGGCGCCGAGGGCACGCAGGAACTGCTGTGCGCGGAGCTGGAGCGGCGCGGGTGGGTGCGCGAGGTGAGCGCCGAGGTCTGGACCGGGGCGCTCGCGCCGCTCGCCGACCTGGGCGAGCCGTCCGGGGTGGTGCTGTCCCGGGCGGCCGGTGAGGCGTGGCTGGCGCGCTATCAGCGCAAGGGAGTGAGCGACGTGGCCCTGACGGTGCTGGAAGGGCGGTCCCCCCGTTCGGGTGACGCCGAGAGCGGGGCAGGGCCCTCGGTGTGGTTCGCGACCGTGCCCGGCGAACGGGCGGAGGAGCCGCCGGCCGCGATCGGGCGGTGCGTCGTGGACGGGCGGTGGGCCGGGTTCGCCGCCGTCGAGGTCGACCCGGCGCTGCGGCGGCGCGGGCTGGCCACCGCCGTGATGACCGCGCTGGCCCGGCGGGCCCTCGACGAGGGCGCCTCCGCCGCCTGGCTCCAGGTGGAGACGGACAACGCCGGTGCGCGGGCGCTGTACGAGCGGCTGGGCTTCGCCGCGCACCACGCCTATCACCACTACCGGGCGCCGGCCGGGTCCGACGACGGCCGGTACGGATCACCGTGAGCGGGCACGAGCCTGCCATGCGCCATCCACTGCCCCCACCGCCCGAACGCTCGGCCGCACTGCGTCTGCGGTTCGCCGAGGAGGCCCGCTGCGAGAGGCCCGACCTGTCGGCGCTGTGTCTGCTGCTGGCCGCGGTGGCCGACGGCACGCTCGACGAGGCGGGCGCGGACGCGGCGCAGATGGAGCTGGACCGGCTGGCGGGACAGCTGCCGTTCCGTCCGGGCGAGCCCGCGGCCTGGGCCCGTGCGCTGCGTTCGGTGCTCGGGGAGCGCTGCGGGTTCCGCGGTTCGCCGGCCGACTACCAGTGGCTGGGTTCGTCCTTGCTGCACGAGGTGCTGCGCCGGCGGCGCGGGCTGCCCATCCTGCTGTCCGTGGTGTGGATGGAGGTCGCGCGCCGGGCGGGCGCGCCGGTGTACGGGGTCGCGCTGCCGGGGCACTTCGTCGTCGGGTTCGGGCCGCAGGACGAACAGGTGCTGGCGGACCCGTTCGACGGGGGACGGCTGCTCAGCGGGGCCGACGCCGAGCTGCTCGTCGTGGGGGCCACGGGGGCGCGGCTGACACCGTCGATGCTGACCCCCGCGGACCCGCTGGAGGTGATGACGCGGATCCTGAACAACGTCCGGGCGTGGGCCTCGGCCCGGCCCGAGCGGTCGGACGTGGCGCTGTGGGCGGTCGAGCTGGCGCTGCTGCTGCCCGCGCATCCGGCGCGGCTGCGGTACGAGCGGGCGCAGATCCTGGTGCAGCGGGGGGACTTCGTGGCCGGGGCCGCGGAGATGGAGGTGTACGCGGACCTGGTGGACGTGGTGGACGCGCCCCTGGCGGAGAAGGTGCGGGGGCAGGCCACGGCGGCCCGTGCCCGCCTGAACTGATCCCCCGGCTTCCACCCCTCCCCGGGACCCCACGGACGGACGGCACCGGGCGCGGCCGGCCGCTAGAGCCAGCCCTTCTCCCGTGCCGTCCGTACCGCCTCGGCCCGGTTGCGTACCGCTAACTTCTGGATCGCCGTGGAGAGGTAGTTGCGGACCGTGCCCTGGGACAGGTGCAGGAGCTTGGCCAGTTCCGCGTTGGTGGAGCCGTCGGCCGCGGCGCGCAGGACCTCGCGTTCGCGGTCGGTGAGGGGGTTGGCGCCCTCGGCCAGCGCGGCGGCCGCGAGGGTGGGGTCGATGACCCGCTCGCCGGCCAGCACCTTGCGCACGGCCTCGGCGAGCTGGGCGGCGGGGGCGTCCTTGACCAGGAAGGCGTCGGCGCCGGACTCCATGGCGCTGCGCAGGTATCCGGGGCGGCCGAAGGTGGTGAGGACGACCAGCTTCACCCGGGGCAGTTCCCGGTGCAGCAGGGCCGCCGCCTCTATGCCCGTCGCGCCCGGCATCTCGATGTCGAGGAGCGCCACGTCCACGTCGTGCTCGCGGGCCGCCGCCAGGACCTCGTCCCCGCGCGCCACCTGGACGACGACCTCGATGTCGTCCTCCAGACCGAGCAGCGCGGCCAGCGCCTCGCGGACCATCGACTGGTCCTCGGCCAGCAGGACCTTGATCGTGTGGCTCATGCCCCGGATCCTATGTCCGGCAGGGGCCCTGCCGGGACGCGGGCGACCAGACGGAAGCCGCGCTTGAGGGGACCCGCCTCCAGGGTGCCGCCCGCCTTCTCCAGCCGCTCGGTCAGACCCGTCAGGCCGTTGCCGGGACCCTTCCCGGAGCCGCCCTGGCCGTCGTCCTCGACGGAGAGTTCGAGGACGGGGCCGTCGAGGGTCTGGCGCCGCAGCAGCTCCACCCTGCAGCGCCGGGCACCGCTGTGCCGTACGACGTTGGTGACCGCCTCGCGCAGCGCCCAGGCGAGGGCGGACTCGCTCTCCTCCGGGAGGCCGCCGAAGTCGGGGTCCACGGGCAGGTCGGCGGTGACGTTGGCGGCCGTCAGGGCGACCCGGGTGCCGGCGAGCTCGTCGGCGAGGCGGGCCCTGCGGTAGCCGGTGACGGCCTCGCGTACGTCGACCAGGGCCTGGCGGCTGACCTGTTCGATGTCGGCGATCTGCTGGGCCGCCTTGTCGGGGTGGCCGGGGAGCATCCGGCCGGCCAGCTCGCTCTTCAGCGTGATCAGCGAGAGCGAGTGGCCCAGCAGGTCGTGCAGGTCGCGGGCCAGGCGCAGCCGCTCCTCGTTGGCGGCGAGCTGGGCGACGGTGGCGCGGGCCTGGCGCAACTCGATGGTCGTACGGACCAGTTGGCCGACGCCGGTCATCGCGAACCCGATGAGCACGACCAGCAGGACCAGGTCCAGCGCGTCCTGCTCGCCGGCCCGCAGCCCGACGAGCAGCATCGCCACGGCGGTCAGCGGGATCGTGCGGTAGGCCAGGCGCAGCGGCAGCGACGCGCCGCAGGCGACGGAGACGTACACGAAGAGTCCGAGCCACTCCTTGCCGAAGGCCAGGCACAGCAAGACGGCGAGAACGGCGAGGGTGCCGACCAGGACACCGACCGTCCGGGGGGTGTACGAGCGGCGGCCCATCTGCCGGAAGACCAGCACCAGGTAGACCGCGACGAACACGGAGAGGCCCAGCCAGCCGGCCACCGCCCCGCCGGTGGAGTGGCCGCCGGAGACCAGGTCCTCCACCGGCGAGCCGAGGAAGACCAGCCAGACCACGATCCACAGGGTCTTGATCAGTACCTCGCGCCGGGTGCGGGGCGGCCAGCCGATGCGCACCAGCCGCCCGTCACGGGCCTCTTCCGGGTTGCTGCTCACGCCTTCAGCGTGTCCTTCCGGTACAGCCAGGCCGCACCGCCCGCGAACAGGACGAAGAAGACGGCGAGGATGGCGACGTCCTGGGCGTGCGGGGCCTGGCTCTGTTCGATCGCCTGTCCCAGGGCAGCGTACGCGTGCGTGGGCAGCCACTTGGCGATGTCCTGCAACCACTGCGGGAACGTGGTCGACGGCATCCACAGACCGCCGAGCATCGACAGACCGAAGTAGGTGATCATCGTGATCGGGCGGACCGCGTCCCCGCTGGCGAGATAGCCGATGGCGACCCCGAGGGCGGCGAAGACCAGGCTGCCGGCCCAGATGGCGCCGGTGAGGGCGAGCCACTGCCAGGCGTCCAGGCGTACGTTCTTGGCGACCGCGGCGACCACGAACACGATGACGATGGACGGCAGGCTCACCACGGCCGCGCTGGCCGTCTTGGCGAGGACGTAGCCGCGGCCCGGCAGGGTGGTCAGCCGCAGCTGCCGTACCCAGCCGCTCTCGCGCTCCTTGGCGATGCGCTCGCTGTTGCCCATCAGGACGGCGGTCAGGGCGCCGAAGGAGGCCATGGAGACCATCATGTACGTCGGGATGGTCAGGCCGGTGCCGTCGACCTTGGTGGTGGCGTCGGCGTTGCCCGCGATCAGCAGGAACAGGGCCGACGGGTAGATCACCGAGAAGAACAGGAACTTGCGGTTGCGCAGGGCGCGGACCAGTTCCAGCTTGATGAGGGCGTTCACGACTGCTTGGCCTCCTCGGCGGCGGTGATGGCGACGAAGGCCTGCTCGAGCCCGAGCCCGGCGACTTCGAGGTTGCGGGGGTAGACGCCGAGCCCGTACAGGGCGTGGACGGTGGCGTCCGCGTCGGTGGACTGGATGCGGACGGTCTGGCCCGATATGTCGACGGAGGTGAGGAAGGGCAGTCCGCGCAGGGCCGCCGTGTCGATCTCGCCCTCCAGGTCGAAGGAGACCCGGCGAGCGCCCGCCTTCGCCTTGATCTCGGCGGCGGTGCCGTCGGCGAGCAGCCGGCCCCGGTGCAGCACGAGCACGCGGTCGGCGATGGCGTCGGCCTCTTCGAGGTAGTGCGTGGCGAACAGGACGGTGCGGCCCTGGTCGGCCTGTTCGCGCATGGTGGCCCAGAAGGCCTGGCGGGCGGAGACGTCCATGCCGGTGGTCGGCTCGTCCAGGACGATCAGGTCGCTGTCGCCCGCGGTGGCGAGCGCGAACCTGACCCGCTGGGCCTGGCCGCCGGAGAGCTTGTTGACCTTGCGGTCGGCGATCTGCGCGACGCCGGCGCGGGCCAGCACGTCGCTCGCCTTGTACGGCTTCGGGTGCAGGGCGCAGGCCAGGGCGACCAGTTCGCCGACCGTCACCTCGTCCATCAGGCCGCCGCTCTGGAGCATCGCGCCCACGTGTCCGGCGACTATGGCCTCGCGGGGGCTGGTGCCGAACACCCGCACCGAGCCGCTGTCGGCGTGCTTGAGGCCGAGCAGCAGGTCCAGGGTGGTGGACTTGCCGGCTCCGTTGGGTCCGAGCAGGGCAACGGTCTCCCCCGGGTGCAGGCTGAGCGACAGGCCGTCCACGGCCCGTACGTCCCCGTAGCTCTTGCTCACCTGATCGAACGCGACCACCTCGGTGGTGGTTGCCTTCACTGTCGTCGTCATGGGCACATCCTGACGGCGGCGGCCGTCGGTCCGGCAGTGTCGGCGGTCCCGACTGCCGCATGACAGATGTCATGCCCACGAGATGACGGCCCGGGAGCCGCCCTGACCGGACGGCTCCCGGGACCTGCCCTAGCTGGGGTCCGTCTCGATGACGGCGACCCGGTTCGTGGTGCTGACCAGGGCCGGGCGCAGGGCGCTGATCACGTCCTGCACCGTGACGGCCGTCTTCTGGCCGGTGCCGCGGGTGATGAGCACACCGTCGAAGGTGTGGCCGTAGAGCTCCTTGAGCGCGGCCTCGTCGTAACTCTCGACGAGCTTGCCGTCGACCGCCTTCACCTCCAGGAACTTCCACAGGGACTTCTGCGGGCTGAAGGGGATCGAGTGCGCGGCGTCCGTCTGCACGGTGACCTTGCCGGACATCGCGGGCTCGGCGAACTTCTTCATCATCCGGTCGACCTCGGCGTCCGAGACCGTCGGCTGCCGGGTGGTGGTCGGGACCGGCACGGTGCCGGCCGCGCCGGTCTCCACCAGGGTGCGGTAGGCCTGCTGGACCGCGGTCTTCGACCCGGCGACGTCGATGCCCTTGCCCGGCTTGCCGTAGACGGCCACGGCCTTGCCCGACTGGAACCTGATCGTGCCGTCGTTGGAGCCCGCGCCGCCCGCGGCGCTCTCCAGGGCGGCCTGGAGCTTCTCCTCGTCGACGGGCATGGCCGGCTCGATCTCGCGCTGTCCGCCGAAGAGCGACCCGATCACGGAGACCGGGTTGTAGTCGCTCTGGGCGGCCGCGGCGACCGTGGCCTGCTCGTCGAACTGGAGCCCGGCCTGATCCGGCTTCAGCGTGACGGTGGTTCCGCCGACCGACAGCTTCAGCGGCTGGCCCACCCGCTTGCCGAAGGCGTCGTCGAGCTTCTTGACGGCCTCGTCACGGGTGCCGCCGCCGATGTCGACGCCGAGCACGGTGGTGCCCTTGGGCACGTCGGAGTGGTTCATCAGCAGGCCCGCGCCATAGGCGCCGACCAGGACGACGACCGCGAGGCCGCCGAGCAGGACCAGCTTGCTGCGGCCCTTCTTCTTGCGGGACGCGGGCGCGGGCGCGTTCTGCGCGACCGGCGCGGGCAGCTTCGGGCCCGTACGCGCCGGCGGCCCGTCGAAGCGGGGGCCCGGTCCGGGGGGCGTGACGGGAATGCCGCTGGTGACGGTGTCCCCGGAGACCTTGTCCCGGGGGCCGCCGTAGCCGCCGGGGCCCGGACCGGGGGCCGGCTTCTGCGGGGTGAGGATCGCGGTGTCGTCGCTCAGTCCGCCGGCGCCGGGACCGGCCGCGCCGTGCGGACGGGGGCCGCCGGACGGGCCCGGGTCGGTGAAGGACTCTCCGCTGAACGACTTGGGCGCGCCGGGACGACCGGGGGCACCGGGGCGGCCGGGGGCACCGGCACGGTCGGCGACACCGGGACGAGCGGGACCGCCGGGGCCGCCGGGCGCACCGGGACCGCCGGCGGCACCAGGACCGCCGGGCGCACCGGGCGCGCCGGACGCGCCGGGCACGCGACGGACGCCGAGACCACCGGGGGGACGCGAACCGCCGGGCGCACCGGGTGCCGAGCCGACCGGGGGCACCAGCGGGCCGTCACCGGTGACAGGGCCGCCGGTGGGGCCGGAGGGGCCCTGGGCGCCGCCCTGGCCGCCGGGGCCGCTCGGAGGGCCGCCGTGGCCGCTCTGGCCGTTCTCCGTGAAGTACGGCAGGTCGTCGCGGCGCGGCTCGCCGGACCCGGAGCGGGCACCGCCGCCCAGCGGGCCCGCCGCCAGCGCCTCGGTCACGTCGAAGGAACCGGTGCCGCCGCCGTGGCCGGGCGCGACCGGGCCGCCGGTGGCGCCGGGCAGTCCGGCGCCGTTCGTACCGCCGGGGCGGGAGCCGCCGGGGACGCTCGCGGAGCCGGTGCCGCCGGGACGGCCGACACCCGGCCGCGCACCCGTGGCAGGGCCGGGACCGGCGGCGGGGGCACCACCTGCGGGCGCGGGGGCGACGCCCGCCGCGGAACCGCCGGGCATGCCCGCACCGTTGGTGGAGCCGCTCTTGGCCGCGCCGCCCCTGCGGGGGGCGAACCAGTCGCTCGTCTTCTCCTCGGCCGGGGCCTCGGGCTCGGCAGGCGGCTCGACGGCTGCGGCGGACGGGGCGGCGTCCGGCTGTACGTGGGTGCCGGTGTCGTCGCCCGGGACGCTCTCGGTGTCCGCGACGGGCGTGCGGACGACGACCGGCGGAATCGGCCGCGACCCGGGGATGTTGATCCGGATGCGGGTCGTCAGCGTGGTCTCGGTCTTGCGCTCCTCCGGCTGGGCGGCCGGACGGCCCGCGCCTGCGCCGGCGTCGGAAACCATGGGGGTCCCGTACGGCGGCGTGCCCGAAGGGTATGCGGCTCCGCCGCGCCCGTCGGGCCCGGAGGACGGAGTGTCAGTTTCACGACTCAAGGCAGGTTCTCCCGGTTGACTCCGCCGCCCGCACAACCTCATGTGGGGGTTCCCTCTGCTCGAACGGGGTCGAGTGCTCGGGGAAGGCTCGGCGGCGCGCACCACCATACTGTCCGCTTCCGGCCTGTATCCCGCGACCGCCGGGGAAAACCACACGGCACGTACACGTGCGCCGTACGGCGAAGTGGTACGTCACTTGCCAAGTCGGACGGACTCGGCCCCCGATCGCCGCCCCCAGCCGAGGGTGGCGCAGATCACAGCGAGGGCCATGCCGCCCAGCAGGAAGAGGTAGGAGCCGCCTCCCGCGCCGAACAGGAAGTCCCCTTCGGGGCGGGTGGCGGTGAGGAAGATGACGGTGACCATCCACCCCGCGGCGGACGCGACGGCCCCGCCACGGCTGCCCGTCACGCGCGCCCCGCCGAGGAAGAGCCCGGCCGCGCCGGCGAGCGCGAGCAGGAGCCCGCCCGGGAACCAGCCGGACTGCACCAGGGCCCCGGCCATCGCGACCACCACGCCGAGCAGGAAGAGCCCCAGACAGGCCAGGACACGTCCGGCGGAAGGCCGTTGCAGCGGCTGGGCGAGCATCGAACCGTTTTGCGTCATGACGTCTCCTCTGCCCCGGCGAACAGGTCGGACACCCGTCCGGCCCCGGTAACGCCGCCCGCCAGCTCGTAGTACTCGGTGGTGAAGAGCGGCTGCGCGAGCTCGTTGGAGAGCGCGAAGGACGCCTCGTCGGGGGCCACCTCGATCTGGGTGGCGTGTGCGCGCATCGCGGCGGCCTTGGCGGCCGCGTACGCGGTGCCGTCGATCTCGACGGTGATCCGCTCCTCGGCCACCACGCCCGGCACGTCGTCGACCGCGGCGGTCTCGGTGAAGGGCAGGCCGGGCAGCTCGGCGCGCAGCCGGCCGAAGGCCTCCTCGGCGACGGGACGCGGCATGCGGTTGAAGTAGACCCTGGGGATCGGCCGTCCGGCGCCGGCGGCCAGCTCCGCGGCGCGCACGGCGACGCGGTGGGCCTGGATGTGGTCGGGGTGGCCGTAGCCGCCGTCGGCGTCATAGGTGACGAGGACCTGGGGGCGCACCTCCAGGATCACGTCGAGGAGGTGGGCGGCGGCCTCGTCGACGTCCGCCTGCCAGAAGCAGGCCGGGGCGTCGTTGTCGGGCAGGCCCATCATCCCGGAGTCCCGGTAGCGGCCGGGGCCGCCGAGCTGACGGAAGTCCTTCACGCCGAGCTCGCTCATCGCGGCCCCGAGTTCGCCCAGCCGGTGTGCGCCCAGCGCGTCACCGCTCAGGTGTGCGAGCTCGGGCGGGATGACCTCGCCGAGCTCGCCCAGGGTGCAGGTGACCAGGGTCACCCGGGCGCCCTCGGCCGCGTACCTGGCCATGGTCGCGCCGTTGTTGATCGACTCGTCGTCCGGGTGCGCGTGCACCAGCAGCAGACTCCGGGCGGGCTGTTCCGTCATGCGCCCACCCTACGAGGCCCCTCCCCCCGCCCGCCCGCCTCCCCGGCAGCGGTCGGCCCTCGCCGATCCGGTCCTCGCCGGACGCCCGGCCCGCCCGGCCCGCCCAGAAGCCCAGACAGGTGATCCGGACGATGCAGACGCGCTCGCTGCGCACGACGATCTGGTACCTGGGCATGCCACCGGTGACGGTCATCTCGTGGCCTCGCGGAACGACCCCGTCATGGCCTGACCGTGGACGTGAAGAGCTTCCGCCGCCCTGACCGGTTCGTCCGCCTTGCTCTCCACGGGGGCGAGAAAGTCCACGGCGGCGAGAAAGTCCGCGGGAGCGGCCCCGGGCGGCCTCTTCGGCGCCGAAGGCGTACTCCTCCTGGGGTCGGTGAGCGGAAGGAGCGATCGCCGCCGAGCAGGTTGTTGCGCTGCGACCAGGGCAGGCAACGTCCCCAGGATCCGGCTCAGTTGGCGCTGTTCACCCGCGTGAGTGAGACACGCTGCGGGCAGCGGAGGTGGAATTCGGTGGCCGGCCCCGCCTCCGGCTCTCGCCCGAGGCCTGGGCCGGCTTGGGGCCTGCCCGGCGGATCATGCCGCGGACGCGGGGTCCGGCACGCCCATCCGGGCCGATACGGCACCGCAGCTTTCCTGCGACTCGATCCGCCGGACAGGCCCTGTTGCCGTACGCGTCCGAGGGCCGACGGACCGCTCCGGTCGGCAGCCCACCGGAGCCCGCACACCCGCGCACATCAGAACTTGAGGCTGCCGATCATGCTGGCGACGCTCGTGGTCAGATCGCTGATCGTGGGCGCCACCGTCGACGAGGCCAGGTAGAACCCGAGGAGCATGCACACGACCGCGTGCCCGCCCTTCAGGCCCGACTTCTTGATCAGCAGGAAGACGACGATCGCCAGCAGCACTACCGCCGAGATCGAGAGTGCCACGGCGGCTCACCTCCAAGGACCGGGGACGTGGGGGCATAGCAGGGGAACTTGTAAATCCGTACAGCAGCCAGCGGGTTCATACCCACACAGCGCTAGTGATCATAACTATCCGTGCGCGCGCATCCGTCGGCGCACTGCCGCACAAGGGGGCGCATGGCCAATATGGTCAAGGCATGACGACCGAGCCTGATTCCTTTCCCCGTCGGCACGCGCGCACCCAGCGTTTCACGCTCGGCGCGCCGCGTTCCTACACCGTGGCTCCCGACGGCGCGCGGGTCGTGTTCCTGCGCTCCGGCTCCGGCACCGACCGGGCCAACTCCCTCTGGGTACTGGACGTTCCGGAGGGGCGCGAGCGCGTGGTCGCCGATCCCCGGGCCCTGCTGGGCGGGGCCTCGGAGAACCTCTCGGCCGAGGAGCGGGCGCGCCGCGAGCGCAGCCGCGAGGGCGGCGCCGGCATCGTCGGCTACGCCACCGACGAGGCCGTGGAGCTGGCCTCGTTCGCTCTGTCCGGGCGGTTGTTCACGGCCGAGCTGCGGGCCGGTACGGCACGTGAACTCCCCGTCCCGGGGCCGGTGATCGATCCCCGGCCCGCCCCCGACGGACGGCACGTCGCCTACGTCCACGAGGGCGCCCTGCGCGTAGTGGACGCCGAGGGCGCGGGGGACCGGGCGCTCGCCGAGCCCGATTCGGCCTCGATTTCCTACGGGCTGGCCGAATTCGTCGCGGCCGAGGAGATGTCCCGTTCGCGCGGCTTCTGGTGGGCGCCGGAGTCGGACCGGCTCCTGGTCGCGCGGGTGGACGACACGCCGGTGCGGCGGTGGTGGATCTCCGACCCCGCGCATCCTGAACGTGACCCACAACACGTCCCGTACCCGGCGGCCGGCACCCCCAACGCGGAGGTGCGGCTGCTGATCATCGACCTCAACGGAAGCCGCACGGAGGTCTCCTGGGACCGGGCGCGCTATCCGTACCTGGCGCGAGTGCACTGGTCAGCGGCGGGTGCACCCCTGCTTCTCGTGCAGGCGCGGGACCAGCGCAGCCAGCTGTTCCTGGCCGTGGACCCGGACACGGGGGCGACCCGGATGGTGCACGCGGATGAAGATCGGATTTGGCTGGATCTTTTCGCCGGCGTGCCCTGCTGGA
The DNA here is from genome assembly GCF_055657365.1 of Streptomyces sp. NPDC107559. Lineage (NCBI taxonomy): Bacteria > Bacillati > Actinomycetota > Actinomycetes > Kitasatosporales > Streptomycetaceae > Streptomyces > Streptomyces sp. NPDC107559. The sequence continues at coordinate 158,263 of NZ_JBVKBD010000009.1, read as the reverse complement.
GCCCGTCGGGAAAGCTGATCCGGATCGCGGACGAGGGCGGCGCGCGGGTCCTCACGGTCGGCGAACGGCCGCTGACCGGACCGCAGTTGCACGTGCGGGCGGTGCTCGACGTCGCCGACGAGGACGTCCTGGTCGCGGCCTCGGCCGGGGAGGGCGCGGCGGCGCCCGAGACCGGTGAGGTGCATGTGTATCGAGTCAACGAGCGGGGCTTGGAGCGCGTCTCGCAGGTGCCCGGCGTGCATACGGCGGTACGCGCCGGAGGCGTGACCGTACTGGCCTCCGCCACGCCGGACCGGCCGGGGACGGAGGTGCAGGTGCTGCGTGGCGGAAAGCGGACGGCGACTGTCCGGTCGTACGCCGAAGATCCTGGTATGTCCCCGCGCGTGACACTGACCGAAGGGGGCGCACGGAGAATTCCGTGCGCCGTGCTTATGCCTACGGACTACCCCGGTGACACTCCCCTGCCGGTCCTGATGGACCCCTACGGCGGCCCGCACGGCCAGCGGGTGGTCGCCGCGCACAACGCGCATCTGACCTCGCAGTGGTTCGCCGACCAGGGGTTCGCGGTCGTCGTCGCGGACGGGCGGGGCACCCCGGGGCGCTCGCCGGGCTGGGAGAAGGCGGTCCACCGGGACTTCACGGTGTCACTGGACGACCAGGTCGAAGCGCTCCAGGACCTCGCGAAGTCGTACCCGCTCGACCTGTCCAGGGTGGCGATCCGCGGCTGGTCGTTCGGCGGCTATCTGGCGGCGCTGGCCGTGCTGCGCCGCCCGGACGTCTTCCACGCGGGGATCGCCGGCGCCCCGGTCACCGACTGGCGCCTGTACGACACCCACTACACCGAGCGCTACCTGGGCACCCCGGACGCGGATGCGGACGCGTACGCGCGCAGCGGTCTGGTCACGGACGAGGGCCTGTCCGCCGCCGACGGGCCGCACCGCCCGCTGATGATCGTGCACGGGCTGGCCGACGACAACGTGGTGGCCGCCCACACCCTGCGGCTGTCCTCGGCCCTGCTGGCCGCCGGCCGTCCGCACGAGGTGCTGCCGCTGTCCGGCGTCACCCACATGACCCCGCAGGAGACGGTCGCCGAGAACCTGCTCCTGCTCCAGGTGGACTTCCTCCGCCGCGCCCTGAATCCGGCCTGAGCGACAACACCCTCCGGTGCACCGCGACCGTCGATCGAGAAACCACGACGAGGCACCGGCCACGTCCGCGAGAGCGGCGCCGAAGTAGGCGCAAAATACAGCAGCGGGCCGGGAGACATGGCGCTCCCGGCCCGCTTACGGCACCCGCACGGCCGTACGCTGTTCAGACTGACGCGTCCGTATATCGGAATCGCGTCGGCCAAGTTGCCTGCGTGTTAACGCACTTGGTGTGGGTTCGGCACGTTATGACACATCACCACCATGATCGTCCGAGGCTCCCTCGGGCGGTACGACCTGCTTCTCCTCGGCGAAGTGGCAGGCCGAATCGTGTGCCTGCGGACCGCTCGCCTGCCGGAACTCTGCGGGCACGGCCAGCACCGGCACCTCCAGCGCACAGCGTTCCTGGGCCTTCCAGCAACGGGTGCGGAAACGGCAGCCGGAGGGGATGTTCGTCGGGGACGGCACGTCACCCGCCAGGATGATCCGTTCGCGGTGCTCGCGGGCCTCCGGGTCGGGGACCGGGACGGCGGACAGCAGGGCCTGGGTGTAGGGGTGGGTGGGGTGGTCGTAGATCTCCGCGTCCCTGCCGATCTCCACGATCCGCCCGAGGTACATCACGCCGACCCGGTCCGAGATGTGCCGGACGATGGACAGGTCGTGCGCGATGAAGAGGTAGGAGAGCTCGAACTCGTCCTGGAGACGCGCCATCAGGTTGATGACCTGTGCCTGCACCGACACGTCCAGCGCGGACACCGGCTCGTCGGCGACGATCACCTCGGGGCGCAGCGCCAGCCCCCGCGCGATGCCGATGCGCTGGCGCTGACCGCCGGAGAACTGGTGGGGGTAGCGGTTGATGTACTCGGGGTTGAGACCGACCACGTCCAGCAGTTCCTGGACCCTGCGGCGCCGGTCGCCCTTGGGCGCCACCTCGGGGTGGATGTCGTACGGCTCCCCGATGATGTCGCCGACGGTCATCCGGGGGTTGAGCGAGGTGTAGGGGTCCTGGAAGACCATCTGGATGTTGCGCCGTACGGCCTTCAGCGCCTTCCCGGACAGCCGGGTGATGTCCTCGCCCTTGTACCGGATCTCGCCGGCCGTCGGCTTCTCCAGGTTGACCAGCAGCTTGGCGACCGTCGACTTGCCGCAGCCGGACTCCCCCACGATGCCGAGGGTCTCGCCGCGCAGCAGGGCGAAGTCGACGCCGTCGACGGCCTTCACGGCGCCGATCTGCTTCTTGAACAGGATGCCCTGGGTGAGCGGGTAGTGCTTGAAGAGGCCGCTGACCTCCAGGATCGGCTCAGCCATGGAGGCACTCCCGCCAGAAGTGGCAGGCGCTCACGCGCTCCGCGCCGGGCTCGGCCACCACGTGTTCGGGCTCCCCGTGCGCGGACACCTCGTACAGCGGCGGGACGTCGATGCGGCACACCTCCCGGGCCATCGGGCAGCGCGGGTTGAAGGCGCAGCCCGGCGGGATGTCCATGAGGTTGGGCGGCAGTCCCTTGATCGCATAGAGCTCCTGGCCCTTCTGGTCCAGGCGCGGGATGGAGTCCAGCAGGCCCCGGGTGTAGGGGTGGGCGGGCGCCTTGTAGATGTCGTACACGGGCGCCTGCTCCACGATCCGTCCGGCGTACATCACCGCGATCCGGTCGGCCACGTCCGCGACCACACCCAGGTCGTGGGTGATCAGGATCAGCCCCATGTCGTACTCGCGCTGCAACTCGGCGAGCAGATCCATGACCTGGGCCTGGACGGTGACGTCGAGGGCGGTGGTGGGTTCGTCGGCGATGATCAGAGCCGGTTCCAGGGCCAGCGCCATCGCGATCATGATGCGCTGGCGCATGCCTCCGGAGAACTGGTGGGGGTACTGCTTCACGCGCTCCCTGGCGGCGGGGATGCGGACGTGGTCCATGAGCTCCACGGCCTTGGCCCGGGCGTCCTTGCGGCTCATCCCGCGGTGCACGATGAACATCTCGCCGAGCTGGTCGCCGACGGAGAGCACGGGGTTCAGGGACGACAGCGCGTCCTGGAAGATCATCGCCATCCCGGCGCCCCGGACCTTGCGCCGCTCCTCCTCCTTCAGGGTCAGCAGGTCCCGGTCCTGGAAGATGATCTCGCCGCCGGTGATCCGCCCCGGCGGCATGTCGAGGATGCCCATGATCGCCTGCGCGGTGACGGACTTCCCGGAGCCGGACTCGCCGAGCACGGCGAGCGTCTCGCCCGCGTCGACGCCGTAGCTGACCCCGTTGACGGCCTTGGCGACACCGTCCCTGGTCCGGAACTCCACGTGCAGGTCGCGTACTTCGAGCAGCATGTCGCCGTCACCTCAGCTTCGGGTCGAGGGCGTCGCGCACCGCGTCGCCGAGCATGATGAAGGCCAGGACGGTCACCGCCAGGGCGCCGGAGGGCCACAGCAGCGCGTGCGGGGCGTTGCGGATGTACGGGGAGGCGGCCGAGATGTCGATCCCCCAGGACACGCTGGGCGGCTTCAGACCGACGCCGAGGTACGACAGGGTCGCCTCCAGCGAGATGTAGGTGCCGAGCGCGATGGTCGCCACGACGATCACCGGCGCCACCGCGTTCGGGGTGATGTGCCGCAGCAGCAGCCGGGAGTTGGAGGCGCCCAGCGCGCGGGCGGCCTGGACGTAGTCGTTCTGTTTGGCGGTGATGACGGAGCCGCGGGCGATCCGGGAGATCTGCGGCCAGCCCAGCAGCACCATGAAGCCGATCACCGGCCAGACGGTGTTGCTGGTGACCACGGACAGCAGGACCAGACCGCCGAGGACGACCGGGATGGCGAAGAAGACGTCGGTGATCCGGGACAGGATCGAGTCCCAGAACCCGCCGAAGAAGCCCGCGAAGCCGCCCAGGATGCTGCCGAGGATCGCGACCCCGAGCGTGGCGAGGACACCGACCGTGACGGACGTACGGGCGCCGTAGACGGTGCGGGTGTAGACGTTGCAGCCCTGACCGTCGTACCCGAACGGGGCGCCCGGCTGGGAGCCCTGCTGGGCCTTGGAGAGGTTGCACTTCAGCGGGGAGCCGGAGGCGATCGCCGAGGGCCACAGGGAGATGAAGACCAGGAAGAGGATGACCAGCGCGGAGACGATGAAGACGGGGTTGCGGCGCAGGTCCCGCCAGGCGTCGGACCACAGCGAGCGGGGCTTGCCGGCCGGCCCCGTGCCCAGGGGGCCGCCGGGCGTCTTCTCCAGGGTCTCGGCCTCGCTGGCGGCGAGGTCCATGGCCCCGCCCATGCCGGTCGGGGCGATGACGCCCTCGGGTGCGCCGGTGCCCTGGTGGTCAGACATAGCGGATCCTCGGGTCGAGTACGGCGTACAGCAGGTCGACGAGCAGGTTGGCGACCAGGAAGACGATCACCAGGACGGTCACGAAGCCGACCACGGTCTGGGTGTTCTGGCGCAGGATGCCCTGGTAGAGCTGATAGCCGACGCCGTGGATGTTGAAGATCCGCTCGGTGACGATCGCGCCGCCCATCAGGGCACCGATGTCGGTGCCGATGAAGGTGACCACCGGGATGAGGGAGTTGCGCAGCAGGTGCCGGGTGACGACCCGGTGCCGGGGCAGGCCCTTGGCGACCGCCGTACGGACGTAGTCGGAGCGCTTGTTCTCGGCGATGGAGGTACGGGTCAGCCGGGTGACGTAGGCCAGGGACACGGAGGCCAGCACCAGGCCCGGCACGATCAGCTCGCCGAAGGTGGCGTCGGGCGAGACCGACGGTTTGATCCAGCCCCACTTGACGCCCAGCAGCAGCTGGAGCAGCAGACCGGTGACGAAGGTGGGGACGGAGATCACGACGAGGGTCAGCAGGAGCACCCCGGTGTCGACGGGCGAGCCCCGGCGCAGGCCCGTGACGACACCGAGGGCGATGCCGACGATGATCTCGAAGAGGATCGCGACGATCGTCAGGCGGATGGTGACCGGGAAGGCGCTCGCCATCAGCTCGGTGACGGGCTGGCCGTTGAACGCCGTACCGAAGTCGCCGGTGAAGACGTTCCCCATGTAGGTCACGTACTGCTGCCAGACCGGCTTGTCGAGGCCGAAATCCCGCTTCAGCTGGGCGGCCGTGGCGGGGTCGCACTGCCGCTCGCCGCACAGGCCCGCGATGGGGTCGCCCATCACGTTGACCATGAGGAAGATCAGCAGAGTGGCGCCGATGAACACCGGGATCATCTGGAGCAGGCGCCGGACGACGTAGCGTCCCACGGCGGATCAGCCGACCTTGATCTCGTTGTACACGGGGACGGAGAACGGGTTGAGTTTGACGTTGGACAACCGCTCCGAGTAGCCCGCGCTGCCGTTCTGGTACCACAGCGGGATGGCCGCCATGTTGTCCCGGACGACCTTCTCGGCGTCCTGGAAGATGCTGATCGCCTTGGTGCCGTCGGTCTCGGCGTTGGCCTGGTCGACGAGCTTGTCGAAGTCCTTGTTGGACCAGTGGCCGTCGTTGGAGGAGGCGTTGGTGTAGTACAGCGGCTGGAGGAAGTTCTGGATCAGCGGGTAGTCCATCTGCCAGCCGGCCCGGAAGGGGCCGCTCATCTTCTTGTCGCCGATCTGGCTGCGGAAGTCGGCGAAGGTGCCGACCGGGTTGCCGACGCAGGCCTTGTCGTTGCCGAGGGCGTTGTTGATGGAGTTGCAGACGGCGTCGATCCACTGCTTGTGCGAGCCGGTGTCCGCGTTGTAGGTGATCTTGACCTGGCCGCCCGGCAGCCCGCCGCCCTCCTGGATCAGCTTCTTCGCCTCGGTCGGGTTGTAGTCGCAGGCGTCCCCGCACAGGCCGTCCTGGAAGCCGCCGGCCTTGCCCAGCACGGGTGAGGTCCAGTCGCTGGCCGGGGTGCGGGTCTTCTGGAAGATGGTGTCGGTGATCTGGGCGCGGTTGATCGCCATGGACAGGCCCTTGCGGACCTTCTCCGAGCCGCTCTTGTTCCAGGCACTGACGTAGTACGGGAAGGCGAGGGTCTGGATGATGCCGGCGGGGGTGTTGATGTACCGGCCGGACAGGTCGTTCTTGACGTTCTTCAGCTGGGCCGCGGGCACGTCGTCGACCAGGTCGAGGTTGCCGGCCAGCAGATCGGTGTAGGCGGTGTTGTTGTCGGTGTAGACCTTCAGGGTGACCCCGTCGTTCTGGGCCTTGTCGTCACCGGGGTAGCCGCCCCACTTCTTCAGCACCATCTGGGAGCCCTTGGTGTAGGAGTCGATGGTGTACGGGCCGTTACCGACCGGCTTGCTGATCCAGCCCGCGTGGTCGCTGAAGAACGCCTTCGGCAGCGGGGCGTAGGCCACGTAGCCGAGGGTGTCGGGGAAGGTGGAGAACTTCTGGCTGAGCTTGACGGTGAAGGTCTTGTCGTCGACCACCTTCAGACCGGAGAGGGTCTGGGCGGTCTGCTGGCTCCCGTCCTCCGGGTGGACCTTGTCGTAGCCGTCGATGTAGCCGAAGAAGTACGCGTTCTTCTGGTTGTTCTTCAGGCTCGCGCCGTAGTTCCAGGCGTCCACGAAGGAGGACGCGGTGACGGCCTCCCCGTTGCTGAACTTCCAGCCGGGCTTGAGCGTGATCGTGAAGTTCTGGGAGTCCGGGGTGTCGATCTTCTCGGCGAGCATGTCCTCGGCCGCGCCGGTCTCGGGGTTGTACCGCTTCAGCCCTCGGAAGATCATGTCGAGGACCTTGCCGCCCTGGACCTCGTTGGTGTTGGCGGGCTCCAGCGGGTTCTGCGGGTCGCCCCAGGAGGAACTGAACACCCCGCCGGACGTACCGCCGCCACCACCGCCTCCGCCGCCTCCGCAGGCCGTCGCCGTGAGCGCTGCCGCCGCCGCGCATGCGGCCCACTTGGCGTGCGTGGCTCCACGCATGGAGTGCCTCCTCAAGGTCGCGCATCACTGCGCTGTGCCGGCAGCGCCGCAGCGCTGATCCTTTACCGGCCAATATCACCTCAAACGGCGCACAACGCACATGCACTTCACCCGTTCCGGGGAGGGCAGGCGCTGCCGGACGGCCGCCGGAGACACGCGACCGGGGCGGGGCGTGAAAGCCCCGCCCCGGTCGGCGGTCCGTTTTCCTGCATGGGTCAGCCCTGGTCGGCCGACCCCTCCAGCGCCTGGAGCGCCGGGTCGAGGATGACGTCCTCGTCCCGGGCCTCCGTGGTCGGCTCCTCCGGGAAGTGGCAGGCCGTCAGGTGGCCGGCCCGGTTGCCGGAGATCTGGAGCAGCGGGGGCTCCTCGGTGGCGCACTTGTCCTGCGCCTTCCAGCAGCGGGTGCGGAAGCGGCAGCCGGACGGCGGGTGGATCGGGGACGGGACGTCGCCGGAGAGCCGGATCCGCTCGCGGGGCTCCGCGTCGTCGTCCATCTCGACCTCGGGCACCGCCGAGAGCAGGGCGTGCGTGTACGGGTGCCGGGGCCGGTTGTAGATCGCGTCCCGGTCGCCGACCTCGACCACCTTGCCGAGGTACATGACCGCGACACGCTGCGAGAAGTGCCGGACGACGGCGAGGTCGTGCGCGATGAACAGGAAGGCGATGCCCAGCTCGTCCTGGACCTTCTTGAGCAGGTTCACCACCTGCGCCTGGATCGACACGTCCAGCGCGGAGACCGGCTCGTCCGCCACGATCAGCTTCGGGTTCAGGGCGAGCGCGCGGGCCACGCCGATGCGCTGGCGCTGACCGCCGGAGAACTCGTGCGGGAAGCGGTTGTAGTGCTCGGGGTTGAGGCCGACGAGCTCCAGGAGCTCACGGACCCGCTTCTCCCGGCCGCCCTCGGGCTCGATCCCGTTGACCTCCATCGGCGACTTGATGATCGTGCCGACGGTTTGCCGCGGGTTCAGCGAGGAGTACGGGTCCTGGAAGATCATCTGGATCTCGGACCGCACCGGCGCCATCTCCCGGCGCGAGGCGTGGGTGATGTCCCGGCCGGCGTACGTGATCTTGCCGGCGGAGGGCTCAAGCAGACGGGTGATGAGCCGGCCGGTGGTCGACTTGCCGCAGCCCGACTCGCCGACCAGGCCCACGCTCTCGCCGACGCCGACCGTCAGGTCGACGCCGTCGACGGCCTGCACGGCGCCGACCTTCCGCTTGATCGGGAAGCCGCCGTAGATCGGGAAGTGCATGGTCAGGCCCTGCACCTCCAGCAACGGCTCGGCGGGCGTGACGTCGGCGGGGCCCTGCTGTGCCGGGAGGGTGAGGTTGTCGCTCATGTCTCGGTTCTCCCTAGCGCAGCCGGGGCTGGATCTTGTCGATGAAGATGGTCTGCTTCTGCTCCGCCGTCAGGTGGCAGGCGGCCGCGCGCCCGTCGCCCAGCGGCGGACGGGTGTCGGTGCAGAGGGTGCCGGGCACCTCGTCGCGGAACGCGCACCGCGGGTGGAAGGGGCAGCCGGTCGGCGGGTTGAGCAGCGAGGGCGGCGAGCCGGGGATCGGCGTGAGCGCCTCGTTGACGTCACTGTCCAGCCGCGGCATGGAGCTGAGCAGGCCCCAGGTGTAGGGGTGCCTGGGCTCTCGCATGACCTCGCGCACGCTGCCGCGCTCGATGGCCCGGCCCGCGTACATCACCAGCAGGTCGTCGGCCATGGTGGAGATGACGCCGAGGTCGTGCGTGATGAAGATGATCGCGGAGCCGAACTCCTGCTGGAGGTCCTTGAGCAGGTCCAGGATCTGGGCCTGCACGGTGACGTCCAGCGCGGTGGTCGGCTCGTCGGCGATCAGCAGGTCGGGGTCGCACATCAGCGCCATGGCGATCATCGCGCGCTGGCGCATACCGCCGGAGAACTGGTGCGGGAAGTCGTCGAAGCGCACCTTGGGCTGCGGGATGCCGACCTTCTCCAGCATCTGCACGGCCCGGTCCTTGGCCTCCTTCTTGGAGGCGCCGGTGTGCTTCATGTACGGCTCGGACAGCTGCCGGCCCACCGTGTAGAACGGCGACAGCGCGGTCAGCGGGTCCTGGAAGATCATCGCCATCTTGTTGCCGCGGAGCCGCTCCAGCTCCCTCTCCGAGGCGGTGACGAGTTCCTTGCCGTCGAGGACGATCTCGCCCTCGACGGTGGTGGACCGCGGGCTGTGCAGCCCCAGGATCGTCAGGTTGGTGACGGACTTGCCGGAGCCGGACTCGCCGACGATGCCCAGGGTCTTGCCGCGCTCGACGTCGAAGGACAGCCCGTCGACCGCCTTGACGATGCCGTCCTCGGTGGAGAACTGCACCTTCAGATCACGCACCGACAGGAAGCTCTCCGGGCCGGTGGGGGCCGGGGCGTCCTCGGTCTTGGTCAGTGTGGTCACGGTGGTTCGTTCTTCCTAGGAGAGCCGGACGCGCGGGTCGATGTAGGCGTACGCGATGTCGGTGAGGATGTTGAAGATCAGGATGAAGAAGGCACCGAACAGCATGACGCCCATGGTCAGCGGCAGGTCCTTGTGGGACGCGCCGTCCACGGCGAGGCGGCCGATCCCCTGGAGGGAGAAGGTGATCTCCGTGACGACGGCGCCGCCCAGCATGCTGCTGATGTCGATGCCGAGCACGGTGACGATCGGGATGAGCGCGCCGCGCCACGCGTAGCGGAAGAACACGTACTTGCTGGACATGCCCTTGGCGCGGGCGGTGCGGACGTGCTCCTCGGCCATCTGCTCGATCATCGACGAGCGCGCCATACGCGTGTACTGCGCGGTGAAGATGGTGGCCATCACCAGGGTGGGCAGCAGCATGCCGGTGAACCACTTGACCGGGTCGTCGGTGAAGGGGTGGTACGAGGGGTTTTCCATCCAGCCCGTGCTGTAGACGAAGATGATCAGCACGATCGGGCCGAGGAAGTAGATCTGGAACGAGCTGAGCACCATCGACGCGCCCGTGGCGATCTTGTCGACCATGGATCCGCGCTTGTAGGCGGCGAGCATGCCCGCGCCGACACCGATGACGAGGAAGACGACGGCACCGCCCGCGGTCAGCGTCAGGGTGGTCGGGAAGCGGTCCATGATCGTGGACCACACCGGGTCGCCCGAGTAGAACGACACGCCGAGACACGGAGCGTTGCAGTGTCCGGTCGGGAAGTCGCGGCCCATCACGATGCCGGACATGAAGTGCCAGAACTGCTGCGCGAGGGGCTGGTCCAGGCCCAGCGCCTCACGGATGTCGTGCAGTCTCTGGGGAGAGCAGTCCTTGCCACAGGCCAGAGAGGCATAGTCGGAGGGTGCGGCGACGAACAGGAAGAACGTGACGGCGCCGAGAAGGAACAGCGTGACGACGGCACCGACCGAGCGCCGGAAGATGAACTGAAGCATGGCGGGGAGGCTGCTCTCTGCGGAGACGGTGGAGGGTTTCGCGGAAGTGCGGGGGCGCGCTCCGCCTGGTGCGCGCCCCCGCGATCAGCCGTAGGGGGTTACGACTTCACGTAGATACGGTTGATGTCGAGAAGGCTGGACACCGAGCCGTAGCGGGCACCACCGATGTTCGAGCCGGAGAGCTGGAACTGCTTGGTGTACCAGAGCGGGGCAGCCGGCAGGACCTTCTCCAGCAGGTAGTGCTGGGCTTCCTTCCAGGTCTTCGCGGCCTCGACCGGGTCCTGGGACAGAGCGGTCTGGATGAGCTCCTTGACCTTCGGGTCCCTGACGTGCGCGTAGTTCGGCGAACCGTCGGTGACCTGAGCCGGGTCGTAGACCGGCGTGATCACGGTGCCGGGCGACGGCCAGTCCTGGCCCCAACCGGTGATGTACATGTCGTACGGGTTGGCGACCTTGCCGATCTGCTCGTAGTAGCTCGCGGAGTCGACCTCCTTGGAGACCACGTCGAAGCCGACCTTGGTCAGGGCGTCCTCGATGGCGACCTTGCGCTTCTGACCGGGCTCGCTGTTGGAGTAGGCGAAGACGAGCTTCTTCTCGGCGGCCGGGAGAGCCTTCACCATCTCCGTGGCCTTCGCGATGTTGCCCTGCGGCGCCTTCAGACGGCCGTACGGGTCGTACGACGCCTCGTAGCCCGGCAGGGTCGGGGCGAAGTAGTTCGGCGCCACGTCGCCGCCGTAGGCACCGCCCTCACCGGCGATGAGCGACTTGGAGTTGACCGCGTAGGTGATGGCCTGGCGGACCTTGATGTCCTTGACCCGGTCCAGGTTGAAGGACAGCTGCATCACGTAGGGCTGGTAGCCCTTGACCGTGCGCTTGTTGACCGCCGGGTTGCCGATGACGTCCTGGATCTGGGTGGACTCGACGCCGGCGGTGAGCTGGATGGCGTTCTTGTCCTCGCCCTGGTCGGCGATCAGACGCTTGGTCTGGGTCGTCTCGGTGATGCCGAAGGTGAAGTTGAAGCTGTCCGGGTACTGGTGACGCACGGAGTCGGTCTTCGGGTCCCAGTTGGTGTTCTTGGTGAGCACCAGGGACTTGCCGGCCTTGTACGAGGCGATCTTGTACGGGCCGGTGGCGACCGGAGCCTTGTCGTAGGACTCCTTGGTGTCCGTCTTCGTCGGGACGATGGCGTAGCCCGCCATGGCCAGCGTCTGCGGCAGGTCGGGGCGCGCGGTGTCGAAGTGGAAGATGACGGTCTTGGCGTCCGGGGTGTCCAGGACCGAGGCAGGCAGGTGCTTGCCGTCGAAGCCGCCGCCGGGCAGCATCTTGCGGTAGTCGGAGGCGTACTTCTGGCCCGCGAGCCAGGTCTGGAGGTAGGGCGGGCCGTCGAAGATGAACTTCGCGAACTGGCGCTCGACGGTGTGGCGGACGTCCGCGGACGTGATCGCCGTGCCGTTGGCGTCCTTGATGCCGTCCTTCAGGGTGAAGGTCCAGGTCTTGCCGCCGTCGGAGGACTTGCCCGAGTCGGTGGCGAGGTCACCCGCGACCGAGACGTTGCCCTTGCCGTCCTCCTGGAACTGCGTCAGGCGACGGAAGAGGAGGTTGGCGACCTGGCCGGCGTCGGAGACGTAGATCTGGCCCGGGTCGAGGTGGGAGAGACCCGCCTCCTGGTAGACCTGGACGGTGCCACCGCTCTTGGCGCCGGGGACCTCGGCGGCGGGGCCGGTGGAGCCGGCCGCGTCGATGTAGGTGACCGGCTTCGACTGAACCGACGCTTCCTTCTGGTCCTTCTTGGAGTCGGCCCCGGACTTGCTGCCCTTGTTCTCCGAGCATCCGGTGAGCGCGAGGGAACCGGCCGCGATGGCGACCACGATGGCGCGCGCTCTGCGCGAAGTGAACGACTTCATGTTGGCGTAAGCACCTACCTGTCGGTTGTTATCCATGAGTACTGCCTGACGCGGCTGGTAGGCCGACGCGGGGGCGGCAGTCACCCCCCACCAATGGACGAGCTACCGCCCGGACTTGGGGTCGAAGGCGTCCCGGACCGAGTCTCCGAGGAGGTTGAAGGCCAGGACGAAGATCACCAGTGCCATACCCGGGAAGAAGATGAACGCCGGGTCCTGCTGGGCGTACTGAGAGCCCGCCGCGAACAGTCGTCCCCAGTCCGGGGTCGGCTCGACGAAGCCGACTCCGGCGAAGGAGAGGAAGGCAATGGTGAGAATGGTGCTGGGCAGCTGGTACGTGAACTGCACCAGGATGGGCGTCACCACGTTCGGCAGGATCTCCTTGCGGACGATCCGGCCCGGCGAGGCGCCGGAGACCTTGGCGGCCTCGACGAACTCACGCTCACGCAGAGACAGTACGGTCGAACGCACCAGGCGCGCCATACCCATCCAGCCCAGCAGCCACAGCACGATCAGCATCGCCAGCGCGCGGAAGTAAGTGGGGGTCTCCTCACGCGGGTCGACGAAGAACGCGGTGACCACAGGCATGAACGCGATGAAGAACAGCTGCTGCGGGAAGGACAGGAAGAAGTCCGTCACGCGGCCGATCCAGTAGTCGGTCCGTCCGCCGAAGTAGCCGCCGATCAGGCCGATCACGATACCCGTGACCATCAGCAGGACGGTGACGCCGACAGCCATGAACAGCGAGGTCCGCATGCCGTACACCAGCATGGCGAACACGTCGCGCCCGTACTGCGGCTCGACTCCGAACCAGTGCGTCCCGGAGAGTCCGCCGAACCAGCCCAGCGGAAGGCCGAACTCGTCCAGGACGGGAGTGTCGTTGTAGGTCGGGTCCTGGCCGTACAGCGTGTACGGGTCGGTCCCGCTCAGCTTGGTGAGCACCGGCGCCAGCAGGGCGACGACGAAGTAGAAAATCACTACCAACGCACAGATGACGCCGGTACGGTCACGCTTGAAGCGCTGCCACATCAACTGGCCGGGGGAACGACCCTCGAGCTTCTGCTCACCCTTGTCGGCCCCGGGCTTCGACTCGTCGAGCTCCGGGTCCAAGGCGACTGGACTGGTCATGTGTGTCTTTCCCCCGGGGGGTTGGAGAGCTGAGCGCAGCACAGATACCGGCAGGTTCTGTGGTTTGGGGGAACTTTCGCCAAGGAGTTCAACGCGCGTCAAGGGAAGAAGACGTAGGGATCTCCCTATCGTCAATATTTTGAGCAAAAATTGCGACGATCGACACCTGTGCGCGCTTGACACGTGAGACGGCGATCTGCCATTTCGGACATATGAGACCTTATTTTTGTTTACATGTCCGAAACTTGACAGCTGAATCTCCGATAACCGAACACAGGGCACACGGCATCACAATGCACTCCTATCGCGCCCTGCACACTTCCCCCACACTTCCCTCACGAAATCCACGAGCGGCCGCAGGACGGCCGGTCGGGACGGGTGCCGGGCAGAATCCGGCCGGCCCGGCCGGAGCCCGCACACGGCCCCGTACACGCCCCTGTACACCCCTGCACACGCCCCCGTACACGCCGAAGGCCCGGCCCTCCGACGTGCGGAGGGCCGGGCCTTCGAGGCGTTTGCCGGGGTGCGTCAGCCGTGCTTGGCGCGGCTCGCGGTGCGGGCACGGTCGCGCTGGTCGAGGACGACCTTGCGGATGCGGACCGCCTCCGGGGTCACCTCGACGCACTCGTCGTCACGGCAGAACTCCAGCGACTGCTCCAGGGAGAGCTTGCGCGGCGGAACGATCGCCTCGAACGAGTCGGCCGACGACGACCGCATGTTCGTGAGCTTCTTCTCCTTGGTGATGTTCACGTCCATGTCGTCGGAGCGGGAGTTCTCACCGACGATCATGCCCTCGTACACCTCGGTGCCCGGGTCCGTGAACAGCACGCCGCGCTCCTGGAGATTCGTCATCGCGAACGCGGTGACGGCGCCGGCGCGGTCGGCGACCAGGGAGCCGTTGTTGCGGGTCGTCAGCACACCGAACCAGGGCTCGTGGCCCTCGTGGATGGAGTGCCCGATACCCGTGCCGCGGGTCTGCGTCAGGAACTCGGTACGGAAGCCGATCAGACCGCGGGAGGGCACCACGAACTCCATACGCACCCAGCCGGAGCCGTGGTTGGACATGTTGTCCATCCGGCCCTTGCGGACACCCATGAGCTGGGTGACGGCGCCCATGTGCTCCTCGGGCACGTCGATCGTCATGCGCTCGACCGGCTCGTAGGTCTTGCCGTCGACGTCCTTGGTGACCACCTGGGGCTTGCCGATGGTCAGCTCGAAGCCCTCGCGGCGCATCTGCTCGACCAGGATGGCGAGCGCCAGCTCACCACGGCCCTGGACCTCCCAGGCGTCCGGACGCTCGGTGTCGAGCACACGGAGGGAGACGTTACCGATCAGCTCGCGGTCGAGGCGGTCCTTGACCTGGCGGGCGGTGACCTTGCGGTCCTTGACGGCCGCCTTCGCGTCCGCGCCCTTGCCGGTGCCGCCCCGGCCGACCAGCGGCGAGGTGTTGGTACCGATGGTCATCGAGATCGCGGGCTCGTCCACCGTGATCAGCGGCAGCGGGATCGGGTTCTCGGTGTCGGCGAGGGTCTCGCCGATCATGATGTCCGAGATACCGGCGACGGCGCAGATGTCGCCCGGGCCGGCCACCTCGGCGGGCTTACGGGTGAGCGCCTCGGTCATCAGCAGCTCGGTGATGCGGACGTTGGACATGGCGCCGTCGCGCTTGATC
Source organism: Streptomyces sp. NPDC107559 (assembly GCF_055657365.1). Taxonomy (NCBI): domain Bacteria; kingdom Bacillati; phylum Actinomycetota; class Actinomycetes; order Kitasatosporales; family Streptomycetaceae; genus Streptomyces; species Streptomyces sp. NPDC107559. The sequence continues at coordinate 143,147 of NZ_JBVKBD010000009.1, read as the reverse complement.
CACGTGACGGTCTGGCCCTTGCGCAGCTCGCCCTGCTCGACGCGCAGCAGCGCGATACGGCCGAGGAAGTTGTCGGCGTCCAGGTTGGTGACGTGCGCCTGGAGCGGGGCCGCCTCGTCGTACTCCGGAGCCGGGACGTGGGAGAGGATCGTGGAGAAGAACGGCTCCAGGTTCTCGCTGTCGGCCGGGACGGTGCCGTCCTCCGGCTTGGTCAGCGAGGCGACGCCGTCACGCGCACACGCGTAGACGATCGGGAACTCGATCTGGTCCTCGTCCGCGTCCAGGTCGAGGAAGAGGTCGTAGGTCTCGTTGACGACCTCGTCGATGCGCGAGTCCGGGCGGTCCGTCTTGTTGATGCACAGGATGACGGGCAGGCGCTGCTGGAGCGCCTTGCGGAGCACGAACCGGGTCTGCGGCAGCGGGCCCTCGGAGGCGTCGACGAGCAGCACCACCGCGTCCACCATCGACAGACCGCGCTCGACCTCGCCACCGAAGTCGGCGTGGCCCGGGGTGTCGATGATGTTGATGGTGATGACGTCGCCGCCATCCTTGGGGTGGTACTTGACGGCCGTGTTCTTGGCGAGGATCGTGATGCCCTTCTCACGCTCCAGGTCGTTCGAGTCCATCATGCGATCGTCGAGCGACTCTGCGGCGTGCGCCGCGAAGGCACCGGCCTGCTTCAGCATTGCGTCGACCAGAGTCGTCTTGCCGTGGTCGACGTGGGCGACGATGGCGACGTTGCGGATGTCGTGGCGCGTTGCCATGGTGTGGCGTACTCCCGGAGTGGTGAGGACGGCCTGCGCGTACGTCAGTGTTACGCGGGCCCTGCCGGGCTTGACATGCCACGGCCTCACCCCATGGTACGGGGCTGTGGCGGTTGGGGCGCGCCAGGGCATATCCGCCCAGCTCAGACCCACATTCCTCGGGCCTGGAACGGCCCGAACGGCCCGGATGGACCACCCGGGCCGTTCGTCGGAGGACCGCGCCGGTCGCCGAAGGGCCGCGCTAGTCGCCGGAGGGGCTCGCCGACGGGCGGGTCACGCCCTTCTTCAGGAAGCCCATGTCCTCGTAGACCGGGGTCTGGAATCCGAAGGCGCCCGCGTTGACGAGGTCCTTGCGCACCGCGGTGAGCTGGGGGCGCTGGTACAGCGGGATGGATCCGGCCGCCGCCCAGATCCGCGCGTCCGCCTTGCGGATCAGTGAGCGTTCCTCGTCCTGGTCCAGGGTCGCGATCGCCTGGTCGAAGAGCTGGTCCACCTGGTCGGTGCCGACCCGTGTGTAGTTCTGCTCGACGCTCAGGGAGCCGTCCGCGGCCGGCACCGGCTTGGCGTAGATGGGGCGGGCGTCGGTGGCGGGGAAGGCGCTGGCCGGCCAGGAGTACAGGGCCAGGTCGTACTCGCCGGAGGCGATGTGGTCCTTGAAGTAGCTCTCGTCGGCGACCTTGGACACCTCGGTGCGGATGCCGACCCGCTCCAGCATGCGGGAGATGTGATCGGCGACGTTCCACAGCGGCTCCGAGCCCGCTCCGGACGGGAGCACGAAGCGGAGCGTGAGCGGCTTGCCGTCCTTGGCCAGCGCCCCCGCCAGGGCACCCGCCGGGGCGGCGGTGCCCTTGGGGGCGTACGCGCCCGGCGCGCCGCCCCGGCGCAGATGGTTGTCGGTGTACTGCTTGCCGTCCTGCGCGAGCGGCCGGGGCCCCGCGTCGCCCGTGTCGCGCTCCTCGTCCCGCCCGGCCACGCGGTGCGGCTTGTTGTCCTCGCCGACGATGTACGCGCCCTCGCTGCCGCCCGTGGACTCGGGCTCGGGCTTCTTGCTCTCGGCCCTCTTCCCTTCGGGCTTCTTCCCCTCGCTCTTCTGCCCCTCGGGCTTCTTCCCCTCGGCCCCGGCCGCCTTCTCGGCCGGCTGCGGCTTGAGCGGGCCGCCGGGCACCCAGCCCGCGTCCGCGAGCAGCGCCTGCGCCTCCTCGGTGTCCTGGCCGCCGAGCGCGCCGCTGCTGTCGGCGTAGGCGTCCTGGCCCGAGAGGGCGAGGTGGCTGCCGACCGGGACGACGGGCAGGCCCAGCGGCTTGAGGACGAGCTTCGCCAGCTCCTGCCGGTCGATGGCACGGGCGACGGCCCGGCGCACCCGCTCGTCGGCGAGGGGGCCGCCGGCGCCGTTGAGGGCGAGCTGGGTGTAGGCCGGTTCCAGGGACTTGCGGATCTCGATCTCGCCGAGCGCGTCCTGCTGGACCCGCCACCGGGCCATCGCCCTGGTCAGCTTCCGGCGGGCGTGCAGCTCGCGGTCGGCGGCCGCCTGGTCGGAGCCGTGCAGCAGCGCCCAGGAGCGCAGCGCCTTGGCCGCGGTCCGGCCGGCCGCCGGGCCCTGGAACGGGCTGTCGGCGCCCGTCTGCGAGGCGAGCGTGATGCGCCGTACGTCGTCGGGGACGATGTCGGCCAGGTCGAGCACGCCGGTGGCCAGGGCGGCGGCGCGCTCGTCGCGCGGTACGGCGGCCAGCACGATCTCGGACAGCTTGGCGGGGTGACCCCACCAGCGCGGATTGCGGACCAGGGTGACCCTGGCGTTCTTGTGGTCGACCTGCTGGACGGCGAACGGCCCGGCGGTGACGCTCAGCTTGCGCCGGGCCCCGTCGTTGAAGGCGTCCGGCGTGCCCATGACGTCCTTGGGGTACAGCGGCGCGAACAGCGACTGCCAGTCGGCGTACGGCCGGGCGAAGGTGACCCGGACCTCCAGGTCGTTGTCGCCGCGCTCGATCTTCTCGATGCGGTCGTAGCCGGCGTTGCGCGCGGTCCAGTACGCGCTGTCCTTGCCGGACAGGGCGCGCCACTGGGCGGCGAAGTCGGCGGCGCCGATCTCCCGGCCGTCGCTCCACACGGCCTGCTGGTTCAGCCGGTACAGCACGACCTGTTTGGGCTCGGTCTCGACGACCTTGGCGGACTCCAGGAAGTCCGGGTTGCGCTGCGGGTGCCCGCTGGCGTCCAGCCGGAACATCGACGGCAGGACGGCCTGGGCGACCCGGGTGGTGGTGGCGTCCGCGTCCGACTGGAAGGCGTTGAGCGTCTCCGGCACGGTGTCCACGGCCCAGTGCAGGGTGCCGCCGTCGGCGACCAGGGGGCGCGCGGCCGCCGCGATGTCCTGTCCGGCCAGCGGCCTGCTGACCTCTTCCTCTGAGCTGCACGCGGCGAGCAGGGGCACCGCGAGCGCGCCCGCGGTGAGGAAGGCGACCGAGCGCATGACAGCGCGCGGTCCGAGGCTGTCGTAGGACATCTCTGGGTACCTCCGGGGAGCCGCTCCCACCCGTGGCACAAGTGGGGTTTGATCACATCTGGCGGTATTTTGGAGTTGATCAGATCTATGGACCCACTGAAGAGGAAAGGGTTCAGCGGTCCGGGGCGACACGGCGGCGGCGGCTCGGAACCCCACCCGTGCGGCGCAACCGTGCGAACCCCGGCAATTACGGAGCGCAAAGCGCATCCGGGTGTGCGCAGGAGGCGCGCAATCCGCCAATCGCTGCACACGCCTTCACACCGGCAGGTGTGACGCGCAACACTCGCAGGCGCATGAACGTCACCACCCAAGGCCACCCGGCCCCTGGAAGTGAGGTCACGTCATGTCCGTGCACGACGACCTGATATCGGTCCAGCGCAGCCTCGACGATCTGTCGCGGTCGGTGGGCCGCCTGGAACGACAGCTCGGCACCGGCGGGCTGGAGATGCGCCGCGTCCGCGCGGACACCGACCATCTGCGCGAGAGCGTCGAGCTGCTGCGCACGTCGGCGGCGCAGCCCGTCCCCCGCGCGCCGGAGCTGGTCACCATCTCCGACACGCCCTACGACATCACCCTGTGGACGGACACGGACGACGAGGGCCTCGGCGCCCGCGACCGGCACGCCCCCTGACCCGGGGCGCCCCGCGCACAGGCACGCCCCCTGAACCGGCGCGTCCCCCGACCGGACCCGCCCCCCGAACCCGACCGGGAGTCCTCAAGTTGGCCACTGGTACGGAACCTCATCCGAACAGCGGCGGCGTCCGGTCCGCGACGCGCGCCGCGATCGACGCCCCGCACCTGCGGACCGACCGGTGGTGGCTGGCCCCGGCCACCACCGCCGCCGGGCTGCTCGCGTTCATCGTGTACTCGACCTGGCGGGCCTTCTCGAACGCCCACTACTACGCGGCACCGTACGTCTCGCCGTTCTACTCGCCGTGCCTGGCGGAGAACTGCCGGACCATGCACGCGGGTCCCAACGCCGACCTGTTCGGCAGCTGGTGGGCCCTCTCCCCGGCGATCATCATCCTGATCTTCCCGCTGGGCTTCCGGCTGACCTGCTACTACTACCGCAAGGCGTACTACCGCAGCTTCTGGGCCTCGCCGCCGGCCTGCGCGGTCGCCGAGCCGCACCGCACGTACACCGGTGAGAGCCGCTTCCCGCTGATCCTCCAGAACATCCACCGGTACTTCTTCTACGCCGCGATCGTCGTGGCCGGGATCCTGACCTACGACACCGTGCTCTCCTTCCGCGACGAGCACTACCGCTGGGGCCACATGGGCCTGGGCACCCTGGTCTTCCTGGTCAACATCACGCTGATCTGGGCGTACACCGTCTCCTGCCACTCCTGTCGGCACATCGTCGGGGGCAAGCTCAAGCACTTCTCCCGGCATCCGGTGCGCTACCGGATGTGGCAGTTCGTCGGGCGGCTCAACGCACGTCACATGCTGCTGGCGTGGTCGTCGCTGGTGAGCGTGGCGCTCGCCGACTTCTACGTGTACCTCGTCGCGTCCGGGGTCTTCGACGACCCCCGCTTCTTCTGACGTTCCGCGCTTCTACCGATCCGCGCTTCTACTAACGAGTGGGGCCTATTGATGTCCGTGGTCGACCGGCAGGAGTGGGACGTCATCGTGGTCGGGGCCGGCGGCGCCGGTCTGCGCGCCGCGATCGAGGCGCGTGAGCGCGGCGCCCGCACGGCCGTCATCTGCAAGTCGCTGTTCGGCAAGGCGCACACGGTGATGGCCGAGGGCGGTATCGCCGCGGCGATGGCCAACGCCAACGAGCACGACAACTGGCAGGTCCACTTCCGCGACACCATGCGTGGCGGCAAGTTCCTCAACCAGTGGCGGATGGCCGAACTGCACGCGCGCGAGGCGCCGGACCGGGTGTGGGAGCTGGAGACCTGGGGCGCGCTGTTCGACCGTACGAAGGACGGCCGGATCTCGCAGCGCAACTTCGGCGGCCACGAGTACCCGCGCCTGGCCCACGTCGGCGACCGTACGGGTCTCGAGCTGATCCGCACGCTCCAGCAGAAGATCGTCGCCCTCCAGCAGGAGGACCACCGCGAGACGGGCGACTACGAGAGCCGTCTCAAGGTCTACCAGGAGTGCACGGTCACCCGGGTCCTGAAGGACGCCGGGGGCCGGGTCTGCGGGGTGTTCGCCTACGAGCGCGAGTCGGGCCGCTTCTTCGTCCTCCAGGCCCCCTCGGTGGTGATCGCGACCGGCGGGATCGGCAAGTCGTTCAAGGTGACGTCGAACTCGTGGGAGTACACCGGCGACGGGCACGCGCTGGCCCTGCTGGCCGGGGCGCCGCTGCTGAACATGGAGTTCGTTCAGTTCCACCCGACCGGCATGGTCTGGCCGCCGTCGGTGAAGGGCATCCTCGTCACGGAGTCGGTGCGCGGCGACGGCGGGGTGCTCAGGAACTCCGAGGGCAAGCGGTTCATGTTCGACTACATCCCCGACGTCTTCAAGGAGAAGTACGCCCAGTCCGAGGAGGAGGGCGACCGCTGGTACGAGGACCCGGACCACAACCGGCGTCCGCCCGAGCTGCTCCCCCGCGACGAGGTCGCCCGCGCCATCAACTCCGAGGTGAAGGCGGGCCGCGGCTCCCCGCACGGCGGGGTGTTCCTGGACGTGTCGACGCGGATGCCCGCCGAGGTGATCCGGCGCCGGCTGCCCTCGATGTACCACCAGTTCAAGGAGCTGGCCGACGTCGACATCACGGCCGAGGCGATGGAGGTCGGACCCACCTGTCACTACGTGATGGGCGGCATCGCGGTCGACTCGGACACGGCCGCGGCCCGCGGGGTGCCGGGGCTGTACGCGGCCGGTGAGGTCGCGGGCGGGATGCACGGCTCCAACCGGCTCGGCGGCAACTCCCTTTCCGACCTGCTGGTGTTCGGACGTCGGGCGGGCCTGCACGCCGCCGAGCACGCGGCCGGTCTCGGCGACGGGCGGCCGGCGGTGGACGAGGCCGAGGTCGACCGGGCGGCGGCGGAGGCGCTGCGGCCGTTCTCGGCGGAGGGACAGGCGCCGGGCGAGCGGGAGGGTCATCCGCCGGAGAACCCGTACACCCTGCACCAGGAACTCCAGCAGACGATGAACGACCTGGTCGGCATCATCCGCCGCGAGGCCGAGATGGAGCAGGCCCTGGAGAAACTGGCCGAGCTGCGGGTACGGGCCCGGCGGGCCGGGGTCGAGGGCCACCGGCAGTTCAACCCCGGCTGGCACCTCGCCCTGGACCTGCGGAACATGCTGCTGGTCAGCGAGTGCGTGGCGCGGGCCGCGCTGGAGCGCACCGAGTCGCGCGGCGGGCACACCCGCGAGGACCATCCGACGATGGACCGCAGGTGGCGCCGCGCCAACCTGGTCTGCCGGCTGGCCGACCCGGACGGGGAGCCGGCGGCACCCGACCCGGGCGGCGGGCAGATCTCCCTCTCTCGCGAGAACACCGATCCCATCCGACCGGACCTGCTCGCCCTCTTCGACAAGGAGGAGCTGGTCAAGTACCTCGCCGAAGAGGAGCTCTACGAGTGAGCAGCTACGAGGCCCGCTTCAAAGTGTGGCGCGGGGACGCCGAGGGCGGCGGTCTGGAGGACTTCGGGGTCGAGGTGCACGACGGCGAGGTCGTCCTCGACATCATCCACCGGCTCCAGGCCACCCAGGCCCCCGACCTCGCCGTCCGCTGGAACTGCAAGGCGGGCAAGTGTGGTTCGTGCTCGGCGGAGATCAACGGCCGTCCCCGGCTGATGTGCATGACCCGCATGTCGGTGTTCACCCGGGACGAGACGATCACCGTCACCCCGCTGCGCGCCTTCCCGGTGGTCCGCGACCTGGTGACGGACGTCGGCTTCAACTACACCAAGGCCAGGGAGGTTCCGGCCTTCGTGCCGCCGGCCGGGCTCGGCCCCGGCGAGTACCGGATGCGGCAGGAGGACGTGGACCGCTCGCAGGAGTTCCGCAAGTGCATCGAGTGCTTCCTGTGCCAGGACACCTGCCATGTCGTGCGCGACCACGAGGAGAACAAGCCGGCCTTCGCCGGGCCGCGCTTCCTGATGCGGGTCGCGGAGCTGGACATGCACCCGCTGGACGCGGCGGCCGAGACCGGCCTGGACCGCAGCCGTACGGCCCAGGACGAACACGGCCTCGGCTACTGCAACATCACCAAGTGCTGTACGGAGGTGTGCCCCGAGGGCATCAAGATCACGGACAACGCGCTGATCCCGCTGAAGGAACGGGCGGTCGACCGCAAGTACGACCCGCTGGTGTGGCTGGGGTCGAAGATCAGGAGGCGTTCTCCGGAGTGACGGCGCCGGGGGTGCGGCCGGGGCGCTGGGCGAGCCACTGCACGCCCAGGCTCCCCATCCACATGAACCAGCCGACGAGCGGGAGCGTGTCGAACTTCGCGGGCAGCACGCCGAGGAACATCCACAGGGACATCCCGGTCGCTCCGATCAGTTGGCCGTACCCCCACAGCTTGGGCCGCAGGACACGGTGCCGGCCGATCGGCACCACCCAGCCGGTCGTGACGGCCGCGATGCCGAACCCCGCCGTCGCCGCCACGACCAGCACCGCCAGGACGACCAGAATCATGTGCATGGCAGTCATCGTCCCACGAGGGCCCGGGCGCACGCCAGGTGGTCATCGCGGATCTGCCCAGCCCTCGCGGTAGCCCGTCCAGTCGTCCTCCGTCGCCGCGAAGTCCACGTACAGGGCGACGCCGAAGTTCGCGCGGTCGCGGTCGGTGCGGGACAGGCCGAGACGTACCCCGCGGACCGCGGCGGGGACGGTCTCGGCGTGTGCCCAGTGCCCGAACCGGTTCTCGTGGAAGAACGGCAGCCCCATCAGCAGGTCGGTGGTGGGCGGGGTGACCTCCAGGGCGAGGGCGGTCTGCTGGGCGACATAGCCGCCGTAGGTGCTCGGCAGCGGCTGCATGGTGTCGTACGACATCACGGCGATCTGGTCGACCCGGCGCGCGACCTGCCCGAAGAACTCCTGCGACCACCACTTCGGGTGCCCGGCGACGGTTCCCCAGAAGGAGTGGAACCCGGGGAGCGGGTCGATCTGGTGCGAGGCGACGGAGAGAGGGACACCGGCGGCCGCGGTGACCGTGTGCAGGGAGTCGAGGAGGGCGAGGTAGTGGCCGTCGCCCGAGTGCAGGGGCTCCAGGTCGAAATGGACGCCGTCGAAGCCCGCGGCGAGGACCTCGCGGGTGGAGCGGACGACCGCCGCGCGGGTCGCGGCGCGCTCCAGGTGCATGCCGTCCGGCTCCTCGGTGGCCAGCTTGTCGCCCAGCCAGGCCTGCACCCGGACGCCCGGCAGCTCGCGGTGCACGGCCGATATCAGCCAACCCGCTTGCGCGTACGCAGATTTGGGCAGCGTCCCGTCGTGCTCCAGCGGGCCCGCGTGGACGTAGAGATCCCGGATGCCGCTGCCGTCGAGACGGTGGGCCAGGGCCGTGATGTCGGCGTCGCGCTTGCGCCCGTCGACCCAGGCGTGACCGAGCCAGATCGCGTCCCGGCCCCGGGTGTACGTGCCGTCGGCGGGGTCGCCCGCGTAGTTCACCCGCAGGGCGGTCTCGGCGGCGAGCAGTGGCAGCAGCAGGGCCAGGACAAGGCCGAGGGCGACCCGCCTCGCCCGGCGCGCGAGCCGACGGGAGCGGCCACGGGCGGAGTCGGGGGCTTCGGGGGTGGGGGCTTCGGGGGTGGGGGCTTCGGGGTCTGCGTCCGGGGCCGGGTCCGGGGCTGCCTTGGCGTCCGGGGCTGCGTCGGCCTCCGGGGCCGGGTCCGGGTTCGCGGCTACGCCCGGGTCCGGGGCCGGGGTCCGGGCTGCCTCCGCGTCCGGATGCGGGGCTGCGCCCTGACGCTGGGCCGCGCCCGGGGCCGCGTCCTTGTCCGGGGCTGGGGTCGGGTTCGCGGCTGCGCCCGGGTCTGCGTCCGGGGCCGGGGTCCGGGCTGCCTCCGCGTCCGGATGCGGGGCTGCGCCCTGACGCTGGGCCGCGCCCGGGGCCGCGTCCTTGTCCGGGGCTGGGGTCGGGTTCGCGGCCGGCTTCGTGTTCGCGTCCGGGTCCGTGTCCGTGTCTGCGTGGTCCATCCCATGTCCCCCTCGTGTCTCGGCCCGCCCCTGGCGCCCCGTCCCGGACGCACACCGCTCGCGTGCCCGCATGGGCGGCCATACGCTCCCAAATGTGACGTCATCCTTGTTCCGGGGCCGGCCACGGCGTGCGACCTCGCACATACCCGTGCAGGTGGCACATGCCGCGCTGGGCGGGGTCCTCGGGCTCGTGTGGCTGGTGTTGCCAGGGATGACGACGCAGCACGACCCGCCGGTTGCGATCACCGGCCCTCGGCCCACCTGCACCCCGGTCGCGGCCCAGGCGGCACAGGCGTCCGCCATCGATCTCGTACTGCCGCTCGCGGCGGTGGGCGCGGCCGGCGTGATCGCGGGCTACGGCTACGTACGGCGCACCCGGCGGGCCCGGACCCGGACGACCCCCGCCGGACCTTCCACCGCGCCCGCCGTCGAACCCCTGGCCGAACTGGACCGGCGGACGCAGGCCTTGCTGGTCGAGGCGGACGACTGCATACGCACCAGCCGGGAGGAACTCGCCTGCGCGGTGGCCCTGTCCGGGACCGGGCCCGCGGCGCCGTACGCGCGGGCGGTGCGGGAGGCGGAGGCCGAACTGGCTGCCGCCTTCGCGATGCGGCAGCGCTACGACGAGGGCGTACCGGCGGAGGAGGCGGCCCGGCGGCACACGCTCGCGGGCATCGACGGCCGGTGCGCGGAGGCGGGGCGGCGGCTGGACGCGGAGGCGGCGGGATTCGACCGGCTGCGCGGTCCTGAGTTCGGTGCCGGCGCGGCGCTGGAGGCGGCGGAGGCGCGGTTCCGGCAGCTGGCCGGCCGGACCGGGGCGGCGCAGGCGATCCTCGCCGAGCTGACCGCCCGGTACGGGCCCGCGGCGAGCGCCGGGGTCACGGGGTACGTCGAACAGGCCAAGGACCGGCTGGTGTTCGCCACCTCCCGGCTCAACCGGGCCCGCCAGACCGCCGATCGCGGCGAGCCCGGCCGGGCCGCCCTGCATCTGCGGGCCGCCGAGGGCGGGGTGGCCCAGGCGGCGGTGTTCGTGGACGAGGTGCACCGCCTCGCCACGGCGCTGACGACGGCCTCGCGGTGGCTTCCGGCCGCGCTCACCGGGGCGGAGGCCCAGCTCGCGAGGGTGCGGGCGGCCGGTCCCGCGGCACGGCCCGCGGTGCCATCGGGCGAGCTGCGGTCACGGCTGCTGCACGCGGACGCGGTGCTGGACTCCGTACGCCAGGAGGTGACCGCACCGCGTCCGCACGATCCGCTGGGCCTGCTGCGCCGGGTCGTCCGGGCGACCGCGCCGCTGGACACCGGGCAGGGCGGGGTACTGGCGGCCGCCGCGTCGCTCGTCGCCCGGTCCGACGTCGCGGGCGCGGGCGGGTTCGTCGCGACGCACCGGGGGGTGGTGGGCGCCGAGGCCCGTACCCGGCTGGCGGCGGCGGAACGCTGCCTGGCCTGGATGGACGGCCGGGCAGACGGCCGCGTCCCGCAGGACGGTGCGGCGGGCGCCCGGGGAGAGGACCCGGCGGCGGTCCCGGCGGACATCCCGGCCGATGTCCCCGTCGGCGTCCCGGCGGACGGGTCGGCGGACGTCTCGGTGAGTGTCCCGGCGGACGTCCTGACGGATGTCCTGGCCTGCGGCGACCTGGCCACGCAGGCCCGCGAGCTGGCCGAGCTGGACGTACGCACGCACGGCAACCCGCACGACGGGCCCACCGCCCACGAGAGCGGTCTCGCCGGGGCGGTGCTCGGCGGCCTGCTGTCGCCCGGCGCCGCGCAGGACGGCACGCCCCCGAGCTTCGGCGGCCCCCGCACCCGTGACCGCAGGGGACCGGCGCCCACCTGACCGCGGGGAACCGGCCGGGACGCCCGTGCGCCGGCCTGCGCCGCCCGCACGACCGCCCCTGGACGCCGGGAACGCCCGTACGGCCGACCGCGGACGCCCGTGTCCCCGTACGCGGCCGACCGAGGACGCCCGTACAACTCGCACAGCCCGTACAGCCCGACCGAGGATGCCCGGAACGCCCGTACGGCTGCCCAAGGACGCCCGGAACGCCGTACGCGGTCGTACGCCGTCGCCGTACGGCTCAGAACAGGCTGAGCAAGGCCTCCGCCGGATCCATGAGGCCCGTCTCGCCGTCCGGGAGGGGGAGTTCGAACCACACCGTCTTGCCCCGGGGGGTGCGGCGCGAGCCCCAGGCGGCGGAGAGCAGGCCGACGAGCTGGAGGCCGCGGCCGCCCTCGTCGGTGTCGCGGGCGCGCCTGCGCCGGGGCTGGACCAGGCCGGCGTCCCAGACCTCGCACACCAGGGTGCGGTCGAGGAGCAGGCGCAGCCGGATCTCGCCCTCGCCGTAGCGCAGCGCGTTGGTGACCAGCTCGCTGACGAGGAGTTCCGTGGTGTCCACCAGGGGCTCCAGGTCCCAGCTGAGCAGCTGGCCGCGCGCGTACTCGCGGGCGCGGCCGACGCTGCGCGGTTCGCGCGGCAGCGTCCAGTCGCCGACGGACTCGGTGGGCAGTCCCTGGACGCGGGCCATCAGTAGCGCGATGTCGTCCTCGCCGTGGTGGGTGTCGAGGGTCCGCAGGACGTGGTCGCAGACGTCCTCCAGCGGGCGCGTCGGGTCGGTCAGCGCGCCCACGAACGCCTGGAGGCCCTCGTCGAGGGGGTGGTCGCGGGATTCGACCAGACCGTCGGTGTAGAGCGCCAGCAGGGCGCCCTCGGGCAGTTCGACCTCCACCTCCTCGAAGGGCTCGCCGCCGACGCCGAGCGGCATCCCGGGCGGCACGTCGAGCATCAGCGCGGCCTCGCCCGGTTCGACGAGGACGGGGGGCAGATGACCGGCGTTGGCGAAGGTGCAGCGGCGGGTGACGGAGTCGTAGACCGCGTAGACGCAGGTCGCGAGGTACACCTCGGAGAGGTCGGCCTCGCGGGGGCGGCGGGCGGCCCGGGTGGCCTGCTGGACCCCGCCGGGGGTGCCGAGTCCGCGGGCGATCTCGTCCAACGCCGAGAGCACCTCGGCGGGTTCGAGGTCGAGGAGGGCCAGGGTCCGTACGGCGGTGCGCAGTTCGCCCATGGCCACCGCCGCGCGCAGCCCGCGGCCCATCACGTCGCCGACCACCAGGGCCGTGCGGTGGCCCGGGAGTTCGATGACGTCGAACCAGTCGCCGCCGACCTCGCTGGGGCGGCCGGTGGAGGCGTTGCCGGGCAGATAGCGGCAGGCGATGTCGAGGCCGGAGGCGACCGGGTCGCCGGGCGGCAGCAGGGACCGCTGCAGGATCAGCGCCCGCTCGTGCTCGCGGCGGTACAGGCGGGCGTTGTCGATACAGACGGCGGCCCGTGCCGCCAGCTCCACCGCCAGGTCCCGGTCCCGGTCGCCGAACGGCTCGCTGCCCTTCGTCCGGGCGAACTGCGCCAGTCCCACGACCGTGTCGTGGGCGACCATCGGGACGGCGAGCGTGGACTGCACCAGGCCGCCGTCCTCGCCCGGGATGTGTACGGGGCGGGCGGTGCGCAGGGCGTCCGCGTACGGGGAGTTGAAGGGGTAGTGGTGGACCGCGCCGACGGCGACGGGCCGGTCGGCGCCCGCGTAGGGCACGTCGGACACGGCGCTGGCGAAGGCGACGCGGCGCAGTTCGGCGCTGCCGTCGGCGAGGCCGGGCGGGGTCTCGTCGCCGGCCAGCAGGCCCTGGTAGAGGTCGACGGTGGCGAGGTCGCAGAACCCCGGTACGACGACGTCGAGGAGTTCGCGGGCGGTGGTCTCCAGGTCGAGGGAGTTGCCGATCCGGGCGCCGGCCTCGTTGAGCAGGGCGAGGTTGCGGCGGGCGGCGGCGGCCTCGCGGGCGGCGGCGCGGCGGGAGGTGATGTCGGTGCCGAGCCAGGCGATGCCGATCGGGCGGCCGCTGCCGCTGTGTACGCGGTAGAGGTTGATGGACCAGTGCCGGCGTTCCTCGGAGCCCGGTACGAAGCCCGTGACGTGCATGTCCGTGATGGAGTCGCCGGTCTCCAGGACGCGCCGCAGGGTCGCGGAGACCCGGTCGGCCTCGCCGCGCGGCAGGTAGTCGTGGACGCCCTGGCCGCGGTGGTCGTCGGGGCTGCCGCCGAAGATGGAGGCGAACCGCTGGTTGGCGCGGCGCACCCGCAGGTCGGCGTCGATCAGCAGGAAGCCGAACGGAGATTGGCCGAATATCGCCTGCGAGGCGGCGAGGTCGGTCTCGATGCTGCGCAGGGTGCGGACGTCGACGACGATACAGACGGCGGCCTTGTCACCCTCCGTGGTCCGGGTCGGCATGACATAGACCTCGGCGAGCCCCTCCTCGCCGCGCTCTCCGGCCGGGGCGTCCGGCATCCGGAAGGGGACCACCCCGGTCCACTCCCGGCCGTCGAGGATCTCGGCCATCTTGCGCTGACCGCGCTCGCGCAGGTCGGGGTCGACGAAGGCCTGGATGGGATCCATGCCCACGGCGCGCTCGGCCGGGATACCGAAGATCTCCTCGGCTCGCAGGCTCCACTGGTCCACGAAGCCGTCGGGACCGATGGAGAAGGACGCGACCCGGATGTAGTCGTACATCGAGCCGGGCGGACTGATCTGCCACAGGGGATCGCCGGACGGCACCTCCGCGTGGGCAGCGGTGCCCGAGGCATCCGCCCTCGCTCCGCCCGACGGGTCCTCGGACTCCGTCGCCTTCGCTGGTATCTCGCTCACGCGAACCGTCCCCTCCAGCTCACCGCGCCCGGCACCGGTCACCGGGGGCGGCTGCCCGCAGTATCCAGCACTACGGTGCCGCACGACACGGTGTTCACGATCACAGCACGGTCCAGGTTCTTTTCGGACCTGTCCGTGACAACACTTCCAGTCTTCTAACCAGCGAACACGCCGTCGAACCACGTCCGCGGGGGATCATCGTCGACCTGAATCGGCCAGTCGACAGTACGAGGGCGCGCGTACAGACGACTTCGGGGGACATACGCTCCGAAACCGCTCGAAGGACCTGGTTTCAATGCCTCAGTCCGGCACCGCGAGCTCGAACCACACGATCTTGCCCGCGGACCCGGGGCGGGTGCCCCAGCGGCGCGAGGAGGACGCGACCAGTTGCAGGCCACGGCCGCTCTCGTCCTCCGGGCGGGCGGCGCGCTCGCGGGGCGGGTCGGGCAGCGGGTCGGAGACCTCCACCAGCACTCCGCGCTGCCGGGAGGGGCGCACGACACGGACTCCGATCGGACCGGTCGCATGGCGCAGGGAGTTGGTCACGAGTTCGCTGACCAGCAGGGCCGCCATGTCACTGACGGATTCGAGTTCCCAGCCCCGCAGCCGCTCCCGGACCACCGTGCGCGCGGCGCGGGCTGCGCCGGGGTCTGCGGGAAAGGTCCATTCGGTGCAGTCGCCTTCGGTGTCGATCACGCCGATCACTTCCCGGGCAAGCGGATCGCCCCATGTCCGGTTTCGAGGGGTTAATGAGCACATACCCGGCATTCGGTGCGCGATACCGCGCTCAGGGGCGCACTGTGGCACAAACGGCGTACGGGAAGCTCAGAGCGCGTCCGCGTCCAGGCGCGCGAGCGTCTCCCGCACGGCGGGCACATCCTGCTCCAGCCAGTCCACGTCCCAGATCTCGGCGGGGGTGAGCCAGCGCAGCTCGTCGTGGTCCTGGAGGGGCTTCGGGGCGGCGGAGCCGACGCGCAGCCGCGCGGTCCACACGCACAGGACGTACGGCGGCCTCAGCGGCCACCGGCCCGGTACGCGCTCGACGGCCTCGGCCTCGACACCGAGTTCCTCGCGCAGCTCGCGCACGAGAGCCGCCTCGGGCGTCTCGCCCGGCTCGACCTTGCCGCCGGGCAGCTCCCAGCGTCCGGCCAGTTCGGGGGGCGCGCTGCGGCGCGCGGCGAGCAGGCGGCCGTCGTCGAGCAGGGCGGCTCCGACCACCACGATCCGTTCCGTCATGGGCCGGAGCCTACGGGAGCGGGGTGGCGGGCAGGTCAGTTGCGGGTGGCGTCGTCGTGCTGCCCGATCCGCTCGACCCAGTACAGCTGCTTGTGTCCGCGGTGGTCGAGACTGTCCGCGATCTTCTGTGCCTCGGCGCGGGTCGCGTACCTCCCCACGCGATAGCGATTGCCGTTGTCGTCCTGCCGTATGACGAGCCAGGGAAGAGCGATCGTGCCGCCGTCGTTCATCGCACCCCTCCCGCCCGCGCTTCGCCCCGCGCCCCGCCTTCTAACGAAACCGCAATCCGCATATGCCCGAGCCTACGCCTAACCTTCACGCAGCGAATACGGCTTTTCACAAAGAGGTACGCAACCGGCCAGCCCCCAGGGGCGCACACCATCGGACACGCCCTGCGCACGGTGCACGGCAGCCCGTCGGCCGCATACCGAAGACACCCGGGGCGACCTGCGAGAACGACCGGAAAACAGCAGCCCCCGGACGGGCTCGACCGAGCGCCGTCCGGGGGCGGTGGACAGGGGTTGTGCGCTACTTCACGGGAAGGTGGTACGCGACCCGGTAGCGGTCCGCCGGGACGACCACGTCGGCCGTCTCCACCGGGCGTCCCGAGGCGTAGTACGTGCGCTGGACGACGAGGACGACATGGCCGGGGACCCCGCCCAGCGCGAGGAGTTCCTCCGCGAGGCCGGGGCGGGCGCCGACCTCCTCGGTGACGTTGTCCACGATGACGTCGATGGCACGCATCCGCTCGACCACGCCCATACCGCCGAGCGGCCCCTCCTCGGGCAGCATCACCGGCGTGCGTCCGGTCACGGCGAGCGGCTCCCAGGAGGTGGAGAGCATCATCACCTCGCCGGCCTCCCGGAACACGTATCGCGTGCACATCACGCGGTCGCCGGGCTTGATGCCGAGCCGTTCGGCGACCGCGCCGCTCGCCTCCGTCTGCGCGCTGCTGGACTCCCAGGTGCCGCGGGTGTCCGCGTCGGCCTGCTCCTGGCGGAAGGGGGTCGCGCCGCCGGTCGGGCGGAACCCGGAGCGGGCGATCCGGCGCGGCACGGGCCGCTCGCGCACATACGTCCCCGACCCGGAGCGGCCCTCGACGAGCCCCTCGGCCATCAGCACCTTGCGCGCCTCCAGGGCGACGGTGTCCGAGACGCCGTACTCCTCGCGGATTCTGGCCTGGGAGGGCAGCCGGGTGTGCGGTGGCAGCGAACCGTCGACGATCTTCTTGCGGAGATCACCCGCGACGCGCAGATACGCCGGCTGCTCACCGAATGTCACTGGCCGCTCCCATCAGGTTGTACAGACAGCAACAGCCTGGCAACCGTGGGTCGTCTCGTGCAAGCAAAGGCCAGAGAATCACTCGATGTGATTACTTGCGGTTGTGGAGGGCTTTACGCAGGCGCTTTCTCCCCACTCCGGCCGCGCTCACACATCGAGGTTCTCGCCGCGCCCGCCGTCGCCCGCGCCGTCGCCGTAGTCGTCGTACGACGGCGGGGTGGTGGCCAGCCCCAGAGCCTCGCGCGCGGTGACCGTGGCGGCGTCGTCGATGAACTCGTACCCGCTGTCGTAGTGCGCGTAGAACGTGTCCGCGTCGTCGGCCGCGGCGGCCTTCGCCCACTCCTTGCGGGCGGCCTCCACGTCCTTCACCAGTGCGGCCACGGGCCGCTCGGCGGCGGCCGGCCACTCGTGCGCGCGCAGCGCCGCGGCCTGCGCCGCGAGCCCGTCCTCGACGTCGCCCGCCCAGTCCGTGTTGACCTTCAGATCCTGCTCGGGGTAGTCCAGGGGCTCCTGCGCGAGCGCGGCGTCCAGCGCGTGGCCCGCCTTCAGGAAGGCCTCCTGGTCCGCGTCGAGCATCGAGGCGTCGTTGCGCAGCGAGCCGGTCAGCGTGGCGTCCTCGTCCGTGTTGCCGAAGAAGCAGGTGATCTCGCGGTCTCCGACGTCCCAGGACTCCTCGGTCGGGGTGAAGTAGTACACGTCGACGTCCTCGGGAACGGCCCAGGGGTCCATCGCATAACGGTCCAGGAGCGTGTAGCACCTGTCGTCGGCGATGTCCGTGACATGGGTCTCGCCGGGGTAGGAGTCGTCCGGGTAGTCGGCACCCTTGCGCAGGTCGAACACGGCGAACGCCTCGCCGTCGTGCTCGCCCTCGCAGGGGACCACGTCGACGTCATAGGTGTAGCCGTCCTGGGCGCCCGGCGCGTCGAAGCACTCGCCGACGCTGACCGGCACGCTCACGCTGTTCTGGGCGCCCTCCTTGAACCCCTCCCAGACGTCGTGCGCCGCGCCCGTGGTGAGCACCAGCGCCCACAGCACGAGCCCGACCGACGACATCACCGTCCCGCCGATCGCCAGCCCCTTGCCGCGCTCGCCGCGCCGCTTGATCTGCACCAGCGCGATGATCCCCAGCACCAGTCCCGCCGCGGGCAGGAAGCACAGGACGCCGAGGACCAGGGAGGCGATGGCCAGGCCGTTGACGGGCGCGGGCCGGTTGAACGGGCTGTAGCCCTGCCCCCAGGTCTGGTACGGAGGCTGCCCGTAGACCCCGTACTGCGGCGGGTACGGAACGGGCGGCGGCGCCTGGTAGGGACCCTGCGGCTGCTGGGGCTGCCGGGGGTCGTGGGTCCCCGGGGGCGGAGGTATGGACACGGTTACCGTGCTCCTGGTTCTGACGGGACGGCGGGCGGCGGGGCGACGTGGGGGCGGCGGCCGCGGATTCCCGGCTTCCCGGCTACGGAAGTGATGAGAACTGACGTACGACCTGGGCGCATGGTAAGCGCGCCGCGGCCAAGGCCATAACGCCGGTCCGGCAGATGGGTCCGTCGCAGCAGACACCCCGGCCGGCGCCCTGCGCGCCTCGGCCCGCCCGGACACCGGGCGGGCGGCACGGCCGTGCGCCGAGCCCGGCTGCTGGCGCCCGGCGTGCGGCAGCGCGGACGCACCGGCCTGACCACCAGTCAGACCCGTAACTGTCGGGCCCCCGCGCCCGGCTCCGCTCGCACCGGCCGGCCCCTTCCCGTCGCACACCGCCGCACACCGCCGCCCGCGCCACGGGCCAGTTGATCCGGCCACGGCCGCGACCGGCCCGGAACGCCGGCATTCCGCGCGGCGGGGATCAACCGATCTGACGGAGTTTCTTCCGGAAGGACCGAAGAACTCGCCGTCGACAGCCCGCTGTTCGGAATATCCGCCGGTCCGGGCCGTCTCCGGATTTCGCGCCGGCGAAACAGGCCGGAACGGCCGAAGAGGCGCCTCGCCCGTCCGGGCGGGGCGCCTCCCCCGTGCCTCGCCTGCGGTCCGCCGCTCACAGCGGCCAAGCGGTCAGCAGATCACCGGGGCCGTAGGTTGCATCGAGGCCCGGAGATTCGACGCCGCTGCGCGAGACCGCCACGACCGGAACGGGTTCGTCGGTGAGGGCGGCCCGGTGCCGATGGAGGGCTGCCAGGTCGTGCCGGTCGAAGGGTGACTGCTCCAGCCACTTGATGGAGCCGAGGAAGAGCAGCTCCTTGGCAACGGGGGCACGGTCCGCACCGACGATGTCGATCTCGACGTCGTTGGTGCGGGTCCAGTAGCCGCCCACTGCGGGGGCTGCGGGGAGCTGATCGTCGGGCAGTGTCCGGGCGAGCGCCTCACGGATGAGCGGCTCGACCGCCCGGCCGCGCCAGCTGGTCCAGCTGTCCCGGATCCGCGCCAAGGTCAGATCGCCCCGCCCCCGCTCGATCTCCTCCATGGAGGGGCCGAGCAGGTGCAGCCAGAACCGCAGGTAGGGATCTGCCACCCGGTAACGGCGATCCTTCGACGGACGCAGCGATACGGGCAGCTCCGCGGCGACGATCCGCTTGTCCGTGAGCAGCTCCAGCGCTCGTTGCAGCGGCGTGGCCCCGATTCCGCCGGCTGCACGAGCGATGTTGGTGAAGGTCCGCTCACCACTGCCGATGGCCGCCAGCACCGTACGCGCCTGAGCCTGTGGGGGAAATTCGGCAGCCAGCGAGCGTTCGGCCGACACCAGCAGGGCCGAGACCGGGTCGCTCAGCGCCTCGTCGAGGAAGTCCCACAGCCCCGCGCCCCGCGGCCACTCCGCGCAGATCAGCGGCAGCCCGCCGGTGACCAGCGCGGCGTCGAAGGCTTCCGCCGGATCCAGCCCGAGCATCCGCCCCACCTCGGCAGGGTTCAGCGGTCCCAGCACCATCTCCCGGCCGCGCTGGTGGAAGGGGCGTCCATAGCTGTTCAGGGCCTCCATCATCGACAGATCGGAACCGATGAGGACCAGCAGCACCGGCTTGGTCTCCAGCACCCGGTCCCAGGCCCGTTGCAGCATCCCCTCGAAGGCGCCGTCGGCGTCCATCAGGTACGGCACCTCGTCGATGACCAGCACGCTCGCTCGGTCGGCGGGCAGCGCCGCAGCCAGCACATCGAACGCGGCGTCCCAGCTCTCCGGCCGTGCGGCGGCCACCAGCCCCGCCAACGGCAGCGTCGACGCCTGGGCGTCCCGGGCCAACCGGGCCAGATCGTCCCTGGGGGACGCGCCGGTCGCCGCGTAGAACAGGAACGGGGCTCCGGAGCGCTCCGCAAACCGCTCGACCAATCGCGACTTGCCGACCCGGCGCCGCCCACGCAACATCACGCACCGACCGGGCCGCTCTCCACCGGCCCCTGCCGCGACCCTCCGCAGCTCTCGCTCCAATGTCGCCAGCTCCTGCCGACGGCCCACGAAGTCCACCACGCCGACCGACCCCCAATCATGACACTAACGTCAACGTTAGCAACATTGACGTTAGTAAGCGCCTTGGCCGGCCGTCGCTCAGGGTCACGCATCGTGCAATCGCCGGCTCGGGGGCCAGAGCGGGGAGGGGGAGTTCGAGGAGACCGACCCCGAGGGCCGCACCGCTTGGACGAAGGGTCGCAGCATCCGGCCACCATCCCCGCACGGGGAAAGACAAGGGGCCCGACTCCAGCGAGTCGAACCCCTCCTGAACTGCATGTTTGCCGGTTCAGTGATGTGGCGGCATTCCTCCCGCTACACGTTGAAGCGGAACTCCACCACGTCGCCGTCCTGCATGACGTACTCCTTGCCCTCCATGCGGGCCTTGCCCTTGGCGCGGGCCTCGGCGACCGAGCCCGTCTCGACCAGGTCCTCGAAGGAGATGACCTCGGCCTTGATGAAGCCCTTCTGGAAGTCGGTGTGGATCACACCGGCGGCCTCGGGAGCCGTCGCGCCCTTCTTGATCGTCCAGGCGCGGGACTCCTTGGGGCCTGCCGTGAGGTAGGTCTGAAGGCCGAGGGTGTTGAAGCCGACGCGGGCGAGGGTGGCCAGGCCCGGCTCCTCGGCGCCGACCGACTCCAGGAGCTCCATGGCGTCCGCCTCGTCGAGCTCGGCGAGGTCCTGCTCCAGCTTGGCGTTGAGGAAGATCGCCTCGGCGGGGGCGACCAGGGCGCGCTGCTCGGCCTTGAAGTCCTCGTCGACCAGCTCGTCCTCGTCGACGTTGAAGACGTAGAGGAACGGCTTGGTGGTGAGCAGGTGCAGGTCGTGCAGCAGCTCCTCCTTGCCGGAGCCCTGGGCGATGCCCACGGAGAACAGGGTGTCGCCCTTCTCCAGGATCTCCTTGGCCGCCTCGACCGCCGCGACCTTCGGCGCGATGTCCTTCTTGATCCGCGACTCCTTCTGGAGGCGCGGCAGGACCTTCTCGATGGTCTGGAGGTCGGCGAGGATCAGCTCGGTGTTGATCGTCTCGATGTCGTCCTTGGGCGAGACCTTGCCGTCGACGTGGACGACGTTCTCGTCCTTGAAGGCACGGATGACCTGGCAGATCGCGTCCGACTCGCGGATGTTCGCGAGGAACTTGTTGCCCAGGCCCTCGCCCTCGGAGGCGCCGCGCACGATGCCCGCGATGTCGACGAAGTCGACGGTGGCCGGCAGGACGCGCTGCGAGGAGAAGATCTCGGCCAACTTCGTGAGCCGGGCGTCCGGGACGCCGACGACACCCACGTTGGGCTCGATCGTGGCGAACGGGTAGTTGGCCGCCAGCACGTCGTTCTTGGTCAGGGCGTTGAACAGGGTCGACTTGCCGACATTCGGCAGACCGACGATTCCGATCGTGAGCGACACGTTGCGACTTCCCGTTACGTGAGAGGGGTGGGGACAAGGGGGCCGATCCACCAGTCTACGGCGTGCCGAGCCCCGTACCGGCGTCGTGTCGAACGCTTGGCCAAGGCAGGCCCACCGGCGTGTCTGAGGAGTCGTTCGACACATAAACCGACCTAAGTTGGTCCAGTGGAGCAACCCAGGACGCGCCCCCAGCAGCACGGACCACGACGCGGCACACCCCCGCCGCTGCCCCCACAGGGCAGACGCGGCGGTGCGGGCGCGGCGCGGCCCGCCCGGCCGTCCTCCGCTCCCGTACCCCCGTCCGGCCGTCCCGCGTCCTCGTCCCGGCCCACGCCGTCCGCCCGCCCGGCTCGGGTGAACGCTCCCGCGGGCGGGCCCGTGCAGCGCCGCCAGGTGACGTTACGACGGCCCGCTCCCCCGGTCGCCCGGACCGCCGCCGGGCAGGCGTCCGGACCGCGGCTGACCGGGCTGGGCGGCGGGCTGTTCTGCGGGGCGGTGATGGTCCTGCTCGGCTGGCTCGACCTGCTGCTGTTCGACGGGGCGCCGACGGTGTACGGGGTGCTGTTCCTGCCGGTGTGCGCGCTGACCGCGCTGTGGGTGCGCCGGGGGGACCTGCTGACCGCGCCGGTCGTGGTGCCGATCGCCTTCACGGCGGGGGCGCTGTCGATGGCCGACGGCGACGGCGGGCTCGGCAGCCGGCTGATGGGAATGATCACGGTGCTCGCCACCCAGGCCGGGTGGCTGTACGGCGGAACGCTCGTCGCCGCGCTGATCGCGATCGTACGGCGGGTCCGTGCGCGGAACCGGCGCCGACGGTCCCCGGCGAGCCCGGCGCCGCGGTGAACCCGGCGGCCGGGGACCCACGGCCACGGCGTCCCGGCGGCCATGGACCCACGGCCACGGGGTCCCACTGCCACGAGGTCCCGGCGACCCGGGACCCCGCGCCACGCAGCCCCGGGGTCCCCGCGCCTGCGGCATGATCCGCCGGACAGGCCCTGCCTGCCGCGGCACCAGTAGGGCTTCATCCGCGAGCGCTATCCGGCGGAGTGGGGTCCGGCCGTCATGGTCTGGGACGCCAAAAACGCGGAACGCATCGTCCAGGAGCGGGAGTTCGTCGTCTTCACCCAGGACCCGGACCCGATGCTCGTGCCGGGCGGCCGGGAGGACATGTGCTCCTCGGTTCGTCGGTGCGCGGTCGGATACCCCCGGGGGTCGGGATCAGGCCTGGTGCCGTCCGTCGTACGGGCCCGTACCGCTCCATCGTCACCCCGTCCGTCAGACGGGGAAACCGGGGAAAGGGTTGCACAACGGACCGTGCCCGCCCTGGTGACAGGACGGGCACGGCGGGTGACCGGTGGAGCGGGTGCACCCCGCTCACCTGCGGGGTCAGCCGAGGAGGTCGTACTGCTGGAATCCGGTGCCGAGGGAGACCCTTGGGGCGAAGCTCGCAGTTGTGTTGGCGCCGGTGCCCTTGTACAGGTACAGCGTGCCGCCGGGCGTGCGGGCCAGCAGGTCGGCCTTGCCGTCGCTGTTGAGGTCGCCGACCGTCACGAGCGCGTTGTACGTCGTGCTGGTCCAGGTGGCGACCTTCAGCGCGGGCTGCCAGAGGGCCGTGGAGGCCACGCCCTTGCTGCGGTACAGGTACACGGCGCCGGTGCTCTTGTTGCGGGCGAGCAGGTCGGCGTTGCCGTCGCCGTTGAAGTCGCCGTGGCCGCGCACGAGGTTGAAGTTGTTGAAGCCGACGCCGACCTTGAGGGGGGCGGCGAAGCCTCCGTTGCCCTTGCCCGCGTACAGCCACAGCGCGCCCGTGGAGTCCACGGCCAGCAGGTCGGGCAGGTAGTCGCCGGTCATGTCGCCGGGGGCGACGATGTTCAGGCGGGTCTTCCAGTTGTCGCCGATCAGCTTGCTCGCCCACGAGTCGGTGGCGGGCACGTAGTGCTCCCAGAAGATGTCGCCGTCGGAGGACCGGCGCACGATCAGGTCCTGGTAGCCGTCCCGGTCGAGGTCCGTCTGGAGGATGAGGTTGTAGCCGTTCCAGTTGCCCCAGGACCTGCGGGCGGCCAGCGAGGTGCCCTTGGAGTCGATCTCGTAGGCGGTCTTGGTGGAGGCGTTGCGCACGAACAGGTCGGCGAGGTGGTCACCGTTGAGGTTGGTGTCCTCCACGCGCGGGTAGGCGGCGCCCACGTAGGACGAGACCTTGGTGAAGACGCTGTACGCGCCGCTCGCGACGCAGTCCTCGACGCCCCAGGAGACGACGCCCACGATCCGGCCCTTGACGATCAACGGGCCGCCGGAGTCGCCGTTGCAGGCGGAGGTGGTGCCCTCGTCGCTGCCGGTGGCGGGGTTGCCCGCGCACACCATGTGGCCCTTGACGAAGTCCGCGCCGTAGGCGCCCGCGCAGGTGGTGTCCGACTGGATCGGCAGGGTCGCCGTCTTCAGCACGTCGGAGATGTCATGCGTGGTGGAGCTGGTGCGGCCCCAGCCGAACAGCGTGGCCGGGGTGCCGGCGGCGTACGACGCGGTGTCGGTGGCCGTCGTCATCCGGATCGGCGTGGCCTTGATCGGGTTGGGCAGCGTCAGCACGGCGATGTCGTTGTTGATCGTCGCCGGGCTGTACGACGGGTGGTTCCACTGCCGCCAGACGCCGCTGTACGACCCACCGTGCAGGTCGGTGATCTGGCCGTTGCTGTCGACGGTGGGCAGCTGCGCGGTGCCGGTGATGACGATGCCGTGCGCGTACCAGCTGTAGTTCTTGTTGTACTCGTCGCGGACGCAGTGCGCGGCGGTGAGGATCTTCGTCGGGGCCACGACCACGCCGCCGCAGAAGAAGCCGATGTCGTCGGCGGTGGTGGTGGTGCCGCGGTCGTCGCCGTACCACAGCTGCGCCATCCACGGCGCGCTCGTGATGGACGTCGTGGTGCCGCCGATGATCTTCGGGTCGACGGTGCTGGTGCGGGTGCTCCCGCTCAGCGCCTCCTTGCCGGTGTGCCCCGGGGTTTCGTCACCGGCGACGGCGATCGTGAGCCGCTTCTCCAGCTCGGCCTGGGACGGTGCGCTGACCGTCGGCTTCGGCGGGGTCTCGGCCGCCTGCGCGGACGACGTCAGCAGGACGCCTGCGACGGCTGCGGCGATGCCGGCCGCGGCCACGGGCAGGGCGATCCGCACACGGCGTCTGTGACGCCGTCCCCCGGACGTGGGTGTACCCACAAGTCCCCCCTCGGGAAGTGATGTTCTGGGTTACGCAGTCGAACGGGCGTCCGAAGAGCGTGATCGTACCGTGGACGTGCACATGCAGAAGGGCCGCCCCCTCGGAAAGGGGGCGGCCCGTACGACGTCGGCGGGGACTGGAGCGTGTCTGTTTGATGGGTTGGTCAGTTGATCGGATGTGTCTGTCCGGTCAGTGATCACTGATGCGATGTGGGACCGTCGGCTGCCATGACACGATCCACTCAGGAAAGCCAACCGGTAGCGTCACGAAATAGGTCACTGGAGAGCCCGTTACGGGGAAACTCGTACGGCGGGTTCGGAGGGGGGCCGTGCGGAAAAGGGCCTGCACATGGCAGGTACCTCGTCGCGCGGCCTACCCAACCCAACCGCCTCGAACAGTGGCGCGGCCTGGCCACGCGATGCGACAAACTCGCTATCGCCCACCAGGCCGCACTCCACCTGGCCGCCATCCTCATCCGGACACGGCGCTGACCAAAGAGACAGAACCTAGCCCTCCTTGAAGGCCCGCATCGCCGCTCCCACGATTCCCGCGTTGTTCTGGAGCTGGGCCGGGACGATCTCGGCCTTGATGCCCTCGATGAAGGGGAGGAACTTCTCCGACTTGCGGCTGACGCCGCCGCCGATGATGAACAGTTCGGGCGAGAAGAGCATCTCGACATGGGCGAGGTACTTCGTGACCCGGCGCGACCAGTGCTCCCAGGTCAGCTCGCCGTCCTCCTTGGCCTTGCTGGAGGCGCGCTTCTCCGCGTCGTGACCGCCCAGTTCGAGGTGGCCCAGCTCGGTGTTGGGGACGAGCGTCCCGTCGACGAAGAGGGCACTGCCGATCCCGGTGCCGAAGGTCAGCAGGATGACCGTGCCCCGGCGGCCCCGGCCGGCGCCGAACTCCATCTCGGCGACGCCCGCCGCGTCCGCGTCGTTGACCACGGTGACCGGCAGACCGCCCAGCCGTTCGCTGAACAACGCGCGCGCGTCCAGGTCGACCCAGCTCTTGTCGACGTTGGCCGCCGTACGGATGGTGGACCCGCCGGTGACCACGCCCGGGAAGGTGAGTCCGACCGGTCCGGTCCAGCCGAAGTGGTCGACGACCTGCTTCACCCCGTCGGCGACTCCGTCCGGAGTCGCCGGGTGCGGGGTGAGCACTTTGCACCGCTCCTGGGCGAGGTCGCCCATGTCCAGGTCCACGGGAGCGCCCTTGATCCCGGATCCACCGATGTCCACGCCGAAGATCTGCATGGCCCTACGTTACGACGTAGGGCTGATGGTCACTCCCCGGAGTCGGTGACCGTGCCGGACCCGCCGCGCTCGGCGACCAGTGCCGCCGCCTCCTCGCGCAGATCGCGGCGGAGCTCCTTGGGCAGCGAGAAGGTGATGGACTCCTCGGCCGCCTTGACCAGCTCGACGTCCGCGTAGCCGCGCTCGGACAGCCAGGCCAGGACCTCCTCGACCAGCACCTCGGGCACCGACGCGCCCGAGGTGACGCCGACCGTGCTCACGCCGTCCAGCCAGGCCTCGTCGATCTCGCTCGCGAAGTCCACCAGATGCGCGGCGCGCGCGCCGGCGAGCTTGGCGACCTCGACGAGCCGGACGGAGTTGGAGGAGTTGCGCGAGCCGACCACGATCACGAGGTCCGCCTCGGCGCCCATCTGCTTCACGGCCAGCTGACGGTTCTGCGTGGCGTAGCAGATGTCGTCGCTGGGCGGCGAGATGAGCTGCGGGAACTTCTCCTTCAGCGCGTCGACGGTCTCCATGGTCTCGTCGACGGAGAGAGTGGTCTGCGAGAGCCAGACGACCCGGGACGGGTCACGGACCTCGACCTTGGCGACGTCGGCGGGACCGTCGACGAGCTGGATGTGGTCGGGAGCCTCGCCGGAGGTGCCGATGACCTCCTCGTGACCCTCGTGCCCGATCAGCAGGATGTCGAAGTCCTCGTCGGCGAAGCGGACGGCTTCCTTGTGGACCTTGGTGACCAGCGGGCAGGTCGCGTCGATGGTGGCGAGACGGCCGCGCGCGGCCTCCTCGTGGACGACGGGGGCGACGCCGTGCGCGGAGAACATGACGATGTTCCCCTCGGGCACCTCCTCCGTCCGCTCGACGAAGATCGCGCCCTTCCGCTCCAGGGTCTGCACGACGTACTTGTTGTGCACGATCTCGTGCCGGACGTAGATCGGGGCCCCGTACTGTTCGAGGGCCTTCTCGACGGCGATCACGGCGCGGTCCACACCCGCGCAGTAGCCACGGGGGGCGGCGAGCAGGACACGGCGGCCAGGCGAAGCAGTCATGGGACCCATCGTAAGGCCGCGTCCGAGGGGCACGGATCGCCCGCCCCCGGTCCGCCCGGTGCGGCCGGCGGCGGGCCGGACGGCCGGTCGCACCCGCCTCGTCCGCCGGCCGCAGGACGTGGCCGATCCCGGTGCCGACTCGGCCTGGGCCGGGCCGCATTGTCGGTACCGGCCGTTACGCTCGGGCGCATGGCTGTGAACACGTCCGCGGACGCCCCGATGCCCGTCGGCGAGGTCTCGCGGCTCATCGGGGGATGGATCGACCGGCTCGGCGCGGTGTGGGTCGAGGGGCAGATCACCCAGCTGTCGAGGCGCCCGGGTGCGGGGGTGGTGTTCCTGACGCTGCGCGACCCGTCGTACGACATCTCCGTCAGCGTCACCTGCTACCGGCAGGTGTTCGACGCGGTCTCCGATGTCGTGGGCGAGGGCGCCCGGGTCGTCGTCCTCGCCAAGCCCGAGTGGTACGCGCCGCGCGGGCAGCTGTCGCTGCGGGCGGCGGAGATCCGGCCCGTGGGCGTCGGCGAGCTGCTGGCCCGGCTGGAGCAGCTGAAGAAGTCGCTGACGGCGGAGGGGCTGTTCGCGCCCGAGCGGAAGAAGGCGCTGCCGTTCCTGCCGCAGCTCGTCGGGCTGGTCTGCGGCCGCGCCTCGGCGGCGGAGCGCGATGTGCTGGAGAACGCCCGGCACCGCTGGCCCGCCGTCCGCTTCGAGGTGCGCAACGTCCCCGTGCAGGGGGTGCATGCCGTCCCGCAGGTCGTGCAGGCGGTGAAGGAGCTCGACGCGCTCGACGAGGTGGACGTGATCATCGTCGCGCGCGGCGGCGGCAGTGTGGAGGACCTGCTGCCGTTCTCCGACGAGCAGTTGGTCCGCGCGGTCGCCGCCTGCCGCACGCCGGTGGTGTCCGCGATCGGGCACGAGCCCGACACCCCGCTCCTCGACTACGTGGCCGATCTGCGGGCCTCGACGCCGACGGACGCGGCGAAGAAGGTCGTACCGGACGTCGGCGAGGAGTACGAGCGGGTGCGGATGCTGCGCGACCGGGCGCGGCGGTGCGTGCAGGGGCTGGTCGACCGGGAGGAGCGCGGTCTCGCCCATGCGCTGGCCCGGCCCTCGATGGAGGACCCGCACCGGATGGTCGACGAGCGGGAGGACCAGGTGGCGTCCCTGCTCGGCCGGGCCCGGCGGACCCTCGGTCATCTCCTCGACCGGGCGGATTCCGAACTGGGCCACACCCACGCGCGCGTGGTGGCCCTCTCCCCCGCGGCGACGCTGAAGCGTGGCTACGCCGTGCTCCAGCAAGCGGACGGGCATGTCGTCCGGGACCCGGGCGAGGTGGCGCCGCAGGAGGCGCTGCGGGCGCGGGTCGCCGAGGGCGAGTTCAACGTACGAGTCGATGTCCAGGAGTGAGTGAATGACCGGCAGGGTGGACGAGGCGCTCGGGTACGAGCAGGCCCGTGACGAGCTGATCGAGGTCGTGCGGCGGCTGGAGGCGGGCGGCACGACGCTGGAGGAGTCGCTAGCGCTCTGGGAGCGGGGCGAGGAGCTGGCCAAGGTGTGCCGGCGGTGGCTGGAGGGCGCGCGGGCGCGGCTGGACGCGGCGCTCGCCGAGGAGGCGGAGGACGCAGAGGCCGAGGGCTCGGCGGGGTAGCCGCTCGGCGCGGCGCGGCGGCCCGGGCGAGGGGCGCCTTCGGCGAGGTGATCGCGGGCAGGCGCCCTCGGCGAGAGGGCGGCTGTGAAGCGGATCACCACACTCCACGTTTGGTTGAACTTTGAACTTCACCTCGCTTATGGTCGGTGCAGTCAGCCGGTCCTGCAGGGCCGGACGCACATCCCGAGAAGGTTCAGATGTCTCTCGTTCTCGACCCCGCCGCTCAGGACCTGCTGTTCCGCGAGGCCCGTACCGCGAACACCTTCACCGACGAGCCGGTGACCGACGAGCAGGTCCAGGCGATCTACGACCTGGTCAAGTTCGGCCCGACCTCCATGAACCAGTCGCCGCTGCGCGTCACCCTGGTCCGCTCGGCCGAGGCCCGCGAGCGCCTGCTGCAGCACATGGCCGACGGCAACAAGCAGAAGACCGCCGCCGCCCCGCTGGTCGCGATCCTCTCCGCCGACAACGAGTTCCACGAGGAGCTGCCCCAGCTCTTCCCGCACTTCCCCCAGGCCAAGGACGCCTTCTTCGGCGCCCGCGAGGTGCGTGAGCCCAGCGCCGCGCTCAACGCCGCCCTCCAGGCCGCCTACTTCATCATCGGCGTCCGCGCCGCCGGTCTGGCCGCCGGCCCGATGACCGGTCTGGACTTCGAGGGCGTCCGCAAGGAGTTCCTCGACGACGACCACACCCCGCTGATGGTGGTCAACATCGGCAAGCCGGGCCCCGACGCCTGGTTCCCGCGCTCCCCGCGCCTGGCCTACGACGAGGTCATCACCACCGTCTGAGACGGTTCCGGAGCTCCGGGGCACCCTCCGGGGCGCCCCCGGACCTCCAGGCATGACGAAGGCCCCCGGCACGTGGCAGATTCCAGGGGTCGTCGCAACACAGGTGATCAACTGGCTGTGGCCAGGAGCTTAGCGAGGCGCTCGGCTGGGGTTTCCCAGCCGAGCGTTTTGCGTGGCCGGCTGTTCAGCTCGGCGGCGACGGCCGCCAGGTCGTCGGGGGTGTGGGCAGTCAGGTCGGTGCCCTTGGGGAAGTACTGCCGCAGCAGGCCGTTGGTGTTTTCGTTCGAGCCACGCTGCCAGGGGCTGGCCGGGTCGCAGAAGTAGACCGGGATGCCGGTGACGACGGTGAATGCCCGGTGGGCGGACAGCTCCGAGCCCTGGTCCCAGGTCAGGGACTGCCAGAGGTGGCGCGGGAGGGCCTGGACGGTCGTGGCGAGCGCGTTGCGGGTCGCGAGGCCGCTGTGGCCGTCCGGAAGGTGGACGAGCATCAGGTAGCGGGTGGAGCGTTCGACGAGAGTGCCGATGGCGGACTTGCCGCTCTTGCCGATGATGAGGTCGCCCTCCCAGTGGCCCGGGACGGCCCGGTCGGCCGCTTCGGCGGGCCTCTCGCTGATCATGATCATGTTCTTGATCGGCCGGTTGATCCGTCGGTCGGCGTGACGGTTCGGGCGCCGCATGGCCCTGCCGGTCCGCAGTGCGCGGGTCAGCTCGCGACGGAGTTCTCCGCGGCCTTGGACGTAAAGCGCCTGGTAGATCGTCTCGTGGACCACATGCATCTCCGGACGGTCGGGGAAGCGGGTCCGCAGAGCCTGGCAGATCTGCTCCGGGCTCCACCGCATCGTCAGGTGGTCCTGGATGAAGTCCCTCAGCTCATGGCACTGGCCGATCTTGCCGACCTTGGGGCGAGCCCGCCGACCCTCGGCACGGCGGTGGGCGTGGAAAGGCCGGTATGAGAAACCGCCCTTGGGCATGGAGCGCCGGTTGCGGCGTATCTCCCGGCTGACGGTCGACGGGCTGCGGCCCAACTCGGTGGCGATCTGCCGGATCGACGCCTTTTCCCGCAGCCGGTCCGCGATGTGAACGCGTTCCTCCTCGCGCAGGTAGCGCGACGCGCGTGAAGCCGGCTCCCCCTGGTCAGTCGTCCCTTCGGGCTGCTGCCCGGAAGGCGGATAGATCGGGGGAACCGGCTTCAATCCCTTGCCTGGCGAGTGGTGTCCGTTACGCCACTTCTTGCCGGTCCGCAGGTTGATGCCGACGATGCGGGCCGCTTCCCGGGTGCTGTACCCCTGCTCCATGAGCTGGAAGTATGCGGCCCGCTCAGCGACCAACTTGCGAGGCCCCCGCGACTTGCGGTCCTGCCGAATCTCGAAGTCCACTGCAACCCCTGAGCTGGGGTGTTGCAACGACCACTAGAACGGAAGCGTCGCCGGGGGCTTCGTCATGTCTGCGTACGCCTCGGAAGGCGGCCGGCACTCACGCCCTCTTCGGACGCCAGGCACTCACGCCCTCTTCGGACGCCAGGCACTCACGCCGTCTTCAGCGCCTCGGCCATCTTCACCAGCCGGTCGAAGGACGCCGTGCCCGCCACGACCGTCGTGGAGCCGTCGGCGCCCTCCAGCACGAGGGCGTCGTAGCGGCCCCCGGTGTAACGGGTCCAGGTACGGCCGCCGATCTCGTCGGTCACCTTCGTCGCCCTGGCGCCCTGGCTCGCCTCCTCGACGAACTCGGCGCGCTTCTGAGTCGACTGCTCGACGGCCACGTACTCCCCGTCGGGGTCCTGGAAGCCGAGGTGCCAGGCGTCGGACTCGTCGCCGCGGAAGCGCACGGAGGTCGCCTTCCAGCTCTCCGGCAGGCCTTCGGGCGCGGCCACCGGGTACGACGCCGCACGCCGAGCCGTCAGCAGCTCGACGCGGTAGTCGACCCGCTTGATGTCGGGAGCGTGATCGTCGTGCGGGACGAAGATGTAGATGACACCTGCCGCGACCATGATCAGGCCCAGGGAAAGAATCATGTCCCGGACCGTCTTCTGCTTGCCGTTCGAACCTGCCACGCCCCTATCGTCGCAGGTACCCGGTGCGCTCATCCGTGGGGGGCCCTGCTCATTTTGTCAGTCTGGCGATAGAGTCGGGGCCAACACCCTCATCCGGCCGTCGCCGTATCAGAAAGGTGCGCTCCGATGACCGAGAATCATCAGCTGCCCTCCGAACTCGAGGTTCCCTCCGAGGCCCCCGACCGCAACCTCGCCCTGGAACTCGTCCGGGTGACCGAAGCCGCGGCGATGGCCGCGGGCCGCTGGGTCGGGCGCGGCGACAAGAACGGCGCCGACGGTGCCGCGGTGCGCGCCATGCGCACGCTCGTCTCCACCGTGTCGATGAACGGTGTCGTCGTCATCGGTGAGGGCGAGAAGGACGAAGCCCCGATGCTCTTCAACGGGGAGCGGGTCGGCGACGGCACCGGCCCGGAGTGCGACATTGCCGTCGACCCGATCGACGGCACCACGCTGACCGCCAAGGGCATGCCGAACGCGATCGCGGTGCTCGCCGCCGCCGACCGCGGTTCGATGTTCGACCCGTCCGCCGTCTTCTACATGGACAAGCTGGTCACGGGCCCCGAGGCCGCCGACTTCGTCGACATCGACGCGCCCGTGTCCGTGAACATCCGCCGGGTCGCCAAGGCCAAGCGCTCCTCGCCCGAGGACGTCACCGTCGTCATCCTCGACCGGCCGCGGCACGACGGCCTCATCAAGGAGATCCGGGAGACCGGCGCCCGCATCAAGCTGATCTCCGACGGCGATGTCGCCGGCTCGATCCTGGCGCTGCGCGAGGGCACCGGCGTCGACCTGCTGCTCGGCGTGGGCGGCACCCCCGAGGGCATCATCTCGGCCTGCGCGGTGAAGTGCCTGGGCGGCACCATCCAGGGCAAGCTCTGGCCGAAGGACGACGTGGAGCGTCAGCGGGCGATCGACGCCGGGCACGACCTCGACCGCGTGCTGACCACGGACGACCTGGTCTCCGGCGAGAACGTCTTCTTCGTCGCCACCGGCATCACCGACGGCGAGCTGCTGCGCGGGGTGCGCTACCGGTCCGAGACCGCCACGACCGACTCGATCGTGATGCGCTCCAAGTCCGGCACGGTCCGCCGGATCGACTCCGAGCACCGGCTGAGCAAGCTGCGTGCGTACAGCGCGATCGAC
The DNA here is from genome assembly GCF_055657365.1 of Streptomyces sp. NPDC107559. Lineage (NCBI taxonomy): Bacteria > Bacillati > Actinomycetota > Actinomycetes > Kitasatosporales > Streptomycetaceae > Streptomyces > Streptomyces sp. NPDC107559. The sequence goes on along the minus strand of NZ_JBVKBD010000009.1, from coordinate 110,624 downwards.
TTCGACCGCGCCAAGTAGCCACCACCCGGCGGCCGCAACCGGCGGCCGCACTCATACGTGAAGGGGGCGCCCCCGGTGCGGAGGGAGCGCCCCCTTCACGTACGAACGATCCACTGGCCCGCAGGACACGCAGGACGCGCACACCGGCGCGGATCGCGGCCCCACGGACGCCGACCGGTCCCGCCCGGGCGACCCGGAAGCACCCGGAAGCACCCGGCAGACGGACAGCGGGATCCAGGGGCGGCAGGACGGCAGGATCCAGGGGTCAGCCCGCGGCCGCTATGCGGTTCGCCGCGCGCGCCTTCTTCAGTTCGAGCTCGCGGCGGCGGCGCCGGGCCAGCACCACACGGCGCTCGGCGGCGGTGAGGCCGCCCCAGACGCCGTACGGCTCGGGCTGGAGCAGCGCGTGCTCGCGGCACTCGACCATCACCGGACAGCGCGCGCAGACCCGCTTGGCCGCCTCCTCGCGGGAGAGCCGGGCGGCGGTGGGTTCCTTGGACGGTGCGAAGAACAGGCCGGCCTCGTCGCGCCGGCACACCGCCTCGGTGTGCCAGGGCGCGTCCTGATCCCTGTCCCGCACCGGCACCCGCTGGGCCGGTACGGCAGCTACCTGCAGGGACGAATGCGGCGGTTGCTGCACGGGTCTACTCCTGACGACGGCTTCGCGAGCGAGAGACGATGCAGCAAGGCCTACCCGCTGTACGCGCGCCTATGCACTCGGTTCCGAACCGCAGGTTTCCGGGGGCGCGTCGACGCCCGCGGAACACCGGCCGCACCCGGCCCCGGCCGCCGCGGGGACCCCGGAATTCACGACCGTCAACGGTCCAGGTGCTTGCGCAAACTCTTGTCGACCTTGCGCTGGACCCGGTCGAGGATGTCCCCGACGAGTCTGCCGCGCTTGGGCTTGCCCTCGATGTTGCCCAGTACGGCCCAGCCGTCGAGATAGACGACGGGCGCGTCCGGGTCGACGGCGTCCAGCGTGTCCACCTCGAAGTTGCCCAGCACGCCACCGCCGGTGCCCCGCAGCGAGACGTTCTCCGGGACCCTGACCTCGACGTTGCCGAAGACCGAGAGCGCCTTGATGACGACCTGCTGGTACTCGAAGAGCGCCTCGCTGAGGTCGATCTCGACGCTGCCGAAGATCGCGTACGCGTGGATACGGCGTCCGGCGCGCCAGCGGCCCTTGCGGACGGCGCTGCTGAAGACCGCGACCACGTTCTCGTCGGGGTCGGCCGGGATGGCGCCCGCGGCCGGGCGGCCGGGAGCGGCGGCGTAGGCCGGGGCGGCCCGGTGGTGGGCGGCGGGCAGGTCCCGGATGAAGACCTCCAGCTCACCGACTGTCTTGGCGGCGAGCACGCCCTCGACCCGCTCGGCGTGCTCCTCCGCGGTCAGCCGGCCCTCGGCCATGGCGTCGCGCAGGATGTCGGCGATGCGGTCACGGTCGGCGTCCGAGGCACGCAGTTCGGTGCCCCGGGGCTCGGCGGCGGGGCGCGTCCCGGTCTGCTTCTGAAGGTCCACGGAACCAGACTAGCGAAACACGATAGATCGCGACACCCCCGAAGTGAGCCTTACCTCACAGGCCCTGCGCGGACGCCAGGTTCTACGCTGGTGGACGCTGCCAATGGAGGCCAGCCGCTGTCTGTCGAGTGAGGAATGGGCGAGATGCCTGAGTTCGCGTACACCGATCTGCTCCCCATGGGAGAGGACACCACCCCCTACCGGCTGGTGACCTCCGAGGGTGTGTCCACCTTCGAGGCCGACGGGCGGACGTTCCTCAAGGTGGAGCCCGAGGCGCTGCGCAAGCTCGCCGAGGAGGCGATCCACGACATCCAGCACTATCTGCGCCCGGCCCACCTCGCCCAGCTGCGCCGCATCATCGACGACCCGGAGGCCTCGGCCAACGACAAGTTCGTCGCCCTGGACCTGCTGAAGAACGCGAACATCGCGGCCGCGGGCGTGCTGCCCATGTGCCAGGACACCGGCACGGCGATCGTCATGGGCAAGCGCGGGCAGAACGTGCTCACCGAGGGCGGCGACGAGGCCGCCCTCTCCCGTGGCATCTACGACGCGTACAAGAACCTGAACCTGCGCTACTCGCAGATGGCCCCGCTGACCATGTGGGACGAGAAGAACACCGGCTCCAACCTGCCGGCGCAGATCGAGCTGTACGCCACCGACGGCGGCGCCTACAAGTTCCTGTTCATGGCCAAGGGCGGCGGCTCGGCCAACAAGTCGTTCCTCTACCAGGAGACGAAGGCGGTCCTCAACGAGGGCTCCATGATGAAGTTCCTGGAGGAGAAGATCCGTTCGCTGGGTACGGCCGCCTGCCCGCCGTACCACCTGGCGATCGTGGTCGGCGGCACCAGCGCCGAGTACGCGCTGAAGACCGCGAAGTACGCCTCCGCGCACTACCTGGACGAGATCCCGGCCGAGGGCTCCGAGCTCGGCCACGGCTTCCGGGACAAGGAGCTGGAGGAGAAGGTCTTCGAGCTGACCCAGAAGATCGGCATCGGCGCGCAGTTCGGCGGCAAGTACTTCTGCCACGACGTGCGCGTGGTGCGGCTGCCCCGGCACGGCGCGTCCTGCCCGATCGCCATCGCCGTCTCCTGCTCGGCCGACCGCCAGGCCGTCGCGAAGATCACCGCCGAGGGCGTCTTCCTGGAGCAGCTGGAGACCGACCCGGCGCGCTTCCTGCCGGAGACCACGGACGAGCACCTCGACGAGGCCGGCGACGTCGTCCGGATCGACCTGAACCAGCCGATGGACGACATCCTCGCCGAGCTGACGAAGTACCCGGTCAAGACCCGTCTCTCGCTCTCCGGCCCGCTGGTCGTGGCCCGTGACATCGCGCACGCCAAGATCAAGGAACGCCTCGACGCGGGCGAGGAGATGCCGCAGTACCTGAAGGACCACCCGGTCTACTACGCGGGCCCGGCGAAGACCCCCGAGGGCTACGCCTCCGGCTCCTTCGGCCCGACCACGGCCGGCCGCATGGACTCCTACGTGGAGCAGTTCCAGGCGGCGGGCGGCTCCAAGGTGATGCTGGCCAAGGGCAACCGCAGCAAGCAGGTCACCGACGCCTGTGGCGCGCACGGCGGTTTCTACCTCGGCTCCATCGGCGGACCCGCCGCCCGTCTCGCCCAGGACTGCATCAAGAAGGTCGAGGTCGTCGAGTACGAGGAGCTCGGCATGGAGGCCGTCTGGAAGATCGAGGTCGAGGACTTCCCGGCGTTCGTCGTCGTCGACGACAAGGGCAACGACTTCTTCCAGGATCCCGCTCCGGCTCCGACGTTCACGTCGATCCCCGTGCGCGGACCCGGGCTGGCGTAGCGCCTCTGGCGCGGCGGGGGGAATCTCGCCCCCGCCGCCCTTACCCGTCCCGTCCCGTTCCCCAGGGGCTGCGCCCCTTCGCCCCCCTGGGGCTGCGCCCCAGACCCCGCTTCGGCCTGGACCGCCTCGTCCTCGAACGCCGGAGGGGCTGAAAACGCCGGACGTGCCGAGTGGCGCGGGCAGGGAACATCCCCGCCCGTCGCGGTGCTGTCCCGAACATGAACGACTACCGCATCGAGCACGACTCCATGGGCGAGGTCCGGGTGCCCGCGCACGCCAAGTGGCGGGCCCAGACGCAGCGGGCCGTGGAGAACTTTCCGGTCTCCGGACAGCGGATCGAGCGGGCGCACATCGAGGCGCTCGCGCGGATCAAGGGGGCGGCCGCGAAGGTCAACGCCGAGCTGGGGGTGCTCGGCCAGGACGTGGCCGACGCGATCCAGGAGGCCGCCGCCGAGGTCGCCGCGGGCACCTGGGACGAGCACTTCCCGGTGGACGTGTTCCAGACGGGTTCGGGTACCTCGTCGAACATGAACGCCAACGAGGTGATCGCGACGCTGGCGAGCGAGCGGCTCGGCCGGAACGTGCATCCCAACGACCACGTCAACGCCTCGCAGTCGTCCAACGACGTCTTCCCGTCGTCGATCCACATCGCCGCCACCGCCGCCGTCACCCGTGAGCTGATCCCGGCCCTGGAGCATCTGGCCGCCGCGCTGGGCCGCAAGGCCGAGGAGTTCGCCGACGTGGTGAAGTCGGGGCGGACGCATCTGATGGACGCCACGCCCGTGACACTGGGGCAGGAGTTCGGCGGGTACGCGGCCCAGGTGCGGTACGGCGTCGAACGGCTCACCGCCTCCCTCCCCCGACTCGCCGAACTGCCGCTGGGCGGCACCGCCGTCGGCACCGGGATCAACACCCCGCCCGGGTTCTCCGCCGCGGTCATCGCGGAGGTGGCCGCCGCGACGGGGCTGCCGTTCACCGAGGCGCGCGACCACTTCGAGGCGCAGGGCGCCCGGGACTCGATCGTGGAGACCAGCGGGCAGCTCAGGACCGTGGCGGTCTCCCTGACCAAGATCGCGAACGATCTGCGGTGGATGGCCTCCGGGCCGCGGACCGGCCTCGCCGAGATCTCGCTGCCCGACCTCCAGCCGGGCTCCTCGATCATGCCCGGCAAGGTCAATCCGGTGATCCCGGAAGCCGTGCTGATGGTCGCGGCGCAGGTGGCCGGGAACGACACCACCGTCGCCGTCGCCGGGGCCGCGGGCAACTTCGAGCTCAATGTGATGCTGCCGGTGATCGCCAGGAACGTGCTGGAGTCGATCCGGCTGCTCGCCCGGGTGTCGCGGCTGCTCGCCGACCGGACCGTGGACGGGATCGTCGCCCACCGGGAACGCGCCCTGGAGTACGCCGAGTCCTCCCCGTCCGTGGTCACGCCCCTGAACAAGTACATCGGGTACGAGGAGGCGGCGAAGGTGGCCAAGAAGGCGCTGGCGCAGCGGCGGACGATCCGGCAGGTCGTGCTGGAGGACGGGTACGTGGAGCGCGGCGACCTCACGCTGGAGCAGCTCGACGAGGCTCTGGATGTCCTGCGTATGACGCGCCCGTGACGGTTGGCGAATCGCGACCTCCGCGGGTGTGAACCATTTCCGGTCCCGCAGCGTCGTATGCCCCTGACACCTAATATCTGTGCATGGCAGACGGTGAAGTGGTGAGACGCATGAGGACGGGCGGTTCGGCGGGTTTCTGGGCGCCCGGGAGTCAGATCCTGTGGCGCTACCGGGAGAACGGCGGCAAGCGCTTCCATATCGCGCGGCCCGTCACCGTGGCCCGGGACGACGAGGAGGTGCTCGCGGTGTGGATGGCGCCGGGCACCGAGTGCATGCGGCCCGTGCTCGCCGACGGCACCCCGGTGCACGTCGAGCCGCTGGAGTCGCGTTACACCAAGCCGCGGGTGGCCCGCAGCGGCCGGTGGCTGGGCACGGGGGTGCTGAAGCTGGCCCGGCCCGGTGAGCCGTGGTCGGTGTGGCTGTTCTGGGAACCGGGCTGGGAGTTCAAGAACTGGTACGTGAACCTTGAGGAACCGCTGGCCCGTTGGGAGGGCGGCGTCGACTCCGAGGATCACTTTCTGGACATCTCCGTGCACCCGGACCGCAGTTGGCACTGGCGCGACGAGGACGAGTTCGCGCAGGCCCAGCGGGACGGGCTGATGGACCCCGACCTCGCCGAACGGGTGCGGGCGGCGGGGCGGGACGCGGTGGAGGTGATCCGGGCCTGGGGTGCGCCGTACAGCCAGGGCTGGCAGCACTGGCGCCCGGATCCGTCCTGGGCCGTACCGTTGCTGCCGGAGGACTGGGACCGTACGCCCGCGCACGTGTCCTCATGAGACCCTTGATATGCCCCCGGGCACGAAACGTAGGATCGTCCTCCGCAAGGGCGCACAGCGGCAACTCCCGGAGCAGGCACCGAGCCTGACCGAACGTCACCGAGGGGCGGCAGGACGTGAGCGAGGGGTACGAGGGCAACACCGGTCCGGGCTGCGCCCGGGGCCGGCTCGGCACGGGCAGAGCCGCCGGCCGTGCCGGTTCGGGGTTCGCCCGCATCGCCTGTGGCACGGCAACAACCTCTGGTCACGCGGCAATTCCGTTCCTGGGGCAGGTATTCCGGGTATCGGGTTTTCTGCGGGACGAACTGCGCGCGCGGCGCGCAGCCCCGGACGGACGGATTCGACACGCGTGACGGAGCAGCCCACCTCCTACGAACGCCCGCAGCCGGGCGTCGACCCCACGGACCCCCGCGGGGCGCTCCTGCGTGCCCCGGCACCGGCCCGCACCCCCGGTGGCGCCGCCTTAACGCCCCAGTCCGCCCCGTCGGCCCAGTCCGACCGGGGCGCCCAGGCGCGGTCCGGCGAGACGCCGGGGGCGGCGGCGCCGTGCGGCAAGGACCAGTCCGGCGGCGACCCCGAGCACTCCCAGCCCGCCGTCGCGGAGACCGGTACCCACCGGCCGCGCCCCGCGCCCGAGGCCATCCCGGCCCAGCCGGGCGGCGCCGCCCCTTCGACCGACGGGCGGGACGCCGGGCGGGGGCAGGAGCGGCGCACCGGGCAGGGTCTGACGCCCGGCAAGCCCACGCCGATGCGGCGGGACGGGGACCGGCTGCGCTTCGTCGGGGCCGCGACCCGGCGGATCGCCCGGGGCCTGGACCTGGACGAGATCGTGATGGGGCTGTGCCGGGCCACCGTGCCCACCTTCAGCGACGCCATCCTGGTGTATCTGCGCGACCCGCTGCCGGTCGGCGACGAGCGGCCCACGGGTCCCGTCGTGCTGCGGCTGCGGCGCACCGACCGGATCCCGGAGGAGCGCGACACCGAGAACGGGTTCGCCTCGGCGCCCCAGCCGGAGCAGCCGCCGGAGCTCACCGAGCTGTCGGCCGTCACCGCCGAGCTGTGCGAGGTGCGGCCCGGCGGCGCGCTCGCCGAGGTGCTGCGCGGGGTGCGACCGGTGTTCGCCGACACCCCGGCCGCCCGGGCCGCGCTGCCGGAACTCCTCGGTGACGGCGGGGAACTGGTCGTGCCCAGCGGTCAGCGGGCGATCCTGGCGCCGTTGCGCGGCCGGCGCCGGGTGATCGGGGCCGCGGTGTTCCTGCGCCGCCCCGAGCGCATCGCCTTCGAGGCGGACGACCTGCTGGTCGCCGCCCAGCTCGCCACGCACAGCGCGCTCGGCATCGACAAGGCGGTGCTGTACGGGCGGGAGGCGTACATCGCCGACGAGCTCCAGCGCACCATGCTGCCGGAGACGCTGCCGCGCCCCACGGGTGTGCGGCTGGCGTCGCGTTATCTGCCCGCCGCGGAGACCGCGCGGGTCGGCGGCGACTGGTACGACGCGATCCCGCTGCCGGGCAGCCGGGTGGCGCTGGTCGTCGGTGACGTGATGGGGCACTCCATGACGTCGGCGGCCATCATGGGCCAGCTGCGCACGACCGCGCAGACCCTCGCCGGTCTGGACCTGCCGCCGCAGGAGGTGCTGCACCACCTCGACGAGCAGGCGCAGCGGCTGGGCACCGACCGTATGGCGACCTGTCTGTACGCCGTCTACGACCCGGTCTCGCACCGGATCACCATCGCCAACGCCGGGCATCCGCCGCCGGTGCTGCTGCACCTGGGCGGCCGGGCGGAGGTGCTGCGGGTGCCCGCGGGCGCGCCCATCGGGGTCGGCGGTGTCGACTTCGAGGCGGTGGAACTGGACGCCCCGGCCGGGGCGACGCTGCTGCTGTACACCGACGGGCTGGTGGAGTCGCGGCTGCGGGACGTGTGGACCGGCATAGAGCAGCTGCGCGAGAAGCTGGCCGCGACCGCGCAGCTCACCGGCCCCGATCACCCGCCGCCGCTGGAGGCGCTGTGCGACGAGGTGCTCGACATGCTCGGTCCCGGCGACCGGGACGACGACATCGCGCTGCTCGCCGCCCGATTCGACGGGATCGCGCCGAGCGATGTGGCGTACTGGTTCCTGGAGCCGGAGGACGCGGCTCCCGGCCGGGCCCGCCGGCTCGCCCGGCGCGCGCTGTCGCGCTGGGGCATGGAGGAGCTCACCGACTCCGTGGAGCTGCTGGTCAGCGAGGTGGTGACCAATGCGGTGCGCTATGCGTCGCGGCCGGTCACGCTGCGGCTGCTGCGTACCGATGTGCTGCGCTGCGAGGTCGGCGACGACGTGCCGCAGTTGCCGCGGCTGCGGCAGGCGCGGCACACGGACGAGGGCGGCCGCGGGCTGTATCTGGTGAACAAGCTGGCCAGACGGTGGGGTGCGACCCGGCTGAGCACGGGCAAGGTGGTCTGGTTCGAACTGAACCGGGGCTGAGGCCGACGCCCGTACACAGCTGACCCGGACACAGATGAGAGGGGCGCCCGCGGATCGCGGGCGCCCCTCTCATACGGTCACTGTCCGCTCAGGCCGAGCGGGTCGTCGATGCTGTCCGTCGGTGTCTCGGTCGGCGTCTCCGTCGGTGTCTCGGTCGGCGTCTGCGTCGGCGTCTGGGTGGGCGTCTGCGTCGGCTTCTGGGTCGTCGGGGTCTGCGAGGGCGCCTCGGTCGTCGGGGACTCGGAGGGGGACTCCGTCACCGACTGCGAGGGGGTCGGGGAGAGGGTCGGCTGTACCGCCGCGCCCTGATCGGTCTCCAGGTCGAACTGGGTGACCTTGGACTGCACCCCGAAGGTGTACGCGGCCCATATCTGCGCCGGGTATCCGCCACCGTTGACCCGGCCGACGCCCGGGAGGAGTCCGGTCGCGCCGGTCAGGGGCACCTGGGCGCCGTTCTTGGCGCTCTCGCCGAACAGACCGACCGAGGTGACCAGGCTCGGCGTGTAGCCGGTGAACCAGGCCGACTTGTTGTTGTCGGAGGTACCCGTCTTGCCCGCGACCTTCTGCCCGTTGCGGTTGGGGTTGTCGCGCACCGACTTCTTGGCCGTTCCGTCGTCGACCACGCCGGTCAGCACCGAGGTGACGGTGTCGGCGGCCTCGCGGCTGATGACCTCTTCGCCGATCGGGTCCGGCATGGTGACCGTGCGGGAGATGTGCTGGACGGACTTGATCAGGGCCGGGGTGACCTTCTTGCCGTGGTTGTCGAGGGTGGCGTAGACGCCGGCCATCTGGAGCGGGCTGGCCCCCATGGTGCCCAGGGTCTGCGCGGGCACCGCCTTCAGCTTCTTGGTGTCCATGCCCAGGTCGTCGGCGACCTTGAGCACCTTGTCCATGCCCACGTCGACGCCGAGCTGGGCGAAGGCGGAGTTGACCGACTGGTTCATCGCCGTCTGCACGGTGATGGGCCCGTAGTCCTGGTCGTCCTCGTTCTCCGGGGCGAAGCCGATGTCGCTGCCCTTGACGGGCCGCTTGCTGGTGCCGTCGTAGATCGTGTTCGTGCTGATCGCCTGGCCGTCCTGCGTCCTGGCGCCCTCGTCCAGGGCGGCCGCGAGGATGACCGGCTTGAAGGTGGAGGCGGGCTGGTAGTCCACCCGGGTCGCGTTGTTGTAGTAGTGCTTGTAGTAGTCGACGCCGCCGTACATCGCGACGACCGCGCCGGTCTTCGGGTCGACCGAGACGGCGCCGGCCTGGACATCGGCGTCGACCTTGCGCTTCTTGCCGTCGAGCTTGCTGGTCAGCTGCTCCTTGACGGCCTTCTCCAGCGCCGCCTGCTTCTTCTTGCTGATGTTCAGCGTGATGGTCCAGCCGCCGCGGCCGACCATGTCCTCCGCCTGCTTGGCGTTCTCGGCGACGCCCTGCTCGACGAGCTGCTTCTCCAGGGCGCTGTTGGCCGCCTTGACCAGGTAGCCCTTCTGGCCGCCGAGACCGGGGGCGGGCTTGGAGTTCAGAATCTTCGGGAACGTCATGGCGTCGCGGTCGGACTTCTTCAGCCAGCCCTCCTCGACCATGTTGTCGAGGACGTAGTTCCAGCGCTGGGTGACGAGCCGCTTGCCGGTATCGCTGGCGACCTCCCAGTCGTACTGGCTGGGCGCCTGGAGCAGCGCGGCGAGGTACGCGCCCTGCTCGACCTTGAGCTTGTCGGCGTCGACGCGGAAGTAGGCCTGGGCGGCGGCCTGGATGCCGTAGGCGTTGCGGCCGTAGTAGCTGGTGTTGATGTAGCCGGCGAGGATGTAGTCCTTGGACTTCTCGCGGTCCAGCTTCAGCGAGATGACCAGCTCGTTCAGCTTGCGCGTGACGGTCTGGTCCTGGGTCAGGTAGTAGTTCTTGACGTACTGCTGGGTGATCGTCGAACCGCCCTGCGCGCCCTTGCCGGAGAGCGTGTTGAGCAGACCGCGCGCGGTGCCCTTGAGGTCGACGCCGGAGTCCTTGTAGAAGGACTTGTTCTCGGCGGCGACGAAGGCCATCCGGACGTCCTTGGGCACGTGGTCGAGGCCGACGACCTCCCGGTTGACCTCGCCGTCACGGGTCATGACGGAGCCGTCGCTGTACTTGTAGACGTTGCTCTCCTGCTTGGCGGCGGCGTTCCCCTCGGGGATGTCGATCATCATGTAGAGCGCGATGAAGCCGCCGATGCCGAGCAGGCACAGGCCCAGGAAGGTGCCGAGGATCTTCTTCCAGGTGAACATCCTGCGTATGAAGCTCTTCTTCGCGGGCTTGGCGCCCCGGCGGGCCGCCGCGCGGCCGTGACCGACGACGACCGGTCCCTCGTCGTGTGCCGCCTGGGGCGAGCGGTCCCTGGGGGGCGCAGCGCGGCGGCCGCCCCGTTGCCGCGCTCGTCTCTCGTCCGCTCGTCCCATGAGTCCGCTCGCTCCGCTTCGTCTCGGCTGTCACACCAGTGCCTGGGGGTACAGGTCAGCTCAGAAAGCTAACACCGCTCTCTATGACAAAGGGCTGCCGATCCGGCCTTTTACGGACGTGACAATCAGCACCCCGCCTCAAGGGAACCGACGTTCGGAAGGGCTCAAGGGTTGCCATGACGAGATTAAGTGATATCACTTAGCTAGATAGAAGCTAGCGAACGTCCAGGAAACGGGGGACCAGTCATGTCCGCACTCGACCCGTCGGCCACCGCCGACATGCCGGAGATGCCGGCGCCGCAGGTACGGGAGTTCACCGCGCACAGCATCGGCGGCGGCCTCGCGCTGCTGCTCGGACTGCTCGGACTGGGGGCGGCGGCCGCGCTGGTCGCGGTCGGGTCGTCGGTGAGCGAGGGCGGCGCCGCGGCCGCGCTGGTCGCCACCGGCATCCTGGTCGGCCTCTGCGCGTTCCTCGCGATGTGCGGGCTGAACACGGTGGCGCCGGGCGAGGCCCGGGTGGTCCAGCTGTTCGGCCGCTACCGCGGGACGATCCGCGAGGACGGACTGCGCTGGGTGAACCCCTTCACCTCGCGCACCAAGATCTCGACGCGGGTGCGCAACCACGAGACCGCCGTCCTGAAGGTCAACGACGCCTACGGCAACCCGATCGAGCTGGCGGCCGTGGTGGTCTGGAAGGTCAAGGACACCGCGCAGGCCACCTTCGAGGTGGACAACTACCTGGAGTTCGTCTCCACCCAGACCGAGGCGGCCGTGCGGCACATCGCCATCGAGTACCCGTACGACGCCCATGACGAGGGCGGGCTCTCGCTGCGCGGCAACGCCGAGGAAATCACCGAGAAGCTCGCCGCCGAGCTGCACGCGCGCGTGGCGGCCGCGGGCGTGCAGATCATCGAGTCCCGCTTCACGCATCTCGCCTACGCTCCGGAGATCGCCTCCGCGATGCTCCAGCGGCAGCAGGCCGGTGCGGTCGTCGCGGCCCGGCGGCAGATCGTGGACGGCGCGGTGGGCATGGTCGAGGCGGCCCTCGCCCGGATCGCCGAGCAGGACATCGTGGAGCTGGACGAGGAGCGGAAGGCGGCGATGGTGTCGAACCTGATGGTCGTGCTGTGCGGAGACCGGGCGCCGCAGCCGGTCCTGAACACCGGGACCCTCTACCAGTGACGGATCCCTCCGGGGGACCGTCCCCCCAGCGTCGGCCGCAGCAGCGCAAGCAGGTGCTGCTGCGGCTCGACCCGTCGGTGTACGAGGCGCTGGCCCGGTGGGCCGGGGACGAGCTGCGCTCGGCGAACGCCCAGATCGAGTTCCTGCTGCGCAGGGCGCTGGCGGAGGCCGGACGCCTGCCCGGCGAGGCGGGCCCGATCGCCCGCCGCGGCCGCCCGCCCCGCGACGCCGCTCCCGGCCCCCGGCCCGAACCGGGCGACACCGGCCCGGACGCCCCCGGCCCAAGGCCCCCGGCCGGCTGAGCAGCCGCGCTCGTGTGGCAGAACCGTGACAATCGGCTGCCACCTGCGCACTCCGGCCCGTCCGGGGGCATCCGCACCCCCGTCCCCGCGCTCAGCGCCGGCCGCGTATACACACGACGTATACACGGTGTGTAGAGTCATCGGCATGTCCATCGGTCACACCCTTCTAGGGCTCCTGGAGTCCGGGCCACGCCACGGTTACGACCTCAAGCGGGCCTTCGACGAGAAGTTCGGTCACGACCGGCCGCTGCACTACGGCCAGGTCTACTCGACGATGTCCCGCCTGCTGAAGAACGGACTCGTCGAAGTCGACGGGATCGAGGCGGGCGGCGGCCCCGAGCGCAAGCGCTACGCCATCACCGACGCCGGGATCACCGACGTGGAGCGCTGGCTCGCGACGCCGGAGAAGCCCGAGCTCTACCTCCAGTCGACGCTCTACACGAAGATCGTCCTCGCGCTGCTCACCCGCCGCGACGCCGCCGACATCCTCGACGCCCAGCGATCCGAGCACCTGCGCAGCATGCGCATCCTCACCGACCGCAAGCGCAAGGGCGACCTCGCCGACCAGCTCATCTGCGACCACGCGCTGTTCCACCTGGAGGCCGACCTGCGCTGGCTCGAACTGACCGCCGCCCGCCTGGACCGGCTCGCCGAGGCGGTGACCGCATGACCGCCCCCGCCGGCTCCCTGCTGACCGCCCAGGACCTGCGCAAGACCTACGGACCCACGGTCGCCCTCGACGGCGCCGGGTTCTCCATCCACCCCGGCGAGGTCGTCGCGGTGATGGGGCCCTCGGGATCCGGCAAGTCGACACTGCTGCACTGTCTCGCCGGGATCGTCACGCCCGACTCCGGGTCGATCCTGTACGACGGCCAGGAGATGGCGACCATGAGCGACACCCGGCGCAGCGCGCTGCGCCGCTCGGAGTTCGGGTTCGTCTTCCAGTTCGGCCGGCTCGTGCCCGAGCTGACCTGCGTCGAGAACGTCGCCCTGCCGCTGCGGCTGAACGGCACCTCCCGCAAGGCGGCCGAGAAGGCCGCCCTGGGCTGGATGGAGCGGCTGGAGGTGGACGACCTCGCGGCCAAGCGGCCCGGCGAGATCTCCGGCGGCCAGGGACAGCGGGTCGCCGTGGCGCGCTCCCTGGTCACCGGCCCCCGGGTGGTCTTCGCCGACGAGCCCACCGGCGCCCTGGACTCCCTCAACGGCGAGCGGGTGATGGAGCTGCTCACCGACGCGGCCCGCACCTCGGGCGCCGCCGTCGTGCTGGTCACGCACGAGGCCCGGGTGGCCGCCTACTCCGACCGCGAGATCGTCGTACGCGACGGCAGGTCCCGGGACATGGAGCGGGCCGTATGAGCGTGCAGCGGGGGAACCTGCGCGCTCCGGGCGGGTCGCGGGCCTGGGGCCGGTCCCGGGATCTGGCCATGGGGGTCCGGTTCGCCTTCACCGGCGGGCGCGAGGGCTGGGTGCGGACCCTGCTCACCGCGGTCGGCGTGGGTCTGGGGGTGGCGCTGCTGCTGCTCACCACCGCCCTGCCGAACGCGCTGAGCGTGCGGCACGAGCGCGAGCAGGCGCGGCGGGACTACACGTACGACTACAACCCGAAGCCCGCGGCCGACGGCACGCTGGTGATCGCGGACATCGACTCCACCTACCGCGGCGAGGACGTACGCGGCCGGCTGATGCAGCCCGAGGGGTCCCGGGCGCCGCTGCCGCCGGGGCTGCGGGCGTTCCCGGCGCCGGGCGAGATGGTGGTCTCCCCCGCGCTGAAGGAACTGCTCTCCTCCGACGACGGCCGGCTGCTGCGCGAGCGGCTGCCGTACCGGATCACCGGGACCATCACGGAGAGCGGGCTCATCGGCGCGCACGAGCTCGCCTACTACGCGGGCGCCGACGGCCTCGCCGCGCGGATCGACCCGCCGAACGTGGCCCGGATCAGCGCCTTCGGCGAGCCCCATCCGTTCGCCGAGTCGGGCACCGACCCGGTGCTGCTCCTGCTGGTCCTGGTCATGTTCGTGGTGCTGCTGATGCCGGTCGCCGTGTTCATCGCCACCGCCGTGCGCTTCGGCGGCGAGCGGCGCGACCAGCGGCTCGCGGCGCTGCGGCTGATCGGCTCGGACGGCCGGATGGTGCGGCGGATCGCGGCCGGCGAGGCGCTCGCGGGCGCGCTCCTCGGACTGGTCCTGGGTGCCGCCTTCTTCCTGGTCGGACGTCAGATCGCGGGCAACGCCCAGGTGTTCCGGGTCAGTGTGTTCCCGAGCTATCTGAACCCCTCCCCCGCGCTCGCCGTGCTGGTCGCCGTCGCCGTCCCGGCGGCCGCCGTGCTGGTCACGCTGTTCGCGCTGCGCGGGGTGGTCATCGAGCCGCTCGGCGTGGTGCGCACGGCCCGGCCCCCGCGGCGCCGGCTGTGGTGGCGGCTGCTGCTGCCGGCCGGCGGGCTGGCGCTGCTCTACCCGATGTTCGGCCAGGGCGGCTCGAACGGGGACTTCAACCAGTACCTGGTCACCGGCGGTGTGCTGCTGCTGCTCGTCGGGATCACCGCCCTGCTGCCCTGGGCCGTCGAGGCGGTCGTCGCCCGGCTGAACTCGGGCGGGGTCGCCTGGCAACTGGCGGTTCGCAGGCTCCAGTTGAGCAGCGGCACGGCGGCCCGCATGGTCAACGGCATCGCCGTGGCGGTGGCCGGCGCGATCGCGTTGCAGATGCTGTTCACCGGGGTGGAGGCGGACTACACCAAGGCGACCGGCCAGGACGTGACCCGGGCGCAGATGTCGGTGAACGTGCCGGCCGGGATCCCGGCGGCGCGCGTGGTGAAGGACATGACCGCCACCCGCGGGGTGCGCAAGGCCGTCGCGCTGTCCGAGGGGACCATCGGCGAGCGGCGGATGTCCGCCGAGCTGAACGCCCAGGTGACCGTGGGCGACTGCGCGGCCCTGCGCGAGGTGGCGGCGCTGCCGTCGTGCCGTGAGGGCGACGTCTTCGTACTGAGCGGCGCCGACTACGACGACAGCACACGGCAACTGGCCAAGTCCGGCACGCTGTTCCTCGACCCTGCCGACGGCGCCGAGGACAAGGACAGCGTCACCGTCGCCTGGCCGGTGCCGCAGGGGCTGAAGCAGGCGCAGTCGCGCCCCGACCCGACCGGTGTGAAGCGCGGCGGGTTCCTGTTCACGCCGTCGGCGCTGCCCGCGGAGAGCGCGGCGGGCATCCGTGGGCAGGTCTATCTCGGCCTCGACCCGAGTGTCCGCGACGCGCAGGAGTACGTGCGCAACACGGCCGCCCGGATCGATCCGCTGCTGGACCCGACGACCTGGTCGTCCACCGTGCAGTCCGGGCAGTACCGCTCCATCCGCACCGGCCTGTCCGTGGGCGCCGCCTGTGTGCTGGCGCTGATCGGCGCGAGTCTGCTGGTCTCCCAGCTGGAGCAGTTGCGCGAGCGCAGGAAGCTGCTGTCGGCGCTGGTCGCCTTCGGCACCCGGCGGCGCACGCTCGGCCTGTCGGTGCTGTGGCAGACGGCGATACCGATCACGCTCGGTCTGCTGCTGGCCATGACGGTGGGCCTGGCGCTGGGCGCGGTGCTGCTGCGGATGACGGCGACCGCGGTGCGGATCGACTGGGCGAGCGTCCTGGCGATGACCGGCTTCGGCGCCACGGTCGTCCTGGTGGTGACCCTGTTCAGCCTGCCGCCGCTGCTGCGGCTGATGCGGCCGGACGGATTGCGCACGGAGTAACCGGGCAGTGCCGGTCGCGGGCCCCTCCGGTCGGAGGGGCCCGCGGCGTGCTCAGAGGCTGTACTCCCGCACCACCCGGCGGACCTGGGCGAACAGCATGCCCACGTTCACCGACTTGCGGCAGACCACCACGGCGACGACGTCCTGCTGCTCGTTCATCCGGATGAACAGGTGGGTGAGGTTCTCGCTGTTGACCAGGATCTCCTGGAAGAAGTGGTTGTCGCTGGCGATGCCGCGACGCTCCTTGAAGACGTCCTCGATCATCACGACGGTACGGCCCTGGAACAGGTCGAGGGTCGCTCCCGCCAGCAGGTCGAGCACCTCCGGCGGATGATTGTCGACGGTCTCGTACGACAGCAGCATCCCGGTGGACATGTCGACCGCGCCGGCCGCGACGCAGTCGGGGGCATCGGTACGCAGAGACTTGACCAGGCCCATCACCTGGTCGGAGAAACCTGGGGACATTCGCTTCGTCGCCATCCCTTCACACTCCCTCGGGGGCTTTGCTGTCCTGCGCGGTGAGGATCGAGCCGATCCTGCTCAGGGCCGGCTGGGTCGCCATGTGCAGGCGGTCCACGTCCATGCCCTCGTCGCCGAGTACGACCATCAGCGCGGTGTCGCCGACGGCGTAGAAGGCGGCACAGCCGTGGCTGCCGTACGTCACCGTCCGGTGCAGGGCACCCCGGTCGGTGGCGTCGGCGGTACGGCGGGCGAGTCCCAGCCCCGCCGCCGCGAGGGCGGCCAGGCCCTCCGGATCGATGGAGTCGGCGGTGTCCGCCGCGATGAGCAGTCCGTCGGCGGCGGCCACCGCGGTGTCGGTGATGCCGGCCACCTGCTCGCGCAGGCCGCGCATTTCCTGCGCGAGGGCCTTGTGGTCCATATATGCAACTCCCCTAATTCCGATCGCATCTGTTCTTCTTTTTCATGTGGGGGGACAGGGCGTTCATTTCGCGGTGGGCTTTCCTGCGGGGCAGCTCGGTGGGTCGCGGGGCCGACTCGGGTCGCGGCGGCGGTTCGGGCGGCGGGGGCGCCTCCCTGGGGTGGACGCCCTGGAAGTCGGGCGGCAGCCGGACCGGGATCGGCGAGGGCGTGTCGGCGCACTCCAGCAGCCCTTCGCCGAGCATCCGGGCGAGTTCGACCGTGACGGTGTAGACCCCGCGTCCGGTACGGAAGGCCAGGTCGCGGGCGGTGCGCCGGCCGTCGGCGTGGACGAGCAGCTCGCTCTGCAACTCGCTCAGCCGCACTCCGGCGCGGGAGAGCAGGGCGGGCACGGGCCGTTCCCGGTCGGGCCGTACCGGGTACGGCAGCGCGACGAGGGCGGCCAGTTTGCGGGTCGCGTCCTGGAGCAGCCGGGCCGATGCCTCGCCCACGGCGATCGGGGCGACGGGCGGCTCGGCCCCCTCGGCGGGTTCGCAGTCGTCGACCCGGCCGGCCACGATCGCGAACGTCGCGTCCTGCAGGGCCATCATGCAGACCACCCTGAGCTGGGCGGCTCCGGCGTACCCGTGGGCGATCAGCCCGCCGGCCGGCCAGCGCGAGCCGCCGGACTCCCGCATCAGCTCGTCCCACTGCTCGCCGCTGACCCGGCCGGAGCGCAGCAGCAGGGCGCCGGGGCCCGGGGCGCCGGGGCTCTCGACCGAGACGACCAGTCCGTTGCGCAGGTGAAAGCTGCCCCCGGGTGATCCCGCCACCCGCAGTTCCCCGGTGAACCATTCCCGCCCGCAGTCCATCAGCGAGCGCGACAACAGGTCGTAGCCGACCCGGCCGAGAGAATCCCGAGTGCCCTCACGAATGCCCGACATCACTCCCCTTGGGATTTCGCACATACGGCTGACGCATAACGCTGAGGGGGTATGTGTATCAGCGCGGGGGCGTATTCCGGAGGGGGGTCTTCTTACCTGTCGCCAGGTGATGAAAGTTGACGCGCCCGGTCACTCAAGGAGATTTGTTCGGCGCGCATTTGAACGATTGGTTGAGGTTTTCAGACGCTCTGGTCGAGCACCCGCACCGGCAGCGGACGCAGCGCCTCCCGCAGCGCGGCCGCCAGTTCCTGGTACTCGGCACCGCGCGCGGCCCCGGTCCGCATGGCGAGCGCGATCCGGCGGGTCGGGGCGGGATCGGCGAAGAAGCCGGTGAGGAGTTCGCTGCTGCGGGTCGTCTCCACCTTGACGGCGGTGCGCGGCAGCAGGGTGCAGCCGAGACCGCCGGCGACGAGCTGGACCAGGGTGGACAGACCGGCGGCGGTCGTGGTCACCGGCGCGTCCTCGCGGCCGGCCTCGCGGCAGATGTCCAGGGCCTGGTCGCGCAGGCAGTGGCCCTCGTCCAGGAGCAGCAGGTTCAGCTCCCTGAGCGCCTCGCGCGGGATCTCCGTCCGGCCGCCGAGCCGGTGGCCGAGGGGGGTGACGAGCACGAAGTCCTCGTCGAACAGCGGGATCTCGACCGTGCCGGGCACCCCGAGGGGCACCGCGAGCAGCAGCAGGTCGAGCCGGCCGGTGGCCAGGCCGTCGAGGAGGTTCGCGGTCTGCTCCTCGTGGACCTGGAGGTCGAGCAGCGGATAGCGGTCGTGGACCAGGCGCAGGACGGTGGGCAGGAGGTAGGGCGCGACGGTGGGGATGACCCCCAGGCGCAGTACGCCGGTGAAGGGGGCGCGTACCGCCTCCGCCTCCTCCAGCAGGGCGCCGACCTCCTCCAGTACGGCCTTCGCGCGTACGGCGAGCCGCGCGCCCGCGGGCGAGAGCAGCACCTTGCGGGTCGTACGCTCCAGCAGCGTCACGCCCAGCGTCTCCTCCAGCGCGGAGACGGCGCCGGAGAGCGCGGGCTGGCTCATGCCGATCGCCGCGGCCGCGTCACGGAAGTGCAGATGCTCGGCGACGGCGGCGAAGGCGCGCAGCTGGGCGAGGCTGGGCTGGCGTCGCTTGCTTCCCGTACTCATGGTCACTAATAACCACCTCCGATCAACACCACCGAGTGTAGCTATTTCCCTAATCAATGCAGCCTGTGCCACCATCGAAACGATCCAACCCATGAGAAACGCCCCCACAAGGGGTTGTTCTTCGCTGCAAGGAGAGCCCGTGCTCACTGTCGGTGACAAGTTCCCCCAGTTCGAACTGACTGCCTGCGTCTCGCTGGAGAAGGGCAAGGAGTTCGAGACGATCGACCACAAGACCTACGAGGGCAAGTGGAAGATCGTCTTCGCGTGGCCCAAGGACTTCACCTTCGTGTGCCCGACCGAGATCGCGGCCTTCGGCAAGCTGAACGACGAGTTCGCCGACCGTGACGCCCAGATCCTCGGCTTCTCCGGTGACTCCGAGTTCGTGCACCACGCCTGGCGCAAGGACCACGACGACCTGCGTGACCTGCCGTTCCCGATGATGGCCGACTCCAAGCACGAGCTGATGCGCGACCTGGGCATCGAGGGCGAGGACGGCTTCGCCAAGCGCGCCGTCTTCATCGTCGACCAGAACAACGAGATCCAGTTCTCCATGGTGACCGCCGGTTCCGTCGGCCGGAACCCCAAGGAGGTCCTGCGGGTCCTGGACGCGCTCCAGACGGACGAGCTCTGCCCGTGCAACTGGACCAAGGGCGAAGAGACGCTGGACGCGGGCGCGCTGCTGGCCGGTGAGTGACGGATGTCCCTCGACTCCCTGAAGGCCCTGGTCCCGGACTACGCCAAGGACCTGAAGCTCAACCTGGGTTCGGTCATCGGCAACTCCGACCTGCCGGCCCAGCAGCTGTGGGGCACGGTGCTGGCGACCGCGATCGCCTCGCGATCGCCGATCGTGCTGCGCGAGCTGGCGCCCGAGGCCAAGGCGAACCTGTCGCCCGAGGCGTACACGGCAGCCAAGGCCGCCGCCGCGGTGATGGCGATGAACAACGTCTTCTACCGCACCCGGCACCTGCTGTCGGACCACGAGTACGGCACCCTGCGCGCGGGTCTGCGGATGAACGTCATCGGCAACCCGGGCGTCGACAAGGTCGACTTCGAGCTGTGGTCCTTCGCGGTCTCCGCGATCAACGGCTGCGGCATGTGCCTCGACTCGCACGAGCAGGTGCTGCGCAAGGCCGGCGTCGACCGTGAGGTCGTCCAGGAGGCCTTCAAGATCGCCTCGGTGATCCAGGCGGTCGGCGTCACGCTGGACGCGGAGGCGGTGCTGGCGGAGTAACTCCGCCCGCGTCACGCTCCCGGGCCCCGTTCACCCTCGCGGTGGGCGGGGCCCTTCCCGTCGTCCTCTCAGGGCTGCTCCGGCGGGACCACCGGCGGGTCCACCGGGGCCGCGTCCAGCACCGTCGCGCCCCGCGGCACGGGGGACGTCCGCAGGGCCGGGCCCTGGGCGTACGAACGCAGGTAGCCGACCACCGTGTTGGTCACCGCCACCAGCGGCACCGCGACCACCGCACCGCCGATGCCCGCGATCATGCCGCCCGCGGCGACCGACAGGACCACCGCCAGCGGGTGCACCCGCACCGCGCGGCCCAGGATGAACGGCTGGAGGACGTGACCCTCGATCTGCTGCACCGCGAGGACCACGGCCAGGGTCATGACGGCCGTGAAGACACCCTGGGTGACCAGCGCGACGAGGACCGCCAGCGCGCCCGAGGCCACCGCGCCGACCAGCGGGATGAAGGAGAAGAGAAAGATGAACACGGCCAGCGGCACGGCCATCGGGACGTCGAGGAAGTAGATGCCCAGGCCGATGAAGATGGCGTCGATCAGGGCGACGATCACCGTGCCGCGGACGTAGGCCGTGAGGGTGCGCCAGGCGCGCGGTCCGGCCCCGGCGACACCCGGACGGGCGGCCGCGGGAACCAGCTTCAGCGACCACTCCCAGATGCGCCGGCCGTCGTAGAGCAGGAAGAGCGTCGAGAAGACGGTCAGCAGGATGCCGGTCAGCGCCTCGACCACGACCGTGACGCCCTCGAGGCCCGCCGAGGTGATCTGGTCGGTGTTCGCGCCGATCGCCTCGCGCAGGTTCTTGGCGATCTGGTTGATCTGTTTGTCCGTGACGTGGAAGGGGCTGTTCAGCAGCCACTTGCGCAGTTCGTCGATGCCGTCCTGGACCTGGTTGGAGAGGTCGTCGATGTTCTCCATGACCTGCCAGGTCACGAACCACCCGATCAGCCCCATGACCACGAAGCCGAGGACGGCCGTGAGCGCGGTGGCCGGGCCGCGCGGCACGCCGAACAGCCGCAGCCGTGCCACCGTCGGCTGGAGCAGGGCGGTGATGAGCAGCGCCGCCACGAAGGCGAGCACCACGAGCTGCACGGCGCTGATGACCCGCATCAGCACCCAGACGGTGCCCGCCAGGACCAGCAGCCGCCAGCCCGCCTCGGAGGCCACCCGTACGGCCCAGGGGACCGCCTGTGCGGGGTCCGGGCGGACGGCGACGGCGGGGAGCTCGTAGTGCACGGGCTCCGCACCGGCCGGTGCGGCCGCGGGTACGCCGGCCGGGGACGGCGCGGAGGCCGGGGACGGCGCGGGGGGCGGGGACGGCGGCGCGGGCGGCGGCGCGAGGTCCGCGTGCTCCCGCTCGACCTCGGCGCGGCGCTCGTCGAGGCGCTCGCCCATCTCGGTCAGCCTCGCGCCGATCCGGCTGAGCCACCCTGGCACTCGCGACATGATCCGCCCTCTTCCCCCGTCTCTCCCCACCACTCCCCCTGGAGTCGTTGCGTCCGACCGTACAGGGCGAAGCCCCTCCCCCAAGGACGGGGAGGGGCTTCGTGAGGTTGAGCGGCGGCGGAGCCGGAACCGGTCTAGTACCAGCTGTTCGCCTGCCAGAACGACCAGGCCTCGCACGGGCTGCCGTAGCGGCCGTTCATGTAGCTGAGGCCCCACTTGATCTGGGTGGCCGGGTTGGTCTGCCAGTCGGCGCCCGCGGAGGAGTACTTGGAGGCGGGCAGTGCCTGGAAGAGGCCGTAGGCGCCGGAGGAGGCGTTGACCGCGTGGTAGTTCCAGCTGGACTCGTGGTCCACGATGTTGCTGAAGCACTGGAACTGGGCGCTCGGCACCATCTGGCGCGCCATCGCCTGGATCTGCGCGACCGAGTAGGAGCTCTGCACGGCGAAGGTGGAGGCGTCGCGCACCGCGCTGCGGCTCGCCGCTTCCTTCTCCTCGGCGCGCTTCTTGGCCGCCTCCTCGGCGGCCTCCTTCTTCGCGACCGCGGTCTCGGCGGCAGCCTTGCGGGCGGCCTCCTCGGCGTCCTTCTTGGCGCTCGCGTCGGCGGCGATGGCCTGGGCGTCAGCCTGCTGCGTCAGGGACGCGGTCTGCACCTGGGCCTGCTGACCCGCGGGGATGTCCGCGAGGAGCAGCGTCGAGTCGCTTGCCGTCGCCTCTGCGTCGTTGGGCTGCGCGACGCTGCCCGAGGCAACACCGACAACGCTTCCGACGGCGGTGACCGCGGTGGCCGAGGCCACTGCGAATCCCCGGACCGAGATCCGGCTCACACGGTTTTCCTTCCAGCATCGCCCGCTTCGGTGACCCTGGCGGACGCAATCGTGCCCTGGTCGCTGGCCTCCCAACTGCGCGGTCACGGGAGGCACTGGCCCGGCGGGAACTCCCTGCGCGGGAGTGCCACGTGAAGAGCGGGCGGCATACGACGACGCTATGGAGTTGGACTGGTACCTCTGTCGTGCCGTACCGCCCTCACCGAAGTGCAGGAGTACGTCCAGGGGTACACGTGTGTCGCATGCGGGGCCTGACAGGAGTGAGACTCTGCCGTAACACGACGACGCAAGGCAATTCTGAGTTGCGTGTGAAAGCTCACATCTCGTTTGGCCCAGGGGATTTCACGAAACACCCACGCACGAAGGCGCCGCCCGACTAGGCTCATCGCCTTCGTCGAGCGGCGCCGAATTCACACAACGGGCCCCGGTGGGCAACCGTTCCATGAATTGTCAGAGCTGGACGTCCTCCAGCATTTCGGTCACAAGCGCAGCGATCTGGGACCTTTCGGACCTGGTCAGCGTCATGTGGGCGAACAGCGGATGCCCCTTCAGCTTCTCCACGACGGCGACCACGCCGTCGTAGCGACCGACCCGCAGATTGTCCCGCTGTGCCACGTCATGGGTCAGAACGACGCGCGAATTCGCGCCGATCCGGGACAGAACGGTCAGCAGGACGTTCCGTTCCAGCGACTGCGCCTCGTCCACGATCACGAACGCGTCGTGCAGCGAGCGGCCGCGGATGTGGGTGAGCGGGAGGACCTCCAGCATCCCGCGGGCGGTGACCTCCTCGATGACGTCCCGGCTGGTGACCGCGGAGAGGGTGTCGAAGACCGCCTGGGCCCAGGGGCTCATCTTCTCGGCCTCGGAGCCGGGCAGGTAGCCCAGTTCCTGCCCGCCCACCGCGTACAGCGGACGGAAGACCATGACCTTCTTGTGCTGGCGGCGCTCCAGGACCGCCTCCAGACCCGCGCACAGCGCCAGCGCCGACTTGCCGGTGCCGGCCCGGCCGCCCATCGACACGATCCCGATGTCCGGGTCGAGGAGCAGGTCGAGCGCGATCCGCTGCTCGGCGCTGCGCCCCTTGATGCCGAACGCCTCGCGGTCCCCGCGCACCAGACGGATGTTGCCCTCGGGGGACACCCGGCCGAGCGCCTTGCCGCGCTCCGACTGGATGGTCAGGCCGGTGTGCACCGGGAGGTCCGAGGCCTCCGGCACATACACGTGTCCTTCCTCGAAGAGGATGTCCACCTGCTCGCCGGACAGCGTCAGTTCGGACATTCCGGTCCAGCCGGAGGAGTCCGTGATGGCGAGCTCGGCGCGGTACTCCTCGGCGAGGAGGCCCACGGACGACGCCTTGATCCGCAGCGGCAGGTCCTTCGACACGACGGTGACGTCGAACCCCTCGGCCTGGAGATTCCGGGCCACCGCGAGGATGCGGGAGTCGTTGTCCCCCAGGCGGTAGCCGGAAGGCAGCACGCTGGGGTCCGAGTGGTTGAGCTCGACACGGACGGTACCGCCGAGATCCCCGATCGGAATGGGGGAGTCGAGACGGCCGTACCGGACCCGGTAGTCGTCGAGCAGGCGCAGCGCCTGCCGGGCGAAGTAGCCGAGTTCGGGATGGTGCCGCTTGGCCTCCAGTTCCGTGACCACGACGATCGGGAGCACGACCTCGTGCTCGTCGAAGCGGGTCAAGGCGTTCGGGTCGGCCAGCAGGACGCTGGTGTCGAGAACATAGGTGCGCCGGTCTGGCGTGCGGCGCTTTGTGCTGGTCACCACGGAAGGACGTACCCCCTCGGATGAGGTCGGGGAGCGACGAGAAGGAGCTGGACCGGTTGACGGCGCCGATGCACGGCGGGCCGAGAACCGGCCCTCCGCGGCTGCGTCCGTGCGGTGAGCACACGGTCGGGCTGGTGCAAAGGGCCTCCCGGGCGGACGGCCCCGAGCCGTCCGCTGAGATGCGGTACCCGTGGTTCGGGCACCGACCTGCTTGGCTTATGCCCTCCACGATGCACGCTCATGCCACGGCATATGACGGCGCGCCGATGAACTCCGTGTGACGTCCGCGTCTACGCGTGACGTCCGCGTCTGACGGGATCCCCGGGATCCCGTGAACTCCTCCGCCGTGTTCCGACGGACTTCGCCCGGATCCGACCGCCAACCGGCCTGATCCGACAGGGATCCGACCGGATCCCGCGGGATCCGGTCGGAGTGGTGCGTGCTGTGCGGTGCGGGGGTGTTGCGGGTCCGGGTCCGCTCAGCCGCCGAAGCGCCGGTGACGGGCCGCGTAGTCGCGCAGGGCGCGCAGGAAGTCGACCTTGCGGAAGGCCGGCCAGAAGACCTCACAGAAGTAGTACTCCGCATGGGCCGTCTGCCACAGCATGAATCCGGACAGCCGCTGCTCGCCGCTGGTGCGGATCACGAGGTCGGGGTCGGGCTGGTCGCCGGTGTAGAGGTGGCGGCCGATCATGTCGACGTCGACGGACTCGGCGAGGTCCTCCATCGACACGCCCTTGTCGTGGGCGTCGTGGAGCATCGCGCGGACGGCGTCGGCGATCTCCTGGCGGCCGCCGTAACCGATGGCGACGTTGACCAGTATCCCGTCGACGTGGGCGGTGTTCTCCTCCGCCTCCTTCAGCACGGTCTGCATGCCGGACGGCAGCAGGTCGGCGGTGCCGACGTGGTGCACGCGCCAGCGGCCGTCGGCGGCCAGGGACCGGACCACGTCCTCGATGATGTCGAGAAGCGGGACCAGTTCCTCCTTGGGGCGGTCGAAGTTGTCCGTCGACAACAGCCAGAGGGTGACGACCTCGACGTCCGTCTCGGTGCACCAGCCGAGGAACTCCTCGATCTTGTCCGCACCGGCCCGGTGGCCCTGGGCGGCGGTGGAGCCCGCGGCCTTCGCCCAACGTCGGTTGCCGTCGACGATCACGCCGATGTGCTTGGGCACCTGAGCGTGGTCCAGGTGGCCTTCCACCCGGCGTGCGTACAGCCTCACCAGCAGGCCGCGCAGCCTGTCGCGCAGGTTCACGTGATTGTCAGCCCCTCCATACGGTGGCGGTCCCCGCGGGCGAAGCCTAACGGCTGCACGGCCGGGGCGGGATTCGGGGGTGTGGATCGCTGGGGGCGCACGGGGTCGGGCGCGCGGGGGAAGCGGGCGCTGTGCGCGGGCCAAAGAAAACGGGCCGGTCCGTGGGGGGGGAGACGGACCGGCCCGAGGGGGGGCTTCCACCATAACCCTTCGTAAGTGATGCTGCGTGCATCGGCGTGCCACAACTACTCTCCGGAGTCGGACGGCGACGCCTCGATGGTGCCGGAAGGCGGCATTCAGGGGGTTCGCGTGGCCGAAACGGGCTGGCCCGCCTGGCGTTTCGCCTGAGACGCGCGGAAACACGGAGGGATCCGGTGGACTCTGCGCGCCCCGGGAGCCCCGGGCGTGTCACGGGTCGCGTCCCCCCGACGGGCGACCCCGTCCGGTGACCCGGATTGACGGCTGAGCGGCCCGGCCGGGACCGGCGCGGTACCGCGCAGTCCCCTCCACCGCGCGGTACCGCCGCGCAGCTTTGCTGGCGCGAATTGCCCGCCCTGAATTTACGTGAGGTCGAGGGGGGAAACCAGCCACTCCGATAACGATGTGAAAACCCTGTGCGGATCCAGGGGAGTTCTGCCCCGAAGAAGGCGACTTGACCGATTGGCAGGGCCGTCCGGGTGAGTCGTGGCGGCTCGCGCGGGCCCGGGACGTACGCATGGTGCCTGCCCGGCCGGCCGACGGCCGACGTTTCCCGGCCACTTCCGGCCGGCACCTTCCACGCGCCCCTCGTGCGCGCCCCCGACGCGCCTGCTCGGCGCGTCCCGCGACGAAGGGCCCTTCGGTCCGGCCGCCCGCTCCCGCGGGAGTTCGCCGCGGACGGTTCCCCCGGGCCGCGGCGGGGGAGGTGACCGGCATGGGACGGCGCTGGCGGGACGGACGGGGAGAACTGAGGGTGCGCGGGCGGCGGCCGGAGGACGAGGACCCGGTCACCGTGCCGCTGGAGATCGCCACGTCCTATCGCGCCCGGACGAAGGGGCTGCTCGGCCGCGACCGCGTCGACGGGGCGATCCTGCTGTCCCCCGCGAGCGGCGTGCACACCTTCCGCATGCGCATCCCCATCGACGTCGCCTATCTCGACCGCCGGCTCGACGTCATCGCCGTACGCACCATGAACCCCGGCCGCCTGGGCCTGCCCCGGCTCCGCTCCCGGCACGTCCTGGAGGCGGAGGCCGGGGCCATGGCGGGCTGGGGAGTGAAGCCGGGCGTACGGATAGGGATCGAGGCTCCCCCGCGTCAACCTCCGAGGTAGGCCGTCGTCGTGGCGCGCGGCAGCACCGCCCGCACACGCGTCCCGCCGGCCGGTCCGCGGGCCGCGTCGAAACCCCGGTCGCCCTCACGGGCCCTGACCACACAGGCCAGCTGACCGACCGCGTCCGTCCGCCCTGTCACAGGAACACGGGCTGCCTCGTCTCGGGGGTGAGATCACCGACGAGCACGGAGGAGCACACCATGGACGCGCGACTGAACTACTTCGCCAGCCCGACCGCGGGCAAGGCCCTCAAGTACCTCATGTCGGCCGGGAAGACGTTGAAGGAGTCGCCTCTGCCGGCCGTCACACAGGAGCTGGTGGCGCTGCGGGTGAGCCAGATCAACGGGTGTGCGGCCTGCGTGGACATGCACACCAAGGAGGCCGCGGCCGCCGGCGAGACGGCGGTGCGGCTCGCCCTGGTGGGGGTGTGGCCGGAGGCGACGGTCTTCACCGAGGCCGAGCGGGCCGCGCTGGCGCTGGCGGAACAGGGGACCCGGGTCGCGGACGCGGCCGACGGCGTCAGTGACGAGGTCTGGGCCCGCGCCGCGGACCACTACGACCAGGAGCAGCTCACCGCTCTGGTCGTCCTGGTCTCTTTCATGAACATGGTGAACCGACTGAACATCGTCACCCGGCAGCCCGCCGGCGACTACAAGGTCGGCGAGTTCCACTGACGACGGGCCGAGAACTGCGAGGGGACGAGCAGGTGGACAAGACCGAGGAGTTCGAGAGGCTGCGGCCGCTGCTGTTCTCGATCGCGTACCGGATTCTGGGCAGCGTGAGCGAGGCGGAGGACGCGGTGCAGGAGAGCTGGCTGCGCTTCGACGCCTCGACGACGCGGCCCGTGTCGACCAAGGCGTTCCTGTCGGCCACGGTGACCCGGATCGCCATCGACGTGCTGCGCTCCGCCCGGGTGCGCCGGGAGGAGTACGTCGGCCCCTGGCTCCCCGAACCGCTGCTCAGCGATCCGTACCAGGACCCGGCGCGTGCGGCCGAACTGGCCGACTCCGTGTCGATGGCCGCGCTGCTGCTCCTGGAACGGCTCAGCCCGCTGGAGCGGTCGGCGTTCGTGCTGCGGGAGGTCTTCGCCTTCGGCTACGACGACATCGCCACAGCGGTCGGCCGCTCGGAGGCGGCGTGCAGGCAACTGGTGGTGCGAGCGCGTCGGCACATGCAGGCCGGGCGCCCCCGGTTCGAGGCGGACCGGCGGGAGCGGCAGGAACTGGCGAGCCGGTTCTTCGAGGCGTTGTCGCAGGGTGATGTGGACGGGTTGCAGCGCCTGCTGGCGGCCGACGTCCAGCTGGTCGGGGACGGCGGCGGCAAGGCCCCGCAGCTGGCCAGGGCCGTCGGCGGCGCCGACAACGTGAGCCGCCTGCTCGCCACCGTCTACCCACTCATGATCCGGATCGACATCACGTTCGACCAGCACGAGGTCAACGGACAGCCGGGCGCGGTCTTCCGCGACCGGGACGGCAAGGTGCTCCACGCCCTCGTCCTCGACGTCCTCGACGGACGGATCCAGACCGTCCGCTCGGTCATCAATCCCGACAAGCTCGGCCACCTGGGCCCGGTCGCCGACGCCTGGGCCATCAACCAGGAGGTGAAGCAGCAGCGCTGGCGGACGCGGTGATCAGCTCTCCGAGCGCGGGAACGACACCTCCACCCTTCGGTTCTTCTTGCGGCCTTCCTCCGTCGCGTTCGACGAGATCGGGAACTGCTCGCCGTAGCCGCGCACCTCGAACGTGACGTTCGGGTCGTTCAGGTCCTGGGAGAGGACGTCCTGCACGGCGTTGGCGCGCTGCTTCGAAAGGACGTCGCCGTGCGCCGAGCTGCCGAGGTTGTCGGTGAAGCCGAAGACGCGGACGTTCGTCGCGTTCTGCTTCTTGATCTCCTCGGCGATCGCGGCGATCCGCGCCTTCGCGTCGGCGCCGAGTTTCGCGCTGTCCTTGCCGAACAGGACCTCCGCCTGGAGCGCGAACTTCACGGACGCGTTGGTGTCCTCCCGGCGCTCGTCCCCGGACTGGTCCTCCACGACCGACTTGATGTCCAGGACCTTGGGGCCGGCGAGCGTGGCGCCCTCGGGGAGCTTGAGATCGGGATCGTTCGGGTCGACCTCGACGGGGGCGGAGGCGGTGGCCTCGGTGCCCGGGGGGACGCTGGGCGCGTCGTCGGCTTGGGCGGCGGTGGCCGCGCAGAGGTTCGCGGCGAGCAGGGCGGTGAGGGCGAGGGCGAGGCGGGTCATGGTCCACCTCACCCGGAGATCTTGATCGTGCCGCTGGGGAAGGTGGGCAGCTGGAAGGTGACCTCGGTCGTGCTCGTCGGCGGAGACGGGAACTGCATGAAAACGGGGATGGTTTGCCCTGGTTTAATGCTGGAAAGTCCACTCGTCGTCAGAGGACGCCCCTCCGTGTCGCGCAGCACGTAGTACCGCTTCTTTCCCGCCGAGTCCACAAGGGTGGCGCCACCGAGCGATGTGCCGTGCCGAAGGATCTCAGTCTCGTCGCCGCGCAATGCGGACGGAATCAGGAGCGACTTCGCTCCGTCGTTCTTCAGGTTTCCGTTCACGGTGAGGAACCCACCAGAATCACGCTCTGCGGAGGTGATTTGAAGGAGCAGTCCGTCTTCCCCCTTCAGCTCGGCCAAGGGTGTGTCCGACTGCCCTTCCTGAGTACTCGGATTGGACCCGTCGTCCTTGGAGACCGATGCCGAGGCCTCGGGCTTCTTGTCGTCGTCGCCACCCCCGCCACAGCCGGCCACGCCGAGGGCCAGGCCGGCCACCACGGTCAACGCAACCACCCCGCTGCGGGCCTTAGCCGTGAACCGAATGCTCATCGCTCTGCTTCCTTCACTCGTCATTCGCATGTCAGTCGGCCAGATGGACGTCGAAGAGATCTTCGGGCTGCGGGAGGGTCGCGGTGTCGTGCGGGTCCAGGTCCCAGTCGCGGTCCTTGCAGATGAGCTGCGGCAGTACAGCATCATCGGCGGCGCCCGCACCCGGAAGCGTGAACTTGCAGAGCGGATCGATTACAGCGGTGGCGGATGCCTTCGCGTACGTGTTCTCCGTACCGGGAACGACGGAGTCTCCGACCGACTTGTCGGTCTGGACTCCGACCGTGTAACCGAGCAGCCCGTCGGGGCCACAGTCGGTCACATGGGCGTCGTTCTGTCCGGCCAGCTGATAGGCCCGCCAGCACGACGGGGTGACGGCGGCCCGGCCGTCGAAGATGTCCTGCCACTTGGTCGGGTCGCTCAGGTCCGTCAGCCACTGCCCGGCGAGCTGATCCCGGGTGTCCTGGGCCGCTGCGAGGGCCGCTGCGTCGGCCGCCGTCTGGGCGCCGTTCCGGTTCGCCGCCGCCTGGCCGACCGCGAGGTAGGCCAACGCAAGAAAGAGCAGGCCCGCCACCACCGTGATGTAGATGGGGAAGGCCTGCCCTGCGTCACCGCCGTACCTGCGCAGCGGCATCAGGTGATTTCGGCGATCTTCGCCTTGATCGCATCGAAAATCGCCGTACCAATGTCCGTACCCGTAATGGCCAGCACGATCGCCACCACCACCGCGATGATGCCCAGATACTCCACCGCGGTCTGGCCCCGGTCGCCGGCCCGGCGCCGCATCGCTTCGGCCGTTGTGTTCTTCCAGCCGTTCATGGTGTGCCCCTCCAGGTGTCGCGTCGCCGGGACGGTAGTGCGGAACGCGTATGTCGGTGAAGGGCCCACGGGCCCAGCGGTGGGCCCAGTTCCGCCCCCGTCCGGTCATCTCAGGACACCCCCAGCCATTTGGCGACCGCCTCCGAGCGACTCGTGCTGTGGAGCTTGGCGAAGATCCGGTTGATGTGGTTCTTGACCGTCTTCTCGCTGATGAAGCACGCGGCGGCGATCTGCTGATTGGTCAGGCCGGACGCGATGAGGTCCATGATCTCCGCCTCCCTCGTGCTGAGTTGGGACGATGACACCGACAACGACGACTTTCTCACACTCGGTTGCACTTGCGAAAGGTTTTGTGGAGAAGCTGTACGGGGCAATGGTCGAATCGATGTTGCGTCGTGTGCAGTCGCATCCGATTCCCGCAGTTGAGCCAGCAGCGCGTCCGCCGCGGTGGCCGTGAGACGGGCCCTGCCGTCCCTGATGTCCCGCACCGCGGAGACCAGTTCGTCCACCGTGAACTCACCGTGGACCAGATAGCCGCCCGCCCCTCTGCGCAGGGCCTCCCGGACGGTCTCCGCCTCCCCGGTGTACGTCAGCATCAGCACCGGAGCGATCCGGACCAGGTAGGGCAGCGCCGCGATGCCGTCCACGCCGGGCATCCGGACGTCGAGCAGGACGACGTCGGGGCGGTGGCGGTCGGCCGCCACGCAGGCCTCGTGGCCGTCGGCCGCCTCGGCGACGACCGCGATGTCCTCGCGGCCGGTCAGCAGCGCGGTCAGGCCCGCGCGGACCACGGGGTTGTCGTCCGCCACGACGACCCTCAGCGGGTCCGTGGAAACTCGGGTCGGCCGGTCGTCCGTCGTCACGAGGCCTCCTCTCGGGCCGAGGCGGCCGCCAGGCGCAGTTCCAGGCTGACCTCGGTGCCCCGGGTGTGGCCGGCGCGGCCGATGTGGATGCGGGCGCCGACCGCGGCGGCGCGTTCGACCATGCCGAGCAGGCCGAAGTGGCCTTCGCTGCGCAGCCGTTCGAGGGTGGTGCCGGGCGGCAGGCCGCGGCCGTCGTCGTAGACGCTGATGCGCAGCAGGTCGCCGTGGACGCCCGCGCGGACGTCGACGTGGGTGGGCGCCGCGTGGCGGTGGGCGTTCTCCATGGCCTCGGCGGCGATGGTGAGGAGCTGGCGGGCCACGGCCGGGGGCAGCTCGGGCGGCGCCGCCACCGGCTCGCCGGTGGGGTGGTAGGTGGCCGGGAGGCCGGTGCGGTTGCTGAAGTCGCTGGTCCGGGTGGCCAGTTCGTGCAGGACGTCGGTGGCGTCGGGGTCGGTGCGGCCTCTCAGGTCGGTGAGGAGTTCGCGGGACTCGGTGGCGGCGCGGCGGGCCGAGCGGGCCACCAGTTCGGCCTGCTGCCGTATCCGTGCGGGGTCCGTGTCCTCCGCGCCGGCGGTGACGGCCAGGGCCTCCGCCGCGAGCGCCACCCCGTGCAGGGTCTTGGCCACCGAGTCGTGCATCTCGCGGGCCAGCCGGGCCCGTTCGGCGGCCACCGCCTCCGTCACGGCGAGCCGGGACTGCACCGCGCTCAGGGCGTGGGTGGCGGCGCCGAAGCGGAGCAGCAGGCCCCGCAGGGTCGAACCGAGGGCGCCGGTGACGACGCAGAGTCCGGGCAGCAGCAGGGATTCGGCGAGGCTCGCTCCCGGGTTCTTCGTGGATGCGTGGACCAGCAGGAGGATCAGCGACTGGAGGGAGGCGAAGCAGGCCGCGCCCCGCCAGCTGTAGACGATGCCGGCCAGCAGGGGGGTGCAGACGCTGACGTAGGCCAGGGTCGTGTCCGGGCCCGCGGAGATCAGGAGCAGGGAGCCGAAGAGGGTGTCCACGGCCAGCAGGGTGGGGTGCCGCAGGAGGAGCGGACCGAAACGCTCCCAGTCGCGGAAGAGGACGTAGTTCGTCATGAAGGTGACGACGACGGCCGCTCCGACCAGTCGGGCGCCGAGACCGGGATGGGCGTTGAGGAGGGCCGAGGGGGTGGCCAGGGCGATCATGGCCAGGCGGAAGCCGAAGACCTGCCGGCACATCGCCTGGAGGGCGTTGACCTGGATGGGGATCGCCGGGGGTGCGGCCTCCCGTGCCCCCCTCCCCCACGGACGCGCGCCCCACCGCCTCACGGGCGCCCCCGTACGCGCCGGCCGGGTCTTCGTCCGCCGGGCCCGCTGCCACGTCGCCATCACCGTCACCCGCCCCGCCTACTTCCCCGTGATGGAGCCGAAGTCCGTGCCCGAGCCCAGCAGCAGGCCCGCGCCGAGCAGGAGCATGGTGGCCGGGACCATGAACGTGGTGATCACCAGCGTGGCCCGCGGTACCGCGCGCGCGGCCTTGCGGCGGGCGTTCTGGGCGTCCGTACGGCGCATGTCCTTGGCGATGGCGACCAGCGTGTCGACGATGGGCGCGCCCAGTTCCTCGCCCTGCTGGAGTGCCGTCACGAACATGGCGACCTGCTCGGAGTCGTTGCGGCGGCGCAGTTCCGCGAAGGCCTGGCGGCGGCTCATGCCGAGGTCCATCTGGCGCAGGGTGATGCGGATCTCGTCCGCCCACGGGCCCTCGTACCGGGTCGACACGCGGTCCAGGGCCTGCCGGAAGCCGAGGCCCGCGCCGACCACGACCGCGAGGACGTCCAGGAAGTCGGGCAGCGTCCGTTCGATGACGTCCCTGCGCACCCGGATCGCCGCCCAGATGCCGACCTCGGTCCAGAACGCGCCGAAGGCCAGCAGCAGCAGCGCCATCAGGTACTGGCCGCGCAGGAAGAACACCAGGGCCCCGAAGCCGCCCAGCGCGCCGTAGACCGCGCGGCGGGCCGCGTAGCGGTTGATGGTCAGACCGCCCGGGTTGCCCGCCAGGTCGATCCTGCGGCGGTAGCGGGCCACCAGCGTGGGGCCCATCAGCCGCAGTACGGCGGGGGCGTACCGCATACCGAGCCGGTCGACGAGCGAGTCGACCGCTCCGGTGCGGGTGGCGCCGACCTCCAGGGCCAGCGCGAGGTCGCTGGGCAGTTTGGCGTCCGCGCGGTACATGCGGATGCCCGCGAAGACGCCCCACACACTCAGGCCCATGAGCAGCGCCAGGGCGAGTGCCACCTGGTGTCCGGACACGGGTTGCTCCCTTCTTCGTGCTCAGACTGCTCGGAACTGCTCAGACTGCTCGGAACTGCTCGGACTGCTCGGACTGCTCAGACGTCGATACGGGACATGCGGCGGATGAGGACGAACCCGACCGCGTACAGCGCGAACGCGATGATCACGCAGGCCTGGCCGGTGGCCGAGCCGGTCATGCGGTCCAGGGCGCCGTCCTTGACCCCGTTCATCAGGAACAGGGAGCCGACGCCGAGCACGGGGACGGCGTACGACGTCATGTTGACCTGGGAGAGCTGGGTGCGGATCTCGCGCCGCGTCTCCTTGCGTTCCTCCAGCGTCTCGGTGAGGTTGCGCAGCGCGCCGACCACCTGTCCGCCCGCCCGGTTGGAGAGCACGAGGGTGGTGACCAGGACGACCAGTTCGCGTGACGGAAGCCGGTGGGCGAGCTCGCCCAGGGCGTCGTCGATGGACTGGCCCAGCGCCAACTGGTCCGCCACCTTGCCCAGTTCCTCGCCCGCCGGGGCCTCAAGCTCCTCCGCGGCCATACCGATCGCGGTGCGCAGGGCGAGTCCGGCCTGGGTGGCGTTGGCCAGGATGCGGGCGAGTTCGGGGAGCTGGTTGATGAACTTCTCGATGCGTTTCTGGCGTTGCCAGTTCAGGAACTGCAGGGCGGCCCAGATGCCGAGGAGTCCGGCGATCGGGCCGAAGAAGGGGGCCAGGGAGGCCTGGCCGACCAGGAAGAGGCCGATCGCCGCCGCCGTCATGTAGACGAGGAACTCTCCGGGGGTGACATCCAGGCCGGTCGCGGCCAGTTTCAGTTCGAGTCTGCGGCCCGCCTTGGTGCCGCGGAGGCGGCGGTCGAGGGTGCGGAAGCGGCGCCTGCGTCCGGTGGCCGGAAGCTCGCCGGAGTGCGAGAGGCGTTCGACGAGTGCCGCCCGCTGGGCCCGGCCGGAGGCGTGGACACGAAGACCGACGACGGCGAGGAGGCAGGCCAGGAGGGTGACGCCGGTGGTGAGGGTGATGCGCGTCTGGAGATCCATGGGTGGGGTCCGTTCTCTCCGTCTCTACCGGGCTTCCCGGATGGCCAGTTGTTCGGTCGTACGGGCGACGCCGAAGGCCTGTGGGAGGGGCTGGCTCGCCATGTAGAGGCGGTCGGCGGTGCGGCGGGGCAGCGGGAAGTACTGGAAGGCGCCGTGGACCCGGCCGTCCGCGCTCATCGGCCGGGCGTCGAAGCGGGCGGCGGAGGTGAGCCGGTAGGGCTCGCCTCCGTGGCTGTCCAGGAGCGCGATCTCGGTGATCCGGCGGGCACCGTCGGCGAACCGGGTGAGCTGGATGATGACGTCGACGGCGCTGTTGATCTGGTCGTGCAGCGCGACGAAGGGGACCTCGACGTCCGACATGGAGGCGAGGGTCTGGAGCCGGGTCAGGGCGTCCTCCGCGCTGTTGGCGTGGACGGTGGCCAGGGAACCGTCGTGCCCGGTCGACATCGCCTGGAGCATGTCGAGCGACTCGCCGCCGCGGACCTCGCCCACGACGATCCGGTCGGGCCGCATGCGCAGGGAGTTGCGGACCAGGTCGCGGATGGTCACCTGGCCGTTGCCCTCGACGTTCGGGGGCCGCGACTCCAGCCGGATGACGTGTGCCTGCTGGAGCTGGAGCTCCGCCGAGTCCTCGATGGTGATGATGCGTTCACCGCCGGGGATCAGTCCGGAGAGGGCGTTGAGCAGGGTCGTCTTCCCGGTGCCGGTCGCGCCGGAGACGATGATGTTGAACTTCGCCTGCACCAGCGCGGCGAGCAGGTACAGCATGTGCTCGTCCAGGGAGCCGAAGGAGACCAGTTCCTGGAGCGTGTAGGAGCGCGGGAAGCGGCGGATGGTGAGGATCGGGCCGGTCAGCGAGAGCGGCGGGATGATGACGTTGACGCGCTCGCCGGACGGCAGGCGGGCGTCGACCATCGGGTTGGACTCGTCCACCCGGCGGTTGACGGTGGAGACGATCCGCTCGATGGTCTGCATCAGCTGGTCGGCGGAGGCGAAGCGCATCGGCAGCTGTTCCACCCGCCCGCCCCGCTCCACGAAGATCGCGTCCGGGCCGTTGACCATGATCTCCGTGACCGAGGCGTCCTCCAGGAGCGGCTCCAGGATGCCGAGGCCGAGGGCCTCGTCGACGACCCGGCGGATCAGCTGGGCGCGCTCGGCCGTGGACAGGACCGGGCCCTCGCGGCTGATGATGTGCCCGAGCACCCGCTCCAGGCGCGCCCTGCGTTCGGCCGCGGCCAGCGAGCCCATCTCCGCGAGGTCGATCTCCTCCAGGAGTTTGGCGCGGTAGGAGGCGACCAGGTGGCCGTCCTCGCCCCGGCCGCCGTTCTCCTCGGGGGAGTTGATGCGTGCCCGCAGGCTCATGGTCCGGTGCTCCTCGCTCTCGCGGTCCCTGCGTGGTGATCGGGTCGGTGGTGGCCGGATCAGTGGTGGTCGGATCGGTGGTGGTCCCGTCAGTGGTGGTCCCGTCAGTGGTCCTTGGGCATCGTGGCCGTGCGGCCGGCCCGGCCGAAGTCCCAGCCGGGGACCAGGGAGGGGATGTCGATCTCGGCGGTGACCCGGACGGAGTCGCCCAGGTCGGCGCTCGAACAGCTGGTGCCGTCGGCCAGCCAGTCGCTGACCGCGTCGTGGCAGGCACCCTGGTAGTCCTGGTCCAGCGAGGCGCTGCGCGCACCGGCGCGGGCCGCGGTGCCGGCCTGCTGGGCGGTGTAGGCGACCAGGCCGAGCTGGACCCCGGCCAGGGCGACCAGCAGCAGGATCGGGATGAACCCGAGGTACTCGATGGCGACCTGGCCGCGGTCGCGTGCGCGTGGCCCGACGTCGTACGGCATCTCAGCGCTTCGCCTCCTCCACCGCGCCCGCCTCGCCGTGGACGGTGAACGGGAAGGCGACCACGCCGGGAAAGAGGACGGGCACCTTGAGGGCGACCGAGGACCTCACATAGCCGCCGCCGGTGGTGCAGTTCACCTCGGCGCCCCCCTTCCAGCCGCCCGACAGCTTGTCCAGGCCCGCCTCCCGGCAGGCCGCCTGCCGCTCCCCCGGGCGCGCCGCCGTACCCGCCCGCACCGCCTCGTCCGCAGCATTCCCGGCGAGCGTGAACGTGTATCCCACGAGGACGAACTGCCACAGCAGCACCAGCGTCACGATGATCAGCGGGGTCATGCCGAGGAACTCGACGGTCACCTGCCCGCGGTCGGACCGGCCGGCTGCTGCTGCTCGGATCGCCCTCATCCGCCGCCGCCCCTGCGCCGCCTGAGGCTCACCGCGCCCCGCTCGCCGCCGCGTGACCGCCCGCCGCGGCGGGCGCCCTCGGACGCCTCGACCAGACCCAGTTCACCGGCGAGGGTCCACAGCGCCTGCTTCACCGTGCCCCGGTTGTCCAGGGTGTGGACCCGGCCGGCGTCGACGGCCGCCTGGAGTTCCCTGAAGTTGGCGGGGATCGCGGTGGCGGCGATCGCCGTGCCGGTGATCCGCTGGATCAGCGGGGGCTGGATCTCCGTACCGCGGGTGTGCCGGTTGACGACGACCGTTGTCTCCTCGGCCTTGCGGATCTGGAGGCGGTCCCACATCCGGACCGTGCGTTTGGCCCCCCGTACGGCGATCACGTCGGGGGTGGTGACCAGCAGCGCGGTGTCGGCCATCTCGACGGCGGCGGCGCCGGGGCCGCCGAGCTGGGCGCCGCAGTCGATGACCACGACCTCGTAGCGGGAGCGCAGTGCGCTGACGATCTGGCGGGCGGCGCGGTCAGTGACCTCCTCGCCGCGTTCGCCCTCGCCGGGGGCGAGCAGCAGGGCCACTCCGGTGTCGTGCCGGAAGACCGCGTCGGCCAGCACCCGCGGGGAGATGTCGCTGATGCCGGCGAGGTCGACGACCGAGCGGCGGAACTGCACGTCCAGGAAGGAGGCGATGTCACCGGTCTGGAGGTCCATGTCGACCAGGGCGACGGCCCGGCCCGACGCCTGTGCGGCCAGGGCGAGCTGGACGGCGGTGAGGGTGGTGCCGACCCCGCCCTTCGCCCCGCTCACGGTGACGACCCGGCCGCCCACGCCGGGCAGCACGTCGGCGCCGTGGCCCAGGTGACGCCGTACGCCCACCGACCACTGGGCCACCGCCTGGACCCGGCTGGCGAGCTCCTCGTAGCTCAGCGGCAGGGCGACCAGACCGCGGGCGCCCGAGTCCATGGCGGCGGAGAACAGGCCGGGGCTCGCGTCGGAGCTGACGAGGATGACGCCGACCGCGGGGAAGCGCAGGGCGACCTCGCGGATGAGCTCCAGGGCGGGGACCGGGCCGATGCGTTCGTGGACGACGACGACCTCGGGCAGTTCGTCGACCGACTCGGCGGCCAGCCGGGCGAGGGTGTCGACGAGCTGGGTGGAGTCGACGACCGGGGTGACCGGCTCGGCGTCCGGGAGCTGGTGCAGGAGGGTCGTGATGGACCGGACCGCGTCCGCGTCGCCGACGGCCGGGAGGATCCTCGTGGGCATGGGGGCCTCCTACTTGTCGTTCGCGAGTTCGTAGGTCCGGTCCTTCTCGGGGACCGCGGCGGCGCCGCCCGGCGCGACCAGTGCGAGCCGCACCCGCTGGGCGAAGGACTCGGCGTAGGTGATGCGCTGGGCGTCGAGGGTGGTGAGGGCGAAGGTGATGGGGACGGCGTCGGTGGGCTGCTGGGTGCGGTTGTCGGCGTTCGGCTCCAGGGCGGTGATCTCGCCGACGTCGATGACCTTCGCGTCGGTCACGATGATCTTGGACTGGTCGGGGTCGCCCTGCCGCTCGCCCTTGAAGGTGGCGTACACGTTGACCGTGGAGCCGGGCGTGATCTTGCCGGCGACACCGGTCGCCGCGTCGATCATGATGGCGACCTCCTGCTGCCCGGGACGCAGGGCGGGCCGGTCCACGATCATGTCGCTCTGGAGCAGCGAGCCCTTGCGCAGAGCGGTGACCGCGATCTTGCCGCGGATGCCCGCGAGGTCGGTGACCGCGTTCGGCGACAGCCAGCGCTCGGGCATGCTGACCTTCTTGAACTGGCCGGCGTCGAGGGTGGTGTAGGGCGCTATGTCAGACCGGAGTTCGTACGCCGTGACCTCGGGGCCGACCTTGGACTTCACGTCGCTGATGACGGACAGGACACCGGCGAAGGCGCCCAGGGCGCAGACGGCCGACAGGATCAGGAGAAGAACGCCGCGGCGCTGACGGGAGTTCATGAACCGTGCAACCTCATTGGGGGAATCGGTCGAGCGGGCTACTGGAGTCGGCGGGAGCCGGTCGGTCGGGGCGGGGCGATCCGGGTGGAGCGATCCGGGGTGGCGATCCGGGTGGAGCGGTCCGAGTCGGGCGGGGCTGGGCGGTCGGGGCTCGGCGGAACGGTCGACGGGGTGGAGGTCAGGGCGGTCGGCGGGGCGGGGGTCAGCGGGCCGGGACCGGCAGGTCGGCGGCGGGCGGGGTGGCGGAGCAGAACACGCAGCGGTCGCCGATGACGTCGATGCCGCACCAGTGGCAGGCGCTCTGCCGCACCGAGGTCACCAGCTGGTAGAGCACCGACAGGTCGGGCAGATAGGCGCAGAACTCGACCAGCTTCCCCGTCCCCCACCACTCGGCCGACTCGGCGGGCAGCGCGACCTCGCGCAGCCCCTGGGCGTTCCAGGCCGGGGCGAGGGTGCCGCTGACCCAGTCGGCCGCCAGCTGCCCCCTGGCGACCAGCATCGAGGTGGCGAACTCGGGCCCGGTCAGCATCGCTCCGGGGCCGACCCGGACCAACTGCGCTGCCGGGTGGGCGAGTACGGCGAACTGGCTGCCCGGCATCCAGGATCTGGCGTGCGCCTTCAGATCGACGGGGACGCGGTCGAGTCCCGCGACGGAGCCGAGCAGCGCGCCGGTGTGGAGATAGTGGGTGAGCAGCCGGCCCGCCGAGGCGAGCACGCCGGGACTGAGGTCGCAGGACGCCAGCTGCCTCAGCTGACGGGCCAGGACGGCGATCCCGAGCGGCGGCAGCTCCGGGCTGAACAGGGCGATCCGGTCGCTCTCCAGCAGGGAGCGGACGGTGTGCAGCCGCTCCGACACCGCGGCGGGGGCGGCCCGTGAGCTCAGGACGATCACGTACCCGTGCTGTTCGATCAGCGTCTGCACGTCCGACAGGGCCTGGTCGAGCGGCCGCCGGTCCAGGTCGCGCAGGACGGCGGCGGGCAGGGTCCGCTCGTCCTGGGCCGGCAGCGCCATGTCGGCACCGGTCACGGCAATGGCAGTTGGCACGCGCAGCTCCCCGTCCCTCGCGCCTGGCGGTGCTCCGGTGTTACTGCGGTGCACCGAGGTGACTTCATTGCGTGACTACCCGAGCACTGTAACCACGGGTCTGTGGCCGGAGAACCGCCTTTGGGCAGCCGAGAGAGAACTGTGCTCGCACAAGTCACGGCAAAACGGGGCACGTTGTGCATCGCGTCGGACAACGGCCGCACAGGCGACGGATTTGGTCTGGACCTCTTGACAACCCCAATTGGTCTGGACCAACTTGTACGTGCAGTGGTGGCCATCAACTCCCCCTTTTCCCGCCCCACTTCTCCCCCTCGCATCTGTCTTCTCTCGTTCCCCTTCCCCCTTCTTCTCTCCCCCCATCCCTCCCCCTCTCTTCCCCGATCTCTTCCCCCACCGGAGGCCCCCGTGGACCGCGCACCAGCCCTCCCCAGACCCGCCCGCCCCGGACGCACCCGCTCCGGACGCGCCTTCTCCGGACGCACCGGCTTCTGGGCGGCCATCGCCGCGACCGCCCTGTCCCTGACCTTCGCCGGCGCGGGCCTGGCGTCCGCCGCGGACGTCAACAACGTCAAGAACGCCGGCTTCGAGTCGGGCCTGACCAACTGGACCTGTTCCGCGGGCAGCGGTACGACCGTCTCCTCGCCGGTGCACGGCGGTGCGGCCGCGCTGAAGGCCACGCCCGCCGGGCAGGACTACGCCCAGTGCTCGCAGTCCGTCGCCGTGAAGCCCAACTCGACGTACACGCTGAGCGCCTGGGTCCAGGGGTCGTACACCTACCTCGGGGTGACCGGCACGGGGACGACGGACGTCTCGACGTGGACGCCCAACACCACCTGGACGCAGCTCTCGACCACCTTCACCACCGGCGCCTCGACGACATCGGTGTCGGTCTGGTCGCACGGCTGGTACGGCCAGCCCGCCTACCTCGCCGACGA
This sequence comes from Streptomyces sp. NPDC107559, assembly GCF_055657365.1. NCBI lineage: Bacteria > Bacillati > Actinomycetota > Actinomycetes > Kitasatosporales > Streptomycetaceae > Streptomyces > Streptomyces sp. NPDC107559. The sequence continues at coordinate 70,058 of NZ_JBVKBD010000009.1, read as the reverse complement.
CTTCTCGGTGTTCGGCCCCGACGGCGGCGGTGGCGGCGACCCGGCCCCGACGGTCCCGGCGACCCCCGCGGGCCTCGCGGTGTCCGGCACGACCTCCTCGTCCGTCTCCCTGGCCTGGAACGCCGTGTCGGGCGCGACCGGCTACAACGTGTACCAGGGCGGCTCCAAGGTCCAGTCGGTGAGCGGGACCTCCGCGACCGTCTCGGGGCTCAGCGCCTCCACGGCGTACTCGTTCCAGGTCAGCGCGACCAACTCGGCCGGTGAGTCGGCGAAGTCGTCGGCCGTGACCGGGACGACGACCGCGTCCGGCGGCGGGGGCGGCGGCACCGTGCCGGCGCACGCCGTGACGGGTTACTGGCAGAACTTCAACAACGGCGCGACCGTGCAGAAGCTCTCCGCCGTGCAGTCGCAGTACGACATCATCGCGGTCGCCTTCGCCGACGCCACGAGCACGCCGGGCGCGGTGAGCTTCACGCTCGACTCGGCCGGACTCGGCGGCTACACCGTCGACCAGTTCAAGGCCGACATCAAGGCCAAGCAGGCCGCGGGCAAGAAGGTCATCATCTCCATCGGCGGCCAGAACGGCACCATCTCGGTGAGCGACTCCGCCTCGGCCACGAACTTCGCCAACTCCGTCTACTCCCTGATGCAGACGTACGGCTTCGACGGCGTGGACATCGACCTGGAGAACGGCCTCAACGCGACCTACATGTCCCAGGCGCTGCGGTCCCTGTCCGCGAAGGCGGGCTCGTCCCTGGTCATCACCATGGCCCCGCAGACCATCGACATGCAGTCCACGTCGAACTCCTACTTCCAGACCGCGCTGAACATCAAGGACATCCTCACCGTCGTCAACATGCAGTACTACAACAGCGGTTCGATGCTCGGCTGCGACGGCAAGGTCTACTCGCAGGGCTCGGTCGACTTCCTGACGGCGCTCGCCTGCATCCAGCTCCAGGGCGGCCTCGACGCGTCCCAGGTCGGCCTCGGCCTCCCCGCCTCCACCAGCGGCGCGGGCAGCGGCTACGTCTCCCCGACGATCGTGAACAACGCCCTCGACTGCCTGGCCAGGCTCACCAACTGCGGTTCGTTCAAGCCCTCCAAGGCTTACCCTGCCCTGCGCGGCGCGATGACCTGGTCGACGAACTGGGACGCTTCGGCGGGCAACGCCTGGTCGAACGCGGTGGGTCCGCACGTGCACGCCCTGCCGTAACCGGCGTACACCCGTACCACCTGACCCGAGCCGGGGCGGGGGGGGGGGGGAAAAGGGGGCCCGCCCCCCACACGAAAAAAGGGTGCCCCCCTTTGCGGGGTCCCTCTGGGGGGCAAGGTGCCTTTTTCGGGGTCCCTCCCCCCCCCCATTCCCCAACCCCG
>NZ_JBVKBD010000009.1:0-68674 GCF_055657365.1 Streptomyces sp. NPDC107559 | reverse complement strand
GGCCCGATGAGCACACTCCCCCGGGGGAAACAAAAGGGCTGTGGCGACCCGGGGGGCATCCGGTTTACCCCACCCCCCCCCCCCCCCTTTTCCCCCCGCCCCGGCTCTTTCGCGTCCACGACCCCGCGCACCCGCCCGCCTTGCTGTGAGCCAGGTCTCAGTTGTCGGTGCGTCGGCTCTGAAACATTTCCCGTACCCCACCGCATCAATGAGGTGAGGGCAGCACGGCGCAGGCGGGAACCACGACCGGGGGGCACACATGAGGCAGGTCCGTGCGCAGGAGTACGCGGAGTTCGCGGCGGCACGCGCCGGACATCTGTACCGCTCCGCCTGCCTGCTCACCGCCGGGGACACCCATCTCGCCGAGGACCTGGTGCAGGACACCCTCGGCCGCCTCTACACCCGCTGGGGCCGGGTCTCCCGGGCCGACAACCCCGCCGCCTACGCGCAGACCGTCCTCACCCGTACGTTCCTCGCCCACCAGCGGCGCCGCAGCAGCACCGAGCGCGCCATGGACGTCCTGCCCGACCGGGCGGACGGCACCCTCGCCGACCCGTCGCTGCGCCTCACCCTGATGTCGGCGCTCGGCACGCTGCCCGCCAAGGACCGCGCCGTGATCGTCCTGCGCTACTGGGAGGACCGCTCCATCCAGGAGACCGCCGACGCGATGAACGCCAGCTCGGCGGCGGTGCGCACCCGGTGCGTACGGGCCCTGGGCCGGCTGCGGGAACTGCTCGGCGAGGACGTCGGCGCCTACGCCCGCCCCTGACCTCCCCCCACCCTTCCCCGACTGCTCCGACCGTCACCTCCCACTTCACCCCAGACCTCGCGGAAAAGGTGGTTCGTCATGCCCGTGGACCCGTACGACGACCGGTCCGGCGTTCCCGCCGGCGACCCCTTCGAGGACCGGCTCTCCGCCGCACTCCAGGAGACCGGCGGCACCTTCGACACCGACCGGGCCGCGCTCGCGGCCGGCGGCGCGGCCCGCGGCCGGCGGCGCCAGCTGCTGCGCAGGACCGCCGTCGTGGGCAGCGTGGCCGGGATCGCCCTGGTGGGCGTGGGCGGCGCGCTGGTGGCGCCGTGGGGCGGTACGTCCGCCGCGCAGCCGTCGTCGGTGGCCTCCCAGCCGCGCCCGGCCGCGTCCAAGTCCACCTCCGCGTCCGCGGCCTTCTCCCGAGACGACATGATCCGCACGCTGGAGAAGCTGCTCCCCGAGGGCAAGCTCAGCGGGCAGGACGGGCGCGGCACGGACGGCCCGTATCCGCCGTCCGCGCAGGTCGTCTTCGACGACGGCAAGGGCGCCTCGGCGATCTCCGTCGGGGTGGACCGGGTGCGGCCGGGCGGCAAGCAGGCGCGGCAGACGACCCAGTGCCCGGACAGGGTCTTCGTCCTGTTCGACGCCTGCACGACGACGCACCTCGCGGACGACTCCGTCCTCATGGTCCTCCAGGGGTACGAGTACCCCGACAAGCGCGAGGACACGAAGATGTGGACCGCGGACCTGATCACCCCGTCGGGGCAGCACGTGGCCGTGCGGGAGTGGAACGCGGCGGCCGAGAAGGGCTCCCCCGTCACCCGCCCGGAGCCCGCGCTCTCCGTGGCCCGGCTGACGGAACTGGCGGCCGCCAAGGAGTGGCGCGAGATCGCCGACACCCAGGCCGTTCCGCAGGAGCCGGCCGATCCCGCCACTCCGGCGGGTGACGGCAAGGCGATCGTCCGGACCCTCACCGGGCTGCTGCCCAAGGGGATGAAGGTGGTGACGAAGAGCGGGGAGGACACCCAGTTCGCCTACCTCGTCCTCGACGACGGCAAGGGCCGCAGCTACGTCCAGATCAATGTGCAGCCCGGCATGCAGGACCTTGCCGGCGAGCTGTTCGGGGGCGCGGAGAAACTGTCCGATGGCACGCTCGTCACCTCCCGTCAGGGGCCGGGCGAGAAGGGCGGCTCGGGGGTCGTGATGTGGACGGTGGACACCCTGCGGACCGACGGCCTGCGGGTGGTGATCAGCGGCTTCAACGCCGCCAGCCAGCAGACCGACGCCACCCGGGCGACCCCCGCCCTGACGATGAAGCAGCTGCGGACCATCGCCCTCAGCCCGAAGTGGCGCACGCTGGGCTGAGCGGGACGTCCGCCCGACGGCTCCGGTACGTCTAGACGTACTGGAGCCGTACGGTCGCGCCCGCGCCCGCGTCGCGGACGTCGACGTAGGCGCACACCTGCCGGGCGAACCAGAGCCCCTGGCCGGGTTCGAGTCCGGAGACGGGCGGCGGCAGGAAGCCGGCCAGCGGGTCGTCGACCCGGCGGGCCAGACTCAGTTCGGCGACGCAGACGGGCGCCTCGCCCCACAGCAGGGCGCCGGTGACCGGGCCCAGGGCGGCGGCCTCGGTGACGGCCTCGGCGAACAGCTCGGCGTCCACATGGGGCAGTCCGCGGCCGCTGGCCCAGGCGCGTACGGCGTTCTTGGCCACGCCTCCGCGCAGCCGCCGCGCGTCCGGCGAGGGCGGCGGCAGCGGTACGGCGTCCAGTTCGGCGGCCAGCCGCACGGGGTCCACGTAGACCCCGGTGTCGGGGTGGGCGCGCCGGGCCGCGGCGACGACGGCGGATCCGGCGGTGCGGGTGTCGTAGGCGCACAGGACGGTCGTGGCCATCGCCGCGAAGACGAGGTTGGCGAGCGCCTCGTAGCGGATCCACTCGGCGCTCTCGCGGACCGAGCGCCCGGCCCGGCCGCCCCACACCGGCTCCATCAGCAGATGGACGCGGCCGCCGGGCCCGGCGTGGGCGGCGAGGTAACCGGCGCCCTGCGCGACGGCGTTGGCGGCGGAGCCGGTGTACCAGTCGGTGTGCTCGATGAAGCCGACCTCGCGCGCGTCGCCGCCGAGGGTCTCGCGCAGCACCTCCAGGTTGTCCGGGGCGGCGATCACCACGGGCGGCGGTTCACCCGGGGCGCACAGGCCCTCGGCGAGGAAGGGACGGGCGGCGGCGACGAAGTCGTCGTCCGAGCCGAAGACCGCCATACGGTGGTCGAACGGCCCCGGGGCGGCGGGTCGGGTACGGCTCATGGGTCCCCCGTGCTGGACTCCCCTTGCGCGGACGCCCCACTCTCGCCGCGCGCCCCACACCTATGCACGTGCCGATCACACCCTCGGGTGCTCTTTGCCGGGGACCGCGTCACACGACCCGGTCCCGCGTACACTGCGCGGCTTCCTCCCGGCTGGTTCACGTCGCCGATCCATGGCTCACTCTTGACCCGGTCATGACATGAGCCGACGATGGGCGGCACACCCGCACCAGCACGTCGCACTGACCACCCCCCTGGCTCCACTCCCCACTTCCGGCGACCCCGGAATCCCTGGAGAAACAAGGAGATCTCATGCGACTTCGCCTACGCGGCCCGGGCGCCCGGAGCGGCAGGCACGGCGCCGCGCTCGCGGCCCTGATGGCCCTCGCGCTCGCCGCGCCGGTGGCGGCCACGACCACCTCCGCCACCGCCGACAGCGCCCGCACCGCGGCCCCCTCCTCCGACGACATCCGCCAGTACGAGGTCCACGTCGGCCACAGCACCCCGGCCATGCGCACCGCCATCGCCGCGGCCGGCGTGAGCATCGACGAGGCCGACGCGGAGAGCGTCGTCGTCTCCGGCCGCGCGGACCAGATCGGCAGGCTGCGCCAACAGGGTTACGACGTCTCCCCGCTGGGCTCGGCCCCCGACCGCTCCTCGGCCGGCGGCCTGCGGCTCTACGACTTCCCCTCCGCCGACTCGAAGTACCACAACTACGCCGAGACGACGGCGGAGATCGACCAGCGGCTGGCCGCCTACCCGGCCATCATGAGCAAGCGGGTGATCGGGAAGTCGTACCAGGGCCGCGACATCGTCGCCCTCAAGGTCAGCGACAACGTGGCCACCGACGAGTCCGAGCCGGAGGTGCTCCTCACCTTCCACCAGCACGCCCGCGAACACCTCACGGTGGAGATGGCGCTGTACCTGCTCCGCGAACTCGGCGCGGGCTACGGCTCCGACTCCCGCATCACCAACATGGTGAACAACCGCGAGATCTGGATCGTGCCGGACCTCAACCCGGACGGCGGCGAGTACGACATCGCGTCCGGCTCCTACCGCTCCTGGCGCAAGAACCGTCAGCCCAACTCCGGTTCCTCGTACGTCGGTACGGACCTCAACCGCAACTGGAACTACAAGTGGGGCTGCTGCGGCGGCTCTTCGGGATCGGCCTCCTCGGAGACCTACCGCGGCGCGTCGGGCGAGTCCGCGCCCGAGGTGAAGGTCGTCGCCGACTTCGTACGCGGCCGGATCGTCGGCGGGAAGCAGCAGATCACCGCCGGGATCGACTTCCACACGTACAGCGAGCTGGTGCTGTGGCCGTTCGGGTACACGTACAACGACACGGCCACCGGGATGACCGCGGACGACGCCGCCGCGTTCAAGGCCGTCGGGCAGAAGATGGCCGCCAGCAACGGCTACACGGCCGAACAGTCCAGCGATCTGTACATCACCGACGGCACGATCGACGACTATCTCTGGGGCACCCAGAAGATCTTCGACTTCACCTTCGAGATGTACCCGACGTCGAGCTCCGCGGGCGGCTTCTACCCGCCCGACGAGGTGATCGAGCGGGAGACCTCGCGCAACCGGGACGCGGTACTCCAACTCCTGGAGAACGCGGACTGTATGTACCGGTCGATCGGGAAGCAGGCGCAGTACTGCGCCTGAGCGCTCCGCGGGAGGTCCGGTACGTCACCGCACCGGACCTCCCCGGATCGGCTCAGGACTTCGACGCGGTGGACTCGTCCTTCTTGACGTCTTCGCCGTCGGCCTCGGCCTCGTCGGACCTGCCGGCTTCCGCCTTGTCCTCGTCGGACTCGGACTCGGAGTCGGCCTTGGATTCGGCCTTGGATTCGGACAACTCGTCGACGTCGGCGGCCGCTTCGACCTCTTCGGCCCCTTCGGCCTCTTCGACCGCCTCGGGTTCCCCGTCCTCGAAGTAGGCGTCGAGGACCGCGTCCAGCTCGGCCTCCCAGTCCTTGAAACGCGCCCTGGTCGTCGCCTCGATCTCGATCGGGAACCAGCGGCGGTCGGGCGTGTGGACCGTGACGGTGAACCGCCTGCCGAAGCGCGCGGTCTCGGTCTCCACCGCCCCGATCTCGTCCCAGCGGAACTCGCACGCCTGGTCGTCGAGGCTCAGGCGGATGCCCTGGGCGTCGGCGACGATCCGCGCGCGCCGGTCGGACGCCTCGAAGACCGGGCCGTCGACGGCCGGTTCCTCCTCGGCGGTGCCGGGCGCGTCCGAAGAGGCCTCCGCCTCATCGTCCGTGGCGTCCGCCACGTCGTCCGTGGCGTCCGCGGCCGCCTCCGGCTCGCTCTCCTCGGGCGCGGTCTCCTCCGGCTCGTCCGCCGGTCCGGTGTCCTTCGACCCGGCGACGCCAGGCTTGGTGGACAGGGGTGACGTGAGCCCGGGGATGAAGGCCGGGTCGAATCCGGCGCCCTTCAACGGCTCGCCCTCCAGGGGCTGGCTGCTCGAACCTATGCGCTGCTCCACGCGGGCAGTATGGTCGACGATCCTGTGCCGGACACAGTCAGCCCCCAACTTCGTTATACGAAGATGCTCTGGGCGCCCTCGGTGCTCAGTCGAGCACGGCGAGGGCGTCGATCTCGACGAGCAGCCCGGCCGGCAGGCCGACGTAGACGGTCGTACGGGCCGCGGGCGGCTGGGTGAGGCCCTGCTCCTCGAAGTAGGCGTTGTAGATCCGGTTCATCTCGGCGAAGTGGTCGACGTCCGTCAGATAGACCCGGATCATCATCGCGTCCTCCCAGCTCGCGCCGCCCTCCTGAAGGACCGCCTGGACGTTGGCGAGGGTCTGGAGGGTCTGTTCGCGCAGGGTGGGGCCGGCCGGCGTGGGCGGCTCGCCCTCCTCGGCGGGGAGGAAGCCGACCTGGCCGGCGACCTGGAGGATGTTGCCCTTCCTGACGCCGTGCGAGAACCGCGCGGGCGGGGTGCTGTGGGTCTTCGGGGTGAGGGCGGTCTTGTCCGTCATCAACGGTCCTTCGTCGTGGGGGCGGTCATCGGGGATGGTCGGCGGGGGTGGTCATGCGGGGGCGGTCATGCGGGTGGGTGCTTCACGGGCGTTCTGCCGGAGTACTCGCCGCTGATCTCGTCGGCCGTACGGCGTACCAGCGGGAGCAGGGCGAGGAGCTCGTCGGCGGTGACGACGACGTTGGGCGCGGAGACCGACATCGCGGCGACCACGCGGCCGTCGGCGCCACGGATGGGCGCCGCGACGCAGTTGATGGACTCCTCGTGGCCGCCGAGGTCGGTGGCCCAGCCCCGTTCGCGCGCCTGCTCCAGCTCCCGCAGGAACGTGGCGGCGTTGGGTGTCGAACGGGGTGTGTAGAGGGGGTAGTCGAGCTTCTCCGCGAGGGCGCGGCGCTCGGTCTCGGGCAGGTCGGCCAGCAGCAGCTTCGCCACCGCCGCGACCGTCAGCGCCACCGGCCTGCCGATCCGTGAGTACATGCGCACGGGGTAGCGGCTCTCCACCTTGTCGATGTAGAGGACCTCGTCGTCCTCGTACACGGCGAGGTGCACGGTGTGCCCGCAGCTCTCGTTCAGCCGGACCAGGTGGGGGTGGGCGATCTCGCGGATGTCGAGGTTCTCCATCGCCTCCTGGGCGAGCGCGAAGAGGCGGGCGCCGAGGCGGTAGCGCTGGTCGGACTGGCGGTAGACGAGTCCGTGCTCGTGGAGGGTGCGCAGCAGGCGCAGGGCGGTGGACTTGTGGACGCCGAGCCGGTCGGCGACCTGTCCGAGGTCGGCGGGGCCCGCCGCGAGCAGCGGCAGGATGCTCAGCGCGCGGTCGACGGTCTGGCTCATGGGGTGCGTGCCTCCTCCGGCGCCCGGGGTGCGTCCTGGGCGGTCCAGCCGGGTCCTGGTCGAAGTCTCCCCCACGCGGTGTCGTCGAGGGCGGCGAGCCGGTCGGCGTGGTCGCGGGTCGCGGGGACGGCGAGGTCCCCGGGGGCGGTGAGGGCGGCGGCGGCCATGAGGTGGCCGTGGCGCAGCCGGTCGCGGAGGGGCAGTCCGCGCAGGGTGGCGGAGAGGAAGCCGGCCGCGAAGGCGTCACCGGCGCCGACCGCGGCCACGACCTCGACCCGCAGGGCGGGGACGAACAGACCGGCCCCCCGGCCGGTCCTCCCGCGGCGCCCCTCGCCGTCGTCGGCGCCCGTCCCGCGGCGCCCATCACCACCGTCGGCGGCCGTCCCGCGGCGCCCATCACCGCCGTCGCCGCCCGTCCCGCGGCGCCCATCACCACCGTCGGCGCCCGTCTCGCCGTGACTCCCGTCACCCGGCTCACCGCCGTTCTCGGCGCCCGTTCCGGCGCCCGGCCCGCCCGCCTCCTCGGAGAAGGCGGTCGCCCCTCTGTCGCCCTGTTTGACGACGAGGACGGCGGGGCCGGGGAACGCGGCGCGGACGGCCTCGGGGCCCTCCAGACCCCACAGCTCCCGCGCCTCGTCCTCGCCGACGAACACGATGTCGGCGTCCTGGGCCAGTTCCCGCAGCACCCGCGGCCCGTCGGCGTCCCGCCACAGTGCGGGCCGGTGGTTGACGTCGAAGGAGACCAGCGGGCGCGGGCCCGCCGGCGGGCGGCGGGTGATCAGCTCGCGCAGCAGGGCGCGGCAGTCGCCGGAGAGGGCCGCGGTGATCCCGGTCAGGTGCAGCACCCGTCCGGCGCGTGCCGCGCGCAGGTCGACGTTGTGCACGGACATCGCCGAGGCGGCGGAACCGGCCCGGTAGTAGGCCACCTCGTGCGCGTCGCTCGCCCGGTCCTGGGCGGTACGGAAGTAGACGCCGGTCGGCCGGTCCGGGTCGCGCGGTACGGACGTGACGTCGACACCGTGGGAGCCGATCGCCTCCACCAGATGGTCGCCGAAGCCGTCGGCGCCGACCCGGCCGACCCAGCGCGTGGAGTGGCCCGCGGCCGCCAGCGCGCAGACCACGTTCGACTCGGCGCCGCCGATGGCGCGGTCGAAGGAGGGCACGTCGGCGAGGCGGCCGGGCCGGGAGGGCAGGAACGTGACCATGGACTCGCCGAGCGCCACGACATCCACCAGGTCGGGGGCGTTGCGGGGTCCGGCTGCGGCCACGATCGTCGTAACTCCTCGGTCCTGGGGGTACGACGGCTTCGTTGACCCCGCGTCGGCCGAGATGTTAGACAGCAGTGAGCGATATACGCAACGAGCGTTGCGCTATATGCAACGCATCAGATCAGGAGGTCCCATGGGCACCGAGGCGCTCGCCCGCCTGGCCGAGGAACGCGTCGACCACCGCTTCAAGGGACTCCCGCCCGACGCCGACGGGCTCACCGTCGGCGAGCTGGCCGCCCAGCGCCGCAACCTGTTCACCGGCGGATTCGCCACCCCGGTCCTGGCGCTGTCGGCCGAGCGGCTGGAGCACAACCTGAAGCTGATGGAGACGTACGCGGCCCGGCACGGGCTGGCCTTCGCCCCGCACGGCAAGACCACCATGGCGCCCCAGCTCTTCCAGCGGCAGATCGACCACGGCGCCTGGGGCATCACCCTGGCCGTGCCGCACCAGGTACGGGTGGCGCGGGCGTTCGGCGTCGAGCGGGTCTTCCTCGCCAACGAGCTGGTGGACGCGGCCGCGCTGCGCTGGACCGCCGCCGAGCTGGCCGCCGACCCCGCCTTCCGGCTCGTCTGCTACGTCGACTCCGTGCGCGGGGTGGAGCTGATGGGCGCGGCGCTGGCGGGGGCGGCGCGGCCGGTGGACGTGGTGGTGGAGCTGGCGGCCGGCGAGGGCGCGCGCACCGGCGTGCGTACGGAGGCGCAGTGCGTGGCGGTCGCCGACGCGGTGGCGGCCGTACCGGAGCTGCGGCTGGCCGGGGTGGCGGGCTACGAGGGCGAGGTGCCCCAGGCGACCCCGGAGCGGGTGCGGGCCTGGCTGCGCCGTCTGGTGGCGCTGGCCGTGGACCTCGACAAGGCGGGGCACTTCGGCGGCGTGGACGAGATCGTCGTCAGCGCGGGCGGCAGCGCCTGGTTCGACGCGGTCGCCGAGGTGTTCGCCGAGATCCCCGAGCTCTCCTCGCCCGTGCTGAAGCTGCTGCGCTCGGGCGCCTACATCTCGCACGACGACGGCCACTACCGCAGGCTGACCCCCTTCAACCGGGTTCCCGAGGAGGGCGCCCTGGAGCCCGCGTTCCGGCTGTGGACCCAGGTGGTCTCGCGCCCGTCCGCCGAGCAGGCCTTCGTCAACGCGGGCAAGCGCGACGCGGCCTACGACCTCGATCTGCCCGTCGCCCAAGTGGTGCGCAGGGACGGCGTCGAGCGGCCCGCCACCGGCATCGAGGTCACCGCGCTGTCCGACCAGCACGCCTGGCTGCGGACGTCCCCGGAGGCCGATCTGGAGGTGGGCGACTGGGTGGGCCTGGGACTGTCCCACCCGTGCACGTCCTTCGACAAGTGGCCGCTGATCCCGGTCGCCGAGGCGGACGGCACGGTCGTCGACTGCGTCCGCACGTTCTTCTGAGTCCGGGCCGGAAGGGGACGGGAGGGGGCGGCATGGAGAACCTCGTCATCCGGGACGCGGACGTCGTGGACGGCACCGGCGCGGACGCGTACCGCGCCGATGTGGTCGTGGACGACGGCAGGATCGTCTCGATCGTCAAGGAGGCCGCCGCGGCGGGCTGCCAGCGCCCCCGGGCGCGCCGGGAGCTGGACGCCGAGGGGCTCGTGCTGTCCCCCGGCTTCATCGACATGCACGCCCACAGCGACCTGGCACTGCTGCGCGACCCCGACCACTCGGCGAAGGCCGCGCAGGGCGTCACGCTGGAGGTGATCGGCCAGGACGGGCTGTCGTACGCCCCCGTCGACGACCGCACCCTGGCCGAGGTGCGCCGGGCGATCACCGGCTGGAACGGGTACGGCGACGACGTCGACTTCGACTGGCGGTCGGTGGGCGGGTATCTCGACCGGCTGGACCGGGGCATCGCCGTGAACGCGGCCTATCTCGTGCCCCAGGGCACGGTCCGCGCGCTCGTCGTCGGCTGGGAGGACCGCCCGGCAACGCCCGGGGAGCTGGAGCGGATGCGGCGGCTGGTCGCCGAGGGCCTCGAACAGGGCGCGGTCGGTCTCTCCTCCGGGCTCACCTACACCCCCGGCATGTACGCCGGGGACGCCGAACTGACGGAACTGTGCCGGGTGGTGGCGCGCTACGGCGGCTACTACGCCCCGCACCACCGCTCCTACGGGGCCGGTGCGCTGGAGGCGTACGCGGAGATGGTGGACCTGGCCCGAAAGGCCGGCTGCGCGCTCCATCTCACCCACGCCACCATGAACTTCGGCGTGAACGAGGGGCGGGCGCCCGAGCTGCTGGCGCTGCTGGACGAGGCGCTGGCCGGCGGCGCCGACCTCACCCTCGACACCTACCCCTACACCCCCGGCTGCACGACCCTGGTGGCACTGCTGCCGAGCTGGGCGGGCGAGGGCGGCCCCGAGGAACTCCTGCGGCGGCTGGCGGACGACGCGACCGCCGAGCGGATCCGCCACGACCTGGAGGTCACCGGCGCGGACGGCTGCCACGGCGTGCCCGTCGACTGGGACACGGTCGAGATCTCGGGGGTCGCCGACCCGGCGCTCGGCGAGTTCGTCGGCCGTACGGTCCTCGCGTCGGCGCGGCTGCGCGGCGAGGCCCCCTGGGACGCCGCCCGCGGGCTGCTGCTCGCGGACCGGCTGGGCCCGACGGTCCTGCAGCACGTGGGGCACGAGGAGAACGTCCGGGCGATCATGCGGCACCGGGTCCACACCGGCGGCTCGGACGGCATCCTGACGGGCACCAAACCGCACCCGCGGGCGTACGGCACCTTCCCGCACTACCTCGGGCGGTACGTGCGGGAGCTGGGGGTGCTGTCGCTGGAGGAGTGCGTGGCCCACCTCACCGGACGCCCGGCGGTCCGGCTGAGGCTGCCGGACCGCGGGCTGGTCCGCGAGGGGTACCGGGCCGACCTGGTGCTGTTCGACCCGGCGACGGTCGCGGCGGGCTCGACGTACGACGCCCCGCGCACGCCGCCGACGGGCATCCCGCACGTCCTGGTCGACGGCCGCTTCGTGATCGAGGACGGCCGCCGGACCGACGTACTGGCGGGGCGGGCGGTCCGCAGGACTCCCCGGTGACCGCCCGCCGCTCACCCGGCCGCCGCTACGGCTTGGGCAGGGTGCACGCGCTCGCGCTCAGGTTGAGCTTGTTGCCGGTCGTGAAGCAGGCCGGGATCTGGTAGGTCTCCTGCGCGTAGTTGATGCCCTTGCGGACGGTCACGTTGCCGCTCGCGTCGACCTCGCAGGGGTTGTTCTCCGTGCAGGTCGCGCCGTCCTCGTTGCCCGTGTTGTTGACCGCGACCACCTTGTTGGTGGCCTGGTCGATGACCGGGGAGCCGGAGGTGCCGCCGATCGTCTGGCAGGCGGAGGTGTAGCGGACCGAGTCCTTCCAGGTCCAGTCGCCTTCCTTCAGGCGGTACACGAACCCGTCGATGTTGCAGCTGTAGTACCGCTTCCAGTACCCGGAGGCGACGGTGATGGCGGTACCGGCGACCGGGTGGGTGTCGGCGAGGGTCAGCGGGCTGATGCCGTAGGAGCTCAGGATCGTCGCGTAGGTGCTGGTGAGCTGGTAGATCGTGATGTCGGTGTCCGTCATCGTCGAGTACGCGACCTTGCTCGCCCGCAGGGTCGCCACCCTGGTGCCCGCGGAGTTGAGCAGTCCGAAGGTGCGGCTGGACGACTGGCCGACGATCACCTCGCCGGGCTCCGGGAAGCCGGTCTCCAGGCAGTGGCCGTTGGTGAGCACCAGCGCGGGGTCGGTGGACACGGAGTTCGGGAAGCGGATCACCGAGCCCGAGCAGTTGCTGAGCGAGACGGTGCCCGCGAAGGTGACGGCCTGGAGCGTGGGGGCGGCGGCCGTCCGCGTGGGGGCGGCGGCACTGCCGACGGACGCGGGCGCCTCGGGTGCGGGGGCGGCGACCGCGGGTGCCGCGCCCGCCCCGGCGATCACCAGGGCGAGGAGCGCGGCGACGAGAGGCTTTCTCATGTGGGGGTCCCCTCTTACGACGGAGGCGACCGGAGATCTTCCGGCCACCACTGTTTTGTCATGTGCATTGTTATGACAGAGGGGCGCATGGGCAACGAGTGCTTTCCGGCCGGGGGTGGCCGAATCTCGGCCGAATGACAGGGGGAGGAATCACCTGATATCGGCTGAAAAACCTGAGTGGTTGGATCTGGGACGAACGGCTGGACGGCGACCGAGGGAGCCGGGGCGACCGGGGGTGGCCGGGGCGACCGGGGGTGGCCGGGGCGACCGGGGGTGGCCGGGGGCCGAGGGGCGTGCGGAGCCGGGGCGACCGGGGGCGGCCGGGGTGGCCCGTGCGGCCAGGACGCCCCGGAGGCGACCGGAACACCCCGGAGTCCCGCACTGGTCCGCGGGCCGAGCGCACCGCGGGCGCGACGCACCGCGGGCAGAGCACACCCCAGGCCCGGCGCACCGCGAGCCGAGCGCACCGGAGGCGCGACGCACCCCAGGCGCGACGCACCGCGGGCCGAGCACACCGCAGGCCCGGCGCGCCAACGGCCCGGCGTGCCGCAGGCCGGGCCGTCAGTTCTCGTCGCCGCCGCCGTGGCCCCAGCCGTGGCCGTGGCCGTGGCCGCGGGTGGGCTGGGTCGTGACCGGGGCGCTGACCGTGGGGGTGGCGGAGGGGGTCGTCGGGGTGGAGGCGGAGGCCGGGGACCCCTCGCTCCCACCCGGGGACGCCGAGGCGCTCGCCGACCGGCTCGCGGAGGGCGTGGCGGAGGCCGACCGCGTGGCGGCCGGGGCGCTGCTCGAAGCCGTCGAGGACGCGGGGGCGGCGGAGGGCGTCACCCCTTCGGGGTCCTTCACCGTGACCGCGGCCGTACCCGTCTCCGGGTCCTCCGGCGCGGCGGACCCCCCGGCCGTGCCGTCCCGTTCGCTGCCCGCGCCGCCGGAGCCGGTGAAGGAGAGTCCGGCCAGCACCGCCGCCACGGACACGACCCCCGCCGCACCGGCGACGATCGCCGTCCGGCGCCTGCGCACGGCACCCTGCTTGCGCCGGGACCGGCGGCCGGGACCCGCGGGCGCCAGGGACGCGACGGCCGGCACGGGCGGCGCGTACGGCGTGGAGTACCCGTCCTGCCCGGCCCCGGCCCCGTCCGGATGCCCGTCGGCCTCCGGGTACCCGTCCGCGCCCTGGGACCCGTCGTCAGCGGGATGGCCGCCCTCCACGGGATACCCGGAGTGCTCCGGATCCTCCGGCCGGCCGGGATAGCCGGGATGCCCGGGATATGCGGGATGCCCGGGATATCCGGGCGGTATTTCGCCATCCACCAGCACCGGCAGCTCGCGCGTCTGGTCGTACGAGTTCGTCCAGCCGTGCGCTGCCGCGGGATCGGCGTACTCCTCGTACGCCGGAGCCGGAGCGGCCTGCGGCCGGTACACGTTCGGGTGCGCCGCGGGCTCCACTCCGAGGTGGGCGCCGGACGCGCCGGCCGGGTCGGCTGCGGCATGGGGGCCGTACGCCCCGTCCTGGCGCTGAGATGGGGTGGACATGATCGCGGATTCTAGGTACAGGCGGGGCTCCAGTGACAGCTCTCGGCGATACCCGCACAAACCGACTTGTCTCACGTGGCGGAAAACACGACCCAAGAAGCGTTATCGAGCCGTAAGCTCACGGACATGCAGGTGATCCAGTCGACCAAGCTCGCCAACGTCTGTTACGAGATCCGGGGCCCGGTGCTCGAGGAGGCGATGCGGCTGGAGGCGGCAGGGCACCGGATCCTCAAGCTGAACACCGGCAATCCGGCCGCCTTCGGCTTCGAGTGCCCGCCGGAGATCCTGGAGGACATCCTCCGCAACGTCTCCACGGCGCACGGCTACGGCGACGCGAAGGGCCTGCTGGCCGCCCGCAGGGCCGTCGTCATGCACAACCAGACCCTCGGCATCGAGACGGACGTCGAGCACGTCTTCATCGGCAACGGCGTCTCCGAGCTGATCGTGATGGCGATGCAGGGCCTGCTGGACGACGGCGACGAGGTCCTCGTACCGGCCCCCGACTACCCCCTGTGGACCGCGGCCGTCTCCCTGTCCGGCGGCACGGCCGTGCACTACCGGTGCGACGAGCAGTCCGACTGGATGCCCGACCTCGCGGACGTGGAACGGAAGATCACCGACCGCACCAAGGCGATCGTCATCATCAACCCGAACAACCCGACGGGTGCGGTCTACGACGAGGCGATGCTCAGGGGCCTGACGGACATCGCCCGCCGCCACAACCTGCTGGTCTGCTCGGACGAGATCTACGACAAGATCCTCTACGACGGCGCCACCCACACCCCGACCGCCGCGATCGCGCCCGACCTGCTGACCCTCACCTTCAACGGCATGTCGAAGGCCTACCGGGTGGCCGGCTACCGCGTCGGCTGGATGTCGATCTCCGGCCCCCGCGCGCACGCCCAGTCCTACATCGAGGGCCTGACGATCCTGGCGAACATGCGCCTGTGCGCGAACATGCCAGGCCAGCACGGCGTGGTCGCCGCGCTCAGCGGCCGCCAGACGATAAACGACCTGGTGCTGCCGGGCGGGCGCCTGAAGGAGCAGCTGGACACCGCCTACGAGCTGCTGACGCAGATCCCCGGCGTGACCTGTGTGCGGCCGAAGGGGGCGCTGTACCTCTTCCCGCGCCTGGACCCCAAGGTCTTCAAGATCAAGGACGACCGGCAGATGGTCCTCGACCTGCTGCGCAGCGAGAAGATCATGGTCGTCCAGGGCACCGGCTTCAACTGGCCCGAGCCCGATCACTTCCGGGTGGTGACCCTGCCGTCGGTCGGGGACCTCCAGGACGCGATCGGCCGGATCGGCACCTTCCTGGACGGCTACAGCCAGCTCTGACGGCGTCCGGGCGGGAGCGACGGCGGCCGGCGGCGGCCCTGTTTTCCCGAACGGTGCAACTTTAGACGAAATCCAAGCTAGGATGGTTTCCTGTCAGAGCACAGGAGACCATCCCATGTACGAACCGATCCGCACCAAGTCGGTCCACAGCACGATGGACGGCAACACCTCCGACTTCCCTCACCGCTCCCGCGAGGAGGAGCTGGACATCCAGCTCGCCGGCCATCTCGCGGCACTGCTCGCCGTCACGGACGAACTGCGCGGCACCGACCCGTCGGCCGATCTCGACACCGCGGCCGACCGTCTCACCCAGCAGGTGACCCGACTGCGCGCGGGCCACGCGCCGGTCCGCGCCGCGGTGGCCGCCGGCGACGAGCGGCAGCGCGCGGCGCTGCACGAGCGGGCCCACACGCTCGCGGGCCGTGCCCTCGTCGTCGCCGCGTCCCGCGCCGACACGGCGGCGGCCATCCTGGCGGCGGAGCGCATGGACGCGCACGCCGCGGCGGCGGCGCAGCGTCCGGAGCTGAGCGCCGCCGGCTGACACCCCCTCACCGGGGCCCCGAACGGCCCCGGTCCGCGTGCACCCGTAGCGACGCGCGGACCGGGCGCCCTGTTTCTCCCGTCGGACTCCCGTCCTCCCGTTGCATACCGGGAACACCACTTCACCGCGCGTTCATCCGACCCGCCCAGGAATGTAGGGTTCCGCGAGCACAGTCCCCCGCGTGAGACGCATCGCAGGAATAGTCCTCGCGGTACTGCTGATCGGCGGAGTGGTGGCTGCCGTCGTCGCGGGCCGGGAACACGGGGACAAGGGCACGGCAACGAAGACCGTGCGCATCGTGATCGGGTCGGAGAAGGCCGAGTTCTTCGCCGATCCGGACGTGGTGAAGGCCCTCGCCGCCAAGGGCTACACCGTGCAGGCGGAGACCTCCGGGTCATGGGCCATGGAAGGCCTCGACCTCGAGGGGTACGACGTCGCCTTCCCGTCCAGCCAGGCCCCGGCCGCCGAACTCGCCGCGAAGTACAAGGTGCGCGGGACGCTGCCCCGCCCGTTCTACTCGCCCCTCGTCGTCGTGGCCCACCGCGGCGCCGCCGAGGTGCTCGCCGGCAACGGGCTCGCCACGCTCGACGGCAAGAACCGCGGCATCCTGAAGATGGCCGCCTACCTCGACGCCGCCCGGCACGACCGGACCTGGCAGCAGCTCAAGGGGGCCGCCAAGTACGGGGAGCTGACCGGCACCCTCTACATCTCCAGCACCGACCCGGAGACCTCCAACTCGGGCGCCCTCTACCTCGCCGCGGCCTCCTACGTCGCCGACGGCGGCCGGGTGGTGTCCAGCGACGCCGACATCGCGCGCACCGCGCCCCTGCTACACAAGCTGGTCAGCGTCCAGGGCGCCCAGCAGTCCAGCAGCGACGCGAACTTCCGGGACTTCATCAGCGGCGCCGGCAACCCGCTCGTCCTGGTCTACGAGTCCCAGGTCGCCTCCCTGCTCGGTCAACAGCACGACCCCGGGGACCTGGTCGTCCTCTACCCGGACACCACCGTCAACAGCGACCACACCGTCGTACCGCTGACCGAGAACGGCCGCGGTCTGGCCGAACTCCTCGGCACCGACCCGCTGTTGCGCAAGCTGGCCGTGCGGCACGGGTTCCGGCCACAGGGCGACACCGACGAGTTCACGGCGGCGGCCGCCGGCCACACCGCCTATCTCAAGCAGCAACTGACCGGCGTCCGGCAGGCGCCCGTGCCCACCTCGAAGGTGCTGCACGAACTGGCGCGCCGGGCCCGCGGATGAACGGGGGGAACCACATGACCACTGCGGAGAACGACTTCACGCTCAGCCCGCCCGAGGCCGTCGCGCCGGTGCCGCGGGAGAAGGCCGGCGGGCTCGTCCCCGTGGACGACCGGGTCCGTACGGAGATGGCCGCCAAGGCCACCGCCTACATCGAGGGCCTGACCGCGCTGGACGCCCGCTCGCCCGAGTTCGCGGGCAAGGTCGGGGAGATCACCGCGCTCGGCGCCGGGGAGATGCGCACCGCCACCGCGCAGTCCAACCGGATGCTGGAGCGCGCCGTGCGCAGCCTGCCCGACAAGGGCGGCGACGCCCAGTCGAAGGTCGCGGGCTCGCTCGTCGAACTGCGGCGCGTGGTCGAGGACCTGGACCCGCGCGACCTGTCCGCCAACAAGGGGCGCAAGTTCCTCTCCCGGCTGCCCGGCGGCAACAAGCTGCGCGACCACGTCGCCAAGTACGCCTCGGCACAGGGCACGTTGAACAAGATCGTGGGCTCGCTGCGCGGCGGACAGGACGAACTGCGGCGCGACAACGCCGCGTTGCAGACCGAGCGGGTGCGGCTGTGGGAGACCATGGGCAAGCTCCAGGAGTACGTGGTGCTGACCCAGGCCCTGGACACGGCCGTCGAGCAGCACATCGCCGGGGTGGAGGCGACCGAGCCCGAACAGGGCGACACCCTGCGCGCGGACGTGCTCTTCCCGGTCCGGCAGAAGCAGCAGGACCTGCTGACCCAGCTCGCGGTGTGCGCACAGGGCTACCTCGCCATGGACGTCGTACGCCGCAACAACGACGAGCTGATCAAGGGCGTCGACCGGGCGGCCACGACCACCGTGTCGGCGCTGCGCATCTCGGTGATGCTGGCCTCCGCCCTCGACCACCAGAAGAAGGTCGTCGACCAGGTCAACGCCCTGCGCGGGACGACCGAGGACCTCATCCGGGGCAACGCGGAGATGCTCGCCACGCAGAGCGGGGAGATCCAGCGGATCGCGGCCGACCCGGCGGTGGGCGCGGAGACCCTGCGCGCGGCCTTCCAGCAGATCTACCGCACCCTCGACGCCATCGACACCTACAAGGTCCAGGCGACCGAGGTGATGGCGACGACCGTGGAGTCCCTGACCTCGGAGCTCCAGAGCGCGAGCTCGTACCTGGAGCGCAGCCGCTCGCAGAGCGCGCTGGAGGGAGGCCTCGGATGAGACGTGGTCTGACCGCGGCCCTGGCCGCGCTGTCCGCGCTGTCCCTGCTGACGGCGTGTTCGACGGAGCAGCAGAAGAATCCCGACGCGCCCGAACCCGGCACCGTCCGCGTCCTCGCCTCCAGCGAGCTCGGCGACATGACACCGGTGCTGGAGCAGGTCCGCAAGGACACCGGCCTCACCGTCCGCCCCACCTACATGGGCACGCTGGACGCCGTGGACCTGCTCGCCAAGGGCAAGGCGGACAGCCGCTTCGACGCGGTGTGGCTGTCCTCGAACGCCTATCTGCGGCTGCGCCCCGACGCGGCGAAGAAGGTCGTGTCCGAGACCCCGATCATGTCGAGCCCGGTGGCGATAGGGGTGAAGACACGGACGGTGAACTCGCTGGGCTGGCAGCCCGACCACGTCACCTGGTCGCAGGTCGAGAAGGCCGTCGCGGACGGCAGGCTCACCTACGGCATGACCGACCCGGCCCGCTCCAACTCCGGCTTCTCCACGCTGATCTCGGTCGCCTCCGCGCTCTCCGGCGCCCAGTCGGCGCTCACCGACGCCGATGTCGCCAAGGCCACCCCGCGGCTGAAGGAGTTCTTCCGGGGGCAGAAGCTGACCTCGGGGTCCTCGGGCTGGCTGGCGAGCGCGTACACCCGGCGCGGGAACGTCGACGCGCTGCTCAACTACGAGTCCGTCCTCAAGGGCATCCCGGGCCTGACCGTGATCCGCCCCACGGACGGGGTGGTCACCGCCGACTACCCGCTCTCCTCGCTGGCGGCCTCGAACGCGGCGGCCCGTGCGGACGTCCGCCGCCTCGCCGACGACCTGCGCACCGACGCCGTGCAGCGGCTCATCACCGAGCGCACCCACCGCCGGCCGGTCGTGGCCTCGGTGGCCCCGGCCGCCGGTCTCGACACCTCCAGGCGGCGCGAACTGCCCTTCCCCGGCAGTCGTTCCGTCGCCGACGGGCTGCTCGACTCCTACGAGAACGAGCTGCGCCGGCCCTCCCGGACGGTGTACGTCCTGGACACCTCCGGCTCGATGGAGGGCGACCGGCTGTCCCGGCTGAAGAAGGCGCTCACCGATCTGACCGGCGACTTCCGCGACCGCGAGGAGGTCACGCTGATGCCGTTCGGGTCGGAGGTGAAGAGCGCACGGACCCATGTCGTCAACCCGTCCGACCCGCAGCGCGGGCTCGCCGCGATCCGCAAGGACACCAGGTCCCTGGAGGCCGACGGCGAGACCGCGATCTACACCTCGCTGGAGAAGGCCTACGACCATCTCGCCACCGACAGCGACACGTTCACGTCGATCGTGCTGATGACGGACGGCGAGAACACCACCGGCGCCGAGGCCGGCGACTTCGACGCCTTCTACCGCAGGCTCGGCGCCGCCCGGCGGGACATCCCCGTCTTCCCCATCCTCTTCGGCGACTCCGACCGCGATGAGCTCGCGCACATCGCCGACCTGACCGGCGGCCGCCTCTTCGACGCCCAGCAGGGCTCGCTGGACGGCGCCTTCGAGGAGATCCGTGGCTACCAGTAAGTTCCTCGGGTACCTGGAGAGCCGCAAGAACATCACCGGCGCCGCCTGCGGGATCGCCGGTCTGGCGCTGACCTTCACGGGGGTGGCGGGCCCGTACTGGCCGGTCGTGGTCGCGGGCCTGTACGGCGCGGGCGCGCTGATCGCCCCGCCGGAGCGGCCGCCGCTGCCCGACTTCCCGGATCCGTCCGCGCAGCTGGACGAGGTACGTGCCGACTTCGGGAAGCTGCGCGACTATCTCGCGGACGTCGAGCTGCCGCCCGCCGCCGCGGGCCGGCTGACCGAACTGAACGAGCTGCTCACCGCGTTGCTCGACCCCGGCTGGGTCACCGAGCTGCTCGCCCAGGACCCGGAGGGCGTGCACACGCTCTCCCGGGCGGTACGGCAGGACCTGCCGGAGGCCGTCGACACCTTCGTACGGACCCGGTGGTGGACGCGGCTGGCACCCGGCCAGGAGCCGCCGGAACGGCATCTGGAGCGGCAGCTGACACTGCTGCACGAGGAGGCGGACCGGCTGGCGGCGAGTCTGCGGGAGGCGGAGGCGCGGCGGCAGGAGTCGCACACGCGCTATCTGGAGGACCGCTCGCAGTAGCGGGGCCGGTGCCCGTCGGGGAAAGGGCCGGTGCCCGGAAAAGGGCGAAGGCCCGCCGCCGGTTCCCCGTCAGGGCGGACGGGGACACGGCGGCAGGCCTCGAGCCGCGCACGTCGTTGTGCGCAACCTCGCCGGTCTGTGGTGGTTCACCGCGGCCGGCCGTGACGATACTGCTGGTCAGGGCACGATCGGAGCCGGCCGCGGCGTATGGGGGGCTGGTCAGCCCAGGCGCTCCACCAGGGCGCGGTACTCGTCCCACAGTTCCTTGGGCGTGTGGTCGCCGAAGGTGTTGAGGTGCTCGGGGACCAGGGCGGCCTCCTCGCGCCAGACCTCCTTGTCGACCGTGAGCAGGAAGTCCAGGTCGGACTCCGACAGGTTCAGGCCGTCGGTGTCCAGGGACCCCTTGGCCGGCAGGATGCCGATGGGGGTCTCGACGCCCTCCGCGCGGCCGTCGAGACGGTCGACGATCCACTTCAGGACGCGGCTGTTCTCCCCGAAGCCGGGCCAGACGAACTTGCCCTCGTCGTTCTTGCGGAACCAGTTGACGTAGTAGATCTTCGGGAGCTTCGCCTTGTCCTTGTCCTTGGCGACGTCGACCCAGTGACCCATGTAGTCGCCCATGTTGTAGCCGCAGAACGGCAGCATGGCGAAGGGGTCGCGGCGCAGCTCGCCGACCTTGCCCTCGGCGGCGGCGGTCTTCTCGGAGGCGACGTTCGCGCCGAGGAACACGCCGTGGTTCCAGTCGAAGGACTCCGTCACCAGGGGCACCGCGGTGGCGCGGCGGCCGCCGAAGAGGATCGCCGAGATCGGCACGCCCCGGGGGTCCTCCCACTCGGGCGCGATGATCGGGCACTGGGCCGCGGGGACGGTGAAGCGGGCGTTGGGGTGGGCGGCGGGCACGCCGGACTCGGGCGTCCAGTCGTTGCCCTTCCAGTCGGTGAGGTGGGCCGGGGTCTCCTCCGTCATGCCCTCCCACCAGATGTCGCCGTCGTCGGTGAGGGCGACGTTGGTGAAGACGGAGTTGCCCCACAGCGTCTTCATCGCGTTGGCGTTGGTGTGCTCGCCGGTGCCGGGCGCGACGCCGAAGAAGCCGGCCTCGGGGTTGATCGCGTAGAGGCGGCCGTCCTCGCCGAAGCGCATCCAGGCGATGTCGTCGCCGATCGTCTCCACGGTCCAGCCGGAGACGGTGGGCTCCAGCATGGCGAGGTTCGTCTTGCCGCAGGCGCTCGGGAAGGCGGCGGCGACGTACTTGGACTCGCCCTGCGGCGGGGTCAGCTTGAGGATCAGCATGTGCTCGGCGAGCCAGCCCTCGTCACGGGCCATGACGGAGGCGATGCGCAGGGCGTAGCACTTCTTGCCGAGCAGCGCGTTGCCGCCGTAGCCGGAGCCGTAGGACCAGATCTCGCGGGTCTCGGGGAAGTGGGAGATGTACTTGGTGCTGTTGCACGGCCACGGGACGTCCGCCTCGCCCTCCGCGAGGGGGGCGCCGAGGGTGTGCACGGCCTTCACGAAGAAGCCGTCGGACCCCAGCTCGTCCAGGACGGGCTGTCCCATCCGGGTCATCGTGCGCATGGACACCGCGACGTAGGCGGAGTCGGTGATCTCGACGCCGATCGCGGACAGGTCCGAGCCGAGGGGGCCCATGCAGAACGGGACGACGTACATCGTCCGGCCCTTCATCGAACCGCGGAATATGCCCTTCTCGCCCTGGAATATCTCCCGCATCTCCGCGGGGGCCTTCCAGTGGTTGGTCGGGCCTGCGTCCGCCTCGTCCTCGGAGCAGATGTAGGTCCGGTCCTCGACCCGGGCGACATCGGTCGGGTCGGATGCGGCGTAGTAGGAGTTGGGGCGCTTGATCGGGTCGAGCTTGCGGAAGGTGCCCTTGGCTACCAGCTCCTCGGACAGCCTGTCGTACTCGGCCTCGGATCCGTCACACCAGACCACGTTGTCCGGCTGCGTCAGTTCGGCGATCTCGTTGACCCACGAGATCAGTTCCTGATGGTTGGTGGGGATGACGGGAGCCGCAATGTCGCGCGCCACGATTGCTCCTAAAAAGAGGGGATTTTTTGTTGGAGGCCCCGTGGGGGCTGCGACCCGGATGCTGCACAGCGGAGCGCTCTCCGCTCATCCGGTGCCGACCGCACTCATTTGATCCTCCGATGCGTCCGCCCATATGTCCAGAGGGCGTCACAGGTGAGCGGAGTGACCATCGCCACGTGTAGCCGGGCATCTTTGCGTCCACATGGCGTTCGACTGAAGGACTTTTTGCGTTGCCCGATTCACCGTGAGATCATGAATACTCGGACGTCGTACTGACACGTAACTTACGGTTCCGTAGGTACCATGCCCTCCATGACTGCGCCCGTCCCCGACGCGTCGACGGACACGTCGGCCGCCACCCCCGGCACCGCCCCTTCGCATCCGGTCAAGCCGAAACTGCGCGGCTGGCTGCATCTGGGCATGTTCCCGGCCGCACTGGTCTCGGGACTGGTACTCACCGCCCTCGCCGACTCCCCGCGCGGCCGCATCGCCTGCGGGATCTACGCGCTGACGGCGTGCCTGCTGTTCGGCGTGAGCGCGCTGTACCACCGGGGCGACTGGAGCCCGAGAATGGACGGCGTCCTGCGCCGTCTCGACCACGCGAACATCTTCCTGATCATCGCGGGCACCTACACACCGCTCACCATGCTGCTGCTGCCGGAGGCCAAGGGGCAGTGGCTGCTGTGGGGCGTGTGGGGCGCGGCGGCCGCGGGCATCGCCTTCCGTGTCTTCTGGGTCGGCGCCCCGCGCTGGCTCTACACGCCCTGCTACATAGCGATGGGCTGGGCGGCCGTCTTCTTCCTGCCCGACTTCATGCGCACGGGCGGCATCGCGGTCCTCGTCCTGGTGATCGTCGGCGGCCTGCTCTACAGCGCGGGCGGGGTGATCTACGGGATCAAGCGGCCCAACCCTTCACCGCGCTGGTTCGGCTTCCACGAGGTGTTCCACTCCTTCACCCTGGCCGCCTTCATCGTCCACTACGTCGGGATCTCCCTGGTGGCGTACCAGCACGCGTAACACTCCCCCTCTTTTATGGCCACGGCTCACGAGCCGTGGCCATTTTTCGTTGCCCGAGCTCTGCCGAGAGCAGACTTCACTTGACAGTGAGCATCTTTTGAAAGCTACTCTCATTTCATGGTTACTGTCACGCAAGGCGACGACGTACGGCGCGACCCCCATCGCTGGTGGGCCCTGGGCGCCCTGGTCGCGAGCATGCTGGTGCTCGGCTTCGACATGACGATCCTCAATGTGGCGCTGCCGACGATGGCGGACCAGCTCGGCGCCACCACCGGCCAGCTCCAGTGGATGGCGGACGCGTACATCGTCGTCTTCGCCGCGCTGATGCTCCCCGCCGGACTGCTCGGCGACCGGTTCGGGCGGCGCCGGATGCTGATCACCGGGCTGGTGATCTTCCTGGCCGGCTCCCTGGTCGGCACCCTGGCCGGCGAGGTGGACTGGGTGATCGCCGCCCGCGCCCTGATGGGTGTCGGCGCGGCGCTCGTGATGCCGCTCGCCCTGTCCGTGCTGCCCTCGCTGTTCGGACCGGACGAGCGCACCCGGGCCGTCGGGATCATCTCGGCCGCCTCGGCGCTCGGCCTGCCCCTCGGCCCGATCATCGGGGGCTTCCTGCTCAACCACTTCTGGTGGGGCTCGGTCTTCCTCGTCAACGTCCCGATGGTCGCCATCGGCGTCACGGCCTGCCTGTTCCTGCTGCCCGAGACCCGCGACCCGGCCTCACCGAAGGTCGACGTCGTCTCCACCGCGCTCACCGCGTCCGGCCTCGCCGCCCTCATCTACGCGATCATCGAGGCGCCCGGCCGCGGCTGGGGCGACGCACTGGTCCTGTCCTGCTTCGCGGGGGCCGCGGTCCTGCTCACCGGCCTGGTCCTGCGCGAGCGGCGGACCGAGCGCCCCATGCTCGACATGAGCCTGCTCGCCCACCGCGGCTTCCTGCTCAACACGGCCGCGGCGACCCTGGTGATGTTCGCCCTGTCCGGCCTGATGTTCGTCCTGCCGCCCTACCTCCAGGCCGTGCTCGGCAACGACGCCCTGGGCACCGGGGTGCGGCTGCTGCCGATGATGGGCGGTCTGATGATCGCCGCGCGGGCCGCCCAGCCGGTGGTGGCGCGGTTCGGGGCCCGGGCCGTGGTCAGCGTGGGCCTGGTCGTCCTCGCCTTCGCCGCGCTGCTCGGCAGCCGCACCACGACCGACTCCGGTTACGGCTTCACCGCGCTGTGGCTGTCGGTCGCGGGCCTCGGCTTCGGCTTCTCGGTCGTCCCGGCGATGGACGGCGCCCTGGCCGCGCTCCCCCGCGACCGGGCCGGCAGCGGTTCCGGGCTGCTGATGACGCTGCGCCAGGTGGGCGGCGCGGTCGGCATCGCCCTGCTCGGCAGCCTGCTCGCCGGCGCCTTCCGCGACCGGCTCGACGTCACCGGGCTGCCGCCGCGGGCCGCCGACGCCGCCGGGGACTCGGTGGTGGCCGCGCACCTCGTCGCCGAGCGGGCAGGGTCGGCCCACCTGGCGGCCTCCGCGGACAGCGCCTACGTCCACGGCATGGGCCTGGTGCTGCTGGTGTGCGCGATCGCCTCGCTGGCCGCCGCCCTGCCGGCCGCGGCCTTCCTGCCGAGCGCGCGGCCCGCCCGGGACGAGGCGGGCGACGAGAGCCCGGCCGTGGTCACGCTCGCGGGTGATGCCCGACAATGAACCCCATGACGGCCGCACATCGCACCACCCCCGCCGACCGCCCCCAGCTGGGACTGAGGGAGCGGAAGAAGATCAAGACCCGGGAGGCGATCCGTACCGCCACCTACGGACTGATCGAGGAGCAGGGGTACGACGCCACGACGATCGACCAGATCGCCGAGCGCGCCGAGGTGTCGCCGTCGACCGTCTTCCGCTACTTCCCCACCAAGGAGGACATCGTCCTCACGGACGAGTACGACGCGTTCCTCATGGACGAGCTGCGCGCCCGGCCCGCCGACGAGCCGTGGCCGCAGTCCATCCGCTATGTGGTGCAGCGGGCCCTCAGTCTCGGCGCGAAGGACGACATCGAGGTGTCCCGGCTGCGCAGCAGGCTGACGGTCGAGGTCCCCGCGGTGCGCTCGCGCATGATGGAGAGCATGTCGGTCACCGGCCGCATGCTCTGCCAGGCCATCGGCGAGCGCACCGGCCTGGATCCGGAGAGCATCGAGGTGCGGGTCTACGCCATGTCCCTGGTCGGCGGTCTGATGGAGGCGTCCCTGTACTGGGCCGAGCGGGGGCACACGGACGACTTCCCGGAACTCATCGACCGCACCCTGAACGTCCTGCAACACGGCCTCCCGCAGCGGAACTCCTGAGACCGCGCACCGGCCTCCGTGTCATCCTGACCAGGTGAACCGACCCGAGATCCACGTCGAAGTCGCCCCCGAACTCACCCTGTTCGTCCCGCACGCCCGACGCCACGGCGCCACCGCCCTGGCCACCGACGGCGTCTCGACCCTCGGCCATGTCGTCGAGTCCCTCGGTGTCCCGCTCACCGAGGTCGGCTCGCTCGTCGTGGACGGCCGCCAGGTGCCGGTCTCGCACATCCCGGCCGCGGGCGAGTCGGTGACCGTCCGCGCGGTCGAACGCCCCCAGCGGATCCCCGGCGCCCCCTTGCGCTTCCTCCTCGACGTCCACCTCGGCACCCTCGCCCGCCGGCTGCGCCTGCTCGGCGTGGACACGGCGTACGAGTCGACCGACATCGGCGACCCGGCGCTCGCCGCCCGCTCGGCCGCCGAACAGCGGGTGATGCTCAGCCGCGACCGCGGGCTGCTGCGCCGCCGTGAACTGTGGGCGGGCGCGTTCGTCTACAGCACCAGCCCCGACGACCAGCTCCGGGACGTCCTCGACCGCTTCGCCCCCGAGCTGCGCCCCTGGACGCGTTGCACGGCCTGCAACGGCCTGCTGAAGGAGGCCACCAAGGACGAGGTCGCCGATCAGCTCAAGCACGGCACGCAGGCGTCGTACGACGTGTTCGCGCAGTGCCGGGAGTGCGGGCGCGCCTACTGGAAGGGCGCGCACCACGAACAGCTGGAGGCCATCGTGGAGCGCGCCCTGGCGGAGTTCGCGGGCGAGCGCTAGCTCGTCACCCGCCGCTCTGCACCCGCTATTTCTTCACGTCACCCTTCCCGCAGGCGACCCCGTCCCGGTCGCGGTCCAGGGCCAGCGGGTCGTCCTTGCCGTTGACCTTCAGCCGGCCGTAGTGGTTCGTCTTCAGCCAGGCACAGCGCGCGGCGGCCGTCTTCTTCACCTGCGCCGGGAAGACGGTCGGCACACACACGTTGATCGTTCCGTAGTGCCGGTCGCAGCCGGAGACGGTCGGGCTGACCTGCTGCGAGGTGCGCTTCTTGCCGGGCTCGGTGACCGTGCCGGTCAGCGAGTCGGCGAAGGCGTGCACGTGCGGGGAGGCTTCGGTGGCGCTCAGCGCCGCCGGGCCCTGGAGGTGGACCCACTTCGCCACCGACGGCACCCCGTTGGCGTCCACCGCGAAGAGCATGTACCAGCCGGGCGGCGCCAGGTTGGGGTTGCTCGTCACGTTCAGGTCGACGTTGTTGCCGCTGACGGACAACGGCAGGTCCACGAACCGCTGGTTGGGGTCGGAGGAGTGGGTGACGGCGGCGGGACGGATCAGTTCGGCCTTGGCGACCGGCCGGTCGACCGTGATCCGCTGGGTGTCGCCGTAGGTCCACTCGGTGTCGATGACCGAAGTGATCGTCGGCCGGGCGCCCTTGAGCAGATAGGGCGGGGTGTAGATCGACACGTTGTGGTTCCAGGTGCCGTTGCCCGGGTTGTCGCCGGTCGACATCACCCGCCCGTCGGGCAGCAGGAACGACGAGGAGTGGTAGCCGCGGGCCTGGGGGTCGGCGGCCACCGGGTCGAAGGTGTTGGTCGCCGGGTCGTACAGCGACGACTCGAAGACCGGGTTGGCGCGGTTGTGCAGCGCCCCACCCGTCTCCAGCACATGGCCGTCCGGCAGCAGCACCGCGGAGACGTACATCTTGCCCTGGTTGCCGGTCTCGGCCACCGGGCCGTTGCCGAGGTCCACCGTGCCCTGCGGCAGCGGCGGCCCGGCCACGTAGGCGGGGCTGGCCGCCTTGAGGTCGATGACGTCGGTCAGCCGGTTGCCGTCCGGGTTGGAGTCGATGTTGCCGCCGCCGAGGGTGAGGACCTTCTGGTCCTGGGCCGGGGGCAGCAGCACGCTCGCCGACTGGTCGCGCTGGTCCTTGTTCTGGAGGCCGGGGATCTGGGTGATCGTGTTGGCGTTGTAGTCGTAGATCGCCGAGCCGGTGCCGGGGATGTTGTTGCCGAAGACATGGCTGCCCGAGTAGAAGAGGCGGCCGTCCTGCATCAGGATCATCGACGGGTACAGACCCCAGTACGACCAGGTCTGGTTGACCTGCCACAGCGGCAGCCACTTCTGCTGCGCGTTCGACCACAGCTCGGCGGTCACCGAGCCGGTGGAGTCCTCGCGCAGACCGCCGAAGGAGATCACGTCACCGTTGCCGAGCTCAGTCGCCGACGGGTACCAGTGGCCGTCGTTGAGGTCGTTGGTCTTGCTGTAGGTCTCGGTGACGGGGTCGAAGATGTACGAGTCCTTGAAGCCCTCGTAGCCGTGGCCGCCCGCCACCGGGAACGCCTTGTTGCCGCTCATCACCAGCACCCGGCCGTCCTGGAGCTGGATGTGCCCGGCGCAGAACATGTCCTTCGGGGTGGGGATGACCTTGTAGCTGCCGTCGGCCGGGTTGTAGACCGCCGAGGTGAAGGTGCCCGCGTTGAACTGCTCCTCGCTGTTGCCGGAACCCGCGATCAGCAGCACCTTGCCGTTGTTGAGGACGACGGAGTGCATGGAGCGGACCGGGTTCTGCGTGGGCAGCACCGTCCACCTGCCGTTGGCGCACTCGTCGGCGGTGCCGGTGCAGGTGGCGGGCGGTGCGACGTCGGGGACCTGCTCCATCGTGTAGTCGTCGGTGGTCGCCGAGCCGGTGCCGTAGACGGAGACACCCCAGGTGATGCGGTCGGTGCCGGCCGGCACCTCGGGGGTGCGGACCGAGGCCTGGGTCCAGTTGCCCTGCATCTCCAGTGTCTTGAGGTCGGTCCAGTACTGCCAGCCCGCGACGGTGTCGTGCCGGAAGAGGGTGACGGCCGCGTCCGGTGTGGTCGTCTTGTACCAGAGCGAGAGGTCGTACTGCTTGCCCGGCGAGACCGCCGGGGCGCAGGCGGTGGACTCCGTGACCAGCGCCTTGCGGTCGCCGTCGACCCGGCGGGTCAGGGTGACCTTCATGGCCTTGGAGCCGGAGTGGGCGTCGGTGGTGGTGGCGAAGGTGAAGTCGTTGTCGCCCCAGCCCGACTTCTCCCAGCAGTACGGCATGCCGTCGGTGCCGGCCGTCTCGAAGCCGGGGTTCAGGATCAGGTTGGCGGCGGAGGCGGGCTGGGGCGAGGCGAGCAGGAGCCCGGCCGTCAGGGCCCCCACCCCGACGAACGCGGTCCTTCTTCGGCTCCCGCCCCTGCGGTTCACACGGCTGACTCGGTTCACACGGCTCTCCTTGCTGTGCGGCTCCCGGCGGGGGCGTCGGTGCGTCCCCGGCGGGGCAGGTAGACCAGCGCTTCGGTACCGACGAAGCGCAAGACGAACGTCGTCACCAGCGCCAGGGCGGTGGCGGACAGCGCCCCCATCCCGAACCGGTCGACGAACAGGGCGATCAGCGGAATGCGCAGCACGAGGTCGGCGTTGGCCAGCAGTGCGAACCGGCCGACGCGGTCCCACCAGCGCCGGTGCAGGCGCCGGTCGCGGAACAGCAGATGCTCGATGAGCAGGAAGTTCCAGGCGACGCCGAACTGGTTGGCGAGGATCTCCGCGGGGACGTAGTGCATCCCCGCTGCGGTCAGCGCGCCCAGGCCGAGCAGGTTGGGGACGAAACCGGTGGCGCCGATCAGCCCGAAGCCGATCATGCGCGCCACCGGCGAGGCGGTGCGCAGGCCGGCCAGATGGCGCAGGAAGCGCAGGCCCTCCTGCGCGCTCGACTTGGACTCGCCCGCGAACCGGTCCTGGAAGACGAAGGGCACCTCGGTGACCTGGCGGGGGCGGCTGCGCACGGCGAGTTCGAGGAGGATCTTGTAGCCGAGCGGCTTGAGGTCGTCGGCGGTGACCGCGCTGCGGCGGATGGCGAAGAAGCCGCTCATGGGGTCGCTGATGCCGTGCAGCTTGCGCGGGAACAGCGACTTGGTCAGCCAGGTCGCCCCGCGCGAGACGGCCACCCGGTAGCTGCCCGCGAGCCCGGCGCGGCTGCCGCCCTTGATGTAGCGGGAGGCGACGACGAGACCGGCGTGCGCCCGCTCGCCGGTGGCGACCAGCTCCGGTACCAGGGACGGCGGATGCTGGCAGTCGCCGTCCATGACGACGATCCAGTCCGACCCGGCGGCCCTGAGCCCCTCGACGACCGCCCCGCCGAGGCCGCCGACCGGCTCGTCCCGGTGCAGCACGGTCACCGGGAACGGGCAGTCCTCGGCCGCCGCGCGGATGACCTCGGGGGTGTCGTCGGTGGAGTCGTCCACGAAGACGACCTCGCAGGGCAGCCGGGCGGGCACCGACTCGGTGATCAGCTGCAGCAGCCGGCGGACGTTGGCGGACTCGTTGAACGTCGGTACGACGATGGTGACGGCGCCGGGCTCCGGCACCTCCGCGGCCTTTACGGCCGGGTCGCCCAGCTCGCCCGGGACGGTGTGCTCGTGGCTCATCGTGTGCCTCCGGAGACGGTCTCGATCCGGCGGATCTCGATGCGGTCCTCGCCGGTGCCGAAGGTGGCGACCGGCGTCGAGTGCCGCAGGGCGTCCTGGACGGCGGGCAGATCGGCGGCGTCGCGCCGCACGGTCGGCGAGGCCACCACGTAGTCGAGGTCCCGCCAGCCGTGCGGCATGGTCTTGGTCACCGCGGGGTCGAGGTCGGCCTTGTAGAACCAGATCACGCCCAGTCCGGGCCGGTACCCGGCGTGCACCAGGTCCAGCCAGAGCGCGTCGTCGACCAGGACCCGGGTGTCGGCCGGGTCGGCCACCTCGGTGCTCAGCCACCGGGACGCGGCCCGGTAGGGGGCGTTGGCGTCCGCGGTGACGGCGGTGCTGTCGCCGTCGTACCACTGCGGTACGACATAAGCGCCGGCGGCGAGCGCCAGGACCGCGGCGAGGGCGTAGCGGCCGCCGGTGACGTACCGGTTCTCGCCCTCGCCGCGCCGTCGGCGCAGCACGGCGTGGGCGACCGACGCGGTGGCGCCGGCCAGCACCAGGGCGAGGAACGGCAGGGCCCCGATGACGTACATCGCGGGCAGGTAGCCGCTGGGGCGCATCGCGACCAGGGTGAGGACGGCGACCGCGAGGGCCGGTCCGGCCAGCGCGCGGGCGGTGACCGACCAGCGCCAGGTGGCCAGCAGCAGGACCGCGCCGGCCAGGCCGCCCAGGGGCAGCACCCGGTCGTAGTACAGCCACGAGTGCAGCACACCGTAGGAGCCGCTGCCCGGGTCCAGGACGAAGCCCGAACCGGGCCTGGACATCTGGTACTTGATCCCGTCCCAGAGCGAGACATGCCCGCCGCCGGGGAGCAACTCGCCCTTGAGCAGGGCGAAGAGGGGGTAGGAGAAGCCGATCAGGACGCAGGCGGTGACGGCGCCGGTGAGCGCGAACTTGCGGGTGTCGCGGTGTCCGTGGCGCCACATGGTGACGACCACGGCGGGCAGGACGACGAGCATCGTCTCCTTGGTGAGCACGGCCGCGGCGGCCGCGATCCCCGCGCCGAAGTGGTGCCACAGATGCCGGCTCGGGGAGGCGGCGAGACAGAACGCCAGCAGCGTCCACATCACGGCGAGGTTGTCGAGGAAGATCTCGCGCTGGAGGACGACGGACAGCGGGGAGAGCCCGAACAGGGCCATGCCGAGCCCGGCGGCCCAGCGCGGCAGGGAGAGCCGCCGGGCGAGGACGTAGACCAGTACGGCGCTGACCGCGCCGACGGCCAGCATCACCAGCCGCATCGTGCCGACGGTCATCGAGCCGGGGCTGACCAGGGACGGGATCCAGGTGAGCAGGGCGATCTGGAACCAGCCGAGGGGCGGGTGGTCGTACCAGTACGTGTAGTGGGCCAGGCCCCTGCCCTCCTGGACGGCCCAGGCCTGGGCGAGGTAGGTGCCCTCGTCGTCGCTGAGGGTCGGGTAGTCGGCGATGTTCCAGCCCTGGACGACGAGGATCGCCACGAGGAGCACACCGCACAGCAGGAGGTCGGGACGGGACGACCGCAGCCGCTTGGGCGGCTCCGTGCGGCCGGTCGGAGGGGTCGTGGGCGCAGGCCTGCGTTGCGCGGGGACCTTGGCTGCGGTCACCGCGGGAAGGGTGGAGGTCACGCGGGGACGTCCTCTCGGATCACTTCGGATGCGGTGAGATGCGCGCCGACATGAGTGGTCAGCTCCCAGTCGTTGCGGCCGCGGTGCTCGCGCCAGACGGCGCGCATGGCGGCCCCGGCGAGGAGGACCTGGTAGAAGGGCCCGCCCACGATGAGCTTCAGGTAGTGGACGAGGCGGACGCGCAGGCCGTACTGCCTGCCGAAGTCGTGCAGTCCGACGACCTCGAAGACGAAGGTGACCAGTGCCGTGACGGCCGGGAGGAAGGTGACGAAGGCGATCCCGACGGGCACGTCGAGGAAGAGCGCGATGGCCACGTTGAGCGGGATGATGACACCGGAGAAGGCCTGGAGGAACGGTGTCATGAGGGTGTAGCGGGCCAGCAGCCGCTGCCCGAAGCCCGGGAGCTGCTTCCAGTCCTTCTTCCGGTAGACCTGGAGGAAGCCCTGGTTCCAGCGGGTGCGCTGCTTCAGCAGCGACATCAGCGTGCCCGGGGTCTCCTCCCGGGTCACCATCGCGGAGTCGTAGGCGACGACGACCTTCTTGCCGACGCTGGACAGCCGCACCCCCAGGTCGCAGTCCTCGGCGAGGCACTCGGGGTCCCAGCCGTCGGCCTCGCGCAGCACGTCGGTGCGCACGAAGACGGTGTTGCCGCCGAGCGGGATGAACCCCTTCTGCGCGTGCAGGTGCAGCCGGGAGCGGAACCAGAAGAAGTACTCCAGGCAGTTGCGCAGGCTGTACCAGCTGGAGTGGAAGTTGATCAGCTGCACCCCGCCCTGGACGACGTCCGCGCCGGTGCTGCGGAACGCGTGGTCGACATGGGCGAGCAGCTCCGGGTGGACCTGGTCCTCGGCGTCGAAGACCCCCACGACATCGCCGCGGCAGTGCGGCAGCGCCGTGTTCATGGCCTTGGGCTTGTTCTTCTTCTCGTGGGTGTCGACGACCACCCGGACCCGTGGGTCGCGGCGCGCCGCCTGCTCGGCGACGGCCGTGGTCTCCGGGTCGTCGTGCCCGACGATGACGATGATCTCGAAGTCGGTGTGGGTCGATTCCAGCAGTCGCTGGATGGTGTGGTCCAGCACGGCCTGTTCGTGCCGGGCCGGCAGCAGCAGCGAGAAGGAGAGGTGCTCGCCCCCGTCCGGTCTGCTGAAGCGGGTGGACGCGAGCACTTCGGGCGTACGCCACGCGTGCATCTGCCACCAGAGCGTGAAGGCCGCCATCCAGAACAATGCCAGTGAAATGGCAGCGATGAAGACAGACGTCAGCAACAGATCCCCCCGGATCCCCTTAGCCCCCTGTCGCGACGGGGAGTCACCTCCGTCGCGGTACTGTGCAGAGACTAGGGGGGAACTGTGAAATGAGGCAGCTCTTCCGATAAATAGCTTGTTTCGGAACTGAGTCGCCATTACCCGGACGTGTCCGAACACATGCCCAATTCGGGCACGTCCCGTCGGCCATCCATGGCCCGTTTCAGCCGTTCAGCGCCCCGCGCAGCCGCTCCTGGTCGGTCGTGGGAGCGTCGCACGTGAAGTTACGGCAGACGTACGCGGCCGCCTCACCACCCACCAGAGGCCGCCCGGCCAACAGCGGGAACTCGTCACTCTCCGCGATCCCGACGGCGACCACGGCACCGGGGGCGGTGCCCAGAAGCGCGGTGCGGTGCAGGGCCCGGGTCGCCGGATCGTCGAGCGAAGGACCGACGATCGCGACCTCCCGCGGCCCGTCCAGCAGCGCCTCGGCGACCGCGAGCCCCCAGCCGATGAACCGCGGCACCCGCGGGCCGAGCGCCTTCACCACGCCCAACGCCCGCTCGGCCGCCGCCCGGTGGGGCGCGGAGCCGGTCTGCGCGGCATAGCCCAGCAGGGCGCCCGCCGCGGCCGTCCAGCCGGACGGGGTGGCGTTGTCGGTCGGATCCTGCGGGCGGCGGATCAGCTTCTCGGCGTCGGCCGCGGTGTCGAACAGGGCGCCCGACCCGGGGTCGACGAATCCGGCCAGGACGTGGTCGAGGAGCAGCCCGGCGAATTCGAGCCACACGCCCTCGCCGGTCACCGACGCCAGGGCGAGGAAGCCCTCGGCGACGTCGGCGTAGTCCTCCAGCACTCCCGCGTTCGCCCCGGCCCGGCCGTCCTTGCTGGTCCGGCAGAGCCGCGCGTGCTCGTCCAGATGCAGACGCACCAGGAGATCGGCGGCGGAGACGGCGGCCTCGACCAGGTCGGGGCGGTCGAAGTAGGCGCCGGTCTCGGCGAGGGCGGCGATCGCGAGCCCGTTCCAGGCGGCCACCACCTTGTCGTCCCGGCCCGGCGCGGGGCGCAGGTCCCGGGCCGCGAGCAGCCGCGTCCGGACCGAGGCGATCCTCTCCGCGTCGAACACGCCCTCGCGCTGCGGAAGTTGCAGTACGGAGGAGCCCTCCTCGAAGGTGCCCTCCGCGGTCACCCCGAAGTGGGCGGCGGCCAGTTCGGCGTCCTGCTCCCCGAGCACCTCGGCGAGCTGCGCGGGTGTCCACACGTAGTACGCGCCCTCGACATGCCGGCCGGCGCCGTCGTCGCTGTCGGCGTCGAGCGCGGAGGCGAACCCGCCCTCGTTCGTGCGCAGTTCGCGCACCATGAAGTCGGCCGTCTCCAGCGCCACCCGCCGGGCCGACTCCGAGCCGGTGGCCCGCCACAGATGCGCATAGACACGGCACAGAAGTGCGTTGTCGTAGAGCATCTTCTCGAAGTGGGGCACGACCCACTCCCGGTCCACGGAGTACCGGGCGAAGCCGCCGCCCAGCTGGTCGTAGATACCGCCACGGGCCATCCGCTCACAGGTGTCCTGCGCCATCTGGAGCGCACCCTCGGAGCCGGTACGGGCGTGGTGGCGCAGCAGGAACTCGACCACCATGGACGGCGGGAACTTGGGCGCCCCGCCGAACCCGCCGCGCCGGTCGTCGTACTCCCGGGTGAGCGCGAGCAGCGCCTGCGCGAGCTCCCCGTCGCCCGGGGTCTTCGCGTCGCCGTAGGAGATCTCCCGTGCCGCCAGGTCCCGCACGATCTTCCCGGCGACCTCCGCGACCTCGTCCCGCCGGTCGGTCCAGGCGCTGTGCACCCCCTCCAGCACCTGCCGGAAGGACGGCATGCCCTGCCGGGGCTCGGGCGGGAAGTAGGTCCCGAAGTAGAAGGGCTCGCCCTCCGGCGTCAGGAAGACCGTCATGGGCCAGCCGCCCTGCCCGGTCGCCGCCTGCACGGCCTCCATGTAGACGGCGTCGACGTCGGGCCGCTCCTCGCGGTCGACCTTGACGTTGACGAAGTGCTCGTTCATGTACGCGGCGGTCCGCTCGTCCTCGAAGCTCTCCGTGGCGAGGACATGGCACCAGTGGCAGCTGCTGTAGCCGACGCTCAGCAGCACCGGCCTGCCGCTCGTGCGGGCCTCCTCGAAGGCCTCGGCCGACCAGGGCCACCAGTCCACGGGGTTGTCGGCGTGCTGGAGCAGATACGGGGACGTCTCATGAGCCAGGCGGTTCGGCATGGGTTCCATCCTGCCCCAGTACCCGGGGATCCACGGACAGCGTCGATGCGGCGCGGCTCCCGCCCGCACCGGCGGCGGGTCGTCGGCCCTCTCCCCTCCACTCCTCATCCGCCGCACACTTGACCACGAGGCACACCGTCGCCGCCGGAGGGGGACCTGGCATGAGGGACAGTCACAGGGTGGAGGCCGAGCAGCTGATCGTGCGGGCCGTCGAGGAGGAGGTACGGCGCTCCGGCGGCCGTGCCGACGGACAGGCTCTGATCACCCGCACGCGCGCCGCGCTCGACAGCATGGCTCAGACGGCCGCCGAGGAGTACGCGGCCTACACCCGCGCCCTCGACGCGGCCCACGCCGGACAGCTCACCTTCGGCCAGCGCTACGCCCGCGAGGGCGGGACGACCCCCCTGCTGGTGGCGGCCGTTGCCGCGGTCGCGGCCGCCGTGACCGACCTGGCCCTGGGCACCGGCGCGGGCACGGCGCTGGCCGCGGGCGCCACCGTCGGGGTGGCCGGCGCGGCGGCGACCGTCGTGAAGGTGGCCGGTTCCCATCTGCCGGCCGCCCACCACCGGGCGGGAGCCGCGGGCCAGCCCGGCGGCCCGGAGCAGCTGAGGTTGCAGTGGCTGACGGCACTGGAGGTACGCGGGATCCGTCCGTTCCTGGACCAGCAGCGGGTGCTGAGCGCCTCCACCGGCCCGAAGAAGACGGGTCCCCAGCTGCGCGGGACGGACAAGAGCGCGGCCGCGCGCGGCCGCAGCGTGCTGGGCCAGTCCTTCGGGCAACTGCCCGAGCCCGGCGGGCCGTTCACGGGACGGCGCACCGAGCTGGCGCAGATCCGGCAGTGGGTGCAGGCGGCCCGCGCGAGCTCGGAGACCCGGCCGACGGTCGTCGTGCTGCACGGGGCGCCCGGCAGTGGCCGTACCACCCTCGCGGTCCGTGCCGCCCACGATCTGAAGGACCAGTTCCGGGGCGCCTGCGTGGTCGATCTGCGCGGCGACAGCGCGCAGGAACCGCCGCTGCCCACCCGCGACGCGCTGCTGCATCTGCTGAACCGGCTCGGCGCACCCCGCGAGCAGCTGCTGTTCCGGGAGCGCGTCTCCCCCGAACAGCAGGTCAAACGGCTGACCGAGCTCTACCACCAGCATCTGACCGGGCTGCCCGTCACCGTGGTCCTGGACGACGCCTGCGACCCCGAGCAGATCCGCACGCTGGTCCCCGAGCGCTCCGACAGCCTGGTGCTGGTCACCGCCCGCGAGCCGCTGGAACTGCCCGCCGACCTGGCCGCCTGGGTGCACCGGCTGCCGGTACGGGCCCTGGACGCGGCCGGCGCGGAGGCGCTGCTCGGGGCGGTCGCCCAGGACAGTTCAGGGCCCTACGACGCCGAATCGGCCGACCTGATAAGCCGGTTGTGCGGGGCGCTGCCGCTGGCCCTGCGGGTCGCGGGCTCCGCGCTCGGCCCGCGCTCGCCCCGGCAGCTCGCCACCGACCTGAGCGCGTACGGCCCGGTCGAACCGGTCGAACGGGCGCTGTGGCTGCGCTACACCGACCAGCCGGACCCGGCCCGCAGACTGCTCAGACGGCTGGCCCTGGCCGGCCGGGCCTCGCTCGGCGCGGCGGCCGCCGCCGCACTGCTGGCCACCGACCGGCAGGAGGCCTCCCGGCTGCTCGAGGCGCTCTCCGGGGCCGGCCTGATCGACCATGTCCGCGGCGACCGCTACCGGCTGCACGACCTGGTCCGCTCCTTCGCCCAGGCCCGCCTGGGCGACGAGGAGGAGCCGGCCGAGCGCACGGCCGCGCAGGAACGGCTGATCGTCAGCTACGCCGAGCTGGCCGACTCGGTGCTGCGGCTCGTCGACGGCAACATGTCCACCCGCTCGGACCGCTTCAGCCCGCACGGCTTCACCTCCCTCGACGAGGCACTGCGCTGGCTGGACGACGAGTCGAGCTTCATCACCGCGACCCTGCGGCAGGCGGAGGGCGTGGACCAGGCGGCGGTGCAGAACCTGCTCGGCGCGCTGTGCGACTACTGTCTGCTGCGCGGCGACCTCTACCGGCTGGGCGAGATCAGCGAACTGGCCCAGTCCGTCGACCAGGGGCTGCTGGTCCGCTCGGTGCAGTGGCGCACCGGCATCGCGGCCCGTCAGCTCGGCGAACTCGACAAGGCCCGCACGACCCTCACGTCCGTCGTCGACCTCTACCGGGAGGCCCACCACGACGCCGGCGCCGCCCGCGCCCTGTGCTCGCTGGGCATCACGCTGCACCACCAGGGCCAGCTGACCGAGGCGGCGGCGCGACTGCGGGAGGCCCTGGCCCTCCAGACGGACCCCGCACTCGCCACGGACCGCGCCTGGACCATGCACGCGTTGGCCGCCGTGGAACGCGACCGCGCCCACCTCGCCGAGGCGCTCGGCCTGCTGACCCGCTCCCTGGTGCTGCACCACGAGGGCGGTTCCGTGCACGGCGAGGCGTGGGCCCACTTCCAGCTCGGCCAGCTGGGGCTGCGTATGGGCGACGTACCGCGCGCGGAGGCGGAGCTCGGCAAGGCCCTCGACCTGTACGGCCGGACCCGCGACGCCCGCGGCGAGGCCTGGGCGCTGACCCAGCTGGCGCGGGCCCGGCTGGTGGCCGGGGACCCCTCGCCCGCGGTGGACGGCCTGCACCGGGCGGCCGCCCGGCACCGCGACAACGAGGACGCCCGCGGCGAGGCCTGGACCCTCTACTACCTCGGCCAGTCGCTGGAGGAGACCGGCGACCTGGACCGCGCGGTGCGCGCGCTGGAGCGCTCCCGCACGATGTTCTCCCGGATGCGCGACGTCTACGGCCTGGCCTGCGCCCGCCACCACTCGGCCCGGGTGACCCGGGACCAGCGCGCCGCGCAGACCGGCTCGCTGCGCAACTCCGGCTTCGCCCGCCAGCTCCTCGTCGACGCCCGCGCCGACTTCCAGCGCATCGGCGTCGCCCACGGGGAGGCCTGGACCTGCCTGGAGCTGGCGGTCGTCGACGCGGGCAACGCCCGCGACCGGCAGGCCCTGGCCCTGTGCGACGAGGCCACCGACCTGTTCACCTCGTACGGCGATCTGCGCGGGGCCGACTGGGCCGCCTTCCTGCGCTGCACCCTGCTGCCGCACACCGACCCGGACGGCGCCGAGGCCGGCACCGCGGCGGCCCTGGCGGAGGTGACCCGGCTCGCCGGCTCGGGGCATCCGCTGCGCGACGAGAAGCTGACCGGCTGTCTGGAGGCGTACCGGCTGCTGCTGGAGCGGGGCGTGAGCCCGGAGGCGGGCTGGCCGGCATGGCGGCTGGGCATGGTGCCGGACCGGCACGCCCGCGAAGTGATGGGGGTACCGGTACCGGAAGGGCCCCGAGCCGCCCGGTGACTCCCCGGACAACCGACGGTCCACCGGGATGTGCGGCGGTGAGGCATCCGAGCCCTGGGCGTGCGGGCGCAAGGCATGCGGGCGCAGGGCGCCGGGACACGGGCGTCGGCCGGACGGGCGTGGGGCGGCGGGGGCGCCGTCCCTGCCCGGTCCGGCCGGCCGTGGGCGGTCAGCCCTGCTGGGGCTCGGCCTGGGCGGCCGCCGTCGTACGGGAGCCGGCCTCCGCCGCGGGGTCCGGGGACTCCTTGAAGTCGACCTTGCCCATGTGCTTGCTCATGGACTTCATCAGGGCCCACACCGCCAGGGCCATCGCCGCGAAGACGATGAAGCCGAGGACGCCGGGGGTGACCTTGTTCTCGTCGACCTCCTTGGCGAGGGGGACGAGGTGCGTCACTGCCAGACTCACGCTTGCGCTCATGTCAGGCATTGTCGCGGATGCCCGCAAAGAGGTCGTCCTCGGGGAGGGAGGTGTCCACGAGGGACTTCGCCAGCTCGTACTCCTCCGTCGGCCAGACCTCCTTCTGGAGCTCCATCGGCACCCGGAACCAGCCGCCGTCGGGGTCGATCTGCGTGGCGTGCGCGATCAGCGCCTTGTCGCGGATCTCGAAGAAGTCGGCACACGGGACGTGCGTGGTGAGCGTGCGCTCGGTGCGCTCGAACTCGCTCCAGCGCTTGAGCCAGTCCCCGTACGGCGACTCCATGCCCCGGTCCAGCAGCGCCTGGTGCAGCGCCTCGGTGCGCGGACGGTTGAAGCCCTGGTTGTAGTACAGCTTGAGCGGACGGTGGACCGCGCCGTACTCGCTCTCGGGGTACTTCTCGGCGTCCGCCGCGCCCTCGAACGCCACCATCGAGATCTTGTGGGTCATGATGTGGTCGGGGTGCGGGTAGCCGCCGTTCTCGTCGTAGGTGGTGATCACCTGGGGGCGGAACGAGCGGATCTGCTTGACCAGCTCGCTGGCCGCCTTGTCGACGTCCTCCAGGGCGAAACAGCCCTCGGGCAGCGGGGGCAGCGGGTCGCCCTCGGGCAGGCCGGAGTCGACGAAGCCGAGCCACTCCTGCTTGACGCCGAGGATCTCCCGGGCCTCGTCCATCTCCTTGCGGCGCACCTCGTGGATGTTCTCCTCGATGTACTTGTCGCCCTGGAGCTTGGGGTTGAGGATGGAGCCGCGTTCCCCGCCCGTGCAGGTCACGACCAGCACGTCCACCCCCTCGGACACGTACTTCGCCATGGTGGCCGCGCCCTTGCTCGACTCGTCGTCGGGGTGCGCGTGCACGGCCATCAGTCGCAGCTGGTCAGTCAAGACTCATTCCTCGGTAGGTCGGCGCCCGCGGTGCACGGGTGCAGTTCGGTGGGTGCCGTCCCGCAGGGACCTCGTTGAGGGGCGGCAGTCGGGCGGCTGGCGGGCGCCTTCTATAGTGACCGAATCGGGGGACGAATAATTCCGGGGCCCCGCTCCGGAACGCACTTTCGGAGCTTCATCCGACACCGCCGACGGCGTTGCCGAGAGGACGATCATGAGTACGGCGAGTACGCGACTGCCCGAGGGCCGTTACGGCCGTTCCTCGGACGAGCGGACCGACCGCACGCTCAAGGTCGTCGGGGCCGTGCTCGGCGCCGCGCTGCTGGCCCTGATCGGCTTCCTCGGCTACCACTACGTGGTCCAGAACGAGATCAGCGCCCAGGTGATCACCTTCGACGCCTCGGCCCACGCGGTGAAGGTCCATCTCGAAGTGCACAAGGACGCGGGCGCCGACGGCTACTGCACCCTGCGCTCCCAGGCCGCCGACGGCTCCGAGGTGGGCCGGGCGGACTTCCGCTTCTCCGGCTCGGCCACGCGGATCGACAAGGTCGTCACCCTGCGCACGACGGCCCTCGGCACGACGGCCGAACTCCTCGGCTGCCACACCGGCTGACACCGGCCCCGGCCGGCCGCCGACACACCGCCCGCCCGCCCGCCGGATCCTGCCCCTGACGGCCGTACCGGACAGTACCCGGTGACATCGGCCACTACCGGCTGACGAGGTACGCATCCTCCGGAATGCGTAGCCGCTGACCTGCGCCGACAGAATTCTAGTGGCTTATGTCCTCCCCCTTCAGCCCGTGAACCGTTAGGCTCGTGGTTTCGCCCATCCGTGAGGGACCATTCTTGTGGGGAGGGCGATGCTTTGTATTCCCTGTACCGACGAGGAGCACCCTGTGACCCAGACCAGCGAGAACGTCACCTGGCTGACCCAGGAGGCGTACAACAAGCTCAAGGACGAGCTTGAGTACCTTACTGGTCCCGCGCGCACGGAGATCGCTGCCAAGATCGCGGCCGCGCGCGAGGAGGGCGACCTGCGTGAGAACGGCGGGTATCACGCCGCCAAGGAGGAGCAGGGCAAGCAGGAGCTCCGCGTGCGCCAGCTGACCCAGCTCATGGAGAACGCCAAGGTGGGCGAGGCCCCGACCTCGGCGGACGGCACGGTCGCGCCCGGCATGGTCGTCACGATCGCCTTCGACGGCGACGAGGACGACACGATGACCTTCCTGCTCGCCTCGCGCGAGTACGCGAGCGCCGACATCGAGACCTACTCGCCGCAGTCCCCGCTGGGTTCCGGCGTGATCGGCCACAAGGTCGGCGAGGACGCGGAGTACGAGCTGCCCAACGGCAAGAAGGCGTCGGTGCGCATCCTGACGGCCGAGCCCTACAGCGGCTGACCCCTTTCATCTCGTACGAAGCCCCCGGCGCCCCCGAGACGCCGGGGGCTTCGCCGTACGCGAGGCGCCCCGGTGCCTCAGCCGATGACGGTGTAGCCCGCCTCGCGCAGGGCCCGGCCGACCTCGGCGCAGTGTTCCGCGCCCTTCGTCTCCAGGTGCAGCTCCACCTCCGCCTCCGCGAGGCCGAGCCGGGGGTCGGTCCGTACATGGCTCACGTCGAGGACGTTGGCGTCGGCCACCGACAGCACGCCCAGCAGTGCCGCGAGGGCGCCCGGCCGGTCCGTCAGCCGCACGGTCACCGCGAGGTAGCGGCCCTGCGCGGCCATGCCGTGCCGCAGGATCCGCTGGAGCAGCAGCGGGTCGACGTTGCCGCCCGACAGCAGCGCCACCACCGGCCCCTCGAAGGCCTCCGGCTCGCTCAGCAGGGCCGCGACCGGGCTCGCCCCGGCGGGTTCGACGAC
This sequence comes from Streptomyces sp. NPDC107559, assembly GCF_055657365.1. Taxonomy (NCBI): domain Bacteria; kingdom Bacillati; phylum Actinomycetota; class Actinomycetes; order Kitasatosporales; family Streptomycetaceae; genus Streptomyces; species Streptomyces sp. NPDC107559. The sequence continues at coordinate 27,120 of NZ_JBVKBD010000009.1, read as the reverse complement.
CAGTTTGGCCCGCTCCAGGCAGAGCAGCAGCGCGGTCGACAGGGCGTCCTCGCCGACCGTGCGGACCTCGTCCACCAGCGCGTCGACGATCCCGAAGGGCACGTCACCGGGCCGTCCCACCTTGATGCCGTCGGCCATGGTGGCCGGGTTCGCGATCGACACCGGGCGTCCGGCGGTCAGCGAGGGCGGGTAGGCCGCCGCGCCCTCCGCCTGCACACCGACGATCCGCACGTCCGGCCGCAGCGCCTTCACCGCGACCGCGACCCCGGCCGCCAGTCCGCCGCCGCCGATCCCGACGACGATCGTGCGCACCTCGGGGCACTGGTCCAGGATCTCCAGGCCCACCGTGCCCTGGCCCGCGATGATGTCGGGGTGGTCGAAGGGGTGGATGAACACCGCGCCCGTCTCGTGCGCGTACTCCTGGGCGGCGGCCAGCGTCTCGTCGACCACGTGCCCGTGCAGGCGCACCTCGGCGCCGTAGTGCTGGGTCGCGCTGATCTTCGGCAGCGGGGCGCCCTTGGGCATGAACACGGTGGAACGCACCCCGAGCAGCGACGACGCCAGGGCGACGCCCTGGGCGTGGTTGCCCGCGCTGGCGGCGACGACACCGGCGGCCCGCTCCTCGGGCAGCAGTCCGGCGATCCGCACGTACGCGCCGCGCAGCTTGAACGACCCGGTCCGCTGGAGGTTCTCGCACTTGAGGTGCACCGGCGCACCCACCAGCCGCGACAGGTACCTGCTGCCCTCCATCGCGGTCGTGCGGGCCACGCCCGCGAGCATCTTCTGCGCTCCGCGCACGTCGTCCAGGGTGACCGGCGGCAAGGGGGCGGCCTTGCGGTAGTTCATGACTCAAGTCTCGCAGTTCACACACGGAGCGTTTCATTGTGACCAACCACCGAGACCGGTTTCCGCAGCGCCGGTACGGCCCGCCCTTCGGCCGCGTACCCTGTCCCCCACATCCCAGCACCCTTCATGAAGTGAGTCCGCGGCCATGCCCACAACACCCGAAATGTCGATGGACATGACGACCCTCGGTGACCCCGGCCTTCTGGACACCCTCCAGCACGAGGTGGCGGTGTTCGCCCGCCGCGCCGAACAGACCCGGCTCGGGGGCGTGGGGCAGGTGCGCAACTCCATGGACCGCGCCGCGTACCTGCTGCTCAACCGGCTGGACAACGAGGGCCCGATGGGCGTCAAGGCGCTCGCCGCGAGCATGGGCATCGACTCCTCGACGGTCACCCGGCAGGTGGCTCCGCTGGTGGACACCGGCCTGGTCAAGCGCACCTCGCACCCGGAGGACGGGCGCGCGGTGGTGCTCCAGCTGTCCCCGCGGGGGCTGGCGCGACTGGAGGAAGTACGTTCGTCGAGGCGACAGTTGATGGCCGAGCTGACGCACGACTGGGCGCCCGAGGAGCGGGAGGCGTTCTGTTCGCTGCTGACCCGTTTCAACACCGCGCTCTCCGCCCGGATGGCGCCCCAGGGAGTCCCGGGCGCGAATCCACAGCCCGCCTCCTGAGCCCCGGTCGGCGCGCCGGCCCGCGGTGGACTCCCGGACCGGGACGCGCGGGCCGCGGTTCCCGGCCGTGCGCGCCTCTTGACCGAAAGGTCGTCCCGGGCCTCATATGAGACCGGTTCTCCCTCACCAAGGACGGGGAACCGTTTCCTCAGGGCGGCTGTCGGGCGGGAGGCGCGGTGCGAGAACGACGTGCCCCGCAAGCTGCCCGCCAGGACCGGGAGTTCGAGTCGTTCGTGGCCGGCGCGGGCGGACGGCTGCTGCACACCGCCACGCTGCTCACGGCGGAGGCACCGGACGACAACCCCCGTGCGCGACACCTGCTGACGCTGGCCCTGGCCCACACCTACGCGTCCTGGGACCGGCTGCGCGGGGAGGATCCGTACGACCGCACCCGTCGATATCTGGCCACCCGGTTCGCCCATGGTGCGTGGCACCGCTACGGCGTCCTCGGTATGCGCCGTCGCGCCCGTGGGCACCCCGCGAGCGCGCTGGCCGTCCTCACACCGCAGGAGCGGCTGATCCTGGTCCTGCGGTTGTACGAGGGGGTCGCGGAGGAGCAGGCTGCGTCGCTGCTCGGGCTGCCCGTCGAACGCGTCCACGCGATCTGCGACCGGGCGACGGCCACCCTCCTGCACCCGCCCAGGAGCCCGGCGCCCGCCGCGGCCGAGGCGAAGCCGGCCCCGTCGTGACGGCCGCCGGGGCAGGGCGGCCGCGCGAGGGGAGGCACCGGTGAACCGGCCCGAGCGGGAGGCGGCGGCACGGCGGATCATGGAGCGGACCCCGCCCCGGGTGCCGCCCGGCCTCCACGCGGACGCCGTACGCCGTGGCGGTCGCGTCCTGCGGCGCAGGACGCGCGCGCGTCGCCTGCTGTGGCTGCTGCTGGTCGCCGGGGTGCTGGCGTTCACGGTCTGGGCGCTGACCGTCCGGCCCTGGGTGGAGCCGCCCTCGGACACGACTCCACCCCTGACGGGCTGGTGAACCTCCCGGCGGGCCGCCGGCGGCCCCGGACGCCGCCGGCCCGGGGCACCCGCCGGTCCCGGCGCCGCTAGCCCAGGGCCTGCTGGAGGTCCTCCAGGAGGTCCTCGACGTTCTCGATGCCCACGGAGAGGCGTACGAGGTCGGCGGGCACCTCCAGGGCCGAGCCCGCCGCGGAGGCGTGCGTCATGCGCCCGGGGTGCTCGATCAGCGACTCGACGCCACCGAGGGACTCGCCGAGCGTGAACACCTTGGCCCGGTTGCAGACCCCGACCGCCGCCTCCTCGCCGCCCTCGACCTGGAAGGACACCATGCCGCCGAACGCCCTCATCTGCTTGGCGGCGATCTCGTGCCCGGCGTGCTCGGGCAGACCCGGGTAGAGCACACGGGTCACGCGCGGGTGCCGGGTGAGCATGTCGGTGATCTTCGTGGCGTTCTCGCTGTGCCGATCCATGCGCACCGACAGCGTCTTGGTGCCGCGCAGCACCAGCCAGGAGTCGAAGGGCCCGGCGACCGCGCCCATCGCGTTCTGGTGGTAGGCGAGTTCCTCGCCCAGCTCCGCGTCGTTGACGATCAGTGCGCCGCCGACGACGTCCGAGTGGCCGCCCATGTACTTGGTCAGGGAGTGCACCACGACGTCCGCGCCGAGCGCCAGCGGCTGCTGGAGGTACGGCGTGGCGAAGGTGTTGTCGACGACGAGCCGGGCGCCCGCGTCCCGGGCGATCTGGGCGACGGCGGCGATGTCGGTGATGCCGAGCAGCGGGTTGGAGGGGGTCTCCACCCACACGGCCTTGGTCCGCGGCGTGATGGCCGCCCGTACGGCGCCGGGGTCGCTGGTGTCGGCCACCGACCACTCCACGCCCCACCGGGCGACGACCTTCGCGAACAGCCGGAACGTGCCGCCGTAGGCGTCGTTCGGGATGACCACGTGGTCGCCGGGGCTCAGCAGCGTACGCAACAGGCAGTCCTCGGCCGCCAGTCCGGACGCGAACGCGAGGCCGCGACGACCGCCCTCCAGGGCGGCGAGGTTCTCTTCGAGGGCGGTGCGGGTCGGATTGGCGCTGCGGCTGTACTCGTAGCCGCCGCGCAGTCCGCCGACGCCGTCCTGTTTGTAGGTCGAGACCTGGTAGATGGGCGGGACGACGGCGCCGGTGAGGGGGTCGGCGGTGTTGCCCGCGTGGATCGCGAGGGTCTCGAAGTGCTGACTGATGTGCCTGTCACTCATGAGCCCCGAGCGTAGTGCGCCCGGGAGGCCGGTGTCGGGCGGCGGGACGGCGGGACCTCCGTGGCGGTGGCGCCGGCCGTCGAACGGGTTGGCCAATTGTCGGCGCCGTCTGGTTCGCTTGAGCCATGGAGATTCTCTGGGTCCTGATGGCTCTGGCCGTGCTGGGCTTCGTACTGACCCGCTTCCTGCTGCGCGGCGGCGGCCGGATCGAGCAGGTGACGCCCGGCCACCCGGACGCCGCCGATCCGGCGACGTACGGATTCGTGCGCGAGGAGGAGCTGGACATCCGTCTGCCCGGCCGCGACCAGGACCTCGTCGACGTCCTCGACCTGGTGCAGCGCACCCAGGACTACCGGGCGGCGCAGCAGCTGCTGGCCGGCACCGAGACGGCGGGCGAGCTGCGCTGGCAGCGCGTGCAGTCCCTCGCGGGGGCGGCCTCGCTGGAGATGCAGCAGCGTCCCGGCGGGGTGAGCGAGACGCCGGGCGGGCAGTGGCTGCGGGTGTGGCGGGCCGAGGCGCCCAAGGACCCGGGCGGCGCGGCGGTGCACGCCGAGTTCCTGGTCCAGCAGGCGTGGCGGACGTCGTCCCCGGGGACGGAGGAGTTCCGGATCATCATGGAGGAGGCCAGGGACGCCTGCGGGCAGGCGGCGCTGCTCGCCCCCGGCGACCCGGTCCCGTACATCGTCGAGCTGTCGGTGGCCCGCGGGCTGGCGTACCCCCAGCCCGAGTTCGAGCAGCTGTGGCTGAAGATCCTGGACCGCGCCCCGGCGCACATGGGCGCGCATCTGGCGGCGCTGCACCACTGGTGCGAGAAGTGGCACGGTTCGCGCAAGCTGGCGTACTCCTTCGCCGAGTCCGCGGCGACCCGCGCGCCCCAGGGCTCGCTGCTGGCCGCCATGCCGCTCTTCGCGGTCTTCGAGCACCTGCCCGAGCTCAACCTGGTCAGGAGCTTCTACCAGAGCGAGGTCGTGACGAAGGCGATCCACGGCGCGCTGTTCGCGGTGCACGCGGCCCGCCCCGACGACCCGATGCTGGCGCACGTCCGTCACCTCCTCGTCTTCTTCCTGGTCCGCTCCGAACGCTGGTCCGAGGCGATGACCCAGCTGATACACGTCGACGGCCACGTGGGTGCCCTCCCCTGGGCCCTGTCCGCCGACCCGGCCGCCGAGTTCGCGACGTACCGGGCACTGGCGGTGGCGGGCTACGAGGCCAACGGCGGCAGCCCGGCGACACTCCCGCACTGAACAGGGTCCGTTCCGGTGGTCAGTGCACCGCCGGGGCCTCGATGGCGAGTACGCGGTCGCGCAGGACGGGGAGTTCGGTGCGGATACGGGTGACCTCGGCCATGTCGAGGTCCACCGTCAGCGTCTCCTCCGCGGTGCGGGCCTCGCCCAGGACGGTCCCCCAGGGATCGACGACCGCGCTGTGCCCGGCCTGCCGCATGTCGCCGTGCGTACCCGTGGCGCAGCAGGCCAGGAGGAAGACCTGCTCCTCCAGGGCCCTCGTGCGGGTGAGCAGCTGCCAGTGGCTCAGCCGGGCCGCGGGCCAGGCGGCGGGCACCGCGATCAGCTCGGCGCCCGCGTCGATCAGGCCCCGGAAGAGTTCGGGGAAGCGGAGGTCGTAGCAGATGGCGAGGCCGACCACGCCGAAGTCGGTGGGCACGGTGACGATGTCGTCGCCGCCGCCCATCAGGGTGGCCTCGCCGGTGTCGAAGCCGTACCGGTGGATCTTGCGATAGCGGCCGCGCAGTTCGCCCGACCGGTCGAAGAGGAGCGCGGTGTTGTACAGGGTCCCGTCCGCGTCCCGCTCGACGATCGATCCCGCGTGGAGCCACACTCCGGCCCGGCGTGCCGCAGCGGACATCGCCTGCGCGGTGGGGCCGTCGATCCCCTCGGCGTCGTGCTCCCAGCGGTCGTACGACCATGCGCCGGCCGCCCAGAGCTCCGGCAGGACCACCAGATCGTCACCGGTCCGGGCGCCCACCAGCGAGGCCGCCCGGTGACGGCGCTCGTCCGCGGTGTCCGACGCGTCCACGGACAGCTGTACCAGCGAGGCACGCATGGGTGTCACCTCCGCGACCGCGTCCCGGCGGTCGAAGGCAAAGGAAACCTGTTCCTACGAGCGTAAGGAAGCGGACGCGAGGAGGCATCCGCGGGCTTCGCGCCCCGTGGGTCCGCCCGGGGGCACGGCCCGACGCGGCGCCGTCCCGGCGGCCTCGGCCGCACCCGGCACCGGCTCACCCGGGAGTGGCCGAAGTCCGCGTCCGGCGGGGACAACTGACCTACGCTGACCGGGATTTGACCATTCGGATCGGCTGAGAGGTGGAAGGGCGGATGGTTCACACCCCGTCAAGACGTGCCGTGCTGCGCGGACTCACCGTCACCGGGACGGCGGTGATCGGCTTCGACGCCGCTACCCGTGGCTGGGCCGCGGCCGGGTCGGCCCCCGGTCCGGGCACGGCCGGGATCCCCCGGCTGGACGGGACGCTCGTCACGGACGAGCCGTCGCTCGCCGCCACCGCCGACGACTACGGACACCTCGCGCACCACCGTCCCGTCGCCGTCCTGCGCCCGGGTTCGGTCCGCGACGTCGTCGCCATGGTCCGGTTCTGCAACGAGCGGCGGCTGCCGGTCGCGCCGCGCGGGCAGGGCCATGCCACCTTCGGCCAGGCGCAGGTGACGGGCGGTCTGGTCATCGAGACCGCGACCCTCGCGGACATCGGTCACGTGGGGCCGGACAGCACCACCGTCACCGTCGGCGCGGGCGCCCGGTGGAGCGACGTGGCCCGGGCGACGACCGCCCACGGGCTCACCCCGCCCGTCTTCACCGACTATCTCGAACTCTCCGTCGGCGGCACCCTGTCCGCGGGCGGGCTGGGCGGCCAGACCCACCGGCACGGCGCCCAGGTCGACAACGTCACCGGACTCCTGGTCGTCACCGGAGCGGGCGAGGCGGTCCGCTGCTCCCCCACCCGGCGCCCCGACCTCTTCCACGCCGTCCTGGCCGGGCTCGGCCAGTGCGGTGTCGTCGTCGAGGCGACGCTGCGGCTGGTGCGCGCGCCGGAGACCGTACGCCACTACCTGCTGCCCTACGACGACCTGGAGACCTTCCTCGACGACCAGCGCATCCTCGTCGAGGAGGACCGCTTCGACTACGTCGAGGGCCAGGTCGTCGCGGACGCCGACGGCGCCTTCCGCTCGTACCTCCTGGAGGCGGTGGCCTACGGCCCGCCGGCCGGACCCGCGCCCGACGACACCGCCCTGCTGCGCGGCCTGCGTCACGACCCGGCCAAGGCGGAGCGCGCCGACCTGGCCTACTACGACTTCCTGGACCGGCTGGCCCCGGCCGTGGCCGCGCTGAAGGCGGCGGGCCTGTGGTCGTACGCCCACCCGTGGCTCAACCTGCTGCTCCCCGGGTCGTCCGCCGCCGCGCTCGGCGCCCGGGTGCTGGACGCCCTCACCCCGGCCGACCTGGGCCCCGGTGTCGTCCTGCTCTACCCGCTGCGCCGGGACCGGCTGACCGCCCCGCTGCTGCGCACCTCCGACGACTCCCTGTCGTACCTCCTCGGTGTGCTGAGGACCGTGCCGCCGGACGACACCGCCGCCGTCGGCCGGCTGCTGGCGGCCAACCGCTCCGCCTACGAGGCGACCGCCGCGGCCGGCGGCACCCAGTACCCGGTCGGCAGCATCCCCTTCACCCGCGCCGACTGGCGGGCCCACTTCGGCCCGGCCTGGCCGCGGCTGCAGGCGGCGAAGCGCCGGTACGACCCCCGCGGGATCCTCGTCCCGGGCCAGGGCATCTTCTGAGCGCGGGCGCCCCGGCCGGATGCCTCCCCGGGCAGCGGGGAGGCATCCGGCCGGGAGACGGACGGCGCGGTCAGATCGTCGCGGTGTCGATCACGAACCGGTAGCGCACGTCGCTGGCGAGCACCCGCTCGTACGCCTCGTTGATCTCGTCGGCGCGGATCAGCTCGATCTCGGCGCCGAAGCCGTGCTCCGCACAGAAGTCCAGCATCTCCTGGGTCTCGCGAATGCCGCCGATGCTGGATCCGGCCAGCGTCTTGCGGCCGCCGATCAGCGAGAAGAGGTTGAGGGAGACCGGCTCCTCGGGGGCGCCCACGTTCACCAGCGCGCCGTCGGACTTCAGCAGGGACAGGAACCGGCCGAAGTCGAGCGGTGCGGACACCGTGGAGACGATCAGGTCGAAGCTGCCGCGCAGTTCATCGAAGGTCTTCGGGTCGCTGGTGGCGTAGTAGTGGTCGGCGCCCAGCTTCAGCCCGTCCTCCTGCTTGCGCAGCGACTGCGACAGTACGGTCACCTCGGCGCCGAGCGCGTGCGCGATCTTGACGCCCATGTGGCCGAGGCCGCCCATGCCGAGGATGGCGACCTTCTTGCCGGGGCCCGCGTTCCAGTGCCGCAGCGGGGAGTACAGGGTGATGCCGGCGCACAGCAGCGGCGCGGCCTCGTCCAGCTTGAGGCCGTCGGGGATGCGGACGACGTAGTTCTCGTCGACGACGACCTTCTCGGAGTAGCCGCCGTAGGTCGGCTCCCCGTCCCGGCCGACGCCGTTGTACGTCATGGTCGCGCCGCCGGTGCAGTACTGCTCCAGGCCCGCCTTGCAGTTGTCGCACTCGCGGCAGGAGTCGACCATGCAGCCGACGCCCACCCGGTCGCCGACGGCGAACCGGGTCACGCCGGGGCCGACCTCGGAGACGACGCCCGCGATCTCGTGGCCGGGGACCATCGGGAAGATGGCCTCGCCCCAGCCCTCGCGGGCCTGGTGGATGTCCGAGTGGCAGATGCCCGCGAACTTGATGTCGATCAGCACGTCGAACTCGCGGACCGCGCGGCGCTCGATCGTGGTGCGCTCCAGCGGCGCCTTGGCTGCGGGGGCGGCGTAAGCGGCGACAGTGGTCATGCCGATTCTCCTAGCTGGTGATTCCGTGCCCGGCCGTCCTCGGCCGGGCACGGTGTCCAGCCTGCCCGAGATCAGGACGGCCACCCAGACCACGCTTGTGCCTACGTCCGGTGTTCCTACTACTGGCGGGGTCAGGCTCGGGAACGTAGGACCAGCCACGGGCCGTGAATACTGGACGTATGGACGAACTGCCCGAGCCCGTACCAGGGCCCCTGGAGCCGGGCGGGGCGGCGCTGGACCGCCGGGCCGAGCTCAGCGAGTTCCTGCGGTCCCGGCGGGCCCGGCTGAAGCCGGAGGACGTGGGGCTGCCCGACTTCGGGCGGCACCGCCGGGTACCCGGGCTGCGGCGCGAGGAGCTGGCCCAGCTGGCCGGGGTGTCCGTGGCGTACTACACGCGGCTGGAGCAGGGCAACGGGCGGAACGTGTCGGCCGAGGTGCTGGACTCGATCGCGCGGGCGCTGCGGCTGACCGGCGCCGAGCACGCGCACCTCACGCATCTGGCGAAGCCCAAGCAGCACAAGCGCAGGCCGGCGGCGCGGCAGCAGCAGGTGCGGACCGGGCTGCGGCAGCTGCTGGACAGCATGGAGGGCATCCCGGCCTATGTCACCGGCCGGCGCTCGGACATCCTCGCCTGGAACCGGATGGCGGCGGCCCTGTTCGGCGACTGGTCGGAGCTGCCCGCGCAGGAGCGGAACTGGGCCCGGCTGGTGTTCCTCAGGCCCGACTACCGCGACCTGTTCGTGGACTGGGACCAGAAGGCGACCGACATCGTCAGCTACCTGCGGATGGACGCCGGCTGTCATCCGGACGATCCGCGGCTGTCGGCGCTGGTCGGCGAGCTCTCCGTGAAGAGCGAGGTGTTCCGCAGGCTGTGGGCCACGCACGACGTCAAGGAGAAGAGCCACGGCACCAAGCGGATGCACCATCCGCTCGTCGGCGATCTCGCCCTCTCCTTCGAGACGTTCGGCCTGGTCGACGACGGCGAGCAGCACCTGATCACCTATCACGCGGAGCCGGGCTCCGCGTCGGCCGAGGCCCTGCGCCTGCTGGCCAGCTGGGGCACGGACGCCAGACGCGTACCGCTGGCCTGAGCGGACGGGCCGGGGGCGGCGGGCAGGGGCGCGGAAGGGGCGGACGCGAACGGGCCGGGCGTGGACAGGGCCGGGTGCGGAAGGGGCGGACGCGAAAACGGGCCGGGCGTGGACAGGGCCGGGTGCGGACGGGCCGGGCGCGGACAGGGCCGGGCGCGGGACCGTCCGCGTACCACCACCGGTGCGGTCGTGCGCGGACGGCGTCCTCGGTGTGCCCGGCCTACGAGTTCGCGTTCTCCTTGACGGTGATCTTCCCCTTGCGGATGGTCGCCAGGCGCGGTGCCTTCTTCGCGATCGCGGAGTCGTGGGTGACCATGATGAAGGTGAGCCCGTGCTCCTTCCACATGCTTTCGAGCACCTCCATGATCTCGTCGCGCATGCCCTCGTCGAGGTTGCCGGTGGGCTCGTCGGCGAGGAGCACCTTCGGCTGCTTCACCAGGGCGCGGGCGATGGCGACGCGCTGCTGCTGACCGCCGGACATCTCGCCGGGCAGGTGTCCCAGCCGCTCGCCGAGTCCGACCGACTTCAGGGCCTCGGCGGCCCGTTCGCGCCGGTCCTTCACCTTCACGCCGAGCGGTACGAGCGCGGTCTCGACGTTCTCCTGCGCGGTCAGCGTCGGGATGAGGTTGAACGACTGGAACACGAAGCCGATGTTCTCGCTGCGCACCTTGGTGAGCCGGGCCTCGGACAGCTTGGCCAGGTCGGTGCCGTCGAGGACGACCTCGCCGGAGGTGGGCCGGTCGAGTCCGCCGAGCATCTGGAGCAGGGTGGACTTGCCGCCGCCGGTGGGGCCCTGGATGACGAGCCGGTCGCCGTCCGCGATGGTCAGGTCGATGCCGTCGAGCGCGTGGACGGTGTCCTTGCCCCGCGTGTAGCGCTTGGTGACGCTTCTGAGTTCGTACATGGTGGGTGCAACTCCTGGGTGAGGTGTGGAGACGGGGGCCCGCCCCGCCGGGAGCGGGCCCCGGGGCCGCGGTAACCGTGCGGGGGCCGGTTACTCGACGCGGCGCAGGGCGTCGGCCGGGCGCAGCCGGGAGGCGCGCCAGCCGCCGAAGGCACCGGCGATCAGACCGCCGGCGACGGCCAGGCCGACCGCGAGCGCGACGGTGGTGAGGCTGACGGGCGCGGTCAGCGCGACGTCGAGGGTCTTGGCCGCGGTCTGCCGACCGGGACCGCCACCGCCGAAGGGGCCGCCCATGCCGCCGCCGTTGCCGCCGCCTCCGCCGCCCATCTGGGCCTGGAGCGTGGGGCTGATCGCGGTGACGGTGTACGCGCCCGCCAGGCCGAGCGCGATGCCGAGGGCGCCGCCGAGCAGGCCGTTGACCATGGCCTCGCCGATGACCTGCCGGGTGACCCGGCCGGACTTCCAGCCCAGCGCCTTGAGCGTGCCGAACTCGCGCACCCGGCGGGAGACGGCCGAGGAGGTCAGCAGACCGGCGACCAGGAACGCGGCCACGAGCACCGCGATGGACAGCCACTTGCCGACGTTGGTGGCGAGGCTGGAGGCGGTGGACAGGGAGCCGGAGACGGTGTCCGCCAGGTCCGCGGAGGTGGTGACGGTCGTACCGGAGACGTTCTTCTGGATCGTGGACTTGACGCTGTCGATCTGCTGCGAGTCGGTCGCCTTGACGTAGATCGTGGTGACCTTGTTCTTCGAGTCGCTGAGGGTCTGGGCCTGCGTCAGCGGGATGTAGAGGTTGGCCGCGGAGTCACCGCTGTCGGCCGTCGCGACGCCGACCACCTTGAACTTGACGCTCTTGACGGTGACGGTGGAGCCGACCTTGAGCTTCTTCTCCTTGGCGTACGCCGAGTCGACGACGGCGACCTTGGCGTTCGCCTCGGCGGTCGTGAACGTACGGCCGCTGCTGATCTTGGAGGAGGTCAGCGGGCCGAGCGCGGGCTTGGTGACGTCGGTGCCGTAGACCGAGTAGTTGTTGACGTCGAAGTCGGCGCCGCCGCCCTTGACCTCGCCCTGCGGCTGGCCGCCACCGCGGCTGAAGCCCCCGCCGTTGCCGTCCTGCTGGAACTGGCCGCGGGTGAACTGGCCGCTGACCTTGATGACCTGGAGGCTCAGTCCGCCGACCGCGTCCGAGACGCCGGACTGCTTGCCGACCTTGGTGACGGTGGCGGTGGACAGGGTCTGGAAGCCCTGGACCATGACCCGGTCGGTGCTCTGCTCCGCGTCGGAGTCGCTGTCCTTCGCGTCGAACTGGAAGCGCGGACGCTGCGAGGTGCCGGTGGTCGGCGAGGCGGCCTTGGTGACCGTCATGTCGGTGCCCAGTCCGTACAGCGACTGGAGGACCTTGTCCTGGGCCTTCCCCATCCCGGAGGAGACGGAGTTGACCACGATGACCAGCGCGATGCCCAGCGCGAGGCCGGAGGCGACGACGAGGGCCGCTTTTCTGCGGCGGCGCAGTTCGCGCCTCAGGTAGGTGAAGAACATGGCCGCAAGCTAGGTACGGCGTGTGATGACTCGATAAGGCCGAAATAAGAGAACGATGAGAAGGCTGTGCGAGCCCCAGGAAAGTCCCCTCGAAGGCCCTTGAGAGCCTCCGGGAGACCCCTGGAAGCCACTGGAAGCCCCGGGAAGCACTCGGGCAGCCCCGAGCCCCGGGAAGCCCCCGGAAGTCCGGCAGCCCCCGGCGCAGCCCCCCGAACGGCCGATGCCGCCCCTGGGGGCGGCATCGGTCGGTGATGGGGGAGGTCGGCGTCAGACGGCCGAACCCGCCTTCCACTGCGCCCAGTCCATGTTCCAGCCGTTGAGGCCGTTGTCCGGGGCGACGGTCTTGTCACCGGTGTTCGAGACGACCACGACGTCACCGACGATCGAGTTGTCGAAGAACCAGGCCGCCGGGGTGCTGGCGTCGTTGGCGCCCTTGGTGTCCGACAGACCGACACAGCCGTGGCTGGTGTTCACGTTGCCGAAGACGGACTTCGCACCCCAGTAGTTGCCGTGCACGAAGGTGCCGGAGTTGGTCAGCCGCATGGCGTGCGGCACGTCCTTGATGTCGTACTCGCCCTTGCCGTCGTCGTCGGTGAAGCCGACGGTCGCGCCGTTCATCCGGGTCTCCTTGAACTTCTCGGAGATCACCATCTGGCCCTGGTACGTCTTGTTCTCGGGCGAGCCGGCCGAGATCGGGATGGTCTTGACCGTCTTGCCGTCCTGCGTGACCTTCATCTGCTTGGTCTGCGCGTCGACGTAGGTGACCTGGTTGCGGCCGATGTGGAAGGTGACCGTCTTCTGCTGCACGCCGTAGACACCGGAGGCGCCCTCGACACCGTCGAGCGCCAGCTTCAGCGTGACGGTGGAGTCCTCCTTCCAGTAGTCCTCGGGGCGGAAGTCGAGCCGGTTGGCGTTGAACCAGTGGCCGACGACCTCCTGGCCGGCGCTGGAGGTGACCGTGATGCCCTTCTGGACGGCCGCCTTGTCGGTGATCGCCTTGTTGAAGTTGATCGACACCGGCATCCCGACACCGACGGTGGAGCCGTCGTCCGGGGTGAAGTTCCCTATGAAGCTGTTGGCCGGGGAGACCGTGGTGAACGAGGCGTTCTCGTGCGCCTCGCGGCCCTCGGAGTCCTTGGCGGCGGCCGCGACCTTGTAAGTGGTGGAGCGCTCCAGCTGACCGCTGGGCTTCCAGCTCGTCTTGTCGGCGGACAGCTGCCCCTCGACGGCCTTGCCGTCGGAGGTCGTCATCGTCACCTCGGTGAGGGTGCCCTTGGTCACGGTGACGGCTGCGGAATTGTTGATGGATGCGTTGGACGAACCGTCGGCGGGCGTGATCTTGATCTGCGCCACCGACGTCTTCTTGGCCGCCGCCTCGTCGACCTTGGCCTGGGAGGTTCCCTCGCCGCTGCCGGATGCGTCCGCGTCACCGCCGGAACAGGCCGTCAGTACGAGCACACCGCCGAGCAGGGCGGACGCGGCCACGAGACGCTTGCGCCGCTTGCTGTCCGTCATCACACGCTTCTCCATCGTTGCCGAATTCCCTAAAAACCCCGAGAGTCCCCGTTTAGAACTACCTACGCTACGACCGGTTCGTCCCTTTTTACATAGTTCTCATATGTGGGTCGCGCCACGTCCGCCGGGCGGTCACCCGCCGGGGCAGCCGGGGCCGGTGGTGCGGGTGTCGGTCAGTGCGTCCCTTGAGACGAAGAAACCCCGGGCGATGGTTGCCGCCCGAGGTCCCGAATTCCCCGGGCCGCTCAACCGATGCCGGATTCGCGGTCGCCTTCGTCATCCTGGACGCCATCACCCTCGTCCACGTCCCAGTCCGGCGAATCAGGGTCGTACTCGACCAGCTCGGTCGACCAGGAGGCCTGCTGCAACTCCACCCCGGGCACCTCACTGACCAGGTCGAACGGATCCACCAGATAGGCGAGCGCCTCGGCGGTGTCTTCCGTCACAGCACTCTCGGCCTGCGCCTGTTCGTCACCCGGAAGCTCCTCGTCCTCCGCGATCCGAGCCAACGCGGCGGCCGTCAGAGCCTCCGTGTCGTCCACTTCCACAACGAGTTCCACGCGAAGCCGTACAAAACGTGTTGTCTCTTCAGCAGTCATGAACGGAGCGTACGACTCCGACCTCCCCTAACTTTCCCACGACCCGCGACTTTCATTAGCATCGCCCTACCCGGCCAATTCACCAGCGCCACAAGGGGATCGATATTCCGTGTCTTCTGCCCGCCGTCCGTTGCTGACCGCCACCGCCGCGGGAACCCTTCTGGGGGCCCTGTGGTTCGTGCCGTCCGCGAACGCGTCCCAGAACAGCCCGGCGGCGTCGCAGCCTTCGACGACCGCGTCGGCCCAGGCCACCACCCAGGCGCGGACCATGTCCGCGACGACGACCGACGCCGCCGACGACGCGACCGTCGGCACGGCCACGGGCGACGGGACGGAGGGGACCCGGCTCGCCGACACCGGAAGCTTCGACACCACCCCGTACACGGTGGGCGGAACCCTCTGCCTCGCCATGGGCGTGGGCTTCGTGGCCTACGCGGTCCGTCGCGAACGGCTTGGTTTTTAAAGAACTTGACGGTTCTTTGACTCAGCCTTCATAGTCCGCTCATGAAGAGATCAACGGGGGCGCGTCTCGGCGCCACGGCTGCCGTGAGCGTGCTGTCACTCGCCCTCATCACGGGCTGTTCCGGAGACGGTTCCAAGGACACCGCGGACGCCAAGGCGTCTGGTTCCACCGCGTCAAAGACCACTGCTCCGGCCGCGAAGGCACTCGGCGCGGCCGAGCTGGAGAAGCTGCTGCTCACCCAGGGCGAGGTCAAGGGCTACAAGGTCGACTCCGGGGACGACACGCTGCCGAAGTCCAAGTCCGAGGTGCAGACGGACAAGGCGGAGTGCGCGCCGCTCGCCTGGGCGACCGCCGGTCTGGCCCCGGGCGAGACGGCCGCCGGTGCCAGCAACTCCGTCCAGCAGGCCAAGACGTCGGACAAGTCCGTCCCCGCGGAGGACGCCAGTGCGGAGGACGTCGCGAACGCCTTCGACATCACCATGACGTTCGTGGGCCTCTCCTCGTACGAGGGCGACGGCGCGCAGAAGGCCCTGAAGGCCGTCAGTGACGGGGTGAAGGCCTGTTCCGGCGGGTACGGCCTCAAGGCCGACGGCGAGGACACGAAGGTCACCAAGGTCACCGCGGCGAAGGGCGCCGGCGGCGGCGACGAGTCCGTGGCGTTCGCCGAGCTGGTCGACATGGACGGCGAGGGCACGGCCACCTTCAACACCGAGGTGATCCGCAAGGGCAACACGGTCGCCACGTTCTACACGGTGAACTTCGCCGCGTTCGCGACCGGCGAGGCCATGGACAACCCGGCCGCCGTGGTCCAGGCACAGGTCGCCAAGCTCAAGTAGGCGCGAGGCGGGCTCGCGAGCGGCCGCGGGCGGACCCGCGAGCCGCCGAGAGGTGAACGGGGCCCCGCCGTCCGGCTCGGACGGCGGGGCCCCGTTCCGTCCTAGAACAGCGGTCCGGTGACCGGCTCCACGGCCGCCACCAGCAGCCCCGCGCGCACGAACGCGTCCGCGGCGGCCAGGTCCGGCGCCAGGAAGCGGTCCGGTCCGGGGCCCTGCACCCCCGCCGCCCGTACGGCGTCGATGGCCGCCTGCGAGGCCGGGGCCGGGGTGAGGCCCTCGCGCAGCTCGATGGCGCGGGTCGCCGCGTACAGCTCCACGGCCAGCACGCGCGCGAGGTTGTCCACGGCCGTACGCAGCTTGCGGGCGGCCGACCAGCCCATGGAGACGTGGTCCTCCTGCATGGCGGAGGACGGGATCGAGTCCGCCGAGGCGGGCACCGCGAGCCGCTTCAGCTCGCTCACCAGCGCCGCCTGCGTGTACTGAGCGATCATCAGCCCGGAGTCGACGCCGGCGTCGTCCGCCAGGAACGGCGGCAGACCGTGGCTGCGGTTCTTGTCCAGCAGCCGGTCGGTACGGCGCTCGGCGATGGACGCCAGGTCGGCGACGGCGATGGCGACGAAGTCGAGGACATAGGCCACGGGCGCGCCGTGGAAGTTGCCGTTGGACTCCACGCGTCCGTCGGGCAGGACCACCGGGTTGTCCACGGCCGAGGCCAGTTCGCGCTCGGCGACCAGCCGGGCGTGCGCCAGGGTGTCCCGGCCGGCGCCCGCGACCTGCGGGGCGCAGCGCACCGAGTAGGCGTCCTGGACCCGCGGGGCGTCGTCCTGGTGATGCCCGGTCAGACCCGAACCCTTCAGCACGGCCAGCATGTTGGCGGCGGCCGCGCCCTGACCCGGGTGCGGGCGGATGGCGTGCAGCTCGGGGGCGAGGACCTTGTCGGTGCCGAGCAGGGCCTCCAGCGACAGCGCGGCGGTGATGTCGGCGGACTTGTAGAGGGTGTCGAGGTCGGCGAGGGCCATCACCAGCATGCCGAGCATGCCGTCGGTGCCGTTGAGGAGGGCCAGACCCTCCTTCTCCCGCAGCTCGACGGGGGTGATGCCGTGCTCGGCGAGGAGTTCGCCCGCGGGTCGGACGACCCCGTCGGGACCTTCCGCGTCGCCTTCGCCCATCAGGGTGAGGGCACAGTGGGACAGCGGCGCCAGGTCGCCGGAGCAGCCGAGGGAGCCGTACTCGTGCACGACCGGGGTGATGCCGGCGTTCAGCACGTCGGCCATGGTCTGCGCGACCTCGGGCCGCACACCGGTGTGTCCGGAGCACACGGTCTTCAGCCGCAGGAACATCAGGGCCCGTACGACCTCCCGCTCCACGCGCGGGCCCAGGCCGGCGGCGTGCGAGCGGACGATGTTGCGCTGGAGCTGCGCGCGCAGCTCGGGGCTGATGTGCCGGCTCGCCAGTGCGCCGAAGCCGGTGGAGACGCCGTAGACGGGCTCGGGCTTGGCCGCCAGCGCGTCCACGATCTCGCGGGCCGCGGCGAGGGCCGCCACCGCCTCGTCGGAGAGCTCGATCCGGGCGCCGTCGCGCGCCACGGCGAGAACGTCGGACGCGGTGACCCCGGACGTCCCCACCACCACAGTGTGCATATCCATATTCAGGAGCGTACGCACTGAATTCCAAGATGTCACCAGTGGGTGGGCGGTGCACCCCTTACCGACTCCGTCACACGCCGGACCGGCGTCAGCGGCGCCCGCGGAAGCGGCGGCGCTCCGGGCTCGCCTCCCGCGAGGGCGCGTCCGCCAGCCGTACGACGGGGTCGTCGGGCCCCTCCCGCCCGGCGACGACCGGCCGGTCCGCCCGCAGCGCCTTGGCCCGGTACTGGGCCGCGTCGGCCAGCCGGAACAACCGGCGGGCCGAGCGGACGGGTCCGATGGCGTCCTCGGTGCACGCCACCCCGCAGGCGACGCCGTCGCCCAGCTCCAGCTCGGCCGCGCGGCGGCACAGCTCGCCCGCGGCCGTCACCACGTCGTCGGCGGGCGGCCCGACGGCGAGCAGGCAGAACTCGTCGCCGCCGAGCCGGGCGGCCAGCGCTCCGGGCAGCATCGCCCCGCACAGCGACAGGACGGACCCGAACCGTTCGAGGAGCCGGTCGCCGACGGCGTGCCCGCAGGTGTCGTTGACCCGTTTGAGGCCGTTGAGGTCGCAGACCACGAGGCCCACCGCGGCGCCCTCGCTCCGGTGCCGTTCGATCGCCTCGTCGAGGCGCATGTCCACGGCGCGGCGGTTGGCGAGCCCGGTGAGCGCGTCGGTGAAGGCGAGTCGGCGCGCCTCCTCCAGCCGCTCGGTCTGGGCGATCCCGGCGGCGACGACGGAGGCGAGGACGGTGGCGAAGTCGGCGTCGCCGCGGTCGAAGACGGGCGCGCCGGCCGCGCGGGCGACATAGAGCTCGCCCCAGGCGCGGCCGTGCATCACCAGGGGCGCGACCACGCAGCACCCCCGCCCCCGCCGCCGCAGCGAGGCGACCCGCTGATGGCAGTAACCGGAACCACCGGAGGCCGCGCCGAAGGCGGTCTCGACCCAGGCGTCGGGCTCCCCGCCCGCGGCCCAGCGCTCGTGCAGGAACTCGGTGATCTCCGGGAACTGGTGCACGGGATAGGCCTCCCCCTCGGGGAACTCCTCCTCGTCCGGGGCCCGGTCGCCCACGTTCACGAGCACCCGCAGCCGGCCCAGCTCCCGCTCCCAGACCGACAGCGCGGCGAAGTTCCCCGACAGTGCGCGGCAGGCCCCGAGGGCCGCCGCCCGCCATGACTCACGGGGAGTGCGGGCCGCGGCCATCCCCTGCGCCAACGCCACCACGCCCGCGAGCCGACTGTCCTCACCCATCACCCCAGGTTAGGGAGGTTTCATGACAATCGGGGCATTGATACGGCGAACAGGTGGACGGACGACGGGTGCCGGTCCGGCGGCGGGGACGGGTGGACGCAGCCCCCGGGCAGGCCCGCCGCCGGGCAGGCGTCAGCTCACTCGCCCGGCCACTGGGGCCTGCGCTTCTCGTTGAACGCCGCCACGCCCTCCGCCCGGTCCCCCGAGAACGCCACCGACCGCCACGCCGCGTCCTCGACCTCCAGGCCGGCCCGCAGGTCGAGGCCGTGCCCGAGCCGCAGCGCCCGCTTCGCGGCGCGCAGCCCCACCGGCGAGTTGGCGGCGATCCGCGACGCCAGCGCCAGCGCCTCCTCCCGGTCGCGCCCCTCCTCCACGAGCACGTCCACCAGGCCCAGCTCCCGCGCCTCGGCGGCCTCGACCCGGCGCGCGGTGAAGATCAGCTCGGCGGCCCGCGCGGCCCCGATCCGGCGCGGGAGCAGCTGGGTACCGCCACCGCCCGGAAGCACACCGACGGAGACCTCCGGCAGCCCGACCACCGCCGTGCCGTCGGCCACGATCAGATCGCAGGACAGCGCGAGCTCGAAGCCCCCGCCGAGCGCGAACCCGTGCACCGCGGCGACCGTCGGCACCGGCAGCTCCAACACCCCGGTGTACGCGCCCCGCGCCACCGGCCGCTGCCGCATCAGGTCGGCGTCGGTGAAGGAGTTGCGCTCCTTCAGGTCGGCGCCCACGCAGAACGCCCGCTCATGGGTCGAGGTCAGCACGACGGCCCGTACGTCCCGGTCGTCGCCCAGCGCCGTGCAGGCCGCGGCGATCGACCGGGCCATCTCGGTCGAGACCGCGTTCATGGCCTTGGGCCGGTCGAGGGCCAGCTCGGCGACATGCCCGTCACCGTGCCGCCTCACCAGCACGAACTCCCCGAACCGCTCCTCGCTCATGACACCCTCCGGTTAACGCGGGTTAACATCCGACTCCGCCCGATCATCGCAGCCCGATCCCGCGGGGGAAAGAGCGGGCTCCGGCGCGGGCGGCCTCCGCGATCACACCCGATTACCCGTTCGAGTGACATCTCGCCCAACCGACGGCCGATCGCCCACCGCAGCGCATAACGTGCGCTCCGCCATGGCGCAACGGGGGCGCGGGCGCATCGGGAGGGATCACGATGACGGACACAGCGGTCGAGAAGACCGCACCGATCAACAAAACCGAGAAGGCCACCACGACGGCCGCCGAAGGCGCGACGGGCACGCCGGGCGCACCGCGCAGTGCGAGCACGCCGGGTAGCGCGGGCGTGGCGGGCGGCATGGGCGTGGCGGGCACGCCGGGCGCGTCGAGGTCGCCGGGCACGTCGGGCGCACCGGGTAGTGCGGGCCCGGCAGGCACGCCGGGCAGTGCTGGCACGCCGGGCGGCACGGGCGTGACGGGCACGCCGGGCGCGTCGGGGGCGCCGGACCCGGTGGAGGCGGTGGCCGCAGCGGGCGCAGCGAACGCGCCGGGCACAGCAGGCTGGGCGGATACGCGAGCCATGCCGGAAGCAACGGCCACGGCGGGCGTGGCGGGCCGGGCGGGCACAGCGGGCCGGGCGGGCGCCGCGGGCGCGGGGGATGCGCCGGGCGCGCAGGAAGCTGCGGGGGTGCTGGGCGCGGCAGGTGCCGTTCGGGGCGGGGTCGGCAAGGGGCCCGGCGGTGTGCGGCGGCCGTTCGGTGTTCCGGCGCCGGTCGGCGTTCGTCCCTGGGCTCCCCGGGGGCGGCACCGCAGGCCGCGCCCGCGCAAGGTGCTGCTCGCGGCGGGCGGGCTCGCGCTGGCCGCCGGTGTGCTGAGCCTCGTACGGATGGCGCCCGATTCCGGTGTCGGCGGGCCCGGCACGGCGGAGGCCGGGCCCAGCCCGGACATCGGCGGGGACCGGTCGCCCGGCGCCGCCGCCACGGACGCGGCCGTGCCCCGGGTGAGCCCTTCGTCGACCTCCGTGACGGGCGGGTCGGGCCCGGTCGTGACCACCACCCGCGTCACCCCCGTCCCGGCGGACCCGGCCCGGGCATCGGCCTCCGCGCTCCCCCCGGCGGCGGCCTCCGCCGCGGGCCGCACCGCTGTCCCCGCGTCCACGCCGGCACCCCGTACGCAGGTCACGGGCGCCGCCACCCCGCACCCGACGGCCCCGGGACCCGTACCGGCACCGGCAACTGCCACGCCAGCGGACCACCAGGACGAGCAGGACGGGCAGCAGGACGGGCAGGGCCCGCAGGACGTGCCGACGACGCCGGGGCTGTGCGTGCCGGTCATCGGCCTGTGCGTGGACGCGCTGGACCTGGGGACCGGCCTGGGTGCCCGCTGACCCGGCACCGGCACAGGCAGCCGGAAACCGGAAACCGGAAGCCGAGCCGCTACCGCTGCTCGCCGTCGCGACGGGTGAGCAGCCACGGCTCGACCACACCGAGTCCGCGCACCGGCCGCTGCCACATCGGCCGCAGCGCGAAGCGGTACGTCGGCGGCTCCTCGCCCTCCTTCTCGGCGGCGGCCGCGGCCTCCGCCGCCTCCGCCTCGGAGACCGGCGCCTCGCCGGTGCGGATGAGCTCCTGCGCGAAGGCCCCGTCGACGAGGACGGCGTCGCGCGGGGCTATCGAGGTCAGCCGTGAGGCCAGGTTGACCGTCGTGCCGAAGACGTCGCCCATCCGGGTCGTCACCGTGCCGAAGGCCATGCCGACCCGCAGTTCGGGCATCGTCTCGTCGTTGGCCATGGTCTCGATGAGCCGCAGCGCGATCTCCGCGGCGACCCCCGCGTCGTCCGCGGCGAACAGCACCTCGTCGCCGAGCGTCTTGATGAGCCGTCCGCCACGGGCCGCCACCAGGTCGGCGGAGGTCGTCTCGAAGGCCTCGACGAGCTCGCCGAGCTCCTCCTCCTCCATCCGCCGGGTCAGCCGGGTGAAGCCGACCAGGTCGGCGAAGCCGACGGCCAGGCGCCGGTCGACCATCTCCTCGTCGTCGGCGGCCTGCACGACCCGGCCGGCCGAGGCGGCGAGCTGACGGCGCCAGACGTAGACGAGGAACTCCTCCAGTTCGGGCAGCAGCAGCTCGACGATCGGGTACGTCACCTCGGTGCGGGTCATCCCCGGCTCGGGCGGCTCGGTCAGTCCCTCCAGGAAGGAGTCCATCTGCCACTCGGCCAGCCGGGCGGTGGTCTGCCCGGTGGACCTGGCCACCTGCACGGCCATGGCCTCGCTGAGCAGGCCCGCCTCCACGAGACCGGCCAGCCGGCGCAGGGCCAGCACGTCCGCCTCCGTGAGCGCCTTGGCCTGGCCGATGTCGGCGAAGCCCATGGCCCGCCAGAACCGCGACGCCAGCTCCATGGAGACACCGGCGCTACGGGCCGCCTGGAAGGGGGTGTAGCGCCGCTCGGCGCCCAGGATCAGCTGTTCGAGACGCAGGGCGAGGGGGTTCCCGTCGGATTCGGCACCCTGCGGCTCATTGCGCTCGGGCGAGGACGAGAACGGGGGTGGATCGACCCGGCCGTCCGCGTCCGCGCCGGAGCCCGTGTCGTCGACGGTCACGCCTGTTGCCCTTCCGATCTGCCACGGTCAGGTATCGACCGGCCTTTACTCTACGGCAGGTGTGCGCCAGCTCACTCCGTCAGGTGGAGCCGACGTTTCCTTCCCGTGCGCGTGCGTCACCGGGCATCGTCGCAGGCCGGTGCGGGCCCCGCCGGGTACTCGGCAGACCCGGACCCGCCGCCGCTCCGACGGCCCGGACGCCGGGCGGGCCGGATGACAAGGACCGGCCCTTCCATGACACCCGCCCGACGGTCCGCCCGCACCTCAGGCAGGTCGCAGATGCACGATGTCGCCCGCTCCGACCGGTTCCTGCACCCCTTCGCCGGTGGCCAGCACCAGCCGTCCGTCCCCGTCGACCGCCACCGCCTCGCCGACGATCGAACGGTCGCCCGGCAGTTCGGCCCGCACGGTCCGGCCGAGCGTCGCGCAGCCCGCCGCGTACGTCTCCTGGAGCCCGCTGGAGACCGGATCGCCGCCGGCGTCCCGCCAGCGTCCGTACCAGTCCTCCAGGGCCCGCAGCACGGCCCGCAGCAGCGGATCCCGGTCGGTGGCCGCCGCCCCGGCCAGCAGCAGCGAACCGGCACCCGGCACCGGCAGCTCGTTCTCGCGGAGCGTGACGTTGACCCCGACGCCGATCACGACGCCGTCCTCCCCGGCACGCTCCGCGAGGATCCCGCCCGCCTTGCGCTCCTCGCCCCCGACCGTGACCAGCAGGTCGTTGGGCCACTTCAGGGCCGTGTCCACGCCCGCCGCGCGGGCCAGTCCGGTCGCCACGGAGACCCCGGTGAGCAGCGGCAGCCAGCCCCAGCGGGCCACCGGCACGTCACTGGGCCGCAGCAGGACGGAGAAGAACAGGCCGGAGCGGGGCGGTGCCGACCAGTGGCGGTCCAGGCGGCCCCGCCCGGCGCTCTGTTCCTCGGCGACGAGAACCGCGCCCTCGGCCACCTTGCCGTCCACGGCCCGGGTGACCAGGTCGGAGTTCGTGGAGCCCGTCGAGGGCACCACCTCCAGCTCCGTCCACAGGCTTCCCGGGCGCACCAGCGCGCGGCGCAACGCGCCCGCGTTGAGGGGCGGACGATCCAGATCGGACCAGGGACTGTCGTTTCCGTGGGAGTCATCTTGCGGCGTCATGCAAGCCACCCTAGGTGTGTGAAACGCCGCACTGCCGAACGGTAGGGCCGCCACTACTCTACGGATGAGTAACCGTCCCCCCTTTTGAGCAGGCAGGGAGCCGTATCCCGATGTCCGAGCCGGAAGAGATCGACATCCACACCACCGCGGGCAAGCTCGCGGATCTCCAGCGCCGTATCCAGGAAGCGACGCACGCCGGTTCGGAACGCGCCGTCGAGAAGCAGCACGCCAAAGGCAAACTGACGGCGCGTGAGCGCATCGAGCTGCTCCTCGACGAGGACTCGTTCGTCGAGCTGGACGAGTTCGCGCGGCACCGCTCCGCCAACTTCGGGCTCGACAAGAACCGCCCTTACGGCGACGGCGTCGTGACCGGTTACGGAACCGTGGACGGCCGGCCGGTGGCCGTGTTCTCCCAGGACTTCACCGTCTTCGGCGGTGCGCTGGGCGAGGTCTACGGGCAGAAGATCGTCAAGGTCATGGACTTCGCGCTGAAGACGGGCTGCCCGGTCATCGGCATCAACGACTCCGGTGGCGCCCGGATCCAGGAGGGCGTCGCGTCGCTGGGCGCGTACGGCGAGATCTTCCGCCGCAACACCCACGCCTCCGGTGTCATCCCGCAGATCAGCCTGGTGGTCGGGCCCTGCGCGGGCGGCGCGGTGTACTCCCCCGCCATCACCGACTTCACGGTCATGGTCGACCAGACCTCGCACATGTTCATCACCGGCCCCGACGTCATCAAGACCGTCACCGGCGAGGACGTCGGCTTCGAGGAGCTGGGCGGCGCCCGTACCCACAACTCCGTGTCGGGCGTGGCGCACCACATGGCCGGGGACGAGAAGGACGCCGTCGAGTACGTCAAGCAGCTGCTGTCGTACCTGCCGTCCAACAACCTCAGCGAGGCCCCGGTCTTCGCGGAGGAGGCGGACCTGTCCGTCACCGACGAGGACCTCGAACTGGACACGCTCGTCCCGGACAGCGCGAACCAGCCGTACGACATGCACACGGTGCTCGAACACGTCCTGGACGACGGCGAGTTCTTCGAGACCCAGCCGCTGTTCGCGCCGAACATCATCACCGGTTACGGCCGGGTCGAGGGCCACCCGGTGGGCATCGTCGCCAACCAGCCGATGCAGTTCGCCGGCTGTCTGGACATCAAGGCCAGCGAGAAGGCCGCCCGCTTCGTGCGGACCTGCGACGCCTTCAACATCCCGGTGCTCACCTTCGTGGACGTGCCCGGCTTCCTGCCCGGCGTCGACCAGGAGCACGACGGCATCATCCGCCGCGGCGCCAAGCTGATCTACGCCTACGCCGAGGCCACCGTCCCGCTGATCACGGTCATCACCCGCAAGGCCTTCGGCGGCGCGTACGACGTCATGGGTTCCAAGCACCTGGGCGCGGACCTCAACCTGGCCTGGCCGACCGCGCAGATCGCCGTCATGGGCGCGCAGGGCGCGGTCAACATCCTGCACCGCCGCACGATCGCGGAGGCGGAGGCCGCCGGTGACCTGGAGGCGACCAGGGCGCGGCTGATCCAGGAGTACGAGGACGCCCTCCTCAACCCCTACGTGGCGGCCGAGCGCGGCTACATCGACTCCGTGATCATGCCGTCGGACACCCGCCGCCACATCGTGCGCGGTCTGCGTCAGCTGCGTACCAAGCGGGAGTCCCTGCCCCCGAAGAAGCACGGCAACATCCCCCTCTAGACCCTGGAGCGGTTGTGACGATCAAGGTCGTACGGGGCAATCCGACCCCGGAGGAGCTGGCCGCCGCACTGGCGGTGGTCCGAGCGCGCGCCGCGGCGGCACAGGCCGTGCCGTCCGGCGCGCCCCTGCCACGGGACTCCTGGTCCGACCCGGCCCGGGTGGCCGCCCGTCCGGTGCCCCGGCCGGGCCCCACGGCATGGGCCAGGACCTACTGGCCCGGCTGAGCACATCGCGCGGCGGACCCCGTCGGTCCGCCGCGCGGTCTCCGACGGCACGGCATCGGCCACCACCGGCTTCCGGTGGTGGCCGCCGTCTTCACAGCGGGTTACGGACAAGTTGAGTATGCGTACTCAGGCGCCGCGCGCCGCGGCGCCGCACGCTCGTACACATGCTGTGGTCCGACCCCGAGAACGAGCCGCCGCCGGAACTGCGCGAGATGCAGCTCATGTTGCGGCGGCTGGGCGTTCTCATGGCGCTGGCCATGGTCCTCGCGATGATCCTGATCGGTCTGAGGTGAGTCCGGGCGGGGCCGCCGATACGCTGGCCGCATGACTGATCAGCCGCGCCGTCGACTCGTCCTCGCCTCCCAGTCCCCCGCCCGGCTCGGGCTGCTGCGG
Organism: Streptomyces sp. NPDC107559; assembly: GCF_055657365.1. NCBI lineage: Bacteria > Bacillati > Actinomycetota > Actinomycetes > Kitasatosporales > Streptomycetaceae > Streptomyces > Streptomyces sp. NPDC107559. The sequence goes on along the minus strand of NZ_JBVKBD010000009.1, from coordinate 1,667 downwards.
CAGGCCGGACTCGCCCCCGAGGTGCTGGTGAGCGGTGTCGACGAGGACGCCGTCACCGCGCCCACCCCCGCCGAGCTGGCCCTCGCCCTGGCCGAGGCCAAGGCCTCCGTCGTGGCGGCCCGCCCGGAGGTCCAGGGCGCGCTGGTGATCGGCTGCGACTCGGTGCTCGACCTGGACGGGCAGGCGCTCGGCAAGCCCGCCGACGCCCAGGAGGCCACCGCCCGCTGGAAGGCCATGCGCGGGCGGGCCGGCACCCTCCAGACCGGCCACTGCGTCTGGGACACCACGGCCAAGCGGTACGTGTCGGGCGTCGCCTCCACCGTGGTCCGCTTCGGCGAGCCCACCGACGCGGAGATCGCCGCCTACGTCGACTCGGGTGAACCCCTGCACGTCGCGGGGGCGTTCACCCTCGACGGCCGCTCGGCCCCGTTCATCGAGGGCATCGACGGCGACCACGGCAACGTGATCGGCATCAGCCTGCCCCTGGTACGACGGCTGCTGGCCGAGCTGGGCGTCGGCATCACGGAGTTGTGGACGCCCCGGGAGGGCTGATCAGGACGCGCCGGACACGGCCTCCGGGACCTCGTGGGCCTCGCGAGGCTCCTCCGGCTCGCGGAGGCCTGGCTTGCTCAGGCCTGGCTTGCCCAGGTCGGGCTTGCTCAGGTCGGTCCTGGGGGCGTCCTGCGGCCCCTGGGGGTACTCCGGGGCGTCAGGGCCTTCAGGGGCGTCGGAGCCTTCGGGGGCGCCTGGGCCCGCCGGGTGGCCGGAGTCGCCGGACACGGCCGCCGCGGGCCCTTCCTGACGGTCGTGCGTCATCAGCAGCAGCACGATCAGCGCGAGTACGACGACCATGAACGCGAAGGCGCTCCGGCCGAGCAGCCCCCAGGCGACGGCACCCAGCAGGCCGTGCACCACCGCCGCGCTGATCAGCAGGATCCGTCCGAGGACGGCGGGCGGCCGGTTGCGCACGCCGACCAGCAGCGCGGCCACGCCGCAGCACAAGAAGTACAGCCCGAAGACGAGCCCGCCGATCTTCGTCGCGGTCGCCATCGCCCCCAGGTCCAGCCCCGCCACCTTCATGTTCTGGCGGTCCGCGGCAACCCCCAGGAACCAGTTGAGGGCCGCGATCCCGACCGCCTCCACGAGGAACACGACCGCCAACAACCAAGCCACCGGTCTTCGCAGCACCGGCCCCCACCCACTTTCGACTGCCGTTCGAGCAGATCTGCCGTTACCCCAAGTACGTTTGGGACATCGCGAACGCTACTAACGGGTAAACCGTGGGACAAGGGTTCGGGGGAGGGCAAAGAATCGTTGGGCCATTCGTAGGGACTCCACAAAGAAACCGAGTGGGCCGCAGCACGCTCTCACAGAGACCTTGCCCACACCGGAGGGCTAGGGTTTTCGCAAGGAGTCCTGCGTACCGAGGTGCGACAAGGGATTTCGTGGGTCGGGCGCGCCTCGCATCACGCTCCGTGTGGGCAAGCTCACCATTGGGGATGGGTCGAAGTGGCGTGTCGGCAGTCCCTAAACTCGGCTTGTTTCAAGGAGGGAGCCTCAATCGTGCGCAAAGTGCTCATCGCCAACCGTGGCGAAATCGCTGTTCGCGTTGCCCGGGCCTGCCGGGACGCCGGGATCGGGAGCGTGGCCGTCTACGCCGACCCGGA
>NZ_JBVKBD010000008.1:0-406107 GCF_055657365.1 Streptomyces sp. NPDC107559 | reverse complement strand
CAGCCGGTGTCGGCCGCCAGGTCGTAGATTCCATAAGGGATGGCCTTGCCCAGCTGCGGGTCGGCGAAGTCATGGACGCGCACCAGCACCGGATCCCCCGTCGGACGCCAGGAACGGCCCGCGTTGCGGAAGTTGCCGACCAGCTCCTTCTTCTTGGTGTCCACGCTGATCACCGGCTGGCCGGCGTCCCGGTGGTCGCGTGCCTGCTCGTTGAGATACCTGAACTGGGCATCCCGGTCGGCATGCTGGCTGCCCTCAAGCGTCTTGGCATTGGCCTGCAGGCGAAAACTCTCCTGCCGCAGCAGGCCGGCGACGGTGTCCGCACCGACCCGGTGCCCCTGCCGGGTCAGCTCGGCCGCCAGCGTGCGGGTCGACTTCGTCGTCCACCGCAGCGGCGACATCGGATCCCCGCGTTCGTCCGGCTCGACCAGGCCCAGCAGTGCAGTCCGCAGTCCAGGGTCGAGGTCCGCGACGCATTTGCGTCCGCCGCCCGGCCGCCGCACCCGCCCCGGCAGACACTCGCCCACCTCCAGGTCAGCCATCCCCTTGCGGACCGTCGTCTCGCTCACCCCGGCCGCCCTGGCCGCAGCCCGGACACCACCGTGCCCCAGCCCGCGGGCCTCCGCCGCCATCAGCAGCCGCCGCTGCCGCTCGTTCAGATGCGGGAACAACACCGCGAACTTCACGGCAAGTTGCTCACGAGTCACGTTCGGGATGCGCATACGACACCAACGAGCCCCAGCCCCGAAAGCAACACGTTAATGATCGGCAGGCCCTTAGCGTTGTCCCGTAAATGACCTACGGCATGCTGGTTGACCAGCTTCGTTTCCTGGTCACCCGGCGAGGGCGAGGTTGTGGAGGCGGGCTATGCCGAGCATGGCGTGGTGGACGCCATCGCCTTTCAGACGGCAGTCGCGGAGGATCTTCCAAGTCTTCATTCGGGCGAAGGTGTGCTCGACGCGGGCGCGGACTTTTCGGTGGGAGCGGTTGTGGTCCTCTTTCCAGCCCGGGAGCTCGGCCTGGCCGGGCTCCCGGCGGTGCGGAATGACCAGGCCGGTGCCCCGGTAGCCGCCGTCGGCGATGACCGTGGTGCGGCCGATTGCGGCCTTGGCAGCGGACAGCCCTCACCGCTCCTGGGACGGCGCAACGGGAGAGGGGCCCGGCTGATGCCGGGCCCCTCATTCGTAGCGGGGACAGGATTTGAACCTGCGACCTCTGGGTTATGAGCCCAGCGAGCTACCGAGCTGCTCCACCCCGCGTCGGTGATGCCACTCTACACGAGGCTCCGCAGGTCAGCGGGGGGACGTCAGCCGCGGACGATGTTCTCGGCCTGAGGGCCCTTCTGGCCCTGGGCGACGTCGAACGTGACCGCCTCACCCTCGACCAGCTCGCGGTACCCATTGCCGGAAATGTTCGAGTAGTGAGCAAAGACGTCCGGTCCGCCGCCGTCCTGAGCGATGAAGCCGAAGCCCTTCTCAGAGTTGAACCACTTCACGATGCCGCTGGCCATACTGCGTCCTTCGATCTTGCCGGGGTACCCGACAGGGTGAGTAGCCGCGTCTTCCACGGCTGGAAGACGCCCGGCAGCCGTTCTACCCCAGCAAGAGCTCCGTCATTCGATCACCGTCCGTGAATCGGATGATCGGTGCGGTCCGACAGGCGACCTCGTCGACCCGGACAACCGTCGCCCCGGACGACCGCATCCGAATACTTCACGCGATCCCGCACGCAGGAGCGGTATTGCGCAGGCCGGACGTTGCCGCCTTGCGCGGTCTCCCCCGTACCACCGGGACACCGCCTTTCAGCGGTCGCGAACCTGGCAGATGCCGTCGACCAGGTGCTCCCCCGGCACCTTCACGCAGATGGCCTGGAAGGTCGAGGACAACGAGGCGGTTGTGTCGAGTTGCGGCGGCACGGCGGTGGTCTTCGACGAGGTCGGCCTACCCGGCCTCCACACGCGGGACGCCATCGCCGAGATCGACGGCAACTACCCGAGCAAGGGGGCCCGGGGCGAGCGCGGCGCCTGGTTCCGGGACAGCGAAGGGCACCTGCTGGGCATCGGCCAGTCGGTGCCGTGACACGGCGAGTTCACGGTCCCTCAAGGCAGCGAATCCAGTGACCCGGTGAGCTTGCGTCAGATCCCCGATTCGCCCCCGCCAAGGACTATGCAACACTCCGCACACAGCATGCGCCTTTCTGTCACCGCCGGCGGGATCGACCGCCACCATGCCCTGAGGCGATACCTGGACCGGGCGAAGGGTGCATGAACGGGTCATGACATCAGCCCGGCGAGGGCGTGACAGGAATGGCGCTGCAACGCACCCGCCGGCTCTGGAAGGAAACGGCTGTCCCTGGGCGCTCACCGAAGGCCCGGCCGACGTCGGGACGGCGAAAGTCTTGGTATGCGGAGCCGACGGGACCAGGTAACGTGTTGCTCATGTTCTTCCAGACGCCGATTTACGAGTGAGAGCGTGATGGGCCCCTGCTGACGTCCTTCGACGTCGCCGTGCCCGTCCCCCACCGATGAATCCGTAGATCACTTCACAACATTCCGGGAGAACCCGTGAGCAAGAACATCAACAACCCTGTGGGCATGGGCGGCGGCCAGCGCAAGAAGCTGTCCCGCGCCGAACGGCAGAACAACGGTCCGCACCGCAACCTCGACCGCCAGGGTGCCGCCGACCGGAAGGCGGAGCTGGTGCGCAAGATGCGCGAGAAGGCAGGCACAGCCGAGGGTGCCGGGCAGACGGGCGACAACACCGCACAGAGCTGACGCACCGCCACCGCAGGGTGGCGCCGCACGAGGCAGGGCCCGGACCGCGACACGTGGTCCGGGCCCTGCTGCCGTACCGGGCGCGGCCTGCCCCGCTCAGCTCTCGGCCGAGCACCCGCGTCTCAGCCGACCAACCGGGGCAGCCGCGGATTCAGCAGCCCCGTCACCGCCACTACCCCGAGCTGCACCAGCAGCGTCACCACCAGCGCGTTCCCCGTGCCCAGCCTGGGCGACACCGCCTCGCTGAGGTGGCCAGCGTCGACGCGCGCCAGAGGGCCACTTCGAGTGCGAGTCGGGTGCAGTAAGCCGTCGAGAGAGGTTCGAGTGCCTCCGGCGGCGGGCCCGGTGGGCGGATGGCCGAATTCGGGCTCGGTGTATGAACTTCATCATGTCGCTGACCTGCGAAAATCACATCCCGAAGTCCGAGTGATGCTGGCGCCCTGACTGCGTGACGGGCCGATCGCGGCCCGGCGTACCGGATCCCGTTGGTGGGCACCGGATCCGGGGCGCACCGGACCTACTGTCCGGTCGGCCCCGGTGAGTGCGGGGCCGACCGGTGGGCCGAGACGATGCAAGGGGGCTCGCGGTGTGGCCCGGTTCGTTCAGCTCAGGCGCCACTGTTGATTGGCGCCGCCGTTGCAGCCCCACAGCTCCAGCTGGGTGCCGTTGACGTTACCGGCCGGCTGATCGCCGCCGGTGACGTCGAGGCACAGACCGGACTGGACACCGGTGACCGTGCCGTCGGCGTTCAGGCGCCACTGCTGGTTCGTGCCTCCGTTGCAGGTCCACAGCTCGACCTTGGTGCCCGCGGTGGTCGCGGCGCCGGTGGCGTCCAGGCACTGCGTGCCCCCGTACAACCGCAGTTCGCCGGCCGCGGTCAGGGTGGCCTTCTGGTTGGCACCGCCATTGCAGTCCCAGATCTCGATCTTCGTGCCGGGCGCGGTCTGGTTGTCGAACGCGTCGAGGCAGCGGCCGGAGGAGGCGCCGACCAGGGCGTGCGTGGTGCCGGTGCTGGTCGCCGATCCCGTGGACACCCGGAACAGGACGGTGCCGTGGCCGGGCACAGTGGCCGAGATCGCATCACTGCTGGTGGCCTTCACACGCGACCACAGGTTGTCCAGGCTGTAGCCGTTGGACGAGGCAGGCAGGCCGACCGCCGATGCGGTGGTGGATATGGTGGCCGCGCCGGAGTTCTCGTTGAACAGCGCCACCGACACGTCGCCGTTGGCCAGTGGCTTGGCCAGCACGTTCAGGCCGCCGGCGGCGGATACCTGCACGGCCTGCTTGCCGAGCGTGTCCTGGTCGACCGCGATAACGTCCCGGTTGCCGAGGATGGAGGCGGTGGCGGCAGAGGAGTTGGGCAGGTCGTTGCCTGTGATCAGCGGGGCGGCCATCTCGGCCCAGAGACTGAACTCGCTGCGGTCCTCGGTGAACGACATGCCGCCGTTGCCGACCTCCAGCATGTCGGGGTCGTTCCAGCCACCGGGGCCGGCGTACCGGGCCAGCTTGACGTTGGCGTGAAAGATCGACAGCAGGGAGCCGTAACTGTCGTTGATGTCGCCCGTGGTGCGCCACATGTTGCCGACACTCGCGCCCCAGGTCCAGACGTTGTCGACGCCCCATTCGCACAGGCTGAAAAGGATGGCACGGCCACTGCTGTTGTTGGCCAGGGCGTCGCGCATGGTGGTGTCGCGCTGCTGGGCGGAGGTTCCGTCGTCGTTGCAGTTGTCGTACTTGAGCAGGTCCACGCCCCAGGAGGCGAAGCTGTTCGCGTCGGTCTGCTCGTGGCCGAGGCTGCCGGGGTAGCCGGCGCAGGTCTTGGTGCCCGCGCTCTCGTAGATGCCGAGTTTCAGTCCTTTGGCATGCACGTACGCGGCGGTGCCGCTGATGCCGTCCGGGAACTTGACGGGGTCAGGCACGAGACGGCCGGCGGCGTCGCGACTGCCTGCCATCCAGCAGTCGTCGATGTCGACGTAGGCGTAGCCGGACGCGGCCAGCCCGGAGGAGACCAGGTAGTCGGCGACGGACTCGACCTTCTGTTCGGTGACGTTGCATCCGAACTTGTTCCAGCTGTTCCAGCCCATCGGTGGGGTGAGCGCCAGCCCGTTGGGCAGCGCGTCGGCCTGTGGCGCGGCGCCCAGGACCCAGGCGGCTGACGCGGCGATCAGGGCCAGGACCGTGCCGACCGCGGTACCGGTACGTCTGCGGGCGGACTTACGCCTGCCGGTACCGGCCGAGTCGCACTCGGGGCGGGCAGCGCAGGGTGTCCGGAGCGCACGAGACGCGCGGGATGTCCGCAGTGTGCGGACCATGTGGAGCGTGCGGGGCATGTGGAGGCGCACGTTGTCCTTCTTTCGAATGGGGGCTACCCGATAGGCACTCAGGCCTGCGGACAGGCGTGAATGACCCCCCGTCAGGTGTGTGAACAGCCGACGGAATGACAAAGACGCGTGATGGGTAAGGGTGGAAAGTCTTGGATTCTGTGCGAATGCCGGGGCATACCGTCGCAGTCCACACAGACTCCGTCAAGGGTTTACACAGCAACCGAGGCGAAACCTGGCCACCACCGCTCCAACTTGGAGTGACCGTGCCTGAGGAGGAGCCCCGCCCGTCGGCGCGGCCAGTGGAAATTCCCCAAGTCCCTTGTCCGCGGTCACCGTTGGGTCCTGGCTGCGCACGCGGGCCAAGGGTGCGCTGGGCTTGATCCGCTTTGGCGGACATCTGAGATCAGGAGTTCTGCCCCGGGAAGATGTCCATCATGGAGAGCATGGGGAAGGAGAACCCTCGACCTCGCCGTTCGTTCACGCCGGAGTTCACGGCCTAGATCGTCGAGCTGTGCCGACGCGGTGACCGTTCGGTCGGTCAGATCGCCAAGGACTTCGATCTGACCGAGACCGCGGTGCGGCTGCGAGTCGGCCAAGCCGGGTCGATGTGGGCGAGCGCGACGTCTGACCAGCAGCGAACTTGAGGAACTGGCGACCCTGCGACGGGAGCTTGCCGCAACCCCGGGACGTGGGGGGGGGAGCCTCGGTGGTGGCAGCGTCCAGGGCGTGCTCCGTGTCTTGCGCATGCGCAAGACAGTGGGCCCAGCAACACCCGAACGCGGGTGCTCGCCGCCGCTGGCCGACAGGCAAGCCCAACGGTCAGGCACGTCCGGAGCCGGACTGTTCAGCGGCGGTTTGCCCCGAAGGCTTCACTCTCGCGCAGCACCACGAGTGCGAAGGCGAGGCGCTTGTCCAGCCGGCCTTCCCGCTTGACGAAGTACCACTTGTGGCTCTGGGTCGTTCGCAGGCAGGTCAGTACGGCTTCTCCGTACTCTCCGTCCGGGCCCGCCCCTTCCGCTGCTTCTGCGCCCACCGTCCAGACCACCGGCTTGAGGTCTGGGCCGGAGTCCGTCACTTCGTCGGATCCGAAGGACAGCAGGGAGTCGACGACCCCGTCGAGGACTTGGCCCACCCCGCGGCCCAGGGATGCCCCTGGGCCGCCTCGGGCCCAGTTGCGGGGAGCGATGATGGGTGGATACCCGAGCTGTTCCATCCACAGGCTCTGCTGGGTGAGCCGCTTGGCGACCGGGGTACGGCGGACCGAGCCGAGTTCGAGGCCGGTGGCATCCGTCACCTGGTAGCGGTCGGAGCCGTCCGGGAGCACCGTGCACAGCAGTTGTCGGCTGTCGGCATCCTCAAACAGGCGGAATCCGCCCTTCGGCAGCGGCCGTGCCGGCTCCAGGGGGACAATGTAGATGCCGGGGACCATGTAGTCACCGTCTGCGCGTGTCCTCTTGAACCGCACGGCGTGCGGGCCCTCGCCCCGCTTCGACCGGGCGCCGAGGACAGAGAAAACAGGTCTTCCGTGTTTCCGGGCGCAGATATTTCGTACGCGTCCAAAACCGGATATCCCGGGACCAGGAGGCCCACTTCGCCCTCGCAGAACTCATTGCCGACGCTCATGACGATGGCCTGCCCGACCCTGTGGGCGGTTACTACTCCAGCCGTAGATCGTGATCACAGCGATTGCAGTGTTGGATGATGGTGGTTTTCAGGTCTGGACGAGTCGTTCGGCGTGTCTGGTCTCGTCATTCCGGACGAGGCCAGGCCGTGCGCTGCGGAACCGCCATCGTGTGGCGACACCGTCCGGGCCGTCGAGGCCGGCCCGGGACAGGGCTGCTTCGATCCGGCTGCGTACTTCGGCCTCGGCCGCAGGTTCGGTAGCGAAGAGCACCCGTAGTCGCACCTCGTTGCCAAAGCGCTCCGCGGTGGTGTGGTGGGGCGCGAGTGGGCACGGCGGCTCGTGCTCCCAGTGCCCGCAGAGCGCGACCGTGATGGCTGCTCCGGGGGCTCGCACATCACCGCCCGCTTCCATGGTTACAACCGCGTCGTGGACGAATGCTTGGCGCACCGAGTCAGTATCCACCCGAGTCGGCGGCCACTTGTCGTGCCCGGTTCATCGAAACGGGTGACGCCACCGGTGATCATCGGCGTGTGAAGACAGAAGATCAGGCGATGGCCGCAGGCCTCAGCATAGATCCTGCCCACTGGCAGAAAGCGTTCGAGGTCCTGATGGGCCGTATCGCGGGACGGTTCGCCAGGATGGAACCCCGGCGCCGGGCACGGGCGTTCGTGCTCGGACTGTTGTCGGACCTGCCGCGCAAGGACTGCTGGACACTTGCCGAGCAGGCCGGGGACGCGAACCCGCACGGTCTGCAACACCTGCTGTCGAGGGCCAAGTGGGATGCCGACACGGTACGCGATGACATCCGCAGCTTCGTCGTCGAGCACCTGCACCACGAGGATGCGGTGCTGGTCGTGGAGGAGACCGGCGACCTGAAGAAAGGCACGGGCACGGTGGGGGGTGCAGCGCCAGTACACCGGCACAGCCGGGCGCATCGAGAACTCCCAAGTCGCCGTCCACCTTGCCTACTCGACTCCACTCGGGCATGCGCCAATAGACCGAGAGCTGTATGTCCCGCGTTCATAGACCGAGGACACAGCCCGCTGCCGGGCCGCCGGAATACCCGACAACATCGCCTTCACCACGAAACCCGCCCTCGCAGTCCGTATGATCACCCGCGCGCTGGACGTCGGCGTCTCCGTATCCTGGGTGGCCGGGGACGAGGTCTACGGAGCCAACCCGCACCTGCGCACCGCACTGGAGAAACGGCAGGTCGGCACGGCTAAACGCAATGATGTTGCACTCCACGGGACTCGATCTATGCTGGTTCCAGCAAACCCACGTTTCTGCCCCAGCGGCCCCCAAGCTTCAACCCGGATACCCCGCCTCGCTAGCAGTCACGGCCCGAGATGAGGGTAATCGAGTCTGCCTATTGAGCGCTGGAGTGAGAATTTCGCGCTGCCGAGGACGGGCGGGAAGCCGCACGCGAGAACAAAAAGGAGCGTCACGGAGGTCCCCGACCGGGCGTTTGTGGAGGCTTCATTTTATGGCGACGATCCATCGCCGAACCGATAGCCTGCTCGTTGGGGCGTTGCTCGCCTCAGTAGGCGGATTTCTGGACGCCTACACCTTGATTCGCTTCGGTGTATTCGCGAATTTGCAGTCAGGTAATATGGTCCTATTCTGCCTGCATGCCACAAAATGGCAGTGGAGCACAGCAGCGCTGTCACTCATCCCGATTGGCGCTTTCATCGTCGGTGTGCTTGCCGTAGAAGTGCTCGGTATTTCCGCTGTTAAAAAGTTCGTGCGTCGGCCTCTGCGACTGGTGCTGACCCTTCAGATTCTGCTGCTATCAGCCATCGCGTCGTTGCCCGATCGGACTCCCGTGGCAGTGACAACGGTGACGGTTTCTTTCGTTGCCGCCCTGCAGTTTTCGACCTTCACGACACTGCGCGACGCCCCCTACGCGACCTTGATGACAAGCGGGAATCTCCGCACGAGTATCGTCGCCGCCTATCAGTGGTTCACCACCAGAGAGCCTGCATGTGCGCAACACGCCGGCCGGTATGGCGTCATTGTTGGTGCATTCGCTGTGGGCGCGGCCATAGGTGCCATCTGCACTCGGACCTTCGGCACTGCCGCAATCGCTGTAGCGGCCGCTTTGCTCGTCGCTGTTCTGGCGAGGCTGATTCGCGAAACGCTTCGTCTAGAACGCAGGAAAGCGCACGGACAGTCACGGGGTCACACGCATTGACGTGCTCCCTGGCCTAATAAGCCCTCGCTACGAACGCAACCCCCGCAACTACCTCGCCTTTATCGGCCTCGCCGCCGCCCTCTGCTGCTACAAGCAGGCTCGTCCGCCTCACCACGTAGGACACGGTCTTAGCCCTGACATTGAGCGTAATCGCGTCAGGTGGCGGGTTGACAGCAGGATGGTGTGGCTGACCTGCAATGACGCGGATGTCGCGTGCGGCTTTGGTGAAGGAGCCGGAGCACCTTGCCGGTGATCGAGCAGCTGGGATGGGTGTTCAAGGGATCACAGGCCATTGACGAGGTTGCTCGTTGCCGTTACGAGCAGTGGGAGGCACACCACCATGAAGTACGGGAAGGCTCCCTTTCTGGTTACCCTCGAAGTGATCGTCGGTGGTGCATATCCGGCAGGGTCATACAGTGCATCGAACTCCTCACCCAAACGCACGGGGGTCCGGAAGCTCCCTTCCTTGAACTGGTGGACGTTTCCGTCAGCGTGCGTATAGTTCAGCAGGATGGTGTACAACCCTTTCTCCTCCCGGTTCACGCCCATGCATCTTGCCTTCACCGGAATGCCGCGGCCACGAAGTGCGCGGTAGATACGAATCCCGCGTATGTCCAGCAGGATGAGGGCGACACAGGCGGCAGCAATCACCACGTAGGCCCAGACACTCAAAATTCTTACCCCCCGAAAGAAAGCGTCAACCGGTAGTGAAGACTTCATTGCTGAAGTCGGATCTGGTGCGCGAGTCAGGGCACTTTTCTGGTGGTCGAGAGTACAGGGTGGGGCCGTCGGCTGTCGGCGGTGGCGGATGGGAAGACGCTGGTCGGGCATGCCGGAGCGGTGTTGCTGCGCCGGTACGCGGACCGCACAGGGCTGACGATCGCTCTGGCGCAGGTACTGCCGTCCAGCACGGCAACAGGCTGACGGGAGCGGGCGGCAGCACTGGTTCAACTGGCGGTCGCAATCGCACTGGGGGCGGCGAACCTGTCGGAGGCGAGCAACTCCAGTTACTCACCGGCCGTTATTCGGCCCTATGGCCTCGGAATCCACTGCCCGCCGCGCATTGGCCGCACTCGACGAGGAGACCCTGGCGAAGATCGCCAGGGTGCGGGCCCGGGTGCGTCGGCACTTATGGAGCCTCCTGCTTCTGCGGCCGGACGGTGTCCCATGGCTGACCGCGGCCGGCAAACGGCTGACCGGCTGAATCGTCATCGATCTCGACGCCACTGTTATCACCTCGGCCTCGAAGAAGGCCGGGGCCGCGGCCACCTCCAAGAAGACGTTCGGGTTTCATCCGCTGGCCGCGTGGTGTGCGAACACCGCTGAGTCCCTGGCCATACTCCTGCGCCCCGCCAACGCCGAAGCCAACACGGTGACCGACCACATCGCCGTGCTCACCGATGCACTCGCCCAGATCCCCAGCTCCTCGGCTGCAAAAATCCTGATGCGAGTGGATGGCACCGGAGCCACCCACAGGCTGCATGAACGCTTGGAAGCACTCAACCCCCGGCGACGCACGGTCCGTTCAGTCCCGAACGAGCCCTCCCACTCCCGATCAAAGCGTGGTGTCGGCAGGGGCTGACGGCCGGTGATCCCTGCGGCATGCCCACTGCATGAGGTAGGCGCAAGGGGGTGGGCTGACCGTCGAGCGGCGGGCCTTCCGCGAGAAGTTGAGGATGGAGGCGGCCGAGCGATTCGCCCAGGGCGACGAGAACGCGGAGCTGGCGGACCGCGCGGCGCAGGGCCAGGCGGCGGGCGGGCCGGGTGCGGCGTAGGCGGTCACGACGATGACCGCCACGGTGGCAAACGTGGTGATCGTGCCGACCCAGCAGGACATCAGCAGCACGCCGGTCGGTCAGGAGTATCGATCCCGAAACCGCCCTGGCCGTACTCCGCACCCCGCAAGGCACGCAGGAGGCGCCCGCGTACCAGGACAACCCCAGCAGGAAGCCCCTGGAAGGGTCAGACGACCCAGGCCGGAATCCCTGGACTTTAGGCCAGGGAGCACGTCAAGAATAGGCCTGACGATCATCCATCCGCGTGGCCTGCCCCGGGTGGCTGGCCTCGTGTTCGCCCCGCAGCGCGCGGTGTCTCGGGCCGCCCGGGCATGATCTCTTCCGATCAGACTCGGCGTGGGGTGGTATGACGTGGGCGAGTGGCGAACCGATCCGACGTTCGCGATGTGCCAGGCTCTGGTGGACGGGGCAGACCTGTCCTCGTTCGTGGGCGGTCCGTACGACGTGCGGGCAGTGGTGGCCGCCATCAGGCCCGAGGCCAAGGACGGATTCCTGCTCGACGAAGTCCCCTGGGAGCACTTCCCCCAGGGAGATCATGTCAGGGAGGCCGTTCAGCTGCTGCACACCGGCAACTCGCCCGTTCGCACCGGAGCGGGCGTGGTGAACGGCATGAGCGCCAACGACATGCGGGCCGCCGCCGTGCTCGCCGTACCGTTCCTGATCCGGATCGCCGCCGACACCCGCTACCCTCACCGGGCCGACGCACTCGCCGAAGTCTCCGCCCCCGCCCGCGCCTGCTACTTCGGCGTCGCCTCCCGCGACGCCCTGCTGCTCCACCGCGCCGACATCCAGTACGGCGACCATTACGACGACTACGGCGTCGAGGTGACGGGCTACCCGGCGGGCTGGTCGGTCGCCGCCGCCCGGGCCGCGATCACCGCCGACACCGCCCTCCTGCAACCCCTCCTCGACGACCCCGACCCCGCAATCCGGATCGACGCCGCCTACGCCCTGGCCACCGCCACCGACTCCGATCGCACGGTCCGTGCCGCCTTCCGCACCCGCCTCGCCGCCGAGCAGGACCCGATCGTCCGCGCCGCCCTGGTTCTCGCCATCGCCGAAGCCACCCGCGCTCACCCCCACCCGCCGACCACCGCGTGGATGCGCGAGCAGTGGCGGGACCCGACGCAGTCCCCCGAGGACCGGCTGGCCGCCGCGATCGGCTGGCTCTGCCTCACCGACGAACCCGCCCCCGACGACCTGCGCGCCGCCATCGACGACCTCACCACCGACGACCGCGCCCACACAATGAACGCCCTGCCCTGGATGGCCGTTGCCGCCCACTCCGACGAGACCGGACTACGACGCTGCATCCGCAAGATGCTCCACCCCGAACAACCCGATCCAGCGGGCTACGACGACCCATGGGCCCCACGCTGCTGACAGCGGGGCGGGGTGTGTCTGGAATCCTTCAGACACACCCCGCAGCTTCGGCAGCAGTGCGGGTAGCACCTGCCGGGATCCGGACACCGCGCAGGAGCGTGTCTGAAAGATCTCCGACACGCCCTCGAAACCCTGCTCTGCGACGTGAACGGAGCCACGTCGACACTGCGGGTGCCGGCCGCGCGGGTGACCTGGTCGACAAGTGAACAGTCCCGGTGTATCGGCTCACTCCTCCTCATCAAGCCTGCCTTCAGTGCAGTCGGCCAGTATGGGGGCAGTCGCGGGGCGTCCCTTCAGTTCCATGAGGATGTCGGCGCGGGCGTAGTAGTTGGCCACGGGGAGACGGTTGCGGCTGATCCTGACGAACCCGGCTTCCTCGTACAGGCGGATGGCGGGCGCCAGCTTGCTGTTCGTGCCGAGGAACAGCCGGACCGCACCAAGTGTCCGGGCACGGTCGATCGCTGCAGATATGAGTTGGCGGCCGATGCCGCGTCCTTGTGCGGCGGGGGCCACGGCCATCTTTGCCAGTTCGAATACGGCGTTCGGATGCGCCAAGAGCGCGATGCATCCGACAACGGCGCCGCTGCCTTGCTGGCAGGCCAGGAGTACGTCGCCGCCCGGGCGCACGATGCGGCCGAACGGATCTCCGAGAACTGCTCGGTCCTCGTCCTGCAGGGTGAACAGGCGGGAGATCCACTCCTCGTTCAACGTGCGGAACGCGTGGGCCTCGCTCTGTGAGGCGATCGAGGAGACCACGGTAGGGGCAGTGATGTGCGGCATGGGGCGGGTTTCCCTTCGGGTGCGGCTCCCCGCTAGCCTCCGGTCCCGATCACCCATATGTCCAATACAATCGGTAGCCCACATCGATAAACTTGAACTATGGATCAGCGGATCGAGCTCCGGCACCTGCGGTACTTTCTGGCGGTGGCCGAGGAACTCCACTTCGGCCGCGCCGCCCAGCGGCTGAACATCGCTCAGCCCGCCCTGTCCCAGCAGATCAGGCAACTCGAGAAGATCGTCGGTATTGAGCTGTTCCGGCGGACGTCCCGAAGCGTCCGCCTGACAGACGCGGGAGCGACGTTCCAGCCACGGGCGAGGGACCTACTGGGTCGTCTGGCGGCCGACCTCGACGAGGCCGGCCGTGTCGGGCGCGGTGAGGCCGGTCGCCTGGATATCGCCTTCATCACTTCCGCGACCGCGATCGTCAGCGAACGGATTCGTGCATTCTCCCGCTGCCGCCCAGATGTTCAGGTCAAACTGCACGAAGGCTTTACCGTCGATGTCCTGGCAGCCTTGGAGCGGGGGACGGCCGACATCGGGATCGTGCGGGATGCCGAGGAGCGAGAGGACATCGACCTCTCCCTGCTGGCAACTGAACGGTTCGTCGCCGTCATCCCCACCGGCCACCCCGCCGCAAAGGGTGATCGTGTGGAACCGGTTGCGCTGGCGACCGACCCGCTGATCCTGTATCCGCGTACAGCAGGAGCCCAGGCGTTCGACGTGAACACACGGCCGTTGCGGGACGCCGGCATCGACGTCCAAGTCACACAGGAGTGCTCAAACTGGCACACCATCATCATGCTCGTCGCTGCGGGTCTTGGCGTCACCATCGCCCCCTACAGCGTCACGGCACCGCTCCCCGCAGGCGCCCAGCGTCTTGAACTCGACGGACCTCCCGCAACGAGCCAGATCTTCATGGCCATCCGCCGAGGAGACAACCATCCCCTTGTGCAAGCCTTCATCGCAGCATCCGAGTCCGTGACAAGTCATGGAGACGACCGAACCACGAGGGCACGCTGACCTGTAATGCAGCGCCTTTGCCGGATCCTCCTAGAGGTCGTTTTCTCCCGTTGTTTCATCCCGGGATGCAGCTTTGATTCCGTGGTGTCGGATCGCGTCAGGAGATGGTGTTCTCGCTGGTGAGGCGGCGGGCCATGAGGTCTGCCATGGCGATGTGGATCATGACTTCGGAGCGGACGGGCAGGGTTTCGAAGTCGCGGGCCAGGCGGCGGTGGAGCATGAGCCAGCCGTAGGTCCGCTCAAGCACCCACCGCTTCGGGATCGGGGTGAATCCCATGGTCCCCGGCTTGCGTTGAGTGTTCCATGTCGATGCCGAGGGTGGCGGCGTGCTCGACGAGGTGGTGGCGGTAGCCACCGTCGAGCCATGCCTTGCGGATGCGGGGATCTTCGGCGGCGACCCGGTCCAGGAGCTGGGTGCCGGCGATGGAGTCCTGCACACTTGCCGCGGTGACCAGCACGGCGACGAGGAGCCCGATCGTGTCGGTGACGATGCTCCGCTTCCGCACGACGATCTCCTTCCCGGCATCGACCCCCTGACTGGAGGCGCGAGCACGCTGGTCGAGGTTTTCACGCTCTGTGCGTCGATCACGCAGGCCGACGGTTCGGCCTCCCGAGCTTCCTTCTGCCGCAAGAGCTGCCAGAGCAGGCCGTTGAGATGGGCGAACACGCCTTCCTGCTGCCATCTGGCGAAGTAGCCGTAGACCGTGTTCCAGTGCGGGAAGTCGTGCGGCAGGTAGCGCCACTGGACCCCGGTACGGTCCACGTACAAGATCGCGTCCAAAATGTGGCGCAAGCCGTGCTCGGGCGGCCGACCGAACTCCAGGGCTCGGCCGCGGCGCTCGAAACGCCAGGCTGCCAGGACCGGCTCGATCAACTCCCAGCGAGCATCGGACAGATCACTCGGATACGGGCGTCGCTTCGGCATGCTTCCGACGTACTGCCGCGAACCGAGTGCGCCCAGTCGCACGGCAACGGCGGTCGAAGCACACAACCTCGAAGACCGGGCATCCTGGGATGAGACAGGATGACGTCCCTTTCCGCCCCATCCGCAACCTCCCACGACGCGCCGACATCGACGATCTCCATGACCTCGCCTGTACCGCCATCCACCATCTGCAGAATCGCCTGATATACGGGCAAACTAGGTGACAACGACCTCTCAGACCGCGACGGCTTCGCCCATCTCCTCCTCGGCCGCCTCGTCCTCGTCGACGTGCTGCTCGTGCACCGTCGGCGGGATCACGGCCGCGGAGGGGGCGGGGGCGTTGCGGCGTTCGGTGACCGCAGCCGCGCCGAGCAGCAGCAGTCCGGCGGCCAGCCAGAGAACCAGGGCGAGGATATGGCCGCCGAAGCCCGTCGAGTCGAAGTAGAGCAGGCTGCGTGCGCCTTCGATGAAGCCGGCGCCGTTCCAGAAGGCGTGCAGCGAGCCGAAGAAGCCGTTCTGCAGGGCGGGCTCGAAGATGCCGCCGGAGGTGGTGAAGTTGAGCATCACGAACAGCACCATCATGGCCAGGGTCGTCCAGCGCTTGAGGAAGGTGTGCAGGCCGATGCCGATGGTGAGGATTCCCGCCGCGTAGAGCACTGACATGCCCCACAGTCCGAGCAGGTGGTGGTCGGCGAGGTGGAAGACCGGTCCGGCCAGCACCGCTCCGATGACGCTGACGACCACCGCGGTGCCGAGACCCAGGGCGGAGCGGATGCCGATGCCGAGCGTCGCGCCGCCGGCGCTGATGGCGGCGACGCTGGCGTAGGAGCCGATGCTCAGCGCCACCAGGAGGAAGAACAGGCCCTGGCCGGTGGGGTCACCGCTGGAGAGCGGGGACAGGTTGGTGACGGTCAAGGGCGCACCTTGCTTGGCGGCGACGTTTTCGAACACCAGCTCCGCGGCGGTCGCGGAGGTGTCGGAGTTGGCCTTGGCGACCAGCAGTTCGGGGTGTTTGGCGCTCGACACATAGGCGCCGACCAGGTTCCGGTCCATGATCTGGCGCTGCGCGGCGGCCCGGTCGGGCACGGTGGTCACGTCCAGGGCGTCACCGGCCTTGTCCTTGATCGTCTGGGCCAGCACCTGGTAGCGCGGCGTGGAGCCGACGACGGCGACCTTCAGTCCGTGCGCGTGCGGTGCGTGAAACGCGCCGAGGTAGGCCATGCCCATGCCGAGGCACATGAGCAGCGGGGTGATCAGGAGGATCACCACGTGGCGGACGGTGTGGCGGGTGACGCTCGCTGTCGGTCGCTCTTCGGCCAGACGGTGGGTACTCATGAACGGGTTCTCCTTCGGTGGATGGTTGTAAAGTACACAGAAATATGGTTGTATGCTACAACAGTCAGCGAAAGGGTGCCCGCCATGTCCGACCGCGAGGCGTCGATGGACGTCATCCAGCGCGAACTCGTCTCGTTCGCCCGTCGTGCCCGGCAGAAGGCGGCCCAGCTCCACCCTGAGCTCTCGCTGGTCGCCCACAGCATGCTCGACCACATCGACAAGCACGGCAGCTGCCATGCCTCCGACCTCGCCGGACACTTCCTGCTGGACAAGTCGACGGTCAGCCGTCAGATCGCCATGCTGGAGGCGGAAGGAATGATCGTGCGTGAGCCCGATCCGAAGGACAACAGGAGACAGACCCTGAAGGCATCCAGCAAAGGGCTCGAACTGCTCCAATGGGCGAACCAACGGCGTCGCGCGTCCTTCGAGTCCCGCTTCACCGACTGGGACGACGCCGACCTGTCACAGCTGGCCGCCTACCTGCGCAGCTACAACGCGGCCGATGCCGACTGAGCCCGCAGAGGGCTGAGGCGCGAAGGCGCCGCACGGCCGCGGCTTCCGGGCGCGCGGCCGCGCCGAATCGGGCGCGAGTGCGGGGAGACGCAGCTCACGGCGAACCTCGCCCGATCCTGGGACCTTCCCTGTTCAGGGGGTGTGCCGGGCCATAATGCTCGACCAACGGCGACCTGGACTTGTCGCGGTGCGCGATCGACTCGGTCAGCGTCCGCGCGGTCAAGGGGGGGCCTGACCGGACCGAATCCCACCGATCGCGGCAAGCTCGGGTCGAAGATCCACGTCATCTGTGACCGCAACGGGCTGCCGATCTCGGTGGGCATCTCCGGCGCCAACCTCCACGACAGCCAGGCGCCGATCCCGCTGATACGTGGCATCCCGCCGATCCGCTCCCGCTACGGACCCCGGCACCGTCGTGCAGCCAAGCTGCACGCGGACAAGGGTTATGACTCCGACCACTCGCGCAGATGGTTGCGCCGCCGGCAGATCGTGCCGCGCATCGCCCTCCACGGCATCGAGCCCTCGGTCCGCCTGGGCCGGCACCGCTGGGTGGTCGAGCGGACGATGTCCTGGCTGAACGGCTGCCGGCGCCCGCACCGCCGCTACGAGCGCAAGGCCGAGCACCTCCTCGCCTTCGTCGGCATCCCCAGCGCCCTCGTCTGCTACCGCAGGCCCAGCTGAACCTGTTCGCTCCACGCCGAAACAGCCGCCTCCCCAAGGACCACCGGCAGTGGTCCGCCGGCGACATGAGCGGTGGAGGCGGCGGACACCTTGATCTGATCGCACGATGGGTGCGCGGGAACGTCGTACACAACACGATGAGCATCAAGGTTCGGGAAGGTCCGTTCCACGGACGCACCAGGATCGTGGCGCTGGACAAGCGCCATCAGCCGCCACCGCAGCAACGTGCACGTGGCTCGCACAAGCACCCGCCGACTGACGTGCGGCACGTCTACGACCTCACGCCTGCACCCCACACGACCACGAGATGGTCGTACGACTACGCCGGAACTCAGGCTTCCGACGTCACATGACACATCACCGAGCCAACTGAGACAACGTCTTGCAGTCCCACCTCCGGGAGCTGTGATCAGGCGGGGAGGTCTGGGAGGCGGTATTCGTACTTACGGGGCCGGAGGCCTTCCTCGGCCGGATCCCAGTCGGGACAGTGCGCGATCGTGCCACCGCTGGGAGTGCAGGGGTCGGTGACGGTGTCGATCTTCATGTCGCTGACGACGTAGAGGTCGACGGTGTTGTCCTTGTCCTGAGCGTGCGCGACTTCGTTGATCGTGAGTTCGACACCTGGTGGCAGCGCCTGTGGTGCCCTTGAGCTCGACGTGGCCTTCCTCGGTGTTGTGGGGGTGCAGCGCAGGTCGATCCCCGGCCCCTTGGAGCGGACCGGCCTCCCCCGGCCATCCGCCGACAGCATCACGACGACGTTGGTGACGAGATGTGCGACAGGCTTGGCCGCTCCCAACACTGCACCGCCGCATCTGGTGGGAGGGCCCAGGGACGGCCCCAGCTCGCCGCGTCTGTGGTGCCACAGGTCCCGCCGGTTCCTGCCTGGCCGCCATGCTCCGATGTGACCGCCCGGTACGACGCGGAAAGCCTCTATCGGCGGGCCGCCGACCACGGTGACACCCACGTCCCAGCCGTCCCGGGCAGGCCCGGCGGGTCGGGCGCGCGTCGGCGGCGTGCCGGCCGGACGGGCGGGTTCGCTGACTCGTACCTACGATTTCCATCAGCTTTGCTCGGACGTGACAGGAGGTTCCCGAACGATGGACAGACGATCTTTCGGCAAGCTCTTCGGCGTGGGCGTGACCGGCGCGGCGGCGGCTTCGACAGCTGGAGCACACAGTATTTCCGAGGCCTGGGCGACCGCCGGTAGGGGCGCCCCTACCGGCGGGGATGTGGCCGCGGAGGAGACGGAGGCAGGTGTCGGGTCCTCCTTCGGCCCGCTGAAGCAGATCCGTGCCGGCGAGCTGAACGTCGGCTATGCCGAGGCAGGCCCCGCCCACGGTCCGGTGGTGCTTCTGCTGCACGGCTGGCCGTACGACATCCACAGCTTCGAGGCGGCGACGCCGCTGCTCACCGCGCACGGCTACCGCGTCATCGTCCCCTACCTGCGCGGCTACGGGACGACCACCTTCGTGTCCCCGAAGACGTCCCGCAACGGCGAGCAGGCGGCCGTCGCGGTGGACATCATCGCGCTGATGGACGCGCTGCACATCGACCGGGCGGTCATCGGCGGCTTCGACTGGGGCGGCCGCACCGCCGACATCATCGCCGCGCAGTGGCCGGAACGCTGCAAGGCCCTCGTCTCCATGGGCGGTTACCTCATCCTCAACCAGAAGGCGCTGCGCCAGCCGGCGCCGCCGGCCAAGGAGTACCCGTTCTGGTACGCGTACTACTTCTGCACCGACCGGGGCGAGCTGGGCCTCAAGGAGTACCGGCACGACCTCGCCAAACTCGTCTGGCACACCGCCTCGCCGACCTGGCACTTCAGCGACGCCACCTTCGACCGGACCGCCAAGGCGTTCGACAACCCCGACTACGTGCCCGTCGTGATCAGCAACTACCGCTGGCGGCTCGAACTGGCCCCTACCGACCCGCGGTACGCCGACTTGGAGGCACGGCTGGCCGAGGGACCGGCCATCCGTGTGCCCACCGTCGGGCTCGACGGCGAGCTGGACCCCTTCACCCCGTCCGGCGGCGACTCCTCCTACCGCGACAAGTACACCGGCCCGTACGTCCACCGCACGCTCAAGGGCATCGGTCACAACGTTCCGCAGGAGGCGCCCGCGGCATTCGCCCAGGCGGTCCTCGAAGCCGACCGTATGGCGAGCGACTGACTGTGTCGGGACCGTCGCCGGCGGGCCCGGATGACGGGCCACGCTGATATCGGGAACCCATTCACTGCGCGATCCGGACAGCTCGTAAGGGGCAGTGGCGGTCAGACCGGGACTCGACTGGGCGAGGAGAGCCATACGGATCAGGCGGTCGGCACGCATGACACCAGGATCACCGAACGATCACCTCACCCGAACCCCTGCCGAAGCCCCGATGCGGATGTGGATGCGCTGAGCCGGCTCAGGTCGTGAGCTGGAGGGCATCCAGTACGGCGGTGACGTCCCGGAGCGCGGCCTCGTCCAGGCCGCGCAGGGGACGCGGCAGGTTCGGCTCCGACGTCAGGCCGAGGTGGGACGCTGCGGCAGACAGGACGCGCAGACCACCGTACTGACGGAGCAGGGTCCACAACGGTTCGAGCGCGTCGGACGCCTCCGCGGCGCGGCCCGCGTCACCGGCCAGGGCTGCGCGGGCGAGGGCGAGCGCGGCACGGGGGAACAGACCGCCCACGGCCGAGTACCAGACGTCGCACCCGGCATTCAGACCGTGCACGCCCGCCCAGTCGCCGCTCACACCGATGGTGACCGTCTCCGGGATCGCCGCTCGCAGCGCGTCGATCCGGGCCTTTGCCTGGCCGAAGTCGTCCGGAACAGCGGGGATCTTGATCGAGCGGACGTTCGGCAGCCGGGAGATGCGGCCGTGCAGTTCGTCGGCGAAGTGCACCTGGGTGGTGCGGAGGTTGTCGTACACGCACAGCGGCACGGACAGCTCGCGCGTGACGTCCTCGTACAGGCCGAACACCTCGTCGTCCGTGAGCGGTTGGTACGTCACCGGTGCGAGCAGCACCGCCTGCGCGCCGGCTTTCTGGGCGTCCTCGGCCAGAGCCAGGACGTGAGAGGTGCGCGGCGCGCCGATGGAGACCATGACGGGAACGCCGTCGGCCGCCTCGACCGCGACTTTCGCGGTGCGGGCGCGCTGTTCGCGGGTGAGGTAGGCGTAGCCGCCGGTGGATCCGAGGGCCCCGATGGAGTCCACTCCGGCAGCCGCGAGGCGGGCCACGAGCGATGCGTACGCGGTGTAGTCGATGCCCTGCTCGTCGGTGGGTGTCAGGGGGAAGGCGCTGAGGCCGTGGAACATGTTGGCTCTCTCGGTAATCGATCGAAGTGATCCAGGACAGGTGCACCGAGTATATGGTTTAATTGTAAAACCAGCGTTTTCGGGAGGTGGCATACGTGCGCAAGACGGACCTCAGCGGGGCCACGTGCCCCATCGCTCGCTCACTCAGTGACATAGGTGACTGGTGGTCGCTGCTCATCGTCCGGGACGCCCTGGCCGGCATGACCCGCTTCGGCGAGTTCCAGCGCAGCCTCGGCTGCGCGAAGAACATCCTCAGCGCGCGCCTGGCCAAGCTCGTCGAACGCGGGGTACTGACCCTCGCGCCGGCGTCCGACGGCAGCGCCTACAGCGAGTATCGGCTCACCGAGAAGGGCAAGGCCCTGCGGGTCCCGCTCGTAGCGCTGCGGCAGTGGGGCGAAGAGTTCCTGTTCGAACGCGACGAGGAGCGGCTCGGTCTCGTCGACAAGCGCGACGGCCTGCCGGTGGCCGTCCTCGAACTGCGCGCCCAGGACGGGCGGCCCCTGGGGCCCGACGACGTCCAGGTCGGCGCGTCTCCCGCCTGAGGCAGGCACGCTTCCCGCCCCCGCCCGACCCGGATGGCACCTCGGCGCGGCGATCCCGTGTCGCGACTGCGGAGCGCCGGGATGCGCCGCCCCGGCAACGGCGTACGGACAGGGTGCCCGCCGCATGCCGGGGCGGCGGGGTCACCAGCGCGGCTCATCCTCGGCGAGCTGAAGCTCACCCCTCCCGAACGAGAAGTTTTCGTTCGGGACCGGGATCAGCGCGATGAACACGTCGTCGGGTGAGATGTGCAGGGCCTCGACCACCAGTCGGTTGATGGCTGCGGCCACGGCCCGCTTGTTCTCGAGAGGCCGATGGGCACCCAGGTGAAGGATGATGATCATGGCGTCGTGGCTGCGCTGCATCCCCATGAAGGTCGGATCGAGGTACAGCTCGTTCTCGCCGTGCTCGCTGATCATGATGAATCGGTCACCCTCGGGGATACCGAGTGCCTGCACCAGCGACTGGTTGAGCGCGTCGGCGAGTGCGCGCTTCTGGTCCGGCGAGTAGCGGCCGGCTGGTACGTGAGCGTTGAAAACGGGCATGACGGGCTCCTACGGGAGTGGGGTGTGGGTGTTTCCGTTTGTGAGGGATCGGCCGGACCGGGGCGCCGGAAGGACGGCGATGCCCCGCCCCGGCCGCCTTGATGCGGGTCGTGGCCCCCCGGGCCGGTGGACGGCGTGAGGTGTCCGCGGCCACGAGGTGATCCGGTCCGGGGCGGGCGTGCGGTTCGGGACGGGCGCGTGGTCGGATCTTCCGGGTCCCTTCGGTCTGAGCTGCTCACAGCTCGCCGAGTGCCGCGCCGAAGTCGAGTTCGGTGCGGGAGCGTTCCTGCATTCCGCGCTGCATGAGGGTGCCGAGCCGGGCGGCGCTCGATGTGTCACGTGCCAGGATCTGGAAGAAGCCCGAGTCCACCTGTACGTCTTCCTTGGCGGGGAGGCCGGCCGCGTTGATCCGGCGCTTGGCGAGCCGCACCGCGGCTTCCGGGAATCCCGCGATCCGCTTGGCCAGCCGCTCGACGTAGGGCATCAACTGCGCATCCGGCAGTGCCTTGTTGACCAGTCCGATGCGCTCGGCCTCACGGCCGTCGAGGTCTTCGGACCCGAGGATCACCTGCATCGCCTGGCCTCGTCCGGCGAGACGGACGATCTGCTGGACCGCACCTGCCCCCGGGAAGAGCCCGGTGCCGACTTCGATCTGGCCGATCACGGCGCGTTCCAGGGACGCGAACCGCATGTCGCACGCATAGAGGAGTTCCGCACCCGCGCCGCGCGCCCGGCCCTCGAGGAGCGCGATGGTGACGGGCCGTGCCTCGCTGAGGCGGCGGTACAGCGCGCCGAGGCTGATGTCGTCCGGGCCGCCGGAGGTCGCCGCCACCGCCGTGTACTCGGCGATCCGGCGGACGTCCACATGCGGGATGAAGAAGTCGGGGTCGGCGCTCCGGAACACCACCACCCGCGCGCCGCCGTCGGCCTCCGCGTCGTCGAGGAGTGCGATCAGATCCCTGACGAACCGCTCGTCGATCAGGTTGAGCGGCGGATTGTCGATCGTGGCCCACAGCACGCCGCCGTCCTGATTCGTCTTGATGGTCTCGTAGTCCCGCATTGTCACTACTTCCTCATGCGCTTCCTGTTTGCGATATGCGAACGATGTGCTCTAGGCTGACATCATCGGTTTAAAAATGCAACCAGAATGAGGGAGAGGCTGACCGGCCCACTCGAAGGCGACCGGGGCCACGATCACGCCATTCACCCAGGTCGCGACAGCCGCAGCCATCCGGTTGAAGCCGCTTGGGACCGTCTCGCACCGCTCGCGTCGAGCCCTTCGTGGCCGGGGCGACCAATCCGCCACCGGTGATCGGCCGGTGATCGGCCGGCGTTCAGCGAACGATCGACCGGCGTTCCCGACGGAGGTGCCCTGTCGACGGCATCGGCGCGTCCGACCGGACCGACGCCCGAAGGGCCGGGGCGCCACACGGCGTAGCTCAACGGGTCATACGGACCGACGGGCTGCCGTCGTCGCTCCCCCAAGAACCCCACCAGACAAGGAGAACCACCATGGCCGAGCGCAGTGACGAGCTCATTCATCTGCCTGACGGAACCGTGCTGCACGCATGGCTGTTCCTGCCGGACGGACCCGGACCCCACCCCACCATCACGATGTCGCACGGCTTCGGTGGCACGAAGTACCACAACATCGAGCCCATTGCCCGAGAGCTCGCAGAAGCCGGATTCGCGATCTCGCTCCACGACCACCGCGGCTTCGGCGACAGCACCGGCACACCCCGCCACGACATCGATCCCCATCAGCAGATCGAGGACTGGCGACGCGTCATCTCGCACCTCCAGACCCTCGACAGCGTCGACGCCGACCGCATCGGCCTATGGGGATCCAGCTATTCCGGCGGACACGCCCTCGTCCTGGGAGCCACCGACCGGAGGATCAAGGCCGTCTACTCCCAGGTCCCCACCATCAGCGGCTCCGAGACCAGCCGCCGGCGCGTACCGCCGCACCTGACGCGGCAACTCGACAAGTCCTTCGCCGCCGACGAACTCGCCCAGGCCCAGGGCGAGCCGCCGGCCACCCAGGCATTCGTCAGCGACAACGTCTCCACGACCGCGTCGTACCGCGCCACCGACGCCATCGACTTCTACCTGGGACACAGTGCTCCCGAGGGGGTGTGGGAGAACAGCGTCACGGTCCAGTCCAACCGCCGCTTCAGGTCGTACGACCCCGGCTACTGGATCGACCAGATCTCCCCAACTCCCCTGATGATGCTGGTCGCCACCCACGACACCGTCGCCCCCACCGACCTGGCATTTCGGGCCTATGAACGTGCCCTCGAACCCAAGGAACTCGTCGTCATACCCGGCGGCCACTTCGATCCCTACCTCGCCGGCTTCGACGCGAGCACCTCTGCCGCCATCCGTTTCTTCCGGACCCACCTCCACGCCCGTTAGGTCTGTTTGCGGCGCCGACGCATCCGGGCGCCCTGCCTTCGGCGCTGACGACACCGCACCCCGGAAGGGCCTGAGTCGGGCGCATCCGAAAGATCGCGTAAGTCCGTGACGTGACTGGGTGGCGAGGGATCTCTGCAGGTGTCTGGCCTCCCGGATCAGACGGACATGAGTGACTCCGAGAACCCGGCCGTCGAGCCGGTCGACCACGAGCTGGTGGACGAGGTCGTCGGACGGCGGCTTCCACCAGCTTGGTGGCGAGGGTTGGCGGACGCGGTAGCCCTGCATCGCGGCCCCGGTCCCCAGGGCGATGAGCATGTGGGACTGGAAACCCCCTAGTCCCCGCGTCCCGGGCCCAAGCCCGGTTCGCCCGCCCCCTCTGCGTGACCCCGAAGGGGAGTTGCACGCCCACCGCGTGCCCCGTGACCCTGCCGCTCGTTCCCGACGGCCCGGAGACCGACTGGCACGCCCAGCGCGTCAGCGACACGGTCTTCGCGCGGCCGGACGAAGGGTGGTCCTGCGCCACGGCCCTGTTCGCTGTCAACGCCTCCAGCCCGGCCGAGGCGGAATTGCGCGTCCTGACGTGGATCAGCCACAGCTACGCAGACGACCTCCGCCAAGCCGCCACCGCCGAGCACCAGGCCGACCCTCACCGCTGGCACGTCAGCCTGCGCATTCTTGGCGAGTTCTGAGCCCGAGGCAGGCGCACAGCCCCACCATCCACCCACCAGAGAGGAAGCACCGCGATCACCCCCGAGCCGAAGACTCCCGTCGATCCGAACACCCCCGCGTCGGCAACGCCGTCATCGCGCTGCACCATCAGCTGACCGATCTGGAGGAGCGCACGGACGACTGGCCCGGCGCAGACCTTGTCGGCATCCTCCGAAGCTGTGTCACATCTCCGTTCTGCAGGTCGCGACATGGTGAGGTGCGCTCGTGATCCGGTCGGGCGTCGATGGACGGCTGTCGAGCGGCAGTGGAGGGTGTCAGTCGACGTCGATCACGATCTTGCTGTGGGCGGTGCCGCTCTCCACGGCCGCGTGGGCGGCGGCGGCTTCGGCAAGTGTGAAGCGCCTGGGGTCGACCAGCGGTTTGAGTAGCCCCGCGTCGGCGAGGGCGGCTGCCTCGCGCATGATCTCTCCGTGATGCTCCCGCCCGTGCCCAGTCAGCAGGGGCAGCAGGGTGAAGACGCCGGAGTAGGTCGCCCCACGGAAGCTGAGGGACGCGATGCTGTGGGTTCCCCACCCCAGGGCGCTCACGACGTGACCTGTGTAGGTGCGTACTGCCGTGAAGGAGGCGTCGAGCACGCCGCCGCCGACGGTGTCGAAGATGACATCGAAGCCCTCACCGCCGGTGTGCTTGGCGACGTACTCGTCCACGGCGGTGGTGGTGTAGTCGATCGCAGTGGCCCCCAGGCGCTCGATGACCTCGAGGCGCGCGGGCGACCCGGTTGCGAAGACTTCAGCACCGCGGGCACCGGCGATCTGCACGGCCACGTGGCCGATACCGCCGGCTCCGCCGTGGATAAGGATCTTCTGCCCTGCACGGACCTGCGCCCGGTCGACCAGGCCCTCCCAGGCCGTGATGACGACCAGAGGCAGGGCCGCGGCCTCGCGCATGGTGAGTGAGGCCGGCTTGCGGGCCAGCAGACGGGCGTCGACGGCCGCGTATTCTGCGAGCGAACCCTGCAAATCACCTACGCCGCCGGTCATGCCGAAAACCTCGTCGCCGGGCGCGAAGCCGTTGACGCCGGGGCCGACCTCCTCGACCACGCCGGCCAGATCCAGGCCAAGGACGGCGGGCAGCGTGCGCTTGGCATGGGCAGCTTTGCCGGCCCGGATCTTGCTGTCCAGCGGGTTGACGCCGCTGGCCTTGACCCTGACCAGCACCTGGCCCGGGCCCGGGCTGGGCTTCTTGATGTCGCTGAGGACCAGTGGGGTGTTGAACTCTTGCAGAACCATCGCGCGCATGACTGCGCCTCTTTCCTGTTGTGTCAGACGGGTGCGGGCCGGGCATCGGGACAGCCGGGAGGGCCGGGTCCGCGTGTGCCGGTTGCGGTGGCCGGGGGCGCTCGAGTGCGATCAGGTGTAGCTGGCTATCAGCAGGCGTGCTGCGGATTTCGCCTCGTCCACGACGGTGCGGTCTTGAAGGAGACGCCCGGAGGCCAGGGCGCCGTCGATCAAGAGTCCGATCTGCCGGGCGAGCGCGCCGGGGGCAGCCGCGCCGGCCTTCTCGCTCAGCTCGGCCAGCCACGCCTGACGCCGCTGGGTGTGCTGCACGGTGATCGCCCGGGCCTGCGAGTCCAGATCGGCTTCGACCGCCGCACTGACGAACGGACATCCGAAGAAACCGTGCCGGTCGAAAGCGTCCGCCAGCGCGTCGAACAGTCCGACGAGCTGCTCGCGAGCACCGCCCCCGGTACGTGCGGCCGCGGCCTGCAACTGCGCCATCCAGGAGTCGTCGGTTCTGCGCAGGTACGCCGCGACCAGCTCCTCCTTGGTGCGAAAGTGCACATACAGCGTCGATTTCGCGACGCCCGACGCCGCGATGACCTGATCGATGCCCACACCGCGCAACCCGTTCGTATAGAACAGCTCGGCCGCCGCAGCAAGGATCCTCTCCTCGGACTTCGTCTTCCTGAACCGCGTCACCATGACTGACTCCACCTCCTTAATCAAACAGACTAGTACGTTCGATTAAGGAGGCAAATACCGTTCAGGCGCCGGCACAGGCCAAGCCGGATGCATCAACCCCAGACGAGCGACCGTCGCCCTGCCCGGCGACGACGGGCCGCACCGCACCACCACAGGCAGCCGGTCACCATCACCGCAGACACCAGCCCCTCCGCTCGGCCACCCGCCCACCGATGCCCGCCCGACGGGCAGACCAGAACATCACCATGCGTTACGGCGGCGCGACCTACCGTATGAAGACCCGCATCCTGCACACCGACCGACCCGCGTGCCTGCGGCACGGATCCCAGTCGCTCGAAGAGGCA
Organism: Streptomyces sp. NPDC107559; assembly: GCF_055657365.1. Taxonomy (NCBI): domain Bacteria; kingdom Bacillati; phylum Actinomycetota; class Actinomycetes; order Kitasatosporales; family Streptomycetaceae; genus Streptomyces; species Streptomyces sp. NPDC107559. The sequence continues at coordinate 378,961 of NZ_JBVKBD010000008.1, read as the reverse complement.
CTGATCGGGATCAGTCCCCGACAACGACCAGATCCTGCTGCGTCTGGGCGAACCCGCCTCGCCGGTGCCCGCGCCGCGCCGTTCGCCGAACTCCTCCTGACGTGGATCGGCAGACCACCGCTCTCGAGGCCGCATCTACTGATACCGCGCGGACTGGAATCCGCAGGCCACCGCAGCCTGGACGGTGGGCGCGGCCATCAGCTTCGCCGCGGCCTCCACTCGCTTGTGCAAGGGGCCGCTGCTCCTGACCATCAGGGTGGACTGCCGCTTCATCCTGTCCGGAGTGACCGGGGGGTCTGGCCCTGCGCGGTCCTGGCCCCGCGCACGCCTTCAGGCGGACCCGGCGGCGTCCTCGATCAGGCGCCAGGCGCGCTCGGGGGTGTCGTAGCGGAGGGTGCCGCGCACCAAGGAGAGGTTCAGCTCCTGGAGTTGGCGGTACGCCGCCTCGTCGAGCTCCGGGGTGAGCAGGACGCGGACCCCGGTGTCCACGTCCTGGAGGATGACGGGGCGCTGGACCGGGGCGGCGGGCGTGCGCCGGACGGCCTCGCGGAGTTTGCGGTACGTCTCGTCGGCGAGCTTGCTGCCGAGGCCGCCGAGGAACGCCTGCAGCGGCAGGGCGGCGAGGACCAGCCACTCCAACGGCCCGGGGCCCCGGCGGACGGGAACGCGTCTACCGCGTCGACCAGGCGTCCGCCGCTCCGCACCTGACACAGACGAAGGCCTGAGCGATCGACGACCACGGCGTGCCATTTCTCGCAACCTACGGCGAGCAGCGGCGGATTCGGGCTGAACACCAGCGAACAGGGTGATCCGGGCACCTTGACCGTGGTGGCTCGGGGCTGCACCGCCGGCTGGCGCTGGCACGACGAGCCCTTCGACGAGGTGAACACATGATCGGATACGCTGCGGGCCGTCGATCGTGAAGGAAGACATGTTCAAGCGACTTGCGGCGGCCGCCGTGACAGCGGTGCTGATAGCCGGGCTCGGCGCGTGCAGCCGCGGGAGTGACGTCCACGACGGGGGCACGGACCACTCGGTCGACGTCGGTCAGGACAGCGGGAGCGTTGCCGAGGAGCCCCAGCCGGACGCGGCCACCACGGCCGACGCCAGCGTCTTCGGCCTCCGGGACGAGATCCGTCACCGCGCCGCCAGGACCACCCGGGCCACACGGCCGCACATGACGAAGAAGTGCACCACGACCACGCGACGGGTCAAGCACACGACCAGCACCGGCTCGGGCACCAAGCGGCATACCCGCACCTGGTACTCGACCGAGCAGGCCAAGACCTGCAAGCAGGTCCGCAGCGGGACCGAGACCTACACGCGCATCGTCCGGCCGGAGCAGTGGTGCGTCAGCCTGGACGACGTCGGCGGCGACACGACACAGGACGATGTCTGGTACCAGGTCAGCAGAACCACCTACAACACGGCGATCGCCACGGACGAACACACCCGCATGGACTTCACCCCCACGGGCAGCGGCTGCTGACCCGAACTCCACCCGCTGGCGGGGCGAGACAGGAGACGCAGCTGGCGCAGCAGCCACCACGTCCACCTCCATCTCACCGACGCGAAGGTGAAGCGAGGGCGTCTGTCCAGCCAATGGCCCTGTCTCACACCCGGTGGTGACGGACCGTGCCAATGGTCACTGACGGCAAGGTGCGTAGGTGGGAGGGGCTTAACAGGGGGCCAGCTGGATTTTCGCCCTGAATGCATCGCCGGTGCGCTCATGCGAGCTGCGCATTCAGGGTCTGGACGAACCTGACACATGGTTACCACCGGATGTGAGCCAGAACCCGGAAAGTGAGCCAGAATCCGAGAGCGGGAGGCATCCGGTGGCCGGAGTTGCTCGTTTGAACAGAGTCAGGACAGACGCGGGCCGGCGGGGGCCGCCAGCCGTGCTCGGGCTGCGGCGCGTATCTCGGACGTTTCCATCGGGTCATCGCGCAGTACTGTGATCCGTGCCAAGGTCTCCGGGCAGGCGGGTGACGAGTCGATCCCGATGAGCCGCGCCGTTTCCTCGCAGTCCCAGAGGGACTCGGTGTACACGTGGTCCAGGCAGTCTCGGTCGATGGCGGCCAGTGCCTCCAGGTAATTGGCCCTTTCGTACGAGTGCGGGGTGCTCAGCCAGAAACACCGCAGGTAGGGCACCGCATCGACGGCGCCTGGACCGAACCGGGCCAGGCGCCGGGCCGTCCGATCAGGACCGCACCAGATCCGCGCCGCCCACTGTTCGGCGAGTTCTTCCACGAGTCCCGGCAAAGCCTCTGGTCCGGGATGGTCGGCCACGACGTCCGTCCCCAGCTCAGCCAGCCAGGGGCGGTCGTCCTGTGCCCAGCCGCGCGCTGCTGGTACGGCGAGCTCGCCCAGGCGCTCAACGGCCCGCCTGAGCAACGGCAAGGGCCGACGGCCGTCCCGGGTGCCCAACGAGGGGACCAGCGGGATCAACCCGTCAGCAGGCTCTCGGCCGTTCAGTGCACGCAGCGCGTCGAACCTCGTGTCATCCTCCGTACGGTCGTCGGCGAGCAGGGCGAGGAGCGCTGCGGTGCTGAGCTGGGCCAGCGACGGCCTCGGAACGAACGGAGGGCTCTGCACCTCGATCCCGAACCGCGTCCACGGCTCACGAAGCCACGGAAGCTCCGCTTCTGCGCTGATCCGAGCGCGTGCCACATCACCAAGGTCTTCCCACCAGTCCACCGGCCAGCTGTCCGACACCGACTCCAGCACGCCGATCCAGTGCTCGCCCTCCCGGATAAACGCCCGCAGCCCCTCCCTGGCCGCGCCCGATCCGGCAAGTGCCAGCAGTTCCAGCACCTCGCAGGCCCGCAAGCAAGCCTCTTCGTCCCCCGCCAACTGGTCCACGACCGGCATGGGAGACAACTTGAGGTCCTGGACCAGCCGTGCCAGGTACAGAGACCGGTCGTCGGTCCCGTCCCACCGCCAGTCATGCCGAATCCCGTCATACACGAACGCAGCAGATCCCCGCGGGTCCTGAAGCGCTCGCACCGCTCCCAGGCCACGCCCCCGTTGCAGCAGACCCTCGACAGAGCCGGGGTGGGCGTATCGCATCTCGTACTCATCGCTCATCACCTGGCACCCTGCCTGAACGGCCCCTGACCCGCCAGGCGATATCGGCCGGGTCCCACCGGAGAGGCCCTTCCTGGTCGAACACCCCAGCCCACGACGAAGGCAGGGTGCCTTCGAAACTCGGGCTCTGGCTCAACGACACGCCATCCTGCTGATGAGGGGCCCGTCACTCCCGGGTCGAGGAAACAGACCTGCACGCCGACAGGGACCGTGAGATCGAACGCCACCAGCGCGTCGCCGGCCGCATCACCAGCCTCCTGGATGACCTCGGCGAACCCCGCGACGAGCCGACCGCACAGCGTCGCCAGGCAGATCACTTGATCGCGGAAACCACTAACCTGTCGGTCGTGGCGATACGACGGCGGACATGGCGGAACGTGGATGGCGAGCGCATCGAGGGTACTTGGCGGCCCGCCTTCATCCGTGACGGGGCGACGTTCTTCCTCACCGATTTGCTGATCTACGCCGACGAGATGGTCGACTGCTCGGGGCTCGTGACCCTGGAGGAGTTCGCCGGCAAGCTCGCATCCGGCTGGGTGGCCACCGACTTGGCCGAGGGCGCCCAGGCATCGGCCCATCACCTCGCATCCTGGAAGTTCGCCGAGCCGCGCATGTGGCTGACCCCCGAGATGCTGCTCGGCGAGGTCCGCGACGACATCGACCAGCTCAACGGCCGGCCGGACTCCACGGCACGCTGTCTGGCCGCCCTGGACGCCTTCCGCAGCCAGCCGACCGAGGACAACCGGGCGGCGCTTCGCGAAGCCTACGAGGCCGTCCCCGAACATCTGCAGATCTATGCCCAAGGCGACCAGGACTCCAAGGACTGGCCGCTGCGGGTGCTGGTGACAGGTTCCGGGCATCGGCTCGAAAGGCACGGCGAGGACGCAGTTGTCACCGAGGACATGCATGCCGCCGCACTGCATTACTTCACCGACCGGGAGCAGCGGCACCAGCGTTACGTCGGCAAGGCGCCCGCGGACGGCGTGACAGAACCCGTCGAGACCAGCGTCCTCATCAACCAGACGGTCTTTCCGCGCAGCTGGCCGCAGGATTCAGGCATCCTGGTGCTGCGCAACGAGTTCCCTGCGCCCACCACCGTCGGCGGTCTGACCTACCCGACCGTCACGCACGCCTACTGGGCGCTGGCGGTTGCCGATGAGCATCGCCAGGCTGAGATCCGCCGCGCTGACACCCCTTATGCCGCGCAGAAGCTTGCCGAGGGCTCCACTTTGCGCGACGGCTGGCCCCAGGCCCGGACGGCGATCATGGCGGAGCTACTGCGTGCGAAGTTCAATCAGCACCCCGACCTTGCCGAAACGCTGACGAGCACATGTACATCGCGGCTGATCTACACCGAGATGGGCTCGACGTTCTGGGGCCAGCACGGACTGGAGGGGCGCAACTGGATGGGACGGCTGCTTGAGCTGGTCCGCTCCGAACTGGCCGCCAGCAAGCTGAACACGCAGTTGTGAACAGCGGATACGGTCGGACGCGACTCGCCTCAGGGGAGTGACCCACGACCCTGCGAAATCGCTTCCGGGGATCATGAAAGTGTGCAGACAAACCATCAAGTCCCGCCCTCGCTGGCATGGGGATCCGATGGGATTCTCGGTGAAGGCGCAGCTGCTGCGGCAGTTCGCCATGCTGATGGACTGCGGCCGCGCACAACCTGCAGCTCGACCGAGAACTGCCCCAAGCCCGAGAACTTGTCCGACTGCTGGAAACCCAGCTCACCGAAGCCCAGGACGACCTGACCCCCGACCTCATCAGCTTGCGCCGCACGATCGAAGAAGACAACCAGGCCACCGACCCTGCCCCGGACACCCAGCCAGCAGTCGCGTCCGGCGGCCAATACGGCAACCATCTCCCGTTGCGGCACCCGGGGCGCTGGAGTCCCCCGCTCAGCGAAGACCGAGCTTCTCGCGTTCGGCTTCGATCAACTCCTTCATGAGTTCCTCCGGCTCCACCGTGTACCCGGCGTCGTCGAGGGCGTCATAGTCCTGGGTGCTGAGCGGTAGGCCGAGCTCGGCGAGTTCGGCGGCCAGATGTGTGAACGCGATTCGCTTGTCGGGCTCGTCCTGGTACCTGGCCCGCTCGGCGGCGGACCCCTCGGCCAGGGTACGGCCGGCCAGGCGCCAGAAGGTGAACTCGGTGTCCAACTCAAGGAGGTGCCAGACAGGGTCTGCGGGTTCGCCCGGGTGCAGCCAGTAGCCGATCCACCCGCTTCCGCCCTTCGCCACGAGCTTGACGTACCGGGCCATCTGCGCGGCTGCGGCGTTGATGGCCTGCATCTCCGGGTCCGCGAGTTCCTTTTCGCTCAGATAGCTGGTGTCCAGAAGCGGATGGACCTCTCCCGCCTCGAAGAAGTCGAGGTCGAGAAGGCGGGCGAAGTCGGTGCGGCCTTCCCACTGCGCCACCAACAGCACGCGCAGATCGTCGGGTACGGGACGGCCGTCCAAGCGCTCGCGGGAGAACTCGGCGAGCCGTTCGTCGTACATATGCCCTCTCCAGAGGTCGAATCAAGATCCTCGCGTCAACGTATCAACGGTGTCCGACAAGAGGTCGGGTACACCGGCGACTGCCCACCGCCTCCGTGATCCGGACCCGGAACGGGTCCTGGTACGCAGGCCGGCTGCCCGCCCCGCATCCGATTGCGCACCACCCCGCAACAGGACTGCGCAGCAACCCCGCCACAGCGGCCATGGACGGTGTCGTCCACCGCTGCCCGGACCCCGACCAGGAGCCCCGCCGGCCAGGTCATAGGCCTGCGCAAGAAACTGCGCGTCGATCGCGCAGCCATCGCGCACGGCCGGCTCCGGCTGCCTTACCGTGAAGTGCACGTCGTCAGCCGGGCCAGCGTCGGCGTGCAGACCGGAGCGGCGGCCGCAACTGTCCGCCGCTCTGGCCTCTCACCGCCCGCCGGTGCTTGCGCACAGGATGAAGACGCACATCCGCCGTGACCACCGTCGGCGCCGGGCCCGGAGACGGGGTGCCACGGCAGGTGCGAGGTCGAATCCGTACCACGGCTCAGGCGGCGGCCGTCCGTTGAGCACGTGGTCGACAACCCGTCGGGCGGTCGGCTCCTCGAGAGGCGGGCAGTTGTCGCTGCCTGCCAGGCAGACGGACGCCTCTTGCTGCGTGACGGCTTGCTGGGCTTCCCGGTCTTTGCCCGGAGCGCGACGTACGCACCTGGGTCAGAAGAAGACCCCGCAGCGCAGCAGGACGTTGGCGTACGGGCGGGCCTCGCCCGTACGGACGATCAGCTGCGCCTGTGCCGACAGTTCCTTCAGGCGCTCGTGCGTGACGAGTGCCAGGTCAGGAAAGTGCCCGTCGAGCAGCGCGGCCGCCGCGGGATTGGCGGTCCGGATCTCCTCTGCCGCCGTCGCTCCCTCGATGACAAGCTCGGCCAGCAGGCCGTCCAGCACGTCGGCGAAGGACGGGACTCCGGCCCGGAACGCCAGGTCCACCACGCGTGGGCCCTTGGGTATCGGCATGCCCGCATCGCACACCAGCACCTGATGGGTGTGACCCAACGCGGCCAGTTCGCCTGCGAGATGACGGTTGAGAATTCCTGTCCTCTTCACAGCGTGTCGACCTCCGCGGCGGTGGGGTAGGAGTCCTGGGCTCCACGGCGGGTGACGGCCAGTGCGCCGACGCGTGCCGCATAGGCGGCAGCTGCCTCCAGCGTCGCTCCGGCGCCGAGCCCGTAACCCAGCGCCGCGGTGAAGGCGTCGCCGGCCCCGGTCGTGTCCACCGCGTCGACGTTCACCGCGGGGATGCGGGTGGTGGCGTCCCGGGTCGCCACCAGGGCTCCCTCTGCGCCCAGGGTGACGACGACCGAACGCGGGCCGCGCTCGAGAAGTGCCTGTGCCCACTCCTCGGGGGTGTCGCCTGCGGCGCCGTCGCCGAGAATGACTCCGGCCTCGTGTTCGTTGACGATCAGTGGATCGGATGCCGCGAGGACTTCGTCGGGCAGGGGCACCGGGGGCGAGGGATTGAGCACGAAACGGGTTCCGGGTGCCAGATGGCGCACCACCTCCACCACCGTCTGCAGCGGGATCTCCAGCTGGGTGGAGACCACTTTGGAGGCGCCGAGCAGAGCGGCTGCGGCCCTGACGTCCTCGGGTGTGAGGTGTGCGTTGGCTCCCGGCGAGACCACGATGCTGTTGTCGCCGGACGGGTCCACGGTGATCAGCGCGACGCCGGTCGGGGCTTTGCCCACCAGCACCTGCGCGGTGTCGACGCCTGCGGCTCGCTGGGAGTCCAGCAGCAGGCGGCCGTAGGCGTCGTCACCGACGCGGGCCAGCAGGGCGGTGCGGGCGCCCAGACGAGCGGCGGCAACCGCCTGGTTGGCGCCTTTGCCGCCGGGGTGGACGGCCAGGTCGGAGCCGAGCACCGTCTCTCCGGCGGCCGGCCGGCGCTCGACGTCGATCACGAGGTCGGCGTTGGCGGATCCCACGACCGTGAGGTCGAAGTCGTACATGAAAGAGACCTTCTCGCTAGGAGGCCGGGGCGGATGCCACCGTGTGAGTGCGGTGACACCCGCCCCGGCCAAAGCGCCGTGTCAGCCGTGGAAGCCGGCGACGTTCTGCTGGGTGACGACCTTGACCGGCACCTTCACCGCGTCCTGGACCTTCTGGTCCTGCACGGCCTTGAGCGCGTTGTCGACCGCGATCCGGCCGAGCTGGCTGGGCTGCTGGGCGACGGAGGCGTAGAGCGTGCCGTTCTTGACCGCGTTCAGTCCGTCCGGGGTCCCGTCGAAGCCCAGGACCTGGACCGACGTGCCGGCCTTGGAACCGAGCGCCTTGATGGCGCCGAGGGCCATCTCGTCGTTGGCGGCGATCACACCCTGGACGTCGGGGTGAGCCTGGAGCAGGTTGGACATCACGTCCAGGCCCTTGGTGCGGTCGAAGTCGGCCGGCTGCTGGGCGACGACCTCGATGCCCGGGTAGGCCTTCAGGCCCTTGGCGAAGCCGGCCGCACGCTCACGGGCGGCGGAGGTACCGGCCTGGCCCTGGAGGATCACGATCTTGCCCTTGCCGCCGAGCTTGTCGGCGAGCGCCTTGGCGGACAGCTCGCCGCCCGCGACGTTGTCAGAGGCCACGAGTGTGTCCACAAACGCCTTGTTGACGCCCCGGTCGACGGCGACAACGGGGATCTTCGCCTTGCCAGCGGCCTTCACGGAGTTGCTCGCGGCGTCGGAGTCCACCGGGTTGACGATGATCGCGCTGAAGCCCGAGCTGGTGAAGTTCTGCAGCTGGTTGGCCTGCTGGGAGGCGTCGTTCTGGGCGTCGGTGACCGTCAGGTCCACACCGAGCTTCTTCGCCTCGGCCTGCGCACCCGAGCGGATCTGCACGAAGAAGGGGTTGTTGAGGGTCGACAGCGACAGGCCGACCTTCGGGGTGCTGCCGGAGGAGCCGCTGTGCAGGAAGCTGGTGGCGCCCACCAGCGCGACGGTGACCGCAGCAGCCAGCGCGTAGGTGCCCGCCTGACGGCCCTTGCCACCGCCCGTGCCGGCGGCGACGGGACTCGCACCGGCCTTGCGGCGCACCGTGTCCAGGAGCACCGCGAGCGCGATGACGACGCCGATGACGACCTGCTGCCAGAAGGCGGACACCGACAGGAGGTTGAGGCCGTTGCGCAGCACGGCGAGGATCAGCGCGCCGATCAGGGTGCCGGACGCCTTGCCGGTGCCGCCCGCGAGCGAGGCGCCGCCGATGACGACCGCGGCGATCGCGTCGAGTTCGTAGCCGTTGGCGGCCTGCGGCTGGGCGGAGGACAGCCGGGAGGCCAGCACGATGCCTGCAGCCGCCGCGAAGAGTCCGGACAGCGCGTAGATGGCGAGCTTCTGCTTGTTCACCCGCAGGCCCGACAGTCGCGCGGCCTCCTCGTTGCCGCCGATGGCGTACATGGAGCGGCCGATATAGGTGCGGCCGAGGATGAAGGCGGCCACCAGCCCCATCACGACCATGACCAGCACCGGCACCGGAAGCCAGTTGCCGAGGGTGTCGCCGAGGTGGGAGACGGAGGACGGGAAGGGGATGGGCACACCGCCGGAGATCACCAGCGACAGGCCGCGGGCCACCGACAGCATGGCGAGTGTCGCGATGAACGGGGGCAGCTTGCCGTAGGCGATGAGGAAGCCGTTGACCAGACCGGCCACGATACCGGTGGCGATGGAGAGCAGGAGAGCCAGGACGACGGGTACGCCGTGCGAGGTGGCACTCCAGGCGAGCACGGTCGACGACAGGGCCGCCACCGAGCCGACCGACAGGTCGATGCCGGCCGCGACGATCACGAAGGTGACGCCGAAGGCGAGAATCGCCGTCACAGCCGCCTGGACACCTACGTTGAGCAGGTTGTCCGTGGTCAGGAAGTCGCCGGACAGTGCCGACAGGACGATGACGAGGACGATGAGCGCGGTGAGCGCACCGTTGTCGAGCAGGACGCGGCGCAGGCCGCTCGTGGCGCCGGAAGCGCCCGCCTTGCGCTTGAGCGTTTCAGTGGCCACGACGGGCCTCCGTTTCGGTTGTGGGGTTGCTGACGGCGAGCGCCATCACGGCGTCCTGGGTGGCCTCGTCGGCCGCGAGTTCGCCCGCAATCCGGCCCTGGGCCATGACCAGCACCCGGTCGCTCATGCCGAGCACCTCGGGCAGGTCGCTGGAGATCATCAGGACGGCCGCGCCCGCGGCGGTCAGTTCGTTGATGAGCTGGTAGATCTCGACCTTCGCGCCGACGTCGATCCCGCGCGTCGGCTCGTCGAGGATCAATACCTTGGTGTCGGCGAGCAGCCACTTGCCGATGACGACCTTCTGCTGGTTGCCACCCGACAACGTCCTCACGTGCTGGCCGAGTCCGGCCATCCGTACGCCCAGCTGCCCGGCGATCCGCGCGGCCGCCTGATGCTGGCTCCTGCGGTCGACGAGACCCGCGTGCGTGGCGGCACGCATGGTCACCAGGCCGAGGTTCTCCTCCACCGACGCGTCCAGCACCAGCCCCTGGCCCTTACGGTCCTCGGGCACGAGCCCGATCCCGGCCGCCATGGCCGCACTGACGTCATGCCGGCGCAGCACACTGCCGGAGACCTTCACGCTCCCCCGGTCGTAGGGATCCGCCCCGAACACGGCGCGCACCACCTCGGTACGGCCCGCGCCGACCAGGCCCGCGATGCCGACGACTTCGCCGGCGTGCACCTCGAATCCGATGTCGTGGAAGACACCGTCACGTGCCAGTCCCTCCACCGTGAGCAGGGCAGGGCCGGCGGCAACACGTTCACGCGGGTACTGCTGCTCGATGGAGCGGCCCACCATCAGCCGTACGAGTTCCTCCTCGGGCGTGCTCGCCGGAACCTGCCCGACGCTCCGGCCGTCACGGATCACCGTCACGCGGTCGCCCAACGCGGCGATCTCGTCCAGGTGATGAGTGATGAAGACGATGCCCACGCCGTCCTCGCGCAGGCTGCGCACGATCGCGAAGAGCTTCTCGACCTCCTCGGAGGTCAGGACGGCGGTCGGCTCGTCCATGATGAGCACCCGCGCGTTCAGGCTGAGGGCCTTGGCGATCTCCACCATCTGCAGGCGGGCGATGCCCAGTTCGCGCACCCGGGCGCGGGGCGAGACCTGCACTCCCACGCGCTCCAGCAGCGTGGCGGCCTCGGCCTCCATGGCCTTGCGGTCGACCATCCCGAAACGGCGCGGCTGACGGCCCAGGAAGATGTTCTCCGCGACCGTCAGGTCGGGAACAAGGTTGAACTCCTGGTAGATCGTCGCGATTCCGAGACGCTCGGCGTCCTGCGCCCCGTGGATACGTACCTCTACGCCGTCGACCAGAACGCGGCCGGCATCGGGTGTGTTCGCACCCGACAGCATCTTGATGAGCGTGCTCTTGCCGGCACCGTTCTCGCCGAGCAGCACGTGCACCTCGCCCCGGCGCAGGTCGAAGTCGACACCGTCGAGCGCGACCACCCCGGGAAAAGACTTCCGTATGCCCTCGATGCGCAGCAACTCTTCCCGGTCGCTCACGGCTGGCTCCTGTTCGTTGCGGGGGACTCGCCACACGAGCGGCGTACGACGAGACGGGCGGGCAGAGTGACGGACTCAGGGGTCCGTCCCTCGGTGCGGTCGATCAGCGCCCGCACCGCGGCGCGCCCCAGCTCGCCCGTGGGCTGGGCAATGGCGGTGATCGGCGGATCGGTGTGCACGAACCACGGGATGTCGTCGAACGCGGCGAGCGCGATGTCGTGCGGAACACGCAGACCACGGGCCCGGATGGCGTCCAGCGCGCCGAGCGCCATCAGATTGTCGGCGGCGAAGACGACCTCCGGCGGTTCGGGCAGATCGAGGAAGCCCTCGGTCGCCCGTCGTCCGCTCTCGGCCTGGAAGTCGCCCTGCCCGATGTAGGCGTCGGGCAGGGGAAGGTCGTAGGCGGCGAGCGCATCACGGAAGGCGCCGATCCGCTCGCGGCCCGTCGTGGTCGCGGCAGGCCCCGCGATGATCGCGAGCCGGCGATGCCCGAGTCCGTACAGATGCGCGACCAGGGCTTCGATGGCGGCCTGTCCGTCGGAGCGCACCACCGGCACGTCGACGCCCGGGATCCACCGGTCCACGAAGACCATCGGCGTGCCCGCCCGCGCCACCTCCAGCATCAGCGGGGAGCAGCCGTCGGTGGGCGAGACCAGCAGCCCGTCGATGCGCCGGTCCAGCAGGGTCCGCACGTGATGGTCCTGCAGGCCGGGCCGCTCGTCGGCATTGCCGATGATCACGCTGTAGCCGAGCGCACGGGCTTCTTCCTCGACGAAGCGGGCCAGCTCGGTGAAGTAGGGGTTCAGCACGTCGCTGATGACCAGGCCCAGGGTGCGGGTCCGGTCGGTGCGCAGAGACCGCGCGACGGCGTTCGGGCGGTAGCCCAGCTCCCCGACGGCGGCCAGCACGCGCTCGCGTGCCGCCGGGCTGACCGACGGATGATCGTTCAGGACCCGGGAGACCGTCGCCACGGACACTCCCGCCGCAACAGCCACATCCTTGATGCTCGCCATCGCCGCTCCACCTCCTCGTGGATTTTCTGTAATCGATTACACCGACTACACAGGAAAGATTGGAATCGATTTCATTCACACGAAGCAAGACCCGACCGAGGTGAGCTGCATCACCAGCTCCGTACGGTTCCAGACCTGACCGGCAGCCCTCCGGCGGCCCCGCCGCAAGCGCCACCGGTCACCGGTCACCGGTCACCGGTCACTGGTCACCGAGAGCGGACCGGCCTTCCGACCGGTCCCTTCACCGCCGACGCGACGCCAGGCGCACTCCCGGGCACATCCATGTCCCCGATGACCCGGTTCATCAGGACCTGCGCTTGGACCTGCGCTTTGGAACATGAGGATGCCCGCCGTCATTCCCGCAACCCGCGGACGGCACTGACGGCCACTCCCCCGCCACCGGCTCAAGAACCACAGCACGCCGATGCAATGCCCATGACACAAACGGCCAGACCCCCGCCCAGAAGCCACGGATACACCGCGGCACCGGTGCGACCACCCTTCACCAGCCAGTGCTGCAACATCCAGCCCGGGGATGCACCGACAACCGGCTGCATCCCTGGGCGGGACACCGTCGAGGCGTGACCCGGCCTACATGGACTGGATCACCGAAGCGCGACCGACGCCGAGAGGTATCGGGCTCATCGGCGGGAGAAGGGCGAAACCGTCTCCTACGCCGGAAAGCTCCCGCAGTGCCGGGCAGCAACGCCGGCCGACCTGGACCCAGAGGGCGCAATGCCGGAACGTACGGCGGCCCGTCCCCTGATGCAGGGGACGGGCCGGCAGCCGCGCGAAGTACGGGTCGGCCAAAGCGACGACCCTTGTCGAAGCAGGCGTTCGCACTCTGGGCCGGCACCATGACCCGACCACGCAGCACGCCCCGGGATCAGCAACAGGGAAAAGCTGCCGAGCCCCACATCTGTCCCGTGGTTCAGCGGGCGGCCGCAAGATGCGGGCCGACCAGGTTGTCGACCGCAGTCAGCAGGTCCGCCGTCGGCATCATCCCGTCGAGTACGAGATCCGCCCGGGCCCGGGAGGGGGCGACGAAGTCCGTATGACGTTCGCGGCCGCTGTTCAGGTAGTTACGCAGAGAGATCGCCGGGTCCTGGCACTGAATCTCGATCTTGCGCAACAGTTTCCTGGCCAGGCGCACGTCATCGGGCGCATCGACGTAAATCCGCCAGGTGGCCTGACCAGCGATTTTGGGAAGAGTGAGGGCGAACAAGCCCTCGACCACAACCAGGCGGTACCGGCCGCTGGCAGCCGCTGCGTCGACCGCGGCAGCCGCTGCGTCCTCGTCGATGGAGCCGGGATGGTTCCAGTCCAGCGTTTCGGCACCCGTGGCGCTCAGCGTGCGCATCCCGCGCTGTGGATCGTGCGCGGGCACGTAGAAATCGTCGAGGTGAACAAGGGCCACAGCCCCGGGCCGGTGGAGCACGAACGCTTCCGCGAGGGTCGACTTGCCCGAGGCGGTGCCGCCTGCGACTGCCAGCACGGGCACGCGACGTCCTGCGCTCATGGCGTCTGTGATCCGCACCGGCATGTCTTCTCCCGGGAAGAAGCTGCCGCTGGCTTCCCGGCTCAGGCAGGTGCCGGCTGCGTAGGAGTCATGCTCGGCGGTCATGGTGGTGTCGAGCGTGGTCATGGCCGCTGCCCTCCAATGCAGTGAGGTGCGTCCGGCACAAAAACGTCCGGCCGGTCGCAGAGCAACGTGCTCGATCGGCACCTAAGAGCCGCAAGCCGCCGCAGCCACCGAAGCGGCCACGGGATATCCGTCGCAGGGGGATACAAGAGTGGCCCCGCACCGGGGTGCAGGGCCGCAGTGGTGAGGAGGTTATGTTGCGAAACCGCCGATGCGGAACCCGGCGCTTATTACGACTCCAACACGATCGCCGGCCATCTCCCGTGGTCACGACTTCCCACCACTCGCCGAGGATCGAACCGCAAGTTGCGCAGGGCGGCGCAAACAGCTGGTACTGCCCTGCGTACGGCCCGTCACCGCCCCCGATCGTGCGGCTTCTCACGCAGAGTCCGGGTCCTTGGCAGTGATGCGGGTCAGCAGCATGCGGGCATCCCGGATGCGAGGGTGGTCCGGATGGAGGTACTTCTCACAGGCGGCCAGCGCCTCGCGGGCGGCGGCTTCCGCCTCACTACGGCGGCCCAGGCCATGCAGGGCTGCAGCCGTGGCAAGATCTGCAGCTCCACTGCCGGCACGGCCCACCGGTGCAAGCCGGCGGACCTCGGCCAGCGCCTCCGCGTACCGGCCCTGCCCATTCAGGCTGTCCACCAGGACACGCTGCAGGACCGCAGCGGTGGGCTCGTCCGCTCGCGGCAGGTTCCCGCGGGCGATGGCTTCCGCCTCTTCGTAGCGACCCTGCCCGTTCACGGCGCCGGCCAGGTAGGCCAATGCCTCCAGTTCGCTCTGCCACACCTCGGTGAAATACGCGAGACGGGTGATGGCGCGCAGGATGTCCAGCGCCTCGGCCTCAGCCTCGGCACACCGGCCTTGCTGGACGAGGACCAGGACACGGTCCGACCGGAGCTCCAGCAGTTTGCCCCGCAGATGCAGCCCGCCGTCCATGTGCGCCGCCGCCGCGATCATGCCTTCCAGCTCGGGCAGCACCTGCGCCCCCCGCCCGTGAGCGATGGCTGCCGCGCAGGCGGAGAACATCGCCAGCCACGGCACGAGCCACGGGTCACCGCCCCGCACGCGCGGCGCGGCCGCAAGAGCCCTCGCCCCGGCCTCGGCCTCCACGAACTCGCCTGCCTCGTACAGATCCGAAATCCGGTCGAAAACCGCCCACTGCGATGGGGCCACCTCCACCCCGTCACGCCGGTGCCGCGCGCGGTCCCACCACATGCGTATCGATCTCACAAACCGCGAGGCTACGACAGCCCAAATCCCCGCCAACGCCGAGGGCCCCGCACCCTCACCCACCCCCACCTGCAACTTTCAGCAGCATCCGGCACACACACGTCGATGAGACCGCCCAACCTTCAGCCACACGGCACACGGCACACGAAGTCTGAGGAACATCCGTGTCGGATCGTGCGCCATGCGTTCGTCAGCCCTGGTGGGCGGCTGACGGAACGTCGGTCGTGGGGCTGGTCTGAAGTTGTTCCACGGATAACGTCCCATCATCTGCGGGAGATTGATTCGTCACCTGCGGTGACGTTCACCGGGCCGTACGTGAAGCGGCCCTGTTATCCGTGGCAAGGCGAGAGCGGTGCGCACCGTCATGCAACTGCCAGCCGGGAAGGTGTTGACCGTCCGCGCGGCGGCCGATGCGTTCCTCGACGCGCTCAGCAACCCGAACACGGTCCGCAGCTACGGGGTCGGCGTCGGCAGGACCGCCGAGCGGATCGGCGAGGCTCGCCCGCTGGGGTCGGTCGCGGACTTCGTGCCAGAGACCGTCTACTGGGACGCCGGCACCGCTCGGCTCCTGCCCCGCCTGCTACGCGGCCGCGCCCGTGGGCCGGTGTTCGTCACCCACCGCCGTCCCGGCCAGGGGAAGGTCGTCGGCTCGCGCGACGTGTGCCCGGAACCGGCCAGCCTGCTCGCACCGGGCAACACGCGCCTCTGACCCACAGCCCCTGGAGACCCCGAAGGGGCCCCGCAGCGAGGACTGGACCAAGAAGCACCGGCCTCTCGGCTGAGCATGGCCAACACGCTCCGAAAATCACTTGCAGCACCTCCCTAGAGTGCGGACATGCCGATTTCGCTGCACCTGCAAGAGATCACCCCTGACAACTTCGAGAGCGCTATCAACCTGAGAGTCCGCCACGACCAGGAACACCTAGTGGCACCCGTGGTGAAGTCGCTCGCCGAGGCATACGTCCACCCCGGAGTCGCATGGCCTCGGCTCATCTGCGACGACGACGAAGTCGTCGGGTTCCTCATGGCGTTCTTCGACATCGACTGGACGGGCAAGGGCACCGACTTCCGCTCAGGACTCTGGCGTCTCAACATCGCAGCTGGAAAGCAGGGCCAGGGCTACGGACGCTTCGCAGTGCAGTCCGTGGCCAGCGAGATCCGGCGCCGAGGAGGCATGCGCCTGACGACCACCTGGCATCCCGGAGTGGACGGCCCAACAGGCTTCTATCGGGCACTCGGCTTCCACCCAACCGGTGAGACCAGCGGAGATCAAACGGTGGGCGTGCTGGAACTGAGCTGAACCCGCGATTCTGCCGCACCGGCAGATCTTCCGAGCGAGTGCGTGGCGGCCTTCCTGGTCGGCGTCGGCTCGCCCGCTCCGCCGCCCGGATGCACGGCGAGCACGTCGACACTGTCCTCGACGAGCTGTCCAGCCTGCTCAGGGTGACCGGCGCGCCGACCACCGTCGCGTAAAACGCCAGGAAAGACCTCCTGGGCCTGCCTCCGCCCGGACCCGCCCGGACCGGACCGGGAACAGGTCAGCGATCTGCTCTACCGGTTCCACCGCCGATGCGCCGACGCCGGCCTTCCCGAACTGCGGTGCCCAGCCACAACCGTCGAGACAGGGCGGCCAGAGATCCTTGCGTTCCTGCACACCAAGATCACCAACTCCGGCTCCGAAGACACCAACCGGGTCACCAAGACCATCACCCGCCACGCCCACGGCCGGCACATCCCCGGCAGCCAGCACTTACGCATCCGCTGCGCGACTATCCGTCGAGTCCGTGGACACCTCGATGCCCGCCAAATTTCGTTGATCCCGCACCGTGCAATCGTGTTGGCTGGCGGCACCACACTGTCAGTACCGCCGGTGTCCGCCCGGCTGCAGCAGGGAGTCAAACGTGCAGGACATTGTCGTCGACCCCGTCGCCCACAATCGGGCAGCCTGGGACAAGTACGTTCAAGAGGGCAACGAGTGGTCGAGGCCGGTCAGTACCGCGGAAGTCGAGCGCGCCCGCAGGGGCGACTGGTCGATCGTCCTCATCGGGCATGCGCCGGTCGACCGCTCCTGGCTGCCGACGGACCTGACCGGCAAGGACGTGCTGTGCCTGGCCTCCGGCGGCGGCCAGCAGGGTCCGATCCTCGCCGCCGCAGGCGCGCGGGTCACCGTATTCGACAACTCACCCCGCCAGCTCGGCCAGGACCAGATGGTGGCGGCCCGCGACGGACTCGAGCTGCGCACCGTCCTGGGCGACATGCGCGACCTCAGTGCCTTCGGCGACGCAGCATTCGACGTCGTATTCCACCCGGTCTCCAACCTGTTCGTACCAGACCTGGCACCGGTGTGGCGTGAGTGCTTCCGCGTCCTGCGACCGGGCGGAACCCTGCTCGCGGGCTTCCTCAACCCTGATGTGTACTTGTTCGACCACGAGGCGCTCGACGAGCGCGGCGAGCTGACCGTCGTGCACCAGCTGCCCTACAGCGATCTCACGCAGTACTCCGCCGAAGAACGCGCCACGAAGTTCGGCGCGGACGCCGCTCTCGAATACAGCCACACCCTCACCGGCCAGATCGGCGGGCAACTCGCCGCGGGATTCGCCCTCACCGGCTTCACGGAAGCACCGCACCAATCCAACGCATCCGCCACCTACATGTCGCACTATTTCGCGACGCTGGCCATCAAGCCTGGCTGACCCAGCCGTGAGGCCGGCCGAGACGCCCGTGTCTGCGAACGGCCCAGCGGAACACTGCGCCGGCCCAGCCCCCACTGCTGAATTCGTGATGTCGTGCGTGGCTGACCGGGGCTGGCTCTGTGCGGTAGCACCGTGGGATGCGGTGTCCGCAAGGGGGCGGACTGACCGCCCAGTGCCGGGAGTTCCGGGAACGGTGACGACTGGAAGCGGCTGAGCGGTTCGCGCGTGGTGAGACGAACGCGGTGGTCGCCGAGGAGTTGCGGGTCAGCGTCCGGTCGGTGCAGCGATGGACGCTGGGCCGGATCAAGGCGGTGATCGGCCGGCGGTTCCCTATGACGTACATGGTCCAGGGCGTGCGCAAGCTCCTGGTGCGTAACGACGGGTCGTGCCTCTGACACCTGGGAACGCCGCGTGGGCGGGGCCGCCGGCTGCGGTCCCACCCACGCGGTGCTGTCCCGGGTGACCTCCCGGGGTGTGACGTCAGCGCAGGCCGAAGGCCCGGTTGATCGTCTGCGAGACGGTGTTGCCCGCGCTGTCCCGTGCGCCGACCCGGAGGGTGACGAAGTCGGCGGACCGCGGCGCGCGCAGGTTCGTCCGCCATCCGTCGTCGCACCGGCTCAGGTCGGTCCGCTGCCAGGTCGCACCGTCGTCGTACGACACCTCGACGGTCGGCTTCCCGATGGTGGCGGTGGTGCCCGGCAGGTGCGAGGCGGTCACCGTCAAGCCGGCGTGCCGGTCGGCACGGCCGGACTTGTCGGTGTCCACGCCGTAGTCGAGCTGGATGAGCGGCAGGGACACCACCGCATCGCTGCCGGTGACCGCGGAGGTGAAGTCCCACTCGGTCAGCGTGTGCGTCGAGTACGGGTTCGCCCAGGTGCCGCGGTCGTTGTCGAGGACCAGCCGGTAGGGCAGGCGCTCGGCGCCGAGGCCGGGAACCTGCAGGTACTCGGCGTTGCCCCAGTCGAGCTGCTGGTCGCCCTGGTAGAGCGACATCCAGTCCTTGACGTCGAAGTTCGCGCCGGCCTCGCCGACGTGGCCGGACCCCGAGTCACCCCAGCCGGGCGCGATGATGTCCATCGTGTCGAGGTAGCGCACCGGCTGGTAGTTGAACGGGCCCATGCGGGGCCGCTGGATCGGGCCGAACCAGCTGACCTTGCCGGTCTTGCGCGCCGGGTAGTTCAGCGGGTCGATCGAGTGCTGCCCGGTCTCGCCCTGGATGAAGGCGTCGTCAAGCCACGTGGTGCCGGCGGTGACCCAGTCGGTGCGCTCGCCCTGGGCGGGCGCGGTGAGCTGGTTGCCGACGGCCCAGCCGCGCCAGACGTCCGGACGGAACTCCATCGCCTTGCCTTGCCGGTAGTTCCGGAAGGAGACGTTCACTCGGGCGAGGTCCTTGGACTCCTCACGCCAGGTCGGGTCCGCCGGAACGGCGCCCGTCCAGTGGTGCACGACGTCGTAGACGTAGTCGGTCGTGGGGTGCGAGGTGACCTTCAACGTGACCGCCCCGTGCCGAAGCTGGCCGAGCAGGTCGGCGCCCTGGTCGGCGTTGAGCGTCGCCACCGTCACCGGGGCCGGGCTCTGCGGGCTCCAGGGGTTCTCGTCCCAGGGCTGCAGGCGGCCGGCGCCGTCGTTGACGACCAGCAGCAGCCGGGCGCCGGCGGCCGCGGCGGCCTCCGCCTGGGCCTTGATCCCTGCCGTGCCTGCGCCGCGCACCACGACGGCCTTGCCGCGCACGTTCTGCCGCGCGAGCTCCTCGGCCGTGCCGGTGCCGGCGAAGACCGCCGTCAGGTTCCGGGTACCGGCGGGCAGCGGCGTGGCAGCGCGCTTGACCAGCGGGTCGTTGAAGGTCGTCGACTTCGTGCTCACGGTCAGCGCGGGCTGCTCGAGGCGGAAGCGGGCGCCGGTCTCGAACTCGCCGTCGGTGACCTTCTTGCCGGTCGGGAGCGCCCAGATGCTGTCGTACGACGGGTCCGGCAGCATCGACGTCTCCACCAGGCTGTCGGTGAAGGACCGGTGGGCGTCCAGGCGCGGCGCGACGGCGGTGGTCTGCTGCGGCACGCGCGCCAGGATCCGGCGTGCGTTGCGGCCGTCCAGGGTGACGGTACGGTCCTGGTCCAGCTTCACGTCGTTGAAGGCGAGCAGCACCATGCCGCGCGAGTGCGGGCCTTCGGCGCCCTGCACGTCACCGGTGAGCCAGCCGCTGTAGCTGCCGACGGGCAGCCGCGCCGTGCCGGTGCCGGACGCGTCGAGGTCCATCACCGTGAAGAGGTGGTCGGCGGTCAGGACGACCCGGCCCTCCAGCGGCTTGCCCGAACGGTCCTTGGCGACCACGGTCAGGTTCTGCCGCTGGCCCTCGCGGGCCGCGCCGATCAGGGTCCGGGCGCGGACCGTCCCGGCGCCGTCCGTACCGGTGATCATGGCGCTGACCGACTGGTCGCCCGCCAGCTTGTCCAGAGCCGTGGTCAGCGTGACCGTGGCGGTGCCGTGCGCGGGCACGGTGACATGGTCCTCGGAGAGGCTGAACAACCCGGCCGGGACGGTGCCGTTGACCGCCAGGTCGAGGCTGACCGGGGCGTCGCCGACGTTGGAGTACGTCACCGTCTGTACGTCGGTCTCCCCCGGCTTCGGGGGCCACGTGTGGAAGCCGGAGTAGGCGCTCGTGGTGGCGAAGACCGTGGTGTGCACGGCCGCCAGCGCGTCGAGCCGGCCGGCGCCCGCCTGGTACGGGGTGTACGCCGGGGTTGCCTTGGCGCTGCTGACCAGCGCCTCCTTGAGCTGGGTGCCCGTCCAGTCGGGGTGCTCCGAGGCGAGGAGCGCGGCGGCACCGGCGACGTGCGGCGTCGCCATCGACGTGCCGCTCATCGTCGTGTAGTAGCCGGAGCCGCGCCTGTAGTGCGAGCGCGCCGCGACGATGTCGACGCCGGGCGCGGTGATCTCCGGCTTCAGTCCGCCGTCGCCGTCACGCGGGCCCTGGCTGGAGAAGTCGGCGAGCGTGTCGGTGGAGTCGACGGCGCCGACGGTCAGCGCGGAGTCCGCGGCGCCGGGGCTGCTGATGGAGTGCGGGCCGCCGTTGCCCGCCGCGATCACGAACAACGCGCCCGTGTCGTGGCTGAGTTCGTCGACGGCCTGGCTCATCGGGTCGGTCTTGTCACCGCCGCCGCCCAGACTCATGCTGATGATCCTGGCCTTCTGGTCGCGGGCGGCCCACTCCATGCCCGCGATGATCCAGGATTCCTGGCCGCTGCCCTCGGAGTTGAGCACCTTGCCGACGGCCAGCCGGGCGCCGGAGGCGACACCCCGCTCCTTGCCGTCGGAGGCACTGCCCGTGCCGACGATGGTCGAGGCGACGTGCGTGCCGTGGCCGTTGTAGTCGGCGATGTCGTCCTCGCCGGGGACGAAGCTGGAGCTGTCGGACACCTGCCCGGCCAGGTCCGGGTGTTCGGTGTCCGCGCCGCTGTCGAGCATCGCGACCTTCACGCCCTGGCCGGTGTCGCCCTCCGCCCATACCTTCTGCGCGCCGATCTGGGCAGTGGAGTCGGCCAGGTCGGCCTTCACCTTGCCGTCGAGCCACACCTTGGCGACGCCGCCCGCGAAGGACGGCTTCGCAGACCGGGCCGCCGCGCCGGAACCCCCGGTGAGCGATGACCAGAACTCCGGCGCCTGCTTGTGGTTCTGCGCGAGGGCCGCGCCCTGGATGCTGTCCAGGCGGCGGATGTCGGTCGAGCCGGCCATCTTCGTCCGGGTGCGGGCCTTGGCGGCGGCTCCGGTGTAGCGCACGATCAGCGGAAGCCGGGAGCTGTGCGCGTCGTCATAGCCCTCGGTGATCAGCCGCGTCACGTTGAAGAGCTGCTTGTCGAGTTTGCCGGCGCTCACGTACGGCAGGGCGGCGTCGGGGTAGACATAGGTGGCGCCGTCCACGACAACGCGGTGGAAGCCGGTGGTGGCTCCGCTCGCGGCCTGGAATGAGCGCACGACGGTGCCGTCGGCGGCGGTCCCGATGGTGACCTTGTCACCCGTGATCAGGGTGACGGTGTGCGTGCCGGCATCGCCGGGGGTTTGGTGTCCGGCGTCGTTGTGCGACACCTCACCGGCGGAGTGCGCGGACACAGCGGCAGTCGCGGGTATGACGCCGAGTGTGAGCGCGGCCGCCACGGCGAGGGCGATCGGCCCGGGCCGGGGGATGGGAACCTTGGGCAAGGAAGACTCCTGAGACGCGGCGAAGAGCGAAAGATCACTGGATCCTCTGGCCTCCCCCGCCGTCGTTCAAGGGGTCGCACATGTCGCTCTTGCGCCATGTCACTGTTACGCCGCGAGCAGACGGGGTCGTCGGCCACCGCGCGTCCGGGGGGACGGCGGCGAACCGCCCCATGAATTCGGCGTGTCGAGGGACGGAGCAACGGGCCTGTGGGGCATCCCGGTCGGCGGCCTGGCGCATGCCTCCGCCGGGGCGGACGCCAGGTGCGGCGGGCCCGCGCTCTCAAGTCATCGATGGGTGGTGGGCCTTCCTGCGGGGGCCGCCAGCCCTACAGCCGGTACCGACTCGCCGTCACTCAGCGCGTGCCCTCGCCCACCCGCACCGGTTGCGTCAACTGCGGATCCCCTGGGTATCCGCGACGACGTCCACGACGCCTTCCTGACCCTCGGCTGCGCGCTCATGCGCTGACCGTGCCCTTTCGTCGGCGAGTGCGGAGAGGGGACGGCGGGACAGGTTGGGTGGGTGTCAGGTCCGGGTGTGGTGCTCGATGTCCTCGTGGAAGTCGTGCAGGGCCTGCTCGGTGAGGGTGGGACGGGTATCGGCGATCGCGGCGAGGAAGTCGGCGGTGGCGGCCGGGGTTCCGGTGCGGTGGCTGATCTCGTGTTCGAAGGCGTGTTGGGCGCCCTTGCGCGCGGCGTATTCGATGTCGGCGGGGGTGAACATCTCGCTGGCGGTGACCAGTTGGTCGATCTCGATCACCGGGGCGGCGGGGCCGAGGTAGCGGCGCCAGATCGCCTCGCGGGCGGCGGCATCGGGCGGGCCGACCGGGATGATGTAGTCGAACCTGCCGGGGCGCAGGAATGCCGGGTCCAGGGTGCGCAGGGAGTTGGTGGCGCAGACGAGCAGCCGGTTGTCGTGGTCGCGGAACGCGGGGATGAGCTTGAGGAGCTCGTTGGTGACACCGTGTCCGGGGTCGACGGCGTGACCGGAGCGTGCGGCTGCGATCTCCTCGACCTCGTCGATGAACAACAGGACGCTGTCCAGCTCGGCCAGGTCCGCGAACGCGTCGCGCAGCGAGGCGGCCAGTCCTGCGTCGGAGTCGGCGGCCAGGCGTGAGGGGAAGAGTTCCACGAACGGCCAGCCCAGGCGGGAGGCGATCGCCTTGGCGAAGGTGGTCTTGCCGGTGCCGGGCGGCCCGAACAAGATGACGGCTTTCGGGGGATGGACCCCGTAACGCTCGGCGACCTCCGGCTCGGCGAGTGGCAGAACGATGCGCTTGTCGATGGTGTCCTTGGCCTCGAACATGCCCGCCAGCTGCTCCCACAGGCCGCGTGGCAGGACCCGTCCGCCGAGCTGGGCCAGCAGTCCCGCATCCTGCGCCCCGGCATGCTCCAGCTTCTCGTAGTAGACCAGATTGTCCAGGCGGCGGTAACCGGAGTTCTCCAATGCAGCGGTCCCGGTCGAACCGGGGGGCAGGACCGCACTGATCCGGCGCACCCCGCGCTCGCGCAGCCGCTGCTCGACCTGGGCGATCAGCGCACTGCCCAGTCCGCGGTTTCGCCACGCACCCGACAGTGCCGTGCTCAAGATCCACCCGCGCTCGCCCTCGGCGCGGGCCACAGCCATCCCGACCAGCTCTCCCTCCACCACCGCGACCACAGCCGCCTGGCCCGCACGGGCGGCCGCCACGACCTCGGACACCGGGAACACGGCCAAGGACAGATCAGCCTGTCGGCCCTGGTCCCACAACCGGATCGCCTGGTCCAGGTCGTCATCATGGAAATCCCTCAACCGCCACACCGGCATGACCGCCTCCTCGTCCTGCAACCATGGTGTGCCTGCCACCGGCCAGAGCGGGCCATTGCGGACTCCACGAGCGGCAACAGCCACTCATTCGATGGCGTACTGCGAAGCGATACCCGATCTAGGACAAAGTGCTCCAGGACTCGGAAGTGAGGCCCCCTCGACGGGCAGCAGCGACCTGCCCGGTCCCGCCGCGAGAAGGTGCGCAGCCTCAATGCGCGGCCTGCCGCCACCGGGAGCCGTGCCCGCGGACACGGCGGGCCGAGGGGTGCAGGTCGTCGCAGGAGCAGCCTCGCCGAAACCGGTGGCCCCGCTTCCCTCACCACACCGCTGCGATCAGCCAGCGCGCCGGTCGTCGAAGCCGCTCGGCGTCTTCACCCTCGTACCGGGGTTGCGCCGGATGTGCCGGCAGAGCGTGCAGTATCCCCCGGATGCCTTCGCCACTGCCCCCTCCCCCACGCCCCCGGGGCAGCCGTCGGGACGGACCCCGAGGGCGTCATGATCTACCTCGCCGACCGCGTCGACGGGCAGCGATTGCCTCAGCCTTCGAAGACCTGATGGAGACTCAGCTGATGAACATCCCGCCGACCGATGACGACCTCTGGCAGGCGTTCGTCGAGGCCAAACGGGAAATGCACCGCCGCCAGGCCGAGTTCTACCAACACGCTCAGGACCGGCCCGAGACCCTCAGAGCCGCGCTGGCCGGAGGATCGGTGGCATGGGATCAGGGCGCCGCCCTGGACTTCCTCGCGGCGATCACGGTCGATGGTCCGGCTGTCCTCCGAGAGCTCGTGAACTGCTCCACGTCGCACGGATTGGCTTCGTTCACTTCAAGCGATTCTGACTCAACTTCTGTGGTGCCGTGACACTGAGTGGTCCACCGCCGTCCTGGTCAACCTCCGAGATGCGAATGACGAGATGACAGGTTGGCAGTCGCAGTCGACCCTGGACTCGAAGAAGCGCAGGCGGGCGGAGCCCGATCCACCAGGACGGCTCGCGTAGTTCGGGGGACGTCTGGCCGCATCCCGTCCATGTCGGTCCTCGTTGATCTGCTGGGAGTGACCAACGAGGAGCCCCGGCCGACGGGCCGGATCTCCGGAGGAGACATCGTGAACCAAGAGGAAATGGTCACGCTGTGGGAGCATCACACGGCGTACGAGTTCGTCATCAAGGATGCCGACCTGGCAGTGTCCACCATGGCGGAGGACGCCAGTGTGATGCATCTGCCGACGATGAGCGGTGGTTTCGGCAAGAACTACCTACGGGGCTACTACCGCGACGTCTTCATCCCCGGCATTCCGCAGAACACCACCATGGAGACAGCGGACCGGTCAGTCGGAAGCGACTTCATCGTCGAGGAGATCATCATGCGGATGTCTCACGACCAGGAGATCCCGTTCCTGCTGCCTGGGCTGGCTGCGACCGGCCGTAGCGTTGAACTGCCGCTGGTGGTGGTCGTGAAATTCCGGGACGACCTGATGGCGAGCGAGCGGATCTACTGGGACCAAGCGGCTCTGCTAGCCCAGGTCGGCCTGATCGCTGCCGAAGACCTGCCCATGGCCAACGTCACCGAGGCTCCCCGATTCCTGCGGGACAACGTCGTGTCCTGACCACGCAGCGGGATCGCAGGTCTTGGTAGGGGGCAGGCGCATGCGTGGCCCTGAGCAGCCACTTCACACAAGTCGTGCCAGAGCCTGAGTTGGTTCTGGTCCAACTTCCGTGGAACTCTCACGCTCTGTAACCTGCCGGGACTGGATGGCCCTTCGTGACTCGTTGACAGACCTATTTGGGATCATGCCCACATGGACTTCGACCTCGCCCCGCCGACCGGCGTTGGCCCGTTGCGGATCGGTATGACTCGGCACGCGGCCAACACGGCGCTGGACTCGCTCCGTGTTCTCTCTGCGATCTCGGATTCTGATCGGCCGGGGCAGCACGTGTTCCGTCCCAGCGGGCTGATGATCAGCATCCACTGCATGCGAGACATGCTTGAATCCATCGAGCTGGGAAGGCCGTCGTCCCAGACGGACCGAGTGTTGTTTCAGGGCGTGGACGTGTTCGCGCTTCCGGCCTGCGAGGTTGTCCAGCGCATGGGTGAGTTCACCTCGATCGAGGTAGATCCTGACGATGATGCTTCATTCATTGCCCCGGACTTGCTGCTGAGCTTCTGGCGTCCGTTCGCAGCGGACGATGATCCGGCGGAAGAGCAGGGCTACTTCTTCAGCTCGGTCCTGCTGGCCCGGCCTGGCTACTACGACACCCCTGCTCAGGCTGCGGAGCGACTCCAGCAGAGGTCGTGACGGGCCCGTCAGGATGCCGAAGCCGGCCCGGCCGTACATCTGGCGTTTGATCATTTTGATGCGGTTGACGTGGCCTTCGACGATGCCGGAGCTCCACGGCAGTGTGAGGCCGGCGGTGACGGCTACGAGATCGCGTTCGATGCCATTGACGAAGGTGTGGAGGCTGGGCAGGTCGTCGGCGCGGACCGCCTTGATCCATTGTGGGAGCTGGTCGCCCTGGAGCTGGGTGAGCATCTTCCCGAACGCACGGACATGCCCGGTGAGCGCATCCAGTTCGGGGCAGCCAGCGAGGACGGACTTGGGCTTCACGCGCTCGCTCTCCGGCAGGATATCGGGGTGGGTCAGGATCCAGCTGGTGACCGTGCGTGGGGACGGCGGGCGGGCTGCTGGTGCGGTCGGGGATGTACGGAACGGCTGAAGGTAGGCGCGGACGGCTCCGTAGCCGCCGGTGTAGCCGCGCCACTAGCCGACCGGGCCCTCGACTCCGCCGATTCGGCGTGCCGAAGTTCAGCTTGATGGGGGTCAGGGCAGCAGTCGGCGTGTCTCGATCCAGGGGAGAAGCCCGTCGCGCGTCGGGCCGGGCTGCAGGTGGCCGATGAGCCACTCCAGGTGGGCTGTCAGGTTCTTGTGCCGCCGCAGCTCGCGGATCTGTGCGACGGGAAGCTCGCGCCAGTTGGCGGCGAGGGTCGCCGCTTCCGATTGCGACATCGCCAGGGCGGCGAGCGTCTCGGCGCCCAACGCCTCTGGACTCCAGTCGGATTTCTCGTCCTCGGGACCGAGGTGTTCGATCACCCACGTTCGCAGCATGAAGTCCTGTTGGACTTCGCGCTCTGATCGCTCTGCGCCGTCGCCGAGCATGCGCCGGTTCGCCAGCAGCGACAACTCAGCCCAGCGTCGACGCACTTCGCGGGGCGGGTCGGAGTCGTAGGCGTGCTGTTGGGAAACAACGCGGACCGATTCGAGCTGCGCCCAGTTGCGAGCGTCCGCAGTGAACGCCTGGAGACGTTCGATCGGCCAAGTACTCAGATCACGCTCTGGTGCCCTTCGATCCGAACCGGTGCTCACTGGCCTTCGATCCTGGTCGTGGGCATGCAGAGACCGACGACGGTTCGTTGCCGGGAACGCCGGTCGATATGGGCGAGCTTATCCTCGGTGCCTGCGAGGCTGACATCGAGTCCTTCGACCTCGCCGAGCCAGCCCTCACGCTCGGCTTCGGCGATGCGGTGGCGGAGGTTGTCGCGGATCTCGACGAGGCGGTCGCGCTGGGCGGGGTCGGGCCAGAGCACAAGGCAACGGGCACAGGCTTCTCTGAACTACTCGGGTTGATGACCTGTCCATGCAGATCCCTGAGCCCCGGGCCAGGGGGCTCCCGCTGGGGGAGGCCTGACGGGCGCGAGCAGAACAGGGGGCCGCCATGTCTGGTCTCGCTCCTGGGCTGCCAGGATGCGGGGGTGAACAAGAGAGACCGTGCAGAGAGCTTGTCTGAACTCGGCGAGCTGCTGAAGTCGCTGTCGAGCCGGCCCGTTGTGTCCGTGCGATACGGCCAGTTGCCGGATGGCGTCGCTCCTGGCCAGGAGGCAATTGGCCTTGCTGGTCAGGTGCACGAGCTCGTCGCCGAAATCCATCCATTGTGGGCGCAATACCTCCAGGCCGGGGATGCTCCGCCAAGCGTTTCGCAGATTGAAGCTTCCCTGGAATCGCTCAGCCCCGAGGCTGCCATCGAAGTGATGACCGCGCTCGCCGCCGAAGACCTCGTGTGGTCCCACCATGTGCTCATGAATCGTGAGATCGCGCACCACACTGTCACGCGCATCGTGAAGTGCCTCGGGCCCGGAGCGACGTGGTGGACGAACCGACAGGGCAGCGCCTGGGATCCCGTGACTGCCTGCACGTTCGATGGTGTGATTGCCGGAAGCAATGGTGAGCACTTCGCGATCTTGCTTCAAGTTGGCGAGGACTGAGCCGTAGATCGAGGCTTGATTCGCCCGCTTCTCTGAACCTTCTGTCGCCCACCCGTCCGCCCAGCGGCCCTGGCCGTCGACATGTCGGCGGGCTCTGACAGCATCACGGCCATGACCGAGATTGATGACCTCGTGCAACGCGTCGCCTCCCGGGCCGCATCGGATAGCGAGGATCTTCCCGCGCCTGTCGGCTATGCCCAGATTGCGGAGGCCGAGGGGCAACTGGGCTTCGCGCTTCATCCCCTCCTTGCGCGCCTGTATCGCGAAGTTGCTGACGGCGGCTTCGGCCCTGACTACCGACTGCTGCCGCTGCTCGGTCCGGGCTCCAGCGTCGCTGGCGAATACCTGACGCGTCGTGAGGCATCCGTTGGCGCGGAGCATCCAGAGTGGCCCGAAGGCGTCGTACCGATCCTGACCTGGGGCTGCGCCATGTACGCAGGCGTTGATTGTCTCAGTGAGGACGGTCAGGTCCTACTCTTCGAGCCGAACCCGTATTGCGGCGGATCGTGGGATCAGTGTTGGTTCCTCGACACCGCCAGCCTCGCAGCGTGGCTGGAGACATGGCTCGCGGGGACGGGCTGGTTCGAGGAGGACGCCTGCGACAGGGACGACCTGGTCGAGCCTCAGCCATGGGACCAGGCCGCAAGCCGACTGTCCTCCGGCGCATAGCGAAACACCAACGCTTCGCCCCGTTAGCGCAGACGCGGTCATCCCGGCCATGCTCACGGCTCCTTTCGGAGAGTCGGCGTCGGGAGGGCGACCAACACACTGGCTGTGCGTCTGGTGACCTGGGCGAGCTTGTCCTCGGCGCCGGCAAGGCTGACCTTGAGTCCTTCGACCTCGCCGAGCCAGCCTTCGCGTTCGGCTTCGGCGATGCGGGCGATGAGGTTGTCGCGAATCTCCTCGATGCGGGCGCGTTGGGCCGGGTCCGGCCTGAGGAGTGCACATCTGACCACAAGCGTGCTCATGAACACACGGGGTGGAAAATGCGCGGCCGCAAGTGCCAATGGACACCTTGCGCTTCTCGAAGTGCGCGAGGAAGGCATCCCACTCCTCCTCGGTAGGAGTTCGGTATTCTTCGCTGGGCCGGGTGGACCGGCGGCGGGCGATGAACGCCCTGTGCGCCTCGATCGTCTCGGCCGGGTAGACGGCCTTGTAGCCCATCGTTGTATCGATGTTCTTGTGCCCGCAGATCACTTGGGCGATGTGCGGTGGGAGGCCGTTCATGATGGCGTCGGTGACGAAGATCCTCCTGAAGTCGTGCGGGGAGATCGTGAGCGGTGCGCCGGCGGAGTCGGTGAGCCCGGTGGTCGCGATCGCGCCGATCAGCAACGTGCGCAGGAACGTGGGGGTGAAGGCTCGATGCTCGGTTCCGATCTGCCGTTGGAACAGCAGCGGCATTGCCGGGTTCCAGACCTTCTCACGGACGTCGTAGAACGGCGCCAGCGGGATCGCCCCGGCGGGACCGCGTAGCCGGCGGACGATGGCTGACAGGACGTCCGCCAGTTCCGGGCTGACCAGCAGGAGGCGCTCGCTGTCGGTCTTGGACGGGGCGATCTGGAGCAACGGAACGATCTCGCCCGTGGCCGGGAGCCGGTATTGGGTGATGCTGTGGTGGGTCAGCTCCAAGAGCTCTTCGTTGCGGATGCCCGTCAGGCGGAGGACCTCGACGGCAGCGAACGCCCAGAATGCTTCCTCCTCCTCGAAGGAGAGGTTCCGGCGTCGCCCGGTGGAGGCTTCCTCGGCCCAGGTGAGGTGTCCCGCGGCCTTGGATGTGACGGCTCGGCGAAGCAATCCTTCGGTGCCGGGGATCACCGTCCCGGGCTCGGTGGCCCGCGCAGTCCGGAGCAACTCGACGGCCGCGAGCCTGCGGCGGTTGACGGTGCTGACCAGGACGGGGAGCACGGGGAGGCGCTCGCGGGTGCGTTGATCCATCCGTGCCTTGCGATGCTTGCGCTCCTTGGCCTTGCGGATCTCGTCATCGCTGATCGGGCAGCGGACGACCCACGGTCCCCAGCGAGCCGGTTCCTCCGTGGCCCAGTGGGCGAGGTCGAGATAGAAGGCTCGGACCCGCATCAGCTCGTCCTTGGCGTTGAGCCGGGGGCTGGTGATCTCGACCGGCGCCCCGTCGGGGCCGGTGATGGTGCGCCGCTTGGTGCTCAGGTCTTCCTTCCAGGCACGGGCCAGCATCGGCGGCAGCAAGAGAGTGTCGATGCCCGGTGACAGTGCTTCGATCCGCGTCCAGAACAGCCCCGCCAACGATCGTGAAATCGCGTCCAAGCTGGCGAAGTCCAATGACGGCTGCCGTTCGCGAAGGTAGTCCACGAGCAGATCCCGGATCGGGCGGCACCGGATCGGGTAGCGGTCCACAAGCTCCTCGATACTCAGCTGGCCGAGGGCCTGGCCGAACGCCCGGATCGTTGCCGGGGCATCTTCAGGGAAGACGCCCATGGTCCGCAGCCGCAGGTAGAAGTCGACCTTGTGCTGTCCGCCGCGGACATGGACCAGGCGTTGGGTGTCGAACAGCTCCACGCAGTCCCCGACGGTGATGTCCCGGATGAGCCCGCCTTTGCAAGCCAGGAGGACAGAGATCCGGGTCGCCGCAATCTGGGCGTCTTTGCTGGAGTGTGGTTGTGCGGCGGCCATCTGCACCAACTGCTCGAACCCGTCGGGGTCACGGACCTCGGCCATGATGGTGGCCAAGTATCGGTGGGTGCGGGTGAGCATCCAGGGCAGGCTGGGACGGAGCACATCACCGGCGATCAGCAGCAGCAACCCGGTGGACAGGTCCGCGCGGACGTACGACGACGGCGACCCAGCCTGCTGGCTCAGGAAACGCAGAGGGAGCTCTGTCCAGTCCGCGCCGGGGAAATCCTCGGCACCGCTGCGTGCCCACCTCTCTTGCCAGGAATCTCCAGGGAGGCTTGAGAGCCAGTCCAACATCTTCGCCACCCCGCGCCGACGGCCTGCTCTGGTCGCCTTGGCCGCTGGCAGGAACGGTGGCGCGGTCAGCCGCCGCACAACCTCCTCGGCTGATCGGCCGGTCGTCGGCCAGTGGACTTCGGCGGCTCGCGGTGGGAATCGTTCCCGAAGCACGCTGTTCCGCGCTCGTGCCTGCTCAGCGGTCGCGTTCGCGGCCTGCAGCGGTGGGCGCGTCGAGTGCTTCTTGGTGATAGTCATGATGACCGCCCGAACAGGACGTCCAGGGTCTCGGGGTCGTAACCCGGGGCCGGAGGCGGGGGCACCGGCTCGGTGCGCTGGTCGGTCCGCCGCGCGTGATGGGCCAGCACCTGGGCGACGACCTCGTCCTGGCGCGGGGCGAGGTAGATCTCGGTGGTGGTCAGATGCGCGTGGCCCAGGACCCACTGCACGTCGGTCAACGTCAGATGCGGATCGCGCACCATGCGGGCGGCCGCGCTGTGCCGAAGGTCGTGAAGCGTCCAGTCCGCGCCGAAGTTGGCGTTGATCCGCTCGAACATGCGATGGGCGCCGTGGTAGGTCAGCGGCCGGAACGGACGTCGCAGCGTCCACCACACCGGCTGTGCACGTCCACGCGGCACCAGCCCGTGCAGTTCCTGCTGGTAGAGCCGAAGCCATACGAACGCGTCCGACGAGGCCGGCACCTGCTGTCGTGCCCGAGAGCCCTTCCGCACGACGCTGATGAGCTGCTGTCCTGGGTCGACGTCGCACTGGCGGATGCCGATCAGCTCCGATGCACGGACTCCGCTGGAGATCCAGAACGCGACCAGCGCCCGGTCCCGGTTCGACGGCAGCGCGGCAAACAGCGTGTTGAACCACTCGTCCGGGATCGAGCGCGGGATCCGGCGCGGAACGCTGGGCCGGTAGCGGCCCACCCGCTCCGGAGCCCAAGTGTCCAAGGGATTGTGGTGCGCGTGCACGCGTCCGGAGCGTCGCGCCAGGTCCAGCGGGAATGGGTTGAGCAGCGGTCCAGTTCCGGCGTCGCGGTGCATGTCGTAGAACCGGCGCAACACCGTCTCGCTGTGGACGACGGTAGACGGGGCATAGCCCGGTCCCGGAGTCGGCTTCCCCGTCACCGGATTCAGAGCGCCCACGGGCCGACTCGTCCGACGCTTGGCCGAGGCCGCCCTCGGCTTGGCCGTCAGCTGAATCCAGCAGCTGAAATCCCGCGCGTCCACCCGCGTTGCCCGATCCCACGGCACGTCGACGGCCAGCAGGAACCGCCACCACCGCAGCAGGTCCATGCCGTAGGAGCGAACCGTCGCCGCCGCCTTCCCAGCCGCCAGCAACTCCTGGAAGAAGACAGCGACCGGCTCCACCACAACACCGTCGCCGTCAACAAGCCGGTAGGGCTCATACCGCTCGCCGGTCTCCACGAGTCGACCCAGCCGTGGAACCGCCAGCCTCGATAGCTCCCGCCCGGGAACACGATCCTCCATCACGATCGCAGACCGTACAGCGCGAAAACGGCACACGTGCCCTGAACTGCGCCATCTCCGTGCTTCGTTCAGTCAACGGGGCGTGTTCGTGGATGCAGGCGGTGCTGAACGAGCGGCCGCAGGTGCAGACGGAGGCCCCGCGCCGTTCGAAGTGGCCGAGGAACTCGCGTGATCGGCGGCGGCTTCAAGGAAGTCGCCGCCGATCGGGCCCGTCAGCGCATGTCTGTGAGGAGAGTGTTGAGTTCAGCCTCCTGCTGTGCCGGCGGCATCGGCGGGTTCGAGTGGTCGATGCCGAAGGTCTTCAGGACCTGGTCCATCTGGGCGTCGAGGAACGTCCAGCCGGTGTTGTCCAGCGGATGCAGCGAGGCTTCGTCGGCGTCCCAGAGGTCTCGCAGCGACTGGGCAGCTGCGTGGGCCCCGGTCGCGTTCCCCGACTGTGCGTCCTTGAGCGAGGTCGATGCCAGTGTCCTCAGAGCGTCGACCTTCGTGGACGGGAAGTTCTTCACGGCCTGGCCGGGTGCGAGGTGAACGGTGGAGGTGGCGTCCTCCTCCGGCGCCGGGCCGACGTGCGGCTGGCTGTGCGCCCAGACCAGCAGGGACCCCGTGAACACGGCGAGGAGGGCGAAGCCCGCCAGTGCGGCGCGCTCCCTCTGCGGGTTGCCGGTGAGCTGCGGGGTGTGCGTGGCGTCGTAGGTCTCGGTCACGTCGGAGCGTGTCACCGTCAGGTAGACGACGGTCGCCAGGATCAGGCCCAGGAAGATCAGGCTGGTGGTGAAGGTACCCAGCGCAAGGCCGGTCGGCTCGCCCGGCTGGGCGACCTTCGGGGAGGCGAGCCAGTCGCCGATGTTGGCGCCCAGCGGGCGGGTCAGGATGTAGGCGAGCCAGAAGGACAGCACCGGGTTGGCGCCGAACTTCCACATCAGCGTGATCGCCGCGATGAGGCCGAGCGGCAGCAGGACCGAGACTCCCGGGCTCCAGCCGGTGAGCTCAAGGGTCCAGTCGCCGGTCGCGGTGCCGAGAGCGAAGGTGACGAGAACAGCGAGCCAGTAGAACGACTCACGCGGCAGCGTCGTGACCGAGTGGATCGACAGGGTGCGCTCGCGCAGCCACCACACGCCGAAGACCACGGCGAGCAGCACCGAGAACACTGCTGAGCTGATCCACAGCGGCACGTTGAGCTGGTCGGTCAGGATGTCGGTGTACAGCGTGCCCGTGACGCTGACAACGACCACGGTCAGCCAGTACGGGAACGGAACGTACCGCTTCAGCCGCAGCTGGACGGCCAGGACCACCACGAATACCGCGGTGAAGATCCATGCCGTGTTCACCAGGCCGACGCCCAGCTTCATGTTGATCCAGTCGGCGAAGCTCTCACCGACGGTCGTACACAGGATCTTGATCACCCAGAACCAGACGGTGACCTCGGGAACCTTGTTCAGCATCAGCCGCCCGCTGCGGTCCGTGCGGGCTTCGCTCGTCGTTGTCATGCGGCAAGGCTGGCTCGGCCAACCTGCACACAACCTGACTACGCGATCGCCTCCGGCGCGGGGAAGGTCACCTCGACGCGACCGTGACCATCCGCGATCGCACGGACTGCCACTCCTGCGGACGCGGCGAGACGCCTTACCACGGCCAGCCCCAGCCCGTGCCCGTCGCCGCTGGTCACACCCGCTTCGAAGACCCGGTCGACCTCCGCGGGATCGAAGCCCGGGCCATCGTCGAGGACATCGATCACGACCCCCTGCGGCTCGATGCGCGCCGTGACCCAGACGCGCGAACGCGCATGCCGCAGGCCGTTCTCCAGCAGGGGTGACAACACCGCCACGACGAGTTCCGTCGCCACGGCGACGTCGACGTCGGCCGGGACGGCGAGTTCGATGGAGCGACCGGCGATGGCCTGTCGGGCCGCCGCCCTGAGGTCGCAACGGGTACCGCCGTCGATCCGGGTCCGGGCAGAACTCAGTATCGTCGTGATCGCCGTGTTCAGACGGTCGGCCTCGGTCAGAACGGACCCCGGTGGCAGGTGATGACCGGAGAGCTGCGCCAACTGCGCCTCGCCTCGCAGAACCGTCAGGGGCGTTCGCAACTCGTGGGCGATCTCGTCGGTGAGCCGGCGCTCGTCCGCGAGCGCGTTGTCCACACGGTCGAGCAGGCGGTCCAGAGTTCGCCCGAGTTCCCCGAATTCATCGCGCGGAACGCCGAGGTCGAATCGGCGCCCGGGTTCGTGATGGCCCCAGTCGTCGGCGAGGGCGGCCATTTCGTGGACCACTCGCAACGCACGGCCCACCACGAGGTGTGCGACGACGCCTGCGAGCAGGATCGCGATACCGCCCAGCATGAGGGACATCGTCAGGCTGCGCTGCTCCGACGTCTCGTACGGCGTCAGATCCACCCGTACGACCGCCATGACGTGGTGGCCTTCGAGCCGTATCGGTTCGGCATACAGAAGATGGTTGCCGACCGTGGTGGTCTGGGACTGCCCGGAGCCGACGAGCGCATCGACGCGGTGGAGGACGCTGTCCGGCACGATTCCGTCGATGAGGTGCCCATCGGCATACACCCATGAGACCGTGTCCAGCGCTTCGTTGCCGCTCTCGATCAGCACGACGTGGCCACCGCGTACGGCCACGTTCGCCGCCACCGCCTCTGCACGGCTGTGCGCCAGAGCGTTCGCGTCGGCGGCGGTCACCTGGCTCAGCAGCACGTGCGAGACCACCACCAGCACCGCGACCACCGCTGTCGCGATCAGAACCGCGAGCGCGACGACCCTCCCGCGGAAGCCTGTCACTCCCATCGATAGCCCACCCCGCGGACCGTCGCCAGGCGATCGGCCACGCCCAGCGCACCGAGTTTGGTCCGCAGCCGGCGAACGAAGGAGTCGAGGGTGTTGTCGCTGACGTGCGCGCCATGCGGCCAACCCGCGGCGACGAGGGCGTGGCGGCGTACAGCGTCGCCCCGCGAGGCGATGAGCCTGCCCAGCAGGCGGAACTCGGTCGGAGTCAGGCTCTCGCTCGTCGAACCATAGGTCACGACATGTTTCGCCGGATCGAGAACGACGCCCCTTGCCGACGTCGTCGCGGTTGTTCTGCGCAGCAGGGCGCGGACCCTCACCAGCAGCTCCGGAATGTCGAACGGTTTCGTCATGTAGTCGTCGGCTCCCGCCTCGAAGCCGCCCACTTTGTGATGCATGCCGTCCAGGGCGGTGAGCATCAGCACCGGGACGTCGATGCCACGTGCCCGCAGTGCCAAGCAGACATCGCGGCCATCGGCGTCGGGGAGCCCCAGATCCAGGACGATCAGGTGAGGGGCCGGCTCAAGGTGCCGCAGCAGGCCGTCCGCCGTGGCGGCGACTGCGATCGTATGACCGTCGTGCTCAAGTGCGCGCTTGAGCACGTCACGGACCGCCGCGTCGTCCTCACACACCATAATCAAAGCCACAGCCTGCCCCTAGGTACTCCACAGCCAGAGTTCTCCCGCTCTCCCAGGTCGGCGCACTGGCGGTCCGCGAGACTACAGTCTTGTAGACATATTTTGAGACATCAGACGCTCGTCCGGGCTATGCGTTCCCTCACGTCGCGTACGGGCGGCTGGGTGGCGGATCAGGCGGCATCCCGGCTCCCGGTGTGACCGGCAGGCCGCGTGCCGTCTGCGGCGCGCTGTTCGGTGACGTCCGCGCGGGTCGCAGCCAGGTACACGACCAGTCCAAGTATCACCGTCAAAAACAATGCGCTGGTCACGAGCGTGCCGAGTTCCAGACCGCCGTCGCCGGTCGGCCGGGAGAGGTAGTCGCCGATGCAGGCGCCGAGCGGGCGGGTGAGGATGCAGGCGATCCAGAAGCTCCACACCGCGTCCATGCCGAGCTGGAAGTGCGCGATGCCCAGTGCGGCGATGGCCAGGCCGAACAGCACCGCGGACAGCCAGTAGCCCAGGCTCAGCCGCTCCGACACGAGGTCGCCGGCTGCAGTGCCGAGGGCGAAGGTGAGCAGCACGGCCAGCCAGTGGAAGGACTCGCGGGCGGTCGTGTCGATGCTCTGGATCGACAGCGTGCGCTCGCGCCGGTACCAGACCACGAACACGACTGCGAGGGCGATCACGAAGGCCGTGGTGGTCGTCCCGAGCGGTATGCCCATGGTGTCGGTGAGACTGTCGCTGATCAGGGTGCCGACGACGCCGATCAGGGCGACGGCCGGCCAGTACACACCGGCCCGGTACGCAGTGGTGCGGAACTGGACGACCAGCACCACGGCCAGCACCACGGCCAGCAGCGCACTCATCAGCACCGACACCCCGGTCACGCCGAGACCGGCCTTGTCGTTCAGCAGATCGGCCGCGGTCCCGCCGACCGTCGTGCACAGGATCTTGGTGATCCAGAAGTGCACGGTGGCTTCGGGAACTTTGTTCCAGCCCGGCCGACGACCGGGCGACGGGGCCGCCCGCCCACCCGCTACCGGAAAGTCGGGCGTCTCACAGGGTTCAAGGGTCATGGCGGCCGACCGTGCCGCGAAGAGCCTGAACGCATCCTGACTGCCGCGCGGCACGCCCCCGCCCACCCGTTGGCTGAACGTGTCGGCGCCTGGCCGAGACACCGGCCGGGCCGGGCGGCGGCAGCGGCCCGTGCGTCGCCGGACCACCGGGCCGGGGACTGTCGACCTAGCGCCTGGCGACGGTGACCGCGCAGGATCACGAGGACCCTGGATGGAACGAGCTCGCAACCTATGATCGGTTTGAGGGGATCGGCGCAGGACGGCATGCGCGGAAGCCCTGAGCGGGGCGGTCGCGCCGGAATCCGTCAGCCGATCCCGGCTGGAGCCTGCCGGGAACCCGGCTGCGGTGGGAGCAGCCCGGCGATGGAGGTGAGCGACGGATGCGCAAGGCCTACCAGCAGGAGCTGGAGTCGATCGGCGAAGCGCTGAAGGCGATGGCCGATCTGGTCGGTTCCGCTATGGGCCGAGCCACGAGCGCTCTGCTGGACAGCGACCTGCAAACAGCCGAAAGCGTGATCTCCGCCGAGGCGCACGTCAAGGACATGCACCGCGACCTGGAGGACAGGGCCATCGCGGTGCTCGCCCGCCAGCAGCCCGTCGCCACCGACCTGCGGACGGTGGTCACCTCCCTGCGCATGAGCGCGGATCTGGAGCGATGCGGCGTGCTGGCCAAGGATGTCGCCACCGTGGCCCGTCGGCGGTATCCCGAGCACGCGGTACCGCAGGACCTGCGCCGGACGGTGCAGGAGATGGGCCTGCTCGCTCAGCGGCTGGTGTCCCAGGCCGCCGAGGCACTCATCACCAACGACGTGCAAGCCGCACTGCGGCTGCAGCGGGACGACGACCGGATGGACGAACTGCACCGCCTGCTGTTCCAGCACCTGCTGGACGAGCAGTGGCAGCACGGCGTGGAAACGGCCGTCCACGTCGCACTGGTCGGCCGATACTACGAACGCTTCGCCGGCCACGCGGTCTCCATCGCCCGTAACGTGGTCTACCTCGCCACCGGCGAACACCCCGCCGACCTGCCCGTTGATCATTGAAGGGATGGGCGACGTTTCGGCATTCCCCGGCCCAGGAGGCGAATCATCGGATCCCCAGCCGGTAGCCATGTCCTCTCAGCGTGACGAGACGCGGCAGCCGGCACGGGCACCGCGCCACGCCGCCTCGGCAGCCTGGGCAAGCTGACCGGCGCAGACCGGCCTGGGCCTGCCCATCGCCGCGGACATCGCCGCTCTCCACGGCGGCACCGTCACCGTCCTCGACACCTCGGACGGCACGACCTTCCGCACCCGCCTCACACTTGGTTCGTCGTCTGCGCGCCGGTGACCTCGGTCAGCTTGTTCCGGGAGTCCCGGGCCGCCGGACGGAACAACAGACCGACATACGCTCCCGTCCTTGGCTGCTGCACGGCCCGGCGACGGCCGGGGGAAGAGGGCCTGCCGCGCTGCGACCCGGGGCACTGGACTTCCGTGGCCGTGGTCACCAGGTGCCGATGACCGACGCCTCGCGATCCTTGCGCCGCCAGGCCTCGTCGAGGCGGACGAGCCGGTCCGCGGCGGCGATGCCGCGCAGGCACGCCACCTTGCCGTCACGGATCTCGAACACCACGGCGCCCACGAGTCGGCCGTCGACCACGGCGAGAACGGCCGGGGAGCCGTTGACCAGCGCGACGTGAAAGGCAGGAGAGCCGCCGGCCAGCCGCCGCTTCGCAGGAGTGGACCTGAAGCCGACCCGCACGTGGGAGGCGACGCGCTCGCGCGTCTCGTACCGCAGCAGCCGTCTGGCCAGCCCCGCGCCGTCCGAGATCGCGGTGACGTCGGCGGTGAGCATCGCCACCAGCCGTTCGGTGCGCCCTGAGGCGGCGGCGACGAAGAACTCCTCGACGATCCGGAGCGCGGACGCGGGGTCCACCTCACCGCCGCCCCGGCGCTCGGCGGCGACCCGGCGTTGGGCCCGGTGGACATGCTGCTGGCTCGCGGACTCGGTGATGTCCAGGATCCCGGCGATCTCGGCATGGGGGTAGGAGAAGGCCTCGCGCAGGACGTAGGCGGCCCACTCGACCGGTGCGAGCCGCTCCATGAGGGTCAGTACGGCCAAGGACACCGATTCACGCTGCTCGAAGGCGTCGGCGGGGCCGAGCATCGGGTCACCTTCGAGGAGTGGCTCGGGCAGCCAGTCTCCGGCGGCGCGCTCATGGCGGGCATGCGCCGAGCGGAGCCGGTCGATACAGAGATTGGTGACGACCTTGGTCAGCCACGCCTCCGGCACTTCCACACGTTCCCGGTCCACGGCCTGCCAGCGCAGGAACGTGTCCTGCACAGCGTCCTCGGCGTCGGCCGCCGAGCCCAGCAGACGGTACGCGAGCGAGGCCAGACGGTCCCGGCCGGCCTCGAACCGGTCTATGGCTGCGCTGTCCACGCCGAGCAGCCTATGCGGCGCCCGTCACACCGACGCGGTCAGGTGTGGTGGCCAGACGTCGCCGGCGCTTCGGCAGGCCGAAGGTCGGATGGGCGACGCTCCAGCCGGCCCCTTTGAGCACTGCCGACTTGAGCCGCGCGGCGGTCCGGCCGCCCAGGTACCAGGACTTGGACCGGACGTCTGCGTCCACCATCTGGAAGATCGCGTCCCGCCGACCGAGGCTGATGTGGTTGCCGTGGTACTTCAGCCCGGTGGTCGGGACTTCGCCGCCCGTCAGTCGCGCGATGATCGCGGCGGTCGCCTGCATGTTGGTGTAGCCGGCCGAGGCGCAGGACATCGGCAGCGGCCGGCCGTTCTCGCCGATCGCGTAGGCGCAGTCACCGGCGGCGTAGACGTCCGGGTGCGAGACCGAGCGCATGGTGCGGTCCACGACGATCCGGCCGGTCCCGGTGACCTCCAGACCGCCCGCGGCCGCGATGGGCTGCACGGCGAACCCGGCGGCCCATACCGTCACGTCGGCCGGGACGGACCTGCCGTCGGCGGCGATCGCCCGTGTCGGTTCGACGGCTTCGATGCCGGTGTGCTCGAGAACGGCGATGCCGAGCCGGTCGAAGGCCTCGCGCAGATGACGGCGGGCTTTCGGGGCGAGCCAGGCGCCCAGTTCGCCGCGGGCGGCGAGCGCGACCGACAGGTCTGGCCGGGACTCGGCGAACTCGGTGGCGCTCTCGATGCCGGTCAGCCCCTCACCGACGACCAGCACGGTGCCGCCCTCGCTCAGGCCGGCCAGGCGCTCGCGCAGACGCAGCGCCGAGGCCAGGCCGGTCACATCGAAGGCATGCTCGGTCACACCGGGGACGCCGTGGTGGGCCACCGAACTGCCGAGCGTGTACAGAAGCGTGTCGTAGGCGAGTTCGCTCGCGCCGTCATCACCGGTCACCGCGACCGTCCTGCGCTCGGGGTCGACTCCGGTGACACGGGCCACGCACAGCCGCACCCCGGTTCCCGCGAAGACGTCGGCGAGCCTGCGCAACGCGAAGTCCTGGCCGATCGCGACCTGGTGCAGCCGCATCCGCTCGACGAAGTCGGGCGCGGCATTGACGACGGTGATGTCGGTGTCGGCGGGAGCAAGCCGGCGGGCCAGGTCTCCGGCGGCGAAGGCCCCGGCGTATCCGGCGCCGAGTACGACGATGCGGTGCTTCATGGCGTTGCTCCTGTCTCGTTCGCGTGCCCCTTGAACGAGGCAGCGCTCCGATTGCTGACAGGCATGGAATGTGATGTGGGTCACCGAGCCGGCGGCGCTCCGTCAGCTTCCGCCGCTGCGGTCGGTCGAGACGAGGAGGGTCGCGGCCTGTCGGTCGGCACCGCCGCCGCAACCCCGGGTGGGCGGCGGTGCGGCGGAACGGCCGCCGCGCCGACCACCAGCAGGCGGCAGTGGCGAGGACCGTCGAGTGCGACATGATCCGCCGCGCTTACGTGGCCGGCGGACCCGGACGCGTCGCCCACCTCGGCGGCGACCGCGGCACGGGCCGCGATGACCGAGGCGGACACCTGTGCGTCACAGACCCGTTCGACGGCCGCGGCAAGGCGGCGTTCGGCCTCCGGACAGCGTCCGGCTCAAGACCGGCAGGTTCCCGACGTGCGCCACGAACGACGTGCGCCACGAACGGCGTGCGCCACGAACGGCTGTCCATGTGATCGGTATCGTCACGCCGTAACCCGCCCGGTACGGCACCTGGGCCGCAGCGCAGCAGCCCGAGCTGAGGAGGATGCCATGGCCGATCCCCGGCACGAGGCCGCGTCAGGCGGCGGATCCGCGACGCAGCCGCCGAAGGCTCATGGTCCCGGCGCGCACCACCCGGTGCGTCTCGCTGTGGTCATCGGCGCTCTGGGCGTGGTCTTCGGCGACATCGGCACCAGCCCGATCTACACCCTCCAGACCGTGTTCAACCCGGGCGATCCGCACCCCGTCCCGGTCAGCACGCTGAACGTGTACGGCGTGGTGTCGCTCGTGTTCTGGTCAGTGATGATCGTTGTGACGGTCACCTATGTGCTGCTGGCGATGCGCGCCGACAACCAGGGCGAGGGCGGCATCATGGCGCTGATCACCTTGGTGCAGCGATGGGACTCACGGCGTGGCCGGCGGGCCACGGCCGCGCTGGCCGCGCTCGGCGTCTTCGGCGCTTCGCTGTTCTTCGGCGACAGCATGATCACTCCGGCGATCTCGGTGCTGTCCGCGGTGGAAGGGCTCAAGGTCGTCCAGCCGTCGCTGGGAAGCGCGGTCGTGCCGATCACGGCGGTGATCATCGTGTTGCTGTTCGTCGTGCAGCGCAGAGGAACAGCGGCGGTGGGCCGAGTGTTCGGGCCCGTCATGGTCGTCTGGTTCGTGGCCATCGGGGCATGCGGCGTGGTCGGTATCGTCGGCCACCCAGCGATCCTCAGGGCACTGTCGC
This sequence comes from Streptomyces sp. NPDC107559, assembly GCF_055657365.1. NCBI lineage: Bacteria > Bacillati > Actinomycetota > Actinomycetes > Kitasatosporales > Streptomycetaceae > Streptomyces > Streptomyces sp. NPDC107559. Next base: position 337,243 of record NZ_JBVKBD010000008.1, on the reverse strand, counting down.
CCGGTTATGCCCTGGATTTCCTGTTCGGCCATTTCGGCACCGCATTCTTCGCCCTGGCCGCGGTCGTGCTCGCGGTCACCGGAGCGGAGGCGCTCTACGCCGACATGGGGCACTTCGGCCGCCCGGCCATCACCCGCGGCTGGATGTTCCTCGTCTTCCCGGCGTGCGTGCTGAGCTACCTCGGCCAGGGCGCGCTGATTCTTGCCGATCCCCGCAACATCAGCAGCCCGTTCTTCCTGCTCGTGCCGGACTGGGGCAGATGGCCGATGATCCTGCTGGCCACGGCGGCCACGGTGATCGCCTCCCAGGCGGTGATCACCGGCGCCTACTCGGTCACCTCACAGGCCGCCCAGCTCGGCTATCTGCCGAGGCTGCGGATCGCGCACACCTCCGAATCCACGATCGGCCAGATCTACGTCCCCTGGATCAACTGGCTGCTGATGGTCTCGGTCCTCACCCTGGTCTTCGCCTTCCGCAGCTCCACCGCGCTGGCCTTCGCCTTCGGCATGGCGGTCACGGGCACGATCACGATCACCACCCTGTTGTTCTTCTTCGTCGCCCGTGCCAAGTGGGGCACGCCCAAGTGGCTGGTCGCCGGGGGCGCGAGTCTGCTGCTCGTCGTGGATCTGCTGTTCGTGGCAGCCAATCTGACGAAACTCGTCCACGGCGCCTGGCTGCCGCTGCTGATCGGCCTCACAGCGTTCACCGTCATGACCACCTGGCAACGCGGCCGCGAACTCGTCACCGCCGAACGCGTGCGCCAGGAGGGTCCGCTGCCCGAGTTCATCGACCGCCTGCGCCGTGGCGAGGTGCGGACGTTGCGGATCCCCGGTACGGCCGTCTTCCTCAACCGGGGCAAGCAGACCACGCCACTGGCCATGCGGGCCAACGTCGAGCACAACCACGTGCGGCACGACCACGTCGTGATCCTGTCCATCGAGACGGAGCCCGTGCCCCGTGTCCCGGCCGACCGGCGACTCGTCGTCGACGACCTCGGCTACGCCGACGACGGGATCATCCATGTCAGCGCCCGGTTCGGCTACATGGAGACACCGGACGTGCCCGGCGCCCTGTCCATGCTGGAGCCGGCCCGGACCGAGGGGCCGCTGCAGTTCGAGCAGGCGTCCTACTTCCTTTCGAAGATCGATCTCCGACGGGGCAAGGCACCGACGATGGCGCCCTGGCGCAAGCGGCTGTTCATCGCCACCTCCTACATCACCGCAGACGCCGCCGAGTACTTCGGCCTCCCCCGTGACCGCACGGTCATCATGGGCTCGCAGATCGAGGTATAGGCGCCGGTCGCAGCACGCTCGTCGAACGGGGCGCAGAAGGGGCGGGCCGCACAGCCTGAGAAGCCTCGTCCGGTCCGAACCCACCGCTGACGTCGAGGTCCGTCAGAAGGGTGCCAAGAACTGACGTACGCACTGTGCGAAAACACTGGTTCAGGGTGAGATGGAAGCGGTTCCAGGAAGATCCGTCGGCCGGGGCGCCTTCGGTCGGCATGGAGAGAGACTTCTCGCCGCGCCGCGCGGGATGTTCGGCGGCACGGACACCGGGCTGCCCGGCCAGGCGCTCCTCGCGCGGGGCGTCCCTGGGCCGGCAATGGTGCACGTGGCCGACCGAGCGGATGACCTCCTGGTGATCGGCGCCGGCAGGCGCGGACGACTGCGCCGCATGCTCACACCGTCGGTCGGCCACTACTGCCTCGCCCACGGCTGCTGCCCCCGTGCTGGCGGTGCCGCCGTCGCCGCTGCAGGCCGCGCCGGCGGCGGCGCACCGTCGGAACCTCTGGCGGCTGCGGCTGGACACCGGGGACGTCCGCAAGGAGTTCGGAACCGTGCCGCCCAAGGCTTGAGAGGCGCCCTCAGGACATGATGGCCGCAGACGAGTCGGGCTGCTCCGGATGTCCTCTCCCCGGTGCCACCGGCACGGCGAGCACCATGGTGAGCCCTCCGCCAGGGGTGTCCTCGGCGTGCAGGGTGCCGCCGATGGCCTCGGCGAAACCGCGCGCCACCGCGAGGCCGAGGCCGACACCGACCCCACGGGGCGAGTCGCCGTAACGCTGGAAGGGTTCGAAGATACGGCCCTTGGCCTCGTCCGGGACGCCCGGACCCCGGTCCACGACGCGTACTTCGACCCGGTCGGCGACGGCGCTCGCGGACACCAGGACCCGCTGCCCCGGCGGGCTGTATTTGACTGCGTTCTCGACGACGTTCGCGACGGCCCGCTCCAGCAGACCCCGGTCGATCCACACCATGGGCAGGCTCTCGGGGATGTCCAGGTCCACGCTGTCCTCGGGCACTCCGCCGAGGGCCATGGGAACCACCTCGTCCAGGTCGCTCTCACGGATGATGGAGGTGACGGTGCCGGTCTGCAGGCGCGACATGTCCAGCAGATTGCCCACCAACTGGTCGAGCCGGTCGGCACCCTGCTCGATGGCCTCCAGCAGCTCGGCCCGGTCCTGTTCGGACCACTCGACATCGTCCGAACGCAGCGAGGTGACGGCGGCCTTGATCCCGGCGAGAGGGGTACGCAGGTCGTGGCTGACGGCGGCGAGCAGTGCGGTCCGTATGCGGTTGCCCTCGGCGAGTTCCTTCACGCGGTCGGCCTCGTTCTGCAGGCGACGGCGGTCGAGGACGACGACGGCCTGGGCGGCGAACGCGGCCAGTACCCGGCGGTCGGCGGCGGGGAGCACCCGGCCCCGCAGGGACAGGGCCATGTGGTCGCCGACCGGTACGGCGACGTCCGCGTTCTCCGGTGCCTGCGCCGGGTCGGGCCCAGCACTGCCGGCACAGGTCCAGCGAGCGGTCTCCCCGGCCCGCTCCAGCAGCGCCGCCGACTCCATGCCGAAGGTCTCACGGACCCGGTCGAGGAGTGCCTCGAGGCTCGTCTCGCCGCGCAGCACGTTCCCGGCGAGGAAGGACAGGATCTCCGACTCGGAGCGCAGCCGGGCCGCCTGGTGGGTCCGCCGGGCCGCGAGGTCCACCACCGACGCCACCGACACCGCGACCCCGACGAAGATCGCGATGGCGACGATGTTCTTCGGGTCGGCGATCGTCAGCGTGTGGACGGGTGGGGTGAAGTACCAGTTGATCAGCAGGGAGCACACGACCGCCGAGGCCAGCGCGGGAAAGAGTCCGCCCTGCAGGGCCGCCGCAACCGTCAGAGTCAGGTACAGCAGCATGTCGTTGGCCAGGCCCACGTCCGGGGCGGCGCCGGCCAGCAGCCAGGTCAGGGGCAGCGAGCCCGGCACGCCGACGAGCCAGCCCCAGATCACCCGGGACCGGCCGAGCCGCGCGCCGCGCGGCACCGGCAGTCTGCGGCCCTTGCCGACCTCGTCGTGCGTGATGAGGTGCACGTCGAGGTCGGGACCGGACTCCCGGGCGACGGTGGCGCCGACACCCGGCCCGAAGACGTACTGCCAGGTACGACGGCGGGAGACGCCGAGCACGATCTGCGTGGCGTTGACGCCTCGGGCGAAGTCGAGCAGGGCGGCCGGTACGTCGTCGCCGACGACATGGTGGAAGGTGCCGCCCAGGTCGTCCACGAGGGTGCGCTGGACGGCCAGTTCCTTCGGGGATGCGGAGGTCAGCCCGTCGCTTCGGGAGATGTAGACGGCGAGGACCTCGCCGCCGGCGCCCTTCTCCGCCAGGCGCGCGGCACGCCGTATCAGCGTGCGCCCTTCGGGGCCGCCGGTCAGGCCGACCACGATCCGCTCCCGTGAGCCCCAGATCGCCGACACACGGTGCTCACGGCGGTACTCGTTGAGGTACTCGTCAGCACGGTCGGCCACCCACAGCAGCGCCAACTCGCGCAGGGCGGTGAGGTTTCCGGGGCGAAAGTAGTTGGCCAGGGCCGCGTCGACCTTGTCCGGCCGGTAGATGTTGCCGTGCGCCATGCGGCGGCGCAGCGCCTGCGGCGACATGTCGACCAGCTCGATCTGGTCGGCCCGGCGCACGACTTCGTCGGGGACGGTCTCCTGTTGTCTCACCCCGGTGATCGACTCGACGACGTCACCCAGCGACTCCAGATGCTGGATGTTCACGGTCGAGATCACGTCGATCCCGGCCGCGAGCAGCTCTTCGACGTCCTGCCAGCGCTTGGCGTTGCGCGAGCCGGGAATGTTGGTGTGCGGAAGTTCGTCCACGAGGGCCACCCGGGGGCGACGTGCGAGGACGGCGTCCACGTCCATTTCGGTGAACGTGGTTCCCCGATAGGCGAGTTCCTTGCGTGGCACCTGTTCCAGGCCGTGCAGCATCACCTCGGTGCGGGGCCGGTGATGGTGTTCGACGAAGGCGACCACGCAGTCGGTACCGCGCTCGACGCGACGGTGCGCCTCCGACAGCATCGCGTAGGTCTTGCCGACGCCGGGTGCCGCGCCGAGGTAGATCCGGAGCCTGCCGCGTTTCATGTCATCCCTCGAAGCGGTAGCCCATGCCGGGCTCGGTGATCAGATGGCGGGGGTGGGAGGGGTCGGTCTCCAGCTTGCGGCGCAGCTGGGCCATATAGACCCGCAGGTAGTTGGTCTTGTTGCTCTGAGTGACTCCCCAGACTTCATGGAGCAGTTGCCGCTGTGTCACCAGTCGGCCGGGGTTGGTCACCAGGATCTCCAGCAGGTGCCACTCTGTCGGGGTCAGCCGTATGTCCCTGCCGTCACGGGTGGCCTTCTTGGCGACCAGGTCGATGCTGAAGTGCTCCGTCTCGACCCGGGTCCGTTCCGGGACGAGCGGGGTGTCCACGGTGCGGCGGACGGCGGCCCGCAGCCGGGCCAGGAGTTCGTCCATGCTGAACGGCTTGGTGACGTAGTCGTCGGCACCCGCGTCGAGCGCGGCGACTTTCTCGTCGGAGGCCTGGCGGGCCGACAGGACCATGATCGGCACACGGGTCCAGCCGCGCAGCGCCCTGATGACATCGGTGCCGTCCATGTCGGGCAGTCCGAGGTCGAGCAGGACCACGTCGGGCTGGCGCGAGGCCGCCAGACGCAGCGCGGTGGCACCGTCGGGAGCGGCGTCCACGCCGTAATGACGTGCCTGCAAGTTGATGACGAGGGCCCGTACGAGCTGCGGGTCGTCCTCCACCACGAGCACCCTGGTCATGGGTGATGTGCCTCTCCTGTCGTGCGTCGGGCCGTGGCCGTCGGCGCAGTGTCGGCCGACGGCCACGGCTGCGGAAGCCGGCGGACCGGGATGCACCCGGACCACCGGCTCCCGAACGGGTCGCGTAAGGCGATCACTGCTTCCCTGCGAGGTCCTTGAGCGAGATGTTGAGCTCGAGGACGTTCACCCGGGGCTCACCCATGAAGCCCAGGGTGCGGCCCTGCGTGTGGTCCTTGACCAGCTTCTCCACCGCCGCCACGGACAGCCCGTTCTTCGCCGCGACCCGGTGCACCTGGAGTTCGGCGTAGGCCGGGGAGATGGCCGGGTCCAGACCGGAGCCCGAGGAGGTGACGGCGTCGGCCGGGACCTGGGAGGGCTTGACGGCGTAGCCGGGGACGGAGTTGTCCTTGACGACCGCGGCCTTGGCGGCGAGCACCTGGGCGCACAGCGTGCCGTCCTCGGGTGCGGCCGGGCATCGGCCCTTGACGGCACCGCTGTCCCCGGCCAGGTTGGTGGCGCCGGACAGGATCAGCTGGTACTGCGTGTTGACGCTGTTGCTGCCGAGGCCGTTGTGCGGCCGGCCCTGGAACCACTTCAGATCGGGCTCGGGAGTCTCCTGGCCCTTCTTCAGCGGCAGGTCGTACGACTGCCCGATGAGGGAGGAGCCGACGACCTTGCCGTCCGCCTTGATCTCGGAGCCGTTCGCCTTGTCGCTGAACAGGCCCTGGGCGATGCCGGTGACCACCAGTGGATAGATCACGCCCGTCACCAGGGTGAGGACCAGCAGGGCGCGCAGGCCCGCCCCGAGCAACCGGACGGTGTTGGTTACGGAGTTGTTCATGGCGGTCAGCCGATCCCGGGGATGAGGGAGATGAGCAGGTCGATGATCTTGATGCCGATGAACGGGGCGATCAGGCCCCCGAGGCCGTAGATCCCGAGGTTGCGCCGGAGCATCCGGTCCGCGCTGACCGGCTTGTACTGCACGCCCCGCAGGGACAGCGGTACCAGCGCGATGATGATCAGCGCGTTGAAGATGACCGCGGAGAGGATCGCGGAGTCGGGCGAGGACAGGTGCATGATGTTGAGCTTGTCCAGGCCCGGGTAGACCGCCGCGAACAGCGCCGGGATGATCGCGAAGTACTTCGCGACGTCGTTGGCGATGGAGAACGTGGTCAGCGCGCCCCGGGTGATCAGCAGTTGCTTGCCGATCTCGACGATCTCGATGAGCTTGGTGGGGTTGGAGTCGAGGTCGACCATGTTGCCGGCCTCCTTGGCGGCCGACGTACCGGTGTTCATCGCCACCCCGACGTCCGCCTGGGCCAGGGCCGGGGCGTCGTTGGTGCCGTCGCCGGTCATCGCAACGAGCTTGCCGCCCGCCTGCTCCCGCTTGATGAGGGCCATCTTGTCCTCGGGAGTGGCCTCCGCGAGGAAGTCGTCGACGCCCGCCTCCTCGGCGATCGCCTTCGCCGTCAGCGGGTTGTCACCCGTGATCATGACGGTCCTGATGCCCATCCGGCGCAGTTCCTCGAACCGCTCCCGCATGCCGTCCTTGACGACGTCCTTGAGGTGGATGACACCCAGCACCCGGGCGCCCCGGTCGTCCTGCACGGCGACGAGCAGCGGGGTGCCGCCCGACTCGGAGATCCGGTTCGCGATCGCGTCCGCGTCCCTGGCCACGGTGCCGCCCTGTTCCTCGACCCAGGCGATGACCGAGGCAGTGGCGCCCTTGCGGATCCGGCGGCGGTCCACGTCCACACCCGACATCCGGGTCTGGGCGGTGAACTCGATCCACTCCGCCTGTGCCAGCTCGCCCTGGTGGCGCTCGCGCAGCCCGTACTTCTCCTTGGCCAGGACGACGATCGAGCGGCCCTCGGGGGTCTCGTCCGCGAGCGAGGACAGCTGGGCGGCGTCGGCGACCTCGGCCTCCGTGGTGCCGCTCACCGGCACGAACTCGGACGCCTGCCGGTTGCCGAGCGTGATGGTGCCGGTCTTGTCCAGCAGCAGCGTGGAGACGTCGCCGGCCGCCTCGACCGCGCGGCCCGACATCGCCAGGACGTTGCGCTGGACCAGCCGGTCCATGCCCGCGATGCCGATCGCGGACAGCAGCGCGCCGATGGTGGTCGGGATCAGACAGACCAGCAGGGCCACCAGCACGACCATCGTCAGGTGCGTGCCCGCGTAGTTCGCCAGGGGCGGCAGCGTGGCACAGGCCAGCAGGAAGACGATCGTGAGCGAGGCGAGCAGGATGTTCAGCGCGATCTCGTTCGGGGTCTTCTGCCGGGCCGCGCCCTCGACGAGAGCGATCATCCGGTCGATGAAGGTCTCGCCGGGCTTCGTCGTGATCTTGATGACGATCCGGTCGGACAGCACCTTGGTGCCGCCGGTGACCGCGCTGCGGTCGCCGCCGGACTCGCGGATGACCGGCGCGGACTCGCCGGTGATGGCCGACTCGTCGACCGAGGCGACGCCCTCGACGACGTCACCGTCGCCGGGGATGATGTCGCCCGCCTCGCAGACCACCAGGTCGCCGATCTTCAGCTCGGTGCCGGGCACCTGCTCCTCGAAGCCGTTCACCAGACGGCGGGCGACGGTGTCGGTCTTGGCCTTGCGCAGGGTGTCGGCCTGCGCCTTGCCGCGGCCCTCGGCGACCGCCTCCGCCAGGTTGGCGAAGACGACGGTCAGCCACAGCCAGGCGCTGATCGCCCAGCCGAACCAGTCCCCCGGATGCTGGAAGGAGAACACGGTGGTCAGGACGGAGCCGATCCACACCACGAACATGACGGGCGACTTGACCATCACCCGCGGGTCGAGCTTGCGGAAGGCCTCGGGCAGTGACTTCAGCAGTTGCCGGGAGTCGAAGAAGCCTGCGCCGACACGGTCCTCGGCGGGCTTGTGCCCGGTGGGTGTGTCCTGATGGGGCGCGAGAGTGGGAGTGGACATGGAGTCCTCGTGGTTGTCCGTTCGGGTCGTCATGACGCCAGCCCCTCGGCAAGCGGGCCCAGCGCGAGCGCGGGGAAGTACGTCAGACCGGTGATGATCAGGATTGCGCCCACCAGCAGACCGGTGAACAGCGGCTTCTCGGTGCGCAGGGTGCCCGCGGTCACCGGCACCGGCTTCTGCTCGGCGAGCGAGCCCGCAAGGGCGAGCACGAACACCATCGGCAGGAACCGGCCGAACAGCATCGCGAGCCCGGTCATGGTGTTGTACCAGTCGGTGTTCGCGTTCAGGCCGGCGAAGGCCGAGCCGTTGTTGTTCGCCGCGGAGGTGAAGGCGTACAGCACTTCGGAGAAGCCGTGCGCGCCGGAGTTCAGCATCGAGTGCGGCGGGGTCGGCAGCGCCATCGAGGCCGCCGTGAAGACGAGCACCAGCGCCGGGGTGATGAGGATGTAGCAGGCGGCGAGCTTCATCTCGCGCGCGCCGAGCTTCTTGCCCAGGTACTCGGGCGTGCGGCCGACCATCAGACCGGCGATGAACACCGCGATGACCGCCATGATCAGCATGCCGTAGAGGCCGGAACCGGTACCGCCGGGCGCGATCTCGCCCAGCATCATGCCCAGCATCGTGATGCCGCCGCCCAGGCCGGTGAACGACGAGTGGAAGGAGTCCACCGCGCCGGTCGAGGTGAGCGTGGTCGACACCGCGAAGATCGACGAGCCGCCGACACCGAAGCGGACCTCCTTGCCCTCCATCGCCGCGCCCGCGGCCTGGAACGCCGGACCGTGATGGGCGAACTCGGTCCACATCATCAGGGCGACGAAGCCCAGCCAGATGGTGCCCATCGTGGCGAGGATCGCGTACCCCTGCTTCACGTTGCCGACCATCACACCGAAGGTGCGGGTCAGTGCGAACGGGATCACCAGGATCAGGAAGATCTCGAACAGGTTGGTGAACGGGGTCGGGTTCTCGAAGGGGTGGGCACTGTTGGCGTTGAAGTAGCCGCCGCCGTTGGTGCCCAGCTCCTTGATGGCCTCCTGCGAGGCGACCGCACCGCCGTTCCACTGCTGGGAACCGCCCATGAACTGGCCGACCTCGTGGATGCCGGAGAAGTTCTGGATCGCCCCGCAGGCCACCAGCACAACGGCCGCGATCGCGGCACCCGGAACCAGGATGCGGATCGTGCCGCGCACCAGGTCGGACCAGAAGTTGCCCAGCTCACCCGTGCGCGAGCGGGCGAAGCCCCGGACGAGGGCCACGGCGACGGCGATGCCGACGGCCGCCGAGACGAAGTTCTGCACCGCCAGACCCGCGGTCTGCACGACGTGCCCCATGGTCTGCTCGCCGTAGTACGACTGCCAGTTCGTGTTGGTCACGAACGACACGGCCGTGTTGAACGACTGTGCCGGATTGACGGCGGAGAAGTTCAGCGAACCGGGCAGCACGCCCTGGAGGCGCTGGAGCAGGTAGAGGAAGAGGACCGAGACGGTCGAGAAGGCGAGGACACCGCGCAGGTAGGCGGGCCAGGTCATCTCGGTGTCGGGGTCGGCGCCGATGCCCTTGTAGATCCACTTCTCGACACGCAGGTGCTTGCTCGAGGAATAGACCCGGGCCATGTAGTTGCCGACGGGAACATAGACCAGTGCCAGTGCGCCTATGAGGGCGAGAAGCTGGAGCACGCCGGCGAGTTCGGGACTCATGTGGTGTCTCAGAACCTCTCCGGGAAGATCAGGGCGAGGACGAGATAGCCCAACAGGGCGACGGCCACGATCAGGCCGACGACGTTCTCGGCGGTCACAGCTTCGCCACCGCCTTGGCGGCAAGGGCCACCAGCGCGAAACCCGCGAGCACGGTGACAACGAAGGCCAGATCGGCCATCGCGAACTCCTGGAGTGAGGTTCGATTGAAACGGACGTGTAAAAGGAGAACCCCTGCCTGGCCGGTTTCGGTCACCCGTTGACGGCCCTCTTACGGCCACGACCGCACCTTTGACGGGACTCTTACGCTCCTGGGCCCGTACCGGTCGGCCGGCCGTCGCAACCCTCGGTTATCCGGCAAGCACGCGGATCCAGCCGGTCCAGCTGGATTCCGACCGCTTCCGACCGCACCTTGCGGCGTCCCCTCGGCCGGGCCGGCGCACTCTGATGTGATCTTGACGGCTCTCCCCGTCACCCGCGCATCTGCGCCGTTGTCGTCGGTCGCCGACGTCCCCCAGCCTTCGGCCGGGAGGTGCCCCCACCGCGTCGACTCCCTCCTCCGCCTTGCAGCTGCACGCACCACACCCCGCTCGGGTCGGCCGGTCGGTCAAGTCGGTCATGGCCGGCCTGGTCCAAACGCAAGGCCCTAAGCACAACTCAGCCCCTGTGGTTCGCCGGATGCGACTGCACGCCCGTCGGCACGATGTCCAGCCCTCGTCGCATGGTCACCAGGACCACCCGGTCACCGGCCCGCGGCATCCGGCGCTGCGACGGACACCGGTCGAAGCCGGATCGGTCCACCCGCAGACCGGTGAGGGTGTCCAGGGACGCGGGCTGCCCCGAGGGATCGACGGCACCCGCGGCGAGCACCCGCCACTCGCTCTGCCGGAACGCCTCACGGACCGAGAGGCCCTCCAGTTCCGGATGCCCCGTCACGTCCACGCAGGTGAACCGGAGCCCTGACGGAGTCCTACCACCGCCGCCGCGGTCCACCACGGTGCCGGCCGAGTCGGCGGACCGAACGTGACCGGCCGTGCGGTCGACGCGCGCCGGGGTTGGCCGTGTCCGTCACTGTCAAGACCTGCAAGCACCGTGCCCGGGCGGCCAGGTGCCGCGACCACACCCGCCGTACGGCTGCCATGTGCCGAGCACTGCGCTCATCAGGTACTTCGTGTGCGCTGTCCGGTCGGTGCGGCTTCCCTCGCGTGTGCCGCAATCGGCAGCGACACCACCATCGTCAGGCCGCCGCCCGGGGTGTCCTCGGGGCTGAGGTTGCCGTCCATCGCCTCGGTCAGGCCCCGTGCGAGGGCGAGTCCGAGGCCGAGTCCCGTGGTGTTGTCGGTGTCGCCGAGCCGCTGGAAGGGTTCGAAGAGCCGCTCCCGGCCGTCGGCGGGCAGCCCGGGCCCACGGTCCACCACCCGCAGCTCCACCCGGCCCGCCAGTGCACTGGCCGTGACCAGCACCTTCCGGCCGCGTGGCGTGTGCCGAGCAGCGTTCCCCGCAAGATTGGCGATCACTCGCTCGAGCAGCGGCGGATCGGCCAGCACCGCCGGAATCGCCTCGAGGTCGGCCACCTCGACGTCCGGCACGTCCGCCAGCGCCATCGGCAGCACCTCCTCCAAGGTGGTGGCCCGCAGGCTGAGGGGCAGGACGCCGGCCTCCAGCCGGCTGAGGTCGAGGAGGTTCTCCACCAGGCGGTTGAGCTTCGCCATGGATTCGTCGGCGGTGGCGAGGAGCTCGTCGCGGTCCTCCTCGGAGAAGGCCACGTCCTGGCTGCGCAGTGAGGTGACGGCCGCCCAGCCGGCGGCCAGCGGGGTGCGCAGGTCGTGGCCGACCGCCCGCAGCAGGGCCGTGCGCAGCCGGTCTGCGGCCTTCACCGGCTCCACCTCGGCGGCCGCCTCGGCCAGCCTGGATCGCTCCACGGCGGAACCCACGTGCGCGGCGAACGCGGCCAGCACGCGCCGCTCGGACGAGGACAGCGTGCGACCGCGCAGCGCGAGCCAGGCGCCGGGCCCGGCGGGAACGACCGTGTCCCCCGGCCTGTCGGGCGGCTCGTCCACCAGGTCGGCCGACTCCATGCCGAAGGTCTCGCGGGTGCGCTCCAGCAGGGCCGGGATGGTCGCCTCGCCGCGCACGATGCTGCCCGCCAGGGACGACATGGTCTCCGCCTCGGCCGTCGTGCGGGCTGAGCGGCGCGACAGCCGCAGTGACCGGTCCACCACCGCGGCCACGACGGCCGCCACCACCACGAACACCGCCAGAGCCACCAGGGCGTTCGGGTCGCTCAGCGTGAACGCGCCGATGGGCGGGATGAACCAGTAGTTGAGCAGCAGGGACGCTGTCACGGAGGCGATGACCGCCGAGGCGACGCCGCCTATGCAGGCCACGCCCACCACCGCGAGCAGGAACAGCAGGGCCTCACTGGTCAGGTTCAGCGTGCCCCGCATCTGGGCGAGGGCGAGGGTGAGCAGGACGGGAAGCACCAGTCCGGCCACGGGACCGGCGACGAGCCGGGCAGTGGACAGGGTGCGCCGCCGGGACGGGAGCAGGGTGCCACGCCCGGCCCGCTCATGGGTGACCCGGTGCACGTCGATGTCGCCGGACAGCTCGGTGACCGTCTCCCCGGTGCCGGGCCCGGTCAGAAACCGTGCCAGCCGCCCCCGTCTGCTGGTGCCGAGGACCAGCTGGGTGGCGTTCTCGGCGCGGGCGAAGTCCACCAGGGCGGTGGCGACGTCGTCGCCGACGACCGAGTGGTAGGTGCCGCCGAGGTCCTCCACGAGGCGTCGCTGCCGGGCCAGCGAGGCGTGCGAGACGCCGGCCGCGAGGGCGTCGCTGCGGGCCACGTGCACGGCGAGCAGATCACCGCCCGCGGACCGGTCGGCGATCCGGGCGGCCCGCCGTACCAGCGTGTCGCCCTCCGGGCCGCCGGTCAGGGCGACGACGACCCGCTCCCGGGTCTCCCACACCCGCCCGATGCCGTGCTGCGAGCGGTACTCCTGCAGGGCCTCGTCGACCCGGTCGGCCGTCCACAGCAGGGCCAGCTGGCGCAGGGCCGTGAGGTTGCCGGGCCGGAAGTAGTTGGCGAGGGCGGCGTCGATCTTTTCCGCGGTGTAGATGTTGCCGTGCGCCATCCGCCGTCGCAGCCCCTCGGGTGGCATGTCCACCAGCTCGATCTGGGCGGCACGGCGGACGACCTCGTCCGGCACGGTCTCGTGCTGCGGCACCCCGGTGATCTTCTCCACCACGTCGTTGAGCGACTCCAGGTGCTGGATGTTCAGCGCGGTGATCACGTCGATGCCGGCGTCGAGCAGAATCTCGATGTCCTGCCAGCGCTTGGGGTTGCGACCGTCCCCGGGGACATTGCTGTGCGCGAACTCGTCCACGATCGCCACCTGGGGACGTCGTTCGAGGACCGCGCCCAGGTCCATCTCCTCGAACGCACCGCCGCGGTACGAGCAGGACAGACGGCCGACGGCCTCCAGACCGTCGAGCATCGCCTCCGTGTGCCGGCGGCCGTGGCACTCCGCGAACCCGACCACCACGTCCGCCCCGCGTGCGGCACGGCGCCGCCCCTCATCGAGCATCCGATAGGTCTTGCCGACCCCCGGGGCCGCACCCAGGTAGACCTTCAGCCGTCCAGGCCGTACGTCACTCATCGCCGTCGACGCTCTCCGCTCACTGATCCGACTCCCTCCGTGGAGAGGGGTTCCTGCCCTCAAGGAAGCCGCATCGCGGGGCGATCGACATGGCTGTTAGCGACTCCTTGGCGGCGCCTGCGAAGACATTGACAGTGCCTTGATGGGGCCCTCACCCGATAAGGTGACGGCAGGTGTGCCGGGAAGTCTGGTCGGCCGGGGGCCGGAGCGGCTTCCGCAATCCCCTTCACCCATTCCCGGGGGACGGCATGCGCAGCGTCGGTACGGTTCTCGCCCTTGTGGTCCTGGCCACGATGGTCGCCACCTTCGCGCGCCGTTGGCGCATACCCGCCCCTTCACTGCTGGTGGTCGCCGGTCTGGTGGTGGCGCTGCTGCCGGGCACGCCCCCGATCCAGATCAGCCCCGAGATCATCGGCCTGGTCGTGCTGCCGCCCCTGCTGTACGCGAGTGCCGAGGACATGCCCTGGCGGGAGCTGCGCGCGGTGTGGAAACCGGTCGGCGTGCTCGCCATAGGGCTGGTGCTCGCCTCCGCGGCGGCCGTCGCCGCGGTGGCCGCCTGGCTCACACCGCTGTCCTGGCAGATGGCCTGTGTGCTGGGCGCGGTGCTGGCCAGCACCGACCCGGTCGCGGTGACCGCGCTCGGCCGCAGGCTCGCCCTGCCGCCGCGGGTGCAGGTCCTCGTGCAGGCGGAGAGCCTGTTCAACGACGCCACCTCCCTGGTGCTGGTCCGGGTGGCGGCGGGCATCGCCATCGCCTCGGCCGCCGCCGACTGGAGCGCGGCGGGCGGCAAGTTCCTCGTGCTCGCGGGCGGCGGCACGGTGATCGGGGCAGCGGTGGCCACAGTGATCACGCTGATCCGGCGCCGCACCGAGGACCCGGTGCTGGAGACGGTGATCGCCCTGGTCACCCCCTACGCCGCCTACCTGCTCGCGGAGGTCGCGCACACCTCTGGAGTGACCTCCTGCGTGGTCGCCGGGGTGGTGCTCGGCGGCAGGGGTGACCGGCTCACCAACGCCCGTATCCGACTCCAGTTGCACGCCGTGTACGGCACGGTCGTCTTCCTCCTGGAGAGCGTGGTCTTCAGCCTGATCGGGCTGGCTCTCCCGGGGGAGGTGCGGGCGCTGTCCGACGGCGACGAATCCTGGCCGCTGTACGCCCTCGCAGTCGCCGCCACGCTCGTCGCCGTACGGCTGCTGTGGCTGGCGCCGCTGTCGGCGGTCGTGCACCGCAAGGGTGGGATCGGCCGCCTGAACTGGCGCCTGCCCATGGTCCTGACCTGGGCGGGCACCCGTGGGGTGATGCCACTGGCAGCCGCCCTGTCCATCCCCGAGGTCGCGAGGAACGGCACACCGCTCGCCGACCGCCCGCTGGTGCTGGTCCTGACCACATCGGTGGTGGTCGTCACCCTCGTCGTCCAGGGCTTCACCCTCGCTCCGGTCGTCCGCGCCTCCGGCATCGCCCTGGAGCCGGCCCACACCGCCCGGGAGGAGACCCAGGCCCGCTCCCGGCTCGCCCACGCCGGCCTCGCCCGCCTGGAGGAACTCGCGGAACTGGAGGTCGTGCCCGAGGTCGTCCTGGACCGGCTCCGCAGAGGGCTCAACGCCCGCCTCGACGACACCCGCGACCGCCTCGCGGCCGGCCACGGAACCGACGGCACGGCCGCCGAGTCCGCCGACCTCGTCTACCGCCAGCTCCGCCGTGACCTGATCGCCGTGGAGACGGAGGAACTCCAGCACCTCTACGACACGCACCACATCAGCGACACCACCCGCAGGCGCCTCCAACGCTCCCTTGACCTGGAGGAAGCCCGGCTCGCCGACGTCTGACCAGCGCGGAACGGTTCCTCAGCGGAACTCCGCCAGCCGTGGACGCAGCCCCAGCACGCCCAGAAGCACCGCCGCGCACAACAACCCGCCCACCCACGGAAGCACGTCGTGCACCGCCGAGCGGCCCTCGGCGACGGAGGACGTGAAGTGGGCGCGGTTGATGCCCGCCACTCGGTCCAGCGCGGCCGTCCACGCCCCGAAGTGCGCGTTGGAGGTACCCGGCTGCCAGTCCATGCAGAATTCCACCGCCTGGCGTTCCTGGCCGGCCGCGAGCAGCGCGCGAATCTTCCGGTCGTCCCGCTCGTAGACGGCGTACGTCTCCACGGTCCTCTCCGCCGCGGCCCGCTCGCCGGGGAAGGTGATGTTGTCCAGCTCGCGGCGGAACTCGCCGGTGAAGCGCAGATCGTGGTGGTCGCTCCGGTACGCCTGCCAGCTGGTGGCCAGTTCCGCGTCGTACGTCGACAGACTTGCGCCCTTCAGGCCGTACAGCGCCTGCGACTTGGCGAGGAACGAGCCCGCGTACTGCGCGCGGCGCTGCGGGTCGAGCAGATATCGGCTCTCGTCGGCGTTGGCGTCGTAGGCGATGGCTCGGGCGCGCGCGAGGGCGACGACCGAATCGAAGGCGTCGTGCCGCGCCACCCGCAGCCGGTCGGCGGACCCGGACAGCAACTGCGCGCCGAGTATCACCGCCAGCAGCGTGCACACCGTGGCTGCCAGCAGGCCCGGGTTGAGGATGCGCTGGAAGGTGCGGGCCAGGTACCACTGCAGGGCACCGAGCACGGCCAGCAGGAGCAGACCGACAGCGAGGACGGCGATGAGCTGCGAGAAGAGAGTGGAGCGGGCCGAGGCGTATTCGGCGTCGAAGTTCGAGTTGTTCGAGGCCACCAAGGTGCGGGCCGCGGGCAGGAGCCGGGTGCGCAACAGGTCCGTCGCCCGGCGGTAGTCGGCGAGGGCGGGAGGTTTGCCGCCGCGATGGCCGTCGTTCTCCAGGGCCCGGCCGATCAGTTCCTGGTACTCCGCGAAGTCATCGGTGAGCGACTCCACCGTCTTCTCGTCGGCCGTGCTGCCCTGCGCGGCGACGGAAAGGGTCCGCAGGTCATGTCCGATGTCGCGCCGGGCGCCGGCGTAGTGGCCGACGGCCTGCGTGTACGGCGTCCGCAGGCGTCCCTCTCCCGCGTCACCGCTCGACAGCAGGATGTTGGCGGCCTGGGCATCCATGTCGTTCAGGGCCAGGTCGAGGTCGGCGGCGCTGGTGGTGCGGGGGGCGTCGTTGTCGGCCACGCTGTTCCAGGTGCCGTTCATGGCCAGCCCGGCCACGAGCACCAGCGCGGCGAGGGCGGCGGCGAGCAGGACCGCGGCCGCGCGCAGAAGGCGCAGTCGCGCGGGCACGGATGCCCAGTAGCGGCGGCGCAGAGCGGCCCGCGCGGCCTCGGTCCGTCGCCTCGGGCGCAGCCCCGGACCCGGTCCGGCCGTCCGCGGATACCCTCGTCCCCGCGGTCCGGGGCTGCCCCCGGGGCGGGCGGCCACTTCACTCCGTGGCGGTGCTGTTTCCCTGGTCCGAGGACCCTTCGCTGATCCGGCCGTGAGAGTCACGGTCCCTCCAACGTCACCACCACGGACGGTCGCCCGTCCCCCGTTGGTGATCAGTCTGCGACCGGACTCAGGCAACGTCTGCGGACCTTGACGGTCCCCTGATGGTTCCTCAGCCTTGTTTGACGACGTCTTGACGGCCTCGGGCGCCCGAGTCGTCCGCGTGTCGGCCGTTCCCCTCCGCACGGGGAGGCAGCCACGCGCTTGAAAGCCCTCGGCCTCGTACTGATCCAGGCGGGCAAGAACGATCCCGGCGAACGATCTGTCTCTCGGAGGGGCCCGGCCGCCGTCCGCGTCGCGCCCGCCTGGCCGGCCGCGTCGTCAAATCCCCGTATGCAGACGTCAGAGCCCCGTCAGAAACGGGGATTTCGGCTTGCCCGGCGGATTCGGGGCGGCTTCCATGGACGACGTGAACAGCGCCTGGCTCCTGCTCGACCGGCCGCCGAGTCCCGCTCGGCCGTCCCGTCGCGCGCCGCGCTGACCGGAAGCGAACGCGACCCGCAGGCATCACGTCCCGCTGATGCCATCCCCCGCGGACGCTGCGTCTCCCCGATGCCGCCTTCCGTGACCGAGGGGCGCCGTGATCCGTTGCGGCGCCCCTCCTTCATCGTCCTCCCCGCACGTCCACCGCCCCTCGCCGGGGCGTGCTGCCGACGTGCCCGCACCCGGATGTGATCATGCCCGAATCCACCCTTTCGTCTCGCACCGTCCTCGTCACCGGCGCCACGTCCGGCATCGGCTACGAAACCGCCCGGCAGCTGGCCGAGCTCGGCGCCACCGTGCTGATGCACGGACCCACCGCCGAGGAGACCCAGGCCGCCGCCGACCGCCTGATCGCCACGTCCGACGTGAAGGCCGACCAACTGGACACCTACTGTGCCGACTTCGGCCGCCTCGAAGAGGTCGAGGCCCTTGCCGACCTGGTGATCGCCGCTCACCCGCATCTCGACGTGCTGGTGAACAACGCCGGCATGGCGGGCCCCGAACAGCACACCGTGACCGCCGACGGCAACGAGATCGCCTTCCAGGTCAACTTCCTCGCCCACTACCTGCTGACCCGCCGGCTGGAACCGGCGCTGACCAGCGACCCGGGCGGCCGCGTCGTCAACGTCTCCTCCTCCCTGCACCGCTCGGGGTCGATCCAGTGGGCCGACCCCAACCGTGCCCGCCGCTACTCGCGCCTCGCCGCCTACGCCCAGTCCCAGCTCGCCCTGACGGTGTTCACGGCCGACCCGCGCGTCACGGCCGTATCCGTGCACCCGGGCGTGTGCGACACCGCGCTGCTGCCGCTCTACGCCCACGAGGGCGTCACCGCGGCCGAGGGCGCCGCGCACGTGGTCCGGCTGTGCGACCCGGCGGTCGAGATCGTCAACGGCGCCTACTACGACCGCGACGCGCGGATGGAGCCGGCACCGGCCGCGAGGGAGGACCGCACGATCCGGCGCCTGAGCAGGCTCGCGGACCTGCTGGTCGGCCGCACCGCTTGAAAAACCCTTCCGAACCGAGGAGTTGACGAACATGTCGAAGCGCGCCCGCAAGAAGAGGGCCCGTCGCAGGAAAAAGGCCAACCACGGCGGCAAGGCCAACCAGGGCTGAACGAGCGGCCATGGGGCGGGCGACCGGGAGCAGCACTCCTGGTCGCCCGCCCGGTTCCTGTCCATCCCCCTACATCCGAGAGGTATTGATGATCGAGATCTCGACGCCGGACGCACGGGCGCTCGCACTCTGGTTGCCCACCAACTCCCCCGGTCCCGCCACGGTCGGCGAGCACGTCCTGGCCACGGGCATCGGCCGCTGGTGGGCCGACCGGCCCGTGCAGCCACGCACGGTCGCCGTCTCCTGCGCCGGACACGTCGTGCTGCGCGGCAGTGCCGAGGACCTCACGCCCGATCTCCTCGCCCCACTGGCCCGCCACCGCGTCGAGGCTCCGGCCCGCTTCCTCCCCGTCCTGCATGCCGCCTTCGAGCGGCTCACCCCGTGGGAGCGCATGGTCTGGACGCTGCAGACCCCGCCGCAGCCCGCTGCCGTCCACCACGCGGTGACCGTTCGGCGCCTCAATCCGACGGACTCCGGCGCCCTGCACGCCCTCGGCACGGACGCCTCCTGGCTCTCCGCGAGCTGGGGCGGACCGGCCGGCCTCGCCGCCTCCGGACACGCCTGGGCGGCGGTGGGCCGCACCGGCCGCATCCTGGCCGTGGCCTGCACCTACTTCCGTGGCACCGGTTACGAGGACGTGGCGGTGTACACCGTCCCCGACCGCCGACGCCATCACCTCGCCCTGGCCTGTGTCACCTCCCTGTGCGCGGACATCACCTCCCGCGGCCACACCCCGGGCTGGAACTGCTCGGTGCACAACCGCGCCAGCCGCCTCCTGGCCTGGACGGCCGGCTTCCGCCTGGTCCGCGAATACGTCCACTACGCGGCGGGGAGTCCGGTGTCACACCACCGGCTCAGCGCATAGCGAAGCACCCGACAAAGGAGCGCCCGTGTCCGGGAAGCCCCCTCTGCTCACCCTCCCGATCCTCGAAGGCCGCCACGAGCTCGCCATCACCCGGCTCAAACGCGAGGACGGCTCCCTCACCCTCCACTACCGGATCACACCGCCGCTTCCCGAGCCCGCCGGCGAATCCCTCGTCCTGCCGCTCCTCGAAGCCCTGGACGACCTCGGCACCGCATACGGCGACCTGGGCGACCCCTACGGCACGCACCCGGACGGCACACACCGACGGCAGCCTCACCGCCCAACCCTCCCTGCGTGCGGACGCGACCGGTCCGCAGGCCCGTATCACGTGACTACGCGGCGGCACGGAGACGTCGTACGACATGACACTGGGCATCCGGCCCTGACCCGGCACCCGGCTTCCTCCCCGAGGACACACCACGGAGGCCGGGGCCGGTACGCGTAAGGGTCCCGTCAGGATCGGCGGGGACGCGTCAGGACTCCGTCAGAGGCGGTCGCCGGACCGCCGCTGAGGCACCTAGCGTCAGCCACATGCGACGGAGCAGATCAGGAGGCTCGGCCGGCGATCGCCACTGGCGGAGCAGCGCCCGGCTCGCGGCGAGCTGCGCTCTGGCCTTCTGCGTGATGAGTTTCCTGATCGACTGGGATGCGGGAAGCCTGACGTCGCTCCGCGCCCTGCTCTGGTTCGTCCTGTCGACCGCAGTGTGCGCCGTGCTGCTGCCACCACGGGTGAGTGCAGGGCCCGGATGGCTGGCGGTCCGGAGCCTCTGGCGTCGGCGGGTCGTCCACACCGACGTCCTGGCGACCGCGTCGCAGTACGAGGGCGTCGCCTCCCACCTCGTCCTGCGGGACGTCCACGGTCACCGCCTGGAGCTCGACCCCCGTGTCCTTGCCGCCAATCCGCTGATCTGGCACGAACTCGACACGGGCGTACGTCGTTCCGCCGAGCGCGGCACCCTGCGCCACGGAGCTGACGTCCTGGAGCGACTCGGCCGGCGGATCGACGAGGAGACGACGCAGGCCGTCCTCAGGGTGTCCGGGCTCTCCTGATGGGGAGCGGTCCGCCGCAGGTCTGCGCAGCAGCCCCACCAGAGGCGGCCATGGAGGGCGCCGTGCACCTCCGCCCAGACCCCAGCCATGAGCCCGACCGTCCAGGTCACAGAGCCGCGCAATGGACTGCGCACCGATTGCGCAGCCATCGCTCATGACCAGGCACGGGGTGTTCGCCGATGCTCATGTGAGACCAATGGAGGCGGGCCGGCAGTACATCGGACAGCAGAGCACCGGCCGGTACGAGCACCGCCCGGCTTCGCCGGGATCAGCCCTGCCGACGCTCCGCGCCGTAGCCCGAAGAGCTGCGGTGTCCGGCTCTGTCGGACCTGAATCCGTGACGCTCTGCGTCGCGACCATCGGATTCGCTTCACCACCGGCCCGAAGCCCGATGCACTGCGCATGAGTTCCGGTGGCCGGCCAGTACGGCTGCGATCCGTCGCATGCTGTGCGCGGGCATGTTTCGTGGGGTGCGGCGGTCGGCTACTCGCCGGTGACGCCATCGATGGCCTCGCGGAGGAGATCCGCATGGCCCACGTGGCGGGCGTACTCCTCGATCACGTGCTCAAGGATGAACCGCACATCGGTGTCACCGAATTCCGGGTTCGGCACGATGCGCGCGAGGTCGACGGTCACCTTCGCGAATACCTGCCGCGACTCCTCGCATGCCTTGAGGTAGTCCTCGTAGACGTCCCTGGCCGACGTGGCGTCCGACTCGTCGTACCACTCGCCACCGTCAGCGGTGACGTAGGTCCGATAGGGAAAGAAGCGAGGCGTCGTGCCGGCCAACGTCCGCTGGAACCAGGCACGTTCAACCCCCTGCAGATGGCGCATGAGCCCCAGCAGGGTCAACGCCGAAGACCGCACAGGACGTAGCCGCAGTTGTTCATCCGAGAGCCCCTCGCACTTCCACAAGAAGGTCGCCCGGTGGTAATCGAGATTCGAGGCGATCACCTCCAGCCACGAGCCCGATGCTGCACGCTCAGGCCGGACGATCTTCTGGACCACAATGTCGCTCACGCAGGAGCCTCCTCACTCGTCATCAAGCCTGGTCGAGTTCGTACGTGCCCACGATCCGAGGACTGGGCGGCGCCTCTACCGGCACCTCACGAGCAGCCCCGCCCAAGAAGACCTCTCTTCGTAGCGGAACTCATCGCTCGATGCCGCCTCGGGAGTGGCCCTCCACGGCTGCAAGTGGCCAGCTATCGCTGCAAGTCACAGGTGACCTGAACGCAACCTGGCGAACCAATGCGGTCACAGCACTGGCGAGCGGTTCGAGTGGGGGCGCGCGTCCAGGACTGCCACCACCACGACTTGGGCACGTGATCTCCAAAATTACGCTGCCGCTCTCCGACATTGTCGACACCCCGGGAACGCCGGCGAAGTTCAAGCAGTTCGGGGCGAGTACGGGACCACCGAGCAGGCGGACGCGGTCATCCAGGTCTACGACCGCGGGAGCGGATGCCCGATCGCGGCCTGGTTCTGCGGTGCCAGGGTGCGCAGGACGTCGAACTCGTTGCCCTCGGGGTCTGCCATGACCACCCAATTTCGGTCCGAGCCCTGGCCTACATCCTTCGTGGTGGCGCCGAGGCCGAGCAATCGGGTCACCTCGTCCTCGGTGCTGCCGTCGATCGGGCTGACGTCGAGATGAAGCCGGTTCTTCACGGTCTTGCCCTCGGGCACCTGAATGAACTGCAGGGTGGGCGGCATCTGGCGGGCCCGAACATCCTCGACGGTCGGCACCCAGGAGCCGATCTCGACCTTGCCCTCGCTCCGGTCGATCACCTTGAAGTCCAAGACCTCGCACCAGAAGGCCGCGAGCATCTCCGGATCGTGGCAGTCAACGGTCAACTCGGTGAACCTACTTGTCATGACTCTCCCAGACCGTGCGGACAGGGCTCAGAGTATGCCGCCAGCGAAGAACAGATTCCGGGTACCGAGAGGCTTCACGCGTTGACCAGGTCGCCTACATCGGCGTGCTCGATGTCACCCGATCGTGCATCAGACATGACCAATCAGCAGAAGCCACTTGTGCGCCATGAGCTTGACAGCCGCACCCAGCATCCCTGGGGCTCTTGCTCCTACGAGTGATCGGAATCAACCCCTCGACAACGTAAGGAACTTGAACGCATGATGTCGGTCGGTCGGCTCGTGGTGTCGTGACGATCGGAGACCGCTGGACGCTCGGCAGGTCGGGATCAAGGCGGGGCTGCAGCGAGTGACGTGCGTGCGGCAGTCGGCCGGAGCCGGGCCCTTTGCAGCCGGTACCGGCCGTTCAGGCGGTACCGGGCCGTTCGCCTTCCGGGGTCCGAGCGGCGGACGGGCCGTAGTTCACGTCCCACACCCAGACTCCGCCGACCTGCGTGCCGTCCCGGCCCAGGAGCTGTTTCAGGGTCTCGTAGAGAGGCGGAGCGTTGAACCCGGGCGCGAGCACGACGACCCCCGCCTTCCAGTACGCCAGGTCTTCCTCGGCTTCGGTCTTCTGCTGCGGGCCGATCTCCGGGACTCTCCCGCTCGTGTACACGGTCCCGAGCAGCCGGTAGGTGGGGCGGGGATCCGGGTTGTAACCACCGGTGTGTTCGGGGCCGTTGGGGGCCATGAAGTAACCGCCCGGCATGGTGAAGGCCATGCGGGTCGCGGACTGCCAGTGCTGCGACTCGGTGGTGTACGCGTGGGCGAGCGGTACGGGGACGAGGGTCTGGCCCTCGTCGACGTACCGGCGCCATGTCCCGTGGGCGATGAAGTCGGGCACGGACGGACGGACGTTCGTGGGGTACGGAGTGGGCACGATAGGCAGCAGGGCCGCGGCGACGGCGGCGAGCCCCCACATCTTCAGCCGGAGATCGGACGTGGCCGCGAGGCGGTCCACCGTCAGCGCCACGAGCACGCCCAGCACGGGTGCACAGACCATGCCGAACCGGCTCTCGATGACCGACCCGAACAGGGGCAGCTCGGCGATCAGCCGCCACGGTCCCGACACGACGACGCCGGTGCCGGGGATCTCGATGCGTGACCCCATGGAGAGCACTGCCCCACCGATTGCGGTGCACACCAGCGCCTTGACCAGCGGCCGCCGCCACAGGCGGACGGCGATCGCGAGAGCGAGCGCGGCGAGCGGCCAGCCGTAGAAGGCATTCTGTTCGAGGCGGTTCACGGCGAACCGGTCCGCGATCGCCTGGTCGCCGGCCAGCGCTCGTCCGGAGAACTGCAGGAAGGAAAGCGGGCTGTTGACGACGGGGCCGTGCGGCACGTCCGTGTAGCTGCCCGGTCCGAAGAACTGGAAGTACAAGGGCCCTGCGACCAGCGGCAGGCACACGGCGAGCGCGATCGGCAGACCCTTTCCGAGGGACTTCACGGCGTCCCGCACGCGACCGCGGTCCGCCAGGGCGTACGCGATGGCGAACAGCAGCATTCCCACCGCGGCGAGCAGCAGCACCTCCTCGCCGATGAAGATCTGGTAGACGGTGAACAGGCCGAGCAACGCTCCGTCCCGTACGACCCGGTCACCCCGGCACAGGCAGAGCACCCGGTCGACAATCAGCGGGATCATGAAGAGCGCCGTGAAGTTGAGGTGGGCGTTGCCGTGACTGATCACCGGCGGGGCGAAGGCGGCGACTGCCGCGCCGACCGCGGCCGCGGGACGGCTGCGCACCGACCACCGGCGCAGCACCCAGTACCACGCGATGCCCGTCGCCGCGAGGCCGTAAGTCAGCAAGAGCGCGTAGGTCACGGTCGGCCCGAACGCCAGCGTGATCGGTGCGAGCGGCACGGTCAGGCCGAGCATGGCGGTGTTGGCCATCAGGTTCACCCCATCGGGGAACCCCTGGACGGTGGTGAAGAACGGGTTGTGGAGGTGCGCAAGGTTCTCGGCGGTGATCGCGATGAACCACTCGGCCTGGTTCTGGTCCCCTCCCGAGTCGGTCAGGTACTGGTGGGCCAGGTCGTGCCACAGGTTCACGTAGAGGAGTTGGGCGGCGAGGAGGAAAAACGTGACGACGGCGATGTCGAAGGGCCGGACAGCACGGGTGATGGGCCCGGCGATGCGTCGGAGCCGGCCCGGTGGTCGTTGCCCGGCGGTGGTGGCGGGTTCGGCGGTCACCACGGCGGTCTGGTCCGGCTGTCGTTCAACGGTGGCCATCGGCTCCTGCCTCTGAGTCAGTTCGCCCCGTCATAGGCGCTTTGGTCCCCCACGTCCGGCGTCGGACACCATAGGAGGCGACCGGCGCCGGATCGGCGAAGCGCGCCGTGGCGGTTACATCGTGTGCGCGGCCCGGCCACGCTGCATCCGACGCCGCACCGGCTGAAGACCGACGGGCCGCTCAGCTCCGAGCAGCCCGGTCATCGGCCCCCCGCAGCACGCATGAGGCCAGCGAGTCTCCTTCTCGTCATCTGACCGTTGCTCTAGGAGATGTGTCCATGGAAGAACCAGCGTTCACCGTACTGGTGACCGAATCCGGGAACGTGGGACAGAAGGCCTTGCAGGCAATCAGAGCGGTGACCGGACTGAGCCTGTGGCCGAGCAAGCTTCTACTGGACAGCGCCCCTGCGGAGGTTCTGGAGAAAGCGCCGCTCGAGACCGCCGTCCTCGCGGCCCGGCAACTGCAGGAGGCCGATGTGCCTACAGCCGTCCGCTGCACCTGGTGCAACAGGACGGTGCCCCGCGACGAGACGCTGCTCGACCCAACCCCCTGCGCATCCCAATACTGGCCGACCGCCCATTGCCAGGCGAACTCCCTGACCAGCTGCCATTGCGAGTTCTGCAGCACCTACGGGCCCACCGGCCTCACCCTCTGAGGCCGCATCGACGTCATCCTGCAGTGCAACGATCCTGCAGTGATGTCGCTGGCCACTGTGACGAACCTCCGCACGCAGGCAGGGCAGCTGGAGACGTTCGGCGAGGCAGATCCGTATCCCGATGTACGCGACACGCCTACCGCGCTGCGGGCCGACGCGCTGTGGCTGGACATCGCAGGGAACCAGACGGTGCGCGCGGGCCGGATCCTGCGCAAGCTGTTCAGCACAGAGGTCACCCTGATGGGCACGTCGAACAACTGGGGCGTCCAAGCCAGTGCCGGAGTTCATCCACCGTGTCGCCGAGGCGGTGCTGGCCCAGGCGAAGGAGCACCGGCCCCACCGACATCGACGACCACATCGACGACCACATCGACGCCCTCTACGGGACATCCAGGGAACTGTCTGTCGCGGCGCTTCTACGAGAGACTCCGCCCATGGCAGCACCCCTGCCCAACCTGCTGCCCGGCGTACCCTCAGCACCCATATGAACCGCACTGCCCTGGCTGGCATCCTCTACGTGTGTCGGCGTACTCGTGAAAGTGGCCCTAATACTCCTGCAGTAGCTCGTCATGTGCCCTGATCTTGAGGCTGTCTGCCGCTGGCGGAAACTCAGGTGGCCTCAGCGCACGCTCTGGATAGAGTTGGGCAATGCCCGAGCTGAAGCGGCTGCATGCCAGCCACGCCGCGGCGGTTTTGGCCTTCGAACTGGCGAACCGAACCTACTTCGCTGCCTCGATCTCCGACCGCGGCGACGACTTCTTCGACCAGTTCACCGACGGGTACAACGCCTCGCTGGCCGAGCAGGAGGCCGGCAGCTGCGCCTTCTACGTGCTCGTCGACGACAACGGCTCGGTACTCGGCAGGTTCAACCTGTACGACTTGGAGGACGGCACTGCCAGACTCGGCTACCGGGTCGCGGAGCGGGTCGCCGGCCGCGGCGTGGCAACCGCGACCGTCCGGGAACTGTGCCGGATTGCGGCAGCGCGGTACGGGATACGCACACTGCGTGCGGCCACCTCCCACGACAACGCCGCATCCCAAAGAGTCTTGACCAAGGCCGGGTTCGTCCCGATTATCCCTGCCACCCCGGCTGATCTCGGCGGCAAGTCAGGCACCTGGTACCAGCGCGACCTCCAGCCATAGACCTTGATCTCGCTCGTGGGTCGGCTGGGGGAACGTCAGAGGCTGCGTGGCCTGGTGAAGGCGGCGCGGTGGCCGCTGGCCAGTGCGCCGTGCGGCAGCCAGTGCACACCGTGGCCCAGACCCACCCTCGTCCACGGTCCACGAGGGCTGTTCCGCCGGAGAAGTAGAGGCCTCGGACTCGGGGTGGCCCTCGTGACCAGGACGGATGGCGATGCGTGATGTCCCCTCAGCAACGCTGGTGCGAGGACGAACACTGCCTCGGTTGCCGGGGCTCTTGTGTGAGACTCCGGAGCGGACCCACGATCGCCCTGGCCGTCGCAGGCAACACGGTGACGACCATGCTCGCCGGGCCCGTCACAAACGCCGCGTCCGGTAATTCGCCGTCGCCCGG
Organism: Streptomyces sp. NPDC107559; assembly: GCF_055657365.1. NCBI lineage: Bacteria > Bacillati > Actinomycetota > Actinomycetes > Kitasatosporales > Streptomycetaceae > Streptomyces > Streptomyces sp. NPDC107559. Next base: position 310,605 of record NZ_JBVKBD010000008.1, on the reverse strand, counting down.
CCGGGGTGGTCACAGGAGCACGCCTGGGGCCGCCTGGTGGCTCAAGAGCGGGCATCCTTGGCGCAGTCCTCGGCACGTCCGACCGCCTTGTCGGCGACGGGCCGCGCTCCTCAGTGGCCTGCCGGTCGTAGACGACGACCCAGGCCAACAGCAGCTGCACGTTCGCCACGGCGCGAGCAGCAAGGTCCACTAGTCGAAGGCGGCCGACATGACGGTCTCAGCCACGGCGGACGGGGCGTGGCTGAGGTCCACGGACACGCAAACTGGGCTCGGGTGTCTGGCAGTTCGGCGTCCAGGTGGCTGGTTCGCCGGACCCGGTGGAGATCCGCCTGGGCTCCCCGACGGGCCGCCTGGCCGGCACGGTCCACTTCACCGGCACGTCGTCGCCGTACGACTACGAGACGGTTTCGACGGACCTCGCGACTGCGACGAAGGGACGCACCGACGTGTACCTGATGCTGTCACAGGGGGTACGGGTGTCCACGTGCAGCCTGCGCTGACCCTCCGACCGCCCCACGCGAAACGGCGTTCCTCACCGGGAACGGTCCCGGTGAGGAACGCCATGCGTGCGGGCTCGGATCTGCCGGGCCTGAGCCTTCAGCCTCTGGGCCGAGCCGCCGAGTTGTCCGACCGGACGAGTTGCTCCACTTCGTAGATGTGGTACTCCCCGTAGCCGAACCGTTCGCCGAGCGCCTCGTACCGTTCGTACTGTCCCGGCGTGATCCGTGCGGACAGCGCCCGCAGGACCCGCAGGAGCAGTCGGAACCCGAGGTCCGGATCGACCCGGCCGACGACCTGTTCCAGCGCCGCCATGGCCTCCTCGGCCGGGATCGGCTGCCAGTGGGGGCTGACGGCGCTGCCTGCAACCGTGTGTGCCGCCTCCCGGACCTCGCGCATCGCAAGGTCAGCCAACTCCGTACGCGCGGGCGGCACTACGGCGGTGTACCCGGGGGCGACCTCCCGCAGCCGCTCCTCGCAGACGTCGGCGACCAGTCGCAGCCGGTCGCGGCCGTCGCCGCGCAGTGCTGCATCCGAGGCAGCGAGCCACAGCGTGGTGATCGTCGCGTCGGTCAGTGGGGAGTGCAGCAGTCGCAGTGCGTCCTCCAGGAGAAGGGCTGCCGCCGTGCCCGGAGACTGGCCGGGCTCGTCCGCGTCGGCCACTCGGCGGACCTCGCGCCGGGCGGTGCTCTCCCGCCAGTCCTGATGTGCGTTCCCCGCGAGCCGGGAGAGACCGAAGTCCCCTTCGGTGTCGCGGCACGTGGTGTCGATGGGCGGCCAGTCGACGGTGAGACCGTCTCGGACGACCGCGACCGGGTACCCAAGCCGCTCGCCGAGCTCGCGGAACCTGTCGTACCGCTCCTTCGAGACCTGTGCGGAGTAAACCTTCAGGGCCCGCAGGAGAAGCCGGAAGCCGACATCGGCGTCGGCCTTCGTGACTACCTGCTCCAGCCCCGCGGCGAGGTCCGGCAGCCCGGTGGCGCCGGTCAGTTCCGTGGCGAGCCCCCGGATCTCCGCCACGATCTCCCCGCACAGGCCTTCGTCCCGTACCGGCTGGACCGGCGGCGGGACGTAGGAGCGTCCGTTCTGCCGGAGGCGGTCCGTGGCCAGGTCGGAGACCGCCCGCAGCCAGGTGCGGACGTCCATGCCGTGACCGGCCGGATCGAAGGTCCGGCCGGTCACGGCCAGCCACACCGTGTGGAGGTCGCCCTCCGACAGCGGGCCGTCCAGCAGTCGACGGGCGTCCTCCCCCAGTTCCACGGCCTCCTCGCCGTCGGACCCGTCCGCCGCCCGGGCCACCCAAGCACGGCCCGAAATTCCGGTTCACCAAGGCGGAGACCTGACCCGAGCCCGCGACCACCACGGTCAATGACACCACCAACTACGGTAAGGCCGAGGCCCAGGCATGAGACGGGTCCACCCGAGGCTCGCCTACCGCTCCTCATGGCTCGATCACGACGGTGAACTGCCCTTTTTTGAAAAGACGTTGATGCGGCTACAGGTCGAGCATCCGTCGAAGAGGCGGGACGCTCCGCCGCTGCGGTGATGGTCCTCCAAGAGAGGTGCCACCCCGGACGGTGTGGACCACCTCTGGCAGGCATTTCTCCGCCGCTTCGACCTGGAGCACACCTACCGCTTCGCGAAGCAGACCCTCGGATGGACCACCCCGAAGCTCCACACTCCCGAGGCGGCGGACCATTGGACCTGGACCCTGATCGTCGCGCACACCCGACTCCGGCTCGCTCAGCTCCTCGCCGCGGACCTCCGTCGGCCCTGAGTGAAGCCGGCCACCTCCGACCGGCTCACCCCGGCCCGGGTCCGCCAGGAGGTTCAGCAACATCCGTGGTCGCCTCGCCTGCCCAGCCCGTATTCCCAAACCCCGAGGAGCCAGCCCCAGACGGCCACCCCGCGCCAAGAACATGCACCGGGCACCTCGCTACAGCGTCGACAAGACTGTCAAGCGCCCCGAGACCCTCAAGGCCATCGGCAAACCCGGTAGATCTTGGTACATGAAGAACAAGCTCAGGGCATGCTGCCCCGGCACACCGTCCCCGGGGCCGGGGTGCGGCCCGTGCGGAGGTAGTGGTCGACCCTCTCCGTGACGCAGCGGTTCTGCGGGTATGTGCCATGGCCCTCCTCCTCGGCCGTCAGGAGGACGCCGACGCCGTCGCCCAGGGCGCGGGCCATGTGGCGGGCGCCGGGATAGGGGGTGGTCGGGTCGCCGGTGCCGCCGACCACCAGGACGGGGGCCGCGCCGTCGGCGTTCACCTGGAGCGTGGCGCGCTCGCCGTCGAACGGCCAGTCGTAACAGAGGTAGACACCGGTGGACCAGGCCTCGCCGAAGACGGGTGAGGCGGTCTTGATGCGGGCCGCGTCGCTGTCAAGGCGTTCGAAGCCGGGGCGCAGGCTGGAGTCCGCGCAGGTGATCGCGGTCTGGGCTGCGATGCTGTTGTCGTGCGGGGTCGCCGCGCGGTCGGCGGAGCCGATGTCGTCCGCGCCTTTGCTCAGCGGACGGCCGTCGTTGTGGTCGATCAGCGCGGTGAGGGCCTTGGCAAGCGGCGCCCAGCCGTCTGTGCCGGAGTCGAGATGGTCGCTGACGGCGTACGCGAGGTCGTCCGCGTCGAGGGTCCTTCCTGCGCCGGCCGGGGCGGGCTTCTTCTTCAGGCGGTCGGCCAGGTGCGCCATGCGCCGCGCGGCCTCCTCGGGCCCGTTGCCGGTCGGGCAGTGGCGGATACGGGCCGCGCAGTGCGCGGCAAACCGGTCGAACGCCGCCTGGACCGCCTTGACCTGCGACACCTGCCTCTCGTCGAGGTCCTCGGTCGGATCGACGGGCGCCTCGAGGACGAGCCGTCCGACGTGGGACGGATACAGGTGGGCGTAGACCGCGCCGAGCGCCGTTCCGTACGAGACGCCGAAGTAGTGCAGCCGCTCGTCGCCGAGTAGATAGCGCATCAGGTCGAGGTCGCGCGCGGTGTGCGAGGTGCCGATGTACGGCAGGAGCGCCCCGGAGTGCTCGGCGCAGGCGTCGGCCCCGTCGTAGCCGGTGTCGTCCGCCGTCTTCCCGCAGCGCACGGGGATGGTCGCGCCGACGCCGCGCGGGTCGAAGGAAACCAGGTCGTAGCGGTCGAGGAGCGGCTCGTACTGGTTGAGGAATTCGGGCAGTCCGCTCACGCCGGACACGCCGGGGCCACCGAAGTTGAGAACGAGCGAGCCGATGCGCCGGGCGTTCGGGCCGGTGGCCTTACGGCGGACCAGGGCGACGTCGATCGTCTTGCCGTCGGGTTTCCGGTAGTCGAGGGGGGCCTTCATGGTGGCGCAGTCGTAGCCCGTGCGCGCGGTGGGCGGCGAGGTGCAGCCGGACCAGCGGAGGTGCTGGCCGGTGGTGAGCGCGGTGGGCAGACCGGCGGGCGGGTTGTTCGCGGTGAACTCCGTACGCGGCTCCGCACTCCGGCCGGGAGCGTCGTGCTGGAGCAAGGCGCCGATGGCCCCGACGGCGGCAAGGACGACCCCGGCGATGATGCACGCAACACCCGAGACGCCCGGTCTGCGGCTTCGTATCGGATGTGCGTCACTCATCGAAATCCCGCGCTCCCGCCCCTGGACGCCGGCCCCGTGCCCGCATGCCCGTACCCGTGATCGTCCGATCGTCGAATGCGTGCAGGATACAAGCCGCCTCCGACAGCACGGCCGGACGTCCGGCGTGCGATGTCCGGGGCGGCGGGCTCGTCACGACCAGTCAGCCAGTGTCAGCGACGCTTGAACACTGAGCCGAGTCCGGCACCTGGGTTCTGAGGCGGATTCGCGTGACACACCCTCTGCCCGTCACCACCGAAGTTGTGCCAGAACCGAGCTTGGACAGCAGATGTCGACCACTTCGAGAGACACGACAGTCAGGCGCTGTTCGATTGCCAGACGGCTAGAAGAAGTTGGCCGAGGCGCCCTGTGTGAGGTTCTCGACGATCGTGCGCAGCCACGGGCTGCGCACGGCTGGTAGCCGGACCAAGGTGTGCTGCAACGTTCCCCAGTCGGCCCGGAACAGGTAGTTGGGAAGCAGTGGGAGGGGGTCGTCGCGGAGTACATCTTGGGGTATGCGGCCTGACGCGGGGACCGGCAGGTAGGGCTGGGGAGAGACCAACCACAGCCACACTCCAAGAGGCAGGGGCACCAGGTATGCCGACGCAGCCGGGCCGGCGGGGGTCCAGGTCTGGCCTGTCTGGGGGTGGACCGGTACGAGGAGGATGTCGACGCCCGCGTCCGGGGAGGGCTGTCCTGGTCCGGCCAGGACGGCGCGCCGCTTCGGGGCGCCTGCGGGCAGCAGGGCGTCGAGCGCGCGTTGGAACATGTCCGCGGTCAGACCGCCCGGGACCTCCACCGGCTGCCCTTGGGAGGCAACCAGCAGGTGGGCGAGCGCATGGCCGGCTGCCGCCTCCCACTGCGGGCTCCACGACCAGTAGTGGTTCGGCCCCAGCGGTCCTCCCCAGGTGGCGATCGGCTCGAACGGAGGCGTTTTCTCCCCGTTCTCTGTCAGCTCCGGCCAGGAGAGGGGCGCAGCGTGGATACCGTCAACGGGGACGCGGTGCACGGCGTCCGGGCTGAGCCGCACTGCCTGCCAGAGCGAGCAGTCGTCGACCCTGGTCGCCACGGGGAGGTCGCATGCCTGGCAGGCCATGTTGGGCCCGTCGGCGCCGTCGAGGCCGCAGCAGGCACCGCCGCGTTTCTCAGGAATCAGCCGGGTTCCACGGATATCACCGGGCGCGATGACACTCGCCCCGGGCGTGCTGTCGGACAGGGCGTAGACCGGCGCGTAGATGCCGCGTGCCTCCGCTTCGCCCGGATCGATCTCGTCCCACCTCCGCCACGGCCCTCCCCAGGAGTCCGGGTCCACGGCAAACGTCCCGGACTCCATGAGCACCGGCAGCTGGGCCCCGTTCCCGTACTTCTGACGGGCATGGACCGGCAGTGAGACCTGGGTGAGCGAGGTGGTCAACTCGGCGCCGCATCCCGCACACACGAAAACGAACAAATGTCCTCCGCCTGACGAACAGACGCATCTTCGCAGGTCGCTGGCAGCCGGCCAACAGGATTTCTCATCCGACGCAGGAACGGCCGTCGAGCATCAACGCAGCGCGGACGAAGGGGTAGCCGCCTCCTCTGGCTGCGGCAAGCGACCCACTCGTCCCCGGCGAGAACCGGTAAGCCCACGTCCCACTTGTCCAGGACGTCATCGCACACGCCCGCAGCGAAGCGGTCGGTGCCGCTTCACCGCTTGGAGATCGATTCCACAGCGGCCGGAACCGCAGGGCCGATAGGGTTCCGGCCATGTCCTACTCCGCTGTGATCTTCGACTTCTTCGGCACGCTGACTCCGAGCACCCCTGCCGGGATCTGGGACGATCACGCAGCCCGCAGCGCGTCCCCGCTCGGGATTCCGATGCAGCAATGGCGCCGGGCACTGGACGAGTCCTTCCCGGAGCGAGCCACGGGAGCCCTGGGCGATCTGCGTCAGACGCTCCGCACACTGGCCCAGCGCTGCGGGTTCGATCCGGCCGATGACGCGCTGGCCGCGGCCACGGCAGCCAGGCTCGCCTCCCAGCGGGAGCTGTTCGTCTTCCGCGACGACGCACTCGACACCTTGGAGCAGCTTCGCAGCCGCGGCCTTCGGGTCGGGGTTCTCAGCGACTGCACGATCGAACTTGCGGAGACCTGGCCGACGCTGGTCATCGCTCCCCTGGTCGATGCGGTCGTGCTGTCCTGTCAGGAAGGCCGCAGGAAGCCGGATCCGGAGCTGTTCCGCCAGGTCGCCAGGGAACTGGAAACACCGACCAGTGAGTGCCTCTACGTCGGTGACGGCGGGGGTGACGAGCTGAGCGGCGCAGCCGGGCAAGGGATGACCGCGGTCATGCTGCGGGAGAGCGACTGGGCAGACAACGACGCGCACGCCCGCGAGGACAGCTGGCCGGGACCGTTCTTCACGACGCTGTCCAACGTCGTCTCCGCCGTCGGTGACCCGTCCCTGATCACCGCCTGAACGTCCTGCCCTGGGCCACATCACGGCGACCAAGCAGGCTCAGCACCTGGGGAATTACGCCACCACGAGCGTGCGAAATTACGCAACCGGCCATACATGGCCGGTCAGGAACGCAGTCAGCATGCGGAAGGAGGTCTTGTCGACGAACATACCGGGAGGCTGACCGATGCCGGCGAAGTACTCGCGTTCGGTCATCTCCGAGAGGTGCTTCATGCGTCCGCACCCTCCTCGTCACTGGCGCTGTCGTCCAGCGCTGGACGAAGCCTGCTGCGGGCCGCTTCCAGACGTTCGGCGTAGTCCGCCGCAAAGATCCCTGGCAGCGACTTGTCGAGCGTTCCGGCAATGCGGTGAAGCGGCGCCCAGACCGCCGCATCGCCGACGAGACGACTGAGGTTCGTCATCTGCACCTGCTCCAACCAGTCCGACAGGACCAGCGCCTCATCCTGGGTAAGCTGGATGATGATCTCCGGATTCTCCACCGCTCGAACATGGTCCGTTGACCATGCGTTGTCAGAGGTGCCTGGCACAGTGCCGCTGTGGACATTGATTCCTTCTGGGAGCTCATCGGGAAGTGCCGGCGCCAGTCACAGAGCCCGGACGAACGGCTCGCGTGGCTGCGGGATGAACTGTCGCGAAGGCCGTCGGCTGAGGTCGTGCAGTTCCAGGTGTGCTTGGACGACGTTGGAACACCCTGTCCCAGGTGCCGTCGACGGACCACATCCGTAGCCGGTTGTAGACACCTCGCCGGTTGCCGTACTTCTCCGGCAGGTGCACCCACTGTGATCCGGTGTGGAACTTCCATGCAATCGCGTCGATCACCTCTCGGTGGTCCCGCCACCGGCCACCCCGCTTCGGCATCCGATCTGGGAGCAGGGATTCGATCCGCGCCCACTGCGCGTCAGTCAACGGCACGCCTTGACCAACGATCCGGCGATCTGGAGGGAGCGGCTACACGCTGCCGCCGGCGCCATCGGGCCTGCTGGCAGCGGACCACCAGGTGATCACTCGGGTGGTCATCGCTTCGGGCCGCAGGCCGAGAGGATCGAGTCCGAAGTGATACTGCAGCTCGTGTCGCAGAAACTCACCGATCTCCGTCTGGTTGGCACCGCTGCGGAGTCGCTGAAGCAAGGGGGCGAGCATGCAGTCATACTCGTCCTGCACGTCCTCGGCGACGCCGATCGGATCCCACTCATTGAACAGATGCCGCAGGTCGTTCTCGGTGGACGGGGTCCATGACTGCATCACCCCAGGGTGCCACCCGGAAGCGCCTGCCGATCACTCGCCCCCATCTTGACCCAAACGAAACTGCCTAGCTAGATGAGGTCGAGCACCTCGGCTTCCGCGCGCGAGCAACAGATCGCCCTGCTCCAAGGTTTGTCGGTCGCCACGTCGAAGGCGACGATCGCGAGATCCCGTGGTGTGGTCATCAGCGGCGTCACGTCAGGTGGCCGAGTGCGCCACGAGTGCTGTCGGGACCGGCCGCGGCGGGCAAGTCGTCCTCGGTCGATTCTCGCTGTCGCACGGATGCCGTGTGTCCTGCCGCGACCATGTGGTGCGGGAAGCCGATCCGCAGTACGGCGGCGGCCGCCGCCGCCGCGAGGACCACGAGGGCGGCCAGCAGCAGCGCCCGGTGGTAGCCATGGTGGAGGATCGGCGCGACGACCAGCGGGCCGAGGATCTGGCCGACCGAGTATCCGGCGGTCAGCAGGGCCACCGAGCGGGGGAACCGCAGATGGGCTCCGGCGGCCAGGGCGAGCGTGCTGACGCCGATGAACGTGGCGCCGAACAGCACCGCCGAGCCGAGGGCCGCGGCCGTACCACCGACCAGGGCCGGCAGGGCGATGCCGACCGCCTGGACCACGAGCGCGGTGAGCAGCAGTCCGGGACGTGACCAGCGGCGCCCCAGCCGGGCCCAGAGCGCCGAGGACGGCACGGCGGCGAGGCCCACGAGCACCCAGGCAACGCTGCCGAGCCAGCCGGGAGAGCCCTGTCCGATCGCGGCGACCAGGAAGGTCCCGGCGACGATGTAGCCGACGCCCTCCAGCGTGTAGCTGACGAACAGCGCACCGAACCAGCGGTGCGTACGGGGCCTCGCGCTGCTCCTGGCCGCGGGGGCGACGGGCGCGTCCTCCGGCGGCAGATTCCACGAGGCGGCGGCGAGCACCGCGGCGAGCGCGGCCGCGGCCCACCAGGCGGCCCGCCAGTCGGCGACGGACCGCAGCACCAGGACCAGCAGACCGGACAGCGCGATGCCGCCGCCCACCCCGCCGAACGCCCAGCCGGACAGGTGCGGCGGGTGTTCCCGCAGGTGGTGCAGGAGCGACCCGGCCGCGACGACGAACACCAGGGCGCTCGCCAGGCCGGCCAGCAGCCGCAGCAGGCCCCACACGGCGGTGCTGTGGGTGAGGGGCATCGCACCGAGCGTGCCGGTCAACAGGAGCAGGGACCCGCGCAGGACGGTGCGCGACCGGACCAGTACGGGGGCCAGGATGCCCGCGAGTGCGCCGACGAGATAGCCGACGTAGTTGGCGGTGGCCAGGCTCGCCCCGGCCCCGGCCGACAGGCCCGCCTGGGTGTGCATCAGGGGCAGGATCGGGGTGTAGACGAAGCGTCCGACCCCCATGCCCGCCGCGAGCGCGGCGGCTGCCCGGGCGACATGCGTCCAGGGTGAGGAGATGCTCACTTCGTACCGTCGTTGCGGCCGGGGTCGTTGGGGTGCGACTCGAGCGGGGTGACGGTGAGGATCATCCACGGGCGCAGCGGCAGGGTGCCGAGCACCTTCTCGTGGAGCTCCTCCTCGTCGGCGGCCCGCCACACGCCGATGCTGCGCAACTCGCCCACGGGACGCCACAGCCGGGCCAGATTGCCGGTCGCGGCCAGCTCCTTCGCACGGACGGCCTCGGCGGCCCGCCGCCGGTCCACCTCCTCCTGGCCGGTGCCCTCGGGAACGGTGGTGGTGATCTCGACCAGGAACTCTCGCATGATGCACTCCGTTCGTCGTTGATAAGCCCATCGTGTGCCCTTCACCTGCGCCGATGCCACGACCGGCTTCCTCGCTGCTGAGAGGCGCAGCCTCCCAGCGTGCGTACGATGGCGCGTGTGGAACTGCGTCAGCTTCGGTACTTCGTCGCGGTCGCCGAGGAACTGAACTTCGGCCGGGCCGCCGAGCGGCTCCTCATCGCGGGCCCCTCGCTCTCCCAGCAGATCAAGGCGCTCGAAAGGGACCTGGGTGTCCGGCTCTTCGACCGTGACCGCCGCAAGGTCTCCCTCACCCCGGCCGGAGCCGCCCTGCTCCCGCACACCCGCGCCCTGCTGGACCGCGCCGACGACCTCAAACAGCGGGCCGGCCGTCTGTCCGGCTCCCAGGCCGTGCGGCTCGGCTACGTCAACTGGCTTCCTCCGGACCTGACTTCGCGTACGGCCGCGGTGGCCCAGGTACACGTCGACGCATGGGTCGCCCCCTCCCACACCCAGGCCGCGCGGGTCGCCGACGGCAGCCTTGACCTCGCCGTGTGCTGGGTGCGCAGCGAGGACCTCGAGCGGCTCGGGCTGCGGGCCCGTCTGATCGGCGCCGACCGGCTCTACGCCGTCGCCAGGGGTGGTGACAGCAGCGACGCGCCCGACGTGGCGGCCCAGGACACCGACGTCCTCATCGACGAGGACGTCACCTCCTGGGCATCCTGGAACGTGTACGGCGAGGAGTTCGCAGGGGCCACAGGCGCCCGCACGGTACACATCTCGGACGGAGCGATCACCGGCCCCGCCTTCTTCGACCACGTGCGCCGCTGCACCCGCCCCGTCGTCAACTCGCCCAAGGGACAGACAAATCCGCTCCCCCCGGACCTCGTCCGCTGCGAGATCGTCGCCCCGAAGGCCTACTGGACCTGGTCCCTGGTCCGGCGCGAGAACGAGAACCGTGACGGGGTCCTCGCCGTCGTCGACGCCCTCTGCGACGGCATCGGCGACCTCGGCATCAGAGCCCCGGATGCCTGGCTGCCCGCCGGCGATCCGTACGCGCTCCGTGGCTGATCTGCGCTGGGAGCCTGCGCCTCCCATACGGTAGGAAACAGATCCTTCCGTAGGTCGGGGGTCCGACCTACCTTTCAAATAGTCGACCGGTCGATTAGTGCCGGTCAATCATTCGGAGGAGATCACCATGAGCACTCAGGACCAGACGCCCGACCAGAAGGTCGCCGTCGTCACCGGCGCGTCCCAGGGTATCGGCGCCGCCCTCGTCGAGGGCTACCGCAAGCTCGGGTACGCCGTCGTCGCCACCTCGCGCACGATCGCGCCCGTCGACGACGCCGACGTCCTGACCGTCCAGGGCGACATCGCCGACCCGGCGACCGCGGAGCGCGTCATCTCCGCAGCGGTCCAGCGGTTCGGCCGTATCGACACCCTGGTCAACAACGCGGGCATCTTCGTCGCCAAGCCGTTCACGGAGTACACGGCCGAGGACTACGCCGCCGTGACAGGCATCAACGTCACCGGCTTCTTCCACATCACGCAGCTCGCCGTCCCGCATCTGCTGGCACAGGGCGGCGGTCACATCGTCAACGTCACGACCAGCCTGGTCGACAACGCGGACTCCAACGTCCCTTCCGTGCTGGCCTCGTTGACCAAGGGCGGTCTGCAGTCCGCCACCAAGTCCCTCGCGATCGAGTACGCCACCCGCGGCATCCGCGTCAACGCGGTGTCGCCCGGCACCATCAAGACCCCCATGCACGCCGAGGAGACCCACGACTTCCTCGCCGCCCTGCACCCGGTCGGGCGGATGGGCGAGGTCGGGGACATCGTCGACGCCGTGCTCTTCCTGGAGACGGCTCCGTTCGTCACCGGCGAGATCCTGCACGTCGACGGCGGTATGAGCGCCGGTCACTGAGCAGCCGCCGGACCACCGAGCAAGGAAGAGGTCATGAACAGCACGACAAAGGACGACGAACTGGTCCTGCGCGACGTCCTCGACCGCTGGAAGGCTGCCGTCGACGCCCACGAGCCGAAGGATGTGGCCGCGGGCTTCACCGAGGACGCCGTGTTCCAGGGGCTGCACCCCTACGGCGTCGGCAGACCGAGTGTTGCCGAGTACTACGCTTCCCAGCCGCTCGGGATGAAGGCCGCCTACCGCGTCCTCGAGACCCGACGGTTCGCGGACGACCTCGTACTCGGCTACCTGGACGCCGTGTTCACCTTCACCGACCGGGCGCCGGTGGCCGTCAAACTCGCGGTCCTGGTGAGGCATCTGGAGGACGGCTGGTACATCGCCCACTACCAGGTCTCGCGCCTGGACCATTGATTCCGGCCGCGCAGGGGTGACGGCTTTCGGGAGCAGGCGGGCCTGCCACCCGGGGCGGGCGTACTCGGCCGGCGCGAATGAGGGCAGGCTCCGCGCCAACCGCCCCGATCTCCGTAACGGCCGAACCCGCCACCTGCACCCGTTCATCCCCACTCCAACGCCTTCCTCACACTGCTCAGTGACGGGCACATCATCGCTGACGGCTACGCACTCGGCCTGCCGCGGGCGTAGCCGCAGCAGGCGACCGTGGAGATCGCGCCCACGTCCCCCGCGGACACACTGCGCGACACCGTCCCAGCCCTTCCCCACGTGCTCGGAGAGCTGGGTCGCCGCCCTCGAAAGCCTGCACGACCAGATCACCGCAGGGCGCCGACCGGCAGGGTCGGCCGCGGCTGAGGAACTCGGCCGACCACGCCCCACCAGCACACGCTGACAGCCTCGGCATTCCCCTGCCGCCAGGCCAGACCCTTCCCGGTACTTCCCGTCCATGAGCCGTGGGTACCGAGAACCAACACGAGAGAAAAACACCATGCGTACCACCACATTGGGCACCAAGGGACCTGAGGTCGGCGTCGTCGGTCTGGGCGCCATGGGGATGACCTTCGCCTACGACATGGCCACGCCACGCGACGAAGCCACTTCCCGCTCCGTCATCCATCAGGCACTCGATCTGGGCGTGACCCTGATCGACACCGCCGACGTCTACGGCCCCCACACCAACGAGTCACTCGTCGGCCGGAGCCTGGCCGACCGGCGCGAACGGGCGGTGATCGCCACCAAGGTCGGCCTGGAGGCCGTCGATCCCACCGGCGGCCCGGGCGGGTCCCCGGTCGTCAGGCCCAACGGCCGGCCCGAACATGTCCGTGCGGCTATCGACGCCAGCCTGCACCGCCTGGGCACCGACCACGTCGACCTCTATCAGCTCCACCGCGTCGATCCCGAGGTCCCCATCGAGGAGACGTGGGGCGCCATGGCCGAGGCGGTCGCGGCCGGTAAGGCCCGCCACCTGGGCCTGTCCGAGATCACCGTCAGCGTCGAGCAGATCCAGCGTGCTCAGTCCGTGCATCCGGTCGCCACCGTGCAGGCCGAGTTCTCCCTGTGGACCCGTGACGTCCAGGCCGAAGTCCTGCCCTACTGCCGAGAGCACGGCATCGGGCTGCTTTCCTACTCGCCTTTGGGCCGGGGCTTCCTCGTCGGCCGCTTCGCCTCCTTCGACGACTTGCCGCAGAACGACCAGCGACGCCGTCTGCCGCGCTTCCAGCAGAAGAATCTGCACGCCAACCTCGACATCGCCGCCAAGGTCCGCCAGGTCGCCGAGCGGATCGGCGCCACCCCCGCACAGGTCGCCCTCGCCTGGCTCCTCGCCCAGGGCCCGCACGTCGTCCCCATTCCGGGCACCAAGACACCGAAATACCTCGCCGACAACGCGGCTGCCGCGGACGTCCGGCTGTCCCCTGCCGACATCGCGGACCTCGACGCCATCCCGGCCCCGGTCGGCGCCCGCTACTGACCACCCGCCAAGCTCGCTCACTGCACCTGGTGAGGGGAGACGCCGTCTGCGCAGGATCGCGCGAGCCTCATACCCGGCTGGGGATCAGGTGGCCCTGGGCCAGCCGCGCAACAAGGTGGCGATCTTTGCAGTGGTGCAGGCGGGATGCCGCAGCAGGTCGCGCAGGGCGACGGCATCCTCCCGGGCGGGCTTGACCGGTATCCCGGAAGCCTCCAGATACATCACGCCCGTCGCAGCGGCCACGGCCAGGTTGGAGCGCTCCAGCCATCGGCAGCGGCCGAGGACGTGCACCAGGGCGGCGGCGCGGGCGTAGGGGCCGTCGTAGACGGGCTGGTCCAGCAGCTCGGCCCGGTGAGCAGCGACCGCGGCCACCGGCACTCCGTAGTCCTCGGGGGCGGGATCGCCTGCCCCCGCGATCTCCGCGACCCTCAGGATCCAGGGGACGTCGATGTGCAGGTCCATTACGCGGCGTGTGCTCCGGGGGTGTGGCAGTCGGCGTCTTCGGCTTCGTCGAAGACACCCTGGTGCTCGGTGAGGAACCGTTCCGCGGCGTCCAGACCCCGCTGCCGCAGTCCTTCGGTGTCCTCCTGCACGAGGACGGCGATGTAGTCGCCGAGGCTCAGGCCTCGGTCCCTGGCGCGGGCTTCCGCCAGTTCCTTGATCTCGCTGTCGACGCGCGCGCCCAGCTGTGTCTTCGCCACACCCCGATGGTAACAGCTGTTACCAGTCCTGGGGCTGGAAGAACTCCGCGACTCGGGTAGGCGCACGGCTCCGAGCGCCGGGGCCGAGATCCGGAATCCGCCGCCGGGCCCCTCCCCCTCCCCCGGTGTCCCCTGCCGCCTGCCGACCCGTGAGTTCTCCTGGTGCGAAGCGGCGGCCGCCCGGTCAGTCTCGTAAGCGTCGGCAAGTCGTTCCCGCACAGGAGGCACAAGTCATGGACATGAAACTCGAGGTCGTGGTGGTGCCGGTGTCCGATGTCGACCGGGCCAAGGATTTCTACACGGCCCTGGGCTGGCGGCTCGACGCGGACGTGGCCAACGGCGAGGACTTCCGGGTCGTCCAGGTCACCCCGCCCGGCTCCCCGGCGTCGGTCATCTTCGGCACCTCGGTCACCGACCAGGCGCCGGGGTCGGCACGGGGGCTGCACCTGATCGTGGACGACATCGACGCCGCCCACGACGAGCTGAACCGGCGCGGCGCCGAGCCCAGCGAGGTCTTCCACGACGCCGGCGGAGTCTTCCACCACGCCGGGGCCGATGCCCGGGTGCCCGGTCCGGACCCGCAGCGCAGCAGCTACGGCTCGTTCCTGTCGTTCGACGACCCGGACGGCAACGGCTGGATCCTGCAGGAGGTCACCACCCGGCTCCCGGGCCGGCTGGACCCCGCGAGCACGGCATTCGCCTCGACCGAGGACCTGGTGGGCGCCCTGCGCCGGGCCGCGGCCGCGCACGGCGAGCATGAGGCACGCACCGGCGCCGAGGACCCGGACTGGCCCGACTGGTACGCGCGCTACATGGTCGCCGAAAAGGCCGGCACGGAACTGCCCCGGTAGCCGCCGCGCGGGCAAGTGAAGCGGTCATGTACGACAAGGCACTGTCGGAACAGCACGGTGGTGACGGTGATTTGATGCGGCTCATCAGACCGCGTTCGCGTGAATCGTCGTAAGATCTCCCGCCGGTGGTCAACGCTTCTGGGGGGAGGGACATGGAGAGACCGGACGACCGCATCGCATCCGCCTTGCGCTTCACGACGGAACTCGTCGCCTGGGTGGCCGCGCCATGGGCAGTGTCCGAGTACTCCTGGTTCCTCGCCGTCCTGGCAGTGGTGGCGCTGATCGGACTGCCGACCGTCTTCGCCACTCCGGGGGACAAAAAGCAGGTGATCGCCCCTGTCTCGGGTACGGTCACGATCCTGCTCGTGCTGATCCAGCTCGCGGCGGCCGTGATCGCCGCGTGGGTGGTGTGGCCCGCCTACGCGGCAGTGCCCGTGTCGTTCCTCGTCGCCACCACCCTCGTCACGGAGCGCAGACGCTGGCAGTGGCTCCTGTCTTTCGCCAGGACATCACCGGACAGCACATCCTGCTGCTGATGAGCGAGATCTACCTGACAGCATCACGCCTGCAGGACACGCAACCGCACCTGTGGCGGCGGTACTTGCGCCTCGTCCAGGACGGCATGGAAGCCGTCGACGTCCCGGCTCTGCCAGACCCCCCGCCCCACGGCGGGACCACGACCGCTCCCGTGTCCTCCTTGTTCTAGCGTTCGCTGGGCGCAGTGTGCAGGCTGCCGCCGGCGTGGCGCAGGGGCACGCGCTGCTCGATCCCCCGCACGCCCGTCCCGTACTTTCACGGCGCTGTCACACAGCAACTGCCCGTTCGCAGCCGGCGGCGTCGGAAGCGCGCTGCGCCCTGGGCGACCCTGCTTCGAGGGCCCACCACGAAAGGAAGATCCCATCGCGGCCCGGCCCGGAGTCAGCCGATCGCGAGCTGTCCGCCACGTGCCTCCAGAATCGCGCCGGTGATGTAGCTGGCGCGGGAGGAGACAAGGAACAGAACCGCCTCCGCGATCTCTTCAGGGTCTGCAACCCGCCCCAGTACGGTGGTTCGCCCGATCGCCTGGAGGGCGTCGTCTCCCATGACCTCCGTCCCGGGGGTGGCGACGGGCCCCGGAGCCACGGCGTTCACGCGGACGCCTTGGGCGCCGAACTCGTCAGCCCACACTCGTGTGAGCAGTTCGAGTGCGGCTTTGGATGCCCCGTAAGCGCCCGCTCCGCGCACCGGCGTGGCAGCCGCCGCCGTGCTCACATTCACGACGGCCCCACGCCCCCGTGCAGCCATTCCCGACGCGAGGGCACCGACCAGCAGCATCGGCGCGCGTGAGTTGACGGCCATCTGCGTGTCGAACATCTCGGCGGTGGTGTCCGGCGTACTGGCGAACCGGTAGATACCGGCGTTGTTGATCAGAATGTCCACATCGCCTGCTTCGGCGGCAAGGCGCAGGACATCTTCGGAGCGGCTCAGATCCGCAGCAACGAACCAGGCCTTCCCGCCTGCGGCAGCGATCTCTTCGACGGTCGCAGCACCTCGCTGCTCGTCCCGCCCGTGGACGATGACCGCGGCTCCCGACGCTGCCAGGCGAAGGGCGATGGCCCGGCCGATGCCGGCCGTGGCGCCGGTGACAAGAGCGGTGGATCCGTCCAGTTCTGCAGTCATGGAAACCTCCAAGCCGAGCAGAAGGACATGGTTTCGCCTGTTTCACCTGTAACTGGTGATCCTGATGGTTCATTCCAGGGCGGGGCGGACCCACAATCGTCCCCACTCGCATACGAGAAGACGCGCCCAGTTCACCGTGGTCACGGCGGTGAGAATGCGCGGCTCAGGGGATGGGGAGCGGCGATGGCGGTTTGGTGACGGCGAAGGCGAATGTCGTCTTGATCGAGGACAGTGACGGAAGGGTCCGCAGCTCTCGCCGTACGAGGTCTTCGTACGCGGCGAAGGAGTCGATGACGATCTTGACGAGGTAGTCGTCATCGCCGGCCAGCAGGTACGCCTCGACCACCTCGGGGATCGAGCGGAGCTTCTCTTCGACGGCATCGACGACCTGCGAGGTGTGGGCGAGGAGCGTCATCCGCACGAAGGCGGTGATCGACAGTCCGAGCACGTCCTGGGAGAGCATCGCCGCGTAGCCACTGATCACGCCGCTCTCCTGCAAGAGCCGCACACGCCGCAGGCACGGCGACGGCGAGAGACCCACGCGATCCGCCAGCTCCTGATTGGTGAGTCGGCCGTCTCTCTGGAGTTCCAGCAGGATGTGCCGGTCGATGTCATCCAAGGTCACCATGTGGCAGATTCTGCCACAGAGAGCCCCTAGAGCAGCAGCATTTGCAATCGCCTGCCCCATCCATCTTCCTAAAATTGCTCGCTGTCGAGCCGGGATGGAAGGAGTTGGCCATGGCCAATCAGATGCGTGCAAGGCTTACGGGAGTGGCCGCTCTCGCGGCCGCGGTTGTCCTGTGGTCCTCGTTCGCCCTGACGGTCAGGGGGATCAGCTCGTCCAGCCTCGCCCCGATCGACGTGGCGTTTCTCCGCTTCGCGACACCGGCCGTCATCCTGGCGCCGTGGCTGCCGCGGACCGTCCGCGCGCTGCGTGGCGAACGGATCGGTGTCCTGCTCATGCTCGGCATCGGCGGACTGCCGCATTTCCTCCTCTCCGAACTCGGCGGACACCTGACCTCCGCCGCGCTCATCGGTCTCCTCATCCCCGGCACGGTCCCGCTGTTCGTCACGGTGATCCTGTATCTCCGGTGGCGGGAACCGATCTCCTCCCGGCGCCTGATCGCCCTGGCCGCGATCACCACGGGTATCGCAGCGACTGCGATGCAGACGACGTCCACCGCCACCACCGCGGGCATCGGCATACTCCTCACCGCCGGGTGCGCCTGGGCCGTCTACACGATCGGCCTGCGCCAGACGGGGCTCGGCCTTACCGGCGTCGTGCTCACCGTGTGCACGCCCGCCGCGATCACAGCCGCCCTGCTTGCCGCCTCCGCCGCCATGCCCTCGCATCTGATGACCGGCACCGCCGGCATCTCCGACGTTCTGCTCTTCACCGGCCTCCAGGGCATCGGGACAGGACTGCTCTCGGCCCTGTGCTACGCCTACGCGGTGCGGGCCCTCGGCAGCACCCTTGCTGCAACGGCCGGCGCGATCAGCCCCGTTCTGACCGCTCTCCTCGCCGTCCCCCTCTTCGGCGAGCCCATCACCCCCGGCGTGAGTGTCGCCCTCGCGCTCATCGTCACCGGCGTGACGGTGTTCAACATCGCACCACGCCGTCGCGACAACGGACCCAAGCGTCCACTGCCCGCGGGGAGGGCACGCGACCGAACCCCAAGGACGACGAGTGGGATGCGCCCGACCAGCGCGGCATCAACGAGTGAAGTGGCCTGACGGCTGGGGACATCGGTACGAACGACGCACTGACACGAGCGAAGCCGTCATCCGCTGGTCGGTGATCGCCCGTATGAACCGCCGCCTGGCCGCACGATCTCATCGGCCTGATTCCGCCGCGCTTCCAGAACCGCCCGCATCGTCAGGATCCGACACCCCCACGGCAACTCGATCAGCAACGGGTCGAGGCTCCCGCAGCGGCCACGATCCCAAGGCTGACCAGTGGAGCTCCCGCGGGAAGCCCGTTCAGCGGAACTCGTGGACCACCTGGATCTCGCCGACAATGTGGGCGTTGAAGTCGTCCAGTTCCTCGGCCGGAACCCACAGCTCGAGGATCGTCCGCCCGCCGGCCTGCTGGATGGGATACCGGCTCAAGAACTCCGACTCGACCTCAAAACGAGTGACGAAGCCGGCGCCGTCGTGCTTCACGTTCCAGTCCCGCGCGATCCTGACCGCGTACTCCTCGTTGAGGACCGGGTAGAAGATCGGCTGCTCGGGCAGCCGGGGCGGCCAGGCACGCCAGTTCAGCTCCCGAACCAGATCCAGCTCCTTGGGGCCGGTGGGGCGCCACAGGGTCGTCGTTGCTCGCTGGCTGGTCATCTGCATCGCTCTCTGAACATAGGACGCCCGTGCGGTGGGCCGGGAAACCGGACGATACCGGCGCCACGAACTCAGCAGCGACACAGTTCCCGGACCCTGGCCAGTTCCGCGACCGGCCACTGCGGAGTTCGTCGACCGGCTACTCGTCAGTTCGCTGAGCCCGGGAAAACCGTTGGACCCGCTGACGGGGGTGGGTCATAGGGTTCGGGGCGCGGAGATGCGATCAGCGGAGAAGGAACGGTGAATGGCGGGACTGTACGAGATCTGGCAGCGGGCAGAGGTGGCGCGCAGGCTCGACGTGTTGGCGGGCTTCATCGCGATGTGCGTGGCGGGGAACGATGACGCGCGACACCGTCTCGCCCGGCTGGTTGCCGGCGCGGACACTGCTCTCTCCTCCTCGCCCCCGGATTTGGCGGTCGCCTCAGAGCACTTGGACCAACTCGTCTGCTGGGCTGACGAGGAGTGGACCGATCACCCCTATCGTCCCGTGGAAGCCCGGCCTGACGAGGCCGACCGTCAGACGCGTGACTACGCCAAGGACCTCTGGCACGCCGCACTCCCGGCCGCTGTCCGGAACGAGACGGGTCGCATCGAACTCAGTCTCGAGGTGCGGTTCCTGCAATTGTGCCGCCAACCGGGATTGGACTGTCGGATCCGACAGGACATCTTCTACCTCGCCGGGCGTGCCGCGATGGCCCTCGATCTGGGGCACTTGGAAGCGGCGGAGCGAGAGATCCGGCGCATGGAACGGGTGGGTTCGACGGAGCCACGGAACAGCCGCTGCGGCTGAAGCGCGACTTTCCGAGGTCCACAGGTGTCGAATGATCTCATCACGTGTTGGTGCGATCACGGCGGCGAGGAGGCCCTCGTGGAGCCGACTCTGAGTTCGGCTTGTAGTGATGGAAGGCCAGTCATGTCCGTCGTCAGGCGATGCGCTGGAGACGCCCGATTCATATGGGCTTCTTGTTTTTGGGTGGATTGTTCGTAGGGAATGAACGAATCTTCGAGAGGGAAAGCGATGAGCGGCAGGAGTCTCACCCAAACCGAGGCCGAGACGCGGGCGAGCATGCTGACCGTGGAGCGGTATGACGTTGCCGTCGACCTTTCGGATCTGATGACCGGCTCGCGGGTCCGGTGCGAGTCGACGATCACCTTTACGTGTCACCGGTCCGGCGCTGAGACCTTCGTCGATTGCGCGGCGACGGTCGAGAGCGCCACGCTCAACGGGGTCGTGCTGCGGCCGGCTGATGGGGGCCGGATCGCACTGACCGATCTTGCCGAGCGCAACGTCCTCGCGGTGACCTCGGTGACGGAGTGCTCGGCCGATGGCCGGGGCGTGCACAAGGCGGTCGATCCCGCCGACGGCGAGACGTATGTCTACACCGACTTCGCTCCCGACTACGCCCGGTACGTGTCGGCCTGCTTCGATCAGCCGGACCTCAAGGCGCCGTGGGCGTTCACCGTGACCGCTCCCGCCGGCTGGCGGGTGTTGAGCAACAGCGGTGACCCGCAGATCGAAGACCTCGGCACCGTGCGACGCTGGAGCTTCCCGCCGACGCCGCCGCTGGCGGCGTACAACACCGTGATCAACGCGGGCCCGTACTACGAATTGCGTCGTCACGGAGCCGGTCATGATCTCGGGCTCTTCGCCCGCCAGTCGCTGGCTTCGATCCTGGACCGGGACGCCGACGAGCTGTTCACCCTGACCACCCAAGGGCTCGAGTTCTTCGCCGCCAAGTTCGGCATGCCGTTTCCGCAGCACAAGTACGACCAGGTCTTCACGCCCGAGTTCCCCGGCGCGATGGAGAACTTCGGCTGCGTCACCTGGATGGACTGGTTCCTGCGCAGGAGCACGCCGACCAGAGCGGAGTGGGACATCTTCTCGCGCTACCTGTTGCACGAGCTCGCGCACATGTGGTTCGGCAACATCGTCACGATGCGCTGGTGGGACGACCTTTGGCTGAACGAGGCGTTCGCGGAGTTCGCCAGCAATTGGGCCGCGGTGAGCGCGACGTCGTACACCGATGCCTGGACGGCACATCTGGCCGGCGAGAAACTCAAAGCCTATTTCATGGACCAGGGACCGACGACTCACCCGATCCGCCAGCAGGTCCGCGACGTGGCGGAGGCTGCAGCGACCTTTGACGCCATCACCTACCCCAAGGGCGCGTCCGTCCTGCAGCAGTTGATGACGTACGTCGGCGAGGCGGAGTTCTCCGCGGGTCTGACCAGCTACTTCACCACGCATGCCTGGGGCAGCACCACGCTGACGGACCTGATCGATGCGGTCGCCGACGCCAGCGGACGTGACCTGGACCAGTGGCGCGCGGGATGGCTGGAAACAGCGGGCACCGACCGGCTGACTCTTGACCACGACGAGGATGGGTTTGCCCTGGTCGCCCAGGGTCCGGATGGCTCGCCGCGCCGGCATGTGCTGGCCGTCGGCGCCTACGAGCGTTCAGGAGACCGCCTTGAGCGGATGGCACTCGTCGAAGTCGAGGTCGCGGGCGAACGGACTCGGCTCGACCTGCCGGCAGGAGCCGACCTGTATCTGGTCAACGATGAAGACCTGACCTTCGCCTCGACGAGACCTGACGCCACGACCAGAGACGCGTTCTTCGGTAACGCCGCCCGCCTGCCCACTGCGACCGCGCGAGGTGTCGCCGTCACCACGGCCTGGGACATGCTGATCAACGGCGAAGCGAGTGCCGCCGAAGCGGTGCAGTGCCTGACCCGAGTGCTTGCTGTCGAGACGTCCGCCTCGGTGATCGAGCCGTACCTCAACCTGGCTGTCGAGGCCGCGGATCTGTGGAGCCCGGAATCGGAGCGGGACGAATTGCTGCGAGCAG
The DNA here is from genome assembly GCF_055657365.1 of Streptomyces sp. NPDC107559. Taxonomy (NCBI): domain Bacteria; kingdom Bacillati; phylum Actinomycetota; class Actinomycetes; order Kitasatosporales; family Streptomycetaceae; genus Streptomyces; species Streptomyces sp. NPDC107559. The sequence goes on along the minus strand of NZ_JBVKBD010000008.1, from coordinate 288,883 downwards.
TGGCTGCGGCGTGCCGCACCCTCTCCGGCGTCGGCGCCTACCGTAAAGCGGCGTTGCGCGGCTTCGCTCGCACTGCGGCCGAACCGGAGGACGTCGCGTGGCTCCAGACCGAGGCCGGGGAGGACATCGATCTCCAGTGGCGAGCCCTGGTTCGCAAGGCTCAGCTCGGAAGCCCGACCGCAGCCGAAGCACAGGCTCTGCTCGACCGCGACCCGGACCCCGAAGCGTGGGTCAGCAGACTCCAGGTCCGCGCTGCGACCCCGGACGCGGCAGAGAAGAAGGCGGTGTGGCAGACGCTGGTGACGGACCGCGCGGTGCCCATCGCTTCGGTCCACTCAGTTGCGACGCCGTTCTGGAGCGCGGGCCAGAACGACTTGCTGAGGCCCTATGCGGAGGCCTACCTCGATCTCGTGCCGAACATGCACCACAGCGGAACCATGCCGGCGACGACCTACACCAAATGGCTCTTCCCGCCGTTCGGTATCGACCTGGCCTTCGTGGGACGAGCGGAAGACCTGGCGGCACAGGCTGTCCCGGTCGTCCGCACGAACCTCCTGGACCGGGCCGACCGGATGCGCCGCATGCTGCGCTCCCGCTGTTGAAGGCTTTCCAGCACGAGGCGGGGCTGTCTTCACCGGGAGTCCAGGATCACTGCCCAGGTAAACTCCCCCAGCCGGCCGGGCCGACGCATGGGAATCGGCATCGCGACGGACCCGGTCGCCTGGGTCTGCCGCGAGGACGAAGCAGACCGGAGCCCGAGACCGCCCGAGGGCCGCCGTGGCCACACCCGGGTCGTGCGGGTCGCCGCGCAAGGCACCGAGCGAATGTCCAGCGCGGCGCCGATCTGCACCAGGGCCGGACACCGGCCGTGGCCGATCCACCGCGTCCACTCCCGCTTCTGCCGATGTACCTCATGCCGGGCAAGGGACACCAGCGGGCAGAACCGTCGGTGTCATGTGCCGTATTTCCTCTTATATTGTCCTTGTGATCAAGCGGCTGGATCTACTCGACACCGCTGACGACGACATCACGGAGAGCGAGGTCCTTCGGCTCGCCCTTGAGCACTCCGTCGCGGAGCTGGGCTGCGCCGGGGGAACCGTCTACCTGCGAGGCCCCATGTCGGCTCTGCGCCTGGTGGCGTCCGCCGGGCTGCCGTCGTCCCTCATGCGGACCTGGGAGGTCGTCGACCAGGACGGGCCCACCGCGACGGCCCGCGCCGTACGCTCGGGTGAGCACGTGTGGGTGGCCCCCCTCCTCGGCGACTCTGCCGAACCCACCGCGCCGCTTCATTCACGGCTCGGTTTCATCTCCGTACCCCTGAACCAGGTGCACCGGGCCATCGGGGCGATCACCTGCCTCACCGGGGGCAACGAGGAACCGACCCCCGCGCAGTGGACGTTTCTCACCCAGGTGGCCGAGTGGGCCGCGGACCGTCTGCAAAGGATTCCCGCTCCCGCACGCCTGTGCACCGACCTCGAAACCACACCGGTCGGCTCCTGGGAGTGGGACGTGCGCACCGGTGAGCTGCTGTGGGACGAGGTCGCCATGAAGGTCTACCAGACCGATCCGGCGGCCTTCGTGCCCGCCGTCGAGAGCTGGATGCGGGTGGTGCACCCCGACGACCTGGCGAGCACCCTGGCAGCCGCCGAACGCACCATCCGCACGCACGCTCCGTTCGAAGCCGAATACCGGGTCCGGGACAGCAGCGGGCACTACACGTGGACGCGGGCATCCGGTCACGTCGTCCTCGACGACCAGGGCCAGGTCACGCGCATCATCGGCAAGGGGTGGGCGAGCGAAGGCGCACGCTCCACCCGCGACGCGCTGAGCCGTGCGTTGCAGCACATGAGTGACGCCTTCCTGTCCGTGGACGACGACTGGCGCATCACGTTCGCCAACCTGGAGGCGGAACAGATTCTCGGTTCGCAGGGCGAACAGCTCTTCGGACGCGAGCTGTGGGACCTGCCCGCGCTGCGCCGGATGCCCGACCTGGAGAGGCGGTGCCGCAGCGGCGCCGAACAGTCCGTCGCCGTCGGTTTCGACGTCAAGATGGCCGATACCGGCCGCTGCTACCACCTGCGGCTCGTTCCCGTGCCCAGCGGGCTCACCCTGTACTTCACGGACGTCACCGACCGGCGCCGCCGAGAAGCCGAGCAGGCGGCGGCCATCCAGTCCGCGGCCGAGCGGGCGAGCCGGACGGCGGAGCTGACCACACAGCTCGCGGCGGCAACCACCTCGCAGGACGTGGTGACCGCCGTCGCCCAGCGGGTCCTGCCGCCGTTCGACGCCCAAGGGCTGCTCGTGCTGGTCACCGAGGACCAGAAGCTGGTGCACATCGGCTCCGTCGGCTACCCGAGTACCTTTCTGCGTCACATGGGCGGATCGCACGGCATGGACCTGTCCGACACCGATCCCGCCGGACAGGCGGTCCTGACCGGGGAGCCACGCTTCTACTCGTCCCAGGACGAATGGGCCTCAGCCTTCCCCGACAGGGCCGCCCGGCCGCCGACCGACAAGAAGGCCTGGGCCTTCCTCCCGTTGACGGTCTCCGACCGCACCTTCGGCGTGTGTGTCATCTCCTTCGACACCCCGCGACATCTCACGTCCGAGGAACGCACGCTCCTCATCACCATCAGCGCGCTCGTGGCGCACGCCCTGGAAAGAGCCCGGCTCTACGACGCCGAGCTCACCCGCTCCCAGGAACTCCAGCGGGCGCTGCTCCCCCTGCGGCTGCCCACCGTGCCCGAGGTCACCGCGGCGGCACGATATCTGCCGGCCGGGGAGACCCGTGACGTGGGCGGCGACTGGTACGACCTGATCCCGCTGTCCGCGGGCCAGGTCGCCCTGGTCGTCGGTGACGTGATGGGCCATGGTCTGCCCCAGGCCGCGACCATGGGACGCCTGCGCACCGCGCTGCACACGCTGGCCGCCCTGGAACTGCCGCCCGACGAGATCATGGGCCACCTCAACGACATCGTCGGCGCTCTCAGCGATCAGTCGTACGCGACGTGCCTGTACGCGCTCTACGACTCCACCGACGGGTCGTGCACCTTGGTACGGGCGGGACATCCACCGCCGCTCGTCGTCCGGCCCGACGGCGGCGCCTACTTCCCCGAGGTCGCCGTCAACCCTCCCCTGGGCGCGGCGCTGCCTCCGTTCGAGACGACGCAACTACGGCTGCCGGCGGACAGCCTGCTGATCCTCTACACCGACGGCCTCGTGGAATCACCGAAGCGGGAGATCGACCAGGGCATGGCCCAGCTCGCCGATCTGCTCCCCCGTACCGCCTGTTGCCCGGATCTGGAGGATCTGTGCGACAAAGTCACCGCGGGCCTGCTGCCCGGTGGACAGCCCACCACCGACGACGCGGCCTTGCTGATCGCGCGTCTGCACACCATGGCCGACCGGCAGATGGCCTCCTGGGATCTGCCGGAGGGACCGCAGGCCGCGGGCGAGGCCCGCCGACACGTACGGGAGCAGCTTGCTCAATGGCATCTGGACGATCTGGTCATGACGACGGAACTTCTGGCCAGCGAGCTCGTCGGGAACGTCGTCCGGCATGCCAGGGGGCCCATCGGGCTGCGGCTCCTGTGCAGCGGAACCCTCGTCTGCGAAGTGTCCGACGCGAGCTTGACCATGCCCCGCATCCGACGCGCCTCGGCGACGGACGAAGGGGGCCGGGGCCTCCAGCTCATCAGCGCCCTGTGCGAACGCTGGGGCAGCCGCTACACCGCTCAAGGAAAGGCCATCTGGACCGAACAGACCCTCCCGGGTTCGACGAACGGACACGCCGCGACCGGCATGCCGCCATTCGATTCCGGGGCCGCGCTTCAGGACGTCCCGAACCGGTCGTAGTGTCCCGGGTACTGAGGGTGCGTACCGTGAGCGCCCGGCGTACCCACCCGGGTCGGCCGGTGAAGACGTACACGTGCGGCGGGGTGAAGCCGCTGCCCGCGTGCCGGATGGCCCTGCCCCTCCCGGGGGGGGGCAGGGCCATCCGCGCACGTCACTTCTGCTGCGCGAACCAGTCGGCGAACCGGGTCCCGGCGAGCTGCGCGCCGGCACCGGGCACGAGCGAGGCCTCTTGCAGCTCGGATCCGAAGTACGGGGCGTGCGGGTCCGCGACCACCGAGCGGGGGTCGTTCTGGGCAGTGAGCACGTCGCGGACCAGCTCGTCGAACCGGAACGTGTCGGGGCCGGCGATCTCCACCGTCCCGTCGAGGGGAGCGCCGGCCGCGGTGCGGGCGACGGCGGTGGCCACGTCGTCGGAGTAGATGGGCTGGAACTTGACGGGAGCGATGCGCACCGTGTCACCCTCGGTCGCCGAGTCCGCGATCCCGTTCATGAACTCGAAGAACTGCGTGGCGTGCACGATGGAGTACGAGAGGCCCGACGCCTTGATCAGCTCCTCTTGGGCCAGCTTGGCGCGGAAGTAGCCGTTGTCCGGGAGCCGGTCGGTACCGACGATGGAGAGCGCGGCGTAGTGAGTGACACCTGCCTCCGCGGCCGCCTGGAGGAGGTTGGTGGTGCTGGTGCGGAAGAACTGCATCACGGCTTCGTCCTCGTACGAGGGCGAGTTGGAAACGTCGATCACGATCTGCGCGCCCTTCAGCACCTCGGCCAGGCCCTCTCCCGTCAGTGTGTTGACGCCCGTGCTGGGCGCGGCCGGGACGGCTTCGTGCCCGTGGTCGTTGAGCTTGCGGACGACCTTCGAGCCGATGAGCCCGGTTCCGCCGACGACTACGGCCTTCATGGGGGGATCCTTTCGGGAAGTTCTCTGCGTACCAGCAAAGACCAAGCAGCGACGGTTTTTGTGACAGGGGCCCGACGGGCGCGCGGCGCGCGGGCTCGGGGCGTCACTCAGCGGGCTTTCCCTCGGCGGCCTTGCGGTCGAGGGCATGCGCGAGGTCCTGGAAGCCGGGTCCGCTCCGATCACCTTGATCGTCACTCACTACGGCCGCGCGCCCCAGCCATGTGTGACACGGCGGTGCCGCCGGTCGGTCGGGAAAGGGCGCAGTCCAGTGGCACGCCGGCGTCAGTCTGGAGCGGCTCATGCACGTCCGGCTCAGAGGTGATCAGCGACCGGATCGGTTCGAGCACGTGCCACACGCAGTCATGCGTCGAGGGACGTGTGCGGGCTGCCCCTGACATGACCAACCGAGTACAACCACCGTGGGCAACCATGCACCACCGCACGTCCTGGATCTCGTGCGCGGTCGCCGGTACCGCCGCGAGGGCGGTCGTCGGCACCTGCAGCGACCCCGCGCTGGGAGCCGTCAGGCGTGTCACAAACGAGCAAGCAGTCTTGTCTCTACTGTCGACATCCCTTTCAGGAGGCATAGATGAGCACTGAGCACACACCCACGCACCTGCCCCCGGGCGTTGAGATAATCGTGACCCTGCCGGATGTCGCATCCCGGATCGCGGCCGACACCGAGGCCAGGACCGTCCTGGTCACCCTGCAGCCCGGTGACCCCGGCGCGCCGCCGCACCGGCACCCGGGGCCGCTCTTCGGCTACGTGACCCAGGGCGAGATCCTCTTCGAGCTGGAGGGACAGCCGCCCCGGGTTCTCAAGGCCGGTGACGCCGTATTCGAGCCCGGCGGTGACGTGATCCATTACCAAGGCGCCAACAACCTTCCCGACGCGCAGTCCCAGCTGGTCGTGACCATGTTCGCGCCGGCCGGTACCCCGGTTCTGACCGTGGTCAGCGCGGAGGAGCTGGCCGAAAGGCAACACCTCCGCGTGCCCCGGCCCTGATGGCCACCGGCTTTCCTGACTCCCACCCGAGCCCAACACTGTCTGGTCACCAACGGGCAGGCTCCTGAGGTGTTGGGTTCGCGAGACGTACCCCGGCCGCCCGCCGACGCGACCTGCCTGGGCCCCACAGCGGAAGGCGCCGAGCAGGCGGTGGCGAGCCGTTCGAAGGCGGCGGGGTGGGGACGATCTGGACGACGTCGACGCGGCGCTGAGACTTGCAGTTGACCCGTTTCAGAGGATTCGTGGACTGGATCTCCTACCCATCTCGTTCGGAGACGTCGGCGACGGCGGTCAGGCCAGCCTTGGCCGCCAGGGGCACGGCTTTGACCTTGGGGAACGGTCGTCCGAGCAGGTCCGGGACGATGTTGAGCTGGGAACGGACCAACTCGGCGGTGGGCGAAGCGGAGACCGCCGCTGCACCCTTCGGTGGGACACCATCTCCATCGGCAGCACCTACGCCGAAGCCGCTGCGTAAGGACACCACCTCTGAGACTCCTCAAGTCGCTTGGTCTGCACAGAACATGGCCGCCAGGATGATCCTCATGACAGGAATCACGGGACTGACCAGGAAGAACACGTGCGTGCTGGTCATACGGGACGCGGACGTGGTCACGGCGGCCCTGCGCCAGGCACTGGCGCAGGCTTCACCGGAGGAACGCCCGGGCCTGGAACGCGCCGCCGCACTGGTGGAGTCCACTGCCTCCGCCACCGAGAGCGGGCTGCGCGCCCGCTGGGTCCACTCCCGGCTGGCCGCTGCCGGCTTCACCGGGGACATCACCTCCGTCGCCGCGGTGAAGGCACTACGGCAAGCAGAGCCGACCCTTGGCCTGCTCGCGGCGGTACAACTCCAAAGAGAGGCGGTGGCACACCCCGAGTGACCCGGCAGTCATCCCGACGGACTCGGGAGGGCCGTCGAGGCGCTCATCAAGTTCGCCTGGCCCGTCGAGGCACCACGCAATGAGCAGCGACGGGTACGGGAAGGTGGACCAGTCCTCCTTCCGCCCTCGCTGGGACTGGATCCACCCGACCGATTCCGGGGTCGCGATCACTGCCGACTGCATGGACGACCAACACCCCTGGTGGATGGAGAGCATCACTGTCCCGCGGCCGGAAGGCGAGCCAGGACATCGGCCGAATGTCATGGTGGGGGCCGGTCGCGTCCGGGGACCAGGTGGTGGACGACCTGTCGGGGCGGCAGACACCATGACAAACGGCCGTCGACCCGGCAGGGCCTCCTTGCGCCGCTTGGCCGATGCGCTGGATACGGGCAGGGCTGCAGCTCGGACTGGTACCCCAACGGCGAAGAGCCACCACACCGGTGGCCTTCGCCGTGATCGAGCCCCGTGGCCGTCAACAGCGCCCGTGATCAACACACCTGGGCGTAAACGGCAATCCGCCCACTTCGCATGCCCCTTCAGCCCTCCCAGAGGCGGCTACGTCACTCCGGGATCCCGTTTTTAAGTTAATTAGCAATTAATATTGACAGGCTTCAGGGGCCTCGGCAGGGTTTCCGCCGTGGCACCGACCCCCGGCGTACCAGCCGGAGCGGGGGTGCCTCATGCCCCCAACTCTCGGGAGAGACAAGTGACTTCGCATCGTGCAGAGATGGCGCGTGTGCGGCGGACCGCGGCGGTGTTCGGCGCCGCGGTACTGGTCGGGTCGGCTGTTCCGACGGCGCACGCCGCGGACGACCAGGGTGCGCCGCAGTACTACGACAGCGGCCTCGCCCCCACGCCGTACATGGGATGGAACACCTACTACGGGCTCGGCGCCCCGACGGAGGATCAGGTCAAGAAGGTCGCCGACTACCTCGTCAGCAGCGGACTGCGCGACAGCGGATACGACGTCGTCTGGTTGGACGGCGGTTGGCAGGCCGACCAGCCGCGCGACCCGGAGACGGGCCGGCTCGTGGCCAGTCCCACGCGTTTCCCCTCCGGCATCCCCGCACTGGTGACGTACCTTCACAAGCGCGGCCTCAAGGCCGGCATCTACACCGACGCGGGTGAGTACGACGGCGGCAAGTGGTGCGGGCTCGGCAGCCGTGGCCACTACACCGAGGACGCGCGCCAGTTCGCCGAGTGGAAGGTGGACGCCATCAAGGCGGACTTCCTGTGCGGCATCGGCGCCGGACTCGACCCGGGCCCGGCCTTCAAGGAGTTCAGCGACGCCGTCGCCAAGTCCGGCCGGAAGATGCTGCTCAACGTGTGCAACCCGCTCACCGACGACTGGGGCATGTCGCACTCCCCCGCGCAGGACGCGCACAACACCTTCGTCTACGGGCCGACGACCGCCGACTCCTGGCGCACCGGCACCGACATCGCCTGGGGCACCCCGACGGCCGGGGAGTGGCCGAACATCCTGCGCAACATGGATGCCAACGCCTGGCACCCCGAGGCTCAGGGCCCCGGGCACTGGAACGACCCGGACTACCTCATCCCGATGCGCAAGCTCGCCGACGGCGGCTACGAACTCGACCAGGAGGAGTCCACCACCCAGTTCGTGATGTGGGCCGAGATGGCCTCGCCGCTGATGCTCGGCAGCGACCCGCGCTCCCTGTCGCAGTCCATGCTCGACACCCTGCGCAATCCCGAGATCATCGCCGTCGACCAGGACCCGCTGGGCATCCAGGGCGCCCGCGTGGCCACCGACTCCGTCGGCGACGTCTACAGCAAGGTGCTCCAAGGCGCGGGCAGGCGGGCGGTCGTCCTGCTCAACCGTTCCAACCAGGCGCAGGACCGCACGGTGAAGTTCGCCGACGCCGGCCTGGCGGGCGAGGTCGACGTCCGCGATCTGCGGGCCCGCACCTCACGTGGCACCTTCACCGGCTCGTACACCGTGCGCGTCCCCGCACACGGCACCGCGTTCCTGAAGCTGACCGGCACCGACCAGGCCCCCGGCGTGCAGTTGCCCGGCCGCGCCTCGGCGAGCCCGGCCCTGGTGCGCGACGGGGACACCATGACCGTATTCACCCGCGGCACCGACGGGTCCCTGCGGGCGCAGACGGCCCGTGGCGGTGACTGGTCCAGGGCCCGCAGCAGCGATCTGGGCGGCCCGGTGCACGGCCGGATCCTCGGCCAGCCCGCCGCGTACGCCTCCGCCGGCGGCCGGATCGACGTCTTCGTGCGCGGCGCCGACGACACCGCCTACCGGCGCGTGTACGCGAACGGGCACTGGGGTCGCTGGCAGAGCCTGGGCGGCACCCTGACGGACGCGCCGACCGTGGCCTTCGCCGCCCCGGACAACTGGACGCTCGTCGCCCGCGGCGCGGACGGCAGGCTGTGGTCGCGCGGCCCGGCCTCCGGCTGGACCTCGCAGGGCGCCCCGCAGGACACGGCGTTCTACGGCCGCCCCTCGGGCGTCGTGGACGACGCGGGCCGCCTGCACGTGGCCGTGCGCACCTCCGACGACGCGGTCTGGGAGCGGACGCGTGACGCCTCCGGCAAGTGGTCGGACTGGACGGCCCTCGGCGGCACGGTGAGCGGCAGCCCGACGCTGGTGGCGTCCGGCGGCACGGTGCACCTGTACGCACGTGCCGGTGACTACACGCTCTGGACCCGCAGCTGGACGGCATCCGGCGGCTGGGCCGGCTGGAGCAAGGTGGACACCTTCGTCAGCGGCGCCTTCGACGGGGCGCTCGGTGCCGCGGCCGGGCCGGACGCCGGCGTGCTGGCCGCCTTCCGCGGAGTGGACGGACGCGTCCACCAGACCGAGCTCTGAGCTCCGCGTTCGACCCGCTCGACCCCCTCGACCCCCTCAATCCGCTCGATCCGGCTCCATCAAGTTTCAGCCGGTTTCAGCAGGTTCAAGCAGGTTCCACCCGCTTCGAACCGCACCACCGCACCACCGCACCACCGCACCACCGCACCACCGCCCGATCCGGCTTCACACCGCGGCAACGGGTGTACCCCGGGGGCTTGTCCGCCCTGGGGCACACCCTCCACGAAATAAATTACTAATTAATCTTGACGGCCCTCTGACCCCTGAGCCAAGCTGTGCCTGCCGCGCCCTGAGCCGGGCCGTCAGGGGGCCTCAAGCTCCGTTCCATGGGCACCAAGGGAGTGCACAGATGACCGCCTTCAACGCCACCCGCCGCAGATTCCTCATAGGAACAGGCGCAGTCGGCGCCGGCGCGCTGCTCAGCAGTTGCGTCACCCAGAGCCAGTCCGCCTCCGGAGGTAAGTCCGGCGGCCCCGTGACCCTGCAGTCCAACCTCTCCTCGCCGCAGGCGAAGACCGCGATGCAGCAGATCGTCGCCGCCTTCGACAAGCGCGGCGACGCCAAGGCACAGCTGAACACCGTCGCCTCGGAGACCTTCCGCACGCAGCTGCCGACCTACCTCACGTCGGCCAACCCGCCGGACGTCTACACCTGGTACCCCGGTTCCGTCGCCGAGTCGTACGCCAAGAAGGACCTGCTCCTCGACCTCGACGACATCTGGACCAAGCCCGAGCTCTCCGGCTACTCCGACGCGCTGAAGAGCCTGTCCACCTCGGCCTCCAGCGGCAAGAAGGTCTTCGTGCCCACCAGCTACTACTGGTGGGGCATGTTCTACCGCAAGTCCAACTTCGCGAAGTGGGGCGTGCAGGAGCCCAAGACCTGGGACGAGTTCCTCGACCTGTGCGACAAGCTCAAGAGCAAGGGCGTCGCCCCGATCGGCCTCGGCGCCGGCGGCGACACCCCGTGGGTCGCCTCCGCATGGTTCGACTACCTCGACATCCGCGTCAACGGCGCCAAGTTCCACCGCGAACTCCTGGCCGGGAAGCACCGTTTCGACGGCCCCGAGGTCCGCAAGGTCTTCGACAAGTGGGACGAGGTCCGCCCGTACTTCGACCCGAACGGCACGGCGATCCCCTTCCAGGACGCCACCACCGCCCTGCTCCAGGGCCGGACCGGCATGATGCTCATCGGCACCTTCTTCGCCGACGCCGCGCCCAAGGACGCCCTGGGCGACCTGGACTTCTTCCAGTTCCCCATCATCGACCCGAACGTGCCGGTCGCCGAAGAGGCGCCCACCGACGGCTACTTCGCCAGCGCCCGCACCGGACGTGCCGACGACGTCAAGGAGCTGATGCGCTACCTCGCCACCGCCGAGGCGCAGGAGCTCTACCTCAAGAGCTCGTCCGGCACCTCGCTGCCGACCCACCCGGACGCCAAGGACGCGGGCACCCCGCTCGTCGTCAAGGGCCGCAAGCTCATCGAGAGCGCCGCCGAGCTCACCCAGTTCTTCAACCGGGACTCCAGCGACGCGCTCCAGCCGACCGCGGACACGGCCCTGGTGCACTACCTGGCCAAGCCCAAGGAGATCGGTTCCATCCTCACCACCTGGCAGCGCAGCGCACAGAAGATCTGGAGCCAGTGACGATGGCGCTGATCGGCTCCGCACGACGGTCCAGGGCCACCCGGGTGCCCCCGGTGGTCCTGGCCTTCGTCCTCGTCCCGCTGCTCGCCGAGGGGTTCTGGGTCTTCTGGCCGGCCCTGCAGGGCTTCTATCTCTCCCTCACCTCCTGGGACGGCCTGGCGGCCCCGAAGTTCGTCGGCCTGGGCAACTACAGCGAGATGGTGCACGACGCGGTCTTCCGCACCGCCGCGGTCAACACGGTGCTGTGGCTGCTGCTCTTCGGCGGGCTCTCCGCAGCCCTCGGGCTCGGTACCGCGATGCTGTTGCAGAAGGAGAGGCGCGGCATCGGGTTCTACCGGGCGGCGCTCTTCCTGCCGGTGGTCTTCTCGCTGGTCGCGACCGCGCTGGTGTGGCAGGCCATGTACCAGCCGGACGGCCTGATCAACAACGTGCTGGGGGCCGTCGGCCTCGGCGGCTGGCAGCATGCCTGGCTCGCCGACCAGGACACCGCCTTCTACGCGGTGATCGTGCCCGCGCTGTGGCGCCAGGTCGGCTATGTGATGGTGCTGTACCTGGCCGGCCTCAAGGGCGTCGACCCCGTCCTCTACGAGGCGGCCAAGGTCGACGGCGCCACGCGCTGGCAGCAGTTCCGGCACATCACCCTGCCGCAGCTGCGCAGCGTCAACGCGGTCGTCCTGTCGGTGATCGTCATCGACTCGCTGCGCTCCTTCGACGTCGTATGGGCGCTCACCCGCGGCGGCCCCTACCATTCCTCCGAACTGCTGAGCACCTACATGTACTCCACCGCGTTCCAGTCCCTGCGCCTGGGATACGGCTCCGCACTCGCCGTCGTCATCTTCGTCCTGGCCTTCGGCGTCATCGTGAGCTACCTCGTGCGCGCCTTCCGGGAGGCCGACTGATGACCGCCACCCACACGGCCGCACACGCCGAGGACACCGAGGTCCGCGCCGCACCCACCCGCACCGCGACGCCCCGCCGCCCCGTCCTGGACGGCCGCAGGCTGCGCACGGCCGGCTTCCACCTCTCCGCAGGAGCGCTGTCCGCGCTGTGGCTGCTGCCGATCGTCCTCGTGCTGGTCACCAGTACCCGCACGTTCGACGACATCGCCGCTCACGGAGTGGGCAGTCGGCCGCACTCGTTCACCCTCGACGGCTTCCGCCAGGCGTGGGTGGACGGCGGCCAGCAGCGCGCTCTCATCAACAGCATGCTGGTCACCCTGCCCACCGTGGCGCTCTCGCTCGGCCTCGCCTCCATGGCGGCGTTCGCGCTCAGCCGCTACGACCTGCCCTTCCGGCGCGTCCTGCTGCTGCTCATGCTCGGCGGCAACCTGCTGCCTCCGCAGATCCTGCTGATCCCGGTCTCCAAGCTGAGCGAAGTACTCGGCATCTACGACCAGTTGTACGCCCTGGTCGGCGTGCAGGTCGGCTTCGGCGTCGGCTTCTACGTCTTCGTCCTGCACGGCTTCATGCGGGCGATCCCCGGCGAGATCCAGCAGGCCGCCGTCATCGACGGCGCGGGCCCGTGGCAGATCTACTGGCGGATCATCCTGCCGCTGGCCCGCCCCGCACTGGCGGCGCTGACCGCCCTGTCGTTCACCTGGATCTTCAACGACCTGCTGTGGGCCATCACGGTGCTGCGCACCGACAGCCAGATGCCCGTCACCGCCTCACTGATCGGACTCCAGGGCCAGTACGTGTCCATGTGGAACGTCATCGCGGCCGGTTCGGTGATCGCCGCCGCCCCGACCGTGGCCGTCTTCCTCCGCTTCCAGCGCCACTTCGTGGCCGGACTGAACCTCGGAGCCGTGAAGTGACCGCCCCCGACCGGTGGCTGCTGCGCACCGACACCACCACCTACGCCGTCACCCTCGGCGGCGACGGACGCTGGGCCGAACTCGCCGCGTGGGGGCCGCACGGCGCCGAGGACGGACCGTCGCCCATGGACTGGTCCCGTCGCACCCACTTCATCACCCCCGCCGACGCCGCCCCGGCCGAGTACATCCCGTACGGGCTGCGGCCGTTCACCGGCGCCGACCTGATCGCCTCCCGCCCCGGCGGCGACCGCGGCAGCTGGTGGCGGTTCGACGGCGCCACGCAGGACGGCGACCGTGCCCTGCGTCTGGAGTTCGCCGACGACCTCCTCGGACTGCGCACCACGCTGTGCTACGAGACGGTGCCCGGTACCGATGTCGTCCTGCGCTGGACGGAGCTCGCCTGCACCGGCGAGGACGAGATGCGGCTGGAGCGTTTCGACTCCGCCGCCGTCAACGTGCCCGTCCAGGGCGGCGCGCGGCTGACGTACCTGGCCGGCCAGTGGTCGCAGGAGTTCCAGCTCAAGCACGTGGAACTGCAGCGCGGGCGCTTCGAGATGGAGAGCACCCAGGGCTCGGCGGGCCACGCCTACCACCCCTGGCTCGCCGTCCAGGACGCCGCCTTCCCCGCCGAGGGAGCCACCCCCACGTACGGCCTCGCGCTGGAGTGGTCCGGGAACTGGCGGATCACCGCCGACGCCGAGCCCGGCGGCGCGGTGCGGGTCCGCGCCGGCCGGGTGCCCCACGAGGGCGCCGTCCGCCTCGCCCCCGGCACCACCCTCGTCACGCCCCGCCTGGCCTGCGCCTTCAGCCCGGACGGCCTCGACGGCCTGGCCCGCATCTGGCACCGCTACGAGCGGCAGCTGACCGGCGAGCGCATCGACCGTCCGCGCAAGGTCCTGTACAACTCGTGGGAGGCCACCGGCTTCGACGTCGACGCCGCGGGCCAGCTCGAACTCGCCACTCTCGCCGCCGAGCTGGGCGCCGAACTCTTCGTCGTCGACGACGGCTGGTTCACCGGCCGCCCCGACGACACCGGCGGCCTCGGCGACTGGCACCCCGACCCGGCCGAATTCCCCGGCGGATTCGACCGGTTCGTCGAGGACGTACGCGCCCTCGGCATGGACTTCGGCCTGTGGGTCGAGCCCGAGGGCATCAGCCCCCGCTCGAAGCTGTACGCCGAGCACCCCGAGTGGGTGTACCGGATCGACGGCCGCCCGGTGACACTCGTACGCAACCAGCTCCTGCTCGACCTCGGCCGTGCGGACGTCCAGGAGTTCGTCATCGACGCCCTGGACCGGCTGCTCGGCTCCCACGCCATCGGCTACCTCAAGTGGGACATGAACCGGCCTCCCACCGAACGCGGCCGCCCGGGCCACCCGGACGGTCCCGACCCGGAGCGGCAGGACCTGGACGCCGCGCACGTCGCCGGCTATCTCCGCGTCCTGGACCATCTGCGCAGCGCCCATCCGCACGTCACGGTCGAGGGCTGCGCCGGCGGCGGCGCCCGCGTCGAGCACGCCACCATCGCCCGCACCGATGTGGTGTGGCCCAGCGACAACACCGCGCCCATGGACCGGCTGCGCATCCAGTACGGCTACCTCCACGCGCACGCCCCGCACACCATGAGCTCCTGGGTCACGGACGCCCCCGGCGTCTTCGATGCCCGGCCGCGCTCGCTCGCCTTCCGCTTCGTCAACTCCATGGCGGGTGTGCTCGGTATCGGCGCGGACATCCGTCACTGGACGCCGGGGCAGCGTGCCGAGGCCGCGCGGTGGATCGCCCGGTACAAGGAGGTCCGGGACGTCGTCCACCACGGCGAGGTCCATCTGCTGGGCAGCCCCGCCGACCCGACGTGCGGTGTCCAGTTCGAGGAACGAGGCGGTGCCCGTGTGGTGGTGACGGCCTGGAACACCGGACCGCTGGACGGCGCGCCCCTGGTGCCCGGACGGCCGGCCCGGCTGCGCCTGCGCGGCCTCGCCCCGGCGTCCGTCTACACCGACACCGCCACCGGAACCCGCTACAGCGGCGCTCATCTGCTGCACTCGGGGCTGCCGTACGCCTGGACCCCCGAACACGACGCGGAGCTGACCGTCCTGACCCGTCAGTGACGACAGCGGACGAATCCGCGCCCCGCAGGCCCCTCGAACAGGAGAAGATCCACCCCATGAATCCAGCCGCCCGTTTCACCCACCGTGTCGCCGTCGTCACGGGCGCCGCCTCAGGCATCGGCGCGGCCTGCGCGGCCCGCCTGAGCGCGGAGGGCGCGGCCGTCGTCCTCGTCGACATCGCCGCCGAGCGCGGTGAGGAGACCGCCGAGCGGCTGCGCAAGGACGGGGCCAGGGCCGTGTTCGTGGCCGCCGACGTCGCGAGCGAGGAGGACTGGCAACGGGTCGTCACCGCCGCGCACGGCTTCGGGCCCGTGGGCGTCCTGGTGAGCAACGCGTACACGGTGGCCGTCGCGCCGGCCCACGAGACCACGCTCGCCTCCTGGGAGCGGCAGCTCTCGGTCAACCTCACCGGTGCCTTCCTCGGCGTGAAGGCGGCACTGCCGGATCTGCGCGCGCACGGCGGGTCCGTGGTGCTCGTCTCCTCCGTCCACGCCCACCGGGGCATCCCCGGCCACCCCGCGTACGCGGCGAGCAAGGGCGCCCTGCTCTCCCTGTGCGGTCAACTCGCCGTCGAGTACGGTCCGGACGTCCGCGTCAACGCGGTACTGCCGGGGCCGATCCTGACCGCCGCGTGGGACCGGGTCGCGCAGGCCGACCGCGAGCTCAGCGTCGCGGAGACCGCGGCCCGCCGTTTCGGCACCCCCGAGGAAGTCGCCGCCGCCGTCGCCTTCCTCGCCGCCGACGAAGCCTCGTACATCACCGGATCGCATCTGCTCGTGGACGGCGGCTGGAGCGTCACCAAGTCCTCGGCCTGACACCACACCGACCGCTCCAGCCACCGACCGAACAGCAAGAAAGGCATACCTATGAGGCCCTACGCACGCCGCGGGGTGCACGGCCAGACCGTGGAGGCCCTCGCCCACCGGGTGCTCAGCGGCGCCATCCCCGAGGGAGCGACGCTCGACATGGCGGCCCTGCAGAGCGAGCTGGACGTCAGCCTGACCGCCCTGCGCGAGGCCCTGAAGGTGCTCGCCGCCAAGGGCATGGTCGACGCCCGGCAGAAGCGCGGCACCTTCGTCAGGCCCCGCTCGGACTGGAACCTGCTCGACGCCGACATGCTGCGCTGGCAGTTCTCCGAGAGCAGCGCCACCGGTGCGGACACCGCACTGCTGCGCAACCTCGGCGAGGTCCGCGGCATCATCGAGCCCGCGGCCGTACGCCTCGCGGCGGACCGTCGCACCGACGCCGACCTGGAGGCGCTGGAGGCGGCCCTGACCGCCATGGGTCACCAGAAGGGCGCGAGCGACGCCGTCGAGGCCGACCTCGCCTTCCACCGGGCGCTGCTCGCGGCCACCCACAACGAGCTGCTGGAACGCATGGAGATGGTCATCGAGTCGGGCCTGGCCCAGCGGGACCAGCTCGTGCACAGCGCCCCGCACAGCGAGGACCCGGTCCCCAGCCACCGAGCCGTCCTCGACGCCGTGCGCGACCGGGACCCGGACGCCGCGGAACACGCCATGCGCGCCCTGCTCGACCAGGCGTCGCGCGATCTCGACAGGGTCAGCGGCCCGCAGGCGCCGCAGGGCGCGGACGTTTCACCGGAG
This sequence comes from Streptomyces sp. NPDC107559, assembly GCF_055657365.1. Lineage (NCBI taxonomy): Bacteria > Bacillati > Actinomycetota > Actinomycetes > Kitasatosporales > Streptomycetaceae > Streptomyces > Streptomyces sp. NPDC107559. The sequence goes on along the minus strand of NZ_JBVKBD010000008.1, from coordinate 272,240 downwards.
AAGAAGGACGGCCAGGCACAGTGAAGATCGCGCGCGTCGAGACCTTTCTCATCCCGCCCCGCTGGCTGTTCTGCCGTATCGAGACCGACGACGGCGTCGTCGGCTGGGGCGAGCCGGTGGTGGAGGGCAGGGCCGAGGTGGTCCGGTCGGCCGTCGAGGTGCTGTCGGAGTACCTGGTGGGCCAGGACCCGTTGCGTATCCAGGACCACTGGCAGGTGCTGAGCAAGGGCGGCTTCTACCGGGGCGGGCCGGTCCTGTCCAGCGCCGTCGCCGGCCTCGACCAGGCCCTGTGGGACATCGCCGGCCAGTCCCTCGGAGTGCCGGTGCACACCCTGCTCGGCGGCCCGGTCCGCGACACGGTTCGGGTGTACGCCTGGGTCGGCGGCGACGAACCGGACCGGCTCAAGGAGGAGGTCACCGCCCAGGTGGAGGCCGGCTTCACCGCGGTCAAGATGAACGCCGCCGGGCGCACCCCGCCGATCGGCAGCCCCGCCGAGACGGCCGCCGTCGTGGAGCGCGTGGCGGCCGCCCGCGAGGTACTGGGCCCGCACCGGGACGTCGCCGTCGACTTCCACGGACGCTTCAGCGCCGCCAACGCGCGGCGCGTGCTGCACGAGATAGCCCCCCTGCACCCGCTGTTCGTCGAGGAGCCCGTCCTGCCCGAGCAGGGACACCTGCTGCCGGGCCTGGTCGCCGCCTCACCGGTGCCGCTCGCCACCGGTGAACGGCTCTACGGGCGGGCCGACTTCCTCCCGGTGCTGACGGCCGGCATCGCCGTGGCCCAGCCGGACCTGTCGCACGCCGGCGGGATATCCGAGGTCACCAGGATCGCCTCGCTCGCCGAGACCTTCGGGGCCCACCTGGCGCCGCACTGCCCGCTCGGTCCGATCGCGCTCGCCGCGAGCCTGCAGGTCGCCTTCGCCACGCCGAACTTCCTGATCCAGGAACAGAGCCGCGGCATCCACTACAACAAGGACGCCGACCTGCTGTCCTACCTGGTCGACACCGAGCCCTTCCGCTTCGTCGACGGCCAGGCGCACCGCACCGAACTGCCCGGACTCGGGATCGCCGTCGACGAGGACGCGGTACGCAGTGCCGACCGGTCCGGCCATGCCTGGCGCAACCCCGTCTGGCGGCACACCGACGGCTCCTTCGCCGAATGGTGAGCGTCATCTCGCTGCCCGTCCGTGTCGCCACCGACGTGGACCACGGCGGACGCTGGACATCGCTGACCGCGGGCGACCGCGAGTGGCTGTGGCATCGCGACGAACCCCGCCGCCACCTGGTCCGGCCCGGTGATGTCTTCGCCGACGCCGGAGGGCTGGAGGAGTGCGTGCCCACCGTGCGCGGACTGCCCGACCACGGGGACGCCTGGTCGCGGTCCTGGCGGCGGACCGGGGACGAGGACACCGTGGAGTGCCCCGACTTCCGGCTGACCCGGCGCATCGGCGAGCGGGGGAACGCGGTCGTCGCCGACTACACGCTCGCCGCCGAGCCCGGCTACCGCTTCGTCTGGGCCGCCCACGCCCTGCTGGACCTCTCCGCGGCCGCCCGGATCGGCGTCGCCGGACCGGCCCTCGCACGGCTCTACCCGGACGAGGGCCACCGATGGGTCACCGGTGCCTGGCCCACCGTCGACGGCGTACCCCTGGACCGGCTCGGCCCGGACGACGCCAGCGCCGTCGGGGCGGTCGTCCTGACCTCCCGGGTGTCCGTGCACGACGGCACCGACACCCTGCACCTGTCCGTCGAGGCCGACGGACAGCCGGTCGCGGTCGCTCTGTGGCGCAACCTCGGCGGCTTCCCCCAGCACGCGCCGTACCGCTCGATCGGCGTCGAGCCGATGCTCGGGCGCGTCTTCGACCGCGCCACTGCGGGCGAAGGCGACACCGCGGTCGTGCCAGCGAGCGGCGAGGTCACCTGGCGGCTGACCGTGACCGCGGACCGCCGCCTCTGAACGCCAGTCACCAGCCCGGCCGACTCGCAACACCCGTCACCAGACCCGCCGCCTCTGAACACCTGTCACCAGCCCGGCCAGCTCTCAACACCCGTCACCAGCCCGGCCAACACTCAACACCCGTCACCAGACCCGCCGCCTCTGAACACCTGTCACCAGAAAGGAATCCGGATGAACCTGCTCGCCGCGCTGCGTGCCCACCGGTTGCTCGCCATCGTCCGCGGCAGCGACCCGGACGCCGCGCTGAGCACCGTGCTCACCCTCGCCGAGGAGGGGGTCGCCCTCATCGAGGTCTCGCTCTCCGGGCGTGACGCGCTCGACGTCATCGCCCGGGCCCGTGCCGCGCTGGGCGCCGACGCGATGCTCGGCGCCGGAACCGTGCTCACCTCCGACGACGCCCACGCCGCCCAAAAGGCCGGCGCCGCGTTCCTGGTCACCCCGGCGGTCAGCGACTCCATCACCACCGGCCGGGAACTCGGACTCCCCGTCCTCGCGGGCGTGATGACCCCCACCGACATCCTCCAGGCCCAGCGGCTCGGCGCCGACGCCCTGAAGCTCTTCCCGGCCGGCAGCGCCGGGGGGCCCGGCTACCTACGAGACCTGCGCGGTCCTTTCCCGGACCTGCCCTTCGTACCGGTCGGAGGAGTGGACGCCGCGGCGGCCGCCGACTACCTGCGCGCGGGGGCCACGGCCGTCGGCGTCGGCTCTCCCCTGATCGGCGACGCCGCGGCGGGTGGCGACCTCACCGCCCTGCGCGAGCGCGCCCGTGCCTTCCTGGACGTCGTCCGCACGGAGGAACGCCCGTGACCACTCCCCCGGTCCTGGGAAGCGACCGTCTGGAGCTGGGCGAGGGCATCCGCTGGACGGACGGCCGCGCCGTGCTCACCGACATCCTCACCGGCAGGCTGCTCGCCCTGCCCGACGGGCCCGACGAACCGCTCGAGCGGATCACGCAACTGTCCTGCCCGCTGGGTGCCGTGGCACCGGTGGAAGGTCGCCCCGGCCACTGGATCGCCGCGGCGGGCACCGGCATCTGCCACATCGGCCCCGCAGGCCGCGTCGACTGGATCGGGCGCCCGGAGGACGACTCACGCGTGCCGATGCGGATGAACGACGGCGTCGCCGACCCGCACGGCCGCTTCTGGGCCGGCAGCATGGCGTACGAGGCGACGGAGGACGCGGGCTCCCTGTACCGCCTGGACCGCGACGGCCGCGTCACCCGCGTCCTTCGGGACATCACGATTCCCAATGGGCCTGCCTTCAACGCCGACGGAACCGTCATGTACCTCGCCGACAGCGCCCGGGGCGTCATCCGCCGCTACCCGGTCGACCCGGCGACCGGCGACCCGGGCACACCCGAACCCTTCGTCGCCCTGGAATCCGGCAGCCCCGACGGAATGACCACCGACCTCGAGGGCTTCCTGTGGACCGCGGTCTGGGGCGCCGGGCAGGTCCACCGCTACCGGCCCGACGGCGGCCTCGACCGGGTCGTCGAACTGCCCGTCGGGCAGCCCGCGGGACTCTGCCTCGGCGGCGCGGACGGCCGTACGCTCCTGGTCACCAGCGCGCGCATCGGCCTGCCCGATCCGGGACCGCTCGACGGTGCCGTCCTCGCGGTCCGGGTCGACGTGCCCGGCATCCCGGCCGCCCCGTACCGCCCGGCGATCTCCTCCGCCCCGGCCCCGCCGGACCGCGCCGACACCCCTTAGGAAGCCCACCATGAACACCGATCGGCCACTGCGGCACGGTCCTGTGACCTGCGTCGGCGAGACCATGGCCGCCCTCGCCCCGGACCCCCTGGGGCCGTTGGACGGCGCCGACCTGCTGCGCGTCGACATCGCGGGCGCCGAGTCGAACGTCGCCCTCTACCTCGCCGACCACGGCGTTCCCGCCCGCTGGGTCTCCGCGGTGGGCGACGATCCCTTCGGCCGTCGCGTCCGCGCCCGGATCGCCGCGGGCGGGGTCGACGTGAGCGGCGTCCGCACCGACCCGGAACGCCCCACCGGACTGCTCTTCAAGGACCCGGGCGCACACGGCACCCGCGTCCACTACCACCGCGCCGGCTCCGCCGCCTCGGCCCTCACCCCTGACGTCCTCGACGACCCGGCGTTCGCGGACGCCGCGCTGGTCCACCTCAGCGGGATCACCCCCGCCCTGTCGCCCGGCTGCCGGGCCCTCGTCGAGCGCGCGCTGCGCCCAGACCGCCCGTGGCCCGTCAGCTTCGACGTCAACCACCGCCCCGCCCTGTGGTCCGGCCGCTCCGCGGCCGACGTGCTGCGCCCGCTCGCGGACTCGGCCGACATCGTCCTCGTCGGCCTCGACGAGGCCCAGGCCTTGTGGGGGGACCGGATCACCGATGCCGAAGGGGTTCGTGACCTCCTGTCCGGGCCCGACGTCCTCGTGGTGAAGGACGGGGACCGCGCGGCCACCGCATTCGTCGGCGACGCCGTCCACCGCGTGCCCGCCCTGAAGGTACGGGTCGCCGAACCGGTGGGCGCGGGCGACGCGTTCGCCGCCGGATTCCTCGGCGGCCTGCTCCGGCAGCTGCCCGTGGACCGCGCCCTGCGCCTCGGCCATCTGACCGCGGCCTCGGCGCTGAGGGTCGCCGCCGACCACGGTCCGCTGCCCGACCCCGCACTCCTCGCGGCTCTCCTGGACGCCGAGGAGGAGACCTGGCGCTCCGCCGTGATCGACTGATTCCTCCGGGGGGCGCCCTCCGGGAGACCTCATCCCGTAGGGCCTGACCAGCGACAACAACACGCATGGCAGCTCCGGCTCGATCGCGGTGCTTGAATGGACCGTCGTTCCTGGTCCGGCAAGGAGAAGCGCTGTGCCCCTGGTGTCTGTCGTGATGCCCGTGTACAACTCGGCGGCCACCCTCGGCGCAGCCGTCCGATCAGTGCTCACACAGACCCACAGCGACGTGGAGCTGCTGGTCACCGACGACCAGTCCTCCGACGGTTCCATGGACCTGCTCCGTGAGTTCGCCGAGCAGGACGAGCGTGTCCTGCCGAAGTCGGCACCCGAGCGGGGCGGTGCCGGCCGGGCCCGCAACCTCGCGATCGAGCGGGCCCGCGGGGACTACATCGCCTTCCTCGACAGCGACGACATGTGGCTCCCGGAGAAGACCGAGAAGCAGCTCGCCTTCGCCACGGAAGGCGATGCGCCTTTGACGTTCACCTCGTACTTCAAGATGGACGCCGCCTACGACGGCGAGAGCACCGACTGGGTTCCCAACGGGCGCGTGATCCGTGCGCGGGAGCACGTGGACTACCGCGCGATGCTGGTCCAGGACCACATCGGTGCTCTCACCGCCATGTACGACCGCAATGTCCTGGGCACGAGGCTGATGCCGGAGATGCGCAAGCGCCAGGACTACGCCCTCTGGCTGTCGATCATGCGGGACGGCGCTGACGCCCGGGGCCTGGCCGAGCCGCTTGCGGTGTACAGGGCCCACCAGGCGGGATCACTGTCCTCCAACAAGCTCTCGCTCGTGCAGTACAACTGGGCCCTGTACCGCGAGCACGAGCAGCTGTCGGTCCCTCGGGCGACGCGGGCCCTGGCCGGCGCAGTGCGGCAGTCGCTGCGCAACTCGCGCATCTAGATCCGTGCAGGGTCCGTGGACCCCGGTGCGCCAACGCTTCCGCGGGTGCCCGACTGAGCCAAGCTAAGCCGCCGTCTCCCTCGCCGCCACCTCCACCGGCCCGAGGACACGCGTCTGCAGACGACGCAGCGCATCCAGATGATCCGCCGTCCACACCTCCCGTACTGCGACCGGAACCATACCGTCGGCAGAAGCACCGACCACGTCCCTGCTCAGCGCACCCCACAGTTCCGCACTTGCCACCACACCCGTCATCACATCAACCGGAACATCACCCGCCCCCACCAGCGCACGGCCCGAGGTCTCGTACCACGCGAGGACCGCGTCGCTGTCGTCCAGGATCCCCGAGCGTGCCGTGCTGCACGTCCCCGCGACGCGGTCTGCACCGGCCCAGAGATCGACGACCGCATCACCGGTGAGCCGGAGGGCGGTGACCGTGTTGACCAGGCAGACCACGTCCGACAGTGGTAGCCGCTTGGTCCCGCGCTCGGCCAGGTACCCCCGGAAGGCATCGTCCAGGATCCGTGCGGCAGCGGTGGCCTCTCGCCGCTCCTCGGCGGCCGCCGGAGAAGGCACGCCGGACCGGTCCGGCCGGGTCAGTCCGTCCTCGACCGCAGCACCCACATACCTGGCGCCGGCACCGAAAGCCTCGCACAGAGCCCGCCCCAGGGCCGCAGCCGCTCCACGGGGCCAGAACACTAGCCCCACGATCAGGCTCACCGCACAGCCGAGCGCCATGTCCTCGACGCGTACCAGCCCGACACGCCAGCCGACCGGCTGGACGATGGTGAAGAGGATGAGCAGGACGATGGTGAACCCGGCCTGCCCCGCGGTGAACGAGGCCACCGACGGTTCGAGTCCCACCAGGATGATCGCCGGTGGCAGCAGCAACCACAGCACGACGGGGTATGGACTGAGCGCGACGATGAGCGCCGTACCGACGACGAAGCCCACCACGGTGCCGAACAGCGCACGACCGATGGTCTGTCCTGTGTTCACCGCGTTGGTCCGCAGCACGGCCAGCGTGCCGAACACGACCCAGAAAGCGTGTTCCACTCCGGTCACCTGCGCCAGCACCACACCGATCGCCAACGCGACGGCTCCGCGCACACTGTTGTGCAGCCACACCGAGTGACGGTTCAGATGCTCCACCAGACGCTGTCGAGCCGAGCCCATGCCGGTCTGGTCTCCCGCGGGACGATGGCCCCACAGCCGCTGCCACCAGGTGCGATGACGCGCGCTGACCGCAAGATCGACATCCGCGGCGATGACCGCGCAGACGAAGCTCATCCGCTGGGCGCGGAAGGCCGGCAGCAGCGAGCCGACGAGCGCGGTGAGCGGCTCACCCTCAGCAGCGGCCTGCCTCACGGGAAAGGAATCGGTCACCGCCGACTCCAGCCTGGCCCGAGCGGTCTCGAGGCGGGCGGTCTCCTCGGCCAAGACGCCCGTCCGGGCCCGCTCCGAACCTGAGCCGCCCTGTCCGCCCGCGGCCGGCAAGGACGACGCGAGCAGAGCCGCGGACGCATGTTCCAGCAGCACCGCCGCGGCCCGCTCCACCTCACTCACCGCCTCCCCGACAGCCATGTGCCGCGGGGGCGGTGGAGACCGCTCCAGCAACTTCCCCATCCAAGCGACCCGGTCGACGAGCCGGACCATGGCTCGAGCGGTGGTGGACAGGCCCGTAGGGCGGTGCGGAGCGACGAGGAAGACCTCCATGACCGCGGCGACGGCGTCGGTCGTCTCCTGTGCGACACACTCCGGCACCGGCGGAGTCTGCGAGGACGGCGTCCCGGCGCAGTCCGCCTCGGCCCGCAACTGCCGCGACGCCAAGGAGAACACCCGCGCCGTCACGGCGCGAAGCGGCTCCCATGGCGGCCGAGGCCACATGTAGGCAACCGCCACGACCGTGGCCGCTCCCCCCATACCCCACCCGGCAATCCGCTCCGGGATCGAGCTGATCGGTCCGACCAGCGTCGCCGGGAGTACGAAACTGATCAAAAGCGAAGTGGTGGCACCGGCCAGGACGGAGCTGAGAATCGCGCAGAACAAGATGGCGAAGACGATCACCAGGGTCACGACGCCCGCCACCCAGACCACCTGGCCGGCGAGACTGCCCAGGCCCACCAGAACGATCGACGCCACCACGAGAGCGCTCTGCTCGGCCACTCGTTCGCGCATCGGGCCCGTGAAATCCACGAACATCATCAGCACGAAAGGCGCGAAGGCCGAGAACACCGCCACGGTCTGGCTGTCGATCACATAAAGCGACAGCGCGAGAAGTGAAGGCGAGATAATGGCAGCCCGCAGCCCGCGCCGCAGTGCCGACAGTCCCGGGTCGTGCCCCCGCACCCATCGCGTTGCCTTGACCGGCCACAAGCCGGCTGAGCGGCCTCCTCGGACGTCGCTGTCAGAGCGCCTGGCTCTGGCACCGGGCATTCTCATGGGTGGAAACCTTCTCAGGATCGGCCCGACATCAGTGGTACGAGCATTGGCGTCCTTGCCCACCATCTGAACGGCGCTGCATGCTCACCTCCGAACTCTGTGATCGCACACCGAAGTCCCGCAGGGATCGCTCCGCCGCGCTTCGCGGGTGCTGGGGCACTCGCCGACGCCTCGGCACGGTACGACGAGCACGCCGCCGGCCTTCGGCTCCATGGCATGCCTTCGGTTCAACTTGGTTGTGCGGTAGGCATGATGGTGACCTGCTGGAGATTGACGTGCGAAGGGAGAGCGGTAAGGAATCCGACCACATCGGCGATGTCCTTGGGGGTGAGCCAGGCCATGCCGCTCTCCTTGGAGGAGGCGAGCCACTGCAGGGCACCTTCATCGGTCACGTGGCTCTGCAATTCGGTGCCGACTATCCCGGGTTCAAGGGCGGACACGCGTACGTTCTTGGGCCCGAGCTCGACACGCAGATGCCGGGAGAGGTGAGTGACGAAAGCCTTGGTGCCGGAGTACACCGCAAAGTTGGGGAAAATATTCTGTGCGGCGATCGAGGACATGTTGACGAGATCGGCAACGCCGCGGTCCTCGGCTGCCCTGACGAGTTGAGGTGTGAAGGCAGCGATCACGTTCATGAGCCCGGTGATATTGAGGTCGATCTGCTGCTGCCACTGGTCGGTCGCACGCTCCTCGATGGGAGCGGGAAGCATCACACCCGCATTGTTGACGAGCAGGTCGGCATCGCCGAAGTCGTCGGCCACACGGTCCGCGGCTGTCTGAACGGCGGCAGTGTCGGTCACATCCACGGCGAGTGCCAGAGCGTGCCCGCCGCTCTTCTCGATGCGGTCGACCAGACTGTCGAGCCGCTCGGCGCGCCGTGCGAGGACTGCGACGCGAGCACCCTGTGCTGCCAGTTGTTCGGCTGTGGCCTCGCCGATTCCGCTGGAGGCTCCCGTGATGACCGCGACACGGCCATTCAGCGACTCGGCCGGGATGCTGGGTTGTGCAGACATGGGACCCCTTCCGAACAGCGGGAAGACTGAGCAGCATGTCGGGATGTACGGCTTCCGGCACAGGGCACTTTCCGGTGTTTCCATGCCCTCCGGAGCGGGCACTGCGATGTCTACAGCACCGCCTCAAAAGTACTCCAGAACCGGCTTCCGCACCTGCGGACGGGTGTCGGGCGCAGAGCGAGCCGTAGTTCACATAACGCCGACGCGAGGCGGAGGGCGGAAGGCGGGGACAGCCGTGACGATGCCGGTGTTCCAGGTGGCTGCCTCAGACAATGTTCAAGCGGTCCAGGAACTGCTCCGCGGTGGCTGGGTCGCCGGTGATCTCGCAGCTCTCGCGCCAGGGTGTCCGGGTCGTGCCCCACGAGACGAAGTTGCCCGCCGTGCTGCGGACGCGGGTGGTGGCGCCCGTGTCTCCGGGCACGACGCTCAGATGCTCGTGCGGACCCTGGGCGGGAAGCACGGTGACGGTCGTGCCGCCCGGACCCGTCAGGTCGAGCACGAGAGGTTCGTCCACAGTTGCGTCGAGTTCGTGGCCCTGCATCTGCGGCAGTCCGGCCAGCATGAACTCGACCGCGGGGGCGATGAGCGCGTCGTCCGGTGGCGGGAGCACGAACAGCAGGGGACCGGCCGATGCGAGGAGGTCGTAGCGCAGGCCCTCGGGTGACACGGTGCACGACTGCACCCACACCGTGCGGGGGTCCAGGCCGTCGCGGGCCTGTTCCATCACTTCGGCGACGGCCTTCTCGTTGGCCAGGAGGGTCAGGACGACGTCCGCCCCGCTGCCGGCGTCGGCCGGGCTGTCACAGACCTCCGTTCCCGTGTCGGCCAGTTCCTCCGCCGGGGCACGGTTGCGGTTCCACACGCGCAGCGCCAGACCCGCCGCCGCGATGTTCCTGGCCATGGCCGCGCCCATGGTGCCGATCCCCAGCACCGCCACCATGGGTCGGTCGCGTCCGGAGGACGCCGGATTCGAACTGTTCATCGTCGCGCCCTCCATCCCGTCACTCGCCGACCCAGACGGTCTTGGCGTTCATGAACTCGTGCATGCCGAGGTCGGCCAGTTCACGGCCGTACACGGGTGAACGCAGGAAGACAACGACTGCTCACGCCTCCGCCTCCGTGAAGCGGTTCAGGCCGAGGGCAGCGAGCAGGCTCAGCTTCTCGTAGTTCTCGGTGCGTGGCGTGGCGGTGAGGACGAGAAGAGTCTGGGACTGGTCCTCGGTGAACAGCGCCTGGCAGTCCAGCTCGATCGGACCGACTTCGGGATGCAGGAGTGTCTTGTGGTCCTCGAAGCGCTGCGCGACCTCGTGCCGGTCCCACAGTTCGGCGAACTCCGCGTTCGTCCTCTGGAGAGTGCGTACGAGTTCACCGGCGCGCGAGCCCGGTCCGCGCAGCCCGTGGGCGGCCCGCAGATTGGCGACCTGGGCACGGCTCTGCCGCTCGTGGTCGGCCTCGGGGTAGATCGAGCGCTCGGCCGGATCGGTGAACCAACGGTAGATCGCGCTGCGGGCGAACCCCGTGTGCCGTGAGGCGTCCCCGAAGAGGGCGATGGCCATCGGGTTCTGCACCAGTGTTTCACCGAGGTCGGTCAGAATCATCGCGGGTGTGTCGTCGAGGCGGTCCAGCACCCGCAGCAGCGCGGGGGCGACATGCGTGTGGGCCGACAGCGTTGTCGGCGCGTGGTGCCCTGCGATCCGGTAGAGGTAGGTCCGCTCGCCACTGGTCAGCCGCAGGGCGCGGGCGAGCGAGGCCAGCATCTGAGCGCTGGGCTGCGGACCACGCCGCTGTTCCAGCCGGGTGTAGTAGTCGGTCGACATCAAGGCGAGGGAGGCCACCTCCTCGCGCCGCAAGCCCGGGGTCCGCCGACGCGGGCCGGGAGGTAGTGCGACATCCTCCGGCTGAAGCGCCTCACGGCGGCGGCGCAGGAAGTCGGCCAGGGCTACTCGGTCCATGGAACGATTGTCGTCCGTCCCCCGCGGACGAACCAGGGATCGCCGGTCCCCCGATAAGTGGTCCCTGCACCCGCGGCCGCGGGCAGGTGAGGATCGGGGCATGAACATCTCCGGAAACACCGTCTTCATCCCCGGCGCCACCAGCGGCATCGGCCTCGCTCTCGCCCTCGCGTTGAAGGCGCGGGGCAACACCGTCATCATCGGCGGCCGACGCACCGAACTCCTCGAACGGATCGCGGCCGAGCACCCCGGCATCGGCACCGTCCACATCGACACCGCGGACGCGGCGAGCATCAGCACCGCCGCACGGCAGGTGCTGGCCGCTCACCCGGACCTCGACGTCCTGGTGACGATGGCCGGAGTCATGCACCCCGAGGACTGGCGCAAGCCCGAAGCGTTCCTCGCCACCGCCGAGTCCACCGTGACGACGAACCTGCTGGGTCCGATCCGGCTCATCGCCGCGTTCGTCGAGCACCTCCAGACCCGGCCGGACGCCACGATCATGACCGTCTCCTCGGGCCTGGCATTCACCCCGCTGAGGATCACACCGAGCTACAACGCGACGAAGGCCGCCATCCACATGCTCAGCGAGTCCATCCGGTTGCAGCTCGCCGGTACCTCGGTGAAGGTCGTGGAGCTCGAACCGCCGGCCGTGCGCACGGCGCTGATGCCCGGCCACGAGGAGAACGCACACGCCATGCCGCTGGACGAGTTCGTCACCGAGGTGATGGACCTGATCGAATCCCAGCCGGATGCCAGGGAGATCCAGGTCGAGCGTGTGAAGTTCCTGCGCTACGGAGAGGCCCGCGGCGACTACGACCAGGTCGTGAAGACCCTCAACGCGCCGCTGCCGGCGCATCCGTGAGCGGTTTCGTCCGCGGGCGCGAGCGTGCTGACGCGGTGGACCGCCGGGACTTGTCATCGTTCCTGGTGGTCATGTCCGTTCCCCTGTCGGCGACTTGACATACCGTCGATGTCCGGCACTCATGCCGTCGTCGACGTGCAGGATCTCGCCGGTGATGAACGGCGCCGTCTCCAGGAAGAGCACCGCGTCGACGATGTCGCTCCCATGGCGTCGGCGCAGGCCGACAGCCGACCGATCGGCTCAGCGGCCCTCCGCGCGTCTGCCGTGCAGCAGCGCAGCCGCGTCGGCAGCCTCTGCCGTCACGCGGGCTGCGGCGCGGGCGGCTCGCCCCGTCATGCGCCAGGCAACCATGCGCAGTGCCGTGGGCGGGGCCGGCGGAAACACGCCGAGCTGGCCGAGCATGGTGATGTCGTCTCGTACCGCTTCATGGCTCACCACCTTGCCCTCGCGGAGGCCGAGCACATGGATCTGCTCGAAGTCGATGTCACGCCCGGTGGGCGGTATGGCCTGGTCCAGTACGCCGTTGCGATAGCGGACGAAGGGTCCAGAGTGGCGCCCGCGCATACGCAGCCGCACCCAGACCTGGTCGTCGTTGCGCGCGATGCCCAGGACCGGGAAGCGCAGGTCGCTGAAGGCGGATCGCATCCAGGCGCTCGACGCCAGGACGCCGGCCGGACCGGGCAGAGTGCAGGCCGGAGGCGCCACGGCGGCCTCGCGGTTACGGAAGTCCTCGTGCACCGTGTCGGCGGCCAGTGCCGGATCAGCCGACTCAAGGACCCGGAAGAGTCCGTGGGCCAATGCTGTGGGGTCCATTCCCATGGTGCGCTGCCTCTCGTGTCCCTGCGTTCGTGGTGATGACGTGGCTCGGCCCGCGGGGCCGGCGATCGGGTCGCGCATCCACACGCGGATGCGCGACCACGCCAATTGAGGTTACAACACACCTAATGAATTCATCGCGATAGAATCCGATCATGCCGCCAAAGCGCCCCTACGTCTCCCCGCTACGCGAGCAGGCCGCCACACGGACCCGCGAACTGATCGTGCGTCAGGCCACGCAGTTGTTCGCCGAACGCGGCTACGGCCGGGTGACCGTCGCCGACATCGCCGCGGCTGCGGGCGTGGCCCCGAAGACCGTCTTCGCGAGCATCGGAAGCAAGAGCGACATCCTGAACCGGATCGTCGACGAAGGCGTGAGCGCATCCGATTACGAACGCGCCATGCAGACATTGCTCGCGCGACGGACACCGGATTCGGTGCTGCGGGCACTGGCCCACGGCACACGAATGGGCAACGAGGGGCAGTTCCGCGTGCACGAGGCGATCCGTAAGGCGCTGCCTGTGCACGAGGACGGCGAGGCTCTGTGGGAGCGTGCCACGGCGGACTACCGCGACGCACTCCAGGCCACCGCCCGCCATCTGCACACGCTGACTCCGCCGCCCTTCTATTCGGTACAGGAGACAGCCGACCTGCTCTGGCAATGGTTCGGCCCCTCAGGCTGGCGCACCCTGGTGATCGAGAGCGGCTGGTCCTGGGACCGCGCCGAGGACGTCCTCTACCGCACGGCGGTCGCCGCACTGACTCCGGCCGTGGCGTGATCATGGATTCAACGGGCGGTGCCTCTCCGGTGTCGTCGAGTCTCTCCGCCTGATCTTCGAACTCTCCGGCCTGCGGGCCGGGGGCCGGCGCGCAGGCCCTGGAGGCACACGCCCGCTTCGGCGCGCACGCCGCCGACCCGCTGTGCGCAGCCGTGCATCGTGGGGGGAGGGGCAGACCGAAGGCGCCGTCGGGGACGCCGCCACAATCGAGGTTCCCACTGCCCTCACCGCGGCCGCGTTCTGCCGTACCGCGCCCGCGGCCCCGTAACTCTGGCCTCCAGGCACCGGCAGGTGCGGGGGCTCCGCAATCGGCCGGGTTGCGGAGGCCGCCTCGGAACCGGCTCCACTTGCACACAGGTGCCGCCTGGAGTCATGTCCAGATGTGACGCCGCCATGGCACAACCGCACGCTGCGTCCTCCGGGACACAGGCATAGCGTGGCTGGAGTGAAACGGCGCGCCGCCGTGCCGTCGGCGTCGGGCGTCGGCTTGCGATGAGGAAAGAAGGCGATCCACACGGTGGCATCGCGATCCCGCACCGGACAACCGGTGACCAACGACTTCGATTTCGGCCCCAACGCATGGTTCGTGGACGAACAGCACGAGCGCTATCTGCAGGACCCTGACTCCGTCGCCCCGGCATGGCACAACCTCTTCTCCTCCGCATCGGGAGCGCCTGAAGCATCCCGTGACAAGGCCGCCACGACGGGTGACGGCGTCGAGCAGGCCGCGGTCAAGGCGGTCCGCGTAGCGGCGCTCATCCACGCGTATCGCGTCCGCGGGCACCTGATGGCCGACACTGATCCCTTGGCGACGGAGCAGCCGGTCACCCCGTCCGAACTCGACATCGCCGCATTCGGACTCGGCGAGGAGGACCTGCCGCGGACGTTCGTCGTCGACGATTTCGCCGGGCAGGTCACCATGATGCTCGACGACGTCCTGCACGTACTGCGGGAGTCCTACTGCCGCACCATCGGCATTCAGTACATGCACATCCAGAGCTCCGACGAACGTTGCTGGGTCCAGGAGCGGTTCGAAGCGCCCTTGGCACGACCGGACCGCGCCGAACAGTTGCAGATCCTGTACCGGCTGGGCGCCGCGGAGGCATTCGAGAGATTCCTGCACACCAAGTACGTGGGTCAGAAGCGCTATTCGCTCGAGGGCGCCGAATCGGCGATCGTCCTGCTGGACGCCTTGCTGCACCGCTGCATCCGTCACGGGGTGCAGGAAGCCGTCATCGGCATGGCCCACCGCGGCCGGCTGAACGTCCTGGCCAACATCGTCGGCAAGTCGTACGCCGAGATCTTCCAGGAGTTCGAGGACACGGTGGACGTCCAGTCGGTCCAAGGCTCCGGAGACGTGAAGTACCACCTCGGCGCCGAAGGAACCTACCGGGCGAACGGTGACGATCCCGAGGCTGTCGTGCGCGCCGCACGGCTGGCGTTCGACTACCGCCAGACCTTCCGCAAGGACGTCGTCATCGACCTCGTATGTTACCGGCGCCACGGGCACAGCGAGGTGGACGACCCGTCCATCACCCAGCCTGCGATGTACGACCGCATCGATGCCGTGCCCTCCGTACGCATGCTCTACGCGGATACGCTGCTCCGCCGGGGCGAGGTGAGCGCACGGCAGGTGCAGGGCGCATTGCAGGACTTCCGGGGACGCCTCGAACGTGCCTTCGCCGAGACCCGCACCACGCCCGGCCCATCCGCCACGCAGACACCCGGTGACGCCGGTGGAGCGGGTGCCTGCGAAGTCGCCACCGCGATCTCCGAGGCCGCGGCGCGCCGTGTCATGGCCTCCCAGACCGACCTGCCCCCCGGCTTCACCGTGCACCCCCGTGTGCTGCCGCAGCTGAACGGACGGGTCGCGGCGCTCGACAGCGACACGATCGACTGGGCCGCCGCGGAGACCCTCGCTTTCGGCTCCCTGCTCCTCGACGGGGTTCCGGTCCGTCTGACCGGACAGGACACCCGCCGCGGCGCGTTCGGGCAACGGCATGCCGTGCTCACCGACCGGCACACCGGCATGGAGCACACACCGCTGAACACGCTCGGCGCACAGGCGCGCTTCGCGCCCAACGACTCCTCTCTGTCCGAGTTGGCGGCACTCGGCTTCGAGTACGGCTACGCCCTCGCACGACCGGACGCGCTGGTGCTCTGGGAGGCGCAGTTCGGCGACTTCGCAGACGAGGCCCAGACCGTCATCGACGAGTACATCGCATCGTCGGAGCAGAAATGGGGACAGCGCTGCGGGGTGACACTGCTGCTGCCGCACGGGCTCGAGGGCCAGGGTCCGGACCACTCCTCGGCCAGGATCGAACGGTTCCTCCAACTCTGCGCGCAGGGGAACATGAGTGTCGCCATGCCTTCCGTGCCCGGCAACTACTTCCATCTGCTCAGGCGTCAGGCCCTCGGTACACGGGAGAACAAGAGGCCCCTGGTCGTCTTCACCCCGAAGTCGATGCTGCGCCTGAAGTCGGCCACGTCCACGCTGGCGGAACTCACGACGTCGGGCTTCCGTGCGATCCTGCCGCAGGACACGGCTGATGCCGGACGGATCAAGCGCGTCCTGGTGTGTTCGGGCAAGATCTTCTACGGCCTCGACGCCTACCGGCGCGCCCAGGACGCGGCCGACACGGCCATCATCCGCGTGGAGCCCCTCCACCCGTTCCCGAAGAGGGAACTGGGCGCGGAGCTCGCTCGTTTCCCCGCCGACGCCGAAGTGCGGTGGGTGCAGGAGGAGGCGGAGAACCAGGGGCCCTGGATGTTCGTGGCCCCCCACCTGCAGCGCCTGACGGGCCGTCCCGTCACATGCGTCAGTCGGCCGCCGGCATCGGCGCCGGCAGTGGGTTCCGCCCGCCGGCACGCCGACGAGCAGAAGTCGCTGGTGGCAGCCGCCTTCCGCTGAACTGCCGCCCGCCGGAATCGGCTTGTGTTTCGAGGCACCGTGGAGCGACCATCGACAGCGATACGTACCCGACCCTCGACGATGTCGTCGCCGAGCACCTGGACGTCGTCTTCGTGGGGATCAATCCCGGTCTGGCATCGGCGGTTCGGGGCCACAGCTTCTCGACGCCGGGCAACAGGATGTGGCCGGCCCTCCACCGCTCAGGGTTCACGCCGCACCGGTTCCGGCCCGAGCAGGAGCGCGACCTGCTCGGCCTGGGCCTGGGTATCACGAGCATCGTCCGGCGGCCCACGGCTCGGGCATCGCAGCTCACGGCCGCCGAGTATGCCCAGGGAGGTATGGACCTGGTCCGGCGTATGGCAGCCCTGCACCCGAAATGGCTCGCCTTCCTGGGCGTCACCGGGTACCGCGCCGCGTTCGGGGCGGTCGACGCGGGCGTGGGCCGACAGTCGGCGGTCATCGGCGGAGCGCGTGTATGGGTCCTGCCGAATCCCAGCGGTCTCAACGCGCACTATCCGCCCTCGGCACTCGCCGTGGAGTTCGCCAGGCTACGGGTCGCCACCGGTCTGCCCGATCGTTCGGGCCTGATCGGCGACGGCCCGTTCGGTCAGCCGGCCGGTTGAAGGCCGGCATGGCGGCGCAGCCAGGTGCGCGCTGTTCCCTCCGCCTCGGCGAGCCGGGCGCGTCCCGTGCCGGTCAGGGTGACCTCGACCGTCCTGCGGTCTCCCGCACGGCGAGCGCGTTCGATCAGTCCGGCCGCCTGCAGCCCCTTGAGCACGAAGGTCATACGGGTACCCGCTTCCTTGAGGGACGCCGTCAGCTCAGCCACGGGCACAGCCCGCCCCTCGGCCGCGCCGACGACGCCGAGAACGAGGTACTCGTGGAGCGACATACCGTGCAGCATCCGCAACTCTCCATGCAGGAGCGCGAGGCTCGGCAGGAGGGACGGGGACTGTCGTGTGGTGTCCGACGGATCAAGGGTGCTCATGACTGTCTGCAACCAGGTCCGGTACGACTCCGATGGCGCGCCTGACGGACACGACGGCCTCGGATCAGGACACGGGAGCACCTTGCTCGCCGACGCGACGTGACACAGCTCGGTCAGCGCACCGTCTTCATGGTGGCCGTCCCGGCCCGCACAGTCGCGCTGCCAGAACGCCGACTAAATGCGCATAACAGTAAAATACCCATACGGCGAAAGCGGCCGAAAGGTGCGTCATGGCCAGGCAGATCACCTACCGCAGGATGACCGAGCCGACCTCCGACCAGGACGGTGATGCAGGCGGGCGCATCCTGGTCGACCGGCTCTGGCCGGAGGGTCTTCGGCGGCAGACTGCTCCGCTCGACGAGTGGTTGTCGGACATCGCGCCGTCCCGTGAACTGCAGGACTGGTACGGCCGACACCCACTGCAGTTCGGCGAGTTCCGTCGCCGTCATCTCACCGAACTGACCGACCCGGGACATCGGCACGCGGCCGCCCGGCTGCGGGAAATGGCCGAGCGCCGCAGTCTCACCCTGCTGACCGCCGCCCGGGACACGGATCACAGCCATGCCGCCGTCCTCGCGGAATGGCTCACCGACGACCAGGACGGTGCACAGCGCCCGGGCACCCGCCCTCCCGGCCCGGGGGCCACAGAGCACGCTCCGCCACCGTCCGGATACCGCGCGATCCTCTCGGCGGCGGTGACCAACTTCAACGCCGCGTCGCTCTCGTTGGTCATGGGCACCGGAATCGTCTCCACGGGTCTCTACGTCAACGGCGCCGGCACGGCCTCCGCGGTACTGCTGTGGGTGGCTCTGGCGGGCTTCGCGGTGCTGGTGCCCGCCTGCGGCTGGTGGATGCTGCGCCGACGCCGACGCTTCGTGGCGGCCTTCGTCGGGCCGCGGTCCTTCGTGCTGCTCACCCTCACCATCTCTGCCAACGTGCTGGCGGCGCGTCTGGTGCTGGACGGTCACACCGCGGTGGCCGCGGCGTTCCTGGCGTTCGGGACGCTGGGATGGCTGGTGCTGGACTACGCCGTACCACTCGCGCTCATCACCACCGTGAAGCGGGCCCCCTCGCTGGACCAGGCCAACGGCACGTGGTTCCTGTGGGCGGTGGGCTCGGAATCGGTGGCGGTCGCCGCAGCCGCGCTGGCCCGGACCACGCACGGCCAAGCCCTGGCTGTACTGGCCGTCGTGTGCTGGGGCATCGGCCTGCTCCAGTACCTGCTCACGGCCCCGATCGTCCTGACCAGGCTGCTCGCGCGCCCCATCCAGCCGGATGGTCTCCTGACATCCGTCTGGATCTTCATGGGAGCGGCGGCGATCGCCGTGCTCGCCGCCGTCCGGCTGACGGCTCTTCCACCGAGTGACACGCTGCTCTCGCGTCCGCTGCTGGTCGGGGTGGCCGTGGTGCTGTGGGCCTTCTCCAGCTGGCTGATCCCGCTCCTGCTCGCCCTCGGGGTCTGGCGGCACGTGCTGCGCCGCATCCCGTTGCGCTACGAGGTCGGCTGGTGGAACCTCGTCTTCCCCATCGGTATGTATGCGGTCACCACCCACGAGTTGGGGCGCGCGACCGGGACCTCGTGGATGACCGGTACGGGGCGCTGGGAGATCTGGCTGGCCGCAGCCGTGTGGGTCCTGGTGTTCGCGGCGATGGCGGCCGCCCGGTTCCCCCGCGCCACAGGTGCCCGGGAACCAGGCACCGATCGGGCACTGCCGTAGACGTGCCCATGATCCGGCCCCGCGCCCTCAGCGCGAAATCACCGGCTCCCGTCACGGCGCCCCGCGAAGGCGGTCGGGCGCGCCGGTGGAACACACCGGCCCGCACGGCATGCGGCACCTCGATGTGCGCCAGCAGCCCATCACATGAGGACATGGTCAACAGACCTGCACCTGCCCGAGCCTAGGCTCCGAATCATGGATCTCTCGCTGCCGACCCGCCCTTCACCGCTCACCGCTACCACGACGACACCTCCGCTCCTCGGCCCCACCTGGTTCGCGGCGGTGATGGGCACAGGCATCGTGGCCGACGCAGCGACATTCCTCCCATGGACCTTTCCCGGGCAACGGACGGCCGCCACGGTGGTCTGGGCGGGCGCCGGGATCCTGCTGGTGGTACTGGCCGCGTGCTACCTCCGGCAGAAACCGATCCGTTCCCACGCCGCCGACCCGGCGATGGCCCAGTTCCTCGGCGCTCCACCGATGGCACTGCTCACCGTGGGCGCCGGCGCGCTGCTGCTGGGCAAGGACCTGATCGGGCTCGACGCGGCAGTAACCGTGGACTGGGTCCTGTGGCTCACGGGTACCGCACTCGGCCTGGCCACCGCCTGCGCGGTGCCGCACCTCATGGTCACGCGGCACCGTTTCTCCCCGGACGCTGCGTTCGGCGGCTGGCTGATGCCGGTGGTGCCGCCGATGGTCTCCGCCGCGACGGGTGCGCTGCTGGTGCCGTACGCACCGGCCGGCCAGCTGCGGCTCAGCCTCCTGCTGGGCTGCTACGCGATGCTGGGCCTCGGCCTGGTCGCGACGCTGCTGATACTGACCATGATCTACGGCCGTCTGGTGCACCATGAGGTGCCCACCGGGGCCGCGGTGCCCACCGTATGGATCGGCCTGGGCGCGCTGGGGCAGTCCGTGACGGCCCTCGGCGCGCTGGCATCGGCGGCACCGAGTGCGCTGACCGCGCCCTACACGCGTGGTGCGGAGGTGTTCGCGCTGGTGGGCGGCATCATGGTGTGGGGCTTCGCCATGCTGTGGCTGGCCCTCGCCACGGGGCTGACGATACGGACGGTCCGGGCCGGTCTGCCGTTCGCGCCCACGTGGTGGTCCTTCATCTTCCCGATGGGTGCCGGCGTCACGGCCACCGGGACCCTGGCCTCCCGCACGGGCTCCGCACCGCTCGGCTGGGTGACCGCCGTGCTGTACGCGGCTCTTGTCCTCGCCTGGCTGGTGGTGGCGGGCCGGTCCCTGCGCCACGCCACCCAGCACATGCGCCGCTCCGCCCGTCGGATCGTCGGCTGAACCCCGGGACGTGATCCTCCGAAGTCGGTCTCGGCGTAGTGGGGCTTGCGGTCGGCGGCGGTGTAGCTCAGGGCGACGCAGCAGGCGGGCGTCAGCATCGCCCCACTATCCCGAAGCCCCCGCCGATTCCGGGGACTTGTGTCTCACGCCCGTCGTCCGGAAGCTGGTGCGAAAAGCGCCGGGCGTGACGCCCAGGTGCCGTACGAACGCTCTGCGCAGCGACTCGGGAGAGCCGAACCCTGTGCGTCGCGCCACCACCTCCATGGGGTCGTCCCCTGTCTCCAGCAGGACCTGGGCCGCCTCGACCCGCACCTGCTCCACGTACCTGGCCGGTGTCGTCTCCGTCTCCTCGTGAAAGAGCCGGGTCAGGTGGCGGGCGCTGACTCCTGCCCGTCGCGCCATCGCGGCGAGGCTGTGGTTGGCTCCCGGGTCCTCGGCCACAGCGTCCAGGACCCGGCGGAGCAACTCCTGCCGGGAGTGGGGAATTTGAGACCGGACGCTGAACTGCGACTGGCCTCCCGGTCGTTGCATGAAGACGACCATGTCCTTCGCCACCGCCCGAGCGACCGCCGCACCGTAGTGCTCCTCCACCAGCGCCAAGGAGAGATCGATACCGGAGCTCACGCCCGCCGATGTCATCATCGTGCCGTCCCGTACGAAGATGGCGTCCGGCTCGACCCGCACGGACGGGAAACGCTGCGTCAATCGGCGTGTGAAGCGCCAATGGGTCGTGGCACGACGGCCGTCCAGAAGACCGGCCGCGGCCAGCAGGAACGCTCCCGAGCACACAGAGGCCGTACAGGCCGCTGTCCCGCTCAGTCGGCGGACGGCATCCACCAGTACATCGTCCTTGATCAGCGTCTCCCACTCCGGACCCCCCGGAATGATCAGCACGTCGGACGGCTCACGGACCTCGTCGGCGGCGCGGTCGGCACCGATGCGGGTCCCGGCCGAGGTGATCACGGCTGCCCCGTCCTCGGAGACGATCTGCACCTGATAGCGGCCCCCGAACTCGTTGGCCGAGGCGAACACCTCGACGGGGCCCGTGACATCGAGCAGTCGCACGCCGGGGAACACGAAGACCGTGACCCTCAGCGCGTTCGTTCCAGGACGGTTGCCGTTCATCGGGCGCCTCCGGGCCGTGCGCGACGGGCGTCTCTGACTGTCCGGTCGCTGGGAGGCCCGCGGTGCCCAGCGCCTCACTCGGTCCATGCTCCGTGCCCGAAGGCGGCCGGCGCCACGACTTGTCCCCTCCCTACTGGGAGGCGCAGCCTCCCAGCACCGCTCAGTGACCGGCGGCCCGGCGACCTTCTTGCCAGAGTTGCTCATGGTCGACCGAATACGGGCACTCGGCCAGAGGCATCGGCATCCGGCGTCCGGATCCGCGCACCCGCACGTGATCAGCACCCGACAGGAAAGTCGACGCTCTTGCCGCCGTATCGGATGGCCAGCTCGAATCCTCCACCGGAACCGGTGTAGATACCGTGGATCCCGATGGTCTGGCTTTCCCCGGCCGCCACCGACCCCGACGGGGGATCCACGGTCACGCCGGACAGCAAGTCGGCGCCGGCGGCGCCCGCCGTGTCGGTCAGGGCCGCGGTCCACTCGACCGGGCCGTCGGACGCGAGGACCGTGACCGAGCCGTCGAGGGCGGTGCAGTCGGCGGGGGCGATGCCGGTGGAGCCGGCGGCGGAGAGGGTCGGCTCCTCCGTGGGGGTGACCGGCGGTGTGACCTGGTCGGTCCGGGCGGTCAGGGCCACTTGGGAGGCCGGGCCCGGAGTGTTCTGGTGGATGACGAACCGCGCGGCGTAGTCGGTCAGCCCGTCAGTCCGCACGGCCCAGACCCGCAACCTGCAGTCCTGTCCCGGCGGGATGACCTTGTTCTCGCAGTCGTCGCTCCGGTGCCAGGCGGCGGCGCCCTCGCCCTCGAACGCCATGGAGGTGAGCCGCAGATCTGCGCTGCCCGTACTCCTGATGGTGACCTCCTGTCGGCACTCCTTGCCGACGCAGGACAGTTCGAGCGAGGCCGGGGACACCTCGGCACCCGCGTTCTTGTCGATCTTTTCCGGGCCTGTGTTGGAGATGGGAAGGGACGGGAGGTCCCAGTCGTCGCGGTACTTGTCGTACACGGACCGGACCGTGGTGCCTCCGCCCCCGTCGGCGGGTCCGTGGGCCAGCGCCGAGAGGGGCTGGCCCAGGGTTGCCTCCAGCGTCGTGATCGACGCGAAGGGGAGGGCGAGTGCCACCACGGCCAAAACGGCCTTGGCCGATCGGGCGGCCAGGGCGGTCAGCGCCATCACCACACTGGTGCCGGTGATGCCGGCGAACGCGGCGAGGTCACCGAAGTGCGCCAGAACCGCGGAAATGATCAAACCGACGACGGCCTCTACGAGTTGAGTTCGAATGATGCGCCCCATGACTGCCTTTCTGCGCATGCGCGATGAGGAGATCCCGAGCAGGCCGGCGCCTGCGGGACGGTTGCGTGAGGAGTTGCCGTTGGGCGGGCGGTCCTCCGGACTCATCGCGCATCCCCGGCGACGAACAGCGCGCGGACGGCGGTGAGCCGGCGGAATCCGGCCGCGACGACGCACGAGCCGGTGCGGTGAGCGGAACGCGGGCGCGTGCGACACCGCCGCGGCCCGGATCCGTGGAGGTGTTACGCCGTCACGTGAGCGCCGATTCCGGAGCCGTACGGGACAGGACCAGGCCGGTCGTGACGACGGTGACCAAGATGAAGACGGCGACGACCGCCACGACCCACGCCGGGACACCGGTGACGAACAGTGCCGGGAGCGCGGTGATCGCCGACAGGATGCGGGACCCCGCGACGACGCGGGACCCGGTGCGGTTGCCGGTACGCCAGGTGTAGACGACGGCGACGACGGTGATCAGTCCAAGAACGACGTCGGCGACGATGATGCTTGTCGGCGGCCCTGCCTCGCCGCTGTCCGGCGCCAGGACGTCGCTCGCGGAGCTCGTGTCCATCAGCCCGAGTAGGGCGGCGAGCCCGAGGCCCACCTTGTTCTTGCGGCTGAGCGCGGGCCGCACCGCTTCCTTCCGGCTCATGTCGTCTCCCCCGTCCGGGTGTTGGGGCCGTTCACGCGACGGCCGATGAACCGACTGTCGCGGCACGGCCCCTCGGCGCGCATCGTCAGAAACTCCCGCCCGCCCGGGAGGATTTCCCCGTCCTCAGGGACCGTGAACTCTCCCGGCCGGGAATCCCGTCGGCCATCATCGGGACATGACCTCCCCCGCCGGCCCGATCCGGGTCCTCATCGCCGACGACCACCCCGTCGTACGACGCGGTATGAGCGCGCTGCTCGCCTCGCTGGACGGCGTGGAGGTGGTGGCAGAGGCGGCGAACGGCGAAGAGGCGTTACGTGAGGCCCAGTTGAGTCGGCCCGACGTCGTCGTGATGGACATCCAGATGCCCGCGCTGGACGGCGTCGAGGCGACCCGGCGGATGACCGCACTGCTGCCGGACGTGGCGGTGCTGGTGGTCACCATGTTCGAGGACGACGAGACGGTGATGTCCGCGATGCGCGCCGGCGCCCACGGCTACCTCCTCAAGGGCGCCCAGCAGGAGGAGATCCTGACCACGCTGCGCGCGGTCGCGGCCGGGCAGTACGTGATCACGCCCGGGGTCGCGGCACGCCTCCTCGGCCGCCTCTCCCCCGCGCCGGCGCGGGCCGTCCCCTTCCCCGAACTGACCGACCGTGAGCGGGAGGTGCTCGACCGCCTGGCCCGGGGATACTCCAACGCCCGGGTGGCGGCCGACTTGTCGCTGGCCGAGAAGACCGTGTCGAACCGGCTGTCCGCGATCTTCCTCAAGCTGGGCGTGAGCGGACGGACCGAGGCGGTGATCATGGCCCGCGAACACGGGCTGGGCGGTGGTGCACCGGAGGCGGCAGGACCGTGAGCGTACGGGTTCTGAGCGTCTGCGGCCCGCTCGCGCTTCTCTCTGCTGCCGACCTGGCCTCCCTCGGCCTCGCCCCGCCCTCGCCCGCCTCCGAGCAGTGGGTGATCTGGGCGGTCGTCGTCGGCACGTTCCTGGGGATCTGCTGCGGGACGGTCATCGCCCGACGCCCTGGCGTGGCGGCGCTTCCGTTCCTCGGCGCGTCCGCGGCCGGTCTGCTGGCCGCCCCGCTCGCACTCGCCGCGGGTGCCCACGCACTCGCCGTGGCGCTCGCCGTCCTGGCGGCGACCGTGAGCCTGCCCCTGGCGGCCCTACGCGTCGTACCGGAACGACCGCCGTCCCGACTGCTGCTCGGCGTCGACGCGGCCCTCGTCGTCACCGGCACCGGATGCGCGGTGGCCGCGACGACCGATGTGAAGACCGCCCAGGTCACGGCGATCATCGCGGCCGGCACCGTCATGCTCGCCGGAACATGGGTGCTCTTCGAGCTCACGGCCGGGGACGACCGACGCCGCGTACTGTGGCTGGTGCTGGGCGCCGCCGCCACAACGCTGGCCGGCATATTCCAGTTCGCCGCCGAGAACTCCCTGCCCGTGGGCCCCGTACCCTCGGCGATGATCACGAGCGCGGTGTCACTGCTGCTCCCCCTCACCATCACCGTCGCGCTCGTCGCGCCGCGCCGGGCCGACGTACGCGTCGTCATCCGCGGGGCGACCATCCTCATCGTGATGCTGGCGCTGAGCGCGGCCGTGTACGAGGGGGCCGCGGCGGTCTGGGAGTTGGTGGTCGGAGCCCGGCCCGGCAAGGGGGTGCCGGCCCTGCTGGCGGCCGCGATAGCCGCCGGGTACCAGCCCGTGAAGCGGCAGGTCGAGGCCGGCATGGACGAGATGCTGTTCGGCAGGTCGGCCGACCCGGTCGAGACGCTGACCCGGCTCGGTACGGATCTCACGGCGGGCGCCCCGCCCCCGAGATGGCTGCAGACCCTGCGCTCCACCCTCGGTGTGCCCGGCATCGCCCTGCGCCAGGGAGGAACCACCGTCGGCCTGGCGGGCAGCATGGACGACGGCCACACCACCCCCATCGCCCTGAGCGCGGGGGCCGACCACGTGGGCGACCTCGTCGTGTGCCTCCCACCCGGACACCTGCGGCTGCCCCAGGCCGCCACGGCGGTGCTCGAACTCGTGGCGGTACCACTCGCCCAGGCCCTGCACGCCGCACGGCTGAGCGAGCAACTGCGCGTCTCCCGCGGCCGGGTGGTGACCGCGCTCGAAGAGGAACGCCGCCGGATGCGCCGGGATCTGCACGACGGTCTCGGCCCGGCCCTGACCGGCATCGCCTACACCGCCGACGCGGCCGCCAACCTCATGGCCGCCGACCCGGAGCGTGCCGTCCAGACGATGCGCGGACTGCGCGCCGACATAGGCGACGCCATCACCGAGATCCGCCGGATCGTCTACGGCCTGCGACCTCGGGCCCTCGACGAACTCGGCCTCGTCGACGCCGTACGCCAGCGCATCGCCCCGCTGTGCGCCGCGGACGACCGGGCTCTGACGGTCACGATCGACGCTCCCCCACGGCTGCCGCCGCTCCCGGCGGCAGTCGAAGTGGCCGCGTACCGGGTGGCGGTGGAGGCCATCACCAACATCGCCCGGCATTCCGACGGCACCGTCGCCCACCTGTCCGTGCAGCTCACGGACCCCGCGCTGCTGCGCGTGACCGTCAGCGACCGCGGCCGGTGCACCCTGCCGTGGACACCCGGTGTGGGCATCCAGTCCATGCACGAACGCGTCGAAGAGATCGGTGGCGCACTCACCATCGAGACCACCCCCGAGGGTGCCACCGTCACCGCCGATCTGCCGCTCGCCATCCCCGCGGCCGAGTAGCCCTGGAATTGACATGCCGAGAACGTCCTGCGCACCTCACTCGCGCCTGGGCTCGAGGGCTGACCCGGTCGAACAGCAGGCGTGTGGCCTCGTCGGGCTCGACTGCTGTCACCGTGGTGCCCGCTGTTCCCCGCTCGATCTGGTGCGGTTCTGGTGCGGCGTCCTGAGCACTGCCGTACGGGTGCGATCGTCAGAGAAGACGCCACTCCCAGCACCATGGCTCCCAGCGGCCGGCCAGCGCCTCCACGTTCCCGGTTGCACGCTCGACGATCACTTGTTGACCCCGACGGTGGACTTGGTCTCCGGGCATGAGCAGCAGAGAGCGTTCCAGCTCGTAAATGGCGTCTGGATCGAGGCGCAGCTCGTTCGCCAGCAACGCCCTTTCCACCAGGGCCGGTTCCCCTTGCAGCACCATGTACCCATGATGCGATGACTTCGGGAAGCACCGCTTGAGAGTTCGATCCCTCACTCGTGCGGCTGGCTCGTGCTCGTGCTCGCTGGGCGGTACCGAACCGCCTGCGGGCGTTCCTGCCGGCTGGCTGGCCGGCAGGTCGAGAACCGAGGCGAAGCGCTGCCCGGTCGCTGATCCGGGCAAGGCCAGGCAGCCTGGGTTCAGTCCTCTGGGATGTGGCGGACGTATGCCGGGCGACCCCGACCGCCGCCCTCACCGGCCACCGCAGAGCGGTCAACGCGGTGGCGTTCAGTCCGCACGGACGGCTGCTGGCGTCAGGAAGCACCGACCGCAGCGTGATCCTCTGGGACGTCACGAACCCGGACGATCCGACCCGGTCGGCGGTCCTCGCCCATAAACGCCCCGGCTGGTTGTCACGCGACGGCTGGCGGCAAGGCGGTGTCCACGCGGTGAGTTTCAGCCCGGACGGACGGTTCATCGCCTGCGCCAGCGACCGCACCGTGGTCGTCTGGGACCTCTCCGACCCGGAACGACCGAGCCGGTGCACCCGCGTCACCCACCATCGGCGTCTGTGGCGATCAGGTCCCGTCACATCGGTGATGTTCAGTCCGAACGGACGGTTACTGGCCTCGGGTTGCGACGGCGCCAAGAACACCGGCGTGCTGTGGGATGTCAGCGATCCGGCCCATCCGGTCCGGACCGCCGTCCTCCGACCACAAGCCCGCACTTGGCCAAAGGCCCTGTCCTCGGGTGGGGCGCCGGCCGTCCATTCGGTGGGATTCCGTCATGACGGGGGCGGCTACTGGCCACCAGCAGCGGTGATCTGGGCGTCGTCTCCGGCACCTACGGGTCGTGGCGACAGGGTGCCGTCACGGTGTGGAACGTCACCGACCCGGCCCATCCCGTGAGAACGGGCGTAGGCACCCTCCCTCTGGCCAGTGGTGGGGACACAGGGCAGATGTATGCAGTGGCGTTCAGTCCGGACGGCCGGTTGTTGGCCTCCGGATGCGAGAACGCGACCGTGACCCTGTGGGATGTCACCGACCCCACGCACCTGACCCCGACCGCCCATCTCACCGGCCACCGCAAGGCCGTACGGAGTCTGGCGTTCAGCCCGGACGGACGGATGCTCGCCGGCTGCGGCGTCGACACCACAGTGAGATTGTGGGCAGCGAACTGACGGTCCACGCCGTTTTCCATGCTTCGAGCGCCAGGGCAGGGCTTCGGCCCGGTCGGCATTCCGTCAAGGGTTCATGACTACCATCCAGCCGGAGTTCTCACCCTCACCGAAGACTCCTACCGGACCCGCCAGCGAGGCGAGTTGCCGGCCGAGGAGAAGCACGCGCACCACGGCCGAACTACCAACCCATGTCCCGGGCGACTTCGCTCTGAGCCGCCGCGATGTCCTCGGCGCTCGCCCCGGTCACATCGGCGTCCGCGGCCCACTCCAGCCGTGACAGCAGATCGGCCAGGGCTTGTTTCTGAGCAGGATGGTTGACCGGCACCGAGTCGAGATCCGTGGTCATCAGCCAGTCGAACAACACGATGGCATCCGCACGCCACAGGCGCACCGACACGGTCGCGAGATCCTCTTCCATACGCCCATGATGCCGGGCAGAGCGAGCCGCTTGACCCAACCGCAAGCCCCCAGGGGGTAATTCTGCGCGACTGGTGGGTGTTCAGTTCCGCGAGAGCGTTGACACACCCGGGGATTGCCCACGAGGCCCGCTCGGTCGGCCGTCGGAAGGTCCGCCAGAAGCCGCAGGTCAGCCATGTGCGCGGACGATGCCAGGCGAGCACATGCAAACACCTTGGACGGGCCGGCTCCTGCCACCAGGGCAGCGAGTCAGGTCGGCAACTCCACCACCAGCCTCGTTCCGAGGCCGTACCCTCCCCGTCAGCCGGTTCTGTGTCGAGCAGACCGCCGGTGTCCTCGACCGTCAGCTCGACGAACAGGGCGTCCAGGGGCTCAAGAGCGTTCCGGAGCAGGACGGTCACATTTTCCGGGAGTTGACCGGATACCTGCTCCAACTGACCGCGCGAGTGGAGTCGTTGGTGGTAGAGGTCGCACGGATACCAGCCGGAGGGCGCCCAGGCCGCATGCATCGGCCTCACGAGTTTCTCCCACGCCCCCAAGGAGGTTCGCGCCTGCCACAGCGCCACTCCCGGAGTGGCGTCCTTCTGCGGGTACATGCGCTGCAGGTGCGCCGCAAAGATGTCGGCGATCGGGGTGGCGATCTTCGCATCGCCGATCACTTCGGGGATACGGGCAACCGTGACATGCGGTAGTCGGCCGACCGGAGCCTCAATCCTGTCGATCGTGCAGTGGGCTTCTTCGTCGTCGGACTCATCCACGCGCGCTCGCATGACGACCCCGCCTTCTGTGGCCAGCCAGTACGCGCTCGGCCGCGCTTCCTCAGCGGGGAAGAGAACCGCGGTACCTGTCGTACGGGCGAAAGCGCAGGCCAGTTCGCACTCGGTGGGCCGCGGGCGCACCGATTCCCGCACGTAGATGTCCAGGCGAGTGGATACGTCACCCTGGACGGTCACCTTCTCGCAGAGCACCGGAGCGTCCCAATTGCGCAGCTCCGGTTCGGTGTCCTCGTCGGCGACGTCCACTTCTTGTGCCCGCACGTGCAGGCACTGCGCGAGCGCCGCCGTGATCCTGTCGAGAGTCAGAGGCTCCAGGGCGAGAAGGTTGTACGTCATGGCGGATAGGTTCCGTTGTTGATGTCCAGGGCCTTCCGTACGGCCTGTGGGTCGTTGGCCAAGCGCCGAGGGCAGGCCATTCGAGGTGCCGCACCGATGTCACCCATGACCCTGGACAGACCCTGAAGGGCGGTCCTCCGGTCACGTGGCCACCGTGGAGATCCGGGTCCGTGCAGGACCAGTCGGCTGAGCAACACGGCCCGGACAGCGTGAAATTCACCCGGAAGGCGAAGCGGCTCTCAGGCTGCGACGGGCAGGGGGACGGCTCGGTCCCTCCGTGATTTCGGTCAACTCTCGTCCGCCACGGCCGCGATGGTGACCACTGCGGTGCTGGGCACTTCATGACCGTTGTCGTCGAGGAACCCGACATGGACGGGCCGGCCGGTCGACCGGGTCCGCCGCAATGCGGAGGGGCCCGACGGGCGTGGACGGTGGACGTCGCCCCACTGCTGGAGCGCGATCAGCACGATGCGCAAGTCGCGCCCCGCCTCTGTCAGGTGATAGCTCTGCCGCGGCCTGCTGCCCGGCTCCTGGTAGGTCTGCGTCTGAAGTACGCCGGCCTCGACAAGTAGCTTGAGACGGGAGCTGAGCAGGTTCGTTGCGATGCCGAGGGATGACTGGATCTCGGCGAACCGGTGCCTGCCGGCGAAGATCTCGCGAAGCACCAGGAGTGCCCAGCGTTCGCCGAGAATCTGCAGGCTGCGCTCGATGGAACAGGGCGGCTCGTCGTTACTGGGCCCTGACCGCTGCCGTCCGGTTGACATCGTCCACCTCCCACGCACTGCCGCCCGCGGCGTAGACGCCACGGCGCACCAAAGTCTTCGCCCCTCTGGATTGTATATCGCAATTCAGGCCTGCGGCTGCCGACGGTGGCACACCTCCGTCAGGTCACGCGGCTCCGGTCCGGCCATCTGACTTGCAAATCTAAATTCAGCCGATAGAGTCGCACGTCATGAGGGGTGAGCTGCTTGCGAGCCGCTCAGCAACACCTGACTACGCAAGGCCGTTCCCGGATGGAGCGGCTGGGGCCGTCGAGCCGGCCTCCCCTCGCGTTCCTGCCGGTCATACCTGGCCGGCAGACGACCACGTACCCATGAGCCCGCCTGGACAAGGCGTGCCTGCTGCAGAGGAACTCACGATGCAAATCAAGGGATCGGTCGCCCTGGTGACAGGCGCCAACCGCGGCATCGGCCGCGCATTCGCCCGCTCGCTGATCAACCACGGGGCCGCGAAGGTCTACGCCGGCGTCCGCGATCCTGCCAGCGTGACAGATGCCGATCTGGTCCCGCTGCGCCTGGATGTCACCGACCACGCGGAGGTCACCGCGGCCGCCGCCCTCGCAGACGACGTCACCATCGTGATCAACAACGCGGGGATCGGCGGTGCAAGCACCCGGCTCCTGGAAGGCAGCTTCGACGGGGCGCGCCAGGCGATGGAAGTCAACTACTTCGGCACCTGGGCGGTGGCCCGGGCCTTCGCTCCGGTATTGGCCCGCAACGGTGGTGGAGCACTGGTCAACATGCTCTCGCTGGCTTCCTGGGCCGGCCAGCCGCAGTTTCCCGGCTACGCGGCATCCAAGGCGGCGCAGTGGTCACTGACGGACGCCCTGCGACAGGCCCTGCACGCGCAGGGAACCCTGGTGGTGGGGGTGCATGCCGGGTTCGTCGACACGGATCTCAGCGCCTGGACCGACGCTGCGAAGATCAGCCCGGCCACGGTGGCCGAGCTGACCATGGACGCCCTGGCCGGCGACCGGTTCGAAGTCCTCGCCGACGAGGAAACCCGGCGCATCAAAGCCGCCCTGTCGCAGCCGGTCAGCGTGCCCTCCGGCGTCTGACGGCCGCACGCCGGACGGCCTGGGCCGTCAGGCCCGCCCCCGACCGAAGCACGAAGTCCGTGCCGGGACCTTGCGGAGGAGTCCCTGCGTGTCGGATGCCTTCTCGTCGCGTGGAACGTTCTCGACCGGAGTGAGCCCAACCGCGAGGCCGAGGACGGTTCCGCGGTGACGGCCGTGCCCCGCAAAGGCTTCGTCTCCACGCGGGCAGCGATCGTCGTCCGCGCGTCGGCCCCGGTGCCGGCCGACGCCGGGGAGACGAGGGGAACTCGCGGACCAGGAGCGATCGGTCTGGCTGTCGTTGATGGAGGTAGACATGGCTTCCTTCCCAGGGGTGGGTTGTTCGCTGCTCTTGAAGAGGGGCCAGGGGTGGGCCGGACCGCACGGGCAGTCGCGCCATGACCACGCGGGCCGGGTGCGCGGCCTGTGCGCCGGTGAGGTTCGGGTTCTCGGCTTCAGGGGCGTCCAGCGGTACGACAGCCCGTTCGAGATCGTCGACGGACAGAACCGGCTACCGCTGTGACTGCGTGCCAGCATGTGTCGGCCTGGGATCGGGGGCTCGCTCGGTCTCGCCGTGCGCCAGGGGCTTGGGCGTGGTCGGCGTGACGGGGCGGCCTCCGCGGCGTCCTCGGAACTTTCTGACGGTACAGGCCGCCACGGTCAGGGTGGCGAGGACAGCGACGCCGATCGGCCCGGCCGTATGCAGGAAGTCGGCGGCGGCCGCCCCGGCGAAATAGCCGAGCAGCACATTTCCGATACCCCAGACCAACGAAGCAGTGGTGCTGTAGACGAAAAAGCGGCGATACGGCATGCCCGATACACCGGCAACGTAGGGCAAGAAGGCCCGCACGAAACCGATGAACCGGCCGGTGAACAACGCCGCGCCACCGTGATGCGTCAGAAGAGCTTGGGCCCGTCCTTGCGGGTGGGAGCGGCCGGCCCTGCGTGTGCACCGTCCGCCGGGACGACGCGCGCACCGACGCCCCAGCGCATACCCGAGGTTGTCACCGGTGACTGCCCCGGTGACGACGGCTGCGACCACGATCAGGACGTTGAGGTCGCCTCGGCCGGCGACGGCGGACGCGACAAGGACGACGGACCCCCCAGGGACCAGCAGCCCGACGAAGGCGCTGGTCTCGCCGGCTGTCGCGGCGAACACGGCAGCGTAGGACCACCATCCGGCAGCTTCGATGAAACCCTCGGCACGCAAGGTCGTCAGCCTGCCTTGCGCGGCGGCAGGGAGGCGGTGGTCTGCCCTTGCCGCATCGCTCCGCCACGAGGCGGGAACGGCACGACCCGGCCATCGGAATCCCCGATGTCCGCGTGCCCGCAACTGTGTGCCCCGGGCCGCTGGATGCGTCCGGCGACGTACCACGCGACAAGAGGCACGCCCGCGGCCCACACTGCGCCGTGCACGGGATTGTTGGCGTTCAGCACAGACGCCCAAACAGCCGACACCGCGACCGTCATTGCGGCGATACCTGCCCGCACGGTCGCGAAGCCGGCGGCCCATGCCAGTCCCGTCAGCAGGTACCAGCCCGCGAAGACACCTGGCAGCGCGGCGTAGTCACTGATGCCAGACGCTTCAGGCGTTCGCAGCCCGCGCACGGATGCAGACTCGGCGACGACGAGGCCGGCCGTGACGCACAGCAGCAGCGCAATGGCCGCGCGAGCGTAGGCCGCGGGATGCCGGTGCGCCAGCCACAGCAGGGTCGGTGCCATCAGCGCCAGGGCAACAACGCCCTGCACCTGTGAGACTGCGTGCGACGTCTGCAGCAGGCCGAGGCTGCCTCGGTCGCCGGGGAACAGTGCGAGAAGGGCCGCGTGAAGGAGAGCGAGCGCCGCCGCGCCCGTTCCCGCCCGGCCCAACATCCGCTTCATCGCGACCGACCGTATGCGGGACCACGCATCGCCGACTTCACCGGTTGCACCCGGGCTCGACAGCGCTGCTGCGGTTTCCGGTTCGGATGTCACTGGCGCATGGGGTCAGACACTGCCCCACAAACACGTCCGGAGACCGCCCGACACCCCTGACCGCCGACATGCCGCGGACGGGCTCCATGCGTGCACCTCTACGTCGGAAGTGCGCCCCGGTGCGTGGTGAGCGGTCTGACCGGCCGACGGAGCGGTGGGGTGCGAAGGAGCCGCCTGTCACGGCCGCAGTGAAAGTTCCCATGGGGAACACCTCGATTGGCATTGAAACTTACTGATCAATCAACTGATCGGTGGATGAAGGCACCTGACGCGCGACGCGTCGAGCATCAGGGGCTATGGCCGTCAGCAGTCGGCACGAAGTCTCGGATCAACTGCACCGCAGCGCCGTCGCGTACGGCCGGGTGATCGCGTCACATGCGTCACTGGACCACGCTGCCGTGCAGGCCGTGCAGGGCGGCTCGGCCGTACGTCGGCAGACCGGCACGGGGATGGCGGTCAAGCTGCTGGGGAGCTCGCCGCCGACGCGACGGTCCGCGCGCTGATCACGGCCCGTCCGCGCTCCGATTCCGGGAAGCGGCTGAGCATCCCGCGCAGTTCCCCGGCGGTGACGTTGGCTCCGAAAGGCTCGGTGCCCGGTTCGAGCCGTACTCCTTCGGCGAGGGAACCTGCGATGACGGAGTCGAAGCCGAGAGCGTTGACGAGGCGCGCGACGGTGGCGAGGTCGTCCGGGTCGTCACCGGCGATCGCGATCGCCTTGCGCCCGGGCGTTCCCTCGGGCTGCGCGCCGTATTCGAGATCGTGGTAGCCCATGTGGTTGAACGCTTTGACCACCCGTGCTTCCGGCAGATAGGCCTGCACGATCTCGCTCGAGGAGGTGAGCGGGTCGGCGAGGTCATCGCGGATGCCGTCGACCTCCCACCAGTAGTTCATGGCGTCGATGACAACCTTGCCCCGCAGCTTCTCCGCCTGGATCGTGCGGTACTTGCCGAGCGGGAGCGCCAGAATGACCACGTCCGCTTCCGCGGCCTGCGCCGCGGTGACGGGGACGGCGTCCGGGGTGAGGACTTCCACGGTGAGTGCGATCTTGGCTGGGTCGCCCGATCCGGCGATGAGCACGCGATAGCCGCCCACCAGGGCAAGGCGCGCCAGCGCCGTGCCGACCTTCCCCGCGCCCAGAATGCCGACCGTGCGCACGGCCGTGGTGGAGGTAGTGTCCATGTCTGCTCCGTTCGTGGAGTCAGCCTGCGCAGGTGTCGCGATCGGCTGTGCCCCGTGGTGTGGATGAGGTCGAAGCGGCCGGCACCGAGTGCCTGGAGGGCGCGAGCCGACTTCGGACGGCCGCCTCGGGCCGGCCTGTGTCGAGCGAGTCATGCTCGACGGGAAGACGTCGACGCCCGCCTGCTGCTGCATGAAGACGGTCTCGTCGAGGATCTGTCCGACGGGCGGCGCGTCGGACGCCGGGATGCCTGTCGTCCTGCGGCACCTCACCGAACGTGTCCAGGCCGGAGACGAGATCAGGCACGAGCCGCCTCTTTCGCGAGCAGTTCCCTCACCCGCGGCGCGACTTCGCGGCCCAGCAGCTCGATCGTGCGGGCCCGGGTTTCGCGGGGAAGGTGCATGACGTCGTACTTGAGATCGAAACGGTCGAGGTGCAGAGCACGGGCCATCGTCGCGATCTTGCGTGCGACGGTCTCGGGGGAGCCGACGAAGAGCGCACCCTTGTCCACTTCCGCCAGGTAGCGCTCGCGGGTCGGCTGGTAGAACCCGCGCTCCTGCGCGAGGGCGGCGACGACCGGTTGCCAGTACTGCCACCAGGTCTCGATCGCCTCCTCGTCGCTGTCGGCGACGAGCCCCAGCGAGTGCTGGGCGACGGGCTGCCTGGCGTGCCCGAACTGTTCGAGCGACCGGTGGTAGAGCTTGACATGGCCGGCGAAGCGCTGTGGGTGTCCCCCGATGGCCGCCAGCATGAGCGGCAGGCCGTAGCGGGCCGCACGAACCACGGAGTTCGGGCTGCCGCCCACGCCGATCCAGGTGGGAATGCCGCCGGGCGGCATCCGGGGACGCAGTTGCTGCTCGACGAGCGGCGGCCGGAACCGGCCCGACCAGGTCACCGTCTCCTCACGCTGGAGGCGCATGAACAGGTCGAGCTTCTCCTCGAACAGCGCCTCGTAGTCGGCAAGGTCGTATCCGAACAGCGGGAACGACTCGGTGGCCGACGCCCGCCCCAGTACCAGCTGGGCGCGGCCGTTCGAGGCGGCATCCAGCGTGGAGAACTCGTGGTGGAGCCGCACGGGGTCATTGGTGCTCAGTACGGTCACCGAGGTGCCCAGCCGGATCCGCTGCGTGGCGGTGGCGATCGCAGCGAGCAGGACGGGGGTGGCACTGTCGTTGTGGCCGGCGCGGTAGTGCTCACCGATGCTGAACACGTCGATCCCTACGGCTTCGGCGAGTCGGGCCTCCTCGATCAGCAGGCGAACGGTCTCGGCATCGCTCATCGGCCGGCCACCGTCGGTGGCGACCTCCCCGAATGAGTTCAGCCCCAATTCGAACACTGTGGCCGTCATTGCACTCCTCCTGCTGATACAGATCCGGCGCGCGGATTACTTGATGATTGAAATAGTTCGGGCATGTAGTTGATCTCTCGACTAATTCCCGGGGTCGCTTCAACAGCGTTGATCTGCCTCGGAACACGGGCCGGGACCTGCCGGGGCCTGCGACCGTCCAGAGTGACGGCGCCGTCCTGATTCAGCCGCCCGCCGCCAGCCAGGCGCGCGGGCCGGCAGGTGGGTTGCGGCGGGTGCGGAGGTTCGTCCCGCTGCAACCTGGCGTCACCTGGGCCACATTAGGGCGCAGACGGAGCGCTAGCCTCCCCCTGCCAGTACGGGGGTAGAAGCACCAGACTCGACTACGGTGTAGACCCGACGCATTCGGCCGGGCCGGGCGGCCCGGCCCTGAGGATCCCAACGGTAGGCGCCAAGACGTTCTCTTCTTCGGCGCCGTTACGCCGATAACGGATCGGCAGGGCGCTGTTCGCCGTAGTGATGGGGGCGCGCCTGCGCGGGGTCTCGGCCCGCTCGGTCGGCGGCCCGGTCGAGGCATTCGACGCGGAGGGCGCAATCCGCTCAGCCCGACGGCGTCGATACGCTTCTCGGCCAGCTACGGCGGCTGCAGGAGCGCCTGGCCTCAACGGCCGGAAGGCACTCGCAGTGTCCGTTGCGCCATGCCGAACGACTGCCAAAGCGCTCGCCCCGGGGTGGCATCAATCAGCTCGGCGGCGGGGCCCCGATCAGCTCCTGCAGGATGCATTCCCACACCCTCCTGATTGCTTCGGCTCCGTCGGCCTGGCGTGGCGACCAGGGCAGCCGCACCCTCTCCGACCCGAACACGGCCATCGTGTTGCCCTCCCTGGCCGAACCCGGCATTCGCCAGGTGGCTTGCGCGATGCCCTGCCCCTTGTCCGGGAAGCATGCCCCGCCGACGGATGTGCACCCCCAGCAGGCACCCGCGCACATTGGCGAGACCAGGCCCGGCTTGGCCCCTCCATGGGGCGCGATCAGCGGATGCTGTCCGAGATCTGCCCATGGCGCGCCATCACCCCGTAGCCCTGCCCCGGTTTCACGGCGTGGAGGGGCGGCGTGCGCAGAGGGACGCGATGGCGGACGCGGTCGCCTCGTCTGCCGCAAGCCACATCTGGAGCCACTGGCCCGCCTCCCCGACGTGGAGAACCTCGGTGGTGACGTTCATGATCCCGGCAACCGGGTGAGAGAAACTCGCGCCGGAAGGCCGCTGGCACGCAACAGGATGAGCGGCCCATCGCGAGGTGAACTCGTCAACCCCGCTCAGGTCGTCGAGGAGGGTCCGGAACTCGTGATCGCCGCCCCAGTCCGGCTGGGCAGCCCGCAGCCAGCCCACCACCTGGTCCGCCTTCGCCGCCCACTCGCTCTCGGCCAATATCCGGCGCGACATGGGATGCAGGAAGTGGTAGCGAAGCAAGTTGGGCGATTCCTCATCCAGCAGTCCCAGCGGCCTGACCGTTGCTTCCCATGCGCTGTTCCATGCCACGACATTACAGATCGGCCCGAACACGCTGGCCGGCATGGGGCCGAGATTCGCAAGCAGCGTGCGCACCGTGGGTCGCGTGTCGTCGCTGACCGGATGCGGAGGCGGCAGGAGAGCGGCGCTGTGGCGTTTCATGGCCAACGCCGCAAGGTACTGCTTCTCCTCGTCGGAGAGCTGCAGTGCATCGGCAAGCGCGGCGAGTACCGCATGCGAGGGATTCGTGTCCCGGCCCCGCTCCAGCCGTTCCACGTACTCGACACTCACGCCAGCAAGCGCAGCAAGTTCCTCCCGCCGCAACCCGGGGGTCCGTCGTCGGCCATGAGAGGGCAAACCCACTTGCTCTGGTCTCAGCTGCTCCCGACGCGATCGCAGAAACGACATCTGACCCCTTTTGATCATTTCCGCGGCCTCAGTCATCGTTGAGCCCTCGCTCGAACACCGCGCCCCCCACACCGAAGCTTTTGAACTGCATACCCTTTGGGGCCATTCCGATGGGCCATCAGATTGCTGCGCGCGACGCCGGCGGCCGAGGTTCCGGCAAAGCCGACGCGGCGACGGCAAGAGGCAGCGCCCAGGCCGCCGGCACGCCCCTCAACCGTCACACCGCGACCGCCGGAGCGGGCCCGGGCCCCGTGACCTCCCGGGCTGAAGTCCGCCCCAAGAGCGCCTCCCGTCCGGCACATGGCCGCACCTGGGCCATACGGCCCCACCGCCCGCGCCTCGAGCCCTGCTGCTCGTCCATGGCACAGGACACTAGAACGCTAACTTGCAAAAAACAAGTTTGCTCGAATGCCAGTCGCGAACCGTCATCCTCGGCTCGATCATCGTCACGGGCGCGGCCTCCGACACACCGGCAACGTCGGCGTCGTCCGGCGAGCAGGCGCCCCGGCTTCGGCGCTTCCGCCACCACAGGCGCCGCGCTATGCGTCGACGGCGGCGTGGTGAGCAGCGTCATCCCCTGACTGGACCCCCTCGGCCGTGCGGCTGTAGCGAGCCCGGTGCGGCCGGTCCGACGAGGCGCCACCGCACCGAGGATGCGGACCGCCAAGACGCCCAAGACCAGGTCACCGGGGAATGAAGTCGATCTCTGATTGTTGAAACCTATACGAAAAAGATCGGGTTCCTGTCCTTCGGTCACTGGGCACCGTCACCGCACTTGCAGACGCGTTCCGCGGCGGACTCCCTGCTCCAGGCGATCGACCTCGCGGTCGCCGCGGAGGAACTGGGTGCCGACGGCGCCTACTTCCGGGTCCACCACTTCGCCCGGCAGTACGCCTCTCCGTTCCCGCTGCTCGCGGCCGTCGGCGCGCGCACCAGCCGGATCGAGATCGGCACCGGCGTGATCGACATGCGCTACGAGAATCCCCTGTACATGGCCGAGGACGCGGGCGCGGCCGACCTGATCTCCGGCGGCCGGCTCCAGCTCGGCCTCAGCCGGGGATCCCCGGAGCAGGTCGTCGAGGGCTGGCGGCACTTCGGCCACCTGCCCGAGGAGGGCCAAACCGCCGCCGACATGGCACGGGCGCGCACCGAGCGACTGCTCGAAGTCCTCAGGGGCGAGGGCTTCGCAGAGCCCGAACCCCATCCGATGTTCGCCAACCCGCCGGGCCTGCTGCGCATCGAACCGCACTCCGAGGGACTGCGCGAGCGCATCTGGTGGGGATCAGGCTCGAACACCACCGCGGTCTGGGCCGCCCGGCTCGGAATGAACCTGCAGAGCTCCACCCTCAAGGACGACGAGAGCGGCGAGCCGCTCCATGTCCAGCAACGCAAGCAGATCGATGCCTATCGCGAGGCGTGGCGGGCCGAGGGCCACACCCGCGAGCCGCGGGTGTCGGTCAGTCGCAGCATCTTCGCGCTCACCGACGACCGGGACCGCGCGCACTTCGGCCGGGAACGCAGTTCCAAGGACCAGATCGGCTACATCGACGCCGACACGCGCAGCATCTTCGGACGCTCCTACGCGGCCGAACCCGACGTCCTCGTCGAGCAGCTCGCCGAGGACGAGGCCGTCACCGCCGCCGACACGCTGCTGCTCACCGTGCCCAACCAGCTTGGAGTCGACTACAACGCCCACGTGATCGACAGCATCCTCACCCACGTCGCCCCGTCGCTCGGCTGGCGGTGACAGCGGCCTTCACGAGGTGCCCGGAAACGGCCGGCTTCGCCCCGAGGGGGAGTCAGCCCGCTTGTCGCTGTACGCAGTCATCAGAATGGGTCGTCCCTCGGCTCGGACCGGCAGGGACCGGCCCGGCCGCCGGAGTGAGAGCGATGTCGCGGGTCCGGCGGTCCGTGGGTGTCCACGGACCGCGGCCGGCCCTCGCTCCCCGGTCGTCCGGCGCCGCATGGGAGCGGGGCTCTCCCGTGCGGCATGGCCCGGGCCGGGGCTGTGGCGCGCGGTGCGCCCGGATCAGGCGTTCTTGATCGCGGAGATGTCGAAGTGCAGCTTGATCTTGTCCGAGACCAGCACGCCCCCGGTCTCCAGGGCGGCGTTCCAGGTCAGGCCCCACTCGGAGCGCAGGATCTCGGCCTTGCCCTCGAAGCCGACGCGCTCGTTGCCGAAGGGGTCCTTGGCGACGCCGCTGAACTCCAGGTCGATGCTCAGCGGCTTGGTCACGCCGAGGATGGTCAGGTCTCCGGTGATCCTGAAGTCGTCGCCGCCCAGCGCTTCGGCCTTCGTGGAGCGGAAGGTCATCACCGGGAACTCGTCGGTCTTGAAGAAGTCGGCGCTCTTGAGGTGACCGTCGCGGTCGGCGGATCCCGTGTCGATGCTGTCCATCGTGATGTCGATGGTCGCGGTGGAGACGGCCGGGTTGCGGCCGTCCAGGTGCAGGCTGCCGGCGAAGTTGTTGAACTTGCCCTTGACGTTGGTGACCATGGCATGCCGCGCGACGAATCCGAACGTGGAGTGCGTGGGGTCGATGGTGTACGCGCCGCTGATCGCGGCGGTGTGCGGGTTCGCGGCGACGGTGGCGGTGGCGGCGGTCTGGGGGGCGCTGTTCTTGCGTCCGAAGATGCCCATGGTCTGTCTGCTCCTGAAAGAGAGGTGGCTCGGGCGGTAGAAAGAACCGAGCTAGTTGAACATTCAACCTATACAACGCCGCGGTCCGCCGACCTATTCCGGCTGCGCCCGATTTCCTGTTCCGCCGGACCCCCGAGCCGGCATCCAGCGCGTCCACCTGCCCCGACGCCGCCCGTGGCCGCCCCCGCCACCGGCTCGCCGACTCGGGCAGCAGGTCTTCCCCAAGGTCTTCCCGACGTACTCAGGCCCCCGCTTCAGCGGGCCGCGACCCGCACCCCACAGACGACGGGCAGGCCGTGTCCGGAGGTGGGCGGACAGCCGTGTACACCATGCACGGGGACGCCAGTGTCACCTACGCCGCCGACGGCGAGCAGGTCGCTGACATCGTCATCGACGGCCTCTGCCTGGAGGAGGACCTTCCCGGCATGCTCGCCGAAATCGGCGCAGCGCGGCTGCCGGAGTCGCCGAGTGGGAAGACCTCGAGCCCGGGGAGGCCGACAGCCTGATCGGCATGCGTGCCGCCTGCGCTCCTCACGCGGCTGTCCGCGGGGGCGTCGGCGACGCCGCCTCGGCTGGCGGACGCTTCGGCCCTACCCCAGTGGCTTCAACCCCGGTGCAGCACCGGAGGCTGGAGAGCCCTGCAGGCTCACCAGACACGCTCTCACCGAGTGAGATCCCCGGCCCGGGAGTCGGAGGAGCCCTCGGCACCGGCCTCCTGCAGCAGGAGCCGGCCCAGGGCGCGCGCCTCGTCGAGGCTGAGCGCCGCCCAGGCGCCGGACACGCCGCCACGGGCCTCCCCCACGGCCAACGCGATCCGGTGAGCGGGCCGGTCCGGGCGGCCGATCCGCAGGTGCCGCAGTTCGATCCTGCGCCCGCACCCGGTGACGAGGGGACCGTCACCGGTCCGGCTCTGCGCACCTTCGTGAAGCGACCCGTCCTCCACCGTTGCCATCGGTCTCACTCCCTCGCCGCCGAGCCGGGTCGTCCCCGGCGCCAGCTGTCCCCCGGCCGCACCTTTTGAGCCGTACATGAAGTAGTAGCGCTCTGTGCCTATGGAATTGTTCCCGCCGAGGATGCGGTCGCCGACTGAACGGGTCTCCCGCCGCGCTGCCGAGACTGCGTCACCTCGCCGGCCCCATCGCGGACGTCATTGCTCCATCCGCCGTGTGACGCCCGCTTCGGTACGGTCGCCGAGGAACGCGTACCACTGAGGTTCTCTCAGGGCGGCCAGTTGTCGAAGCACGGCGAGCTCTCTGGCGGTGAAGGGCGACCGGGCGCCGTCGCCCTCGGGAGCCTGGTCGTTCCAGCGCCGGGTGCGGATCTGCTCCAGCAGTGATCCGATCATCGGCAGCGGCAGCGAGGCGGCGCCGCCCGCGACTGCGCAGAGCATCTCGCTGATGTCCGCGAGGGTGGTCTGGCCGCGGGACATGAATGCCACGAGTCCGAGTCCGACACCAGCGGCTCACGCCCGGCCATTTCCGTTGACCGCGATCCACAGTGGCGGCGCGAGAATCTGCGGCACGGCAGATCGTGCTCGCCCGGCCGGGCGAGCACGAGGAGACACAGGTCAGCGCGGGC
This sequence comes from Streptomyces sp. NPDC107559, assembly GCF_055657365.1. Taxonomy (NCBI): domain Bacteria; kingdom Bacillati; phylum Actinomycetota; class Actinomycetes; order Kitasatosporales; family Streptomycetaceae; genus Streptomyces; species Streptomyces sp. NPDC107559. The sequence continues at coordinate 230,548 of NZ_JBVKBD010000008.1, read as the reverse complement.
TCAGCGCGGCGATCTCCTTGGTGATCGTGTCGGTGTCCTGGAAGGTGAGTCCCAGGCGGGCGACATGCTTCCAGCGCACGACGCCGTCGGCGTCGATGACGAACACCGAGCGCTTCAGGCCCAGGCCGGGCATCTGGATGCCGTAGGCCTCGACGACCTTGCGGTCGACGTCGGAGAGCAGCGGGAAACGCAGGTCGCGCTTGCGGGCGAACTGCTCGTGGCTGTCCAGGTCTCCGAAGTTGATCCCCCAGACCGTCGTCCCGAGATCACGGAAGCGGTCCAGTTCGGAGGCGTAGGAGCAGAGCTGTTTGGTGCACACGAGCGAGTCGTCACCCGGGTAGAAGGCGAGCACCACCGGGGCCCCACGGTGCGCCGACAGGGAGAAGTCGCGGCGCTCGACAGCGCCGCCGTCGCCCAGCAGGACGCCACGGAGCGTGAAGTCGGGTGCGGGGGTACCGATCTCGGGCACGGACATGAGGGTTCCTCTCGGAGGGGATCAGGGTCCGGCGACTGCTCGTGGACCCTCTCGGAAACGATGCGTTAGGTATATAGAACGTTCTATCTCGTCAGAATGCCAGTCGCTGCCGCCCTCTGTAGCCGGGATCACAGGACAGGCTCCCTGCATGCCGGTGCGGCAGCCGTGGTCGAGCTGCCCTCTCAGCGTTCGGTCGTCGTCACCAGCCGGTGGCGCTCCGAGGTGGCCGGCCTCCTCCATCCAGTTCGCCTCACCGGCCGGGGTGACCCAGTCGGTCCGCTCGGCGGCGACCGGGACCGGGAGAAGACCGTGACGGCCGCCTCCTCGTCAGGCGCGTCGAATGACCAGCACGGCCACGTCGTCGAGGTGGTCGACCGCGAACGCGGCGTCGAGAATGCGATCAGCGGTCTCTTCGGCGTTCAGTCCGTCGTGGACGGCTCGGGCGGCCAGTGTTCCGGCTCGTTCCAGTCCGGCTTCCAGCGTCAGGCCCGGTCCTTCGACCACTCCGTCGGTGACCATGACCAGCGCACTGTCGTCTTCCAGGGTGAAGATCTCCTCGCGGTACTCGGTGCCGGACAGGACGCCCAGGACCGGCCCGCCCGGCAGCTCGCGGACCTCGTGACTGCCGTCTCCGTGTGCGTACAGCAGCGGCACATGGCCGGCGCTGGTGCCGGTCACCTGTCCGTCGTGCGGGTCGATGTGCAGCATGGTGCAACTGGCGAATCGTGCGGGGGCGGTCGTGACGAGCAGATCGTTGGCGCGGGTCAGCACGCTACCGGGATCCGGTTCCTGGGCGGCGATCGCGCGCAGGGAGACGCGGACCTGTCCCATGAAGGCGGCGGCGTCGGCGTCGTGCCCCTGCACGTCGCCGATCTCCAGCGCGATCGCGCCGTCGGGCATCATGAAGGCGTCGTACCAGTCTCCGCCGATGTCCAGCCCGACCCGGCTGGGGCGGTAGCGGGCGGCGACCTCCAGGCCCGGGAGGTGCTCCGGCAGCGCGGGGAGCATGGTCTGCTGCAGCGCCGTGGCCAGCTCGACGTGTGCCTGTTGCAGCCTGATCCGCTTGAGTGCCTGGCCCGCCAGGTCGGCCAGCGTGCCCACGAGGATCCGCTCGTCCAGGGGCGGCAGGTGTCCGCGGCGGTACAGCATCGCCCAGGCCCCGAGTGGCTGGTCGCCGGGCTCGCCGAGAGGGGTGATCGAGATGGCGTAGTCGGAGCCGAGCCGGAGCAACCGCAGGAGTGGGGCTTGCGGCCAGCGGCGGACGAAGTCCGCGCGGTCGGTGATGAACTGCGGCTTTCCGGTACGGATCGCCTCCGACAGCGGGGTCGGCTGGTCCAGCCGCAGGCCGTGCAGGGCCTGGACCTCGTGCATGTCTATTCTGGCGTCGGTGGAGATGCGCAGGCGGCTGTCGTCGACGAGTGCGAGCAGGGCGCCACCGGCGCCGAAGGTCGCGGCGAGCCGGGTCAGGACCACCTGCTGCAGTTCCTGCTCCCTGGCTGCGGTGATCAAGGCGGAGGAGAACTCGGCAGTGTCCTTTGCGCGCTGCCGCTCGGCAGTCAGCGCGGCCTGGGCCTTCTGCTTGCGCTTCTCCTGCGTGGTGTCGTCGCGGACCACCACGAAGGTCCGTTCGGGGCCGTCGAACCCCAGCTGGAGCCGACGCACTTGAACGGCCAACCGGCGCCAGCCTCCGTGCAAGGTGTGGTAGCGCAGCCCCAACCAGGGGGACTGCTGGAAGGAGGACGAGTGCAGGAGCCGCCAGAAGGCCTCCCTGTCGTCGGAGTGCACTGCCGACATCACTCTGGACATCGGCGCAACCGGATCCGGGATGAGCGCGACCAGGCTGGGCAGGCCACCGAGCCACTCCAGCTGGTCCCTCCGGGGTGAATACATCCAGAGGCCAAGGCCGGCGGCCGCGGTGGCCAGCCGGAACGGAATCAGCAGGCTGGCCAGATCGTTTCGTGCATCCAGGGCGCGCACCCACGTCAGTTCCTCGGATCCGGCGGCGTCCTTGATCTGTCGCGCCTCGAGCAGACAGGCAACGGGGACTCCGTCCCGCCCGGGAAACTCCAGCTCCCGCATCGCGACGGCATCCGCCCGGGCGGCGTTGGCCACCAGATTTTCGGCCGACATCCGCTGGCTTGCAGGCCACAGGTCACCGAAGTCACGCCCCCGGCACTGCTCCACCGGTCTGCCCAGCGCCGTGGCCATGGCGGCGTTGATGTCGCGCACGGCACCGTCCAGTGTCACAAGAACCGACGGGCAAGCGCTTCGATGAAGTTCCTCCAAGGCGTCCATCTGCGGCTCCCTGGCGCATACCAAAACCGCCTTTCCAGCTATTTTCTCGCATTTTGCCGGAATGCCCCAACAAAGGGAGTGTCCGACCATCTACGTCGCGTGACGACGGCAGGAACTCGGCGAAGGCAGTTCACGCCGTCTTGATCTTGCTGTCGGCCGCGGAACCCCTCCACCACACGCCCCCGCACCCGGCCCGCGGCGCAGGCACACCCAGGCCCGGCCGGCACCGCCACAGCGTCCGTCGGTCAGGCGGTCGGCACGCACCGCACCCTGTGCGCCACGCATCACACCAAAAAGAGACAGACCGTTCTATGCTGGCGGCATGCCGAAGACACCGGATGCACCCGCCACCACCCGCCGCTCCGCGGCACGCGACCGCCTGCTGGCCACCGCGAGCCGGCTCTTCTACAGCGACGGCATCCGCAGCGTCGGCGTGGACCGCGTCATGGCCGAGGCCGATGTCGCACGGGGCACTTTCTACCGGCACTTCGACGGCAAGGACGACCTCGTACGCGCCTACCTCGAGACGACCGACCAGCACATCCGCGACACCATCACCGCAGCCGCCAGGGAAATCCCCACCCCCGCCGGCCTCCTCACCGCCATCGCGCACGGCATCGGCGACGAAATCTGCGGCCCAGGCTTCCGCGGCTGCCCCTTCATCAACGCCGCCGCGGAATACCCCGACCCCACAAACATGATCCACCAAGCAGTCCTGAACCACCGCGCCTGGTTCCGCGAGCTCCTCGTGGACACCTTCCGACAACTCGGCGCCACCGACCCCGAACGGTCCGCCGACTCCATGATCGCTCTACGCGACGGCACCATGATCGCCGGCTACCTCGGCACTCCCCGGACAGCCGGCACCGTACTCACCCACGCAACCACCGCCCTGATCAACGCCCGCTGAACAACCCCGCCCCCAACTCCGACTCCAAAACCCCTTGAGGCTGACCGCGCAACCGTCGACCGGATGCTTCGAGCCGACGGGGTGCGGTGCCGGCATGCAGTGCGCGCAGGTCCGGGATGCCGCCCCGGCAGCGCTCTTCCTCTCCCCGCTCCGTATGGCCGCAGGGGCACCCGTACGGCCATACGGACCACCGGCTCCGCGAGTCGGCCGAAGTTCACGGACGGATTCTGAACGATGAAAGAGCCGCCCAGCCGATGAGGTCACCGCGGCCCGCCCGGCTGCGGCAGCCACCGAAGCCGGGACGCCCGATCGGTGCCCTTTGGCCACCGCAGCCTGACACCACCGAGCAGGAGACCGCCATGGACGCGTTGCTCGCACAGGTCCTCGATGCCCATGGTGGCCTCGACCGCTGGCACGCACTCACCACAGTCCGCTCCACCATCGTCAGCGGTGGCGACTTGTTCGCCATCAAGGGGATTCCGCAGGACCCCACCCCCCGGGAGATGACCGTCTGGCTGCACGAACAGCACGCCTCCGTGATGCCGTTCGGCGCCCCCGACCAGAAGACCGACTTCACGGCCGACCACGTCAGCATCAGAAAGGACGACGGCCGCGTCGTGGCCGAACGGAACGAGCCGCGCACGTCGTTCACAGGGCACGACCTCGACACCCCGTGGGACCCACTGGACCGCGCCTACTTCAACGGGTACGCGCTATGGACGTATCTCACCACGCCCTTCCTGCTGTCGATGCCGGGCTTCACCGTCGTCGAGATCGAATCATGGCGGGAAGGAGACGAACTCTGGCGCGGACTGCGCGCCACGTTCCCTCCCGGCATCGCCAGCCACAGCACGCAGCAGGACTTCTACTTCGGCTCCGACCATCTCCTGCGCCGGCACGACTATCACGTCGACATCGCAGGCGGGTTCGCCGCGGCACAGTACGTCTACGACATCGTGGACGCGGACGGGATCCGCTTGCCCACCAAGCGCCGGGCCTACCGAAGCGATGCGCACAACCGCCCGATCCTGGAACAGACCATGGTCTCCATCGACATCGGCAGCCCTCGGTTCACCTGACATCGGGCCGGCCGACAAGCGCACCGCCCGGCTGGGGGCGGACCCCCGATACCGGAACATCGGACCCAGGCACTGACACCGTGATCGCCGAGGTGTGCCGAAGGGAATCACCGCGAGATAGTTGATCGGTCGTATACTTGTGGTATGGGACGGACCAGCGACGCCAAGAGCAAGATCCTTTCTGCCGCTCACGCACTTTTCGAGCAGCGGGGCTACTCAGCCCTGGGCGTCGCCGAGATCTGCAAGGCAGCGGGCGTTCCCAAGGGGAGCTTCTACTACTTCTTCGACTCCAAGGAGACCCTGGCTCTTGCCGTGATCGACGAGCACTGGGCAGCCGAGCGGCGCGACTGGGAGCGCGTTCTGCACAGCGACGCCGAGCCCCTGGAGCGGCTGCGGCAGCTGTTCGAGGCGACGGAAGCAGTACAGCAGGCCGCCCAGGACAGCTGCGGCGCAGTCGTCGGGTGCATGTTCGGGAATCTCTCCCTGGAGATGAGCAACCAGGCCGATACCGTGCGCGGGCGCCTGCAGGAGATATTCGAGGTTCAGGTGGAGATGGTCGAGGCGGTGATCGTCGCGGCTGGGGAGCGTGGGGACGTGGCCGTGGCCGACGCCCACGACGCCGCCCAGTCGATCGTGGCGCAGCTCGAGGGCCAGGTGCTCTTCGCGAAGCTGTACAACAACCCGTCCCGACTGAACAGGCTCTGGCCGAGCAGTCTCGCCCTGCTGGGCGTTCCCGATCCCCATGTTCCGGTCCGCACCTGACGGGGGCCTTTCCGGCCTTCCGTCGGTGAGGGTCGCGCTCTCATCGGCCCGGGAGAGGGCGAATTGCCGTAGTCGGCAACCACCGTGGCGGCGTCGGTGCGGTACCCGCGCGTGGGCCGTGGCACACCGTTGCGTTCTTCCCGGCGGGCTTGGAGGTGCGGGCAGAGGCGCTGCCGACGGCGAAAAGCAGTACGACGCGGTTTCCCGCCGAACGGCGGTGCCGGCTGCACAATATGCTGCGCACCGGCTCACCGTGTCCGGACATTGGCCTGTGTGTCAGTCGCGCCGGGCGACTTGGTAATGGCCGATGCACCACTCACCCGCGAGACGTCTGAGGACGACGCCGAGGGTGACCGCAATCGTCGGCCGGTCGGTGAAGGCGAAGTCGACGCTGAGGTATCCCAGCAGGACGTCCTCGGCAAGTGCGCGGGTCTCGAGCACCTCGTACTCCGCCACCAGGCCGAGCGGCTGGGAGGCGTAGTACTGGGCAACCCCCGCACGTCCGACGCTGTAGGGCCGCAGCCCCTGGAAGATCGCGTCCTCGGTGAAGCATGCGGCCACTTCTTCGGGCCGGTGCGCGTCGACTGCGCCCTTCCATCGGTCCATGACACCGCGCAGGGCCGATCGCTGCGCTTGCGTGTTCTCCATCAGTAGCTCCTCGATGCGCCGACACGTGCCGGGCACCGTGCTCGGCGGCGAATCGGCCGCCCTGTCGGTGCCGCGCATTGCCCGATTCAGTGCGCCGGGCTCGGGTCGTTGGGGTGTGATTCCAGAGGGGTGATCACTGCGGTCATCCAGGGCCACAGGGGCAGACTCTCCAGAACCCTCTCCCGCAGATCCGTCTCGTCCTCGGCACGCCACACCCCAATGCTGCGAAGCTCGCCCACCGGGCGCCACAGCCGGAGCAGGCGTTTCTGGGTTGCCAGTTCCTTGGCCCGTACGGATTCGGCGGCGCGTCGCCTGTCGACCTCCGCCGGCTCGGTTCCGTCAGGCACAGTGGTGGTCAGCTCGACCAGATATTCCTTCATGACCTCTTCCTCCACGGATCGGTCCCGGTGGGTGGCAGCAGGACTGTCGCCCGTCGGCAGACCCTTCGATGCCCGCGGGCCGGGGACGGCCCGCGCGCTCACGAAAGGCGGGGCGGGGTCGGGCGGCGGGGTGCCCTCACCTCCCCGACGCCGGGGAACGGCCCACTCGCGGTGACCCGCCGGCACCGCGAGCCCGGACCTCAGGCGGCTGTCTTGAACGCACCGGCGAGCCTGACCACGCGCTCGGCCTGGATCCGGGCAGCGGTACGGGTGACCTCGTCCACGGGATTCGCGCCCTGGCCGTCGACGTGGGAGGTGCCGTAGGGGTTGCCGTCCACGAACTTGTGCGGGTCCGTGAAGCCGGGGGTCACGGTGATGCCGCCGAAGTGATGGATCGATGTGTAGAGGGAAAGCAGGGTCGCCTCCTGCCCGGCGTGAGCCGTGGCACTGGAGACGAAGCCGCTGTAGATCTTGTTGGCGAGCTTGCCCTGGGCCCACAGGCCGCCCAGCGTGTCGATGAACTGCTTGAGCTGGGCGGAGACGTTGCCGAAGCGGGTGGGCGTACCGAAGATCACGGCATCGGCCCACTCGACGTCCTCGGCGCCGGCCTGGGGCAGGGCCGCGGTGGCCGCGTGGTGGGCGGCCCAGGCGGGGTTGGAGTCGATGGCGGCCTGCGGGGCGAGCTCGGCGACCTTCAGCAGGCGGACCTCGGCACCCGCCTTGAGGCCCGCGTCATGGAGCTCCTTGGCTATCTCGGTGATCGTGCCGGTGGACGAGTAGTAGATGACGGCGAGCTTGACGGGGGTGGTGTCCATGGATCTGCTCCGTTCGGATGGGATGGGACGCGGTGGCTAGTAGCCGACCGGTCGTCTATTACGAAACTAGGTGCCGCCCCGGTGAGCGTCAATCCAGCCGGCCGTGAGACACGGCACACGGCTCTCGGCGCCGCTGAGAGGGGCGGGATCGGACGATCTCCGCCAGGGGCGCCCCCTGGAAGGCGGTCCGCAGGCGGCTCCGGGTGCGATTCCCGGGACCGCCGTCGGCTGCCCGAGCACGGCGGGCGAGGTCTCCAGCCATGGGTGCCGCCGTCCGGCGACGGCTCGACGAACCGGCCGGACCGGCACCCCTCCCGGAACGGCAGGCTCGCCCGACCCGCCCACGGCCCCCACCGCCCACAGCTCGGCCACGCCGTCGTGGCCGCCTCGCGCAGCATCACAGCCTCCGACGACCGGCACGTCCTGACCGTGCAGGGAGACCTCACCGATCCCGACACCGCCAAGCGCGTCGCGAAGGCCGCGATCAAGCGCTTCGGCGTGCCCCGGCGCAATGCCCGGCCGACCGTTCAGGGCAGGAGGCTGGCGTGGCAGGCGTACGGCGATCTGTGATCGAGCCCTACACGTTCCCTGCCGCAGTGCTGTCACACAGTCAGCGCCCGTTCGGTCGATAGTGCAAAAGGGCCATATCCCCCCGGCGTCACGCCGCCGGAATTCCTAGCCGTCCAAGGAGGGCAGCACTATGACCACAGCGGCTTTTGGCACGGTGGTTCTAGGTAAAGCCATGGCTACTGCCGATGTGTCCGACACGGCGATCGCTTTGCTGGACGACCGGGGAAGGGTGGTCGGATGGACACAGGCCGCCGAGCAGCTTGTCGGATACTCCGCCCGAGAGGCTGTGGGCCGGACCGCGGACCTCGTACTGCCGGAGTTCACGCAGGTGCCGACGACATCCGGCTTCGCCGAGCAGTGTCACGTCCGGAACGGCTGGTCCGGCACGACAGAGGTGCGCCACCGCGACGGTCGCGCGCTCGATGTCTGCCTGCGGATCTCGATGCTGCGGGGAATGGAGGGAGCGCTGCGCTGGCTCGTCTCCCTGACGGACGCCGGCGTACTGCATGGGGACGGGCTGAACGAAGCGGTGCGAGGACCGCTCATCGCCCGCACGCCGATCGGCATCGTCATCCGGGACCCGCAGCTACAGTGCACCTGGGCGAACGACGCGATGGCGAGCCATGACGGTACTCCGCATGATCAACGGCTCGGACGCTGGATCCGCGACTCCCAGCCCGACCACAGCGCCGACGTGTTCGAGGCGCTGATGAGGCAGGTACTGCAAAGCGGTACCACCAAGGTTCACGAGTGCCGGATGTGGCAGCCCACGAGCCTGGGTGAGGAACAACCGTTCTCGGTTTCCCTCCACTGCCTCCTGGACGCCGACGGCCAGGCGCTGGGGGTGTGCGTGATCAGCTCCAGCGTCATCGAGAACCAGCAGGCGGGCGAGCGTCTCGCCCTTCTCGGCGAGGCCGGCGCGCGCCTGGGCAGCACCCTGGATGTGATGCAGATCAGCCAGGAACTGGCCGACCTCGCCGTACCGCTGCTCGCCGACTATGTCGCCGTGGACCTGGAACAGTCGGTCTCGTTCGGTGAAGGCCCCCCGGTCGGCATCGGTGCCACGGGAGAGCGCATCCCCGGCCTCCGACGTGCCGGCCTGGCCTCGATCAACCCCGGGGTCCCCGAATCTCCATGGGTGCGGGGTGAACTGGTCCTCGCCCCGCCGGGCTCGCCCCTCAGCGCGGTCCTGCGTGCCGGGAAGTCCCGCCTGGAGCCGGTTCTGCCCACCGCTCCGGGCACGTGGATCGACGATGTGCCGGGGCTGGGACACCGGATCCGCGAGAACGGAATGCACTCCCTCATGGTCGTGCCCATCCGTGCACGGCGCTCCCTGCTGGGCGTGGCGCTGTTCGTGCGCACAAAGAATCCCGTGCCCTTCCAAGACGCCGATCTGGTGCTGGCCGAGGAGCTCGTCCACCGCGCAGCGCACTCACTGGACAACGCTCGTCAGTACACACGCCAGCACACCGCCGCGCTCACCCTGCAACATCACTTGCTGCCGCACCGTTTGAGGGGTGGCATGGCGGTCGAGGTGGCGTCGCGTTACCTGCCCGCAGACGCGGACCACTGCGTCGGCGGCGACTGGTTCGACACCATCCCGCTCGCCGGCGCGCGCGTGGCCCTCGTCGTCGGTGACGTGGTCGGCCACGGCCTCCACGCCGCCGCGACCATGGGCCGGCTGCGTACCGCCGTCCGCACCCTCGCCGACATGGAACTACCCCCCGCCGAACTGCTGGCCCACCTCGACGACACGGTTCAAAGGCTCGGTGAGGAAGAGTGCGACCGCCCTGAACAGATTCCCGCGGTGACGGGCGCCACCTGCCTGTACGCCGTCTACGACCCGGCTACCCGACAGTGCACCATGGCGTCGGCCGGACATCCGCCGCCCGCGATCATTGACGCGCAGGGCCGTGTCGTCTACCCCGACCTCGCCGCCGGTCGTCCCCTGGGGGTGGGACTCGGGGACCCCTTCGAGTCCGTGCAGCTGGAACTGCCCGAGGGGAGCCTCCTCGCCCTCTACACCGACGGTCTGGTCGAATCGCGAGACCACGACATCGAAGAAGGAATGCACCGACTGGGCGGCGTGCTCGCGGAACCCGGCCGATCGCTGGAAGAACTCTGCGACATCGCGACGCAAAACCTTCCGGACCAGGCGTTGTGCGACGACGTCACCCTCCTCCTCGTCCGCACCCGCGCGCTGAGCCCGAGCCGGACGGCGTCCTGGACACTTCCCTGCGACGAGACGGCAGTCCGCAACGCCAGGGACCTCGCGGCACAGCAGCTGATCGAATGGGGCCTGGAAAAACTCGAGGACGCCACGAAACTGATCGTCAGCGAGCTCGTCACCAACGCCGTCAGCCACGGAACCGGACCGATCGGGCTGCGGCTCATCCGGCACCAAGTCCTGACCTGCGAGGTGTCGGACACCGATTCCTGCACCCCGCGGACGCGTCTCGCAGGTACCACGGACGAGCACGGCCGCGGTCTCTTCCTCGTCGCCAAGCTGTCCCACAGGTGGGGTTACCGCCCGGCACCGGGAGGCAAGGTCGTCTGGGCGGAGCAGGACCTCCCTGGACATCCGGCCCGGGACCGGCGCCCGCCCGACCAGAAACCATCCACACCGCTGTCCATGGGCGTGGAGACCACAGGGGCAGTCGCCGCGTGATGACCGGCCGGGGTCTGGGCTCGTGTCGGCGGCCGCAGGCTCCCTGCGGCCAGGTCAGCGGCGGTAGTCGCCGCGGTGGCCGTGCCAGCCAACGCCACGGTGGCCCCTGCCGCCGTCGCGGTGGTAGCGGTCCCAGGATCTCGCCGCCGACCAGGAACGCCCTTCTCGACGTACCAGGCGGCAGGGTCGGCGCGCCGTCAGTCCACCACGAGGACGGTCTTGCCGGCGCTGGACCGGGTGGTCTGCGCGGTGGCCGCCTGATCCAGGGAGAAGGTGGCCGAGACGACGGGCGTGAGTCGGCCTGCGGAGGCGAGGGCAGCCAGTTCGGTCATGCCGAGCCGGTCGGCCTCGACGAACAGCCCGGCCAGGCGCACTCCACGCTCCGCCGCTACGGCAACGGCCGGGGCGAGGGTGGGAGGCAGGGTGGAGACGAGGATTCCGCCGGGCTTGAGGACCTTGACGGCCTGTGCGGGGTAGTCGCCGCCGACGGTCTCCAGTACGACATCGAGGTCCTTGGCGACCGCGTCGATGCCGGTGGTGGTGTAGTCGACCACTTCGTCGGCGCCTAGACCCCGTACGAAGTCGGCGTTGGCCGGGGCCGCCACCGCGATGACGTGGGCGCCGCGCGCCTTGGCGATCTGGATCGCGAGATGGCCCACACCACCGGCAGCACCGTTGATCAGTACGCGGCTGCCCTGGCCGATACCGGCGGTTTCCACCAGCGCCTGCCAGGCGGTCAGACCGGCCATGGGCACGGCGGCAGCCTGCACGTGGTCGAGGCGCTCCGGCTTGGGGACGAAGGCGCGCGCGGGGGCGGCCGCGTACCGGGCGTAGGCACCGTGACCGTGCGGGAAGGGCAGCATGCCGAAGACCTCGTCGCCCACCTTGTGCACGGTCACGCCCATGCCGACGGCGGCGACCGTGCCCGACACATCCCAGCCGAGCACGAAAGGCGGCCGGCCGAGGAACACGCCCGAGGCGCGGTTCATGGCGTCGACCGGGTTGACGCCGGCTGCGTGCACCCGCACGAGGATCTCGCCCATCCCCGGGGTGGGGCGGGTGAGGAGGACGGGCTTGAGGACCTCAGGGCCGCCGAGCGTGTCCTGGCTGATGGCGTGCATGGTGTCGGTGGTCTGCGTGGTGTTGTTCATGGATCCCATGCTGGGCTCGGAATCGTCTTCCGAACATGGCAGATAGGTCATGAGCCGATAGAATTCTGCCATGCATGGTTTGCAACCCTCCGAGGCTGCCGGTACGTCGCCGCATCGCGTCGCGGTCCTCGCCCTGGATGGGACGTACCCTTTCGAGCTGGGCATTCCGGCGCGCATCCTCGGTGCAGCCGACGGCCACTACGACATTGCCGTCGTCTCCGTCGACGGACATCCGGTCGAGACCAACGCCGGGTTCACCGTCAGTCCGCGCTGCGGTCCGGAAGCACTGGAGTCGGCAGACACGGTCATCGTCGCGCCGGTGGACCCCGCGGCCCTGACCCGGGAACTGCCCGGCGGCGTCGCCGCTGCCCTCGCCCGCATCCGGCCGGGCACCCGTGTCGCCTCCATCTGCACCGGCGGGTTCATCCTGGCTGCGGCGGGCCTCCTCGACCGTCGCCCTGCCACCACCCACTGGGAGTGCGCCCCGCTGTTCCGCGCCTGGTACCCGCACATCCGCCTGGACGAGGCTGTCCTGTTCGTCGACGACGGCGACGTCCTGACCTCTGCAGGCGCTGCATCCGGCATCGATCTGTGCCTGCACCTCATCCGCACCGACCACGGCACTGAACTGGCCAACCGCGCCGCCCGCCGCTGCGTCGTCCCTCCGTATCGCGACGGTGGGCAGGCCCAGTACATCGAGCGGCCCGTGCCGGATGACCCACGGACCTCGACTGCCGCCACTCGCCAATGGGCACTCGCACACCTCAGCGAGCCGCTCACCGCACCACAACTGGCCGCCCATGCCCATATGAGCCTGCGCACGTTCGCCCGCCGCTTCCGTGACGAAACGGGTCTGCCGCCGCGGCAGTGGCTCATCAAGCACCGGCTCGACCATGCCCGGCACCTCCTCGAGACCAGCGACTTGACGGTGGAACAAATCGCGGCCCAGGTCGGCTTCGCCACCGCCACATCACTACGCCAGCACCTCAACGCCGAACTGGGCGTTTCTCCACTCACCTATCGCCGCACCTTCCGCTCCGCGGCCGAACGGCCCGGGACGCAGACGTTGGCCGTACAGCCCCTCAGCGAATGAGAATCACGGGAAGGGGGAGCTGGAACGATTGCGGGGTGACCAGCAGGGCAGCCCGAGCGTGGTGATCACTTCACTTCCCGGCTTCCGGGCGATGCGGCGTATGAGCGTGAGCAGCCGGTCAGCGCTCCCCCCTCCCCCGCCTGTCGAGGACGGCAAGGATCGGCTGCCCCAGGCTCCCACCTCACGCCGCCCCCGCGCCCCCAGGAGCGGCCGCCGGCCCCGCGGACCGCTTCCCGCGCATGCGGGGATCCAGCGGGTACATCGTGGACGGCATCGGCGGACTGGGGCGCTGCTACAGGAACGGCCCATGGGACCGTCTACCGCCAACGGTGTCGTCCAGCGGACGTGACCCGACCCGCTTCGGGCCGGACAAGGGATGCGGCAAGGGGTGATCAGTCCGACTGCAGGGAGGCGGCTGCGGCGCGGATGAAGGCCATGGCGGTCTCCAGATCACCGGGCTCGGATCGGTGCATCAGTTCACCGATGACGCTGGCCACCGTGGCGGCGAGAATGCGGGGGGCGAAGTCGTCGGGGCGCCGGCCCTGCTCCTCGGCCAGGAGGCGCGCGCCGTTCTGGATGACGTCGGCCAGGCGCCCTCCGCACAGGCCCTTGAGCTGCGGATTGGCTTGCAGCATGCGGTCGTGGAGCCGATCGGACTCGTCCCGCTCGTCCATCTGTCGACGCAGCCACTGCTCGACGGTGTCGAGGATGCCTTGGCCTTCCGGTCGCGTGTGCAGCGTCTGGTCGAGTTCGTCGATGAACGCGTTGAAGTGCGCCATCGCCAGTTCGAGCTTGGACGGGAAGTACAGCGTGACCGTGCGCGGCGACACCTCGGCCGCCTCGGCGATGTCGGCGATGCTCGTGGCGTCGAAGCCCCGCTCGGCGAACAGTTCGTAGGCCGCGGTGAGGATCGCTTCTCTGCGCCGTGTCTTGCTGCGTTCCCTGAGGCTGTCACCCACCATGCCGCAAGTTTACCATCGCTTGCTAATTTACAGTCGATAGTAAAATTACGTTACGCTGCAATCCGTGGGGCGTCGTCGCCGCCCGCCGACGGGCCTCCTCGTCCCGGCTCCCCTTGATCGCGATCTCGACCGGTTAGGACATGCATCGATGGCTTCACGCCTGTACGCCTGGGCGCGCTGGACGGTTCGCCGCCGCCGCTGGGTGATATCCGCCTGGATCCTCCTGCTCGCCGTCGTCGGCGGACTGGGGGTGTCCCTGCACGGCAAGACGTCCACGGAGTTCACGGTCCCCGGCGTCGAGTCACAGCGGGCGCAGGATCTGCTCAAGGAGAAGTTCCCGCCGGCGGCCGGCGGTGTCGTACGGATCGTGGTCGCCGCACCGAAGGGGGCGACGGTCACCGGCCCGGCACAGCAGAAGGTGCTGGACGACGCCCTGCGCAGGGCCGCCCGGGTACCCGGCGTCGTCGCCGTCTCCCAGCCCGCCACCAGTGGTGCGGTCTCGGCCGACGGGACCATCGCGTACTCCGACGTGCGGTTCGAGCAGGAGGCCTCGAACGTCCCGCAATCCGCCAAGGACGCGCTGTCCACCGCGATGCAGCCCGTCCGCAAGGCCGGGATGCAGGTCGAACTCGGCGGCTACGCCATGAATCCGCAGACCAAGGCGGGCGGCCCCGCCGAACTGGCCGGCGTCGTCATCGCCTTCGCGATCCTCGCCGTCGCCCTGGGCTCCCTCGTCGCGGCCGGGCTGCCGCTGGTGAGCGCACTGGTGGGAGTGGCCGTCGGCGTGCTCGGCACGATGTTCGTCTCCCGATTCGTGACGATGACCGGCACCGCGACCACCCTGGCACTGATGATCGGCCTCGCGGTCGGTATCGACTACGCGCTGTTCGTCATCTCCCGCCATCGCGAACAGCTCGCCGATCCGGAAGCCGACTGGGAGGAGTCGATCGCACAGGCCACCGCCACGGCCGGCAGCGCGGTCGTCTTCGCCGGAGCCACCGTCGTGATCGCACTGGCCGCGCTGGCCATCGCCGGCATTCCCTTCCTCACCGTCATGGGCCTGGCCGGCGCCGCAACCGTGCTGATCGCCGTTCTGGTCGCCATCAGCCTGCTCCCGGCCGTGCTCGGCGTGTTCGGGGAGCGGATGCGCCCGCGCCGACGCGAGCGGCCGGACAATCGGCAGGGGCGCGCTCCGGGCTCCTGGGGACTGGCGTGGGCGCGCACGGTCACCCGCGCGCCGGCCGCTGTGCTGCTCGTCGGCGTCGTGGGCCTGCTGGCCGTCGCGCTGCCCGCCCGGGACCTGCGCCTCGGCCTGCCCAGCTACGCCTCCCAGCCCGACACCAGCACGCAGCACCGCAGCTACGACCTGCTCACCAAGGGCTTCGGACCGGGCTTCAACGCCACGCTCACCACCGTGGTCGACACCGGTCACATCCCCGAGGACCGGCGGCAGGCCACGGTGACGAAGCTGCGTGACGCGCTGGCGGCCGACAAGGACGTGACCGCCGTCTCGCCTCCGGTGTCCAGCCCTGCCGGCGACCTCACGCTGATGGCCGTCGTCC
This sequence comes from Streptomyces sp. NPDC107559, assembly GCF_055657365.1. Taxonomy (NCBI): domain Bacteria; kingdom Bacillati; phylum Actinomycetota; class Actinomycetes; order Kitasatosporales; family Streptomycetaceae; genus Streptomyces; species Streptomyces sp. NPDC107559. Next base: position 215,178 of record NZ_JBVKBD010000008.1, on the reverse strand, counting down.
CGAAGTCGAGCCCGGACGTCCAGGCCACGACGGACCTGGTGCACCGCCTGCGCCAGAACGCCGCGGCGGTCGCCGCCACCGGCGGCACCCTCTACGTCACCGGGCAGACCGCCATGGCCATCGACGTCGCCGGCAAACTCTCGGACGCCCTGCCCCTGTTCGTCGCCGTCATCGTCGTCCTGGCGCTGATCCTGCTGACCATCGCCTTCCGGTCGGTACTGGTGCCGCTCAAGGCCGCGCTCGGCTTCCTGCTCTCGGTCGGCGCAAGCCTGGGCGCCTCGGTCTGGGTGTTCCAGCAGGGCCACGCGAACGGCCTGCTGAACGTGGCCGCCACCGGCCCGGTCCCCAGCTTCCTGCCGGTCCTCCTCATCGGCGTGCTCTTCGGGCTCGCCATGGACTACGAGGTCTTCCTCGTCAGCCGGATGCGCGAACACCACGAACACCACGGGGACCCGGCCGAGGCGATCGCCCAGGGCATCGCCCGCAGCGCGCGCGTGGTCGTGGCCGCCGCACTGATCATGGTCGCGGTCTTCGGCGGCTTCGTCTTCAACGAGGACCCGATCATCAAGTCCATCGGCTTCGCGCTCGCCTTCGGCGTGTTCGTCGACGCCTTCGTCGTCCGCATGACGCTCGTACCCGCCGTCATGGCCCTGGTCGGCCGGCACGCCTGGCGCATGCCCGGGTGGCTCGACCGTCTGGTGCCGGACGTCGACATCGAGGGCGCACGGCTCCCGGCCCTCGCCCCGGCCGAGCCCGGCACGCCGGAAAGCCGGACGGACCACGAGCTCGCCGTCCGGATCTGACCTCGTCCCCAGCGACGGGCGGGCCCGGCCACCCTCTGACGGGAGTGGCCGGGCCCGCCCGTGCCCCCTTACGGGCAGCCGACCGTCGTGCACGCTTCGGCCGAACGGAGCGAAAGGCGGGCATCCATTACATTCAAGTCATGAGGACCGACGTCGACTCCTTGCTGCGCGAGATCGCCGTCCGGCTCCGGCCGCGTATGGACGAACTGGTCGACGCCCTGGTCACGAGCATGCGCGAAGAGGTTCCCTCGGTATGGGCTCACGACGACCTCACGAACCTGGCCAGGCTCGCCGCCCAGCAGCATGTCGACACCGTACTTATCAACCTCGAACGTGGATTCGACATATCCGGTATCCGGGCTCCGAAGGCCGCCATCGATTTCGCCACGCGCCTCGCCGAGCACGGAGGACAGATAACCGGCCTCCTGCGCGCCTACCGGATCGCGCACCGCACCGCCCTCGGCATGGTGCGGGAAGAGGCGGCACGCCTCATCACCGATCCAGAGCTGCGGGACACGGTGACCATGGCCCTGGTGGAGGGGTCCTTCGACTACATCGACCTCACCTCCCAACGGGCGGTGGCGGCATTCCAGCACGCGCGTGACCACCGGCTGCAGCGGCGGCTGATGGTGGTCAACGAGGCCAGCCGACGGATCGGCACCAGCCTGGACATCGCCCTCACCGCTCGGGAACTGGCCGAAGTGGGGACCGAACATCTGGCCGACTGCGTCACCGTCGATCTCGTCGACGCCGTGCTGAGCCAAGAAGGCCCGGCCCCGCCGCAGGACGCCCTGGTGCTGCGGCGCATCGCCCAGCGCTCCGTGCTCGAGAGCTGCCCGGAGACGCTGCTGCCGCCCGGCAGCACGCACAGCCTCATGAAGGGATCCGGTCCCGCCGACGCCTTGGCCACCGGCCGCCCGCTGCGCCATCGCATCACCTCCGCCGAAGCCCCGGCGTGGCTCGCCGACTCCGAGGCCCACAGGCCGTACTCCGACAACTTCGGCGTCCACTCGATGCTGCTGATCCCGCTGTGGGCCCGGGGCAGCCCCCTGGGCATCGCCCAGTTCTTCCGTCACCGTGACGCCGCACCGTTCGACGACGACGATCTGTTCCTGGCCCAGGAGATCGCCTCCAGGGCAGCCGTGTACATCGACAACGCCCGTATGTACACCCAGGAACGCGCCACCGCCCTGACACTCCAGCGCAGCCTGCTCCCGAACAGCGTGCCCCGGCACGGAGCCGTCGAGACGGCAGTCCGCTACCGGCCCTCCGGCGCACGAGCCGGCGTGGGAGGCGACTGGTACGACGTGATCCCTCTCTCCGGGGCCCGGATGGCCCTGGTCATCGGAGACGTCGTCGGCCGTGGTCTGTACGCCTCGGCCACGATGGGGCGCCTGCGCACGGCCGTGCGGACGCTCGCGGACATCGATCTCATGCCCGACGAACTCCTCACACACCTCGACGACGTCGTCATCCGGATGCAGCACGAGGAGGGTCAGGACCTCGAAGGGATCAGCGCCACCTGTCTCTACGCGGTCTACGACCCTGTGACGCGGAACTGCTCGCTGGCCAGTGCCGGACATGCGCTGCCGGCCGTGGTGCCGGCGACGCCCGACAGCCGCCCCAGCGACCCGCGGCCGGTGCATTTCGCGGACGCGCCGATCGGCCCGCCCCTGGGGCTGGGGGGACTTCCCTACGAGACCGCGCAGTTCGAACTGCCCGAAGGCAGTCTTCTCGCCCTGTTCACGGACGGCCTCATCGCGAGTCCCGGCCGTGATCTGGACCGCGGACTGGCCACACTGCGCGACGTACTCGCCCGGGCGGGCTCTTCGCTGGAAGACACCTGCGACCGGCTTCTGGACAACCTGCTTCCGTCCCGGCCCGCAGACGACGTGGCCCTTCTCCTGGCCCGTACACATGCGCTGGGCGCCGACCACGTCAGCACCCTGGAGCTGCCGTCCGATCCCTCGGTGGTCTCCCGGGCGCGGGCACACGCAACCGCCCAGCTGGCCGCCTGGAGCCTCGACGATCTGGCCTTCGGCACCGAGCTCATGGTCAGCGAGCTCGTCACGAACGCGATCCGCTACGGACGAGCACCCATCAGCCTGCGGCTGATCCTCCAGTCCACGCTGACCTGCGAAGTCGCCGACGCTTCCGGCACGTCACCCCACCTGCGCCGCGCCAGGACCTACGACGAGGGCGGCCGCGGCCTGTTCCTCGTCGCCCAGACGGCCGAGAACTGGGGAACCCGCTACACCCGCGACGGCAAGGTGATCTGGGCGGAGCAACTCCTTCCGGAAGCCTCCTGACCCCGACTGCTCGAGCACCACGGCGGAACCCAGCCCAGTCAGGACCGTTCCTTCTTCGCTTCGCCTCGGTAATCAGCTTCCGGGACGGTTGTCCGGCGGTCGGGAACGGCAGCCCGGCCCTGCGGGCGTCCTCGCGGGCGCGGATCGCGTCACTGCGGACGGCGTACGGCCGTCCGATCACGCTGCCGTCCTCGCAGACCTGCGCATCCCCTCGGAGCCGCGCCTTCAGCCGGCGCAGTCTGCGGATCACCCGGCGCCGTCGGGCGTGCCGGGACAAGAAAGCGGTGGTGCGCTCCTCACCGGGAAGGAGCGCACCACCTGAAGGGGGCGCCGGGAAAGGGGAAACCGGGCCCTATCAGCGGCGGTGGTCGCCGCGGTGGTCGTACCAGCTGCCGTCGCGGTGGTGGCCGTACCACCCGCCGTGACGGTGGTTGTGGCCCCAGGACTCGTCGTCGACGTAGCGGCCCCGGTCGTTGTACAGGGTCGCGGTGTCCTCGTCGTTGTCCCAGATGTAGTTGCGCCGGTCCTGGTAGACGTCGGTGTCGGTGTCGCGGCCGACGCCGGTGTGGACACGGACCGTGTCCCGCCCGCCGAGCCAGAAGTCGCCGAAGGTGTAGGTGTGGCCGTCCTCGTCCGACAGCATGTAGCCGTCCAGGTCGACCGCCCGGCGGCTGGTGTTGGTGATCTCCACCCACTCCCTGTTCAGCGAACGGTTGGAACGGTCGTCACGGCCCGGCGCGTCGGCCTGCACGTCCGAAATCTCCAACCGCGCACGGTCACCCCGCCCCGACTGGTGGTGTTCGGCCGCCGACGCCGGCAGCGCCGCCGCCCCCATACAGGCGGCCGCCACGGCTGTTACAGCACCGAGACGACGGGCGGTGGCGGAAAGGGAAGCAGACACAAGGTCCTCCTTCGCGAAGACGTACCGCACACTCGAAGGCGCCACGGCAGGAAAGCCGCAGGCCACCCGAGGTGTGTGGTGTGGGTGTGCGACCGTTCGGCCGCACACCCACACCCTGCAAGCGGACCCAAAAAGTCACGAGGGTTGCCCAGCGCGTGTTACAACTTGTCCACATATACGTGACTGTCGGATGCATCACCCATCCACCGCAGAAGGGCGCGCGGTTGACGCCCCCGAATCTCCAACTTCCTTCCCAAACCGGGCAGATGGCGCTATCGACCCGGACCGCAGCAACCCGGCCCCGCCACGGGGTCACCCGAAAGTGGGTAACGGCCGTCACCCGGGTTTGCGGAGCAGGTGCCTGCTGCAGCACGGATCTCGGTAGGGCGTCAGAACGACCCACTCACCGCGGTGATTCGGCCTCCCGCTCCCCCACCCCTTGCGCACAGCTCACCTGGGCGAAGCGGTACCACCTCGATGCCGAGCACGGGCTCAGGGAGCGGTTCGCTCGATAGCGCGGCGGCCTGAAGCCGGAGCGGGGTCCGGCGCTGACCGCTGCGGTTCGTGCTCGTTGGTGTCAGCCGCTGGTGTCAGACGCCGCATGCAGTCGTGACAAGGCCGACTTCGCCGCTCTACAGCACCCGTCCTACTCCTCCGGTTCCCACGCACGGAGCAGGTCGAACAAACCTGCGTCTCCCTCGATCTGCAGGGAGTCCGCCGGGATACGGTCGTACACGAAGAGAACCAGTTCACTGGCCGTACCGCGAACGGAGACGCCAGCCGCGTTCGGGCCCTCGTCGGCAGCGGCGACAGACGTCGTGCCGGGCGTGGGGATACGGGTGGAGCGGGCGCCGTCGCCGTCGACCGTGAGGCGCCAGGAGTGGCCCTCGGTGGCGTGGAAGTCGAAGGCAGTGGGCTTGTGCGGCCAGGCACTCGTCGTTGCGACGCAGGTGTACAGGAACTCCTCGACGCCGTCGAGTGCCACCTCGTCCGGCAGCGGCTCCGGGGCACCCAGAGTGACCTGGGCGTCATAGGTGTGCACCGTGATCTGCTGGAGCTGGTGCCGGGCGACGGCGCCACAGGTCTGCGGCGACTGGGACGCACCCCACCACGTCCAGCAGCCGCGATCCGGGCCGGCCTCCCGCAATGCGTCCAGCAGTTGCTCCATGGACTCCGCCAACCAGGCCAGCAGGGCCTCGCGTTCCCGAGGCGCGTCCGGGGCGCCCTCCGCTGCGGACTTGGCCGGAGCGGGCCCTGCGGCGACGGTGGCGGCCCAGGCGCGGCGCCCCTCGCCGATGTGCTGCGCCAGATCGAACAGCGTCCACTCGGGGCAGGTCGGCACCTGCACGTCGAGACTGCGCGCGGAGGCGACCGCGGCGCGGAAGGCAGTCGACCGTTCGTCGATCAGTCGCAGCAGAACGGGGAACGCAAGTGTTGTTGTCACATGGACTCTCTATCACCGTGTTCCGACAATCGGACAATGATTTTCACAGCCGAGGCGGCGGGCGCGCGGCACGGGTCGGGCGCCCTCGGATGACGCCGTATCCACATTCCGACGATCAGTGCGTCACGCAACGCCGCACCGGCAAGGCCTCGTTGGCCGCCTCAGCTGTCAACGATGACCGCCCGTTTGATACCGACAGCTCCGGCTCCGACACCGACTCCGGCACCCAACACCCGGGCGCATCTGCGCAGAGCAGGACAACGGAGCACCGCCCAGACAGCCCCACAACATCCGTGATCCGAGTGGCCCGCCGCCTGCACCCGTTTGAAGCGAGGACAGCGGCGGGGACCGCCTGGAACATGATCCGAACCATCATGCGCGGCTGCGCAGCGGGAGCCGCGGGCACAACTGCTCTGAACGCCGTGTCCTATGCCGACATGGCGTTGCGCGGCAGACCCTCCAGCACCGTCCCGGAAAACCTGGTGGACACCGTCACCACCCGGGCAGGGCATCCGCTCCGGGACTCGGCCACCAAGGACAACCGGCTCACCGGCCTCGCAGCACTGACCGGGATCGCCCTGGGAAGCGGCATGGGCGTCGCCGTATCACTCCTGCACCGCACAGGCACCCGAATGCCCCTGTGGCTGGGAGGAGTACTCACCGGAGCAGTCCTCATGGCTGTGGCCGACATCCCGATCGCCCGCCTCGGCCTCAGCGACCCCCGCACCTGGACAGCCGCCGACTGGACCTCGGACGTCGTACCCCACCTCGTCTACGGCCTCGTCACCTACAGCCTGGCCACCACCCACCACCCATAGCCATAGCCATAGCCCCCGATCAAACGACGTGGCTCACAGGTCCAGTACGACTTCTCCGGCGGGCCTGGAGCAGCAGATCAGGATGTTGCCCTCGCCCGGGGGCTCGACAGGGTCGGGCGAGTAGACGACCGACCCCGACATGAGCGCCAGTTCGCAGGTGTGGCAGACGCCGGTGCGACAGGACCACCGGACCGGTACGTCGCAGGCCTCGGCGAGCTCGAGCAACGACTCCTGGGCGTCGTTCCAGGGGACGTCGAGGCCGCTGCGGGCGAAGGACACCTGCGGGCCGGTGCCCGCGGGACCCGGGGGCTGGTGCGGCGCCGGTGCCGCCGCGGCGCCCTTGATCCCGGGTGTGAGGGCAGCGCCGGAGCCGAAGGTCTCGGTGTGGACGCGGGAGGCGGACAGGCCGTGGTCAACGAGGCCGGCGGTGACCGAGTCCATGAAGGTGGCCGGCCCGCACAGGTACGCGTCCGCGTCGGTCGGCAGGTCCAGCCGGCGGATGAGTTCGGCCGACACGTGCCCGGCTGCGGCGTAGTCGACGCCCAGCCGGTCGGCGCTGGTGGGTCTGCTGTAGTAGACGGCGGACCGTGCGTCGGGCAGTGCCGCTATCAGGTCGCGGGTTTCCTGGGCGAAGGGGTGCTCGGTGCCGTTGCGGGCTCCGTGCAGCCACCACACCTGCCGGGTGGAGCGGTCGCGGGCGAGGGTGTGCAGCATGGCCAGGACCGGGGTCGCGCCGACCCCGGCGGAGAGCAGCACGACCGGGTTGGCTCCTTCGCCCAGGCAGAAGGTGCCGCGGGGCGCTGCGGCGTCCAGACGGTCGCCGACCCGGGTGTGGGCTCGCAGCTCGTTGCCGGCGGCGCCGTGGGGTTCGACCTTCACGCTGATCCGGTACGTGCCGGTACCCGGCGGGCCGGACAGCGAGTAGCTGCGGATGAGGGGCGGAGCGCCTCCTTCGGGCAGGACCTTGACGGTGATGAACTGGCCGGGCAGCGCGGCCGGGAGCGCGGTGCCGTCGGCGGCGGCCAGACGCAGGGAGAAGACGCTGTGGCTCTCGGGCTGGATGTGGGTGACGGTCAGGGGACGGAAACCGGGCCAGACAGGCGGTGGAGCGGTGGCCGCGGCGGAGAGCCCGGCGCTGCCGGAAGAACTCCCCGAGGTCCGCTCGCCGTCCTGCTCCAGGAGCGTCTTCATGGACCCCTGCCATCCCGGGCTGAGCGCGGGAATGCGCAGGGCCCGCTCGACCTGTTCGCGGGTGTGGCCGGGCAGGTAGAGCACGGCGTCGAGTTCTTCGACGGTCATGGCTTCCGGGCCGGAGGACACCTTGACGATCTCCTGCCCGGCCTCGACCTCGCCCTCCTCGATGACGCGCAGGTAAAAGCCGGGGCGGTGGTGAGCCACGAGCAGGGCCGCCATCCGGGGCTCGCCCATGCGCAGCCCCACCCGGTAGCAGGTGACCCGGGGTTGGGTGACCTCGAACAGGGCGGCGCCGATGCGGTAGCGGTCGCCGATGCAGACCTCGTCGTCGGGCAGACCCTCCACGGTGAAGTTCTCGCCGAACTGGCCCGGCGTCAGGTTCTCGCGCCCCAGTTCCTTCTCCCAGAACCGGTAGGAGTCCAACTGGTAGACCAGCACCGCGCGCTGCTCACCGCCGTGCCCGCCGAGATCTCCCTGGCCGTCTCCGTCGATGTTCAGCCGCCGCACTATCCGCGGCCCGGCCACCGTCCGCTTGTAGACGCCGGTGTACACGGTCCTGCCGTGCCAGGGGACGTCTTTCGGCATCCCGACATTCACCGCCACCAGTCTGGCCACCACGCCGCCTCCCTCGGACGCGCTTCCCGTGCCGCCGCATCGGGAAGCGCAGGTTCAACTGCCGCGGCCCGTCACGAACAGCCGGCGCGGGCGGATCCGGCCACCTCTCAGGTGAGGACGCGTCCGAGGAATCCGTGGATGTATCCGCTGATGGCGTCCAGGTGCGTCTCGAGGGCGAAGTGGCCGGCGGGCAGCAGGTGGACTTCGGCCTCGGGCAGATCGCGCAAGAACGCCCGCGCTCCGTCCGGCCCGAAGATCTCGTCCCGCTCGCCCCAGACCGCGAGCAGAGGCACCTGACTGGCTCGGAAGTACTCCTGCAGCTTCGGGTAGCCCTCGATGTTCGTGGGGTAGTCACGGAACAGGGCGAGCTGGACCTCGTCGTTGCCGGGCCGTTCCAGCAGGAGCTGGTCGAACATCCAGGTGTCGGGGCTGACGAGGCTGGTGTCGGACGCGCCGTTCTCGTACTGCCAACGGGTCGTGCCGGGACTGAACTTGGCCCGCGCACCCGGCTCTGTGGCACGGCTGGGATCGGTGGCATACGCGAACAGATCGTCCCAGAAGGGCTTGGTGAAACCCTCCATGTACGCGTTCCCGTTCTGCGAGATGATCGCGTTGACGTCGAAGGAGGGATCGAGCGCCAGGCGCCAGCCGATCGGCGCTCCGTAGTCGTGCACGTAGATGGCGAAGCGCCGAATGCCCAGATGATCGAGCAGCCCGGCGGTGACCCCTGCCAGGTTGTCGAAGGTGTAATCGAACTCGTCCACCTTGGGCATGGCCGAGTGGCCGAATCCGATGTGGTCGGTGGCGATCACGTGATAGTCATCGGCCAGTGCGGGGACGAGATGGCGGAACATGTGCGAACTGCTCGGGAATCCGTGGAGCAGCAACACGACCGGCGCATCGCCGGGACCTGCTTCTCGGTAGAAGACCTTTTGCCCTTTGATGGTCGCTGACTTGTGTCGCGTGGGAAGCACATCGACCTCCTGCACCCTCCGGCGCTGAAATGCGTCAGATCCACCCACGTGCCGGTTCGATGACTTCGGCCAGGGGCGGCCGTCGCGGAGCCCGGCGCAGGCTTCCCCTGCCCGGCGTCCTGGCCCGACGGTATGTGACGAATTCTCCCACTCACCACGCTAGTCCTGACCCTCAGGAAGGACAACGCGACTGAACCACACCGGGGAACTCACGGGTCGCGAGGAGCACTCGACACGGCTCGTCCCGCAACTCAGGATCCAGCGCCGTCCACTGCGCGGGCCCAGCGGCGGTTGTACTCGTCAGGGTCGGCCCGAGCGGCGCTGAGGGTGGTTTCGAACAGGCTCTGCAGTCGTGGTGAGTACGCCTGACGTGACACGGGGGGTTCCCGCGACCTTCATGGCCTTCGTGTGGCAGGTCGCGTTCAGCGGTTGACCGTCCCGACAAAGACGGAGAGCGCGGTGAGGACGGCCGCGAGAGTCATCGCCATCGCAGCCGGCACCCCGAGAATTCGCCGGTCCGCGGGCCGCTGCCGCTGGGCGAGTGTGAGCGCCACCCACGCCGCCTGCGCGAGTACGCCGCCGACGGAGGCGAGCAGCAACGGCATGATGCCGTCCGGAATGGGCACCGCGCTCGCCACGAAGGCTCCCGCGACCAGGCCCAGGCAAGCCAGCCCGATCCACGGTGCCACACGCCGCCTCGGTTGGGCCCCCAGCAGAGCGGCCAACGCCAGGCCCTCGCTGGCCGCGTGCACGAGGAGCGCCGCCACCACGGCGGCCGAGGCGGTCAGCGCCAAGGTCGCCCCCTCCAGGAAGCGGTGCAGAGCGAGCCCTGATGCCGCGCCGACGCCGCCCGCGCGACCTGGCTTGCACGGGCAGCCGATACGGACCACTGCACCCATCACCCCGTACGAGGCGAGCGCGGTGACCGGCACCGCCCACAGGGGCACGCCGGCCTCATGGGCCTCGTCCCACGCGTCGGGCAGAAGGTCGAGCACCGCGATGCTCAGCAATATCCCCGACGCGGCGGCCAGCAGAAGCACCGACCGGCCGGATCCGCGCCGCGCCAGCCAGGCGCCCACCACAGTGGCCACAGCCACCAGAGCCACGGCCGCCAGCGTTTCGGTGGAGGGCAGCTGCCACCCGGTTGTGTCGTCAGTGTGCGCGCCCGCTGCGTAAAGCACGGAGGTCATGTCCCCAGGCGGTCAGCTGCGGTAACAGTACGAATCCGAGGAGGCGTCGCCGCCTTGCAGGCGCGTCTGGTGCACGCGCAGGCCCAGGAAGTCCGGGCCGTGCGGGTAGAAGCGGCTGTCGGCAACGAGCCCGCCGTGCGAGGTGTCGGCGTCGAGTTTGACCATCCACGGGTCGATGCCTGCGGGATACACCTGCGCGTCCCAGGCGCTGTACAAGGAGTTCGTCACGTACACGCGCCGCCCGTCACGGCTGAGCTCGACCATCTGCGTTCCGCCGGTCAGCGGAGTGTCCGGCTCGGCGGGATGCGGCTGTCGGCTGACGACGCCGCCAAGGCGCACGGACGCGGTCGGCCTCGGATGGAACGGGTCGCTCACGTCGTACTGATGCAGATCGCCGGTTCCCCATGCGGATACGTACAGCCACTGGTCGTCCACCGACAGGTCGATGTCGGTGATGAGCGGGGGAACGGCGCCGAACGGCTGCAGCGCCGGAGGCAGGTCCTCCGTCTGCGCGGGCTCGGCGGGGATGGTGATCACCTTGCGGACCACGAAGTCCTCGCCCTCCCGGTTCCACAGCCACACCGACGCCGACAGGTCCTCGACGTTGACCACGGTGTTCGTGAACCCCCACGTTGCCTCGGGGTCGTGCGCGGGACGCAGCTCCAGCACCATCTGGTTCTCGTCCCCCAGATCGACGCGCTGCAGGTGCCGACCGCAGTCCAGCTCCCAGAAGTGCAGCGAGTGGCCGTACTGGCGATCCAGCAGCAGTTCGGGGACGAGACCGTCCTCGTACATCGTGGGGGTGCCCCATTCGCTGGTCACGGCGACGTTCTGGCGCAGATGCCACCACAGGTCGTAGGCGAGCCGCTGCGGTCCGCGGTCGCTCTCCCAGGCGCGCAGCACGTCGAAGCTTTCGTGGTCCAGCAGCGCGACGCCGCCGGGCCCGTCGGCACCGTCCGCGCCGCCCAGGCAGGACAGGAACACCCCGTCGGGACCGCAGTGGAGTGTGTGCGGGCGCGAGTATTCGGCCTTGGCGGCCAACTCCTCGGACTCGACCACCTTGACGAGGCGCGGGCGGACGGGATCGGGGTCTGTGTCGAGGATGTGCAGCCGGGAAGAGCGTATTCCCGGGACGATGAGGTAGCGCCGCACGGCGTGATCATGACCGGCATGGGCCAGCGCGCTCGAGCAGGCGTTCCAGCCGAAGTGGTGCAGCTCGTCACCCAGGCCGGGCAGCTCGGTATGGGAGATCACTCGGCCGTATTCGGCGGATTCGGGGTCGGTGCCGACGGTGAACAACGCGTCCGCGCGCTGTGCGGTCGGGTCGAAACCGACCACATAGGCGAGCTTCTCCGGGGGCGCGGCGACGGCATCCGCCGGAGTTCGGTACAAGGTGGGGTCACCGTGGCCATCGCGGTCGTGAGCGTGCTCGGTCGTCCTCATGGCTGTTCCTTACTCCCGAACGGGAGCCTGGATCCGGGGACTTCCGACAGGCAGCCGGACTCAACCGTTCGGGATCGACGTCCCGAGGCGGGACACATATGCCATAAAACGAGCGTTTCACAGTCCCGGAACCCTGCCAAGCCGACAACGTGGGGGCGCGGCTCGCTTTCGGCACGCCCGAGCGCCCGAGCGCCCGAGGAAGACGGCGCCGAACGAAGCCGAGCCTTCCGGCCGCCTTGCCATTCGCCGAACTCGATCATCCAAAGGGAGGACCTGGCAGCCCAGGCCCGGCTAGCTCCGGTCGGCTGGGGCCCGGAGCGCCTAGGCTGTCACCGCTACCGGAATTCATTCGCAGTGCATCGGCCTTCAGGCCGGTGGTGAGGCGAATCCGATGGTCGCGACGCCGAGCGTCGCGCATTCAGGTCCGGCGGAGTCGGACACCGCAGTTCTTCGGGCTGCGGCGCGGAGCGTCGGCAGGGCTGGTCCCGGCGAAGCCGCGCGGTGCTCATGCCGGCCGGTGGTCTGCTGTCCGAGGTGCTGCCGGCCCGCCTCCATCCGTCTCACGCGGCCATCGGTGAATACCCCGTGCCGAAACCCGGTAGCGGAGACCAGGAGCACATGCGTCCCGCAAGCACCGTGCCGACCGGTTTCGGTCTCCGGCATATCAACCCGTCCCGCGTGCGTAGGGTGACGGACATGCAGCTGAGGTACAGCTTCCGCCTGTACCCGGACACCGCCCAGCAGACGGCGCTGGCGAAAGCGTTCGGGTGCGCCCGCGTCGTGTTCAACGACGCGGTCCGCGCCCGTGAGGACGCCCGCAAGGCCGGGCTGCCGTTCCCGACGGCCGGTCAGCTGTCCACGCGCCTGATCACCGTGGCCAAACGGACTGCGGAGCGGTCCTGGCTGGGTGAGGTCTCCTCGGTGGTGCTCCAGCAGTCCCTTCGGGATGCCGAGACCGCGTACCGCAACTTCTTCGCCTCGCTCAAAGGCACCCGCAAGGGCCCCCGAATCGGTGCGCCCCGGTTCAAGTCCCGCAAGGACAACCGGCAGTCGATCCGGTTCACCGCCAACGCCCGCTGGTCCATCACCGGCAGCGGACGGCTGAGCCTCCCGAAGATCGGCGCGGTCAGGGTGAAGTGGTCCCGCACCCTGCCCAGCGCCCCTTCCTCGGTCACCGTGATCAAGGACGCGGCGGGACGGTACTTCGCGTCCTTCGTGATCGACACCGACCTTGCCGCCGACGCGGCACGGATGCCCGACACCGATCGCACCGTCGGCATCGATCTCGGCCTCACCCATTTCGCGGTCCTGTCCGACGGCACGAAGATCGACTCCCCACGCTTCCTGCGGCGCGCGGAGAAGAAACTGAAGAAGGCCCAGCGGGAGCTGTCCCGCAAAGAGAAGGGGTCCAGGAACCGGGCCAAGGGCCGCCTGAAGGTCGCCCGCGCCCACGCGAAGGTCGCTGATGCTCGCCGTGAGTTCCACCACCAGCTCTCCACCAGGCTGATCTCCGAGAACCAAGGGATCGGTGTGGAGGACCTGTCGGTGGCGGGACTGGCCCGTACAAGGCTGGCCAAGTCCGTACACGACGCGGGCTGGGCATCGTTCATCAGCATGCTGGAATACAAGGCAGCACGGTACGGCCGCACCCTGGTCAGGATCGGCCGGTTCGAGCCCACCTCCCAGACCTGCTCCGCCTGTGGCGTCAAGGACGGACCCAAACCCCTGCACGTCCGGGAATGGACCTGCACCGCCTGCAGCACCCTCCACGACCGCGACCACAACGCCGCACTCAACATCAAGGCGGCCGCCGGACTGGCGGCAACAGCCTGCGGAGCGCCGGTAAGACCAGGACTCGTCCCGGCGCAGCGCGAAGAAACAGGAAGCCACGGAATCCCCGCTGGCAGCTGCGCCGCGTAGCGGCACAGCATCCGGCAGAGAAGGCCAGAATCCTCGGGCTTCAACCCGAGGAGCAAGTCAAGGAAAGGCAGTGTCATGGATGATGTGGATACTGACTCCCGGACCAGGGCTGCGGTCGAGGAGCATTGGCGGGCCTCGGAACGCGGGGACACGGAAGCCGAGCACGCCATCTACGCCACGGACGCGATCCTGGACTACCCGCAGTCGGGCGAGCGGTTCCGGGGCCGAGCGGCGATCTCGGCGCAACGCGGCGGACACCCGGCCGACCGGCATTTCGCCGTCCAGCGGATCACCGGCCATGCGAATCTGTGGGTGAGTGAATGTCTCATCACCTACGACGGTGTGCCTTCGTACTCGGTGAGCATCATGGAATTCGCCGACCAGCAGGTGGTGCACGAGACGCAGTACTTCGCCGGCTCCTTCGGCGTGCCGGCCTGGCGGGCCGCGCTCGCGGAGCCGATGCCGGGCCGAACTCTTGGGCTGCTCGGGCCGGCCGGGTGACGAGCCCGTCTGCTGTGCTGCGCTGCAACCTCGTGTGCGACCTGGCCACGCCGCTGGTGGCGTTCGAACGCGGGGCGCGGGAAGGGGAGGTCCGGGCTGGTACGGGTCCGACGCGACGGCAGGCTACGTGACGCGGGCCAGGGCGACGGGCTGCGCTTGTCCTCTCGCGAGCTGGGCGTGACGCTCGGCGAGCGGGCGACGCTGGTGCAGTTCTCGACGGCCCTCTGTGCCACCTGCCCCGGTACCCGCCGTCTGCTGGCCGGTGTGGCCGACGGAACTCCCGGTGTACGCCACGTGGAGATCGACGCCGAGACACGGCTCAAACTGGTCCGGCGCTTCGACGTCATGCGTACACCGACCGTACTCGTCCTCGACCGCACCGGTCGTGTTGTCCGCCGCGCCTCCGGCGCGCCGACGCAGGCCGACGTGGTGTCGGTGGTGGAACTGGCAGCAGCAGTCTGAGGGAGCGGGCCCGCACGGCCGGCTGGTCCGCGCACATCCTGGAACAGGAGCGCACCGGCCGTCCGGCCCGCCCCTCCGCCCATTCCAGCGGCCCGGGGACGCGTAGCCCCCCGGGCGATCGAGGGCTACGCGGACATCGCCCGCCAGGGTTTCGCTCAGGACGTCGCCCATCAGGCGAGGACGAGCGCGATCACGCGGGGCTGAGCAGCTCCGCGTGATGCCGCTCCGCGACGAGCGGATGCGCCCGCACCTTGCCCTTCAGCTCGTTGAAACCGTACTCGGCGAACAGGGGATTGGCCGGATCGTCGGTCACGCCGGGGGCGGCGGAGGCGTGCGGGAAGGGCAGCGGCTCCACGCGCGCGTCCAGCCGAGGGTTGTAGAAGAACGGCACGGAGAACCGCTCGACGGCGCTGGGCGGTGACACCACCCGGTGATTGGTGGCGACGAGATAGCCATTCGTGGCCACCTCCAGCAACTCCCCGAGATTGACGACAAAGGCACCGGGCAGCGGCGGCACATCGTGGAACAGCCCGTCCTCCCGCTGCACCTGAAGCCCACCCACCTGGTCCTGGAGCAGCAAGGTCAGGAACCCGTAGTCCTTGTGGGCTCCCACCCCCTGATCGGCCCCGTTCCCCGCATTCCCCGGATACCGCACCAGCTTCAGATGCGGATGTGCCCGCTCCCCGAAGACGGAGTCGTAGAAGTCGGCGCGCGCTCCGATCGAGGCGAGCAGTTCGTGCAGCAGCTTCTCGGCGACACCGCTGAGCCGCTCCACCCACCGCAGGGCGGCCACCCGCAGCTCGGGAAGCCCGGCCGGCCACTGGTTGGGCCCCTCCAGCCACCAGTACGCCGGTTCGCCGGGCCCCGGCACCCGCGCGGGCCGCTCGGCCCCGATGTCGAGCTGATCGCGCCAGTCCTGCCGCCCGCCGGTCCGCTCGTCCCCCGTCCTTGTGTATCCCCTGAAGTGGGGCGAGTTCACATTGTCGATCGCGAGCCGCTCGGCCTCCGTCAGGGCGAAGAACCGCCGCATGGCGGAAAGCAGGCCCTCGGTCTCCTCCTCGCTCACCCCGTGCCCCACGAGTTGGAAGAAGCCCACGTCATGGGCGGCACTGTGCAACTGGCTGTGCAACAGCGCCCGGGCCTGCGGCCCTCGGTCGGCGGCGGAGAGATCGATGATCGGCAATTGCCGGTACGACGGCTTCTCAGTCGTCTGGGTCACGTTCGTCATGGTGCATCCGCTGGGTATACGGGGTCCCGCACGCCCGCCATGGGTGAGCAGGCGCAGGGGTGCCAGGTGAGCAGAGAAGAGGAAACGCAGGCGGCTGTGAACCGCAAAAACGCAGAAGCGCAGAAGCGCAGAAGCGCAGAAGCGCGACCATGCGCAGAGAGGCCGGACGGCTCAGAGGGAGCGTCGACAGCCCATGCTCGTGACGCGGACGTAGTCCACGTGGCGGCGTCGAACGAGCGAAAGCATGTCCTCAGCGTACTGCCTGACCGAAGATCCGTATGTGGCACGCATCACGTACGGGAAACTTTGCGGAAGCGGACCCGGGAACGGGCCGGGAACGCAGACGACCCACGGTCGACCGGCGCTCCGGCAGGAACGGGGGTGCGTCCGTCCGCCGTGGCGCGCACCGCGTGGGCACACGGTCCGGGTGAGTCTTGCCCCATACGACGATCGGTCGCATCCGCCGACGCAACGTGACCTGCTTCACCTTCAGGGCACGGGCGTGATGCAGGATCCCCGGGCCTGACTCCGTCCGCGTCCGACCGTCCCAGCTCATCAGCAAAAGGAGTCAGCCGAGGGCGTCGAGCAACTCGCGCTCGCGCCGCGCGCTGAGGCCCGCGCGCCTTTCCCGGCCCAGCCCCTGCTCGCGTTCCCAGCGCAGCGTGTCAGCCAGCATCTCCGCCGTGGGCCGGTGACGCAGCCCCGCGGCGCGCGCCGCGGACCCGTCCCGGGCCGACCACCCTTCCCAGCCCGGCTCAACCAGCCACATCGCCAGCGATTCGGACCCCATGTACTGGGCCACGCCGTTGGCGAGCAGCCACGCCGCTTCGGCGGTGACCATCGGACCGGTGTGCCCGCCGGCGGCGCGGGACAGCTCGATCCACTCTTCGAACGGAACCACCGGGCCGACGGCGTTGTACGTGCCGGTGGTTCCCGTCTCCGCGGAATCGAGCAGCCAGGAGGTGAGGTCCCGCACGTCGACCACCTGGGTGGGCATGGCCGGTGTGTCGGGGACCAGCATCGGCCCTCGCGGATCGCGTGCGGCGCGGGCGACCCAGTAGCCGGAGCGCCCGCTGTGATCGCCCGGCCCGCCGATGAGCCCGGATCGAGCGATGAGGAGGCGGTCGCCCACAGCGGCCGTCGACGCCTGCTCGCAGGCGACCTTCGCCTCGCCGTACAAGTCGCGGTCGACCTCGCTCAGGTCGGTCGGGGCGAGCAGGGCCGCGGACTCGTCCGCCCCCGACGTGGCGTGCGAGGCGTAGACGTTGCCGGACGAGACGTACACCCAGTGTCCGGCCCTGCTGCCCAGCACGTCGAGCGCTCCACGAACGAAGCCCGGCTGCCATGACACCTCGACGACCGCGTCCCATACGCGGTCGAGCAGGGGCTCGTACGCCGACGGGTCGCGCCGGTCGGCGGCGACCAGGGTCGCCCCGTCCGAGACTTCTCCGCTCTCGCCACGCGCGAGACAGGTCACCCGATGGCCGCGTTCGATCGCCTGCCGCGAGAGCTCCCGAGCCACCCATGCCGTTCCGCCCAGAACCAAGATCTCCATACCGACACACAAGCACCGCGATCACCGTCCGGCCAGGCGGATTAGCTGACAGCAGACGGCCCGCCGAGGCGGTGGAGGTCCCGGCCGCCCTCGCCCGCACCCCTCGGCAGGGCATGACCGTCGCCACCAACAAGGCGATCGTGCTGCTGGAAGGCACCCTGCTGTCGATCGACCGCGTCGTCGCCGACCGAGCGGGCGGTGAACTCCTCCCACGACAGGATCCGAGCCGTCGGCGACAGGCCGCTGGGCATGCCGAACCTCCCCGAAGCGCGATGAGCCCCGCTGATTTCGTCGGGTCTTGCGAGAGCCAGGGCGACCCTGCGTTCGAGAGCCACCCAAGGAGGGACACCGCGGATGGCCGGCGGGACGCGCGGAGCCTGCGCCGGGCGATGTAAAGGCTTCCTTTCTACCTCACGTGCCGCCGGCGAGCCGACTGACGAGCAGCGTGACCGCCGAGTGGCCCACAGCCGCAGAATGCGCTGAAGGCGGCATCGTCCACACCGTCGACTCCGCCCTGAATCCGGGCGGGCCCAAACGGGCGCTGGAGAACGTTGAAGCCGCCCTCACTCACGCCGGCCCTACGGCACCGCAGGCGAAGCCCGCGGCTCACCGAGCAGCGGACCGGGGATCTGATGGGCCGGCTTGCTCCAGCAGGTGGGTGGCCTGCGGGTACTCCCGGTCAGATGCCGTATGCGGCCCGGCTCGTGACGGATGTCGGCTCGTCCGAGGGAAGTGTCGCGCTGGTGGTGTGAGTGCGGTCAGGTCCGTGCTCTCGCAACATTCGATCAGTGGCGGCGGCGCACCGAAAGGGTTTGTCACAGGGTCGGACGTCGATGATGATCACCTCATGACAACCAGAAAGGGCGATGCCGTCTAGGCGCCCCGCTCCCCTCTCCACCGCTCGCGCGCCGCCGACCGCCGCTCACCCCAGCGCCCGATGGCCGTGACCGCCCACCCAGGAGAGCCCGCCGTGCAGAAGACCGCCCTCGTTCCCTACGCCCACCTCCCCCGAGCACACCACGACCACCATGTCCTGACCAGCACCGTCGACGTCTTCGGCACCGCCCACTGGCTGCTCACCGAACGCGCTCCGCAGCCTGGCGGTGGTGTCCTGCCCTTCGACGCGCTGGTCGTCTCCGTCCGTCCGGACGGCAACGTCGAACTCACCGAGCTGAGCGCCGTGCGGGCCCGCTGGCCGCACCTGGACCGCCTGCCCGACGGCGGATTCGTCGTCGCCGCGTCTCGCACCCGCCGACAGGAGGACGCGAACCAGGTACAGGTTTTCGACACGCTCGGCCGCGAGACTTCGTCGTTCTCCGTCGGAGACGCCATCGAGCACCTGCTCGTGGACGAGGCCGACCAGATCTGGGTCGGGCACTTCGACGAGAACCCAGTTGGCATCCGCCGCTGGAGCACCACGGGCCGACTCACCTGGACCTCGGACGGCGCCCGCATCCCCGGCCTCTTCGACTGCTACGCCCTGAACGTGTCGGGCACCACCGCCTGGGCGTGCCCCTACACGGACTTCCCGCTCGTCGAGATACGCGCCGATCGCCCAGACCGGCCCGTCAGGGTGTGGGCGAACCGCGTACGAGGCGCCAAAGCGGTGGCCGTCCACGGCGAGCGGGTCGCTTTCTACGGCGGTTACGGCGAGGAGCGGGACCGACTCGCCCACGGAGAGCTCACCGAAACATCCGTCGAGCCGACGGACGTCGGCCTGCTCACGCTTGCCGACGGCCCTGTCCCCGGCCGCCGGCGGGTCGTCGGCCGAGGAAGCAGGA
Organism: Streptomyces sp. NPDC107559; assembly: GCF_055657365.1. NCBI lineage: Bacteria > Bacillati > Actinomycetota > Actinomycetes > Kitasatosporales > Streptomycetaceae > Streptomyces > Streptomyces sp. NPDC107559. The sequence continues at coordinate 196,040 of NZ_JBVKBD010000008.1, read as the reverse complement.
TCTACGTCCTGGCCGAGCCGTACACCGTGTGGGGCGTGTTCGACCTCAGCGGCTGATACCCAGCCCCGGTCACCGACCATCCGGCGGCCGGTCCTGCAAGGAGCTTGCCGTCGGCGCGTGCCAGCGAGGATCAGACGGTCTTCGACCAGTTGATCGAAATCTGCCACGGGCAGGCCGACGTGGTGGTCGCTGCGGACCAGCGCCGGGCAGCCGTGTGGGCCTTGGCTGATGCCCTCCGGTACCACTCGGTTTGTTCTTGCAGTCGGTCGCGCAGACAGGTGTCCCGGCGGGTCTGGAAAGGTTTGGCCCGTCGGGTGCGCATCGCCGGGGTGATCTGGTCGCCGTCGGCGAGCGGCCGGGTGGAGAGCGGGTCTTGCCGGCCCATGGTGCACAGTTGCCGGAAGGGGTGGCGGCGTCCCTGACCAACCAGCCGCCGTACTGCTGACCGCACGAGAGGCAACGCCCGGGCGGACACCGTGTGGTCATCGTCCCCGTGACTGCTGGTCGCTGGGTCTTTCCTCCACGGCAATCTGCTCGTGGGAGAGTCCCCCGGCTCCATCGCGATCAGTGCAGCGCACGCGGTCGGGGCGGCTGTGGACGGCGCAAGGGGGAACGGTACATGGGACGGGTCCGCGCGGAGGCGAACGCCGAGGGAGAGGAGGCGCGTTCGGGATGGTCGTACCGGTCCGGGACGACGCTCGGGCGACTGCTGCGGCGGGCCGTCGTGGTGTCCGGAATCGGTGTCGTCGTGCTGGCCGGGGCGCTGCTGCTGTCCTGGGCCATCGGCGCAGGCACCTCGCCGCACGCGTCCAGGACGCCGGTCGCCAACCCCACTTCCAGGGCCGACATGATCCGTACGCTCGAAAGCCTCCTGCCCGAAGGCGAGATCACCGATCGGCTCGGACGCGGGCTGGGCGAAGGATTCGATCCGTACGCGCATGTCGTCTACGACGACGGCAGGGGACCGGCGGCCGTCAGTATCAATTTCATCGACTGGCTCGAGCCGGGCATTCAGGCCGAGATGACCATCGGCTGCCCCACCAAGGACCCGACGTATCAGTTCGACAGTTGTGTCGTCAGCCGACTGCCCGACGGCTCGCAACTGAATCTGTTCAAGGGATACGTGTATCCCGACCGGCGCGTGGACACGAGGTTCTGGTCGGCCTCGCTGCTCACTCCGAGCAGCCAGTACATCTCGGTCAGCGAGTGGAACTCCGTCGCCGACCACGGGTCCCCGACGACGCGGGCCGAACCACCCTTGTCCGCCGCCGAGTTGAAGAAGGTGGTCACGGCCCGGCCGTGGCGACGGGTCGTGGCCGCCCTCGGCGAGGACAAGAAGAAGCGCACGGTCGTGGAGGAGCCGTGCCGGCGTCCCGGACCGGATGTGAATGAGGTCCTGGACACCTTCGTGCAGCTCCTGCCCAAGGACGTCGAGGTCGTCGAGCGGGACGCCGACGACGGCCACGTCGTCGTCGACGACGGCAAGGGCAGGAGTTACATCCGCGTCCACGTCCAGTACTGCATGGACGTGGACGAAAACGTCTCGCAGGTCTACGACGGCGCCGAGGATCTGGCCGACGGGACGGTGATCGCCAAGCACCGGGGACCGGACGGCCAGAGCGTCAGGGGCAGGGTGATGTGGACGGTCGACACCCTGGGCGGCGGCGGTCTTCGCATCGTCCTCAGCGCCTACAACGCCGCGAGCGAGGACGGCGCTCCGTCCCGCCCGGCACCCGCACTGACGCAGGCGCAACTGCGAACGATCTCCCTCAGCCCGAAGTGGGACCCGTTCCGCTCGTAGGCCCTCGCTCGACAGGGCCGGCGCCTGCATCGCCACCACGTGGCAGGTCCCTCACCGGTCACGGACAGTAGCGTGCGTCGCGTCCGCCTCCGGGAGTGATGCGAACCCTGTGCACGCCGTGCACTCTGGAAGGGGGGAGCGCGTCGTGTGTCCGCGAGTGGTGCGGCCGACAGCAGCGACGTCGTCGGCGCCAGGCGAAAGGGGAAGAGGCCCCCATGAGCGAACACCCGCTGATCGACGACCACGGACTCATCGGTGACCTGCAGACGGCCGCCCTGGTCTCCACCGGGGGCTCGGTCGACTGGTTCTGCAGCCCGCGATTCGACTCGCCGAGCATCTTCGGAGCACTGCTCGACAGTGAGAACGGCGGTCACTGGTCGATCACTCCCCAGGCACCGACGTACGCAACGAGGCAGCTCTACTATCCGGACACCTGTGTACTGCTCACCCGGTTCATGACCGAGCAGGGCGTCGGATCGGTCGTGGACTTCATGCCGCCCGCCTCGCCGCACAGTCCGACCCGCCGTCACCGGCTGGTCCGCATGCTGCGCTGCACGCGCGGTGAGATCTCGTTCGACATCGAGGTCGCCCCCCGCTTCGACTACGCACGGCAACCGCACGAGGTCACGTCGTGCACGGGTGGCTGGGACTTCGTCAGCCGCGACGTGAAGGCGACCGTACACATGGTGGACGCACCGGGCGACGAGTGCGTGGGCGACCGGGCGACGCGTGCCGGTGACGCGTGTATGACGGTGCGGCTGCGCGCCGGAATGACCCGCGGACTGGTGCTGGAGACGTTCGCTGACGGTCCGGCACACATGGTGTCCCCGGAGGAATGTGAACGGCTGCTGGAGGACACGATCGCCTTCTGGCACGGCTGGCTGGCCCATTCGCGCTACACCGGGCGGTGGCGGGAGATGGTCAACCGTTCCGCCCTGACGCTCAAACTCATGACGTACGCCCCCTCCGGGGCCATGATCGCGGCTCCGACCACCAGCCTTCCGGAACAGGTCGGAGGCGAGCGCAACTGGGACTACCGCTACACGTGGGTACGCGACGCCTCGCTGTCCCTGCACGCGTTGCTCGGGCTGGGATTCACCGAGGAGGCCGTGGCCTTCACCGAGTGGCTGGGAGACCGCGTTCAGGAGTACACCGAACCGGGCGCGCACCCGCTGAAGGTGATGTACCGCGTCGACGGCTCCTGCGACCTGGAGGAACAGACCCTGGGACACTGGGAAGGCTACCGGGGCTCCGCTCCGGCGCGGGTCGGCAACGGTGCCGCCGACCAGTTGCAGCTGGACATCTACGGATCGGCGCTGGAGTGCCTCCACTTCGCCGACCAGCAGGGCCTGCCCACGACGTGCCGCATCTGGCAGGCGCTGATCGACACGGTGGACTGGGTGTGCGAGAACTGGGACCGGCCCGAAGCCGGCATCTGGGAGACACGCGGCGGCGACAAGGACTTCACCTACGGACGGCTCATGAGCTGGGTCGCGCTGGACCGGGCCATCCGCATGGCCACCCGCAGCGGCCGTCCCGCCGAGGTGCAGCGCTGGACGAAGGAACGCGACGCGGTCTACTGGCAGATCCTGCGGCGAGGCTGGAGCCCGGGGCGTGCCGCGTTCACGCAGTACCTGGGCAGCGAGGTCCTGGACTCGGCGGTCCTGCGGATGCCTGCGGTCGGATTCATCCCCCCGCAGGATCCACGATGGCTCTCGACCCTGGACGCCATCAAGAACGATCTCGTGTCCGACGGGCTCGTCTACCGCTACGACCCCTCCGCCTCCCCCGACGGCCTGCTCGGTTCCGAGGGCACGTTCTCGGCGTGCACGTTCTGGTACGTCGAGGCCCTCGCCCGCGCCGGCCATCTGAGGGAAGCCCGCCTCGTCTTCGAGAAGATGCTCACCTACGCCAACCATCTCGGTCTGTACTCCGAGGAGATCGGGCTGACCGGCGAGCAACTCGGCAACTTCCCCCAGGCATTGACCCATCTGGCCCTCGTCACCGCCGCGCTCAGCCTGGATTCCCATCTCGACGCCGCCAGGCCGGGCTTTCCTCCCACCTCCCCGGGGCCGGTTCCCTATCTCTACGCGCAGCCGATGGCCTCGGCGGCCGGAAGCATGCCCGTCATGCCCGTCACGCCCACCACCCCCTATCCGTCGCACCACGTCATCCGCAGGTGAGCCACCGCTCGACGGAGTTGCGCGGAGTTGCGGGGTTTCAGACCGCCGCGTGGCGGCGGCGGCGTTTCCGGGAAGCGATGGTGGCGGTCAGGTCCTCGACGGCGTCGACGGTCGCCGTGCTCAGACCGACGGCACGGCCGGCCCTCGCACTGCCGGCGCCACCGGACACCCCCTCTACGCTGCCGGCGCCACCGGACACCCCCTCCAGCAGACCGGAGCGCGCGGTGAAGGAGTCGAAGACGGACCGCAGTGCCCCCGGGGCCACGGTCTCGGCTCCCGCGGCGGCACGGGCCAGGGCGGCGAGGTGTTCGTGCAGCGGATCGACCAGCTCGGTCAGTTCCGGCACGGTGTCCTGCGGGGTACGCGGCAGGTGCTCGCCCAGCAGGGTGGCGCATCCGGCGACCGTGGACACCTGGGTCCTGAGCTGCTCCAGCTGCGCACTCGACCAGGGGCCGCGGTGTTCGGCCGGTTCGGCGTGCGCCTGCGTCACCGCGACCTCCAGATGCTCCCTGACCTGCCGTGACCGCGCCCGTAGCGCGTCGACGGCTGCCACGTCGGTCGCCCCGACGTCGGCGTATCCGGTCAGCAGCTCGGGCAGCAGCCGGTCCTGCACCCGCAGCCACTCCGCGAGCAGGCCCGGCACCCGTCGTGTGGACCAGGTCGGCCAGACCAGGAAGATGAGTACGGCGAGCGCGGCGCCGACCACCGTGTCGGCCGCCCGGGCCCACGCCGTGGGGCCGGGCAGCCCGCCGACGTGGTGGATCAGGAAGACGATCCAGGTGGTCAGCCACAGGTTGAGCATCAGTTGCCCGGTGCGCAGGGTCACGAACGACACCGCGGCCAGCACCACCGACACAACGGCGAGACCCGTGGGCGACCAGGGCGGCAGGGACAGCGCCCAGGCCAGGATGCCGCCCAGCACGGCCCCCGCCGCCCGTCCCCAGCCGCGGGCGATGGTGTGACCGTACTCGGGGAAGAGCACCAGCAGGGTGGTCAGGGCCACCCAGAAGCCATGCGCGGAGATGCCCAGCCCGCCCCACCCGCCGATCGACCGGCCGATGAGCTCACCGGCCACCACGCCCACCGCGAGCCGCACCGCATGGCGGAAGATCGGCGACTGGGGATGGAACTGCGCCCGGATCCGCCGGGCGGCGCGTGCCACGGCAGGGGTGCCCGCGTACAGGCCCGGCACCTCGGAGTGGGGTTCCAGTACGTCGCCGAGGCGGTCGTCGGTCGAGCGCCGGGCCAGTTCCTCGGCCAGCCGCAGGCGGGCGGCCAGTTCGCGCGGGCCGTGCACGGGCGCGACGGCCGCCCACGACTCCAGGCGGGCGCTGACCGCCTCGGGCGTGCCGTGCTCGCGGCCGGAGGCCACCGTACGGGAGATGCCGCTCAGCACCTGCGCGGCGGCGCCCAGGGCCTCCTGGTCCCCGGCCGCCGTCGACGGGGGCGCCGTCAGCCGCACGGTCTGCAGCGCGCGGCGGATGCGCTCCGCCTCTCCCAGCAGTCCGAACAGGGGCGCGGCCGCGGGCCGGCTGAACTGCGGCAGAACGTCCAGGGCCTGACGGGCCGCCGTGAACGGCGCGCTCGCGCCCGGGCCGCTGGGGTCGGCGGTGACCGAAGTCCCGGCGAGCGACCGGTACAGGGCCGCGAGAGCGCGGCGCTGGGCGGCGAACCGTGGACCGTACGGCGGGAGAAGCTGTACCAGCACGACGAATCCGGTCCCGACCGCTATCCATCCGGCGATCACCAGGCCGCCGTGTACGTCGGGAGAGAGATCGGCCGTGATCATCAGCCCGATCACCGCGAGGCAGGCCCGGATGCCGGGCGCGACGCCCATCGTCCGCCACAGTCCGGCGGCGAACGCCGAGACCGCGAGCAGCAGCAGGAACAGCCAGGCGGTGCCCTGCACCAGTGCTCCCAGCGCAGCCATCGCACTGAAGGCCGCCGCCATCCCCAGCGCGTTCAGCACGGGATGCCGCAGCGGGCTCAACAGCGTACCGATGCCGCAGATGAACGCACCGACGCTGGCCATGGCCCCGGCCACGGCATCGTCCAGCAGCAGGCCGAGGACCGTGGTCAGTACCACGGCCAGCACGGCTCGTGCGATCACCGGCGGGGAGGCGAATGCCCGTTCGATGCGGAGTCCGTTCCGGCCCATCGTGATCAGCGACGACCACCAACGCATGTCCGAGCCTCCTTCGCGGCATGGCGCGGGGGCAGCGTTCCCATCCTCTGCCAGCCCCGGCGTGGTTGCCACCGCTGCCGCCGGGCGGTGCCCCTCGGCGTGGTGACACGGACGGTGACGGTGTGCTCGTCCCGTCGCGAACAGCCCTTCCACCGTAGGGCCGTGGGGCCGTGGACAGGGCGGGCGCCGGTCGACGGGACCCTCGCGGCTTGACCGACCAGGCACTCACCACCGTACGTGTTCGCGTGCCCGCTCCGAGTTCACGCCCCGCTCCGTAGCCGCACCGAGAGGGCCCGGGGCCGCGGGAGGCGGGCAGTCGTGGACCCGGACCCGGACACCCTCAGGCGCCTGCCCATGGATGACGGCTCCTGGATGACTGCTCCGAGATCATTGCTGGATACTCGTATGGTCCATGGAGAGTCGACCCGCCGCCGGTGGCAGGAAGCCCGTTGTGAACGATCAGACCCGACCCGCCACCGTTCGCGTGTTCATCGCCGTCGCCCCGCCCGACCACGCCAAGGAGGAACTGGCCCGGGAACTGCGCCCCGCCTACGGCACGCACCCGCGCATGCGCTGGAACCGCGTGGAGGACTGGCACATCACCCTGGCGTTCCTCGGAGAGCTGTCACCCGAGACGGCCCTGCTGCTGCGGGCGCCGCTTGCCGCGCTCGCTGCCGGACGGCAGCCGATGCGTCTGTCCCTGCACGGCAGCGGCAACTTCGACGACCGGGTGCTGTGGAGCGGGATCGACGGAGACCTCGATGAGCTGCACACGCTCGCCACCGATGTGCGAACCGCCGTCAGGAACTGCGGGATCACCTTCGAAGAACGCCCTCTGCGCCCCCACCTCACACTGGCGCGCGCCCGCCGAGGAGACCGGTCCTCGGCAGCGGAGATAGCCGAACGGCTGGCCGGATTCACCGGCCTGGGCTGGCCTGCCGAGCGCCTGCACCTGGTCGGCAGCAACGCGGGCCGCAGCCAGGGACCGATCCACTACCGCGACATCGAGTCGTGGGCCATCGGCGACAGCAGCACCACCACCACCGATCTCTGAACGGACCGGCAACTCCCCCGGCGATCACCGCAGTTCCTCACATAACTCCGGGGCGATCCATTCACGTCGGGGTGCACAAGAACGCCGGTCAGGGCCACATCCGTGGTCTCCGGCGGCCTCCAGGACGGTCCGTCGACGAGTGAGGGTCTGTGTCCTCGCCCCGCAGCCATGTCATGCAGGGCTCGAACTCCGCGACGTCCGCCGCGGGCCTTGACAAACGAATTGGTCTGGACCAAATTGGGCGCGCCCCGCAGTCCAACCACCCCCCACCCGGAGGCACTTGTGGACCGCCCCAGACCGCTCCTCGCCCTGCTCACGGCCGCGGCACTGGCCGTGCCCGGAATCGCCGCGCTCTCGTCGGCCGCACAGGCCGCCGATGCCGAACTCATCCGCAACGGCGGCTTCGAGGCGGGACTGGACGGCTGGAGCTGTACGGCCGGCAAGACGGTCAGCAGCCCCGTACGCACCGGCGGCTCGGCGCTGCAGGCGACCCCGGCCGGCAATGACTACGCGCAGTGCTCGCAGACGGTGACCGTGCAGCCGAACTCCCAGTACACCCTGTCCGGTTACGTGCGCGGGTCCTACGTCTACCTCGGCGCGAGCGGCACCGGCACCACCGACGTCTCCACGTGGACCCAGTCCGCCTCCGACTGGCAGCAGCTCACGACGACGTTCCGCACCGGCGCGTCCACCACCCAGGTGACGATCTACACCCACGGCTGGTACAACACCGGCGCGTACTACGCCGACGACGTCTCCGTGTTCGGCCCGGGCGCCCCGGCCGGCCAGCCACCCGCCGCGCCGACCGGCCTGAAGGCCGACACCGTCACCTCCTCCAGCGTCGCCCTGTCCTGGTCGGCGGCGAGCGGCGCGACGAGTTACGCGCTCTACCGCGACGGCGTCAAGGTCCAGACGGTGAGCGGCACTTCGGCCACCGTGACCGGTCTGGCCGCCGCCACCGCGTACACGTTCCAGGTCGCCGGTGTGAACAACGCCGGCGAGTCGGCGAAGTCGACGGCGGTGACGGCGACGACGACCGCGGGGTCGGGCGGCGGAGGATCCACCGACCTGCCCACCCATGCTCTGGTCGGCTACCTCCACGCGAGCTTCGCCAACGGCGCCGGCTACACGCGCATGGCCGACGTCCCCGACAGCTGGGACGTCATCGACCTGGCCTTCGGTGAGCCCACGTCCACCACCTCGGGCGACATCCGCTTCACCCGCTGCCCGGTCACCGAATGCCCGAACGTGGAGAGCGACGCCGACTTCAAGGCGGCGATCAAGGCCAAGCAGGCGGCCGGCAAGAAGGTGCTCATCTCCATCGGCGGACAGAACGGACAGGTCCAGCTGACCACGACGGCAGCCCGCGACACCTTCGTCTCGTCCGTCTCTCAGATCATCGACACGTACGGACTCGACGGCCTGGACGTCGACTTCGAGGGCCACTCCCTGTCGCTGAACACCGACGACACGGACTTCAAGAACCCCAAGACGCCGACCATCGTGAACCTCATCTCGGCGCTGAAGACCCTGAAGGCCCGGTACGGCTCCAAGTTCGTCCTGAGCATGGCGCCCGAGACCTTCTTCGTGCAGATGGGCTACCAGTTCTACGGCACGGGCCAGTGGGGCGGCCAGGACCCGCGGTGCGGGGCCTACCTTCCGGTGATCTACGCCCTGCGCGACGACCTGACCCTGCTGCACGTCCAGGACTACAACTCGGGACCCATCATGGGCCTCGACAACCAGTACCACTCCATGGGCGGCGCGGACTTCCACATCGCCATGACCGACATGCTGCTCACGGGCTTCCCGGTGGCCGGCAACGCCAACAACGTCTTCCCGGCGCTGCGCCCGGACCAGATCGCGATCGGCATGCCCGCGTCCACCAACGCCGGCAACGGCTACGTCGCCCCGGCCGAGGTCACCAAGGCCCTGGACTGCCTGACGAAGCGGACCAACTGCGGCTCGTACGCGCCGCACGGCACCTGGCCGGCACTGCGCGGCCTGATGACGTGGTCGATCAACTGGGACCGCTTCGCGGGCGGGGAGTTCCAGCGGACCTTCGACAACTACTTCGGATGACGTCGACGTCTGTGTGCGGCCGGCCACCGACCGGTGACCGGCCGAGTCGGCCCGCCGCTGCGCCGCGACCGGCCACACGGTGGGTCTGACACAGCGGATGGAATCCCTCCTAGACATTCGCGCAGGTGCAGGGAGCACCTGGCCGGGGCGCGCGTCCGCGGGCGTAGGCTGGCCCGGCACAGACACAGCGGGGGGAGAACATGGCGGCTGAGAGCGCGCGGAGTTGGGGGTCTGTCCTCGATTCGGTCGTGGTGTACGCACAGGGTGCGGTCTGCCGCCGGCTGGCCCGGGGCAGTGTGCCTGCGGACGGCCGGATACGGGTGACGGGGCTGCCCCGCTCACTGGATGCGGGCTCCCTGCGGGCCCGCGTCACAGGCGCCCCCGAGGTGCACGTGGTCGAAGCCAGGGTGGAGGTCGACGCCGAGCCGTCCGCCACCGATGCCGGCACGCGTGATGAACTGCGGCACGCGATGGAGCGGCTGCACGACGAGTACGCGGCAGCCGAACAACGCCGGGACCGTCAACTCGGTCTGATCCGGGAGATCGCGGATCTGCGTCCGGTCCCGCCGAATCGCAGGCGCGACGACCCGCACCGCCGCACCCCGGTCGACGCCTGGCTGGAGCTGGCCGATTTCGTCGACCAGAGGACCGCGAAGCTGCACACCCGTCTGGCCGAGCTGGAGGACGAACTCAGGCTCGTCGAGCACGAACTCGAGCTCGCCATCGACCGGTTCGCCCGCGCCTCCACCGACGCACCGGCAGCACACGTGGAGACAACGGTCTCCGCGGCCCTGACCCTCGTCGGTGCGGGTGACGCCGAGGTCGAACTCGAATACGCGGTGCCGGGTGCCGTATGGGTGCCGGCCTACCGTCTCAGCCACCGGCAGGGCGACGACAGCGGCCGCCTGATGCTGCGCGCCTCGGTCGCCCAGCGCACCGGAGAGGACTGGACCGGCGTACGCATCGCGCTGGCCACCGCCGACCTGCGACGCCGCACCGACCTGCCGAAGCTGCGCTCGATCCGGATCGGGCGCCGTCAGCCCGCCCCCGCGCCCTCCGGCTGGCGCGAGCCTCCCACGGGACTCGCCGACCTGTTCGCCGGGTACAACGCGGCGGGACCGCGCCCCGCGGCGTCCGCCGCGCCCGTGGATGCCGGGGCGGGGTGGGCGGTCGCAGCGGTCGCCGCCGCGCCCGGTCCCGTTGCGCCGCCCCCACCGCCGTCCCCGGGTTACGGCGGGCGGCCCTCTGTGGGAGGAGCGCCTCGTGCCCCGGGGTCGGCGGGCGCCGCTCCGAAGGCCGCCGCCGACGCGCTGCCCGACCTGGCGCCACCGCCCCGTCCGCTCGCCCGCAGCGGTCCGTTCCCGGCCCTCGCCGCCATGGCGCCCGCCGCCCCGGGCCGGGCCGCGCCGCCACCGAGCCCGGGCGCCGCTGCGCCGCCGTCGCTTCCGGAGTTCCTCGCCGGCCCGCCACCGGCCCAGGCACCCGCCGGTCCGCCGCGGCCCGGCGACGCCGAACTCGACTACACCGCCCTCGTCCTGTGCGGCCCCGAGGCGGGAAGCGATCGCAGAGGCCTGTTGTTCCCGGGCCCGTCCTTCGATCCGGTGGCCGCCGAACTCCGCCGCCGCGCCGAGGCGACGGCCGCCTTGCCGCTGCCCGGACACGCGGTGCGGCCCCGCGAATCGGCGGGCTCCTTCGACCATCGCTTCGACGCCGCGGCCCGTGCCGACGTGCCCTCGGACGGCACCTGGCACACCGTCACAGTCGCCGAGATCCCGGTCGGCCTGCGTACCGAGTACCTCAGCGTGCCGGGCGTGGAACAGACCGCGTACGCCACGCTGGTGCTCTCCAACGCCACCGACCAGGCACTGCTGGCGGGACCGGTGGAGGTCGGCGTAGACGGCGAATTCCTGCTGACCGCCGCGCTGCCCACGCTCGCCCCCGGCGGCGTGAGCCGGATGGGACTCGGGCCGGCCGAGGGCATCCGGGTCACTCGCCGTACGAGCCTGCACGAGTCGACGGCGGGCCTGCGCAACGGCACCACCGTGCTCGACCACCGTGTCCACGTGGAACTGGCCAACCGGCTCCCGTGGCCCGTCATCGTCGAGGTACGCGAGCGGGTGCCGGTCACCTCCGAGGCGGACGTACGGATCGTCGAGCAGGCCGACTGGACGGCACCCGAGGACGACCGGAGTCCCGATCACCCTGTCCCGGGCCTGCGCATCTGGCGGGTGGAGCTGCCCGCGGGCGGCACCGTCGCCCTCGACGGCGGCTACGAAATACGCATCCCGGCGGGCAAGGTCCTGGCCGGCGGCAACCGCAGGAGCTGACACACCCCATGTCCACGGCCCAGACACCGATCACGCTTCCTGTCACCGCCGTCACCTGCCTGGAAGACCGCGCCCACGTCGAGCGGAGCGCGGTGCTCGAACTGCAGGCCGGAGTCCAGCGGTTGCGCCTCGGTCCGGTCAGCGCGCTGGCCGTCGACCGCACCCTGCACGCCGAACTGACCGCCGATCACCCGGCGACCGTGCTCGACCTGCGGATCGTGCGCAGCTGGACCCCGCGCGGGCCACTGCCGTCCGCCGACGACTCCGCCCTGCGTCACCGCCTGCACAGCCTCGAGAAGGAGCAGGCCGCGCTGAAGCAGCGCCGGGATCGCCTCCGCGCCCGCCTCGACGCCCTCGCCCGCCTGGCCGCCGACCTGCTGCGGGACATCGGCGAAGGGGCCGGCTCCGGGGAGACCGACGTGCCCCGCTGGAACCGTGAACTGGACCGGGTGGACGGTGAACGCGACACACACAGCGAGGAACTGCACGCCGCTGAGGCCGAGTTGACAGCGGCCGCCTCCGAACTCGACGCGGTCCGGCGCGCCATGGACCTCGCCGAAACGGAACCCGTCCAGCTCGTCGGCCACATCGAGCTGACCGTGCAGACCGCGGCAGCCGGACCGGTCGGGCTGCGGCTCAGCCACCTCACTCCGTGTGCGCTGTGGCGCCCTGCCTATCGGGCCGTGCTCGACGGGGGCGCACTGACCCTGGAGACGGACGCCATGGTCTGGCAGCAGACCGGCGAGGACTGGTCGGACGTACGACTGACGTTGTCGACGGCCCGGTCGGCGGCGGCCACCGAACCGCCACGGCTGGGAGAGGACCGGCTGACGCTCAAGGACCGGTCGGCCGCGGAACGCCGTACGGTCGAGGTCGAACTGCGCGAACAGGAGATCGGGGACCTCGGCCCGGTCCCGGTGACCGGCCTGCCCGGCGTGGCCGACGGTGGCGAGGTACGGGTGCTGCACTCTCCCTCGCCGGTGTCCGTGCCCGGCGACGGGCGCGCCCACCGGGTGCCGGTCTCCTCTTTCACCACGCCTGCCGAGAGCGAGTACGGCTGCTCCCCCGAGCTGTCCCCGCTGGTCACCCGGCTGCTGCGGTTCGACAACCGGTCCGGGCATGTGCTGCTGGCCGGGCCGGTGGACCTGGTCCGCGACAGCGGATACAGCGGCCGCGGCACGCTGGACTTCACGGCTCCCGGCGCCCCCGTGGAACTGGCGTTCGGCAGCTGCGACGACTTCCGGGTGGTCCGCCATGTCGAGGAGTCCCGCGAAAGCGTCGGGCTGAGCCAGCGCACCGTGCTCACCCGCACCGTCCGGCTGCATCTGTCCCGCTTCTCGGCTCCCGGGGAGAACGACGAACGGACGGTGGTCCTCCGGGAGCGCATTCCGGTGTCGGAGGTCTCGGCGGTGGAGATACGGCTGTCCAAGGACGCCTGCTCCCCCGCGCCCGAGACGGTCGACACCGAGGGCATCGCCAGCTGGAACATCACCCTCCCGCCCGGAGGCCGCCGCACCCTCACCCTGGCCTACGAAGTGTCGGCGAGCGGGAAGGTCACCGGGCTGTGAATGCGCCCCGCCTTCCGGTGCGGGCGCGCGGGTGATCGTGGCGGGCGCCGAGAGACCGGCGCCCGCGGTGGTCAGAGGGTGTCGGCGTCCACCGGTACGTCGGGGGCGATGTGGGCGCCGAGGGCCTCGCGGTACAGGGCGACCTCGGCCAGGAGGGAGCGGCGGACGCTGTCCGCCTGGCGGAAGCCGTGGCCCTCGCCCTCGAAGAGGAGGAAGCGGTGCCACACTCCGCGTTCGGCGAGGTGGTCCACGATGCGGGTGGCCTGGTCCGGGCGGCAGATGAAATCGTCCGCGCCCTGGAGCATGACCAGCGGCGCGGTGATGCGGTCGGCGTTGCCGGCGGGCGAGACCCGCTCGAACCGTTCCCGGTCCTCGGGCAGGACGCCGACCAGTGTGTCGACGTAGCGGGACTCGAAGTCGTGGGTCTGGCCGGCCCGCCAGCTCGCGGGGTCGCTGATGGGGTAGTAGACGGCGCCCGCGCAGAAGACGTCGGTGTGGGTCAGGCAGGCCAGCGTGGTCCAGCCGCCGGCCGAGCCGCCGCGCACGGCCGTACGGCCGGGGTCGGCCAGGCCCTCGGCGGCCAGGGCGCGGGCGACGGTGACGCAGTCCTCCACGTCGACGACGCCCCACCCGTCGCGCAGGCGGTCGCGATAGGCCCTGCCGTAGCCGGTGGAGCCGCCGTAGTCGACGTCGGCGACGACGAAGCCGCGGCTGGTGAAGAAGGAGTACTCCAGGTCGGCGGTGACGCCGCAGGTGCTGGTCGGGCCGCCGTGCACCTGCACGAGCAGCGGCGGGAGTTCGCCGTCGGGCGCGGTGGCGGTGGGGTGGCTCGGACGGTGCAGCACGTAGTGCACGGGGCGGCCCTGCGCGTCGTGCACGGTACGGCGTTCGGGCAGCGGCTGCCACGCGGCCAGCGGGTCCTCGGACCTGGGCCGGACCGGCCGGGCCGGTCCGGCGCCGGGTGCCAGGGGTACCGTCAACAGGGCGGTGCCGAGGGCGGGATCGGCTGACCTGACCAGGACACGTTCGCCGTCCGACCACAGATCGCCCTGGAACCTGCTCCAGCCTTCGGCGAGTTCGGTCAGGGTGCCGTACTCAGGGCTCCAACGGGCGAGTTTCTGCGTCCCGTTGCCGTGCGGGAACACCACGCCGTGCGGCGACACCGCGAACCAGCTGGGGCCGACCCGCCAGACGGCGCCGGCGCAGTCCTCCTCCAGGGGAAGGACGTTGGTGATCTTCAGTGCCTCCAGGCCGTCCGCAGAAAGGTCGACGCGGTGCAGGTTCCACCAGCCGTCCGGATCGGCCATGGCGTAGAGGGTGTCGGGGTCCGCCCATTCCACCTGGGAGACGGAGACCTCGGTGCCGTCGTGACTGCCGCCGAGCAGACGTACGGGCTCCCCCGCCACGCCGTCGCGCAGTTCGGCGACCATCAACTCCGAGCTGTCCCAGGGCATGTGGGGGTGGTCCCAGCCGATCCAGGCGAGCCGACGGCCGTCCGGGCTGGGGCGGTGCCCGGACAGGAAGTGGTGCGAGCGGGCGACCACGCGCAGGGCCTCGGGGTCGTCGGCGGCGGCGCCCGACAGCGGCACGGCGACGATGTCGCGGACGGTGCGGACGGCCGGGTCGGCGTCGTCCTCTCCGGTGGCGGCGCGGGTGGTCTCGCGCACGCACCACACCTCGGTCCCGTCGGGTGACGGCACCGGGTCGGCCCAGCAGGTCTCCTGGCCGGGCGGGTCGGCCGGGGTGAGCGGCGCGGTCGCCGGGAAAGTCGTTGCCGACGCCGTCTCGATGCGGGGCACCTCGGCGCGGTGGAGGCGCTGGTCGCGGTGGTCGGTGAAGACGAGCAGGTGGCTGTCGGTGCCGGGGGCGGCGGGGCGCACCCAGTACGGCTTGCCGCCGTACCCGAGCGAGCGGTTGCGGACCGAGATGCCGGGGGCGAGCACGGGCACGGGCTGCTCGTGGCCGAGAGCGTTGCGCAGCAGTCGTACGGTGGCGGTGGCCGGGTCGGAGGCGCACCACCAGTTCTCCTCGCCGGCGCCGGAGGGCCAGGAGGTGGACCCGGAGGCGTCGGCGACCGCTTGGGCGGTGATCGGTGACGGCCAGGTGCCGTAGGGCAGTTGGGGCGTGCTGGGCATGGGAATGACTCCGAGTGCGGGACGGGCGGCGGGGGTTCGGGGCCGACTTCGGGGCGCGCGGCGGGAATCCGGAGCCGGTTGCAGGACGGGCAGCGGGAATCCGGGGCCGGTTCTCAGGGCGCGGAAGGCGTCGAGGACGGGTCCGCCAGGGGCGCGGCGGACCGGGTCCGCGGGGTCAGGCGGTGTTCAGGTGCACCGGTTCGCCGTGGGCGTCGCGGCGGCGCAGGTCCTCCGGGGTCTCCCGGCGGACCATGAGGCGGGCGCGGCCGTCCCGTACGGCGACGACGGCGGGCCGGGGCTGGGCGTTGTAGTTGCTGGCCATGGCGTGGTGGTAGGCACCGGTGGCGGGGACCGCGAGTAGGTCGCCGGCGGCGATGTCGTCGGGCAGGGCGAGGTCGGGCACGACGATGTCGCCGCTCTCGCAGTGCCGGCCGACGACCACGGCGTGCACGGGCTCGCCCTCGGCGGTCCGGTTCGCGGTCCACGCGGTGTAGCGGGCCAGGTAGAGGGAGGGACGCAGGGCGTCGCTCATGCCGCCGTCGACGGAGACGAACCGGCGGCGCAGGCCGTCCTTGACCGCGCCCACGCGGTAGAGCGTCAGTCCGGCGGTGCCGATCATCGAGCGGCCGGGTTCGACGGCGAGGCGGACCGGTGCCCCGGGCAGCGCCCGGTCCAGTCCGGCGCGCAGCGCGGCGGTGAACTCGGCGGGTTCCAGGCGCGGCTGGCCGGGCAGGTAGGGGATCCCGGCGCCGCCGCCGAGGTCGATCTCGTCCACCGTGATGCCGTGCCGCTCGACGAGGGCTGCGACGAAGGCGCCGACCCGCTCGGCGGCGAGGGTCAGCCCCTCGGTCGCGGTGATCTGTGAGCCTATGTGGGAGTGCACGCCGGCCAGGCGCAGGGCGGGGCGTGCGGCGACGGCGAGGACGGCGCGTTCGGCGTGGCCGCCGCGGACCGGGAAGCCGAACTTGACGTCGTCGCCGCCGGTGGCCATGTAGTCGTGGGTCTCGGCGGCGACGCCGGGGGCGATGCGGACGTACACGTCCTGGATGCGGCCGGCCGCCGCGGCGGCGGCCGCGAGCCGGTCGATCTCCTCCAGGCAGTCGACGACCACGACGCCGACGCCGTGGGCGACCGCGGCCTCCAGTTCGGGGACCGACTTGTTGTTGCCGTGGAAGACGATGCGGGCGGGGTCGAAGCCGGTGTCGGCGGCGAGTTTGAGCTCACCGCCGCTGCACACGTCCAGGTGCAGTCCCTCGGAGTCGACCCAGCGGACCATCTCCGCGCACAGGAACGCCTTGGAGGCGTAGTGCACCCGGTCCGCGCCGGAGGTGCGCCACAAGCGGGCGCGGTGGCGGAAGTCGGCCTCGTCCACCACGTACAGCGCGGTGCCGCAGGCCTCGGCCAGGTCGTCCATGGCGACGCCGCCCACGTGCAGCCGGCCCTGGACGGTGCGGGCGGTCAGCGGCCACACCTCGGGTGCGGTCTCCGGGGCGGCCGCGGGAGCCAGTCCGTCGGGCAGCGACGTCTCTGCGGGGGCGGGCAGGGATGCGGCGGTGGGCATGGGAGTCACTCCTCTGTGAGGACGACCAGCATGAGCAGGTCGTCGCTGGGGTCGGTGAAGTGGTGTTCGTCGGTGGCGGAGAAGTGGCAGCTGTCGCCGCGGCGCAGCAGCCGTACGGCGCCGCCCACCGACACCCGGCAGGAGCCGGCAAGCACGAGCGCGAACTCCTCGCCGCCGTGCGCCGTCGGGTGGTCGTGGTCGCCGAGGTCGGCGTGGAGCAGCCGCGCTCCGATCCGGCTCGCGCCGGGGGCCGTGAGGTCCCAGATGCCGCGGTGTCCGTCGGCCTGGGCGAGCAGGGGTGCCGGGGCGAAGCGCGGCGGGAAGGCCGGGGCGGGCGCGGGGGTGACCGGGCCAGTGCCGCCGAGGAGTTCGGCGGGGGTGGCGCCGAGGGCGTCGGCGATCTGGCAGAGGGTGCGGACCGTGGGGTTGGCGGCGCCGGACTCCATCTGCGAGACGTAGGCCGTCGAGACGCCGGCCTTGGTCGCCACTGCGCTCAGGGTGAGTCCGGCAGCGCGGCGGACCCGGGCGACGGAGGCGGCGAGCACGTCGCCGGGGTCCGTGCCGTCGGGCGGTGTGCCTCGGCCGGTGTCCGTGGGGTCGGTCTTTCCCGCCCTGCTGCCCGGTTCGTCGTCGGGGTGCACGGAACCGTTCGTGGCGCGCCGCGAGATCTGCTGTGAGACGGGGGGATCGGCCGAAGAGTTTTCCGCGCCCGAAGCTCTTGACGAGGTCATGCAGCGACAGTAAGACTCACGCATCGCTTAGATCAAGCAATCTGACACCGCCGTTTAACTGTCAGCAGAGATGCCGTTCAGCAGCCGGACCCGTGGGTGCGTCTGCCCTGAACAGGAGGGGTGAGCAGTGACCGGACGACCGCTGGCGCCGACGCCGACCCTCGAGTTGCTGCGTGCGGCCGCCGTACTGTGCGGCCCCGCCGCGCAGCGTCTGTTCGAAGTGCTGGCGGAGGACTACCCGGCCTCGCTGGAGCGCCGGCCCGGTCAGCTGCTGCGGGCCGCCGACGCGAGCGCCGCGGACCTCGACGGACTGCTGTCGGCGGCCGGGGTCGCCTCCACCGACGACCTGCGCATGCTGGCGGCCCGGGAGAGCGGCCTGCGTCTGGCCGAGCCGGATCTGCGGTTCACCAGCCGCGATCCGGAGTCCGAGCCGCGGGAGCGGTCGGCGCTGCGCCGGATGATCACCGCGGAGGAGGGCAACCTCCGTCGCACGCTGGCCGATCTGCAGGCCAACGGCGCCCTGGAACTGGCGGCCGCGGCCCTGTTGAGGGCACGGCGGCGGTGGGTGCTCGGCGACCTGAAGTCGGCCGGCTACGCGACGCTGCTGACCAGCGACCTCACCAGCAGCATGCGGGACGTGTTCCTGGTGCAGCCGGCGACGGGCGCGGCGGTCAACGCGATCAGCGACGCGCACGCGGACGACGTCCTGGTCGTGTTCAGCTTCCGCAACTACAGCGGGCTGACGGTGGACGTGGCCCGGGAGTTCCATGAGCTGGGCGCCTCGGTGATCGCCTTGACCGACAGCTACACCAGTCCGGTGTGCTCCTTCGCCACGCATGTGCTGGCGGTCGACACCCGCAGCGAGTCGCCGCACCACTCGCCGACGGCGGTGGCGGCCGCGGCCCACGTGCTGGCGGCGCTGGCCGCCGCGGGCGCCAAGGGTGCCGCCCGGCGCAGCCGGCGCCGAGCCGAGCTCTTCCGCTCCCTGGGCAGCTACGGCCTGGGCGAGACGCCGTCCGTCGCGGTCGCGGGCGAGACGGACGGCGCGGCGGATCTCCCGGGACCCGCCGCCGGGCTTCCCGGCGCCCGCGCCACGGGCCCGTCCGCCTTACCCGCCGTGCCCGGGGACGAGCACGCGCCAGCGCGGTGACCGCCCCCTGTCTCCCCCGTCCCGCCTGTTCCCCGTTTCCGCGAGCTCGTCTCGCTGAGCCATCGACGGCAGAGGCCCCGTCCTCGCGCCCTGCCGCCGGGAAAGCAAGTGGTTCCTTCCCATGAACGACCCCTCCCTCTGTCAGGACGGCGGCGCTCCGTCGCCCGCCGAGGACGCCGCACTGATCTCCGAAGTCACCGAGCTGTGCGCCAGGTTGATCCGTTTCGACACCAGCAACTACGGCGGTGGCGATTCCCGCGGCGAGCGGGAGGCGGCCGAGTGGACCGCCGCACTGCTCGCCGAGTCCGGCTACGAGCCGGTGGTGCTGGAGTCGGCGCCGGGCCGGGCCAGCACCGTGGTCCGCATCCCCGGCGAGGACCGCGACGCCCCGGCCCTGTTGGTCCACGGCCACCTCGACGTGGTTCCGGCCGAGCCCGCCGACTGGAGCTTCGACCCGTTCTGCGGGGAGATACGCGACGGCGCGATCCTCGGTCGCGGGGCGCTGGACATGAAGGACATGGACGCGATGATGCTCGCGGCCGCCCGGTCCTGGGCGCGCCGCGGGGTGAAGCCCGCGCGTGACATCGTGATGGCGTTCGTCGCGGACGAGGAGGACACCGGTGAGCTGGGGGCGGGCTTCCTCGTCGACCGGCACGCGGACCTCTTCGAGGGCGTCACCACCGCGATCGGCG
Source organism: Streptomyces sp. NPDC107559 (assembly GCF_055657365.1). Lineage (NCBI taxonomy): Bacteria > Bacillati > Actinomycetota > Actinomycetes > Kitasatosporales > Streptomycetaceae > Streptomyces > Streptomyces sp. NPDC107559. The sequence continues at coordinate 176,571 of NZ_JBVKBD010000008.1, read as the reverse complement.
AGTCCGGCGGCTATTCGGTCCATCTGCCGGACGCCTCCCGGCTCTACCCGATCGCCGTCGGCGAGCGCGGCAGCGCGTGGATGGACCTGACGGCGCGCGGCGCGGCGGGTCACGGCTCCCGGCCCGGCACGGACAACGCCGTCGCCACCCTGGCGAACACCCTTGCCGCGCTGGCCGCGCACCGCTGGCCGGTGCGGATCGTGCCGGCGGTGGCCACGCTGCTGGAGGGGCTCAGTGCCCGTCTGGGCATCACGGTCGACCCGGCGGACCCCGCGTCCCTCGCGCAGTTGGGCGAGGCGGCCAAGCTGGTCGAGGCCACCGTCGCCAACACGCTCAACCCGACCATGATGAAGGCGGGTTACAAGCACAACGTCATCCCGAGCGAGGCGACGGCCGCCGTGGACGGCCGGATCCTGCCGGGCGCGGAGGAGGAGTTCTTCGCCACCGTGGACGCCCTGCTCGGCGAGAAGGTCTCGCGGTCCTTCCACAGTTTCGCCGCGCCGGTCTCGGCGGACCACACCTCGGCCGAGTTCGCACAGATGGCGGCGGCACTGCACCGCGCCGATCCTGAAGCGCTGGTGCTGCCGTTCATCATGTCGGGCGGCACCGACGCCAAGGCGTTCGCCCGACTGGGCATCCAGTGCTACGGGTTCGGCCCGGGCCTCACCCCGCCCGGCTTCGACGTGTGGCGGTATGTGCACGGCGTCGACGAGCAAGTCCTCGTCAGCAGCCTGGAGTTCGGCGTACGGGTGCTGGAGGACTTCCTGCGCACCGGCACCGGGTCCCAGAAGGCGCAGCGATGACCGCCCCGCACCTCCGCTGAACCCCGCGGGGACCGGCCACGGCACCACGGACCGGACCCGCCCACCAGACCCCCACCGCATGCATACACATATTCATGCATGCACCAATGCATTAACCAATGCATGAACCAATAAGTGCACTCTGCACGCACCATCACGCCCTGCGGCCCATCCCCGGGTCCTCGGCGCAGCGACCTCATCTCTCCCGTCCCCTCGCGGCCCCGCGCCGCCGGCACCTCCAGGAGAAGTCACGATGACCAAGCCCGCCCCCGTGCGCAGAACCGGCCGCAAGGCCGCCGCGCTCGCCACGTCGCTGCTGCTCGCCACCGGCGCGAGCCTCGCCCTCGCACCGGCCGCCACGGCCGACAACGGCGGCAGCACGCTGCGGATGCCGATCACCGGCATCGGCATCGACTCCCTCAACCCGTTCCTGGCCTACTTCGCGGGCAGCCTGGACGTGTTCGCCGGCATCTACCCGGCGCTGGACACCGTGGAGCAGGACGGCACCGTCAAGCCGTACCTGGCGGACTCCTGGACGACCTCCGACGACAAGCTCACCTGGACCTTCAAGATCCACAAGGGTCTGAAGTGGAGCGACGGCAAGCCGATCACGGCCGAGGACGCCGCCTGGACGTTCAACCTGATCATGAGCAACTCCACGGCGGCCACCGCCAACGGCTCCCTGGTGAGCAACTTCGCGTCGGTCACCGCGCCGGACGACACCACCCTGGTCGTGAAGACCAAGAAGCCGCAGGCCACCATGCTGTCGGTCAGCATCCCGGTGTCGGGCATCCCGATCGTGCCGAAGCACATCTGGGAATCCCACGTGACGGACCTGAAGAACTACAAGAACGACAGCTTCCCGATCGTCGGGTACGGCCCCTGGACGCTGACGGACTACAAGGCCGAGCAGTACGCCAAGTTCGACGCGAACAAGGACTTCGTGCTCGGCGCGCCCCACTACGACCACATGATCGAGCAGTCGTTCAAGAACACGGACGCCGCGGTGGCGGCCCTGCGCTCCGGCCAGCTGGACTACGTCAGCGGTCTCAACCCCACCCAGTACCAGGCGCTCAAGGGCCAGTCCGGCATCAAGGCCTACGAGCAGGTCGGCAACCGCTGGAGCGGCATCGAGGTCAACGGCGGCGCCCGTACCCGCGACGGCAAGAAGATCGGCACCGGTCACCCGGCGCTCGCCGACGTCAAGGTGCGTGAGGCGCTGGCACGCGCCATCGACCGGGCGACCATCGTGAAGAAGGTCCGCAACGGCCTGGCGGAGGTCGGCGGCAGCTATCTGCCGCAGTCGCTGCCGCAGTACGCGTGGCAGCCCTCCGACTCGGAGAAGTTCGGCTACGACCCGGCCAATGCCAACTCCGTGCTGGACGAAGCGGGTTACAAGAAGGGCTCGGACGGCATCCGGGTCGACCCGAAGTCGGGGCGCAAGCTGGAGTTCCGCCTGGGCATCCACTCCGACGACGACGGCGACGCCAAGGTGTCCACGTATCTCACGGGCTGGTTCAAGGAGATCGGCGTCAAGGCCGACATCCAGTCGATGAGCTCCGCCAAGCTCAACGCCGACCTGGCCAAGGGCGACTGGGACATCCTGATGGACTCCTGGTCGACCGGTCCCGACCCGACGTACCTGCTGGGCATCCAGACCTGCTCGGCGCTGCCCGACAGCAAGGGCGAGGGCGGCAGCACGGACTCGTTCTTCTGCGACAAGAACTACGACGACCTGTTCCTGCGTCAGCAGAGCGCCTTCGACGACAAGGAGCGGGCCGACCTGCTGCGTCAGATGCAGGCCATCCTGTACAAGGCCAACGAGAACATCATGATCTACAACGCCAGTGGTCTCGCCGCGTACCGCACCGACCACGTGAGCGGCATCGTGGCCGGCAAGGCGAACTCCGCCGGCGCCTACCCCGCGCAGAACTCCTTCCACCAGTACCTGAACGCGACCCCCGCCAAGTCCGCGTCCTCCTCCTCGGACGGCAACTCCGGCACGGTGATCGGCGCTTCGGCGGCCGTGGTGGTCGTCCTGGCCGCGGGCGGAGTGTTCCTGGCACGCCGCCGCTCCTCCTCCGACGACCGCGAGTAGACCGTGGCTGAAACAATCGACGCCACCGCCACCGGCGCCGTCACGGCCGAGCCCGCCGCCCCGAGCGGCGGGCTCCGGCCCGGCTCCGGCTTCGCCCGCTACCTCGCCACCAAGCTGGTGGCCGCGGCCATCAGCTTCCTGGCCACCCTCGTCATCGGGTTCGTCCTGTTCAGCCTGATGCCGGCCGACCCGGTGCAGTCCATCACCCGCGGCCGGCCGACCAGCGACGCGCAGATGGCGCAGCTGCGCCACCAGCTCGGCCTGGACCAGTCGGTGCCCGAACGCTTCCTCCACTTCGTCACCGACACCCTGACCGGTCACCTGGGAGACTCCTGGGAGTTCCAGCAGCCGGTCAGCTCCCTGATCGGCGACCGGCTGTGGCCGACCCTGCTGCTGATGGGCACCGCCACCGTCATCTCGGTGGCTCTCGGCCTCTGGCTGGGCGTCAGGTCCGGCTGGCGTCACGGGAGTTGGCTGGACCGTATCGCCACCGGCGCGTCCCTGACGCTGTGGTCGGTGCCGACGTTCTGGCTGGGCATGATCCTGCTGATCACCTTCAGCGTCGGCATCGGTCCGGTCCCCGGCTTCCTGCCCGCGGGCGGGATGAGTGACCCGGCGATCACCGGCGGCCTGGACCACGTCCTCGACGTCGCCAAACACCTGGTCCTGCCCTGTCTGACCATGGTCCTGGTGGTCTTCGCCCAGTACGTCGCCGTCATGCGCTCGTCGATCATCGACGAGCTGGGCAGCCCGTACCTGCTCACCGCGCGGGCCAAGGGCCTGCGGGACGACGACGTACGGCGCCGGCACGCGGTGCCCAACGCCCTGCTGCCCTCGGTCACCATGATCTTCATGCACCTGGGCACGGTGCTCGGAGGTGCCATCACCGTGGAGACCGTGTACTCCTGGCCGGGCCTGGGCCAGCTCAGCTACCAGGCCCTGAAGGTGCCCGACCTGCCCCTGCTGCAGGGCACGTTCATCGTCTTCAGCGCGTCGGTGATCCTCATGAACCTGCTCGCCGACGTGATCTACCGCTTCCTCGACCCCCGGGTGCGTGCCCAGTGACCCACCACGAACCCCTCACCGAGGCCGTCTCCCCGCCGCAAGCCGGGGCCGACCCCGCGCCGCCGGTCGCGCCGGCCACACGGCCGCTCGCACCGAAGCCGCGCCACGACGGATTCGCCGGCTTCGTCCGCTCCTTCGTCCGCATCCGTTCCGGCGTGGCCGGCCTCACCATCCTGGTCGTGTTCGGTCTGCTGGCCGTCTGCGCGCCGCTGTTCATCTCGGACAACGACCTCGACGTCATCAAGGTCGACGGGCCCTCCCTGCACTCCCCGACCGACGGCTACCCGCTCGGCACGGACCAGGAGGGACGCTCCATCCTCCTGCTGGTCATCTGGGGAGCGCGCTCCTCGCTGTCCATCGGTCTGATGGCGACGGCGCTGACGGTGGTGCTCGGCAGCGCGGTCGGCCTGGTCGCCGGGCACTACGGCGGCTGGATCGGCAAGGCGCTGATGCACCTCACCGACTGGTTCATCGCGCTGCCGAGCCTGCCGCTGGCCATCTCCCTGTCGGCCGTGATCGGGCAGGGCACCGCGTCCATCACCATCGCCATCGCGGTCACCAGCTGGTCCTCCACGGCCCGGCTGGTACGGGCGCAGACCCTCGCGGTGGAGGCCAAGCCCTTCATCGAGCGGGCCAGGGCGCTGGGCGCGGGCGGTCCGCAGGTGATGCTGCGGCACGTCCTGCCGAACGTCACCCCGCTGATCCTGGTCTCCTCCACCCTGACGGTGGCCTCGGCGATCCTGTCCGAGGCGACCCTGACCTTCCTCGGTCTGGGCGACCCGACGGGCATCTCCTGGGGCGCGATGCTCAACTCGGCGCTGAGCGGCGGCGCCGTCACCTCCGGCGCCTGGTGGTACCTGTACCCGCCGGGCATCGCCATCCTGATCGTCGTCCTCGGCTTCACCCTGACCGGCCGCGCCGTGGAGACCCTTCTCAACCCGAGGTCGGTGAAGACACGTTGAACGCGATGCTGGAGGTCAAGGACCTCGAGGTCACGTACCGCAGCGGCGGGCGCACGGTGCCCGCCGTGCGCGGGGTGGACCTCACCCTGGACGCCGGGCAGACGCTCGGCCTGGCCGGCGAGTCCGGCTCGGGCAAGTCCACGCTGGCGATGAGCCTGCTGCGGCTGCTGCCGGCCGCCGCGAAGGTCACCGGCCAGGTGCTCTACCAGGGCGAGGACCTGCTCACCGCCAAATGGAGCCGGATGCGCGCGGTGCGCTGGGCGGAGGCCTCCGTGGTCTTCCAGGGTGCGATGACCGCGCTCAACCCGGTGCACACCATCGGCGACCAGCTCGTCGAACCGATCCTGCTGCACGGCCGCAGGGGCGGCGAGGAGGGCGGCCGCATCACCGACAAGCAGGCCCGCGCCCGCGCGGGCGAACTGCTGGAGTCGGTGGGCGTACCGGCGCGCCGGATGCGCAGCTATCCGCACGAGTTCTCCGGCGGCCAGCGACAGCGCATCATGATCGCGATGGCGCTGGCCTGCCGCCCGAACCTGATCATCGCGGACGAGCCGACGACGGCGCTGGACGTGATGGTGCAGGCCCAGATCCTGGACCTGCTCTCGGACCTGGTGCGCGACGAGGGCATCGGCGTCATCATGATCAGCCACGACCTGTCCGTCCTCGGCCAGATGTGCGACCGCCTCGCCGTGATGTACGCCGGTGAACTGGTCGAGTCCGGCCCGTCCCGGCAGCTCCTGGACGACCCGCGGCACCCCTACACCCGGGCGCTGTCGCGTGCGTTCCCCACCATCGGCGACCCCGCCTCGCGCAGGGCGCCGGCCGGCCTGCCCGGCGACCCGCCCGACCCGGCCGCCCTCGGCATCGGCTGCCCGTTCGCGGCGCGCTGTCCCGACGTGCACGAGGTCTGTACGGAGACGCCCGCACGGCTGGTGGCGGCCGGTCCCGGCCGGCTGTCGGCGTGCCTGCGGGTGCTGCCGGACTTCCCCGACGTCTCCCCGGACCTGCCCGAATCCAGCGCGGACGCGCCTGTTCCGCCCTCAGACGTACCGGAACTCTCCCCGGACGCGCCCGAGCCCTCCGCGGAAGGAGCCGTCTCATGACCGCCACCACCACCGGCACGGTCGACGGACCCACCGCTGCCACGGCGCCCGCGCTGGAGGTTCGCGACCTGCGCATCACCTATCCGCCCCGGGCCGGCCGCGGCCCCGCCCGGGCGGTGGACGGCGTCGACCTCGAACTGGGCCGCGGCGAGATCCTCGCGCTGATCGGCGAGTCCGGCTGTGGCAAGTCCACCCTGGCCCGCGCGCTGACCGGCCTGGTCAAGCCCACGTCCGGCCAGGTGCTGTGCGACGGCGAGCCGCTGCGCTACACGAGCGCCGCGCTCAAGGCGCACCGCCGCAAGGTCCAGTTTGTCCTCCAGGACCCCGGCGGCGCGCTGAACCCGCGGCAGAACGTCTTCGACGCCGTCGCCGAGGGGCCCCGCCTGCACCGGATGCGGGACGGCCTCGAAGAGCGGGTGCACACCGCGCTCTCCAAGGCCGGACTGCGCCCTCCGGAACACTTCCTGTCGCGATTCCCGCACGAGATGTCCGGCGGCCAGCAGCAGCGCGTCGTGATCGCGGGCGCGCTCGCCCTGGAACCCTCCGTGATCGTCGCCGACGAGCCGGTGGCCTCGCTGGACGCCTCGGTGCGCGGCGAGATCCTGAAGCTGGTCCTCGACCTGCGCCGCGATCTGGGCCTGTCCTCCCTGGTGGTCAGTCACGACCTGGGTCTGGCCTGGAACATCGCGGACCGGGTGGCGGTGATGTACCTGGGCCGGATCGTCGAGGTCGGCACCGTCGAGGAGGTCCTGCTCGCGCCCAAGCACCCGTACACCAAGGCACTCCTTTCCGTGGTGTCCGCCGAGGGCACCCGCGGCGGACGGCCGCAACTGCTCCAGGGCGAGCCGCCGGACCCGACGGCCGTACCCGACGGCTGCCGGTTCCACCCGCGCTGCCCGCTGTGGGCCGGCCTCGACGCGGCGGGCCGCGCCCAGGCGGGCTGCGACCGGCGGACGCTGCCGGTGCTGCCGGCCCAGGCGCCCACCGGCGGTCGGGCCGCGTGTCACCTCGCGAGCGTGTCGTGAACCCGACGGCGACACCCAGGAGCGCACCCCGGACCCCGCAGGGCCCGCCGCTGGTCGTACGGGACGTGGACGGCCCGCTCGAGATGGCCGACTGCGTCGCGCTGTACGAGCGGGTCATGGGACTGCGTCCCGGCGACGGCAGCCTCAACCCCCGTCTGCTCACCGCCCTGCAGCACAACAGCGGGCTGGTCCTCGGCGCCTATCTCGGCGACGACCTGGTGGGATTCACCTACAGCTTCCTCGCCCGCGAGAAAGCCACGGACGGAAACGGCTCGCGCCTGTACCAGTACTCGCAACTCGCCGTGGTGGCGCACGAGCGCCAGGGCCTCGGCATCGGACGGCTGCTCAAGCTCGGCCAGCGCGAACGCTGCCTCGCGGAGGGCACCACGCTGATCCGCTGGGCGTACGACCCGATGCAGACCCGCAACGCCCACTTCAACCTGGACGTGCTCGGCGCGGTCGTGGACTCGTTCAAGTCCGCGATGTACGGCACCTCCGGTTTCGGCGCCGCCACCGGCGAGTCCACCGACCGTTTCATCGTCTCCTGGCACCTGGACGACCCGGCGCGACCGGCCGGGACCGCGCCCGCCGCGCCGCCCGGCGGCCACCACGCCGGCGAGATGTACCACGACGGCGACGACCGGATCGTGGTCCTGCCCGACGACTGGCACCGGCTGCGGGCCGAGACCGGTCCGGAGCACGCCGCCCGGCTGCGCGGCCGGCTCAGCGGCACCTTCGCCCGGCTGCTCGCCGACCGTTACGCGGCCGTCTCCTGCGTACGTCTGCCGGACGGCCTCGCCGCGTACCGCTTCACCCCCCGGGCCGCCGCTCACCCCACGCTTCCCCGCCCCTGACCGGGCCCCGCACGGTAGGACACCCCACAGATGACCGTCACTCTTGCCGAGATCGAGCTGGCGCTGGTCCGGCTCGACCTCGTCCACTCCTTCGAGACCAGCTCGCACCGCAAGTCCCACCTGGAGCACATCGTCGTCCGCACGACCGCCGAGGACGGCAGCGTCGGCTGGGGCGAGTGCGCCTCGCCCAGCGACCCGTACTACTGCGGCGAGTCCACGTCGAGCTGCTGGCAGGTGCTCGGCGACTACCTGGCCCCGATGCTGCTCGGCCGCCCATGGGAGCACCCCGGCGAGGCGGCAGGGATCACCGCCAAGGTGAGCGGCAACCACTTCGCCCGCGCCGGCCTCGACATGGCCTGCTGGGACCTGTACGGGCAGCAGCGGGGCGAGCCGCTCGCGGACGTGCTCGGCGCCGACGCCGACACGGTGGCCGCCGGGGTGAGCCTCGGCATCGAGCCCACGATCGACGCGCTGCTCGCGCAGGTCTCGCGGCACGTCGCCGACGGCTACCGCCGGATCAAGCTGAAGATCCGTCCCGGCTGGGACCTCGAACCGGTCCGCGCCGTCCAGGACGCCTTCCCCGGCGTAGCCCTCCAGGTCGATGCCAACACCGCGTACCGGCCCGAGCAGGAAGCAGTCTTCGCCGAGCTGGACGGCCGCGGCCTGCTGATGATCGAGCAGCCGTACGCCGCCACCGACCTGCTCTCGCACGCCCGGCTCGCGGCCCGGCTCGACACCCCGGTCTGCCTCGACGAGTCGGTCACCACCGCGGACGTGCTGCGCACCGCGCTGCACCTGGGCGCCGCCGACATCGTCAACATCAAGGTGTCCCGGCTCGGCGGGCTCGGCCCGTCGAAGACCGTGCACGACCTGTGCCTGGAGGCCGGTGTGCCGGTGTGGTGCGGCGGGATGCACGAGTTCGGCATCGGCCGGGCCGCCAACCTGGCCCTCGCGGGCCTGCCCGGGTTCACGCTGCCCTCGGACGTCTCCGGCTCGGACAAGTACTACCGGCGCGACATCGTCACGCCGCCGATCCGCGCCGTGGACGGCATGGTCGCCGTGCCCCGCTCGCGTCCCGGCCTCGGCCTGGACGTCGACGTCGAGGAACTGGCCCGGCACACCGTACGGACCTGGACGATCCGTCCCGGCACCCATCACGACACCCCGAAGGAGCAGGCAGCATGAAGGTCCTGATCTCGGCCGACATGGAGGGCGTCACCGGCGTCACCTTCCCCGACGACTGCGAGCCGGGCCACCCCCGATGGGAGTACCACCGACGCTTCCTCACCGAGGACGTCAACGCCGCCATCGCCGGATTCGCCGCCGCCGGCGCCACGGAGATCCTCGTCAACGAGGCCCACGCCGACCAGCGCAACCTCCTGCTCGACCGGCTCGACCGGCGGGCCAGGCTGCTCATCGGCACGCACAAGCCGCTGGGCATGATGGAGGGCATCGACCGGTCCCCGGACGCGGTCGCGTTCGTCGGCTACCACACCGGCGCCGGCCAGCCCGGCGTCCTCGCCCACACCTATCTGCCCAACACCATCACCGCGGTCCGCATCAACGGCGAGCCCGCCTCCGAGGGCCGTATGAACGCGCTCCTCGCCGACGAGTACGGCGTCCCGGTCATCCTGGTCACCGGCGACGACCTGACGTGCGAGGACGCCCGCGGCTGGGCGCCGCACGCCGCGCACGCCGTGGTCAAGACCTGCGTGGACCGCTACTCCGCGATCTGCCTGCCGCCGGAGCTGAGCGCCGCCCGGATCACCGAGGCCGCCCGCGAAGGCCTCGGCGCCCTGCCCGCCCCCACCGGTCCGCTCGCCCCGCCCGCCGAGGGCTACACCTACGAGGTGTCCTTCGACGCCGCCCACCTGGCACCCGCTGCCTGTTACATCCCCGGAATCGTCCAGACCGACCCGCTGACCGTACGGTTCACACTGCCGACGATGTACGAGGCGATCCGCTGCTTCCGTGCGCTGACCCGGGTCGTCACCTCCGCCGTGGAGAACTGCTATGGCTGAGCCGACCAAACTCCTCGCTCTCGCCCGCACGTCCGGCGACCGTGTCCTCGAACGCTGGGAGCGCCTGGTCTCGTTGGAGACGCCCTCCGCGGACGCCGGCCTCGCGGCCGTGTTCGGCACGGAACTCGCCGCGGGCCTCGCCGCCACGGCCGACCGGATCGAGCACCCGTCGGGACCGGGCGGCGACCACCTGGTGGCGTACTGGAACGGCCGCGGGACACCGTCCCCGGACGGGGACGGTGTGCGCACCGGGCACACGCTGCTGGTGGCGCACAGCGACACCGTCTTCGAGGCCGGCACGACCGCCCGGCGGCCCTTCACGCTCGCCGAGGACGGCGACACCGTCACCGGCCCCGGCGTCTTCGACATGAAGGGCTCCCTGGTAGCGGTCGAACTGGCCATGGACCTGCTGTCGCGCACCGGCGCCGCGCCGAGGCGTCCGGTCCGGCTGGTGGTGGTCAACGACGAGGAGATCGGCAGCCCCGACGGCGCCCGTCTGGTGGCGCGCCACGCCGAGGGCGCCCACGCGGTGCTCGGCCTCGAACCGCCCCTGCCCGGCGGCGCGTTGAAGATCGGCCGACGGGGCGTGGCCCGGGTCCGGCTGAGCGTGCGGGGGGTCAGCGCCCACGCCGGTCTCGACGCCGCCCTCGGCGTCTCCGCGATCGACGAACTCGTCGACCAGCTCGCGTCGTTGCGGGCCACGGCCGCCTCCTTGCCGGACGCCGCGCTGAACGTCGGCACCATCACCGGCGGCACCCGGGCCAACGTGGTCGCCGACCACGCCGAGGCGGAGATCGGCCTGCGCTACGCCACCCCCGAGACCGAACAGGCCCTGCTGAAGGCCGTACTGGAACCGACGCCGGTCCGGGAGCGGGCCGCCCTGTCCGCGCGGGCGCTGTCCCACCGCCCGGCCTGGGCGATGGACCCCGCCAACCCGCTGGCCGCCGAACTGGTGGCGCTGGCAGGCACGTTGGGCCTGGAGCTGCCGCTCGGCTCGTCCGGCGGCGCGGGCGACACCAACCTCACCGGTGCGCTCGGCATCCCGACCGTCGACGGACTCGGACCGGCGGGCGCGGGCGCCCACGGCGAGGACGAACACGCCTCGCTTTCCTCGCTGTTGGAGCGGGCGGCACTCCTCGCGGCGTTCCTGGAGTCCCACTGACCGCAGGCCCGGTCCGTCCGCCTACGCCATCGGTTCCATCAGCCCACACCGCGGCCCCCTCGCCGCGCCACTGTCCGCCCACCGCCCGCCGCGCGTCGCGCATTGCGCATTGCGCATCGCCCTCAAGGAGTCCCATGCCCACGCCCGCCCTGCCCCCGGAGGGGCTCGTCCGCCCCGCCGCGCCCCGGCCCGGTGACCGGGTCGCCGTCATCGCCGCCAGCGGCCCGCCCAACCAGGAGAACCTGGAGATCGGCCTCGAATCGCTGCGCGGCCTCGGTCTCCAGCCCGAGGTCTTCACCTCCGCGCGCGCAGGCGGCGAGTACCTCGCCGGAGACGACTCGCTGCGCGCCCGCGACCTCACCGCGGCGCTCACCGATCCGGCGTTCACGGCCGTCTTCTGCGCAGCCGGCGGCTACGGCGCCCAGCGCACCCTCGAACTCGTCGACTGGGACGCCGTCGGCACCCCCACCCCGCGCACCGTCATCGGCTTCTCCGACGTGACGGCCCTGCTGGAAGCGGTGGCCGTGAAGCTGGGCTGGACGGGGCTGTTCGGCCCGATGCCCGCCATCCGCGGCTTCCACCCCGGGCGCGCCGACTTCGACGCGCTCGCCGCAGTGCTCACCGACCCCACCTCGGTGAAGGAGCTGCGCTTCCCGGACTCCCGTCCCCTGGTCGGCGGCACCGCGGAGGGCGTCACCCTCGGCGGCACGGTCACCCTGCTGGCCTGCTCGCTGGGCACCGACACGTCGCTGCCGGCCCGCGGCGGGATCGTCCTGCTCGAGGACGTCGACGAGGAGACCTTCCGGCTGGACCGCTTCCTCACCCAGCTGCGCCGCGCCGGCTACTTCGACGGCGCCGCGGGCATCGTCTGCGGCACGTTCACGGACTGCGGCACCCGCGAGCGCGTCGAGGAACTGCTGCACGACCGGCTCGGCGACCTCGGTATCCCGGTCCTGGTCGGCGCGGACATCGGCCACGGCGTCCCGCAGCAGACGTTTCCCGTCGGCGTCCGGGCCCGCCTCGACGCGGACGCGGGCGTCCTGACGTTCCTGGACCCCGTGCTCGCCTGACCGACCAGGCGGGTGGAGAAGGCAGGGCGCGGTAAGGGCTCCTCGCCGCCCTCTCCGCCTGACATCCGGACCGCCGACCGCGCAGCGCGCCCGCAGGGCCCACACCGGCCATCACCGCCCGTTCCATGCCACTGCCGGAACGTCAACGGCCGAGTCCTGTCACACCCTTACGACCGCGCCCCCGAGTGCAGGAGGCTCGGGGGCGCAGCCAGACCGGCAGGGCAGGAGGCATCAGGCCGGACGACTGCCCGCTGCACCGCGTTCGACCCGGATCGCCTGCCGTGACCAGGGCTTGTCGTCCGGCGGGGCGCGGCCACCCTCCTGCCGAGCTTGCCTACGGTATGGGGGAGAATATTCCGTCTGTCCCGGAGGTCTCGTGCTCCGCAAGCATGCGAAGAAGAAGGCGCGTCCGGTCGAGGCCATCGAACCACCGAGCACGGCCGAAGCGGTGATCGTCGTCGCCTCGGTGACACTGGTGGTCGCGATCCTGGACGTCGTGTCGCAGTCCCCGGTGTGGCTCCTGGGCCTTCTCGTGTTCCTTCCGGGGTCCGCATCGGCGCTGTGCACCGTCCGCCAGACCAAGTTCGTGTTCGCCTGGACCGAACTCGTGGTCATCGTGACCCTGCTGGTCCGGCACGGTGAGGAGCGGCCACTGCTCGACAGGATCCTCATGATTCTGCTCACCCTGGTCCTGGGCGCCGCCTCCGTCTACGCCTGCCACCGCCGCATCAACCGCGAGCAGGAGATGCTGCGGCTGCGCTCCACCGCGGCCGCGATGCAGCGCCACATCCTGCGCCCATTGCCCATGCTCACCGATGACGTCCTGGTGAACGGCCTGTACGAGCCCGTACAGGAGGACCGGCTGGTCGGCGGCGACATCTACGACGTCGTCGAATCACCCTGGGGGACCGGGTGCTCATCGGTGACGTCCAAGGCAAAGGACTCCCCGCGGTCGGCGCCGCGTTCGCCGTCATCGGTGCCTTTCGCGCCACGGCTCACCACGAGCCCACGCTGACCGCTCTCGTCGACGCCCTGGACGCCTCCGTCGTGCGGCACAACTCCTACGCGGCGACGACCGGCGACGACGAACGGTTCGTCACCGCGCTCATCCTCAACATCGATGCGGGCGCGGAGGCACAGGCCATCAACTGCGGCCACATCCTGCCGCAGGTGCTGCAGGAGGCCAGCGTGACGACACCGGTCCTCACGTCCGGCGTCCCCCTCGGGCTGGGGGACCTTGCCACCGAACCCGTGACCGTCGACTGGTTCGTCTTCCCGCCCGGCGCGACTGTGCTGCTGACCACGGACGGACTCACCGAGACCCGCGCCGACGACGGCGCCTTCTTCCCCCTCACCGAGCGCCTGACCGAACGCCTCGCCCAGCCCACGCCGCCCTCCCCCACCGACCTGCCGCGTGCGCTCTACGACGACGCACGTGCGTTCGCCGGGGACGACGAGCAGCACGACGACGTGGCGGTGCTGACACTGCGACGGTCACCGAACCGCTGAGAATTCCGGCGGTCGTACACAGCACACGCTGCTCGCGGCCAGGGCACCGGGTCCGGCCGGACCGGCGCCGCCGTCCGGCTCGGCCGGACCGCCTCGGTCCCGTCCGGAACTCACACGCTGAGCACCGCCCGTACGGCCTGTTCCGCGGCTGTTCCGCCCTCGCCCGAGGACGTCACCCGCCCGGCCTCCAGTACGTAGTACCGCTGGGCGGCGCGCATGGCGAACCCGACGTGCTGTTCGACGAGGAGGACGCAGAGGCCGCCGCGCCGGGTGAGGGCGAGGATCGTCTCCTCGATCTCGGCGACGACCGACGGCTGGATGCCCTCCGTCGGCTCGTCGAGCAGCAGGAGCCTGGGGCGGGTGATCAGCGCGCGGGCGATGGCGAGTTGCTGGCGCTGGCCGCCGGAGAGCAGGCCGGCGCGGCGGCCGGACAGCTCGCGCAGGACCGGGAAGAGGTCAAGTGCCTCGGCGGTCGCCGCTCTGCCGTCGGGGCGGCCGTCGGCCACGAGTCGGAGGTTCTCGGCGGTGGTGAGGTGGGGGAAGCACTGCTGGCCCTGGGGGACGTACGCCATCTTGCGGGCGACCCGCTGGTGCGGGGCGAGGTGGGTGATGTCCTCGCCGTCGAGCCGGACGGTGCCGCTCCTGGGCTTGATGAGGCCCATGGCGGCGCGCAGCAGCGTGCTCTTGCCGGCGCCGTTGTGGCCCAGGACGGTGGCGACTCCGTCCTTCGGGACGGTGACCGTGACGCCGTGCAGGACCGTGGTGCGGTCGTAGCCGGCCTGGACGGAGCTGATCTCCAGCATCTGACTCACGCCTCCTCGGCGACGGCCACGGCTGTGGCGGGAGCGGGCTCGGGTTCCGTGGTCCGGCCGAGGTAGACCTCCTGGACGTCGGCGTCGGCCTGGACCTCGGCGACGGTGCCCTCGCTGAGGACCTTGCCGGCGTGCAGGACGCTGACGCTGCGGGCGAAGGAGCGCATGAAGTCCATGTCGTGCTCGATGACGACGACCGTGCGGTCCGTGCTGATCCGCTGGAGCAGCGCGCCGGTCGCCTCGCGCTCGTCGTGGCTCATGCCGGCGACCGGTTCGTCGAGCAGCAGCAGCCGCACGTCCTGGACGAGCAGCATGCCGATCTCCAGCCACTGCTTCTGCCCGTGGGCGAGGACGCCGGCGGGGCGGTCGCGCAGGTGGGTCAGCCCGGTGGTCTCCAGCGCCCTCGCCACCGGCTCGGGGATGCCTGTTCGGCGCCGGAGCATCGTCCACGGGCCCCGCCCGGCGCCCGCCGCGATATCGAGGTTCTGCAGGACGGTCAGCTCCTCGAAGACCGTGGCCGTCTGGAACGTACGTCCGATCCCCAGGCGGGCGATCTTGTGGACCGGCCTGCCCAGCAGGTCCTGGTCGCCGAAACGCACCGAGCCGGTGGCCCTCACCAGGCCGGTGACGGCGTCGACGAGGGTGGTCTTGCCGGCGCCGTTGGGGCCGATGAGGAAGCGCAGGTCTCCGGGGTGGATGTCGAGGTCGACGCCGTCGACGGCCGTGAAGCCGTCGAAGATCACCCTCAGGTCGCGGACGGTCAGTCCCTCGCCGCTCATGCCGTCTCTCCCGTCGTACGAGTAGCGGTACCGGTGGCGGTACGGCGTCGGCGCAGGACGACGCCCAGGGAGGCCAGACCGCCGGGCAGGAAGCAGACCGCGACCACGAACAGCAGGCCCTGGAGATACGTCCACGCGGCGGGGAAGGCGTCGGACAGCGTGCTCTGCGCCCAGGCCACCGCGATCGCGCCGAGCACCGCGCCGACCAGCGAGGCCCGGCCGCCGACCGCCGCGCCGATGACGAAGCCGATGGAGGGCACGATCCCGATCAGCGCCGGGGAGATGATCCCGACGGCCGGGACGAAAAGGGCGCCGGCCAGGCCCGCCATGCCGGCCGCGAGGACGTACGCGACGAGCTTGACGTTGGCCGGGTTGTAGCCGAGGAAGCGCACCCGCTCCTCGGAGTCCCGTGCGGCGACGAGGAGTTCACCGAACCGGCTGACGAACAACTGGCGGGCGCCGATCATCAGGAGCAGCAGGACGGCGGCGATGACGAAGTACACCATCCGCTGGTTGACGGGGTCGTCGAGGGAGTAGCCGAAGAAGCCCTGGATGTCGGTGAGGCCGTTGGTGCCGCCGGTAGTGGCCTGCTGGCCGATCAGCCAGATGGACAGGGCGGCGGCCAGCGCCTGGCTGAGGATCGCGAAGTAGGCGCCCTTCACCCGGCGGCGGAAGACGAAGAAGCCGAGCAGCGCGGCGACCGCCATCGGCAGCAGCACCGTCATGGCGAGCGCGAAGCCCGGATCGGCGAACGGCTTCCACCACCAGGGCAGGGTGTCGCCGGTGCCGTACAGCTGCATGAAGTCGGGCAGGGTCTCGCCGGTGGCGGCCGCGTCGGTGAGCTTGAGGTGCATGGCCATGGCGTAGCCGCCGAGGCCGAAGAAGACGCCCTGGCCGAGCACCATCAGCCCGCCACGGCCCCAGGCGAGGCTGACGCCGACCGCGACCATCGCGTAACACAGGTACTTGGCGAGGAGGTTGAGGCGGAAGTCGGAGAGGACGACGGGTGCGACGCCGAGGAGGAGAACGGCGCCGAGAACGAACCCGGCAGGGACGCGGAACCGCTGAAGCGGGGACGTGGGCGACGGCGCCGCCACGGCGGACGTGGGAGTGGTCGTCGTCATGCCAGGCTCCGGGTGCGCAGTGTGTACAGGCCCTGGGGTCGCCACTGCAGGAAGGCGACGATCGCGACGAGCACGATGACCTTGGCGACGCTGACCGTCGTCGAGTATTCGAGGACCGATTGCAGGATGCCCAGGGCGAAGGCGGTGATGACACTGCCCTTGAGCTGTCCGATGCCACCCACGACGACGACCAGGAAGGCGTCGACGATGTAGTTGGTTCCCATCGTCGGGCCGATCGGGCCGACCAGGGTGAGGGCGACGCCGGCCACGCCCGCGAGGCCCGAGCCGATGAAGAAGGTGATGCGGTCGACGTGGCCGGTGGCGATTCCGGAGACCTCGGCCAGGTCGCGGTTCTGGACGACGGCCCGGATACGGCGGCCCAGTGGCGTGAGTTTCAGGATGAGCGTGAGGGCGAGGACGCTCAGCAGGGCCAGGCCCAGGATGAACAGGCGGTTGTTGGCGAAGGTGATGCCGCCGCCCAGCGCGATGTTGCCGGTGAGGATGTCGGGCGCGGCGGTCTGTACATTGGGGGCGCCGAAGATGTCGCGGGCGAGCTGCTGGAGCATCAGCGAGACGCCCCAGGTCACCAGCAGCGTGTCCAGCGGGCGTGTGTAGAGGCGGCGGATGAGCAGCCACTCCAGCAGGGCGCCCAGGGCTCCGGCGGCCAGGAAGGCGATCGGCAGAGCGACGAGCAGCGAGACGCCCGCGCTGGTGATGGACTTCTGCAGCACGTACGTGGTGTAGGCGCCGGCCATGATGAACTCGCCGTGCGCCATGTTGATCACACCCATCTGGCCGAAGGTCAGGGTCAGGCCGAGGGCGATGAGCAGCAGGACGGCACCGATGCTGATGCCGGTGAGGGACTGGTTGAGGATGACCGTCATGGGGTCGGCTCCGGGTCGGGGGCAAAGGGTGTACGCGTGTGCCGTGGGCCCGGACCTCTGCGGAGGGCCGGGCCCGATGCCGGGCGGGGCGTGGCTCAGGAGAGTCCGGAGGCCCAGGAGTAACCCTTGAGGTACGGGTCCGGCTTGACCGGCTTGCCGGAGTTCCACACCTCGCTGATCAGGCCGTCGGAGCCGACCTTGCCGATCCGGGCGGTCTTGTGGACATGCTGGGTGGCGCCGTCCACGGTCACCTTGCCCTCGGGGGCTTCGAGTTCGATGCCGTCGGAGGCGGCCCTCACCTTCGCCACGTCGAAGGACCCGGCCTTCTCGACCATCGCCTTCCACAGGTGGACGGAGATGTACGCGGCCTCCATCGGGTCGGAGGTCGGCTTGTCCTTGCCGTACGCCGCCTGGTACGCGGCCACGAACTTCGTGTTGGCCGCGCCCGGCGTGGTCTCGTAGTAGTTCCAGGCTGTGAGCTGGCCGTCCAGGTACTGGGTGCCGATGCTCTTGACCTCCTCCTCGGCGATGGAGACCGAGAGCACCGGCAGGCTCTTCGCGGTCAGGCCCGCGGACTTGTACTCCTTGAAGAAGGCCACGTTGGAGTCACCGTTGAGGGTGTTGAACACGGCGTCCGCACCGGCGCCCTTGACCTTGTTGACGATGGTTCCGAACTCCGTGGAACCGAGGGGGGCATAGTCCTCGCCGACGACCTCCATGCCGTTGGCCTTCGCGTACGCCTTGATGATTTTGTTGGCGGTACGCGGGAAGACGTAGTCGCTGCCGACCAGGTAGAGCTTGGTCAGGCCCTGCTTCTTGAGGTAGTCCAGCGCGGGCACGATCTGCTGGTTCGTGGTGGCGCCGATGTAGAAGATGTACGGCGACTGCTCCAGGCCTTCGTACTGCACGGGGTAGAACAGCAGCGACTTGTACCGTTCGAAAACCGGCTTGACGGCCTTTCGGCTGGCCGAGGTCCAGCAGCCGAAGGTGGCCACGACCTTGTCGTCCTTGATGAGGGCCTCTGCCTTCTCGGCGAAGGTGGGCCAGTCGGAGGCGCCGTCCTGGCTGACGGCCTCGAGCTTCTTGCCCAGCACGCCACCGGCGGCGTTGATCTCCTTCACCGCGAGCAACAGCGCGTTGTGGACGGTGACTTCACTGATCGCCATGGTGCCCGAGAGCGAGTTCAGCAGGCCGACCTTGACTGTGTCGCCGGACGTGTCGGCCTTGGCGCCGGAGCCGGTGGACGCGGTGTCACCCGTCTTGGCGCCGCACGCACTCAGGGCGGCGGATACGCCTGCGGCCGAGATACCGGCGAGGAGACCGCGTCGGCTGATGCTGAACCCGGACATGCACAACCTCCTTGCCCCGAAGGGCGATGTGAAGAGAGCGGAAAGACTCTGGGGAGGGAATGAAGGGGTAGGCGCTTCAGAAGTGGCGGTGTCGGCGCACGGGTTCCCCAGCCGTTCCGGGGTGGTGTCCGGGCTGGTCGCTGAAGTGCGACACAGCCTGCGGGGAAACTGTTTCGACCGCGTTTCGGAGCAATTGAAGAACAGTTTCCAGTGAAAGTAACGCGGGCGTCCGAAATCGAAGAAGCCGCTGCCGAATACATCTGCCGAGGGCATCACAACAACGGCGATCAATGCTTCCCACAGAAAGGAACAGTTATTCTGATTCCCTCATTTCAAGAGCCCGGTGATCGACGGTAGCCTCAGGCGCACCGGCCGGCGAGCGCGAGTGGAGGAGCACGCATGGCGAGACGGCCGCAGGAACTGCTCTACCTGCTCACGCGGGCCGAACGTCTCGCCGAGCGGCGAGTGCAGTGCGTCCTGGACGAGTTCGAGTGCTCCGTGGAGGCATGGCGAGTGCTCGACCTGCTCTCCGACGGCCAGGGCCACAACATGACCGCCCTCGCCGACCACGCCTTCCTGCCGGCTCCCAGCCTCACCAAGCTGATGGACCAACTCGTCGACCAGAACCTGGTCTACCGTCGTACCGACCCGGCCGACCGGCGCCGCGTCCTGGCCCGTCTCACCCCACGGGGCATGCAGCGCTGGCAGTCGATGGCGCGTGAGGTGCGTTCTGACTGGCTGGACTTGGACCATCTGCTGGCGAGCGGGGAACTGCAGCACCTGCTCGCACAGCTCGCCGAGGCCCTGGAAGGACGGTGCACGACCGTTGCAGCACGCCCGACAACAGGGCGTACGGCGAAGGCGGTCGAGCGAGCACATTGAAGTCGGGCCCGGCCCCGGCTGCGGGGGCAGGACCCGGGCGGCCCGGCCGCGCGGGTCCCGCTCACCTTGCTTCAGGCGTGGTCGACACGGGAGGAGTCAGTGGATCGGTGTTCTCGTGCCGCTCAGGGGACGACCCGTTCCGCCTCGGTGGGCGGCGACGATCTCCGCCGCGATGGACAGGGCGGTCTCCTCGGGTGTACGGCCTTTCAGGTCGAGCCCGATGGGCGACTTGAGCCGCGCCAACTCCTCCTCGCTCAGGCCTGCTTCACGCAGTCGGCGGTCCCGGTCGGCATGGGTACGGCGTGAACCCATCGCGCCCACGAAGGCGACCGGCAGCCGTAGTGCGACCTCCAGCAGGGGGATGTCGAACTTGGCGTCGTGCGTCAGGACGCACAACACGGTCCGTTCGTCGGTCCTGGTGCCCCGCAGATAGCGGTGCGGCCAGTCCACGACGACCTCATCCGCTCCGGGGAAACGGGCCGGTGTGGCGAACACCGGCCTGGCATCGCACACGGTGACGTGAAAGCCCAGGAACTTACCGGCCCGTACCAGTGCCGCGGCGAAGTCGACCGCGCCGAACACGATCATCCGCGGCGGCGCTGTGCCGGCCTCCACGAGCAGGACGAGCCCGTCCGGGCAGTGCGAGCCGTCCGGCGACAGCTCGACGGTGCCGGTGCGGCCCGCGTCGAGCGCGGCCCGGGCCTGTGCCGCGGCTGTGCGGTCGAGGTCGTCGTGAATCCCGAGACCGCCTTCCGTGGAGCCGTCGCCATGTACGAGGAGGGCAGTACCGAGGTGCTCGGGCGAGCCCTCGACGACTCGGGCCAGGGCCACCGGCTCGCGCTTGTCCAGGGCGTGCAGGGCGGATTTCAACAGTGTCCTGACCGGTGTGTCAGCGAGCACGGGCGTGACGATCACGTCGAGGACGCCGCCGCAGGTCAGGCCCACGGCGAAGGCGTCCTCGTCGCTGTAGCCGAAGCGTTCCACGCTGCCGCGCCCGGTCTCCAGCGCCTGGGCGCACAGGTCGTGGACCGCGCCCTCGACGCAGCCCCCCGACACCGAGCCGATGACAGTGCCGGCCCGGTCGACGGCCAGGGCGGCACCGGGACCGCGCGGTGCGCTGCCGCTGACGGACACCACCGTGGCCACGGCGATGTCACGGCCGTCGTCCAGCCAGGCCCGCAGTTCCGGGAGCAGGTCAAGCATCGGTGCCCGCCGTCGGAAGAACGCGGTCCGGGCGGATCGGCAGGCTGCGATGCCGTACGCCTGTGGCATGCCAGACGGCGTTGGCGATGGCGGCCGCGGCACCGACGATGCCCACCTCGCCGATGCCCTTGATGCCGGACGGGTCGTCGGGGTCGGCGTCGTCCACCCAGTCCGCCTCGATGTGCGGGACGTCGGCGTGCGTGGCCACGTGATAGCCGGCCAGGTCGGCGCCGACAGTGCCGCCGAACGCCGGATCGCGCACGGCTTCCTCGTGCAGGGCCATGGAGATGCCCCAGATCATGCCGCCGGTGAACTGGCCGCGCGCGGTCAGCGGGTTGACGATGCGCCCGGCGGCGAAGATGCCGAGCATGCGCCGTACTCGGACCTCGCCCGTGGCCGGGTCCACGGCGACCTCGGCGAACTGGGCGCCGTAGGAGTGGCGTTCCAGGTTCGCCAGCGCGGCGATCTGTGCGGTGGTGTCCGATCGCACGGTGATTCCCTCCGCGGGCATCGCCATGCCGGGGACGAGGCGCTCTCGCAGGTCGCGGGCGGCCGCGATGACGGCCATGGACCAGGAGCGCGTGCCCATCGAGCCGCCCGCGATCATCGCGAAGCCGAACTCGCTGTCCCCGATCAGCACGGTCACCCGCTCCGGGGGGACGTCCAGGGCGTCCGCCGCGACGAGGGTGAGCGCGGTCCGTGCGCCGGTGCCGATGTCGGCGGCCGATATCCGTACGGTGAAGCGGCCGTCGGTTTCGGCGGTGACGGTGGCGGTGGAGGGGGCGGCCCCCGCGGGGAAGGACGCGGCGGCGGTCCCGGTGCCCAGCAGCCAGCGGCCGTCACGCCGCACGCCCGGGCGGGGATCACGCTCGGCCCAGCCGAAGCGGCGCGCTCCTTCTTCGAAGCAGGCGCGCAGGTTGCGGCGGGCGAAGGGCAGGCCGGAGACCGGGCCTCTTTCGGGTTCGTTGCGCAGCCGGAGTGCGATCGGGTCGATGCCGCATTTCTCGGCGAGTTCGTCGAGTGCGGCTTCGAGGGCGAAGGATCCTGGCGCCTCACCGGGTGCGCGCATGAAGGTGGGGCTGGGTACGTCGAGCCGGACGACGCGGTTCTCCGTGTGGTGGGCGTCGGCGTCGTACATCACCCGCGCCACGCCGGCGCTCGGCTCGACGAACTCGTACACCGTGGCCGTGCGGCTCACCGAGCGGTGGTCCAGGGCGCGCAGCCGCCCGTCGGCGTCGGCCCCGAGCCTGACCCGCTGCACCGTCGGGCTGCGATGCCCGGCCAGCGTGAACATCTGGGGCCGGGTCAGCGCCACGCGCACCGGCCGCCGGAGAATCATCGCGGCCATCGCGGCCGCCACTTGGTGAGCGCGAACGCCCTTGCTGCCGAAGCCGCCGCCCACGTGCTCCGAACGCACCCGTACCGATGCGGGATCGAGCGAGAACAGGTTCGCCAGCTCGCCCAGCACCCAGGTGGCGCCCTGGTTGGAGTCGACGACCTCCAGACGGCCGTCCTCCCAGCGGGCGGTCGCCGTATGCGGCTCCATGGGGTGGTGGTGTTCCTCCGGGGTGGTGTACTCCTCGTCCACGACGGCGGCCGACGCGGCCAGTGCGGCTTGCAGGTCGCCCTTGTCCGTCACCCCGGGCATGTGCCCGTCCACGGGGTAGGAACCGGGATGGTCTCCGTCGAACTCGGTTTCGTGCGGCAGCAGTTCGTACTCGACGACCAGGGACTCGGCCGCCTCGCGCGCCTGCTCGGGCGTCTCCGCGACGACGAGGGCCACCGGCCAGCCCAGGTGGGGCACGGTGTCGTTCTGGAAGACGGCGTAGGTGGGATCGGGCTTGATGCCCATCAGTCCGACGTAGTCGGTGTTCAGGCGTGGGGCGCTGCGGTGGTCCAGGACGGCGAGGACGCCGGGCATGTCGAGGACGGGAGCGCTCGCGATGTCACGAACGCGCCCCCGTGCCACGGTGGACAGCGCCAGCCAGCCGTAGCAGAGTCCGGTGAAGGGGATGTCGCCGGCGTAGCGTGCCGCGCCGGTCACCTTGTCCCGGCCCTCCACCCTCGTACGAGCCGTACCGACCGCGCGTACGGCGGTCTTCTGTGCCGTGGTCGTCATCGCGTGGCCTCCTCGTGGAGCTCGCTCAGCACGGCCACGGTCAGGTTGCGCATCAGGGTCACCTTGTATCCGTTGTGCGGCAGCGGCCGGGCCGCCCGCAGTTCGGCTTCGGCGGCGGCCGCGTACGTCTCGGCGGTGGCGGGCGCCCCGATCAGGGCCCGCTCGGCGGCACGGGCGCGCCAGGGCCTGGAGGCGACCGCGCCGAACGCGAGGCGCGCGTCGCGCACGATGCCGTCGCGAATGTCGATCGCGGCGGCAACGGATGCGAGCGCGAAGGCGTAGGAGGCGCGCTCGCGTACCTTGCGGTACCGGGAGCGGGCCGCGACCGGCACCGGCGGCAGGGAGACACCGGTGATCAGCGCACCCGCCGGCAGGGCCGTCTCGCGGTGCGGCGTGCCGGCGACCGGCAGATACATCCGCTCCAGCGGCAACTCGCCGGATCCGTGCGCGGTTTCGTAATGCACGACGGCGTCGAGGGCGGTCAGGGCGACGGCCATGTCCGAGGGGTGTACGGCCACACAGGCCTCGGATGCGCCGAGGATCGCATGGTTGTGGTGCTCGCCGCTGAGGGCCGGACAGCCGCTGCCGGGGGTGCGCTTGTTGCACGGCTTGGTCGTGTCGGTGAAGTAGGCGCAGCGGGTGCGCTGGAGGAGGTTGCCGCCGACCGTGGCCATGTTGCGCAGCTGGCCGGAGGCACCGGCGAGTACTGCCTGGGCCAGCATCGGATAGTGGCTGCGGACGTCGGGGTGGGCGGCGAGGTCGCTGTTGGTGACCGTGGCGCCGACGCGCAGTCCGCCGTCCGGGGCCGGCTCGATCCGGTCCAGCGGCAGCTGCCGTACGTCGACGAGGCGATCGGGCCGTTCCACGCCGCACTTCATCAGGTCGACCAGGTTGGTGCCGCCGGCGAGGTAGCGCGCGTGCGGATCGGCGTCGAGGAGGGCGACGGCACCCGGCACGTCGGAGGCCCTGCGGTAGTCGAACTCCTTCATGCGGCAGCCTCCGCGGCCTGTGTCCGGACATCCGCATCCGGTGCGGCGTCTGCCTCGGCGGCTCGTGCGACTGCCTGGACGATCGACGTATAGGCGCTGCACCGGCACAGGTTGCCGCTCATCCGCTCGCGGATCTCCGCGGGAGTCAGGGGTGCCGGCCCGGCTGCCGGACGTACATCGCCCGAAACGGCACTCGGCCATCCGGCGGAGTGCTCCGCGAGCATGCCGATCGCCGAACATATCTGTCCGGGTGTGCAGTAGCCGCACTGGTAGCCGTCCAGTTCGAGGAACGCCTGCTGGACGGGATGCAGCCGGTCGCCCTCCGCGACACCTTCGATCGTGGTGATCTCACGCCCTTCGGCCGCGACCGCGAGTTGCAGACAGGCCACCGTCCTGCGGCCGTCGACCAGAACGGTGCAGGCACCGCACTGGCCTTGATCGCAGCCCTTCTTGGTGCCGGTCAGGTCGAGCCGCTCGCGCAGGGCGTCGAGCAGGGTGGTGCGGTGATCGACGGGCAGCGTGTGCTGCTCGCCGTTGATGTGCGGGGTGATGACACTGGACGTCGTTAAGTCCATGAACAACTTCCTTCTCACACAAGCTGCTTGACGTACGCCGACCTCGGCGCGGCGCGGGACGGCCACGTGCGGTGCGCGTCGCCGTGGTGATGGCGTGGACGGCATCGCAGGTGATCCGGCCCGCGCGGGGATGTCGGTGAGGGCGCTCGGATCGGCAGGTATGGGCGGCACGGCTGTGAATGGAGCGCTGATGTCAGCGGCGGACTGCCGTGCGGGCCCCGTCCCTCGCTAGACTGGACCTCAACCGGACAGCTGTCCGCTACCTGGAAACGTAACGGACAGTTGTCCGCTTAGCAAGGGCGCGCTCCAGCCACGTGCCTCGAGGGAGTGACCGTTGCAGGAAAAAGGGAAGGCCACTCTCCGCGCGGACGCACAGCACAACCGTGAACGCATTCTGCGCACCGCCCTGAGCGAGCTGACGCGGTGTCCGGCCGCACCGCTCAGCACCATCGCCAAGAAGGCGGGAGTCGGGCAGGGCACGTTCTACCGCAACTTCCCCAACCGCGAGACCCTCGTTCTGGAGATCTACCGCCACGAGATGCGGCAGGTCGCCGACAGCGCGAGCGATCTGCTCCAGGAACTGCCGCCGCCGCAAGCCCTGCGTACCTGGATGGACCGACTGGCCGAGTTCGCCATGGCCAAAGCGGGGCTGGCCGAGGCGATGCGCCTGGCCACCAGTGCGCCGGGAGGCCCCGCGAAGCCCTCCCCCACCCCCCTCGCCACGGCGGCCGGGCTCCTGCTGCACGCCAACGAGGAAGCGGGCACCACACGCCCCGGGGTCACCCCCGACGACTTCATCCTCGCCATCGCCGGCCTGTGGCAGCTGACCCCGGCCGAGGATTGGCGCCCGCGCGCCGCCCGGCTTCTCGACCTCGTCATGGCCGGGTTGCAGGCAGGCGCCCCCGGCCACGTCCCGCCGCCCGACAGTGAATGAGCCCGGCCCCGCCCGCTCGGGGTAACGCTGCCGCGACGCGCCCGGCACTGTCCGTCACGGCGCACCAAATGACCTTGTTGCTACGTTATGGCAGCTCGGGGACGCAGCAGGCGGCCCTCGGCGACAAGGTCGAAGGAGACCTCAGGACATGGGCCGACCCACGCGCCGCGACGTGCTCAGAGGGACCGGCGCGCTCGGCGCCGCCGCCGCCTTCCACGGAGCACTGGGAGCGCCGGCATGGGCGAGTCCCGGAAGCGGCGAGGGCGACATCGTCGACGTGGCGGTGATCGGCGCCGGGGTGTCCGGGGCGTACGCCGCCTGGCGGCTGCTCGGCCCGGAGGCCAAGGGCAGCCGCGTACTCGACAAGCTGCGTCGGCGCCGCCGCGGGCCCCTCAAGGTACGCCTCTTCGAGGGCAGCGAGCGGATCGGCGGCCGCCTCTTCTCCGTGACTCCACCCGGCATGCCACACCTGCACGCCGAACTCGGCGGGATGCGCTACCTGAGCAACCAGCCCGTCGTCGCCCAACTCGTGGACCACCTCGAACTGCCGACCGCCCCCTTCCCGGTCGACGAACCGCAGAACCTCGTCTACCTGCGCCGGCGCCGCTTCACCCAGTCCCAGTGGGGCGACCCGAAGACCGTGCCCTACGACCTGCCGTCCTCGATCCGGGGCATGACACCGGACGACGCGCTGCTGTCCGTCATCAAGCGCTACGTCCCCGGCGCCGCTTCCATGGACCACAAGGCGTGGGACAGGATCAAGCCGACCGCCAAGGCCGACGGACGCCACCTCTACGACATCGGATTCTGGAACCTGCTGCTCGACGCGGTCGGACAGGAGGGCTGGTCGTTCCTCCACGACGGCTTCGGATACGGCTCGGTCGTCGACAACGTCAACAGCATCGAGGCCATGGAGGCATCGGTCGCGGACTTCATCGGCTCACCCCCACCGCAGTACCGGTACCTGACCGACGGCTACCAGACCCTGCCCCAGGAACTGGCCCGGCGCTTCAAGGCGGAGGGCGGGACAATCCACCTCCATCACCAAGTACGACGGATCGACCGCGACTCCCTCCACGGCGAGGACCTGCTCGCTCTCACCCTCGCCGTCTGGCCCGGGGGCCGACCGCTCAAAGTCCGGGCACGCCACGTCGTGCTGGCCATGCCCCAGCGCTCGATCGAACTGCTGGACCCGGACACCTTCCTCTTCGCCGGCGACCAGTTCCTGTCCGACCTGGGCTCCATCCTCCCGAGACCGGCCTCCAAGCTCTTCCTCGGTTACGACCGGCCGTGGTGGGAGAGCCTCGGCCTGAAGTCCGGCCGCTCGGTGACGGACCTGCCGCTGCGTCAGACCTACTACTGGGGTGTCGAGGGGAAACAGCCCGGCGCCGACCCGGCCAACCACAACGCCCTGCTGCTGGCCTCGTACAACGATCTCAGCGACGTGGAGTTCTGGAACGAGCTGCTGCCACGGCCGAACCGGCTCGCCCCGGTGGCGGTGACCCGGCCACCACGTCCGATGGACGCGGCAGCACCGGGAACGCTGGTCGAGGAGGCACAGCGCCAACTGCGCGAGCTGCACGGTCCCCGCGCCCGCATTCCCGAGCCGACGTCTGCCTACTTCCAGGACTGGGTGCAGGACCCGTACGGAGCCGCCTATCACTTCTGGCAGGTGGGGGCCAAGAGCTGGGAGATCATGCCGCGCATGCGCCGCCCGCGCCCCGACGCCAACCTGTACGTGTGCGGATCGGCATGGTCGACCGGACAGGGCTGGGTCTACGGCGCGCTCACCCAGGCGGAGCTGATGCTGGAGGAACACTTCGGCCTGCCCCGCCCGACCTGGCTCCCGTCAACCGTCTACCTCGGCCCGTAGACCGCCGACGTCCCGCATCCGGCAGCGAGTACGACTGCGCCCTCATCGTCGGTACGGGCTGCCGATGCCCCCGCCCGGCCGGGACCGGCCGACGCCGTCCGGGCCGTTCCGGTGACGCGAGGAGGTGCGCCGGGCCGCCGGACGGGTTAGCGTCGAGGCTGGGTACGGGTCGGCGATGAGAGACCCCACCGCCAGTCCGGTGGCAGGCGGAGCGGGAGCCGACCTCGACGGGCCGTGCGCAGGATCCTCGGGTGCCGGGTACCCGCTTCGTCGGCAGCTCGGCCAGGAACGTGGGGAGCAGACCATGGCCTCCCTGCCTGCCCACTACTGGCTCGGCCGGTGGACGGGCACCGACGACGCCTTCGATGCCGCGCCTTCGCGATGAACACGGCACCAGCGCCGGATTCCCCCGCGGCCGGGACAGCTCCCACCGCGGCCGGGACGGTGCTCACTCTGACGTTGAACCCTGCCGTCGACATGTGCTGGGACGTCGGCCACCTCGCCGACATCGGCAAGAACCGCGCTCGGGTCAGGTCGGTGACCGGCGGAGGCGGAGGCATCAACGTCGCCCGTGGCGTGACACGTCTCGGAGGGCGGGCCGTCGCCGTCCACACCGCCGGCCGCGAGGTCGGCCGACGCCTGAGCAGACTGCTGGACGAGGAGGGTCTCGATCACATCGCCGTCGAGATCGCCGGCGAGACCCGCGAAGCACTCGTACTGCTGGAGACCGAGTCGGGCCGCAGCCATCACATCGTCCCGCCCGGTCCACACCTCGACGACCAGGAGGGACGGCGCTGCCTCGACGTGCTGGGGAAGGCCATCGGCGCCTGCCGCTATGTCGTGGCCAGCGGCAGCCTGCCCAGCGGCCTGCCGGACGACTTCTACGCAGCCGTCGCCCGCCAGGTCAGGGCGGCCGGAGCCCGGCTGGTGCTGGACACATCAGGCCCGGCGCTGCGGCACGGGCTCGCAGAGGGCGTCTACCTGCTCAGGTGCAACCGGACCGAGGCCGCCGACCTCATCGGCCGCGACGTCACCGGCTTCGACGACGCCCGAGCCGTCAACGAGCACCTGCTCACCACGGGTGCCGTCGAGGTCGCCGTCACGACGATCGACGACCTCGGTGCGCTGTGCTCGACCCGTCACGGCCACACCGAGCTGCGCGCACCACCGCCGCCCGGGCAGCTGGTCAGCGACGCCGGAGCCGGAGACAGCATGGTGGCCGCGCTCACCACACGACTGAGTGCCGAGGACGATCCGGTCACCGCCTGCACGCTGGGGGTGGCCGTGGCGGCCGCATCGGTGCTCACCCCGGGCACCGAGCCCTTCGACCGGGAGGTCGCCGAGTCCCTCCGCCGCAACATACGCACGACATTCCACGCCGCCCCATGAACGGGAGTCCATGATCCTGCCGGAGACGCCGGGCCGGTCCGCGCCAGGCGGCGCGGCCCGGCGGCTCCGGCTCGTGCGGTCCCGTCAGTGGCCGTGAGAGCCGCCGTGGCCATGAGCGTCGCCCTGGCCGTGCTCGGCGTTCTGGTCGCCATGGCCGACGATCGTCCACGGGCGCATCAGATCGTCGTCTTCGTGTTCGAGAAGATGGCAGTGGTGAATGTACGTCGCCGGAAGCTCGGTGCCGCTGCCTGGGATCGACGCGATCGTGGCCTTCGGCGGGGTGAATTCCGGGATGATGATTCTGGTCACCGTCTCCGGATATGATTTGAACGTGTCCTTGTTGGACAGTGCTTCGTCCGGATCGGGCGGAACCGGTGGACCGGTGAAATAGTTCTCCACCTTCGGCAGATCCTTCGGTCTACGGCCCCGTGAAATCCATTTCTCATAATCCGCGTTGTAGCTCGCGGCGTCGATCGGCTGCCTGTTCAGCACCTGGAAGTTGATGAGGTGGACATGCATCGGGTGGGCGTCGTGGTTGGGATTGATGTACTCCCAGATCTCACTCGCGCCGACCTTGATGAAGTCCTGGGACGGTGCCTCGAACGGCACCGCGTTGAACGTCATGGTCCTGAAGAGCTTGTGCTGGTACACGACCCATTGCCGGCGACGGGTGTGCGGCTTCGGCTTGACAGGCACGACCCTCGGCAGCCTGAGTTCCTTGGGCGGCCGGCTCCTGTCCCCGCCTCCGGACGCTTGCCCGGTGACCCGGAACTCCATGATCTCCCGGATCTCCGGCCCCTCGCCCGGCATGCCGGGGTAGTGGACCGGCGCATGATAGTTCGTCAGCCTGACCTTCGTGCCCACGGGCACCTGACTGAAGTCGATGACTAGGTCGTACCGCTCGGCCGGCGAGATCAGGAAGTTCAGCATCTGCAGCGGCTCACGGAAGCCGCTGTCGGTGCCGATCAGCCAGAACGGCAGGTTGACCTGCGGCAGCGCGGTCCTGGGCCAGGCCTCGAACCGCAGCCGCCAGAACCGCTCGTTCGAGGCGTTGAGAAGGCGCAGCCGGTAGCGTCGCCGTTCGACGTCCAGATAGGGGAATGCCTTCCCGTTGACGACCGGGGTGTCCTCGCCCTCCCTCAGGGCCATGGAGTACTTGAGGGAGCCGTCCGGGCCGAAGGTCCGGTCCTGCAGGATGAGCGGGACCTCGAACTCGCCCCGCGGCAGCCCGAGCCAGTCGTCGGCCGGCTCGCGGACGAGCCAGAGACCGGCCAGCCCCGCGTAGACGTTGAGGCTGGTCATCCCCATGCCGTGGTCGTGATACCAGAGCATGCACGAACGGTCGTGGTTGGTGTAGGCGTAGATGGCCTCGTTGCGCTTGACCCGGCCCGGTTCCAGGGTGCTGTAGGCCGCGGCGTGGATACCGTCGGAACTGAACGACTGCATGGGCATGCCGTCGGACTGCGGCGCCGTGAAGCCGCCGTGCTGGTGGACGGTGTTCCACACGTTGACGTTCGAGGGGAAGGGCAGGGTCGCTTTGTAGGGGGGTGGCGGGGTGGGGGTGAGTTCGTCGCACCCGCCGCGAATGGCGTCGATCACCGTCTGGAACAGGTGGGTGGTCGGCAGTTCGTTGCGGTACTTGACGACCGTCGGGCGGTCCGTGGTGACGGCGACGGTGGGTCCGAGGTAGCCCATGCCGGTCGGCTTGTGGGGGGTGTGCGGGTTGTGGGCCCAGTAACCCCACACCGTGGCCGGTGCGAGATCGCGGTGGAATTGCCACGAGCCCTGCCGCATCGTGATCTCGTAGTAGTCGGCGCCCGGATAGGCGGACGGATCCGGGACCGCCGTCGGCGGCATGGGCAGCGGATCGACATACCGTTCCAGGTGAGGGGTGTGCGGGACCGGGCCGCTCGGGCACGCCGCCCGGTCGGCCGGTGCCGCGTATGCCTGCGCTCCCGGACCGCCGCCCTGGGGAAGCAGGGCCGCGCCTCCCAGGGCACCGGCCTTGAGGAATTTCCTTCGCTCGACCATCGTCTCCGGCCTTTCGTCTCCTGGCGTGGCGCTCAAGGGATACAGGGCCGGTTCGGAGCGCTGCCGCAGCACGCCGGACACACTCAGAAAAGACACTCATCGAGCCCATTTCGGCAGTAATTCGATAATGCATCGAAATAGGGCATCGAATTATTACCGCAAGTCTGAGAGAAACGTTTTTCTGGCACCATCCGCCACCGGAGGCCCGGCCGGACTCCGGAGAACGGCTACATTCGGCATCCACATCCACGATTTCCCTGGGGGGACGCCATGACGGACGACGCTCGACAGCACTCCGAGGGGCCTCTGTTGAACCTGGGCTGCCTGATGCTGCTGCTGGTGTTCGGCGGGCTGGGGACGATGCTGTACGGCCTGGGAGTGCTGATCTTCGGCGACACCTCGGCCTTGACCGCCGCCACCGTCATCCTCGCGGGTCTGGCCGTCACGGCCTTGGGTGTTGCCGTCATCAAGCGGTTCCCCGATGCCGCACAGATGAAGGGGTATGCCCCGTCCGCCCGCGTCACCCGCCTTGCGGCCGAGCGCTCCCTGGGCGATCACGTCTTCACCCGCAAGAACACCAGCCCGCTGGAGATCGTGGTCGCCATGGCGGCCATCGGCGCTTTGATCGTAGGAGCGCTGTGGGGTGTGAACTGGGTCCTGAGCCAGACCGGGACCGACATCCCGGGCCTCGAGAAGCTGGTGACCACCTTGGTGCTCTACCTGCTCGCGGCGCTTCTCCTGGTGATCATCGCGCTTCCGGTCATGCTGTGGAGAATGCCCAAGGGGTTCGTCCGCACGCACCTGTACGCCAACGGTCTCGTGTACACCTCCTACGGCCGCCCTCTCGTCGTGACCTGGGACGACGTCGACCGTCTCGTGCTCTCACGGCAGATCCACGGAGCCAAGCTCTTCGGCGGCCAGGTGCTCGCCTACCACGTGATCTCCCTCGGCGGACGCCGCCTGCGAATCGACGCCCACCCCCACCTGGACTCCGATCCCATGGGCGAGCACATACTCGACGCCGTACGGCTGCGCCGGCGCCCGGTGCTGGAGGGCGGCCCGGCAGCCGGCGACGCCGGTCACCGGCGGATCTGACTCGTTCCGCGGTCTTCTCGACGTCTTCAGCCGATGACGGCGGTGGCTTCGATCCCCACCAGGTGGCCGGGCACATCCAGTGCCGCAACGGCCGGCGGCGGAGTCGGCTTTCAAAACGCGCCCCAGCCGCATTCGCTAACGTCTAGGCATGTTGCATACGAGATTTACCGAAATGTTCGGTATCACCTATCCGGTGATGGCGGCGCCGATGGCCCTGCACAGCGGCGGAACACTCGCCGCCGCGGTCTCCGCGGCCGGCGGGCTCGGCTCCTTCGGGGGTACCCATCCCTGGAAAGGACCTGACTGGATCCGAGCGGAGATCGCGACCGTCCGCGCCACGACCGACCGACCGTTCGGGGTCGGCTTCATCACGCCGCTCCTCCCCTTCACCGAGCCGCATTTCGAGGCCGCTCTGGAAGAACGACCAGATGTCGTCGCGCTGTCGTTCGCCGACCCACAGCCGTGGCTTGCCCGCGCCCGGGCCGCCGGAGCCCGGGTGATGTGCCAGGTGCAGAACTACGAAGACGCCCAGGCGGCCGTCGCCGCGGGTGCCGACGTCCTCGTGGCACAGGGCGCCGAGGCCGGTGGCCATACCGGGACGATGGGTCTGCTGCCGTTCCTGGCCGGGATCGTGAGGCGTTACCCCGATGTCCCGGTGCTGGCGGCAGGAGGCATCGGCGACGGCCGGACACTCGCGGCCGCCCTCACCGCCGGGGCGGACGGCGCCTGGCTGGGCACGGCGTTTCTCGCCACGCCCGAAGCGATCGAGGTACACGACGTCCACAAGCGTCTGATCGTCGAGAGTGACGGCGGCGACACCGTATGGACGCGGGCCTACGACATCGTGTCGGGGCTGCCGTGGCCGGCGAACATCGGTGAACGGGTGCGCCGCAATCGGTTCACCGACGAGTGGTCGGAGCGCGAGGCGACACTGCGGGACCGCAAGGAGGAATTCGCGCCGCCGAAGGACGTCAGCCCGTTCGAGGGTCTGCCCGACCCTGACACGAGCGCGATTCTCTATGGCCAGTCGGCGGTCTTCGTCGATGCCGTCCGTCCCGCCGCAGAGGTGGTCCGGACGATCGCCGACGAGGCCGAGGCCATCCTGGCCGCACGGCCTCGATCGCTGCTGCGCTGACGAGGTCCCCCGCTCGTGCAGGCATGGTTCCGGCCGGTTCCGGGAACTGCTGGCAGTGGCGCCGCTCTGTCATTCCCGTGATGTCGCCGAGGCGTGCTCGGTGATCGCCTCGAACAGGAGGAGACCCTGATCCACCAGTTCCTCCCGTGAGACGCCCAGCTCTCCGTTGAACCAGCTCAGCAGCATCTCGCTGACCGCGCCCACGACGGCCACGGACAGCGTGGCAGGGTCGATCCGGGGATCATGACGGCCTTCCCTCAGGAGGGACTCCACGAGACCGCTCATGCGCCGCAGGCCCAGACGCCGTTCGTGTGCCGTGAGAGGACCGGCCCCCAGGGATTCCGTGAGTTTGACGCGCCCTTTTCTCGGGTCCTCCAGAGAGAGCCCGACGACGGCGTCGATCACGTTCCGGGCCCGGACGCGCAGCGGCTGGTCCGTGGCGATCGCGTCGGCGCAGCGGGCGACCTGTTCCTCGTAGATGTCTCGCATGAGCGCTGCCATGAGGTCGTCGAGGGACGTGAAGCTCTCCGCGAAGTACCTGTCCTTCAGCCCGGCGTGACGCAGTACCGCCCGGATGGAGGTGTGGGCGTATCCCCGGCCGGCGAAGAGTTCGAGGCCGCTCTCCATGAGACGCCGACGGCGCAGCGCAACGCGCTCTTCCGCCGTGGCTCCGCCATATGTCCTCATGAGGTGCCACCTCTCCGACGGCGGGCATGGAATGCGCACCAGTATTTTTCCCATCTGGTGGCAGATTACCCCAGATGGGTGTAATGTCGATTTTATTCAGTCGTGAATCATGAAAACGCTCCCCAGGGCCGGTACCAGGCTCAGGGGGCATCGCAGATGGGGCCCATCGGCGGGTTCGACGCGCCGGGCCACCGCGCAGGAAAGCCATGACCGGCAGCGGCCTGCGTACCGCGCTGAGCACCCCCGTGCCCGCTGGTCATCCACATACCGAACACCACGGAGTTCGTGGCCCCAGGGCCATGCCGTGGGGAGAGTTCACCATGGATCCCCACCATCTGTTCATCGGCGGACGCTGGGTGGACACGTCCGGCGGCCAGGTCATCAACGTCGTATCCGCGAGTACCGGCGATCATCTCGGTGCCGTCCCGGACGGCTCCCGGGACGACATCGACCGGGCGGCCGCAGCCGCTCGTGCCGCCTTCGACGCGCCGACCGGATGGGCCTCCTGGGGCCCTGAACGCCGCGCGGCCGCCATGATCCGTCTCGCGGATGCGCTCGATGCCAGGAACGAGGCGACATCCGCCGCCGTCAGCGCGCAGAACGGCATGCCGATCACCGTCGCCCGGTCCTTCGAAGGCGTGGTGCCGTCCGCCCTGCTGCGCTACTACGCGGGTCTGGCCGACAGCACGACGGCCGAGGAACTGCGCACCGGACTGCCCCGCGGCACCACCCTGGTCCGCCGGGAACCCGTAGGCGTCGTAGCCGCCATCATGACCTGGAACTTCCCCCAGACCATCGCCTTCTTCAAGGTGGCCCCAGCTCTGGCGGCCGGTTGCACGCTCGTCCTCAAGCCGGCTCCCGAGACGGTCCTCGACTCGGTGCTGCTCGCGGAGGCGGTCGAGGAAGCGGGCATCCCCGACGGCGTGATCAACATCGTTCCGGGCGACCGCGACACCGGGGCGTATCTGGTCTCCCATCCCGACATCGACAAGGTGTCGTTCACCGGATCCACCGCAGCGGGGCGCCAAGTGGCCGCTGCATGCGCCGAGTTGCTGCGGCCGGTGACCTTGGAGCTGGGAGGCAAGTCCGCCGCCGTCGTGCTCGACGACGCCGACCTCGCCGCGAACGCGGAGCAGTTCTTCATGGCCACTCTGCTGAACAACGGACAGACCTGCTACGCGAGTACCAGGATCCTGGCCCCCCGTGGCAGGAATCAGGAAGTGGTCGAGTTCTGCACCGCGATGGCCCATGACGCCGTCGTCGGTGACGCGCTCGACCCCGCCACGCAGATCGGCCCCCTCGTCAGCCGCCGTCAGCGCGAACGGGTCCTGGGGTACATCAAGACCGGAGTCAGCGAAGGGGCTCGGCTCACCACCGGAGGAGACCGGCCGGCCCGCTTCGACCGAGGCTGGTTCGTCGAACCCACCGTGTTCGCCGACGTCGACAACTCGTCGGCCATCGCGCAGGAAGAGATCTTCGGCCCGGTCCTCACGATCACGCCCTACGACGGCGAGGACGAGGCAGTACGCCTGGCGAACGAGTCGGCCTACGGCCTCGCCGGCACCGTCTGGACCACGGACCTGGACCATGGCGCCCAGGTGGCCCGCCGTATCCGTACCGGCACCGTCGGGCTCAACGGCTATCTTCCCGACCTCACCTCCCCTTACGGAGGGCGGAAGGCCAGCGGGCTCGGCAGCGAACTGGGGCCCGAGGGGCTCCATGCCTACCAGCAGTTCCAGTCGATCTACCACCCTTGACGCCACGGCCGTCCGCCGGGCCAGGAAGTCACCATGAATTCCACCGGAACCGAAGGATTCGACTACGTCATCGTGGGCGCCGGCAGCGCCGGTTGCGTACTCGCGGACCGCCTGAGCCGCGACGAGCGCGTCCGCGTGCTGCTCCTCGAAGCGGGCGGCCCCGACACCGACGAACTGATCCACGTCCCAGCAGCGCTCGGCATGCTCTTCGGAACACCTGCCGACTGGAGCTACCGGACGGTCGAGCAGCCCCGGCCGGCCCGCACCTTCTCCTGGCCACGGGGCAAGACACTGGGCGGCTCGTCATCCACCAACGTCATGATCTACATCCGGGGCAACCGGCACGACTACGACAGCTGGCGCGACGAGCACGGAGCGAAGGGCTGGGGCTACGACGACGTTCTGCCCTATTTCATGAAGTCCGAGTCGAACAGCCGGCTCGGCGAGCCCTACCACGGTTCGCACGGACCCCTGCACGTCGAGGACCGCGTCTACACCCACGAACTCTCACAATCCTGGCTGGACGCCGCCGTGGCATGGGGACTTGACCGCAACGACGACTTCGCGGGTGCGTCCCCTGCCGGTGCCGGCCTCTACCAGGTGACCTGCCATCACGGGCGACGGTGGTCCACGGCCGACGCCTACCTGCACCCGG
Organism: Streptomyces sp. NPDC107559; assembly: GCF_055657365.1. Classification (NCBI taxonomy): domain Bacteria; kingdom Bacillati; phylum Actinomycetota; class Actinomycetes; order Kitasatosporales; family Streptomycetaceae; genus Streptomyces; species Streptomyces sp. NPDC107559. The sequence goes on along the minus strand of NZ_JBVKBD010000008.1, from coordinate 140,627 downwards.
CCCTCGGCCGACCCAATCTCACGGTACGCACCAACGCCCTGGCGACAGGGATCACACTCGACGGATCACGCGCGACCGGCGTCACCTATCTGCGGGACGGACAGGAACGGACGGCCCACGCCGACAGGGAGGTCCTGCTCTGCGGCGGATCCATCAACTCGCCCCAACTGCTCCTCCTCTCGGGCATGGGCGATCCCGGCGAGCTGCACGACGTGGGGATCGACGTCCGAGTCCCGCTGCCCGGGGTCGGGCGCAACCTGCAGGACCACTTGATGACTCCCGTCGTGTGGGAGACCCGGGACTCCACCGACATCGTCCGGGACCTGCTCACCCCGGACAACCTCGAACGGTGGCGCGCCCACGGCGACGGGCCCTTCGCCTCCAACTACGGCGAGGTCGGCGCGTTCCTCGACGTCACAGACGACCAAAGCCGTCCCGACGTGCAGTTGGTGGGAGGCGCCACGGCACTCGTTCTCAGCGGTGAGGAAGATCCCGACCGGCCGGTGTTCACGATGAACTGCGTCCCCCTGCACCCGCGGACTCGCGGCACCGTCCGTCTCGCCTCGCCCGATCCGCAGGCCCCACCGCTGATCGATCCCCGGTACTTCGACGTGCCCGCGGATACGTCAGTCATGGTCGCCGGACTCAGAGCGGTCATGGGCATCGCCCGCTGCGCACCGTTCGCCCGATACCTGGCGCGGTCGTACCTGCCGGCCGGTGGCGGCCTGGACCGTCTGGACGGCATGAGCGACGCGGCTCTCGAAGAGCACGTCCGCAGATGGAGTGCCACGGCGTACCACCCGGTCGGCACCTGTGCCATGGGAAGCGGACACGACGCCGTCGTCAATCCGGATCTGGAGGTCTACGGAGTCGAGCGGCTCCGCGTCGTCGACGCCTCCGTCATGCCGACCGTCACCAGTGGAAACACCAACGCACCCACGATCATGATCGCTGAAAAGGCTGCCGAGCTCATCACGGGACGTCCCTGCTGAACCCGACGTCCCCCGGGACCGGCCCGTGGCGGTCTGCTTCCGCCGGGACGCTCGTGGGGAGGGTCACCGTGTTCATCGGCACCCATGTGGGTGACCGGCGCTGCCAGGTTCGTCTGCCAGAAGCCGTCCGCCCTGATCGCCCGTATCCTCGGTGGAGGCCACACGCCCACGGAGTCCGGACGCACACGAGGCAACGGCGGCCGGAACACCGCCGTCATCTCAAGGAGTGATGGACCGATGACCACCATGCGTGTTGTTCGAGCACACAAGAGGGGCGGACCGGAGCAACTGGTGTACGAGAGTGCGCCGCGGCCCGAACCGGACGCGGGCGAAGTGCTGATGACTGTGCACGCGGTCTCCATCACCAGCGGCGAGCTCGACTGGGACGCCACATGGACCGACAGTTTCGACGGGACGGGCAGCGACAGGACGCCGGTCGTTCCCTCGCACGAGGTCAGCGGCGTCGTGGCCGGACTCGGTCCGGGAGTGACCGGCCTCGCCGTCGGGGACGAGGTGTACGGGCTCATCCCGTTCACCCGTGACGGAGCGGCCGCCGAGTACGTCACCGTCCCCGCGGACGCCCTGGCCGCCAAACCCTCCCGGCTGGACCACGCCAGTGCCGCGGCCGTCCCGCTGGCGGGCCTCACGGCATGGCAGGCGCTCGCCGGACACGGGTCACTGGCAAAGGGACAGCACGTGCTGGTCCACGGCGCGGCCGGAGGCGTCGGCTCCTTCGCCGTGCAGATCGCCGCGGCGCTCGGCGCGCGCGTGACGGCCACGGCCTCCGCACGCGACCGGGAATTCGTCACCCGGCTCGGCGCGGACCTGGTCGTCGACTACAACAACGAGCGTTTCGAGGATCACGTGGGCGACGTCGACGTCGTGCTCGACGCGGTCGGCGGCGACACCCTGACCCGCTCGTGGGCGACGCTGCGCCCGGGCGGCACTCTGGTCAGCATCGTGCAGCCCCCGAATCCGGATGACGCCGCGGCTCATGGAGCACGCGGGCTGTTCTTCGTCGTCGAGCCGGACCGTGCCGGTCTGGAAGCCCTCACCGAGCTGATCGAGAACGGCCGCCTTTCTCCCGTAGTCGACCGTGTCGTACCGCTGTCCGGCACCCGTGCCGCATACGAGGCCCTGCTCGCGGAACATCCTCGCGGGAAGATCGTGATCCGGGTGCGGGAGGACCGGGCCACCTCCTGAGCTTCGGTGGTCGGTGCCACCGGGTGCGAGCGCGCCCGGCGGCACCGACAGGGGCGGGTCAGGTGTTCCAGACCTGGAACTCGGAGATCTGACCGGCCGGCCAGCCGTTGTTCGCGGTGACGTTCACCCGGAAGTACCGCTGGGTGGTCGCGGCGAACGTGAGGGTGACGGTGTTGTTGGTGGTGGGGTCGAAGGTGTACGTGGCCGAGGACTTGACGGTGGTGAAGCTCGAACCGTCGGTGCTGCCCGACAGGGACAGCGTCTGGTTGCGGGCGCCCCAGGTCGCGGGGAGCTGGAGGACGACGCGGCTCGCGCTCTGCGCGGACCCGAGGTCGGCCTGCACCCACTGCGGGAAGGCGTTGTTGGCGCTCTCCCAGTAGGTGCCCTGGTTGCCGTCCGTCACATTGGTCGACGGGTAGACGTCGGTGTGGCTCGACTCGGTGGTTGCCGCGTCGGCCGCCAGGTTCCTGCTCACCGCCCCGGCTCCGGTGCCGGTCAGCGCGACCGTGGTCGTGCCGTTCGACGCGTTGCTGGCGATGCTGAGGTCGCCGGTGCGGGTGCCCGACGCGATGGGCGTGAACGTGACGGCGACCGTGCAGGAAGCTCCTGCCGCGATCGACGTCCCGCAGGTGTTGGTCTGCGAGAAGTCGCCCGTGACGGTGATGCCGGAGACGGTCGCGGCCGCGGTTCCGGTGTTGGTCACGGTGACCGTCCGCGCGCTGCTGGCGGTGTTGAGTGCCTGGGTGGGATACGACAGCGACGTCGGGTTGGCCGACAGGGTCGCCGGCGAGGAGCCGCCGGTGCTGGGGAACACCTCGAGGTCCGACAACTGGGCCGCGTTCCAGCCCGTGTTGGTGGTGATGTTCACCCGCACGTAGCGCGCCGTGGCGGCGCTGAACGTGATGGTCACCGTGTTGTTGTTGGAGTTCGGGTCGAAGGTGTAGCCGGCCGATGCCTTGATCGTGGAGAAGCTGGAGCCGTCCGTGGATCCCTGTACCGACAGCGTCTGGGTGCGGGCCGACCACGCCGTCGCCGGCGGGAGCTTGAGCACGGCCTTGCCGACGCTGTAGTTCTGTCCGAGGTCGACCTGCGCCCACTGCGGGAACGAACCGTTCGCGCCCTCCCAGTACGTCGAGGCGTCCGGATCGGTGAGGTTCGAGGCGACGTAAGGGCTGTTGCTCGAACTCGCCATTGCCGGCCGCCCGGCGGCGATGTTCGTGGTGCTGTCGATGCCGCGGCCCGTCAGGGCGACGACGGTCGGGCTGTTGTTGGCGTTGCTGTTGATGGTGAGGTTGCCCGTGCGCGAGCCGCCCGTGGTGGGCTTGAAGCCGACGGTCACCGTGCAGGACGCGCCGACCGCGAGGGTGGAGCAGGTGCTGGTCTGGCTGAAGTCACCGGTGGCCGTGACGCCCGATACGGTCGCCGAGGTGGTGCCCGAGTTGGTCACCTTCACGGTCTGCGTGTCGGCCGAGGAGCCGACCACCGTGGCGGCGAAGGACAGGCTCCCCGGGTCGGTGTTCAGCACCGGGCCCGGCGCGGTGCCGGTGCCGGAGAGCGTGACGGTGTCGGTGACCCCGCCCGCGTCGACGGTCAGTGTGCCACTGCGGCTGCCGGTCGCCGTCGGCGCGAACTTCACGCTGACGGTGCACGAGCCGTTCGCCGCGATCGACGAGCCGCAGGTGTTGGTCTGGGAGTAGTCGCCGCTGGTGGAGATCGACGAGACGGACGCGGCGGCGTTGGTCGGGTTGGAGACCGTCACGGCCTGCGCGGCGCTGGTCGAACCGGTGGGTAGCGAACCGAAGTTGAGCGCGCCGGGGGTCGCCGTGACGCCTTCGGACGGGTAGGGCGGGTAGACCGGGGCAGGCCACCCTCCGCAGTACGGCGTGCCGCCGATGCCGGAGTTGCCGCCGCCGTCGGTCACCGTGAAACTGCCGGCCGAACAACTGTAGACCGGGGAGGAGTAACCGACGCCGGTGGCCGTGACGTTGGTGAACTTGGCCGCGCCGCCGGTCTGTTCCTGGAGGGCGAAGGTTCCGGTGCCGACGATGGTCACGTTGTTGAGGTTGACCCCGCTGATGGTGCCCTCGACCCACTGGATCGCCTCGTACGGGCTCTGCTGGATCAGCGCGTTGGTCACGTTGATCGGGCCGGTGATCGCGCCCTGGCTGCCGTCGAACCACAGCGCGCCCACGCCGAACTGCCAGTTGGGGTCGAGACTGCCGTCGCGGACCATGGTGTTGTCGGAGATCGTGGTGGTGCCGACGGGCGTCGAGGAGAACCGCTGCCCCACGTGGATGCCGCCGCCCTGGCTGATGCCGGAGTCGACCACGCGGTTGCCGCTGACGGTGTTGTCGTGGCCGCCGTAGATCGCAATGCCGTTGGCGAGGATCTGCAGGGACACGGTGTTGTTGGAGATGGTGTCGTTGGCGTCGGCGCCGATGCCGGAGTCCGCCCAGGTGGCGATGCCGTCGTCGCCGGTGTTGCGGATGTCGCTGTTGGTGACCTTCGAGTTGGTGACCGCTCCGTGGAAGTTGATGCCGTCCGCCGTGACGTCACGGATGCGCATGCCGCTGAACGTCAGGGCGTCCATCGGCCCGTCCATCCAGGCGCCGACCTTCATGTGGTCGATCCACAGGTTGGCGACGGTCGAGTTACTCATCGCGCCGCCGATGCCGTTGACCTGGGCGCTGTCGTTGCGCTCCTGCACATTGCCGAAGATCGCGAAGTTCTGCAGGTGCACGCCGGTGCTGGCCGAGGGCGCGGAGTTGCCGTAGAAGCCGGGCGCCGTGCCGGTGACGGTCGAGTACCACATGCCGGCGCCGGCGATCGTGACGTTGTTGACGCTGATGTGGCCGGGGATGTTGTAGGTGCCCGGCGGGATCCACACGGTGCCGCCGGGGCCTGCCGCGCTGATCGCGGCGTTGAACGCGCCGGTCGCGTCGGCCGCGCCGGTCGAGTCGGCGCCCTTGCTGGTCACCGACACCGAACCGGAGGGCGCGGTCAGGGCGGCGCCGACCTGCTCGAAGTCGGCGAAGTCGATCGTGTACGAGGACGCCGTGTCGCCGGAGTCGACCTGCAGCTTGAAGGTCGTGCCCGCCGGATAGGTGGTGGAGAACAGGCGGTGCGCCTCGTCGTAGAAGTGGTGCGGGTTGGTGCCCGGCGTGTTGGTGAACGGGTAGCTGCCGTAGTACCAGCTGTAGGCGTTGGTCAGGGTGAAGTCGGGCTGCTTGACGCCGTTGATGTACAGCGACAGCGCAGCGGTGTAGACCGAACCGCCCGAGGCGTCGGGGATGCTGTACCTGAAGTTGATCGAGTTGGTCGCCACCGGCGTGGTGAACGTGACGTACTGGCCGGTGCCCTGGAGGGTCGTCGCCTTTCGGTACGACGCCTCGTCGGCGAGCTGGCCCTGGGTGTAACTCGGGCCGATGGTGGTGCCGTTGGTGGCGGAGTTCTCCGCCTGGACCTCGACGTACGGCAGGTTCGCGCCGCTGCCGCCGGTGGCGGCGGCCGCCGCCCAGGCGGGTTGGACGGCCAGAGCGACGATGCCGACGGCGGCCACCATCGCGGTGCTCACCGCCCAGACGAGGGCTCGCCTCAGTTCTCGGATGGAATGGAGCACTTACCACTCCTTTCATCAGGACATGCCGGAAATGCCCTGCTGGTACCGCCGGCGAGGGAGGGGCGTGATGCACGGGGAGACGGGAGGCAGGCGGAAGGCAGGGGGGTGCTGATGACGCGAGGGGGACCGTAATGTCATCGACAACGTCACGCAAGAACTAGACAGAACATTGCAACAATGAAAATGTTGCACGCAAGATCTAATGTGCCATCGGGTGAGGCTCGGGCGATCCGGCCGAGACGCTGTTCACTCCAGGACACCTCGGCCAACGGCCCTTCGAGGTCGAGCGTGACGGCGTGGCGGCCGGCGGGGCCGAGGAAGGCCGTCGTCCAGCCCGGGAACGACTCGTTTTGAGGCGGGGGGTGACACCGTTCAAGCCAACGCCCTGTGAGCCGCCTCACCCGCCCCCATTCCGGGCGGCTCCGGAACTGCCTGGTCAGGTTCCCTTTTCGGGTGATCACCGACCGAGCGTTGGCCGGATACGTCAATAAACCGGCATTGCAGCCAGTGCCTCGCCCGATACAGGGTGTGATCGTGTCAGAGCGACGTGTTGTTGTGGTGCTGTACACAGGCGCACTGGCCCTGGACATCACCGGACCGATGGAAGTGTTCGAAACCGCCAACCGGCTCCTCGGCTCGCCGGGAAGGCCCTATCTGCTCGACCTCGTCTCCGCCGACGGGCCGCGGGTGCGCACAAGTTCGGGGGTGATCGTGGAGGCCTCGCCGCTGGCGGCGGCCGAGGGACCGATCGACACGCTCCTCGTGCCCGGCGGTTGGGGTCTCCACAGCGCCTTGCGGGACCGGGCGCTGGTCTCCTGGATCCGCCGGGCGGCGACGCGCTCCCGTCGAGTCGCCTCCGTATGCGGTGGATCCTTTCTGCTGGCCGAGGCCGGCCTCCTCGACGGCAGACACGCCACCACCCACTGGGCCTACACCGAGGCGATGGCCGGCCGCTATCCGGAAGTGACGGTGGACGCGGAGCCGATCTTCGTCTGGGACGGCCCCTTCGTGACCTCCGCAGGCGTGTCGACCGGGATCGACATGGCGCTTGCTCTGGTGGAGGCCGACCACGGAGCCCCGCTCGCGCTGGAGGTGGCACGGTTCCTGGTGCTGCCCCTCCGGCGGCACGGAGGACAGCCGCAGGTCAGCGCCGTCCTCGACGCGCAACTGGCCGACCATCCGCCGATCCGCGCCGCCCAGGAGTGGATCATGCACAACCTGGACCACCGGCTTCCCGTGGCCGAGATCGCCCTGCGGGCCAACATGAGCCCGCGCAACTTCTCCCGGGTCTTCCGGCGCGAGGTGGGCGCGACCCCGGGGCAGTACGTCGAGCGAAAGCGCATCGCCCGCGCCCGCGAGCTGCTGGAGACCACCGATCTGGCGATCGCCCAGATAGCGCGGCGCTGCGGATTCGCGGCCCCCGAGACGTTCTTCCGCTCCTTCGGACGAGCGCTGGGACTCACTCCCAGGCAGTACCGGCAGCGCTTTCAGCTCATGTCACCGTCCGGCCCCGCCGACCGGCACCACGAGACGGACAGGAGCCCCGCATGACGACCACGACCTCACGCCCACCTGAGGCAGAGGCGACACGCCTGGTCGACTACCTGGCCGGGGAACTCGCCCGGTCGGGCGTCACCCATGTGTTCGGCGTCGGCGGCGCGAACATCGAGGACCTGTACGACGCCGTGCACCGCGGCGGTGCCGTCCGCGCCGTCGTCGCCAAGCACGAGTTCGCCGCCGTCACCATGGCCGACGGATACGCCCGCACCACCAGGCGCCTGGGCGTGGTCGCCGCCACCTCTGGCGGTGGCGCGATGAACCTCCTGCCGGGCCTGGCCGAGGCCCATGCCTCCCGGGTACCCGTGCTGGCGCTGGTGGGACAGCCGCCGACCGGGCAGGAGGGCCTGGGGGCGTTCCAGGACTCCAGTGGCAAAGGGGGCTCCTTCGACGCCCGGGACGTCTTCGGGCCGGTCTCCCGGTTCTGCGCCCGGGTCGAGGACGCCGACGCGCTGCCCGAGTTGCTGGGTCGGGCCCTGACCGCGGCCCGGACCCATCCGCGCGGACCGGCGGTGCTGCTGCTCCCCAAGGACGTCCAGCAGACGCAGCTCGCGATACCCGGCCGCAGGCCGGCACCGGCAGGGGGCGCGGCTCCGGCGCCGGCGGCGTCGGTCGCCCGGCTGGACCCTGCGGCCCTGACCTCCGTGACGCAGACCCTTCGAGGGGCCGGCCGCGTCCTCGTCATCGCCGGTGAGGGCGTCGCCGCCGACGACGCGCGTGCAGAACTGGCCGAACTGGCCCGGCGCCTGGGGGCATGGGTGGCGGTCACCCCCGACGCGAAGGACGTCTTCGACAACCGTGATCCGCGGTTCGCCGGCGTGGCGGGGGTGATGGGTCACTCCAACGTCGAGGACTGCCTGCGACGGGCCGACGTGTGCGTGCTGGCCGGTACCCGGTTGCCTCTGGTGACGCGTGACGGCCTCGAACAGGCCCTGGCGGACACCGAAGTCGTATGCCTGGGGCCCGAGCCGGCGTTCGTCGAGTGCACCGCGCTGGCCGGAGATCTGCGGGAGGTGCTGCGCACGGTGGCCGGCCGGCTTCCGCCACTCTCCCGGTCCTGCCCCCGGCACGCCGGTCCCCTCCCCGCCCTCGCGCCGGACCTCGCGCCCCGGAACACGGCGGGAACCGTTCCCTACCCCCAGGCGCTGGCCGCGGTGGCAGCGGCACTCCCCCAGGACGCACACGTCTTCGTGGACGCCGGCAACGCGGGAGCCGGCGCGATCCATCACCTGCCCGCGCCGCGCCACGGCCGTTTCGTGGTGGCGCTCGGCATGGGCGGCATGGGCTACACCTTCGGCGCCGGCATCGGTGCCGCGCTCGCCACCGGACGCCGTACCTACGTACTCGCCGGCGACGGAGCGTTCTTCATGCACGGGATGGAGGTGCACACCGCCGTGGAGCATGCCGCACCCGTGACCTTCGTGATCTTCAACAACAACGCACACGCGATGTGCGCGCTGCGCGAGCAATTCCTCCAGGGCGGAATCCGCGGCGACGACCTGTTCGGCCGCACCGACATCGCCGCCGCGATGGCGGCTGCCTTCCCGTCCCTGACGGTCTCCCATGCCGCTGACGCGGCGCAGCTGCACAAGGCGCTCCTGGAAGGCAACGAGGGCGCGGGGCCCACGTTCGTCGCGCTGGAGTGCGACCCCCGCGAAATCCCCCCGTTCCGTTCCTTCCGGTCCTTCGCCGAAGCCGCCGCAGCGCCCCGCACCGGCGACGCCGCCGACAGGCCGGAAACCGAGAGCAAGGAGAGTCCCCATGAGCAAGGCATCGTCCGCATTGGCTGACATCCCCGGTCTGATGCGCATCGAGAACCCCGGCAAGGAGGAACTCGTCGCGCACTGCATGGAACTCACCCACTCCGTCTACCCGCACCATCAGGTCTACGGGCAGTACTGCACGATCCACGCCCACGTCGACTGCCCTCCGGAGCAGGCCTACGCCTATCTGAGCCAGGGGCACCACCTGGAGGAATGGACGTGCAGCCTGCGGGACTTCACCCCATCGGGCACACCCGGGCTCTGGGTGGGCCATGACCGGCTCGAGGACGACACGGAGATCTACTGCAAGGTCGTAGCCAACGCAGAGGCCCTGACGGTGGACTACCACTGCGCGTGGGACCAGGGCGACACACTGTGGATGATCTACCTCATGCGTGTGGTGCCCGCCCCGCTGGTGCTCGGCGAGGCTGGGTCGGTGATCACCTGGACCAACTGCCGACACCCCTACTACGACGACAACCCCCACCCCGACAAGGCTCCGCGCCCGGACAGGGCGTGGGTGGGCGACTTCTGGGACCTCTTCTACGCGGGACACACGGTGGAGATGAACAACCTCAAGGCGATCCTGGAACACCGCCACCGCAACGGCCTGCCGATCAGCACGGCACCGGCGAGGACGGTGACCGCGTGACCACCGTCAGCCTCACCGACGTCGCGAGCTACCTGCCCGGCGCACCGGTCCCCGCCACGTTCTACACCGACTACCCCGGAGCCGAGGACAAACTCCGCGGCCACCCCATGTTCAAGGTGCCGCCGGCACGGCACCACGTGGCCCCGGACGAGACCAACGCGGACATGGTCGAGCGCGCTGTGCAGCCCCTCATCGAGCGGCACGGCCGCAGCGAGATCCGGGGCGTCGACGTGCTGTTGGTCCACAGCCAGCTGCCGGATCTGCCGTTCGTGGGCGCCGGTACCGAAGTGGCACGCCGACTGGGGCTGAACCCGGAGTGGCTCGTCGACGTTGCCAACGCGGGCTGTGCGTCCTTCGTGTACATGATGAAGCTGGCCCGGCAGATCCTCTCCACGACCGACGCGAGGACCGCACTCATCTGCAACGCGCAGAGCGCGGCGGGCCAGTGCTTCACCCAGTCCGAGGTGCGCAGACTCGCCCAGGCCGCCGTCCCGGGCGACGGCTGCGGCGTGGGGTACCTGACGACGTCGGCCGACAGCCCGGTCCTCGACGTGGAGACGCGGCACGTCGGTGAGTACGCCGGGGACATGACGGTGGCGCTCGACGACGGGCGCAAGTACTGGGAACCGGGCGGATCCCAGCTGCGGATCGGCTTCACCGAGGCCAGTCTGGCCAAGGTCCTGGCCCGGGGAAACCGCCTGGTCCCCGAGGTGATCACGGATCTTTGCCGACGCCTGGGCATCGCGACGACCGACATCGACACCCTCATCACCAATCAGCCCAACCGCACCTTCCTGCGCAACTGGAGAGAGGCACTGCAGCTCCCCGCCGAACGGCACCTCAACACCTTCGAGGAGTGCGGGAATCTGTTCGGCGCGGCGATCCCGGTCACACTGGACCGCGCCGTCCGCTCAGGGCAGGTGGAGGACGGCGCCCTGGTGGTGCTCGGAGGTTTCGCCCACGCCGGCGATTTCGCCGGGGCCGTCGCGGTCCGATGGCACGGCGGCCGGGGCTGACCGACCGATGTCAATGGCACTTCCCCGACGTCGGCCTCCCTCCTCGTACGACCGTACGCGCGGCGGTGGCCGATGGGGATCGGCCACCGTCGCGGCAACACATGTCGGTCAGCGGAAGACGCCCGGCCAAGGTGCCGGCGCCGGTGGTGCGACCACCGGGGGCCGGTCGTCGCAGGTGATGGTGTTCGGCAGTTCCCAGGACGCCAGCCAGGGTCCGGTCGTGCCGCTGCCGTCGTTGCCTCCGAGGTCGTTCACCGTGAACTCGGAGCCGGAGGCGGGGAAGTTGAAGGATCCGCAGTTGTTGATGCCGACCGCGCCGACGTTACGGGCGTCCACGTTCTCGAAGGACGCCAATCCGGCGGACCGGGCGCTGAGCACGGAAGTGCCGGTGCCGTCCACCCGGATGTCCTTGAAACGGACGCCCCGGATCGCGTACTTGTCCTTCACCGGGAAGTCGGAGACAAGCATGATCGCGTTGTAGGTGTTGTCGAGGAAGTGGTCGCCGGTGACCTCGATGTCGGCGTCGATGTCCCGCTCCAGGGCGTAGAACCAGATGGCTCCGAGGCCGATCTTCCAGTTGAGCTCGAACGGCCCCGAACGGACTGTGGTGTTGTCCGTGATCCGCAGGTGTCCGGTGAACGGCTGCGCGCCGAACCGGGAGCCGACCTGGATGGCGCTGCCCTCTCTGACGGGGTCGGCGATGAGGTTGCCGGTGACCGTGTTGTCGGCACCGCCGTACAGGGCGATGCCGTTGGCGAGGACCGGGCTCTGCACGGTGTTGTGGGCGAAGACGTTGCGCGCGTCGGCCGTGTTCTCCGACCACATGGCCAGACCGTCGTCGCCGGTGTTGCGGACGAAGCTGTCCGTGACGCTCGAATCGGTGACGCCTGTGTGGAAGTTGAGGCCGTCGGCGATCTGGTCGGCGACGACCGTGCGGGTGACACGCAGGCCGGTCATCGGGCCGTCGAACCACATGCCGACCTTGGTGTGGTGGAGGTAGAGGCCGTCGATCGTCGAGTCGCTGAGCGCCCCGCCGATGGCGTTCACCTGGTCGGTGTCGATGCGTTCGCGTACGTCGCCCTCGACGGCGAAGCCCGACAGGTGGACGTCGTGGCTGCCCCCCTCCGCCGCCTCCTTGCCGTAGAAGCCCACGCCCATGTGGACCGAGCCGTCCGGGGCGGGGGTGCCGAGGGTGACCTGGTGGCCCTTGACGATCGTGTACCAGCTCCCCGCCCCGACGATCGTGACGTCGTCCACGGCGATGTGACGGTTCACCTGGTACGTGCCCGGCGGCAGATACACCTTGAGGTGCCGCTTCTCGGCGTAGGCGATGGCCCGGTCGAAGGCATCGCCCGCGTCACGCCGGCCGGTGGGATCGGCCCCGAACGCAAGGACGTTCGCGGCATGCTTCTCGACGTGCGGCGCGCCGACGAGTTGCGTGTCGAGCAGGTCGATCACGGTCCAGGCCGCGGTGCTGCCCTTGGGCGCGGTGAGACGGACCGTCTCGCCCGCCGCGTACCGCTTGCCGAGCAGCAGTCTCTGCTCGTCGTAGAAGTGGCTCGGCCGGAACGGCTTGTCGACGGCGGGCGCCGGGGTGGTGGCGGCGGGAACGCAGCCGCACTCGGTGATCCACCAGTCGGGGTGCAGCAGGTCGCCCTGAGGGTCGTTGCTGAACGGGTACTGGTTGTACAGCCAGGAGTACTGCGAGGTGAGGGTCATCGTGGTGCGTCGCCCGCCGCCCACGGAGACATCGAGGGGTGCGGTGATGCCGCCGCCCCGTGGGGCGTCGGGAATGCTGTAACGCACGGTGAGAGCGTTGGCCGCGTGCGGCAGGGTGAACTCGACGTACTGGCCCGGACTCAGCCGCACCGCCGCGCGGCCGGACGCCTCCGAGGGCAGCGTGTAGGCGGAGCGGTCGGGGCCGATGACGGTGCCGTTCGTCGCCGCGCTCTCCGCCTCCTGTTCCACGAAATCCACCCGGGCGCCGCGCCCCGCGACGAGGGCGGGATCGAGCCCGGCCCGGGTCACCGCCGGGGCGCCCTCGCGGCCGCCGTACCCCGAGGCCGCCGGGGCCGAAACGCCGAGGCCGAGCACGAGTCCGGCGGCCGCCGCGGTCACCGCCACGACCGTCCGGGCCGGTCTTCGCGCACTGCCCCGAGCTGGCTCCGCAGCCGCGTGCAGGGTGTATCGCGCCATCGGGGTCTCGTTTCTCTGGGAGCGGAGGACACCGAGGGCAACTCGGTGCGCGGCGGCACGCAGGAACAGGCCGTGCCGCCGCGTTCCGGGACATTAGGACGCGGTGGGACGGCGGACAAGACCTTGAGCGCATATTTCCAACAGTCAGTAGAGATCCTGCAAGTGTTAGTCGATTTCTTGCACACATCTCATTCTCCGGAGCGCACCGCCCTCACCGCCGGACCGAGCACGCCGGAATCCGGCCGTCAACCGTCCCGATGAGCAGGGCTCCGTGCAGCGCCCATGAACGCGGAAGGAGCCACCGCGTCGTCCCGTCCGGCCGTATCGGTATCGGTATCGGTATCGGTATCGGTATCAATATCGGTATCGGTATCGGTATCGGCGGGGAGACGCATTCCGGCATGTGCGACGATCACGGGCGCTCGGCGGCCGAGACGGCGTGGTCAGCGCCTCGGAGCGCAAAGGGACCGGTCGACGCGCCCAGCACGCCCTCTGCGCGTCGCCACCACAAGATTCGTTTCACCCCCGGCCTTAAGGCCGGAGCACTGCGCATGAGTCCTGGTAGCGCTGCCGTCCACGAGTGGCTGTATCCGGCGCAGTCGCCCGTACCGCTGTCTACAGGCTGATCCAATAGCGGCGCTTGACGCCCGCCTCTGTGGTGCGAAGGTCTTCCAGGACACCACCGTTGCGTTCGATGCTGCGTGCGGACGCGGTGTTGGCGTCGTCGCAGGTGACAAGGACTCGGTCCAGGCCAAGTGCGCGCGCCTCGGGCAGTACGGCCCCGAGAGCCCAGGTGGCCAGGCCGCGCCTTCGGAAGGAGGGGCGCACGCTGTAGCCGATGTGCCCGCCGATGTCGAGCAGAACGGCGTTCAGATAGTGCCGCAGATCGATCGCGCCCAGATAGCTGTCGCCCTCGACGATCCACCAATGCGTGGCATGGACGCGCCCTTCTCCCACGGCGACAGCCCGGTCCGACTGTCGTCGCAGACATGCGGTCCACTCCGAGAAGACCTCGGGATCGACGAGGTCGGCATCCGGCGCGAGACGCAGGCCCGAGCCATCCTGGTGGGCGCCCGGAGACCACTCGTCCCGGACCGCGAGCCATGAGGATTGCAACCGCTTCGTGGGTGCGATCAGTTCAGGCATGCAGGCGAGGCTAGCACTCGTCCGCATGCCGTCATCAAGCGGTTTCCGGCGCCGGCCCGGACCTGCCGGTCACCACCATCGCCGCTCCGCTGGACCCGGTGTCGGCGCAGACTCCTGCTGCATCTCGTGGGACTCGGCCATCCTCGACGGACGCGTGGTGCGCTCACACGACAGGAGGCTTTGCCGATCACGGGGCCGCAGGCCGGATGGTCGACGATCTGATGCCCGGTCCGGTCGTGAGAGGAGCCCCCGGCGCCGCAACAAGGCCGTCACGTCCGCCTCGGCATCGGTGGCTCCGCCCAGCCGTGCCGGACGGCGTGGCCACCGAGTTGCATCCGGGTGCGGACTCCGGCCAGGTCCATGAGACGGCGCAGGCGCCGGTGGAGCGTGCGCGGTGACAGGCCCAGCTGTGTCGCGGCTGTCGGGTCGGTCACGCCGGCCAGCAACAGCGCGAGGATCTTCCGGTCGAGGGCTGTCGGTCCTTCCGTCTCCAGTTCGACGGTAGGTTCGGATTCCTCGTCGGCGGACAGCGCCAGCGGGTGGGAGGTGCGCCACACGGTCTCGAACAGTGTGTCCATCGCGTCCAGCAGGCCGCTGCGGTGCAGCAGCACTGCCCCGGGTTCTCCGGTCGGCGTGGCCGCAAGCGGGACGAGGCCGAGTTCGGCGTCGGCCAGCACGAGTTTCATGGGCAGTTGGTCGGCGACACGCAACTGCACCCCGTTGCGCAGGGAATCGATCGCCTCGTGGATCATGCCGGGCTCCGCCAGCACGGCTCGGTCCAGCACTGCCCGGAAGTGAACGCCGCGACCGAGGGCCATGGGTTCGGCCGTGTTCTCCTCGGGCGGCAGCGCGACGAAGGGCGCGGTGATGAAGGCGCGGATCTGCGTGCGGGCCGCATGCTGCACCTGGAGGTAACGATGGCGGATGGCGTCGACGCCGGTGACGACCTCGATCAGATCGACGATGCTGCCGGCGGTCGTGGCCGCCCGGTGCTCCTCCGCCAAGGCCACCAGGGCGTATTCGGCCGCGCGCAGCCCGTCCCGGCGCTGGCTGATGAGGGCGCCGAGCGCCATGGCGGGCGGCGCGGCGGTGAACCGATCGCTCGACGATCTGATGACCAGTCCCCATGCGACCAGACGGGACAAAAACCTTTCGGCGTCGGCCTGTTCCAGGGCGAGGAGGTCCGACAGCAGCGTCGCGGTGGAGTCCGGCCGTCCGAGGAGTGCCCGGTAGACGCGCTCGTCATCGGGTTCGAGACCCAGTGCTTCCAGCATCGGCGACCGACTCTCCTCCGCTTGTCGCAGCGGGGAAAGTATCCGCCAGGGCAGCGGACCTTGAGTAGTCCCTGGTGGGAGCCGGTGTGACGGGTGGAGCCCCGGGGAGTCGCCTCCCCGGGGCGAGGCAGTGCGGTTCATCGCAGGCCGTACGCCCGGACGATCTCGTTCCTGACACCGAAACCGCTGCTCGTCCCGGCGCTCGCGCGCACCGAGAGGAAGCCGCCGGGCTTCCCGGCCGTCCTGAACGATCCCGTCCAGTAGCCGCCTGCGCCCTTGGCCAGGGTCACCTTCTGCCAGGTGGCACCGTCGTCGTACGAGACATCGAGCTTCACCGTGGTGACCTTCCCGGGCACGGTGCCGCCGTCCAGCGACACCGGTTTGAGAGCCAGCTCCTGAGCCGAGCCGGCTCTGATGTCACCGTGCAGGTCCGTCTCCAGCTTGAAGTCCAGGTTCAGTACCGAGAACCGTTCGAAGGAGTCCGAGTCGACGGTGTCGGACGTGAACGTCCACTCCGTGTGGGTGCGGGTCGACAGCCGGAAGACGTCGCCGGGCCGCTCCGCGTCGAGGACGGCGCGGTAGGGCAGCTTGCCCGCCGGTACCTCCTTCCACTGCATGTCTCCGCTGTTGGGGTTGTCGTAGATCCGTGTGGCGCCCTGAAAGACCTGGAGGCGGGTCGGCGTCTCTCCCCACGGCAGATAGCCGCCCAGCCGCATGGTGTCGCTGGCGGAGGCCCATGGCTGGACGTTCCACGTCATGTAGTTCTGCCAACGGGAGTTGTACACACCGAAGGCTTCGCTCTGACCGGGCCGGGTCACCGGAGCGAACCAGTCCAGACGCGTGGTGCTGCCCTTGGCGTACGTGTTGTCGTCCGACACCATCGACCAGGGCAGGGTCCCGTCGACGCCCTGTGTGTGGAACTCTCTCCAGACCTGCCCCGGAGTCACCCACTCGGTGCGGGTGCCCGGATGCCACTCGCTCTCGGGAAGGTTGAACGACGGACTCAGGGTGAAGTCGGAGCGGTAGCCCTCCGCAGACGTGCCGCCCGTGGCCGAGTAGTAGCGGGCGTCGATCCGGGCCAGATCGCCCTTGGCCGGCTTGTAGACCAGGGCCCGGTCCGGTACCCGACCGGGGTAGTCGCGGGTCAGGTCGTAGACGAACGGCGTGTACCGGGTCTGCTTCACCGTCAGTCTCGATCTGCCGGACTTGGCCATCGCGATGAGGGTCTTGCCGGCGTCGCGGTGCACGGAGGCGACGGGGATGGCCGACTCGCCCACGTACTCCATGAGGGCGCCGGCATCGTCGTTGACCACGATCAGCGCCTTCGCCCCGGCGGCGACCGCGGCCTCGGCGCGCTCCTGCGGCGAGACCTCGTCACTGCGCTCGACGACGACGACCTTGCCCTTGGCCTTGACCTTCTCGTACGCGGCCGGCGCGCCGTTGGCCGCGTAGACCACGTCCCGGCTGTCGGTGGCGGTACCCACTGTGCTGCCGGCCTGCACCAGCGCGTCGAAGACGAGGCGATCGCCCAACGCGCTCAGCGCCAGTGCTGGCTCGCCCTTGCGCCAGCGGGTGGTCAGCACGAACTCGCCGTGCTTCATCGGCTCCGTCGGCGCGACGTAGACGTCGTCGTACGTCAGCGGCAGCACGTACGCGCTGCGGTAGTCCGTGTACGGGTCCTGGCCCTGGTAGTGGACGTTGAAGTCGACCTTGCGCTGGCGGTCCTCGGTGCGCTGCGGCGCCCGGGTGTCCAGCAGACGAGCCTTGCTCGCATCCAGCACCACATCCGCGGGACCGTCCTGGAGCACCGTCTCCGGGTCCACCAGCACGGCCAGACCCGAACGGTCCGCCTTCTCACCGGCCACGTCGAGGTACCCCGCGACGGTGTACAGCCCTGGTGCCATGCGCATGGTCGTCCTGCCGTCGACGTAGACCGACCACGGGAAGACGTCGCCGGCCAGGTTGATGCCGACCCAGCCGGAGGCGGGCTTGCCGTCCCGGCCGACCAGCTTGATGTTCAGGTCGTAGCGCTCCTCCTCCTTCAGCAGCGCCACGGACGTGCGGGTCACCGGCTTCCCACTGGCCGCGTCGGTCGCTATGACGTAGCCGACGTGCCGGCCCGCCGAGGCGGATTGCGGGTCACCGGTCACCGGGACGGCGGCGGTGCCGCCCGCCGGAACGTTCACCGTGGTCGCGCCCAGGGTGAACGGGCCGTCCGCGCCGGTCAGTTCGAGGTTCAGCGTGACGTCGGAGTTTCCGGTGTTGGTGAAGGTCAGGTCCTTCGTGACGGCCGTGTCGCTCGACTCGTGCGGCCAGGTGTGGTTCCCGAAGAACAGCGATCCGGTACCGCGGACCGTGGTGCGTACCGCGGCGGCCACGTCTACGCGCCCGGTGCCGACTTCGTACGGTGAATACCCCTCGTCCAGGCCCTTCGCCGTGCTCATCAGGTGTTCCTTGAGCTGCGCGCCGGTCCAGTCCGGGTGCCGCTGAGCCAGGATCGCCGCCGCGCCGACCACGTGCGGAGTGGCCATGGAGGTACCGCTGAGCGTGCGGTACAGGCCCTCGCCACCGTCCGTCATCTCCTGCGAGCGAGCCGCGGTGATGTCCACGCCGGGCGCGGCGATGTCCGGCTTCAACGCACCGGAGGAGACCAGCGGACCGGTGCTGGAGAACGACGCGAGCTGGTCCTGCTTGTCCGTCGCGGCCACGGTCAGCGCCGAGGCGGCCGCGCCCGGGGCGGAGATGCTCTCCGGGCCCGCGTTGCCGGCGGCGATGACGAACAGCGTGCCGTACTTCGCCGACAGCGCGTCGACCGCCTGCGACATCGGATCGCTGCCGTCGCTGGGGTAGGAGTCGCCGAGGCTCATGTTGACGACATCCGCGCCGGACTCGGCGGCCCACTGCATGCCGGCCATGACCCAGGAGTCCTGGCCGTAGCCCTCCGCGCCGCCGAGCACCTTGCCGACGTACAGGTCCGCTCCTGGGGCGACGCCCTTGTAGTCGCCGCCTGAGGCGGCGCCGGAGCCGACGATGGTGCTGGCCACATGAGTGCCATGACCGTTGAGGTCGGTGATGGCTTCGCCTGGTACGAAGCTGGCCGTGCCGTCGATCAGTCCGGCGAAGTCGGGGTGGTTGACGTCGATGCCGGTGTCGAGGACCGCGACCTTGACGCCCTTGCCGGTGTAGCCGGCGGCCCAGGCCTCGGGCGCGCCGATCAGCGGCACGCTCTCCTTCAGGTTGACCTTGACGCGGCCGTCGAGCCACAGCTTCGCCACACCCGCACCCATCACCTTGCTGTTGTGCGGGGCGATGGTGTTCCAGAAGGTGCGGGCCTGCCGCTTCCGGGCGCTGAGCACGGCGCCGCGAATGCTCTTGAGCTCGCAGGTCACCTTGCTTCCGGGTGGGGCCGTCGGCTCGGCGGCGCTGCGGGACGTGGACGTGCCGTAGGTCGCGATGAGCGGCACCGTGGACGTCTTCGCGTCGTCGTACCCCATCTCGATCAGGGCGGTGACGTCGAACAGGCGCCGGTCCAGCTTGCCCGTTCCCAACAGGGGCACCGTCTCGTCCGGGATGACGAACAGGTGACCGTTGGCCGTCTGCACTTTCACGCCGCCGACGGCGCTGTCCGGCCGGTCGACATCAGCGGTCTGCTTGCCGTCGGCCATCGTGGTGACCGTGACGACGTCGCCGGTGACCAGGGTGACC
Source organism: Streptomyces sp. NPDC107559 (assembly GCF_055657365.1). Taxonomy (NCBI): domain Bacteria; kingdom Bacillati; phylum Actinomycetota; class Actinomycetes; order Kitasatosporales; family Streptomycetaceae; genus Streptomyces; species Streptomyces sp. NPDC107559. The sequence continues at coordinate 121,504 of NZ_JBVKBD010000008.1, read as the reverse complement.
TTGTGGGTCGCCGCGGGTGCGGCGGTACGGGCGGGCTTGCCCGGAGCGGCTTGCGCGGGCTCTTGCAGCACCGCAAGCCCCGACACCAGCAGCGGCACCACGGTGGCAGCCGAGACCAACTGCCAGCGTCTGCGCGGGAAGGCGGAAGACTGGGAGGGAGGAAACATGCCCCGGGTCTATCGGCCACTTGCCGACGCCGTGAAGCCGGGACGACGACAAGTCCTCGCCATGGCAGGGACTTGCCAGTCGCAAAGCACCTGTATCCATGCGTGATCGCACTATTTGCAGTGCGGTTGGAATGGTCGGAGTCAGCGAGGGTGAACTGACCGCCCGGCGAAGGCCGCAGACCGGTTGTGGATCGTGGACGGCACGCTGGTCCCGCTGCGGGACCAAAGCGTGGCGGCCTCCAGCCGCAACTACCGGTTCTCGGCGAATGTGCAGGTCATCTTGGACGCCGACACCCGGCTGCTGATCGCTGCTGCACGACCGGTGCCGGGCACCACCGCGGACGCCCATGCCTGCCGGGCGTCCGGGCTGAGCCGGCGCTGCGAGGGTGTGACCGTGCTGGGCGACGGCGCCTATCTCAACTGCGGGATGGCGGTACCGCACCGCAAACGCCCGGGACGGGCCCTGTTGCAGGCCGAGGAGGACGACAACGCCGAGCACCGCAGGGTGCGTGCCCGGGGGGAACATGTCATCGGCCGGATGAAGAACTACAAGATCCTGCGCGACTGCCGCCGGCGGAGCGACGGTCTGCACCACGCGGTCCAGGCCGTCGCCCACATGCACAATCTTGCCCTCACGCCATGAGCACAAGCGCCCGCCACTGGCTCTGACCTGCCCGCACTCAGCCTGCGCAACACCCCTTAGGGAACGGTGAAGAGGACCTTGTCCTCGTCCGCGGCGGGGTCCGCCTGCTTGAGCCTGGCCCTGATGCTGGATCCGAGCTGGAGATCCAGGCCGTTGGTCGAGACGACCTTGGCCAGTACGGCGGGGTCGGCCAGGAACACTTTGCCCTCGCGCGGCCTGCCCCGCTCCGCGTCGGTGTCGATGACCGCGGCGTCGAACACCTCGCCCACGCGGTCCTTGAGCACCGCGGCCTCGGCCAGGTCCACGGTCTGCCGGTCCGCCAGGCCGCCCTTCCCCCGTGCCGTGTCGCACGGGATGCAGGACAGGGCGTCGAGCACCCAGTTCGGCGGGGCCTTGTCCGCGCACGCCATCACGCACAGCTCACCGGTGTACCGGTCGACCAGGCGCCGCAGCGGAGCGGTGCAATGGGCGTACGGGGCCGCGATCGCTGCGTGCATCGTGTACGCCGGCTTCTGGTTGTCGCGGAAGACGGTGTACTCCGCCTTGAGCATCGTGCTCGTGGCCTCGGTGAGGAAGGCCATGTGCTGCTGGTTCCGGGGATCGAGCTTGCGGACCAGCGTGGCGTACGAGATGCCGGGCCGCCAGACGATGCCCAGGGCCTTCGCGATGTCGTGCAGGCGCCTGTTCACGTTCTGATCGGCCTGCTCCTTCTGGGTCCGCAGGATGCCGGTACCCGTGTCGAGCATGATCTGGGCCGCGGACATCCCGGTCATGAGGGAGATCTGCTCGTTCCAGCCCTCGACCGGCAGCGTCGCCACGTAGCGCAGCCGGAACGATCCGTCCTCGAGGGTGACCTCCTGGTCCGGCAGATTCACCGAGATGCCGCCGCGCGCGATTTCGACGGCCTCCCGCAGCTCGCCGATCTCGCGCAGCAGGGCGAGGGACTCCTCCGCCGTGCCGTTCTCGATGGCCTGCTGGGCGCCGGCGTAGTCGAGCTGGGCCCGACTTCGGATCACGGCCCGGCTCACGGACGAGTCGGTCAGATTGCCGTGGGCGTCGAGGTCGTGCTGCCACAACAGGGCGGGGCGGTCCTTGTTCGGCAGCAGGCTGGCCGCGCCCTCGGAGAGGACGGGCGGGTGCAGGGGCACCTTGAGGTCGGGGAAGTACAGCGTTTCGATCCTGTCGTGCGCCTCGATGTCCACAGGGCTGCCCGCCCTGACGAAGGTCGCCACGTCCGCGATGGCGTAGTACACGCGGTAGCCGCCACCGGGCCGCCGTTCCAGGTGCATGGCCTGGTCGAGGTCCTTCGAGGTCGGCGGATCGATCGTGAAGAACGGCAGGTGGGTGGCGTCCTTGTCGGGCAAGCGCGCCTCACCCGCGGCCTTGTCGGCCGCTTTGAGTACGCGCTTGGGGAAGCTCAGGGGGACCTTCAGCTCCGCGCGGAGTTCCTCCAGCGCGGTGCGCAGAGCGTCCTGGGCCTCGGCAGACATGTGCATCGGGCGGCGGCGTTGCATGCCCCGAGCGTAGGACGGCGGTCACGAACCGGCGCGGCGAGCGGGGCCGGGCGGCGGAGGGACCGGAGCGACGGCGGCCGCGCGGGGAGGGGACATCACCGGAGCAGCGTTCCCTGGCCTGGTCAGGGGACTGGACCCGCGGTTGCGCCCCGGTGGCGCGGGCCGCAGGCTGCCCTCATGGACGACAGCCCGGAGACAAGCGTGCGGCCCATACTCGTGACCGGTGCCGCGGGCAGCGTCGGGGCCGTCGGCAGGACCGTGGTCCAGGGCCTTCGGCGCCGGGGACTCCAGGTCCGTGCTCTGGTGCACCGGGACGACGACCGTGCCCAGGCGCTGCGCGCGACGGGCGCCGAGGTCGTGGTCGGAGATCTGACGCAGGCCCGTGATGTCGCCGACGCCCTCGACGGCTGCGGGCGAATGTATTTCGGCATGGGCGTCTCGGCACAGTATCTGCTGGCCGCCGTGACCACAGCGACGGTCGCACGCGCCTACGGAGAACTGGAGGCGTTCGTGAACATGTCGCAGCTGACCATCTCCGAGATGGACGCCACCGGCGGCTCCGAGTCGCATCAGCATCGTCAGCAGTGGCTGGTCGAGCAGGTTCTCGACTGGTCAGGCCTGCCCGTGGTCGAGGTCAGGCCCACCGTCTTCATGGAGAACCCACTCTTCCGGACCGTGTTTTCCTCGATCGCCAAGGACGGTGCCATCCGGTGGCCCTTCGGCGAGGCGAAAACCTCCCCGATCGCGGCCGGTGACGTTGCCGCGGTCGTCGAGGAGATTCTGGCCGATCCGGCCCGGCACATCGGCCGGATCTATGAGCTGACCGGTCCCCGATCACAGGACGTCGCCGCTCTTGCCGCGGAGATCTCCGATGCTTTGCACCGCACGGTCGGCTACACCGACGTCCCGTTGCAGGAATGGCTCGACGACGATCTCGGGGCGCTGGGACTGCCGGACCATGTCTTCCAGCACATCTCCACCATGGCTCGCCTGCACGCGGCCGGCCGCTACGACCGCCAGGCGGACGGCATGGCAGAGGTGACCGGGCGGCCCGCCGCAGGAGTGGCCGATTTCGTCCGCAAGAACCCCGAGCTGTTCACGAACTGAAGCCGCATGTCGTCCGGCGCTGAAGCCGCTTGCAGTCCGGGTCGCCGCGGCCGGCCGAAGCCCTGGGGCCCATGTGGCCAACCAAACGGCATCCCACCAGGATTCCGCCCACGGGCCTACTCGCCCGGTGGAACTCGGACGAAGCCCTCGGTCCACTCGTCCTCATCGAGCTCGTAGGGGTCGTAGTAGAAGCACTCCGGTTCATCACGAAAGCCCGGCAGCAGTCGAGCCTGACGCACGCGTTCTTCCACCCGTTCAAGGGTCGAGTAGATACCGAGCAGCTTTACGTCGTCGCCGTCCGACTCGTCGCAGAACACGCCGCTCTCATCGACGTGCACGGTCGAGCCGTCGTCGCCGGCTTCGTTCTGGTGGCCGACATGCCACAGCGGATACACGATCACGGCCGCGAAACTATCAGCACTTGAGTTCGTGGAGACCCGTGGTCACGCGGAATGGAAGGTGATCAGGCACAGCCTCTTGGTGGCACGGGTGAGAGCGACATACAGGTCGCGTTCGCCACTGGGCCGAGCCTCGGTGATCTCCTGTGGGCCGACGACGACGCACCCGTCGAACTCCAGGCCGCGGGCCTCGGATGCGGGCACGAGTCGCGCCCATCGTGTGATGTCGGTCGACGCCATGTCATCGAGCCGGGCATCCGCGCAGATCACGGCAAGCAGGTCGCCCGGATGCGCTGCGGCCTGGGCCTGGAGCTCACTTGCCACGGTGGCGGCGAGTGTGTGCGGACGCGCGGTGAGACGGCGGGGAGGCTCGCCGTGGCGGATGGAGCGGCTCGGCGTCTGGCCAGGGGCGATCCGCGCGAGCAGGTCGCGGGTGGTGGCCAGGATCTCCTGGGTGGTGCGGTAGCTGACGGTCAGGGTGTGCAGGGTGAACCGGGTGCCGAGATGCGGGCCCAGTGCCTGGGACCAGTCGCTCGCCGCCGTCGCGGGACCCGCCTGGGCGAAGTCGCCCACCAGCGTCATCGACCTGGCCGGGCACCGACGCAGCACCATCCGCCACTGCATGGCGGTCAGCTCCTGTGCCTCGTCGACGACGACGTGCCCGAACGTTCGCTCCGGCGGCCCGTCCACCAGGCTTGCCGCCTCGTCCAGCAGCGCCACATCGGCGTCGGTCCACGGTGTACCGGCAGAGCGCAGCAGCCGGCCGCGTTCGTCATCGGTGAGTGACGGCAGATGCGTGGCCAGGGTGCAGGCGTCCCCCAGCAGGGCCGTTACGACCGTCTCGGGCATCAGCCGTGGCCAGAGGAGCTCCACCGCACGCTCGGCGTGGGCGTCGTCCATGAGGTTCACGCGCAGAGCCTGCGCATCGAACATCTCGGCCGGATCGGCGGCTGCCGCACCGTCGAAGCCGAGCGCCCGCAGATCGGCCGCGGCCGCGGCATCGAGGTCGAGGCCGGTGCTGCCGGCGATCTCTGCGTCGATGTGCGCGAGTGCCTCGGCGGTGCCACGCTCCAGGGTGCTCGTGACCATGCCGATCAGGTGCTCCTTGAACACCTGACGCGCCCGGTTGTGCGCCAGGGCGCTCGCCACCGCGGACTCTCGGGCCACCGCGACCTCCGCGCTCGTCAGAGAGACCCACTCCTGCCCCACGCGTACCGCGAACCGGGCATCCCCAGGCGCCTGCCGGGAACGCACCAGGCCCTCCAACGCCTCGGCCATGGCGGAACTGCCCTTGAGCCGTGCGACATCGGACGGCTCGACAGCGGCGGTCACCACCTCGGCCAGCTCCCCGCACGTCGCCAGGGACACGTCGTTCTCGCCGAGCGAGGGAAGCACGCGCGAGACATAGTCGAGGAACCGCGCGTTCGGCCCGAGCACCAGGACACCGCGCTCGGCGGCGCGCGGGAAGGCATACAGCACGTACGCCGCCCGGTGCAGCGCGACCACCGTCTTGCCCGTGCCCGGGCCGCCCTGCACCACCGTCACTCCCCGATGCGGGGAACGGACGATCTCGTCCTGCTCCGCCTGCAGCGTCGCCACCGCCGCCCGCATCCGCCCCGTACGCCGCGCCTCCAGCGCCTCCGTCAAGGGACCGTCGCCGACGATGTCGCCGGCCGCGGGCACGGATCCGTCCAGCAGCTCGTCGCTGACCGCGCACACGGCCCGCTCCTCCACCCGCAGGTGGCGACGTCGCCGCAGCCCCATCGGGTGGACGGCCGTCGCCGCATAGAAGGGCCGTGCCGCTTCCGCCCGCCAGTCGAGGAGCAGCGGCAGGTCCCGGTCGTCCAGGTGCAGACCGAGCCGTCCGATGTGCAGGACCGTGCCGTCCGCGCCGTCGATCCGGCCGAAGACCAGTCCCTCCTCCGCCCCCGTGAGCCGGCGCACCTGCTGCGCCAGACGCTGTGCGGCCACATCACGCGCGTACACCTCTCCCGCGCTGTCGGCCGACGACTTCAGTACGTCGTCCAGCTGGGCCCGGACATCCGCCACCCGTTCGTCGAGCAGCCCGTACATCGCGGACACGTGGATCTGCTCCACCTCGACCTGTCCCACGGCACCCTGATTGAACTGCGGCAAAACCGTGCTCCTCTCGACCCGGCCCTCCACTATGCAGATCAATTTCCAGGAAAGTAAGGCTTGACTTAGTTGTCTGCATCAGCCGCCCAAGTCCGGTTCGCCACCAGACCTCTCGCATCGAGGAGAAGGCCGGGCCGGCAAGTCGGCCTGGGGAGGCGGCCCAAGTGCCCTGTCCGGCGGCCTTCGTGCCCGATGCGGGTGAGAACCCGGCCCATGGCCCGGCTGGGCGACAGAGTCCGGACGTGCGTCGATCTCCCGGGCGGCGGCCGTGTGCAGCCGCGGAGGGTGCAGGGCGCCTCGTAACGGGGTCGCCCCGGCAGGCACACCCGTCACCACCTCAATGGAGATCCGCACCATGACTGCTCAACAGGCCCTCAACTACGACGCGTTCGTCGAGCTCGCTGCCGCCGACTCAGCCGTCGTCGGTCTCGTCCTCAAGGGCTCCCGGGCCCACGACGGCATGATCACCCCGCACTCCGACCACGACCTGTACGTGGTCCTCGCTGACGGCGCCGGAACCGACGTGACTCGGTTCGCGGGTCACCGCAGCGCCGAGGTCGACCTCGCTGTCTCACTCTCAGCGAGTTCCGTGGGGCGGGGCTGCCCGACTGGGAACGCTATGTCCTCGCCCGTGCACGACGAACGGGGTGGCGGCGACGTGCCGGAGGTGCGTCCGCCGCGACGTTGGCGACATACACGTCACGGGAGACGGCCCGTGGGCCCGGTCCGCTTCTCGCGGTCCGGGCCCACGGGCACATGTTCGTCCGGGCGGTGTCAGACGGTGGGGATTCCGCCGGCGTTCCGCACCTCGGACAGCGCTCGCTTGATGGTGACCTTCGCGAAGTAGCCGGCGCCGAAGAATATGCACTGCACGACGTACCAGAACTTCTCGGCCCCGGTCATCTCGACCAGCCCGTACTCGCTCAGCGCCTTCTTCACCGGGACCTTCTGGAAGTAGGCGGCACCGAAGTAGATGCAACCCAGGACGTACCAGAACTTCTCCCAGGACGTGTTGGTGCCCTGACCGAGGTACTGCCGTTCTGCCATGACTTTCTCTGCCTTCCGATGACCGTGGGACCGGGGGGGGACGCGCCGATCCGAACCCCTTGCGGGCAACTTCTGGCAGCAGTCATGCACAGGCGCGGACGCCTGGCGGCATGCTGAAGCACAAGTTGAGATGACGTGACTGATGCGCACATGTCACGGTGCCAGTGTCCTCACGGCCAGCCGCCCCCCGTATGTGCAAGCCGCAGCATAGGGGAAGAGAGCTTGATCGTCACCTCTGATACGCCGCAGCCGGAACGCAGCTCCACCTGCGGCGATCGCAGCGACGACAGGAACGCCGCCCCCGCGGCGAGACGTCGGCACGTGCGGCGAGCTTCGAGCGAGTCATGGTCCGCCGTCTGACGGGCCGACAGACCGACTGACCGACTGACCGGAACACGCTCCGGCCCCTGACTGCTGCACGGCGCCCGGCGTCCAGGGAGCAGCGGGCCTGCCGCGCTGCGCCCCGGGGCACTGGACTCCGTGAAAGGCAGGAGAGCCGCCGCTTCGCCGGAGCGAAGTAGCGGACTTGCGGACTTGCAGCCGAGAGCTGAACGGACCGGCGGGAGCGGCGCATCCCCCGTGAGAGCTACCGGAGTTGTCCATGCGCGGGTGACTCGCGGACCTCCGCGAATTCCTAGCGTGGTCCTCAGGTCGCCACCGGTGCGACCACCACCACAGGGGAGGCCACCATGGACACGACTGCCGGCACACAGCACGACACAGGTCCCGGCCAGGGCAAGGGCGGCCGCGGAGGCCGAGGCGGCCGTATCGAACGGGTCGTCCGCTCTCCGCTCGGCTGGATGCTGACGGGCATGGTCGGCGTCGGCCTGGTCTCGGGCCTGACCGCGACGGGCCCCGGTCCGGTGCCGGTACTGGGCGCGGCCGCCGCGGTGGCCGTGTACTGGGCGGTCATGCGCTACGTCGCACGCCGCCCCACGCCGGAGATCGCCCGGCGGGGAGCCGGCCGCCAGGCGCTGCTCGGCGGTGCGATCGGCCTGGGCTTCATCCTCGTCTCCACGCTCCTGATCAGCGCGTTCGGGGGCTACTCGTTCTCCTGGGCGAACAACGGCTTCCTGTCGGTGGTGGGGTCCGCGGTCGTGGCGCAGCTCGGCGCCGCGGTCACCGAGGAACTGATGTTCCGCGGCTTCGCCCTGCAGGCTCTGGAACAGATGTGGGGCAGCCGGGCCGCCGTCGTCATCACCGGGCTGTTCTTCGGCGTCGCCCACCTGAGCGCCCCGGGAGCCTCCGCCTGGAGCGCACTGGCCATCGCCGTGGAGGCGGGCGCCATGCTCGGAGCCTCCTTCCTGTGGCGGCGTAACATCTGGTTCGTCGTGGGGCTGCACTTCGTCTGGAACACCGTCGAGCAACTGCTCGGCATCCCGGTGTCCGGGCACACCCCCGAAGGCCTGTTCACCGTCGACACCCACGGCCCGGCTCTGCTCACCGGCGGTACTTTCGGTCTGGAGACGTCGATCGTGCCGATCCTCATCAGTGTGCTGATCACCGTCCAGATGGTCGTCCGCGCTCGCCGCAGCGGCGGTCTGCTGCCCCGGCTCCGCGCCCGGCACTGACAGCCGCCGACTGGAGGTAACGAGAAGTGATGTCCCGTCAGGCGCCCTGGAGCCGTCCCGAGCTCCGGGCGCCGCTCGGCTGGTGGCAGAAGCAGGCCGACTCCCACAAGGACGGCCTGTACGCCCTGATGCTCGCCGTGCTGGCGTTCGTACCGACCCTGTCGAAGATCGGGGCGCAGATCGGCGATCTGCCCGAGCGGCCGGCCGGCGCACTGAGCTTCGGGCTGATCCTGGCCCAGACCCTGCCGCTGGCGGCACGCCGCCGGTGGCCGGCGGGCACGCTGAGCGTCGTCGGCTGCGCGTTCGCCGTGTACCAGGCGCTGGGCTTCGCAACGACGTTCGGCAGCCTGGGGCTGTATCTCGCCGTGTACTCGGCCGGGGCCCACCAGGTCCGCCTACGCCTTGGTTCGACTGCCGTGGCGAGCGCGGCCTACACCGCACTGGCCGTCGTCCTGAACCGTCTCGGCTCACCGCTGGGCGTCCCCGACTATCTCGCGTTCTATCTGACTCTGGCCGTGATCTGGTTGGTGGGCGGCACTGTGCGCACGAGGCGGACCGAAGAGGCACAGCGGCGGCGGCTGGCCGCCGAGGTGGCCACGGCCACCGAACGGGCCAGGATCGCCCGCGAGTTGCACGATGTGGTCACCCACCATGTGACGGCGATGGTGGTCCAGGCGGACGCCGCGCAGTTCCTGCTCACGTCCGCGCCCGAGCGGGCCCGCGAGGGGCTGTCGGCCGTCAGCGACACCGGCCGCCGGGCGCTGACGGAGCTGCGGCATCTGCTCGGCGTACTGGAGGCGACCGGCGATTCCCCGGCCGCCGACCCTGCACATACCGACCGTGCCCCCACCCTGGGGCGCCTGGGAGACCTGGTGGAGCAGGCCCGCAGCGCAGGTCAGCCGGTCGAGTTCAGGGAACAGGGTGAGCGGCGACCGCAGCCTGCGGACGTGGAACTGGCCGCGTACCGCGTGGTGCAGGAGGCGCTCACCAACGCGATGAAGCACGCGAGCGGGCAGCCTACGAAGGTCGTGGTCCAACACGGCGAGGAGCGCATCGAGATAGGGGTGAGCACCGACGCCCCCGACGACTCGCCGACGGCCGCACCGGTCACACGGAGGCCGGGCCCGGCGGGCGGACGAGGGCTGGCCGGGCTGCGTGCACGGGTGCGCATGGTCAATGGTGAACTGGAGGCCGGACCCCGGCCCGAGGGCGGGTTCGAGATCCGCGCCACAATTCCGTCCAAGTCCGTTCAGGAGTGACCCCTGTGCCCCCCGTGAGCGATGCACCGCCGCCGATCCGTGTACTCGTCTGCGACGACCAGGCACTGGTGCGGACCGGCTACGTCACCATCTTCTCCGCGCAGCCCGACATGGAGGTCGTCGGGGAGGCCGAGAACGGCCGCGAGGCAGTGGAGGCCGCACGGCGGTTACGCCCCGACGTGGTCGTCATGGACATCCGGATGCCGCTGCTCGACGGCATCGAGGCGACCCGGCAACTGGCCGGTCCCCATGCCGAGTCCGCGCCGAGGGTACTGGTCGTCACCACGTTCAACGTCGATGCCTATGTCTACGACGCGCTGCGGGCCGGAGCCAGCGGCTTCCTCCTCAAGGACGCGCCTCCGGCCACTCTGGTGAGCGGCATCAGGACGGTCGCCGCGGGCGAGGCCCTGCTGGCGCCCGCCGTCACCCGCCACCTCATCGGCCACTTCGCCGAACGCCTGCGTCCCGCCGACACCGCCCGGCCGGCCAGGGACGACGTCGTACGCGCCCTGACTCCGCGCGAACTGGAGGTACTCGAGTCGATCGCCGAGGGCCTGTCGAACGCGGAGATCGCCGCGCGGTTGTTCATCACGCCCGAGACGGTCAAGACGTATGTGTCGCGCATCCTGACGAAACTCGGCCTGCGCGACCGGGTCCAGGCGGTCGTCCTCGCCTACCGGGTCGGGCTCGTGACCGGCACCGGCTGAAGCGGCACCGGGCATGGCCGGACGTCGCCGCGCGTGATCCACGCCCCCGAGCGGACCGGCGGTGCCGGCCTGTGCCGGTCCACTGCATGCCCGGCCGGCTCCGGTGACGGCGATCGCCTCCCCGGACGTCGAGGCCGGCGCAGCCGGGGTCACGGGTGGACTTCGGCTGCCGTCTCGCGCGGATGGGGCCACTCAGAGCCCGCCGGACTATGCGCCGGAGGGCTTGGCGATGTGTGCGGCGATGTCGTCGGTCGAGAGCTGGTGGCCGGCGCGGCAGGTGACGTGGATCTCGACGGGCTCTCCGCAGTCGAGGTGGGTGAGCTCGATGGGCGGCGGGTCGCTCGCGTAGCGGATGCCCCAGGCGTGGAGGCCGAGGACGACCGGCATCAGGTCGGCGCCGGCCTGGGTCAGCACGTATTCGTCACGGGTACGGGAGCCCTCGTCACGGTAGGGGCGACGTTCCAGGAGTCCGGCCTCGGTGAGTGTCTTGAGGTTCGACGCGGTGGTCGCCGCGGACATCCCGACCCGCGCGGCGAAGTCGTCGTACCGGCGGGTCCCGTAGAACGCCTCGCGCATGGTGAGCATCGCGTTGCGTGAGCCGATGATCTTCATCGTCTTCTCGACGGGGCACCGGCCCGTCATGGGCCAGCCCTCTCGGTCCGACAGCGGTTCCAGCAGGTGCATGACCTCTCCCTCTTCCGACCTTGACTTCACTGTACTGAAGTCACCATGGTACGGTCACTCTGACTTCAGTTGATTAAAGTTAGATCTGGGAGAGTGAGCGTCATGCGGATCGACGGCAAGGTGGTGCTGGTGACCGGCGCCGGCGGCGGCATCGGGACCGAGCTGGTACGGCAGCTGCTGCAACGCGGGGCGGCGAAGGTGTACGCCGGCGCACGCCGCGAGGCGGCCTGGCAGGACGGCCGGGTCGTGCCGCTGCTGCTGGACGTGACCGACGCCGGGGACATCGCGGCGGCCGCGACCCTGGCAACCGACGTCGACGTGCTGATCAACAACGCCGGCGCGTCCGGTGACCCCTCGCTGCTGACCTCGGATCTCGAGGACATCCGCAGCACCTACGAGACCAATCTGTTCGGCCCCCTCGCGCTCGTACGGGCGCTGGCCCCGGCCCTGGCCGGCCGTGACGGAACAGCGGTCGTCAACGTCCACTCCCTGCTGAGCTGGCTGACCGTCCCCGGCTCCTACGCGCCGACGAAGACCGCGCTGTGGGGTCTGACCAACGCCCTGCGCGCCGAGCTCGCAGGGCGGTCGACCCGGGTCGTCGGCGCGCATTTCGCCTACGTCGACACCCCGATGACCGAGGGCCTCGACGTCGCCAAGTCCAGCCCCGCCGACATCGCCGGGCGGATCCTCGACGCACTCGAAGCCGATGCCGACGAGGTCTTCGCCGATCAGCTCACCGCCGACATGCACGCCCTGCTGCCGCAGCTGACCACCGGCGCCTTCGCCGCCACAGCCCCGTTCGCACCCACCGCGCCCGGCCCGAAGGCACCGGTCGCCGAGGACGCCCAGTGACCAACCAGCAGACCTCCCCCACGGCCACCCTCCCGGCCGGCCCCAGCGCCATGGCCGGTGCTCCCCGCACCGGCCACCCCGCGCCCCCACCCGCACCCGCACGCCACCGCTGGTCGGCGCTCGCGGTCATCTGCATCGGCACGATGATGACGTTCGTCAACGTCTCCTCGACGATCGGCGCCCTGTCCTCCATCCAGACCGACCTCGGCGCCGACGCGACCGAGATCGTGTGGATCACCAGCACCTACAGCCTCCTGGTGGCCACCCTCATCCTGGCCGCAGGCACCCTGGCCGACCGCATCGGGCGCCGCCTGGTGTTCACGGCGGGCGCCGTGTTCTTCCTCGCCGGAAGCCTGGCCGCGTTCACCGCCGGCTCCGCCGGAGTCCTCATCGCCGCCCAGGCCGTCATGGGAATCGGCGGCGCGATGGTCCTCCCGGCCGGCCTGGCCGTGGTCAGCCACCTGTTCGTCACCCCCAAGGAGCGCACCGAAGCGGTCTCCGTCTGGGCCGGCAGTTCCGGCCTGGGCCTCGCGCTGGGCCCCCTCGGCTCCGGGTTCCTGCTCCAGGCGTACTCCTGGCACGCGGTGTTCCTGATCAACGTCGCCCTGGCGGTCGTCACCGTCGCCGGCGCCGCACGCCTGGTCCCGGAGAGCCGTCACCCGCAGCGCCGGCTCGACCCGGTGGGCATCGCGCTCGCGACCCTGGCCATCGGCAGCCTGACCTTCGGCATCATCGAGGGCAAGTCCCTCGGCTACACCTCTCCGGTGATCCTCGGCTCCTACGCCACCGCCGCGGCCGCGGTCATCGCCTTCGCACTCTACGAGGCCCGCCACCGCGACCCGATGATGGACGTGCGACTGTTCACCTCCGGCTCGTTCAGCGCCGTCATGGGCGTCGCCACCCTCACCATGTTCGGGTTCACCGGCACCGCGCTGCTGACGGTCCTCTACCTCCAGCACTCCCAGGACCTGACGGCCCTCGGCGCCTCGGTCCGGATCCTGGCGATGTTCGTCCCGTTCATCGTGATCAGCCCCCTCGCCGCCAAGCTCGTCCACCGCATCGGGTTCAAGTTCCTCCTCGCCCTCGGTGCCGTGATCATGTCCGGCGGCATCTTCCTGCTCCTCACCACCCTGCCCGAGCCCGACTTCAGCCACCTCTGGCCCGGACTCGCCGCGGTCGGCATCGGCGGCGGCCTGCTCGTCGCACCCTCGACCGCTGCCGCCCTGACCAGTGTCGACCAGCACAAAGCCGGCATGGCGAGCTCAGCCGTCAACATGTTCCGCCAGCTCGGCACCGTCCTCGGCGCCAGCATCCTGGGCACCATCCTGACCAGCCAGTTCACCAGCAACCTCACCGACCGGCTCACCGGTGCCGGCCTGCCCGCCGACACCACCGACCGGATCGTCAACGGCGCCGAACACGGATCCCGCACAGGCACACTGCCCGACGAGATCGCCGGTGTCGTCCACAACGCCGTGCACCACGCCTTCACCGACGCCTACCACACCGCTCTCCTCGTCGCAGCCATCGCCGTCGCAGCCGTGACCGTGCCCACCCTGCTCTTCGTCCGCCACCGCCCCGCCGCCTGATGGGAGCCACGGAGCCGGGGAATGCCCGGTTCCGTAGCCGCCGGCAGCGGTGATCGCGCCTGGGATGTGGAAAAGGACAGGCCTGACCTGAGCCGGCTTTTCCTTTGTCCAGCCTTCTCCAGCGGCGCACCGGTGGCGCCTTGAGGTGCTGATCTCTCCTGACCGGGAGCACTGTGCTCCTTGTTCTGGGGGTTCGTCCCGAGGCGATGGCGGCGCTCACGGCCACCGTCGTCACCCTGTTCGACTGCTGGCGTCGATCGGCAGCGCGAAACGCGTGGACTCGGAACGCGCCTGATCCGGTGCGGGCGGAAGCAGCCGACGGCAGGCCGGAGAGTGACGACGTCCTGCCTTCCGAGGCGGCAGCCGGACGCCATGACGCAGGGCGCGGATCGGAGCACCGACACGAGGCCGCGTCCGAGCCGACTGCGGCTCGGACGCGGCCTCGTGTCAGCCCGTTGCCGTGAGCCCGGCGCTTGAGCGCTCGTCCCAGACGAGAGGCGCGATGTCCGTGTCCAGCCTTCGCCAGGCCGAGACGGCCCCGGTGATCGGATGGTCGCGGCCCAGGCGCGCAGCGTGCCCGCGCCATGACAGCCCCGCCCGAACCGGTCCGTACGGGCCGCGGAACCGGGGACGCCACCGACCGGCAGCGTGATCAGGACGGCGCCCGCCCACGCCCCCTTCCGGGATGCGTCCACCGCTGCGGCGCTCTAGCGTCACCAGACGTGGGCCGCTCTGGCGAGGGCAGCCCCGCCAGCTGTTCGCCGAAGTCGAAGCCGCGACCGGTGCGGCTCGGGAAGCCCGGACGACTTCCACCAGCCCAGGAGGCACTCGCGTGAACGCAGCACCCCGCCGCACCGTACTCGTCACCGGCTCCACCTCCGGCATCGGCGAAGCGATCGCCGCCGCCTTCGCCCACGACGGAGCCGACGTCGTGGTCAACGGCCGTGACCCCCAGCGCACCGACGCCGCTGCCGAACGCATCCGTGCCACCGACACGCGCGGCGAGATCCGCGCTGTCGCCGCCGACGTCAGCACCGCAGAAGGCGCCCGCATCCTCACCGACGCCGTGCCGGACGTGGATGTCCTCGTCAACAACGCCGGGATCTTCGAGGCGAGACCCGCATTCGAGATCACGGACGAGGAATGGGTCCGCTACTTCGAGACCAATGTCCTCAGCGGCGTCCGGCTCACCCGCCACTACGCTCCCCGCATGGTGCAGCGCGGGTGGGGCCGCGTCGTCTTCGTCAGCAGCGAGTCGGCCATCAACACCCCCAAGGAGATGATCCATTACGGCGCCACGAAGACCACCCAGCTGGCCGTCGCCCGCGGCTTCGCCCAGGAGGTCGCCGGCACCGGCGTCACCGTCAACACCGTCCTGCCGGGCCCCACCCTCACCCCTGGTGTCGAGGTATTCATCGCCGACCGCGTCGGCGACGGCATCCCCTTCGACGAAGCCGAACGCCGCTTCATCGCCGAGGAACGCCCCACCTCGCTGCTGGGACGACTCATCCGCCCCGAAGAGGTCGCCAGCCTCGTCCGGTACGTCGCTTCCGACGGCGCTTCCGCCACCACGGGCGCCGCACTACGCGTCGACGGCGGCGTGGTGAGCAGCATCATCCCCTGACCGGACCGCTCGGCCGTGCGGCTGCGCGGTCCGTGGACGGCATCAGCCGGCTCCGTCGTCGCCCATCCGACGCAGGTTGATCGCCGCCTTTCGGCTCTGTACGGGATGCCCGGTCGCGATGACCTGCCGGTAGACCTGTCTGGCCTCGGGTTTCCGGTTGTGCTGGGCGAGCAGCAGTGCGAAGTCGAAGGCCGCCGCCGGGGAGTGCTGTGCGTGCCCCGTCTCCACCGCCCGTTCATAGGCGGCCACGGCACCGTCGAGGTCTCCCGCCGCCGCGAGCGACGCCGCCAGCGCGGTGGCCGCGAGCGCGGCGGCTTCGGTGTCACCGCTGGTGCGGGCCGTGCGGTACGCGGTCTCGTAGGCCTTGCGGCTCTCTGCTGCGTCTCCGCGTTTTTCCCGCAGCCAGGCCCGGCAGAGCGCGGTCAACGCGGTCTCGTCGGCTCCGGCCAGGGCCATGGCCCGGCGCAGCGTGCTGGGTACGTCGAAGCCGCCGAGCCGCTGCTGGATCTCGGCCAGGTAGTAGTGGGTCCTGGCGCGTACGTCTCCTGCGGCAAGGGAGGCCGTCAGCGCCTTCAGGGCCTGGGCCGCCGATTGGCCGTGAGCCACGTACCGGCCGAAGTCGAACAGGTCGCCGGGCACCGCAGCCGCTTCGGCCGATGCGACGGCCGCGAGCCGTTCCCGCGCGAGTTGCGCCGTCTCCGGGTCCGCGCCGTCGCGGGCGAGCCGGTAGGCGTCCCGGGCCTGCGCCACCGTGAACTCCGACACGCACAGGTCACCGAGACACAGGGCCGCTCGTCCCGCGACCTGGGGATCCGGTGCGGCCAGGGCGGACTCCAGAGCCCTGCGTGCTCCGGCGTAGTCACCGAGGCGTGCCCGTAGCGCGCCGAGCAATGTGCCATGGGCGAGGCCGGGCATCTCTCGTACGGCCCATTCGAGCGCGACGAGCGGTTCGGCGTCCTCGCCGTGCCGGAACAGTTCGTTGGCGGCGCGGGCTCGTGCCTGCGGATCGCTCAGGAGGATCATGCGGTCGATGGCCGGCGGAGCCTGCACCCTTCTGCGCTTGCGGGCCGCCAGCCACCGCAGGGCGTCCCGCGTCGAAGACGCTGACGCGCCGTCGTCGCCGTCGCCGTCGCCGTCGTCCAGGACGATCGCCCGCTCGTAGGCGGTGGCACATCCGTCGAAATCCCCTTCGCCGCCGCGTATGTCACCGAGCGCCCTTGCCGCCTTGGCCGCGAAGTACCCGGCGCCGAAGGTCATCGATCGGAGGAAGGCGGCTTTGGCCTGACCGAGGTCCTCGGATGCCAGCAGCATCGCGCCGGTGACCGTCTCGACCATCGCGACCGCCTCCGGGTCGTCGACGACGGCCAACGGCCCGAGAACCTCGATGGCCCCCGCCCTGTCACCGAGCGCGAGCAGTTCGAGTGCCCTGGACAGGGTTTGCGCCCGGTCCGGGGCATGTGGCTCCGCCCCGGCCGGCTCCTCGAGGGGACCGGCGTCCAGGAAGGCGAGTTCGTCCAGGCCGGCGCGCACCTCGGCCATGCGGGCAGCCAGCTGCGGATCGACCTCGGCGATCCGCGCCAGATCGGTGCGCAGCTCCAGCAGTTGCGACCAGAGGACTCCGCGTCCCTGTTCCATCAGCTCCACGGCGACGTCGGGCCGGTCCGCCTCCAGTGCGATCCGGGCCGCCTGCGCGGGGAACCCGCGATGGGCGACCAGCCAGGACTCCTGCGCCGCCCGGGAGGAACCCCGCCACGCGGACAGTGACAACAGACCCATGATCTTGTCGAGACGCTCGGGCAGCTCCGGCGATGAGCGGTCCGCCACCGTCAGCCAGGAGCGTGCGGCGCGGAACCTGATCCGGGCGGGCGCCGTGTCCCGGCAGGCGACCTTCCACAGCACGCTCGCAGCATCCGCCCGGTCTGCGGCGTCGTCGTCGGCCAGGGCCCGGTGGATCAGCGCCTCGCCCAGCCTGAGCGCCGATTGTGCGGCGCCGGCGGAACCGCTCGCGGCGTCCACGCGGAAAATGTCGATCGCCTTGCCCAGGTCCGCGGCGACACCGCGAACCGTCCAACGGCTGAGGAGGGCAAGGCCGGTGTTGTGTGCCACGGCCGCCCAGCCGGGGTTCCCGCTGTCGCCGTCATCGACGATGCGCAGTCCGAGCATCACCGTGTCGTCGAAGGAACGCGCGTTTCGCGCGGTGTGCCCGGCCACCGCGAACAGCCCGAGCAGCGCGGCGACCGCTGTCCGGTGCACGACCGATTCCGGTGAGGACGTCTGTGCGGCTTGCTGTGCGTAGGTGATGGTCCGGTCCAGGTCCTCCTTGTGACCGGGCAGGGCGGAACGGTGACGCAGAACCTGGATGAGGGTGTTCAACCGGACGGCGTATTCGTGATGCGTTCGCGGTGTCCTTGCGATCACCTCTTCGGTGGCTTCGATCGCGTCGTCCAGGTCGCTCGGGATGCCGTGCCGTGCGTAGCGCTGTGCCTGGGCGACCGCGAGATTGTGCAGGACCACGAGGTGGTTGTCGTCCGATCGCTCCTGCGGTGGGATCGCCCGATGGCCGTCCCGGTAGGCCTCGATGCTGTCGTTGAGGTCGGCGTCGTCTCCATACGCCTGGTATCGCTCGCAGAGCGCCGCTCCGAGATGCGTGAGGACGACGGGGCTGGGCTGGGGCATCTGATCGTGCGCCTGCCGTGCGAGGTCCACGGCGCGCTCGATGTCGTCGGGTTCGCCGAAGGCGTGGAACCGTTCACGGAGGTTCGCCGATTGATGCGCCAGTTGCTCGGGCAGGGCGGGATCGCCCGGTGTGGCGAGGGACAGCCCGCGCTCGCCGTAGTCGACGCTCCTGGTCAGATCCTCCGCGGAACCGGTCACGCCGTAGCGCATGCGCAGGGTGACGCCCAGAGTGCTCAGGAACGCCGCGGGGTCCGGGACGTCGTCGAGGATCGTCGCGTGGGCGCGTTCCGCCCATGCGACGGCCCGGCTGAGATCGGACCTGTCACGGTGCCGGTCGTACCGCATGCGGTAGCCGTCGAGCAGACCGAGCAGGCAGAGCGAAGCGAGCCCGTCCGACAGATCCTCGCACGCCCAACTCGCCAGGCTCTCCCCGGCGGCGATGCTCTCGTCGAGGACCTGGTCCGAGTCTTCGATGGACAAGAGCCAGATGTAGGAGCCCATGAGCGTGGTGGCGGCCTGCCGTCGGCGCGGATGCCCGGGGGGCATCAGCGCGAGGCCTTCGGAGAGGGCCGCGATCGCTGCGCCGAGGTCGGCGGTCCTGGCTGCGTCCCGGTGCTCGGCGCGATGCAAGAGCAGCTCGGCGAGGTTCAGCAGAACGGCCACCCTGCCCTTCCGATCCCGGGGTCGGGTGAGTGCCCGCCGGTAGTGATCGACGGCGGCGTCCACGAGTCCAGGATCGTCGGACGTGAGCGCCATGCGATGCGTGGCCTCTGCGAGGGTCGGCAGTGCCCCGGTCAGCTCCTGCGCATCCGCCGCCCATTCGGCAGCGGCCGTCGCGTGGCTGACGGCCTCCCGGGCATGGGTGTCGTCGGGCGCCGCCTGGTCCAGGGCGAGCAGCGCTTCGGCCAGCCGGCCACTCGCCCTGGCGCGGTCGGGATCCCCGGTCGCGAAGCGTGCGAGGAACGAGCGCGAAACCTGCACCGCCTCTTCGAGCAGGACGCGATCACGCCGGTGGCTGCCCTCTGCGCGCAGTGCGTCGGCGAGTGTCGCCTCGGCATGCCCGGGGTCCGTCGTCGCTCCTGGAGGCAGCAGGGCGACGGCGCTCCGGCCGGCCCGAACCGCCTCGGCGGCGTACCGGGCGTCGCTCGTCAGTCCTTCGACGCGGAGCAGAATCCAGGACAACCGGTGGAACCGTTCGCCACGCAAGGCGTCCGGTCCGGGGAGGGCGGCGTTCTCGCGGGCCCTGTCCAGGACGTCGAGGCACATGTCGAGCGTTGCCCATGACTCTTGGAGCCCCCAGAGAACCGCGTCCCAGACCCCGGACTCGACGCGGGGCTCCAGGCGTCCTTCGGCCAGCCAGGTCCGAGCCATGTCGAATGCTTCCCGGGCCAGGTCGGGACGGTCGGCGATCCTGCCCAGCCCCAGTTGGGCGCGGATGAGGTTGTGCCGGCAGTCACGGCGTATCTCCGCGTCGGCGAGCGGCAGTGCCCTCCGGTAGGCATCGACGGCCTCCGCCAACGCCGAGAACCTCTGCGTCCTGTCGGCGGTGGTCTGCAACAGCACACCCAGGTTGTAGAGGTACCTGCCCCGAGTCTGTGCATCGCCGGTCAGCCGTACGCCCTCACGCCACGCGTCGGCGGCCTGGCCGAGGTCTCCCGGTTCCCTCGAGCGTGCTTCGAGGAGTGTCGCCAGGTGCCCGAGAGCGGCGGCGCGGAGTTCGGGGTCCGCAATGTCGTCCATGCGGCTGCGAAGGCGCTCGATCGCCCGGTCGCGCATCTCGTCATCCCAGTTCACGGGCACGTTGCCACCGCCTGGATCGTCAGCGCCCGGGCGAGGTTCACGCGGACGGGCCCCGCGTCCGTGTCGAGCGTGAGCGTGCCGTGATCCATCCCGGCGTTCGTTCCGCACACCACCGCTCCAGGAATCTGGAGGCGGAGTCTGGGGTCGGATCGGGCAGGGGCGTACCAGGTGACCGCGATGGCTCCGACGAGGAGGGCTCCGCACAGGAGGGTTCCGGCGATGCCGCGCCTCAGGTCCAGCAACGCGGTCTCGGCGATCACGTGATCCTGCGTGACGGTGGAGGTCGTGGAGTCCACCGGGGTCGCCCTGGTCGGCCCGTGGCAGGCGCGCAGCGCCCAGAGCGCTCCCGCCACCCCGACGGTGAGCGCGCCGAGCAGCAGGGCGCCGGCCACCAGGTCCCAGGGCCCCGCCACCTTGTCGATCTCCGAGCGGCCGCGGATCGCGCTGAAGCCGACCAGGCCCGCCAGCAGAGCGGCTACGCCATTGCGCCAGGCGAGCGCCGCGGCGCGCACCCTCGGCAACTCGGTGCGCAGCGCGTTGTGACGCTGTCGGGCATTGATGCCGGCTGCGTCATCGGCAGGTCCCCCTGCAGTCAGACGTACGTTCACTGGGCGGCCGGCTCGAGCTGGAAGATCCAGAACGCGCCGCACCCGACATCGCCCTCCGGTCGTCCCGGGTGGTCGTCGTCGCACGTGCAGATCACGGGTTCGAGCCGGGCATCCGGCGCGGGCGGGGCGTGCCGCCGTCGCAGCAGGCGGAAGCTCTTGTAGATGCCGGTGACCACGGGTATCCGGATGATCGTTCCGCACCGAGGGCACGGGCCGGTCAGTTCGGTCGTACCCGCCGAGACGACTTTCGCGGTGAACGTCGATGCCGCGGTCGTCGCGAAGCTGTCGTCCGTGACGGGGAGGTAGTCCAGGTGGCTCAAGCTCGCTCCAGAGCGTCAGGGGCCGGTGTGGATGACGGGCGCCCATCTGCTGGGCCTGGTCGGGAAGTCTGTACGGAGCGACCGGACCGCCTCGTTGACGACGGCGGCGGAGCCGGTCGGATCGAGTCGGCCGTCCATCACCAGCGGCTTGATGATCTTGAGTGCGAGGTCTGCCGCGACATCCGCGTCGATCGACCACAGGGTCGCCAGGACGTGCCGGAATCCCGCGTAGTGAAGTCCCGCTCCCAGCGTGACGACCTCGTCGCTGAGGTGGACTCCGCCGGTCGCGGTCATGCAGGCGGACAGGAAGGCGAACTCGCCGTCGAACCGGCCTCGGCCCAGTTCGGTCACCGTCAGTGGTCCGTCGGCGAGCAGCAGCGCGCCTCGTGAGGGGGTGGACAGGTTCTGACGGCCGTGGCAGCTGAAGTGCACCCACCGGTGGCGTGGCAGCGCGTCCAGTACGGCGGCCCGGGTCGCCGCCCGGCCGTCGAGGACGGTCAGCAGATCGCCGGGGAACAGCTCACGGAGCAGCGCCAGTTCAGCCTCGGCCTGTGGCAGCGGCGGCTGACCCGCCAGGTCTTCGACGATGACCGCCAGCATCCGCTGGTGCCGTTCCTCGCGCGGTGACCGCGTCGCTCGCGCGAGCGCGCGCAGCGTCGGCGTGTACGAGGAGGTCACCCGGTCGAGCACGCTGACGCCGCTGCCGTCGTGGTACCCCGAGGCGTGCAGCGGCAGGAAGCTCAGCGGGCCGGTCGGGCACCACCAGACCCGGGTGTCAGGACGTCCGGGAACGCTGCCGGAGCCGACGTGTTCGAGCACCGGCCCGGTCACCGCGTCCCACAGCCACACGAGATCCGCCGACAGGTGCCCGTCGACGTCGTCCTGCGCCTGGAGGAGTTCCGTCTTGGCCCGATGATGTGCCGTGAAGTTGGTGGCGGCGGGACGGACCCGGGCCCAGTGCGCCGTGTGCATCATCCTGGCGGCGGCGGCCTCGAGACGCGCAAGCCGCGCCAGGTGCGCGGTCGTCCGGTCGGCGGCCTCGCGCAAAGTCAGGTCGCGCAGCGGGACCGACCGGACACCGCCGGCCGAGACTAGGAGCGCGTCGCAGCGTTCCGGCGTGACGTTGATCAGAACCGCGGTGCCCCTGCCGGCGTCCGGTGTCAGATCGCTCAACCGCGGCGGATCGAGGAGGCCGGCGAATTCGGGGCCCAGCGAACGGGCACGGCCCACGAGTTCATCCCACTCACGCGCCAGAGCGACGCGCCGGTCGAT
Organism: Streptomyces sp. NPDC107559; assembly: GCF_055657365.1. Classification (NCBI taxonomy): domain Bacteria; kingdom Bacillati; phylum Actinomycetota; class Actinomycetes; order Kitasatosporales; family Streptomycetaceae; genus Streptomyces; species Streptomyces sp. NPDC107559. The sequence continues at coordinate 99,530 of NZ_JBVKBD010000008.1, read as the reverse complement.
CACCTTCCTCTGTGCTGAATGGGGCTCGACCATGGTCACCAATGTAACCGTTCAGCCGGAACACGTATGGAATATAAAGATGTTCAGCGCTCGCCATCCTATTCGCACGAGACATCTCCAGTCACAGGAGCACCATTTCGATGTCGCCTTCCTGCGAATACCCGCGCACTTTTCGCACTCGCGACCTCAGATAGAACAACCTCTCCGGACAGTGCCTGAGTTGGGTGTGCGGCGTCGAAGCGATTTCGGTCGTCGTTGATCTCGTGGCGATGTGCGGTGGCCCAATCCCCAAGCGCGATGACGGATTCCAGTAGTGCCGCGCCGAGTTCGGTGAGCGTGTAGTCCGCGCGCGGGGGAACGCTGGGGTGGCCGGTACGGGTCAACAATCCGTCACGTTCGAGTTGCCGCAGTGTCAGGGTGTGCATGCGCTGCGGGATTTACGCAGGCACGGTGACGATCGCTTCCGGCATCGTCCCCGGCGGCGAGACCGACCCTGACGCCATCGGCGCCCGCTACTACAGCATGTATCAGCAGCGGAACCGCGCCGAAGGGTGATCGACGACCCGATTGCTTTCCGTTCTCTCGTCACCCAGGCAGGCGGGCGCGGCAGTTCGGCCATCCCGAACAGTCCCGCGCACTGGACCGCGTCCCGACCGGGGCGTACTCGCTATCGTTCGGGCAAGTCAGGTGAGCCGAGCACGGTGGTCCACCGGCGGGCGAGCACCGCGTTCTCCTGGGGCGTGAGCAACTCGGGGGCGCCGAGTGCCAGTGCGGCAGCGTATGCCGCGCCGAAGGCCCGCAGCCAGGCCGGATCGGTGAGCACCTCGACCTCCTCTTCGTCATCCGGGCCGAACAACTGCGGGCCCACCCGGCGGGCGGCCTCCGTGATCACCCTGTTGAGAGCCGTCAGGGCGCATCCGACCGGCGAACCCGTGTGATGGTCCCGCAACCAGCGGGCCCACAGCGTTCGTTTCAGAGCCTCTTCGCCGTCGTCCGACAGCGCGGCAAGGGCCTCGGCCTGGGCGCCGGTCAGCGTTCGCGTCTGGGTGATCACCCAATCCACGACGTCCCCGTGCGGTCCGGCGACCAGCCATGCGGGGACCTGCTCCATGACCGTGAAGGCCCGGCAACGCAGCCACCTGGCGGCCGGTATGGGCCGCATCAGCTCGAGATCGGCCACGCGCCACAGGCTGGACGGCCACTGCACAACATCAGTGGCGATCTCGTTCACCAGCAGCCCCTCGTCACCGGCCGGCTGTCGGTCCACCTGTCGCCCGGCAGGACGCTCACGAGCAGCAATCAGCTTGTCGGGAGCGAAGGACACGCGCGCCCCAGGCACAGGCTCCGGCTCGCCGTAAAAGTGCTCGACGTCGTAGAAGGCGAAGAAGGACACGCGGTCACAGTACGCACCCCGACGCAACTGCCGCCTCCGGCTTACGAAGCGTCGGGGCGAAGTCACTGTCGTCCTCCGCCCATACCAGGACTGCACTCCTGCACTGGTGTGGGACCCGGCTATTCTCAACTCGTATGCCTCGGTGCGCATGCACCCGGCAACGACGTCGATCAGCGGCGGCCCGACACACGGCCGCACAGGGGGAAGGCTGATGATGGACTGGTTCTGGTGGGTGCTGATCCTCTTCTGGACGGGTGGTTTCGCCTGGATGGCCGACACCCTCCGAACCGCGCTGCGCAACCGGCACGAGCGGAAGCTGGAGCTGATGGACGCGGCGCAGCAGGAACGTATCGCCGTCGAGGCGGCACACCAGGCACCGGAACCCTTGTGCGGGTGCACGCACCACTTGGCCAAGCATGACAAACAGGGCCGCTGCCATGAACGTGTCGAGGTCGCGACAGCCTGGGACGAGAACAAGAAGCCGCTGCGCTACGAGGCCGGGCAGTGCAACTGCCAGCAGTACGTCGGTCCGCAGCCACTGTCACAGGTGTACGCCGAAGACCTGACGGACCGGATCTGAGGCCACGCGGTTGGCCGGCCCGGCATCGGCATCGGCATCGGCATCGGCATCGGCATCGGCATCGGCATCGGCATCGGTCAGGTTCAGCTCGATCTCCGGGCATATGGCGCCGACGCCGCAGGTAGAGACTGGCGTCGACGGCTGACCCATACGACCGGTACGGCAGCCCGTAGGACCGGGATCAACCTGGGTGGTCGGATCTGCCGGGCGACCCTGCCGACAACGGCCAAGCCCTCGCGCTTGAGGAGCGGGGCGCCCAGGCGTCCGCCCCATGCGCCGGGCCACTTTCGAGACCGCGGTCACATCCACCCCGACCGCTCCGTGAGCCCTCGTGCGCGGAGCGTCGCGGAACCGGTGAAGCACCCCACATGACCCACGTCACCCACTACCCGCGATAGTGGACAAAAAGAGACAGGTTTAGGCGCACATCCATGCCCTGACCTGGGGATTGAGAGCCAGCTCACACAGGTCGGCAAACACCCCAATGCGGCCACAACTAGTAAAAGGGGTCATTGCGGACATCGGTCGGGGCTGGTTGTCTTGAGGACGTCGCCAGGCACCACGGCCCCCCAGGGGTCACGGTGCCGACGCATGCCAGGACCGGAACACACGGTCCCCCGGCGAGCGAGCGACCTCCTTGTCCCCGAAGAAAGAGGCTCTCTGTGTCCGTGTCCACCATCCGCCGCATCGCCAGCCCGAAGAAGGCCCTCTCCGTCGTCGCCATCGCCGGCGCCGCCGCGGGCATGGCCCTGACCGCGGCCCCGGCCCAGGCAGCGACCACCTCGGCCTCCTCCGCCCAGGCGATCGCGCACCGGATGATCCCGGACGCGGCCCAGTACAACGCCTTCAACCAGATCGTCACCCACGAGAGCGGCTGGAACCACACCGCCACCAACTCCTCCTCCGGCGCCTACGGCCTCGTCCAGGCCCTGCCCGGCTCGAAGATGGCCACCGCCGGTGCCGACTGGAAGACCAACCCCGCCACCCAGATCAAGTGGGGCCTGGACTACATGAACTCCCGCTACGGCAGCCCCGCCCAGGCCTGGGACTTCTGGCAGACCCACCACTGGTACTAAACCAACCAGCACCGGGCGACCCCACCGCCCACAGCCAGAAACACACGACACCGACCGCTGCTTCACACGAAGCAGCGGCTTTGTCGTATCCAGTGGCCCTCCCCGCGTGGGTGCGAGCGTACGGGCAGGGCGGTGCACCGCCACGTGGGACGGTTTGGTTCAGGCCGGTGGCCTCGATCGTTTTCGGCGGTTCCGTGGCGTCGCCAGGTGGCGATGCGTGCGTGCCGGGTGTTCCGGCGGCCAGCAGGTGGCGTTCAGTTGGAGTACATGTCGTTTCAAGATCGTTTCATCAGAGTTCCTCCTCGTGCCTACCTCACATTCGCGTGCCGACGTCACCTCAGTGTGCGCCGTGGCTTTGACGCTCTCAGGACTGCTCGTCACCGGAATGCTGGCCGCTCAGCCTGCGGCTGCCGCGGACCCGGCCGGCTACCAGAACGTTCGGATCAACGAAGTCACCTCGTCGGGCAACGACACGGTGGAGCTGTACAACTCCGGCTCGACCGCAGTGAGCATCAGCGGCTGGAAGATGTCCGACGACAGCTTCTCGGCGCAGTCGTTCAGCCCCTCCTCCACCACGATCGCGGCCGGCGGCTTCGTCACCTTCAACTCGCCCAAGGGGCTGGGTGATTCAGACAAGCTGGTGATCTACACGTCCGGGGGGACCGTAGTCGACCGCGTCGAGTGGGCGACGGACAAGGCGAAGCCGGCGATGGCGCGCTGCGGCGGCGACGGCACCGGCGCGTGGGTGACAGCGGCCACGGCGGCCACGTTCGGCGCCGCGAACGCCTCGGGCTGCCCGTCGTCGATCCCGGCGGCGAGCCGGGTGCGGATCAACGAGGTCACCTCGGACGGCTCCGACACCGTGGAGCTGTACAACGGCGGGACGAGCACGGTCAGCGTCGGCTCGTGGAAGTACGTCGACGGTGACACCTCCCACTCCGCGGCGACGATCTCGTCCTCCTCGCCGAGCGCGACCAGCATCCCCGCGGGCGGCTACGTCACGTTCAACTCCACCATCGGGCTGGGCGACAACGACTCGGTCTTCCTGCTCGACGGCAGCGGCAACACCATCGACTCGGTGACGTGGGCGACCGACGCCGCCAAGCCGTCCGACGAGCGCTGCGCCAACGGCACCGGCTGGTTCCAGACCGCCGTCACCGCCACGCTCGGCAGCGCGAACTCCTGCTCCGGCAGCGGCGGCAGCGGTGGCGGTGGCACGCCGACCGGCCAGCTCCTCGGCGGCGGCGGCTCGCTCACCAGCGGCTGCACCCCCGAGGCGCCGTCCGGCACGGGTTCGACCCCGACGGGCACCACGGCGTGGCCGGGCGGACTGGACGTCACGATCGCGGACAACGTCTGCGCGTTCACCACGTCCACCGGCCCCGAAGGCCGGGACGTGAGCGGCCTGGCGTTCGACCCGTCGAACCCGTCCGTGCTGTGGGCCGCCAAGAACAAGAACTGGCTGTACAAGCTGGTCAAGAGCAACGGCAAGTGGATCCCGGACGCGACCTGGAGCGCGACCGGCAAGCAGATCCGATTCACGGGCGGCTCCGGCGAGCCCGACTCCGAGGGCCTGACGGTCGGCAGCAACGGCCACATCTACGTCACCTCCGAGCGCGACAACACCAACAACACGGTGCCCAAGGACACGGTCCTGGAGTTCGACCCGGCCGCGACGGCAACGACCCTGACGCCGGTCCACCAGTGGGACATGACCTCGCAGTTCCCGCAGCTCAACACCGGAAGCAAGGACGACGCCAACCTCGGCTTCGAGGGCGTCGGATACGTGCCGGACAGCTGGCTGACCGCGAACGGCTGGGTCGACCCGCTCACCGGCGCCGCCTACAACCCGGCGAACTACCCGCTGCACGGATCGGGCCTGTTCTTCGCCGGTCTGGAGTACGACGGCTCGCTGCACGTCTATGGCCTCAACTCGGACGGCACGTTCACCACGTTCGGCACGATCGCGACCGGCAAGGCCTCCGTGATGGACGTGACGTACGACGCCGGCACCCAGCGCCTCATCGCTACCTGCGACAACACCTGCGGTGAGACCCACACCTTCATGAAGATCAACGCCTCCGGCGCGATCGTGCCGGACGTGACCTACACGAACCCGGCCGTCATGCCGACCGACAACCTGGAGGGCTTCGCGATCGCGCCGACCTCGACCTGCGTCAGCGGCTTCCGCGAAGCGGTGTGGAGCGACGACGGCATCTACGGTTTCGGTTCCGCAAGCACCTCCTACGGACACGCCCTCTACAGCGGCACCTTCCCCTGCTGATCTCACCGACCACGCAGAACGGTTCACCCACGGGGGCGCCCCCGAAGCAAGGCGCCCTTGCGGGCACGCAGTGATGAAGCTCCTGGCAGACGGGGTGACGGCCAAGGTCACCCGCCGGCTGCCAGGAGCTTCGTCGTATCCGACCCCGTCCAGCGCCCTCAGCCTGTGAACGTCGGACGCCGCTCGTAGCCGTCGGAGTGGCCCCGTTGCCTTCGTCCAGCCGCCCTTCGGCTCCCCCTCAGGGAGGGAACCGCGGTCCGGGACGGACTCGTGTCCTGGTACGGAGACGGGAAACCGGGCGATGTGCACGAGGAGGGAATCATGCAGATCATCGAGGTGACCGGATACGCCGTCCGATCTGCCGTGATCACCATGAGACGGACAGGGAAGCCCCTTGAGTTCGTCATTTTCCCCATGGTGCATGTGGCTTCGCCGACGTTCTACTCCCAGGTCCGCCTCAGGCTCCGCGAGTGCGACCTCATAGTCCTCGAAGGAATCCGGGGGAAGTCGATCGGAGTGACTGCCCTCACTCTTGCCTACCGATTCGCCCCCCGTCGGGGGCGCAACGGCCTGCAGGAACAGCGCGATTCGCTGCTGCTTCCCAAGGGCGTGCCGGTGATCAACCCGGATGTGACGGCCGCGGAGGCGCTCGCGGACTTGAAGGCGCTGCCGCGTTGGACGTACTTGCTGCTCATGGTCGCAGCCCCGGTGATGGGCCTGGTCTTCGCGCTGCGCGGTCCGCGCGCCTTTCTCGATGAGGACATGGTGGTCGAGGATCTGCCGTCGACGCTACAGGCGGAGCTGATGGCCGACGATCCAATCATCCACGCGATGACTGATCGGCGCGATCGGCAACTGCTGGCCGCGCTCGGGGAGATCCACACGCGACGCGGCGACGAGCCGATCCGGGTTGCCGTCGTCTACGGTGCCGGCCACGTCCCTGCAATCGTATCCGGGCTGATGAATCGTTACGGATACCGGCCGCGAGCAGCGGAATGGCTCACCGTTTTCGTCCCGGCGTAAACCGCCCCGCGACTGCCGACGCCTACCACGAGGACGAGCAGCTGACCGGTGTCCTCACCATTCTTGAGGAGCACCTCGGTCTGCCTTTCACCAACCGATAGAGCCGTCGCCGGGCCGCTTCGACCTCGACAACGGCCTGTACGTCAACTGGGAATCGTAGGGGGCGCTGACCGTCCGGGACGAGGTGATGGAAGAGGGCGGCAGACATCTTCCACGAGCTCGCCCGGGCACGGTGGACCGGTCCGCGGCCACAACCTGCCGCTCCGGCTCCCTCACGCCGGTACTGAGCAGGACGCCGGGACGAGCAAGGCTATGCCGCACGTGCCGCGGGCTCAGCGAGGTGCGCGGTTGCTGTCCGCCACGCAGTGGTCACCGCGGCGCGGGCCCTTGCCGTGCGCGATGTACTGTCGCCGGTCAGAACGACGGGGGTGCCGACATGGACGTGCAGCCCGGGGCGGCGCAGCGGGGCGGTGGCGAGGCCCGCGATCTGCTTGATCCCGCTGCCCGAGGCGACGCGGCGGGCACCTGCCTGGCCGACGGGCACGACGGGGGCACCGGTGCGCTCGGCGAGGCGGGCAAGGCCGGTGCGGAAGTCGCCGGGAGCCGCTTCGGCGGCGTCCTTGCGGCGGGGCAGGCCGCCCTCGGCGTAGATGAGCAGGTGCCTGCCCTGCTCCAGGACGTCGGCGGCCAGGTCGAGCGCGGCCGCGGCGCGTCGGTCGCCGCGGTGTACGGGGATGTGTCCTTCGCGGGTGAGGAAGCGGCCGAGCACCGGCACGCGCCAAAGGCCGGCGGCGGCCATGACGACCGGTTCGACGCCCAGGCGATGCAGGGCGGCGATCACGATGGCGGGGTCGGCGAGCGAGGTGTGGTTGGCGGCGATGATGCTGCCCGGCGCCAGAGCGGCGCCGGGGTCGGTGGTCACCGACAGGCGGCCGAAAGCGGGCACCAGGATGTCGGCGATGCGGCTGAGCACGGAGCGGTCTCCCCATCTCGACGATGTCGATCTTCATTGTCGGAGGTGGAGTGTCTGTCGGGCCTGAGTCGCCGTACTCATCTTCCACCGCCTGGTGGTGCTCAGCTCGCACTGGCCGATGCGTTCGGAGCTCTGCTCACGGCCTTGCCCCGGCGCCGCAGTCACCGACAGACCCGTCGTTCACCCGGCGCTGGGTCCATGAGGGTTCACGTCTTGCGCCGGACGAACTGGAGGTGGACGTAGGCTTCGCCCGCCTGTGGTGCCCGGGCCCACGACCGGGTGGTGAAGGTGTGGAGCCTGCCCTGGGTGAGTGCGAAACGGGGCAGCCCGAGGCCGAGTTCGGTGTGCAGGGCTTGCAATGCGCGAAGTTCACCGGCGCCTTCGGGCTCGTCCGGACGGAACAGCCGTACGGGATCGAGGGCTTCGGGAATCGTGCCGGAGCTCTCGATCTGCGTGCCCCTCACGGTGAACGCGTAGAGTTCCTTGCCGTGTTCGGCCACCGACAGGTGGAACGCGGCCGGGCCGGCGCCCGGGAACGTGCTTCGTGTGTCACGCCAGACCACTACCGCCCGGCCGGAGACCGAGGCGGCCACGGCGGGAGAGACGAACCGGGTGCCCAGGTGGCGGCTGCAGTGGCCGTCGAAGGCGAAGGCCCACCCTCCCATGATGCGTCCGGCAGCGACCAACGCCCGGTCCTCCCAGGGCTGCACGCCCTCGCGTTCATGGGCCCTGGACGCCGTCCAGGACGCCATGCGCATGTCCGCGGGCGGGCCCAGTTCCGCGCCTTCCTCCCCGATCAGGGCGGGCAGGCGAACGGGGTCGACTCCTTCGGCCCAGACACAGCGGTATCCCTCGCGGCGCTGCCCGTTCGCCGCCGGCTCGGTCAGCCAGGCGAGGCCGGGCGGGTCGAGAGCGGCCACCGGCTCGGGCGCGGGGCCCGTCTGCCCGGCCCGTGGCGTCGCGAGGATCTCCCGTCCACGCTCCGGTGTGACCAGCGCTCCCAGGAACGGGTCGGCGAGCAGGCCGACCGGCGTGATCAGCAAAGGACCGGGCGCCTGCCACAGCGGCAGCGCGTCGCGCAGCAGCCGCCACGCGGCGTCCGTCGAACCCCAGCGGGCCAGTTCCCGGGCCTCGGCGACGGCCCTCCCCCACGGCCCGGGCGGCGCGTAGCGGTGGGTGCCCTCCTGTATCTCGGCCAGCGTTTCCTCGGCCGTCCTACGGTCCACCCCACGCGCGGCCATCATCGCGAGCCAGCGCCCGTCCTCGTCCCCGGAGCGCCGCCGGTGGCCATCCGTCTGTGTCATGGCCTGCACGGGCAGGGTCTCGGTCAGATAGTCAGGATCGGCCGCCAGGTGGCCGTAGTCCCGGAGCCTGCGCGGATCCAGCCAATGACGCAGCTGGTCCAGCAGGACGGCACTGCGCGGCCGCCCGAAAGACCGCGCCTCCTCCAGCAGCGACAGAGCCTGTTCATACTGTCCGCGCAGGGCCAGCAGCCGGGCCTGTTCCACATGGGCGTCCTGGGCGCGGGTGGTTGCGTTCACGAAGTCGGGCCGCTCCACCCGGTCACCGTGGAAACTGCGGTACATGGCCTCCATATAGGCACGGAACGACGGGTACCGGTCCGGGAATTCACCGCTCCAGCCCTTGTACACATACAGCGCCCACTCGCCGTCCCCGTCGCAGTCGCCCGGGTCGAGCAGGGCATACGACATGTCGGAGTCCGTCTCCAGCTGTAGCGCCCGCTCCCACATCCCCGCCAGCCGCACCTCCTCCTCCAGCGGATCCTCGCCCAGACTCTCCCGGTATATCTCGGCCATGTCGTGCGGATCCCGGAACCAGCCGATGTCCGCGACGCCACCGAGCTGATAGATCCCGGCCGTCTGCTCCACGTGCCAGCCGTCGCTCACCGCCAGGAACGCACGGTACGAAGGCGGCAGCCGCCGCCCCAGCCGCTCCTCCACCGCAGCGATCGCCGCTTCGTCGGCACCGGGGCAGCCCAGGATTACGGCGCTCTGCTCGCCGTCCCCGTCCTCGCCCGCACGCGGCACCCACTCCGCCTGCCAACGCCCCAAGAACTCAACCCAGTCGAAAGACTCATCACTCATGACCGAATCGTGTCACCCACCACTGACACACCACCCCAGGGGCACAAGGGCCACCGTCGCCCCCTCCCGGCGGCCCGGCCACCCGGCCGCTTTCCGTGGAGGGCTGACCGGCCGTAATGTCGACCTCCCATGATCAGCTGCGAAAGGCCGACGTGAGCCAGTACTACGACTTGGGCGACCGAACCCTGTGGAACCCGTCCAGCGGAACGTCGCGGCTGTTCATGAGCCAGGTCGCCGTCTATCAAGCCGAAGTGGGGCTGCCGTCCGGCATCGGCCCCATGGAAGCTGATGAGTGTCAGATCGACCCCATCGCCTTCGCGGCGTTCGTCGACGCCCTGCTCGCCTGGCACAGCCAAACCAGGCACGCGGTCATGGCCACCGTGTCAGAGGGCTTCGTTGCCACGGTGCTGGCCCTGGCTGAAATAGCGAACATCGAGGTGAGCTGGCAGGCGGCCAAGCACGCCGAGAGCCACTACCTCCAGACGGCTTCCGATCCCCATGCAAAGGAGTGGACAGCCGCACTGCAGCAGAAGTCACGGGGGCTCGTCCGGCACATGGCGTCCTGATCCAACTGCCAGCGCTCCTGTCGGCTCGGGCACATGGATCTGCGTGTGGAGCACGAGCTCAACCTCAATAACCGCTCTGCTCCCGGGCCCATCGCTGCCGATGCCGAACCACGAGCCGACAAGACTGTCCCAACCATGTCGCGGACTGTATCGGAAGAGGATCTTGCATCACCTCCGTTGAGGCAGGAAAGGCGCCGAGGAATCGGGCCGACGGGCTCATCGACTGCTGAAGCCTGGTCACCATCGGCAGCGTGTCTGTGTCCGTGACCAGAACCAGCACCATTTCTGCGGGATTTTCAGCCAATGGGGAGTGCGCGGCCGGGGCGATTCTCGCGAAGGCCAAGACCAACGTCGATATCAAGACAGTTGCAGTGTCTCTGTCGCCATCGGTCACAACTGCTCCCGTAACATCAGGCGGCTGTGGCGGCGTCGAGATCGCTCACGGCTCTGCCACGCGGCCCACGTCCGAGACCGGTTGGAAGTACGGGGAGACCACTGCATGAACTGTGTGAGGCCGCGAGCACGGCTCGCCGGATGCGTCGTGGCGGCAACACTGTTCCTGCTCACCTCGTGCAGGTCCGGCAGCACCTCCGAAGGTCACCCGTCGCCCTCCGCGAGTGGGGCGCGGGCCGCGACAGGGGCGTCCGAGAAGAAGTCCGTCCAACAGGCTCAGGCGGCCCTGGCCGCCGTGAGCGGCGGGAGGATGGTCGAGGCCGGCGCGGAGCGGGTGACCGACGGCGTCCACACCGAGCCGAGTCTGAGCCAGGGCAGGACCTACAGGCTCAGCCTGGTGTGCGTCGGCTCCGGCAGTGCGCGGTTGACGTTCGCACCGGCGAGTGCCGGCGCAGGGGCCGCGGTGCCGTGCGACCGGTCGGTGGTCCAGCAGCGGATCACTGTGCACCCGCCGGTACGCGTTGACGTCGACGGCACCAAGGGGTCCACCGGTGTGATCGCCTGGCGGATCGACGCTCTCTGATCCGGGAAGTCGAGCGCCCCGGTACGGCTGCCGGGACGCTCGGACCGTAGCGAACCGAACGAGGCCAGAACCGAGCGGCCGAGTACGGCCGATGGCTTCCCGCACGGTCGGTACGGCCGGCACCGATCAGGTCGGCCCAGCCGTTGCCCGGCCGTTCCCCGGTGCCGGTCGCGGCTTGGAAGTCGGCGGCCGTCGGCGCGGTGGCGAGTCGGCCGTCCGTCCGGTCGTGAAACGGCATTCTCTTTGCCTTCGGCCGTTTCCGGGCGCTACGGATGAGGGAAAGCACGAAAATGACACCCTACGGACACACAAGCCCCACACCCCGTAGCCTGTGAGGCATTGAAATATCAAAAGCAGCACAAAAGAAGAAATAGCCGAAACGGGACACTCACAGCAGGGTGTCCGGTATACGGAGATTAGATATATGACGAGTCTTTTACCGGCGGCGCAGTGGACCACGTTCCGGATTCCGGCCTCCGAGACCATGTCCCGAGGCCGTCTGACCGAGCAGTTCACCCACTGCCCGTCGGGCCTGGTGGTCGCCCCGCCCGGCTTCGGCAAGACCGCGTTGCTGGCGCAGACGGCCAAAGCGCACCCGGGCCCGGTGACGTGGTACCAGGCCCGGCCCGGCGCCGACCAGCGGGAGTTGCTGACCGCGCTCGGATACCCGCCGGACACACCGGCGGAGCTCGCCGGCGCGTCCGGTGCGATCCAGCAGATGTCGCGGCGCCGGGACAGCGGGGGCGGCGCGGCGGCCGGACGGCTGGTCGTCATTGATGACATGCACCTGCTCTCACCGGCCGCGCAGACGCTCGCGGTCCGGCTCGGCCAGCTGGCACCGCCACACCCACTGGTCCTGATCGGAACGCGCCCCGCAGCCGGATTGCCGATGACCGCGATGGAGGCGTCGAGCACGACGGTGGTGAACGCCGACGCGCTGCGCTTCCGCTCCTGGGAGGTCGAGCATCTCTTCCCGCGTCTCTACGGCACGGCTCTGCGCCCCGGAATCGCGGTGCCCCTGGTCCGGGTCACCGGCGGCCGGGCCGCGATGCTGAGACTGTTCGGCAGAGCCGTGGCCGCCGACCCCGACGCGGCTCAGGAGCAGATCCTGGCCGACGGGCTGTTCGGTCGCGCATACCTGGAGCGGGAGGTGCTCGCCCCGCTCTCCGGCCGGCTCAGGCGTTTCCTGACGGAGACCTGTCTGCTGAGCCGGCTCACCGCCGACGCCTGTCACGCGCTCACCGGCCGGGCCGACAGCGCCGAGCTGCTGTACTCCCTGGCTCACGAGCACGGGGTCCTGCGTGCCGCCGCGGACGGACAGACGTACGCCGCCGAGCCCCTGCTCCGCGCATGTCTACGCGCGCGGCTCACCCATGCGCTGACCGACGCCGAACTCGCGCGGCTGCGCGGCCGGGCCGGTGGCGGTGCCGGTGGCGGTGGCGGTGGCGGTGGCGGCGATCGGCAGGACGCGCCGTCCGCGGCGGTGCGCCGTCGTCTCGGGACCGCCGACTGGACCGGCCCGCTGCGCGCCGTCGTCGCAGGCACCCCGGACGTGTTCCCCGGCCGCTCCGAGGGGCACGTCACCGGGGCCGGCTCCGGCAGCTCCGCCGTCCTCCTCGTCCAGGGCGTAGCGGCCGCCCTGGCCGGTGACGGGACGGCCGGCGACACCGTGCGCCGGGCCTTGGCGGGGGCGACCGAGGACGCCCTGGTCGTACTGTCCGGGCAGTTGGTACGGGTGGCGCTGGCCGTGCTGGCCCAGGGCCCGGCCGGGCCGGTCCCCTACCCGGAGCTCCAACGGATCGCGTACGACGCCGAACGGCTCGACCTGCTGTGGCTGAGCCGTGCCGCCCGGTGCCTGCTGGGCCTGGGGCCGCACCCCGAGGACGCCGGGCAGCCCGACGCCGTGCTGGAGGAGTGCACCCGTCTCGGCGACGCCGAAGGGGCGGCGCTCGCCGCGTCCGCCGTGTGCCTGCGGTCGGTGTGGCGGGGGCGCCCCGGCATCGGCGAGCTGGAGGAGGCCGTACGGCGGTTCCGGGCACTGGGCTGGGGCACGCTGGAGGCGTGGGGCCGGGCCGCCCTCGCCGTCGTGGAGGCCGCGCACGACCTGCCGGACGCGGAGCAGCGCGCCGCCCAGGCGGAGGCGTTCGCCCGCTCGGCGGGTGTACCCGGCGCGCGTGCGCTGGCCATCGGCGCGATGGCCATGGCGACGCCCGACGCGGCGAACCGGGCCGAGTTGCTGGAGGCCGCCTGGTCGACGGCCCGGTCCGCGCGACTGCCGGTGTCCGGGCTGCGCTCCTGGCTCACCGCTCTCGCGTCCCCCGCCGGACCGGCCGGACCGGCCGGAGACGGCACGGCGGCGGCCGCAAGACCCAGGGGCGACGGGCAGACCGTCACCGCATCTCCGCGCGCCCACGAAGCGCCGTCGGCTCCTGCTCTGACGGTGCGTTGCCTCGGCGGCTTCGAGTTCACCCTGGCCGGGCGCGCGCACGACTGGGCCAAGCTGCGCCCCAGGGCACAGGCGCTGCTGCGGCTGCTCGCCGTACGCGCCGGGCAGGCGGTCCACCGTGACCAGCTGCTGCTCGCGTTCTGGGACGGAGTGGCGACCCCGTCCACTTTGCACAACCTCCAGGTGACGATCTCCAGTCTGCGTTCCTTCCTGGAACCGGAACGGCCCAGGGGTGGTTCGCGGCTCATCGCGCGGCAGGGCGACTCCTACCGGCTGGTGCTGGCGCCCGGTGACGTGAGCGATGTCGCCGCGTTCGAGCGCGCGGTGCGCGACGGGCGAAGATCCCGGGCACAGAAGCGGCCGGAGGAGGCGGCCGACGCGTTCCGCACCGCTCTGGACCATTACGCGGGTGAGCTGCTGCCCGGGGACGGACAGGCCGAGTGGGTGGTCGCCGACCGGGAACGGCTGCGCCGGGAGGCGGCCAACGCGGCCGTGGCGCTGGCGGAGATACGTCTCGACCAGGACCGGCCCGTGGAGGCGGCCGAGGCGGCCGAGAGCTGTCTGGAGATCGACGGGCACCGTGACGCCGCGTGGAGGGCGCTGATCCGGGCGTGCGACGCCGCGGGACTGGCGGCCGACAGTGCGCGGGCCCGTCGTGGCTACTCGGCGATGCTGGCCTCCCTGGGGCTCCCGCCGTCCGGCATGCTCTCCCACCCCATGTAGCGGCGGGCGCAGGGGCGCGTGACCGCCGGCCCCCTGCCCCGCCGCGCATCGCGGACCGGACACCGTCACGAGGGGGACGCCCTGGCAGCGGGCGTCCCGGACCGACGTCACTGTCGCAGGCCGAAGAACTCGATCTCCAGGATCGCCGTGTGCCGGTTCTTCGCCTCGGCCCCGTAAGCGGACCGGACGATGAACCGCACCGTGCTGACGTTCTTCCCTTCGAGGTCCAGCGTCTGCGGACCCGGCTTGTCCTCCAGCTTGAGCTGCTTCTTCTCGACCTTGCCGCCCTGTTCGCCCAGTTCGACGTCGAGGACGGACGGCCTGGCCTGTTTGAGGAACTCGTCCTTGTTGACCGACACCCCGGTGTGGACGATGAGCTCCTTGAGCGTGACGGGCTGTTCGAAGCCTGCCTCCAGTGCCTCTCCCGTGCCCGCGCCGGCCGCCGCGGGCGCCCAGTAGGTGTTGTTCGCCCCGTCGAAGGCCAGGTTCGGCCCGTGGTTCTTGAGGTGGCTGGACGCCTTCGCGAACTTCGGGTTGACGGGGGTGGGTTTGGCCGTCCGATTGCGGAGGTTGTCGATGAGGCTGCTCAGGTGGGGCCGGGCGAGGTAGCCGCCGCCGAGCAGGAGGACCAGCGTGATCGGGATCGCCAGGCTCGGCCGTCGCCATGCCCGGACCGGGGGACGCTGCCCGGCCGCGAGCGGGCGCGGCGGGCGGCGGCGCAACCTCCGCAGCAGTCGCGCCCACCACGAGAGCCGCTCCTCCTGCACCACGGCCGCGTCGAGAACGCCGCCGCAGCGAAGACACAGGGTGCGCGTACGCGGGTTGGCCTGGGCGCAGGCCGGACAGATCAAGTCGTCGGCCGGGGGCGCGGGCACCGTGGTGTCCTGCGTGCCGGGCGAGGCGGGCAGGTCGTCCGGGTCCGCCGGCCGCTCACCGGGCCGCCGTACGGTGCCGGAAGCCCCGCGTTCCGCCGAGGTCCCGGGCCGGACCGGTTCCGCCGGACCGGCGGGGACAGGCGGTATCGCCGGACTCGGGACAGTCTGCTCCGGCGCGGCACCGGGCGGCGGTGTCCGGGGCTGTGCGGGAACGGGTGCCGGGGTCTGCGGCCGGGGCGGCAGGGCAGCGGTCCGGGCGGTCGCCGGCTCCGGCCCAGTACCGGCACCGGCACCGGCACCGGCGGTCGCGGCCGCCTGGACGGACGTCACGGAAGCGGAGGCATCCGGTGTCGCGGAGGCCGGGGCCGCGGGACCGGGCACCGCCGGGCCGGAGACGGCGGGCTCCGCGACGGCCGCGCGCGGCGCCGTCGTCGTACCCTGGCCGCCGCTCGCGGAGCCGGTGCCGCTCTCGCTCTCCTCCCACTCCAGGAACTCGTTGCAGGACGCGCAGAACGCCGCGTCCGGCGCGTTGTGGTGTCCGCAGTTCGGGCAGATTCTCCCGCCGGGGCCGCTCATGACGCGTCCTTGAGGGGCAGCAGTTCCGTGTCGTACCCGACGTGCGCCGGCACCTCACCGGCCACCAGCCGTCGCAGCCGCTCCGTGCCAGCGGCGTCCGGGTCGGCCACCCTCACCCGTACGGTGACCCGGGGCCCGGTGCCGGCCGCCCCCGGCAGGGCGCTGCGCGCCGTCTCGGACCACGACGTGCCGCCCGTCTCCTCGATCTCCCCCTCCGTGCCGAACTCCTGCCGTACGGCTGCGGCGAGTCCGCCTCGCGTTCCGCGTCTGCGGTGCCGTTCCATCGCCCCGAGGACCGCGGCCCTGCGCTGTCCGGTCGGCTGGTCGGGGGCCGGGTCGGCGGCCACCCACTGCCCCGTCCACGCCAGGAAGTCCTCCGGGGCGGTGCGCGGGTCGAGGTGGGCGGGGAGGTTGTCGACGGTCAGCAGCACCGGCGCGAGCACGTCGTCCAGCGCCCCGAGGAACCGCTGGATGAAGTCCTCTCCCAGGTACACGGCGGGGAGCTGGTAGATGAGTGGATGGGGCGTGGGCAGTCCCTCGACTGTTCCGCGCATTCAGGCCTCCCGCATTCGGAGTTGGTGCTCGTACGAAAAGACGAGGGCGTGCGGGTCGAGCACGATCCTGGCGACCGGCTCGGCGCGCTGCCCGGTCACCGGGTCGGCCGGGAAGAGCCTGACGTCCTCGACGAGGTCGACGCCCGGCACCCGTTGGAGGACGGCGTACACCTCACCGGCGTGGATCGGCCGCCCGAACGGCCATCCCTGCCCGCTCGGGCCTCCGGTGACCGGGTTGAAGTACCCGTACAGGGCGGCCAGTGCCGCGGTGCGGACCGGTTCGGCGGCCGCACCACGGGCCGCCAGTACGGACGCCACGACGGTGACACCCTGGTAGTAGGGCGGCTCGACCACCAGCCGGGTGCCGATGGGGCGGCGCTCGTCCAGGTAGTCGGCGAGGTTGCGCAGCGTCTCCCGGGGCGGCACCAGGTCGTCGAAGCGCAGCCGCCCCTGTGCGTCGCCCTGCACGGCCGGCACCAGCAGCAGCCGTACCCCGCCCTCCTCGCCCTCTCCCGCGGGTACGCAGGCGACCCGCGCCGCGTCCGGGGCGACCTCGCGGGCCAGCACCTCGTAGTCGCGCGGGACGACCGCCCGGTACAGGGTGCTCAGTGTCATGGGGCCGCGGACCTTGGCGCTCTCCACGCTCTCCCCGTCGACCCCGCCGACGGCGGCCCGCCGGTTCTCGGCCCGTGCGACGAACGGCAGCGAGGTGCGCAGCATCCGCAGCGTTCCCCTGGCGACGTTGCCCTGACTGCCGCCGCCGGTCCGGTAGGAGCGGATCCGCACCGGGGTGCCCTTGGGCGGTACGGCGCCGTAGTGGCGGACCGTCCCGTCGGGCTCGCGGACGGCCGGGCCGAAGTCGATCCGGCCGGAGTTCGGGTCCAGCGTCAGGTGCCGGTCGCCGGGGCCCGAGTGGGAGAAGTCGTCGACGCGCTGCCACTGTGACCAGCCCGAGCCGTCCGCCACCTCCACGACGAACGGTTCGTCGCCGGGGACCACGGGCGGCCGGGCGACCTGGAAGGACTGTCCTGGTACGCCCTCGGACAGGCCCAGGACCTCGTCCGTCACGGTCTCGGCGTGCACGGCCTCGACCGTCGCGCCGATGGTGAAGGCCTCGGCCTCACGGATGGTGGGCGACTGCAGATAGGTGGGCTGGTCCGGCTCGGCGGAGATGAGCCGGCAGCGCAGCCAGCCGGCGGATCCGCGGGCGATCGTGGATGCCGCGTGACCGGCCGGCAGATGCAGCACCACCTGGCCGGGACGGTTGAAGCCGCCGGTGGTGTCCTCCTCGACATCGCAGCGCGCCCACGCTGTGCCGTCCCACGCCTCCCAGCGCAGCGGCGGGCGCCGCGGGTCGACGCCGACGCCGTCGACCCGGCAGTCCAGACGCAGTACGACCACCCCGGTCGGGACGGGGTTGGTCAGGCCGACGTACACGGCGTCGCCGGGAGCGGGCTCGGGCCCAAAACAGGGCACGTCGCGGCCGAGGGCGAGCTCCTGCGTACGGTCGGCGGCCTCGCCTCCGCCGGGACAGGTCGCAAGCTTCGCCAGCCCGCACGGCACGACGGAAAGATCGCGGACGGTGGTGAACACCACCGCCTCCTCGGTCTCGGTACGCACGGTGGCGACCTCGGCGCCTGCGCTGACCCGGACGGTCTCGGGCTGCGGGGCGGACAGCCAGAACGTGACGTCCGTACGGGCCGCGGTGGGCGGGTGCAGCCGGACGCCGATCAGGTCGAGGAAGGCCAGATAGTTCTTCTCCGGCACCCGGTTGAGGCGGTACAGGAGCTGGTCGACCATGGTGGCGAAGGCCTCGATCAGGGTCACGCCCGGATCGGAGACGTTGTGGTCGGTCCACTCGGGACAACGCTGCTGGACGAATCTCTTGGCGTCGTCGACGAGACCCTGGAACCTGCGGTCGTCGAGATTGGGGCTGGGCAGCGTCACCGACCCGTACCTTCCTCGTGCGCGGGAATCACATAGAACGGGAACACGAGGTTGCGGGGGTCGTTCGTGCCGCGCACGGTGTAGCTGATGTCGATGTACAGCACGCCGTCCTCCACCGCGTCGAACCGGACGTCGATGCCCACGACCTCGATCCGCGGCTCCCAGCGGTCCAGGGCGAGCCGGATCTCGTAGGCGACCTGGCCCGCCGTGCCGGCGTCGGCGGGGGCGAACACGTAGTCGTGGATGGCGCAGCCGAACTCCGGCCGCATGGGGCGCTCCCCCGGAGAGGTGGCGAGCACCAGCCGGATCGACTCCTCGATCTCCCGCTCACCGCGTACCAGGGCGATGCTCCCGGTGGCGTCGGTGCGCGGCGGGAACGCCCAGCCCGCGCCGACGAACTGCTGTCCCATCAGCCGTTCACCCGCCGATCAGGACGGTCGGGCAGCCCGCGATGATCGGGGCGCCGCAGGCGGCGGTGTCGCCCATGCGGGCGGCGGGCTTGCCGTTGATCAGTACGGTGGGGCACCCCGGCGGAATGATCACGGACGGCGGGTGCACCGCGGGCGGCGGGAAGGCGCAGACATGGGTGGTGCCGACGGTGGCGGCGGGCATGCCCCCGATGAGGACGGTGGGCGCGCCGGGCGGGCCGACCGTCCCCGGGTGACCGGTGGGGTCGCCGACGCGGGCAGCGGGTGGCATGGGGGAGGCTCCTTCTCGTCGGCTGTTCGCTGTTGGTCGTCTGTTCGTGGTGCCGGTGCCGGTCGTGGGGTGTGCGCTCGTGAGGCCGGTCGCCGTCGTGCCGGGTGTCGTACGCGGCGGGTGTCGTACCCGCCTGGTGACGCCCTGTCAGTTGATGCGCACCAGGCCCGCGTTGATCGTGCAGGTCGCCCCGCCCTTGATCTCCGTGCGCGCGGTGCCGTTGACCGCGACCTGGGTGCCCTTCACCTCCACTCCCCCGCTGGTCTTGAGTCCGACCTGGCCGCTGCCGCCGTCCACCTGGACGCCGGTCTGCGCGGTCACCTTCACCGACTTGCCGGTCAGTTCGAGGGTGCCGTTGCCCGCGTCCATCAGCGCGCCGTTGCCCGCCTTGACGGTGACCTTGTCCTTGGCGTCGATCTCCACCGTGCCGTCGCTGTGCACGATGATCTTGGTGCCCTTGCGGTCGAGGTCGATGGTGAGCTTGCCGTCGCCGGTGACCATCCGTACGCCCTGCGGGCCGGAGGCGTTGTCGAGCAGTTCGAGCTGGTTGCCGCTGCGGGAGGAGAACGTCCGCCGGTTGACCGCGCCGCTGGTGCCGTCGATCAGCTCACCGCTGGCCGTGGACGGTTTGTCCTGCCCGTTGAACAGACAGCCCATGACGTACGGGCGGTCGAGCCGGGCCTGCTCGAACCCGACCAGCACCTCGTCGCCCACCTCCGGGACGAACGCGGAGGTCCCCTTGCCGTTCTTGCCCCCGCCGCCGGAGGTCTGCGCGCAGCGGGCCCAGTCGCTGACGTACTCGTCGGACAGCCAGGGGAACTTCACCTTGACCCGGCTGAGCTTGTCCGGGTCCTTGGTGTCGGAGACGACGCCGATGACGACCCCGTCCATCTCGGGAACCCGGCCCGACCGGCCCGCGACGCCGCCGGCCAGCGCGGACAGGGAGCGTTCCTGCTGGCCGGAGACGGTCACCCAGGTCTCGTAGCCGCGATGGGCGTCGAAGACGTGCCGGGAGGAGGTGACGGTGTACCGGCCCTCGAACGGGGCGCCGACCCCGGACAGCGCGACCGCGCCACCGGCCCGGACCTCGGGATTGCCCTGGATGGCCGCCTCCATCTCGGCGAACGACCCGGCGATCCGCTGTGCCAGCGCCTTGGCGACCTGCTCGACGCGGGCCTGTGCGCCGTAGGTGTTGTCGGTGACGAGGTAGTCGGCCTTGCCGAAGGGGCTCGCCGCGTCCGCCGGGGCGATGCCCAGCTGGACGGCGTCCGTCCGGCCCGCGTCCGCCGTGGCGACCAGGGCCTGCTTGGTCTTGGTGTCCCAGCCGCGCACCTGGACCTGGGAGACCTGCCCGGAGGCGGTCACCCCGGCACGGCAGCGCAGCAGGTTCTTCCCGAGCTCCAGCACCAGCGGGTCACGGTCGGCGCGGGCCGAGGAGCCGGGCGCGTCGGACGCCTCGGTGGGGCTGGTGACATGCAGGGCGCCGTCGATCACGAACACCTGCGCTCCGGCGTCCTCGGCCAGATCGCGGACGAACTCCCAGTCGGAGACGTTCGCCTGGGCGACATGTTCGAGGACCGGGCCGGAGACGTCGATCTTCCCCGTCGAGAGCCCGGCCCGCTGGGCGACCCGGCGGCAGATGTCCGCGACGGTCATGTTCTGGTAGGCGGCGACCCGTCGGCCCCGGAAGAGCCGGTGTGCCTTGTCCATCCCGCGGACCACGGTGAACGTGCCGCTCTCGTCGAATTCCAGCTCCAGTGCGGTCACTTCGCCCTTGAGCAGGGGTTTGGGCGAGCCGCCCGCGCCGGACGAGGCCAGCAGCCGCGCCTCGGAGCCGATCTTGATACCGGCCTTGTCGATCAGCACCCTGCTGGGGTCGCGGAAGCGCAGGACGAAGGTGTCGGGCAGCGTCCGGCTGTCGTCGACGTAGCCGTCCACCAGGCTGTTGGCGAGGTCGGCGGGCAGCCTGGTCCCGCCGATCTCCACGACCAGGACCTTGGCGACGGTGTCATTGGCCATCAGAGGGCCTTCCGTCCGCCGGCCGCCCCGGAAGCGAGGGGTTGCGCGGCCCCGCCCGGCACGGTGTCCAGTTCGTCGGCTGCGGGGAGCAGCAGCTCACGCCCCTCGGTCAGCCGCATCGGATCGTCGATGTTGTTGGCCTCGGCGATGGCCCGCCAGGCCCCCGCGTCGCCGTACTCGGCCCAGGCGAGACCCTGCAGCGTGTCGCCGGCGCGCAGCCGGTGGACCCGGCGGGCGGTGAGCGCGCCGGAGGTCGGGTTCTGGCCGGCCGTCTCCCCGCTGATCTCCTCCATCGTCACCTGGCACACCGCGCGGATCGGCACTCCGGACGTGGTGAACAGGGTGTACTTCACCTGGACCTGGCTGACGTAGCCGGGGAAGCCGGTGATGCCGCCCCAGTGGAAGACCACCCAGGGCGGTGAGGACCGCTGCGCCTGCCGGGTCTCGTTGGTCGGTACGCAGCAGGCGAACAGGCTCTCCACCGCCTTGACGACACTGGTGTCCTGGGTGTCGCTGGCGTCGAAGAACATCTCGACGGTGAGCTTGCTGGGCTGCGGCCCCTGGTATTCCGGCGGGCCCGCGCTCTTGGCGCCCTTGGCGGGGGTGCGCTTCCAGGACGCCGACTTGCCCAGGCTGAGTTCCTTGGGATTGAACTGGAAGTCGATCCGGCCGCAGGGTCCGCCCGGGGTGAGGCTGCCGCCCGAGGGCGGGGTGCGCAGTTCGAGGTAGGCGTGCTCCAGCTTGGGCCGCGCGTCGCCGCCCGAGGCCGACGCCGACTTCGCGCCGCCGCCCGCCGCACTGAACGCCACGGGCCCGCTCATGCTCCGGGCTCCATCAGGTAACCGTGGTGCGCGATCTCGATGGTCTCCGTGGCCACCTTGGGCGACTCGGGATTGAACGTCGGGCCGGTCCAGCGCACCGGCACCACCTCCAGCAGGCCCCAGCGGGCGACCATCACGCCGTCGCCGGTACGCGCCTCGATGTGCGCGGTCTTGCGGGCGAACCCGGTGGTCATGCTGGCGAACCACTTGGCCACCTTCTGGGTGTCCTTGGTCAGCGGCCGGGAGAGCTTGACGTTGGGGTATTTCAGACGCGTCGGCAACTGCCAGACATGGCCGTTGTTCCCGCCCTCCTCGCGGGGCTCGATCACCACCTCGCAGCCCAGCCCCTCGCAGGTGTTGAACGAGCCCAGCTCGATCCCGTCGATCGTGACGACGAAGCAGACCGAGACCGCCGGGTCCTGGGTGATGGACATCCGATGCCCTGCCTTTCTGTCGGTACCGGGTGCTCTGTCAGTGCCGGATGTCGATCAAGGAACCGGCGCGCTCACGTTCGATGCGCAGCTCCGCCCTGAGCAGTCGGCTGAGGGGGGCGAGCAGCGCCCGGACGAGTTCGTCCGTGACCTTGGGCGCGCCCGTGCCGCCGGCCTTCTCCGGGGTGTCGGCCGAGGCCGACGGGGCCGGCGGCGCCACCGCCGGTGGACCGTCCGGCTCGGGCTGCGCCGGCGGGTCGGCGGGCGGCTCGGGCGGCGGCGCGCCCTGTTCGGCGCGTTGCACGAAGGGTTCGGTGAACTCCACGGAGCCGTCCGGCATCCACCGGGCCACCCCGGCGGCGACCGCCACGGCCCCCGCGCTGACCTCGGGCGGTGCGGAGACCGACGGCGCCTGTCCCGGAACCGACGGGACGGTGGGCACCGGCGGGCCGGAGCGGCGTACGGGCTGCGCGGCGACGCCCGGCACCGTCGCGAGCCGCTGCAGCGGGACCGCGGGGCCGAGGGCGCCCGGGCCCTGGAGCGCCTGGAGCGTCTGGAGGTACGGCTGGGGGGCGGCGTCGGGGAGCACCGCACCGGGGGCGCCGGGGAATTCCGTGGTTCCGGAATGGCCCGGGCGGCCGGGAAGCGCGGATCCGCCGGGTCCGCCCGAGACGCCGTGGGACCGGGCGGACGGGGTGAACGGGGCGGCGCTGTCGCTGCTCATGACCCGCTGCACGACGCCACCCGTGTGGCCGAAGGCGGCGTCGGGGTACCCGCTGCCGCCGGTCGGGGTGGGCCCGCCTCCAAGGCCTCCGGATCCACCGTGGCCGCCGTAGCTGGCGTAGCTGCCGTAGCTGCCGTAGCTGCCGTGGTCGCCGTCGCCGCCGGACCTGCCAACGCCTTCGGCCGCGGTGTCGGCGGACCGGGCACGGCCTGCGGAACCGCCGGTTCCCGGGACGGACCGCGAGCCTCCGACCGGCTCCCAGCGGACCGGCACCGCGGCCGGAGGCCCGGCCGCGACCGGTGCCTCGGCGGAGGGTGCCGGCACCGAGTACAGAGGCAGCGACCGCTGCGCCACCAGTGGGAACACCGGACCGGCGCCCTGCCCCGCCGACCCGATGCCCGACCCGGACAGCCCGCCGGGCAGCGTGGCCTCGTCCACGGCGTCCAGCCGCCGCATCGGCATGGGTGTCGCGGCCGTCACCATCTCTCCCGGGCCGGGCGCCTCGGGCACCACCGTGTCGCTCACCGCGAGCGGTGAGGCGTCACCGAGCAGCGGTGCCCGGTCGGCCTGCGCGGGCTGGGGCGTCGCGCCGGTCGACGGGGACGCCTGGGGCGGGCCGCCGGGAACGTCGAGGCGCTGCACCGCGACCGGCCCCGGCGACGTGGCGCCGTCGGACGCGGCGGGGGAACCGGGAACAGCGTCCGCTCCCGGGCCCGATCCGGCGCGGGGGCCCGGTGCGAGGCCGGGCACCGGACCGGCCCGCATGGCTTCGGTGCCGGTCACCGGCTCGGGCGGGAAGCCTGTGCCGAGGTCCACCGGGTCCGTGGTCAGCGGTGGTGTGTCACCGAGCAGCGGCGCGGTGTCCTCGGCGCCGGTCGACGGCACTTCGGGCCCGGCCGGGCCCGCCGTCAGATCCGGCACCGCCGGAGCGTCCGGCGCGTACAGGTCCTCGGAAGCCGTCGAAGTCTGCGGCACCTGAGGCTCCGCCACGGTCCGGGAGACGTACGGCATGGAAGGGATCGAGGGGGACACGGGGGATTCGACCAGGGGCACCGCGGGACCGGGAAGCGGCAGGGCGGTGGGCGGCAGCGCGGAGAGCGGCTCGCCCAGACCCCGATGGCGCGGACGCGGCGGGGTCGTGACATCACGCTGCACCATCGGCTGTACGGCAGGGCCGGTGCCGTCCACTCCGCCGACCAGGGGCGCGGTGGAGACGGCCGCGTCCGGTCCTCCCCGGCCTGCCGCCGTGCCGGGGCCCGGAGTGGTGAGCGGGAGCGGGGCCGTCTCCCGTCCCGCCGTCGACCCGGCGGTACCCGGCGCCTCGGTCCGCTGGACGAAAGCCCCCTGCCGGTCCTGCCCCGCAGACATGCCAGGTGCCGCGAGCAGGTCGGCGACCGGCTCGGCCGGCGCGTCCGGGGCCAGTGAGCCGGGATGCTCGTCGGGCCCGGCCGGAAGGGCCGCGGCGAGTTCCCGTGCCGGTACGTCCGGTGGCTCCGCGACGACCAGGGGGCGGGCGGGTGCGGGGGCCGCCGGGGCGGACGGCACACGCATGACCATCAGTGGGGCGGGCGGTGCCGAGTCCGGTCCGGGGCCGCTCGACGCGTCGGTGATCCGCTGAAGCGGCACCAGGGGAAGCGGCGCCGGTCCGGGAGAGGTCGGGGCATGCTCCGGGTGACGCGCGGTGTCCCCGGCCGGGGACACCGACCGCAGGACGACCGGGCCGGCCGTGCCGGACAGGTCACCCGGCCGGTCCGCGGACCCTCCGGCATCACCATGCCGGTCACCGGCCCCGTGGGCGACGGCCGACGCCGCGCCGGGCTCGCCCGCCCACGCCGAGGCCGGGTCCTGCACGCCCCGCGGTACGTCGAAGACGTGCGCCCGGGGCCGTGTGCCGGTCCGCTGCACCGGCACGGTGGGCTGCGCCAGCCCGTGGCCGACGCCGGACGGCGCCTGTGCGCTGACCAGATGGCCGAGCGGTCCGGTGACCGTCGGGTCCTGCCAGGCGCCCAGCCGACGGCCGAACCCGCCGGGGTCGCTGACCAGCCCCATGGGAGCGCTCAGCGCCCGCTGCACAGGGGGCGTCGACCGCCAGCCGGCCGGGCCCTGCGGGTCCGTCGCCGCCGGGGCGGGGGATGTCGTCCCGGCGTCGGCGTCCGCTCGCGTTCCGGGCTGCACGGCACCCCGCGAGCCGTCACCGCTCCTCGTCAGCCAGGACAGCAGTCCCATCTCGGTGTCCTCTCACCGCCCGTTGAGACGGGCGATCTGCTCGACGTACCGCTGCCGTTCGGGGTGTTCCAGATCGAGCAGTTCGTCGAGCGGCCAGTGGAAGTGGTAGGCCAGGTACGCGATCTCCTCGTAGAGGCGCTCGACCGCGTACGTCACGATTCCCCCAGGCGGCCCCCGGCGAGGTCCACGGCGAAGTGTTCCTGGCAGGAGGGGCAGGTGACCGCGGCGCGGGTGTGGCCCTCCGCGTTGATCCGCCGGTAGAAGTCCTGGAGGAAGGCGAGGTCCGAGGCGAACAGGTCTTCCACGATGCCCGCGTGGACGTCCTCGACGGTGCCCAGCCGGGTGATCACCCGGGCGATCAGCACCACCGACAGATACGCGGAGTTCTCCCGCACCCGGTCGTCGCGCAGCGGGATGAGCTCGTCCCGGGCGGTGGCCAGCCGCATCACACCGTGCCGGTGCACGGTGCCGGAGTCGTCCACGTAGCCCCGGGGCAGTTCGAAGGCGAACTCGGTGCGGAGCGTGTCACGCCCCGCACCGCTCGCGCTCTCACCCGGTCCCTGGGTGTGGTCCTGCCCCGGTGCGTCCGGGAACTGCTGTACCGCCTGCCGCGTCTGGGCGGGCATCGTCCTGCGCATCACTCAACTTCCATGCTCTCGTACGTGATCGAGAGCTTCTCGGTGAGGACGGAGGTGTCGCCCGCCTTGAGGGTGCCGATCTCCAGCGACTTCGGCCATGCGTTGACCAGCTGGTAGCGCTTGATCGCGCTGCCCTCGTAGTCGTAGACGATGATCGCGCCGTTCTTGCGGGCGTCGGTCATCTTCCCGAACCGGGACGACTTGATCCATGTCTCGAAGCTGTTGTCCTCGGTCAGACCGCGGGTGACGGTGACCTCGCCGGCCTTGGGCCGGCCCGGCAGCTTCTTGATGGCGTACTTTCCGTCGGCGGTGTTCTGCTTGAGCTCGATGACGTCCTGTTCCATCTTCAGACCGCTGACCTCGGTGATCTGCTTGATCACCACACCGTCGAACTCCAGCCCGAAGGAGTGGCCGACAGAACTGTCAAGATCGGGGAGTGCCATCCCAGCCTCCTAGGCTCATCCTGTGGGGAGCGGCGGTTCTCCACCGCCCCGGGACCGATCGGCGGCCGGCCCACTGCCGTGGGGCCGTGACCCGCCTGTCGCCCTGTTACTCGTCGACCGATCCCGTGCCGCCCGACAGCTGTGCCAGCCGGAACACCACGAACTCAGCGGGCTTGACCGGAGCGACCCCGACCTCGCAGACGACCTGGCCGGAATCGATGCCCTCGGCGGGGTTGGTCTCCCGGTCGCACTTGACGTAGAAGGCCTCGTCCGGGGTCAGTCCGAACAGCGCGCCCTTGCGCCACTCGTTGACCAGGAACGCCGAGATGGTGCGCCGGATGCGTGCCCACAGGGCGTCGTCGTTCGGTTCGAAGACGACCCACTGCGTGCCCGTCAGGATCGACTCCTCAAGGTAGTTGAAGAGCCGACGCACGTTCAGGTAACGCCAGGCGGCGTCGGAGGAGAGGGTGCGGGCGCCCCACACCCGGATGCCGCGGCCCGGGAAGGCGCGGACGCAGTTGACGCCGATCGGGTTCAGCAGATCGTGCTCGCCCTTGGTGATCTGCGTCTGCAGGCCGACGGCGCCCCGCAGGACCTCGTTCGCCGGCGCCTTGTGCACACCGCGCGAGGCGTCGTTGCGCGCCCACACACCGGCGATGTGCCCGCTCGGCGGGACGAAGCTGTTGCGGCCGACCGACGGGTCGAAGACCTTGATCCACGGGTAGTAGAGCGTCGCGAACTTCGAGTCGAACCCGGCCGTGTCCATCCGCCAGTTCTTGATCTGCTGCGGCGACAGCCCGGGAGGAGCGTCCAGGATCGCGACCCGGTCCCCCATCAGCTCACAGTGGGCGATCAGGGCCTGCTGCACCGAGATGACGGTCTCGGCGTCCAGGATGCCGCGCTGGTGAGCGCTCATCAGGTCGGGCACGGACACCATCGTGATCTCGTCGATGGCCTCCAGCCCGCCGAAGCCGGTCCGCTCGTCCGCGTCACCGATGTAGTCGTCGGCCGACAGCGCCACCGTGCCGGACCCGGCCGGGGCGGGGGCCGCGGCTGCGGCCGCGAGGACGACCGTGCCGGTGTCGGGCTTGGCCGACGCGGCGGCGCGGCTGACCTCCTCCAAGGAGATGAGCTGCGACTTCTCCTTGACCTTCGTGACGACGTTGTCCTTGCCACGGCGGGTGGACACCGAGGGGTAGGTCTCCTTCTCCTCCCCGTCCACCTTGACCACCAGCTTGAACGCCTCGTTGGGCGGTGCCTCGCCCTCGGCCCCGCCGACCTCGACCGTGATCTCACCGGTGACGCCCGGCAGTGCCCGGACCCGGAATCCGCCGAGCAGCGCCTCGGCCGCGGACCCTGCGCCCGCCGTCCCTGCGGCGGCCCCGCCCGGCAGCTGCCCCGCGACACCGTTCCCGCCGTCCCCGATCCGGACGACGTAGCAGTTCCCGCCCCCGTTGGCGAAGTAGCCGTACACGGCGGACGCCAGGTAGGAACCCTCGACGAAGTCGCCGAAGACCCCCACGTACTGGCTCCAGTTGGTGACGAGCGTCGGCTCGTTCAGGGGCCCTTGCGGGGCGAAGCCGAGAAACGCGGCGACCGAGGTGCCCACTCCCTCGATCGGTCGTGCCCCGGCCTCCACTTCTTCGACGTAGACGCCCGGGGACAGATACGACGGCATACCCACTCCTCCTTGACCAGCGGCCGAAGCTGATTCTGACTCCGGTTTCGATCACCCGGAACGCGTCGTCGGGCCGCGTCACGGTGCACAGCCCGCTGCCCGATGAGGCAGACCGTGCTTCCCCCGGCCGTACCCGCCGTCCTCGTGTACGAGTGGCCACGAACCTCGACGCTTTCGGCCATGAAGGCGGTGCCGGACAAAAAGACCAGCGCGAGGACCGGCGCGCCGCCGGCCCGTCCGGCGGCCCCTGCCCAGGCCCAGACCGCTCGGCCCACGGTCGAGGGAGCCGGTTCACCCATCACGGCGGACGGGCCGGAGACCGCCCCTCCCGCGAACCTCGCCCCGCAGCAGTTGCGCCTGCTGCAGGCACGGGCGGGGAACGCGGCAGTGGCCAGACTGGTCGCACAGCGCCAGACCGCGGCTCCGCCGTCCACGGCCGCCCCTGCCCCGTCCTCCGCGGAGGCTCCCGCTCCGCCGGTCAAGCCGCCGCCGTCCGCGTCACCCGCCTTCCAGGACCTGAAGTCCGAGGTGCGGGCGAAGAAGACCGCGGCCGCCCGGCACGCTCCCGCCGCATCGGAGTCGAAGGCCGCGCAGGACGCCGCCGTCGCCCCGCCGGACGACAAGCAAGCCCAGGGCAAGGCCGCGCAGGCCGAGAAGATGAACGCCGCCAAGCCCGGCACGTTCGACAAGGCCGCCTTCATCGCCGCCGTCGGCCAGGCCATCGCGGCCCAGGCTCCGAAGAACCTCGACGAGGCCGACCACTTCTCCGGGTCCGGCAAGGCGGCAGCCGTCAAGGATCAGGTCAGCGGCCAGGTCGGCCAGGGCAAGGCCGCCTCCGCCAAGGAGATCGACACCACCACCAAAGCGGCCCCGGACCTGTCCAAGGCCAAGGACAAGCCGGTCACCCCGCTCACTCCGGACGCTCCCCCGCCCGTCCCCGGCGCCCCGAACCCGGCGGGCGCGGTCCCGGCCAGGCAGCCGGATGCGGTCACCGACTTCTCCGGCGGCCCGCGGCAGGTCAACGAGCAGATGGCCGACGCCGAGGTCACCGAGGACCAGCTGGCCAGGAGCAACGAGCCCCAGTTCACCGATGCCCTGACGGCGAAGAAGGAGGGCGAGCAGCACTCCGCGGCGGCGCCGGGACAGGCCCGCGGCGCCGAGGCGAAGCAACTGGCCGCCGCCAAGCAGGGCGCGGCGGCCGCCGGCGCCCAGGCCATGACCGGTCTGGCCGCCGCCCGGACCGCCACCGGCAAGCAGGTCGACGGCGGCAAGAGCTCCACCAAATCCGCCGACGAACGCAGACGCGCCGAGGTCACCGCCCGCCTGCAGAAGGTCTTCGACGGCACCAGGACGGATGTGGAGAGGACGCTCTCCGGTCTGGACAAGCTCGTCGACGAGCGCTTCACGGCCGGCGAGAAGGCCGCGCGGGACGCCTTCACGGCGGACCAGAAGCGCCGGATGGACGCCTACAAGGACAAGCGGTACTCGGGCTGGTCCGGAAAGCTCAAGTGGGTCAAGGACAAGTTCGCGGGCCTGCCGGCGGAGGCCAACGCTCTCTTCCAGGAGTCCCGCAAGCTCTACGTGGCCCAGATGCAGCAGGTCATCTCCTCCGTCGCCGACCTCATCGGCACCGAACTGGGCAAGGCGAAGGACCGCATCGCGCGCGGCCGGGCCGAGCTCAGGGCCGAGGTCGACAAACTCCCCGCCGACCTGAAGAAGTTCGGCAGTCAGGCCGCCAAGGACTTCACGGAGAAGTTCGACGGACTGGAAGCCGACGTCAACGCGAAGTCGGACCAGCTGGTCCAGGACCTCGCCCAGAAGTACACCCAGGCGCTGAACGCGGTCGACGACGAGATCAAGAAGCTCCAGGAGGAGAACAAGGGCCTGATCGCCAAGGCCAAGGACGCCGTGGTCGGGGTCATCCAGACCATCATCGAGCTGAAGAACATGCTGCTCGGCGTCCTGGCGAAGGCCGCGTCCGCGGTCATGAAGATCATCAAGGATCCGATCGGGTTCCTCGGCAACCTCGTGCACTCCGTCGGTGCCGGGCTGCAAGCCTTCATGGCGAACATCGGCACCCACCTGAAGAAGGGCCTGCTCGGATGGCTGCTGGGCACCATGTCGGGCGCGGGCCTGCAGCTTCCCGCGAAGTTCGACCTGCGGGGCATCCTCGGCATGGTCGCTTCGCTGCTGGGCCTGACCTGGTCGGCGATCCGCGCCCGGATCACCCGCAAGGGCATCCCCGAACAGGCCATGTCCGCGGTCGAATCGGGCGTACCGCTGGTCGCGAAGCTGCAGTCCGAGGGTGTCGCCGGAGTGACGGAGGAGGTCAAGGAGCAGGTCGGGGATCTGAAGGGGAACCTGTTCGGCAAGATCTCGCAGTACCTGATCCCGACCGTCCTGGTCGCCGGGATCACCTGGATCATCAGCCTGCTGAACCCGGCCAGCGCGTTCATCAAGGCCTGCAAGATGATCGTCGATATCGTCACGTTCATCGTCGAACGCGGCGCCCAGATCGTCGAGTTCGTCAACGCCGTACTCGACGCGGTGGTCGCCATCGCCAACGGAGGATCCGGCGGGGTACCCGGGTTGATCGAGGCGGCCCTCGCGAAGTCGATCCCCGTACTCATCGGGGCCCTGGCCGCGATCCTCGGGATCGGCGGCATCGCCGACAAGGTCAAGAAATTCTTCACCGCGCTGTCCAAGCCGGTCATGAAGGCCGTCGACTGGATCGTCGGGAAGATCGTCCGCCTCGGCAAGAAGATCTGGAGCAAATTCAAGAGCAAGGTCCGTGGGGGCGACGACAGTCCCGAGGGCAAGCGGCAGCGCCTCGCCAAGGGTCTCGCCGCCGCCCGGTCCGCCGCCCAGCGCCTGAACGGCAGCGGCCGGGTCAGCCGGGCCGCCCTGCGCGCGGCCTTCGCGGCGATCCGGGTCCGCTACGGCATGACCTCCCTGGAGCCAGTCGTCCGGGGCGGCAGCTGGTCGGCGCGTGGAACGGTGAACCCGACCGACGAGGTCAGCCTCGGCGTCCAGGCCCGCGACGGCGAGGACAGCGCGCAGGGAACGCAGGACCCGTCGGACGCCCGCTACCTCGAGATGATCCGCCAGGCGCTGCCGGCGCACGCCGCGGCCTTCTCCAAGGAGGCGCAGGAGGCGTGGAACAGGACGCTGAAGGAGACCGAGGTCGACGGGCAGTCGGTGTGGGACAACCCTCCGGTCCAACTCGCCGGCCTCCCCGCCGAGGCTGCGGGTCTCCTGACCGACCAGGCCGTCCTGAAACAACTCCTCGGCTACTTCAAGGAGAAGCCCCGCCGCAGAAGCGGCAAGGATGACAATCCGGGTACCGCTGCCAGCACCGCCAGCTTCTACAACCACGCCTTCAAGGACGGCGGGCCACTGCGCCAGAAGATGTTGAAGGCTCTCGGCGAGGCCGCGCTGCGAGAACTCAAGAAGCCACGCGCCGACCGCTCGGAGAACGCCACGAACCAGGTCAACACCATGGGGTACGGAGAGGCGTCGGGCCCCTACGGCAAGTTCGCGCCGCTGCCCGGTTCCGGCTCCGAAGTGAACAAGGACCTCGAGGCCATCGTCAACGCCAAGGGCGGCGTCATCGGTTTCCTGCATTTCGTCGCCACCGAGAGCTCGGAGTGGAACACCAGGACTCTCGACCTGTGGGCGAAGCACAAGCCGTCCAAGGAATTCCTGATGAATCTCTTCCGGCAGGCCGACTCCGGCAAGCACGAGTGGATTCCCACCGACTACATCCCGGCCGTCCTCTCGCGCGCGATGGGCCACCTCTCACGGGGCGACAAGCTCGAAGCGGCCCGCTGGGTGGCGCTGCACCACGCCCTGCGGTCGAAGACCGAGCACGTCATCTGGGCCATCCAGGGAGTATCACCCAACGGCCATTCCGGCGCCCTCTGGCAGCAGTACGTCGAGGACGGAAAGACCAAGTACAAGTTCACTCTGACCAACGGCCAGGACGCTTTCCACAAGAGACTGCGCGACGTCTTCAACCAGCACCAGGGCAGCGCACTTCAGTATGTGAGTGCCCTGCGAGCCCAGTTGCAGGACGCGAACAACCCTCTGATCTGGAACGGAAACCTCGACAATCATGACCCACAGTTCCTCGACAAGCCGGTCGCGGCGCTTGTGAAGACCGCTGCCGGTATAGTCCCGATGACCGTCGAGGAGCTCGGTGCTGCGCAGCGAGTCAACTTCAACATCATCATGGACGACCTCGACAACGCCGACGACGCTGTGCAAGAGGTGAGCTGACCGATGCCGCTTCTCGAACCCCAATTGGAACGGGCCGTTCAGCTTCGGCTGCAGAGAAATCCGCCCTTCAGCGACGACGACATCGCCGAGCTCGACGCTCTGGCCGTCCTCTTCCCCCGCAACCTCGACGACCTCGCCCGTTTCCCCATGTTGAGGGCGCTGCACGTGGTCGGCTACGGGGGACGCGACCTCTCGGCGCTGACCGGCCACCCGCGACTGGCGTCGCTCTCCATGGAGTTCAGTGCGCTCGCCGATGTGAGCGCGGTGCAGACACTGCCCATGATCCGCCGCCTCCAGCTGCCCCTCAACGCCATCGAGGACATCACCGCCCTGCGGTCCGGGATGCCCAAGCTGCGCGAGGTCGTCCTCACGGGCAATCCGCTCTCCGAGGAGAGCTATCGCGAGGTGGTGCCCGAGCTGCGGCAGCGAGTCAGGGAAACCGTGACCGTCTCCGAGGAACGGGAGTGGCAGATCACCCGCAAGCTCTATGCCGCCGGGGTGCCGTTCGACTACTTCCGGCGGGGCGACACCTACCTCCTGTGCCGGCCCGGCCTGGAATTCACCGACAAGCCGAACGCGGCACACGCGGAAATCGGCCCCGCCGAGCTGGAGGCGGTCCTGGAACGGGGCCCGGAAGAAGTCCACAAGCTGTTCGCCCGGTAAGTGGACTCGGCGGCCACGTTCACCGGGAGCCCTGGGATCTCGGCGCTCCCGCGTGAGCGGCTGTGCGTGGCGTCAGCGTGCGAACTTTTCGACGGCCGCCGGGGTGACGGGGGTGAAGAAGTTCACGAGGTTGCCGTCGGGGTCGCGGAACAGCAGCGACCGGTTGCCCCAGGGCATCGTCGTGGGCTCGTTGACGAAGTCGGTGACGAAGCCGGCCAGGTTCCGGTGAACGCGGTCCACGTCGTCGACGAGGAACTCGGTGATCACGCTGTGGTTGTCCGCCGGGCGGGCAGAGCCCGGGGCGAACAGCGGGACGGTGCGGGTGCCGGCGATCGCGAGGGCGGCGCCCGCGGTCCTGAGCTCGGCGAAGTCCTCGGTGGCCCACGTCGCCCGCACCCCTGTGGCTCGCTCGTAGAACTCGACGAGGCGTGCGACGTCGCTGGTGATGATGCGGATCGAAACGAAGTCCATGGTGCTCTCCTGGGTTGCCGGAATCGCGGTACGTCGCAGGCTAGGAGAAATAGTGGACAGAATCGGTCCTCTATTCGCATTAGGCTGTGCACATGTCCCGACCCACCGGCCGCGTGCTGACCCTCCTGGAGTTGCTGCAGTCGGGCGGCACTCGGACGGTGGCCGAACTCGCCGACCGGCTCGGCGTCGAAGGACGCACCGTACGGCGCTATGTGGACCAGCTGATCGACCTGGACGTGCCCGTGGAGTCGGTGCGCGGCCGCTACGGCGGGTACCGGCTCGCCCCCGGGTACCGCTTGCCTCCGCTCATGCTCGGCGACGACGAGGCGCTGGCCGTGCTGCTCGGCCTGATCGCCGGCCGCCGAGCAGGGTTGACGACGACACAACGTACGGCGAGCGAGACGGCATCGGCGAAGATCCGGCGGGTGCTGCCCAAGCGCATCGCCCGCCGGCTCGACACACTCCTGGAAGCTCTCGCCTTCACGGATCAGCCCGATGATCTCGAAACCCCGGACGCCGAGGCCCTGCTCACCATCGCCGATGCGGTGCGCCACCGCCGACCGGTCTCGATCCGCTACACCGACCGCGACGGACGGCGCAGCGAACGCACGCTGCACGCGTACGGGATCGTCGCCCATGCGGGCCGGTGGTACGTCACGGGCAAGGACGCCCGGATCGGCGCGGACCGAACCTTCCGGCTCGATCGCATCGCAGACGCGCGGACCCTGCCCGGCTCGTTCGAAGCTCCTGTGGGTCCCGATCCGGCAGATCGCCTGTTGTCAGCGTTCGCCACGGCCGAGTACCGGCACGAGGTGACCTTGCGGATCCACGGAACGGTCGAGCAGATCCGCGCCCGCCTTCCCGCCGGCGTCGCCAGCCTGGAGGAGTACGCGCCCGTGCCGGGCGAGGACCGGGCCACCGAGCGCTGGCTGCGCGTCGAGCTGCGGGCGGAGCGGCTCGATTGGCTGCCTCCGGTACTCGCCTCACTCGACCGGCCGTTCGTCATCGAGCGCCCCGACGAACTGCGCGACCTCGTCATCGCCCTCGCCGATCGCCTCGCGTCCTGCGCCCGCCAAGCCTGACCGCGAGTAGGCAACGTCATGAGACGGCACAACCAGGCGCGCAGCCCACCCCGCCATGACCGAGCACCCCGACCCGCTGTCAGAGGAAGACCCGCGCCACCTCCAGCCACTTCTGGGCGTCCTCGCCGGTCGCCGTCAAGGCGGTCTCGGGCCAGGGGCGACGGCGGGTGACGCACAGGCAGAAGTCCATGGCGTCGCCCTGTATCCGCTGTGCGGCGGTCTCGGGGCCCCACACCCAGGTCCGGCCGTCAGGTGCTGTCAGCTCGACGCGGAAGGGCTCCGCCGGTTCGGGAAGTCCGACGGCGGCGAAGGACAGCGCCCGGCCCAGCACCCCCAGCGACGCCACGTGCTGCAGCCGATCCGTCGGGCGGTGCGCCACGCCCACGGTATCGAAGACGTCCTGCCCGTGTGCCCAGGTCTCCATCAGACGGAGCGGCACCATCAGGGCCGGGGTCACTTGCGACATGTACCAGGGGAAGGCGTGGTCCCACGGCGTGTCGCGCAGCGCCGCCGCCAGTTCCGCCCGACCGGCCCGCCACTCCTCCAGGAGCACCGGCCGCGGTTTGGCCGCTCCCTCGGCGGCGGCCTTGTCCGCGTACCCGCCGCCTTCGGCTTCGGCCCGCGCGAGCTCGGTGCCGAACGCTTCCGGAGTGCGTAACGCGCTGAGTACGTTGGCGTCCGACCACACGAGGTGGGCTATCTGGTGGGCGACCGTCCAGCCCGCTGCCGGTGTCGGTAGAGACCAATCGTCAACTGCCCCGACCAGGGCGTCGAGTTCATCGCCCTCGGCCACCAGGGCGGACAGGACATCTGCGTCGTCCGCATCGGAGACGGCAAGGTTGTAGTTCAGCATGGCGCCATGGTGTCACTCCCGAGAAAAGGTCCGCCGTGATCCGGCCGGGCCCGGGCGCGCCTACGTCGCCCACCACACCGCCTTGTTCGTGTCGTAGTTGCGGCTGGCGCTGTTGGCGGCTCGGGTGCCGCCGTTGCAGGGCTGGGCGCACAGGACACGCAGGTTGGTGATGTCGTTGGCGAGGCGCTTGGCCTCGGCGCGGGTGATGGCCCTGACGTCGCGGCCGTCGACCTGCCAGGTGATCTCGCGGGCGTTGTCCTGGACGTAGGCGATGATCTCCCTGATGTGGTCGATGGTGACAGTGCGGTTGCCGTCCGCCGCCGTCGCGTCCCTGAGCTGAGGGATGTGCGTGCCGCACATCGCGCACTCGTACTCGGTCCGCCCGTTGGCGGCCTGGGGATTCGCCGCGGCCAGCACCGCGGTCGTCGTCGCCTCGGTGAATCCGATGTCGTCCCGGGTGCCGCTCCAGAGGTGCTCGTCCCTGGGTCCACGGCTCGGGAGCTCCGCGGCCCGGGGCGCATCGGGGTCGAAGCCCTGCTGGACCTGTTGCCGGGCGGACACCGGCCTGTTGCCGTACGGCGAGTCGGCGACCGCCGTACGCTTCGGGGGCCGTTGCCTGCCGACCATCCGCTGGGCGGTCACCAACTGGACCACCGCCGCGTTGCCAGCCGTCTGCTGCAGGTCGGACAGGGCGGCGAGCGGTGAGGCGTGCGGTTCGCCCGCGCGCACAGTGCCCGCACGGCGCGTCCGCTCCGGGGCCTGCTCGGCAAGCCGTTCGTCGTGAGCGCGCACAGGGAGTCCTCCTTGGATCGGGTCACGAGACGAGCAGGTCGACGTACGGTCCGAACTCGCTGGCCAGCGTCAGTCGGCCCAGTTTCTGGTACTCGCGCTGGACGGCATGGATCAACTGTCGCATGGTCAGCGGGGATCCGGCCTCGGCGGTGAGGTAGGCGGCGGTGACGGCGATGGAGCGGATGTTGCCGCCGGCCAGCTCGAAGGAGTCGGCGCAGAAGGCGAGATCGAGGTCGTCGGTGCCGGACAGAAGAGGTGCCAGGCAGCGGTGCCAGAGCGCCAGGCGCTGGACGGGGTCGGGGACGGGGAAGTCGATGACGAGGTCCAGGCGGCGGGTGAAGGCGTCGTCGAGATTGGCGCGCAGGTTGGTGGCGAGCACGGCCAGGCCGTCGAAGGACTCCATGCGCTGCAGCAGGTAGGCGCTCTCGACGTTGGCGTAGCGGTCGTGGGCGTCCTTGACCTCGGAGCGCTTGCCGAAGATCGCGTCGGCCTCGTCGAAGAGGAGGACGCCGTTGACCCCGGCCGCCTCGGAGAAGATGCGCTCGAGGTTCTTCTCCGTCTCGCCTACGTACTTGTCGATGACCGTCGACAGGTCGACGGTGTAGAGGTCCAGGCCGAGATCGGCGGCGATGACCTCGGCGGACATGGTCTTGCCGGTGCCGGAGTCGCCCGCGAACAGCGCGACGACGCCCCGGCCGCGGGCACCTCCGGGGCGCATCCCCCATTCGCCGAGGACACGGTCGCGGTGACGGGCGCGGGCGGTGAGTTCCTTGAGCTGGGTGAGGGTGTCGGGGGGCAGGACGAGGTCGTTCCAGCCGACGGCGGGTTCGATGCGGCGGGCGAGCAGGTCGAGTCCGGCGGAGTTCTGGGCCCGGGCGCCGCGGCGGATGTGCTCGGGGCGCAGCCCGGCACCGTCCAGGACGGTGTTCTGGGCGGCGCTGCGGGCTGCCCGGGTGATCTGTTCGGGGGTGAGCAGGAAGGGGGCCAACAGGTCTGGTACGTCGATGCCGTCGGGCACGGCGAGCCCGTACGCGGCCTGCCACAGCGCGGCTCGCGCGGTGGGCTCGACGCGCGGGGCGTGCAGCAGCAGCGGGGGCCGGGTGGACCAGGCGGCGTCCCACGGGGCGCGGCCGACGAGGACGACGGGGACGGGGACGTCTGTCAACTGCCGCAGCAGCGAGCCCCGTTCGCGGTCGCGGTCCAGGGCGTCGACCGGGGCGCAGACCAGACCGGCGCCGGTCAGCCGGGCCTCGCGCACGGCGGTGCGCACGGCGTCCGCCGGGGCCGGGTCGCGGGCGAGGCGGGCCAGGTCCAGGGCGAGGGCGGGGCGCCCGGCCGCGGCGAGAGCGGTCGCGGCGAGGGCGGGGCCCGCGCCGCCCTGGTCCTCGCGCAGGTAGGCCAGGTGGATCTCGGCCGTCAGGGCCCGGGCCAGCGGGGCGGCGTCGCCCGCGCCGGGCACGGGCCGGGCCGGGGTCAGCAGGTCGGCGACCCGGGGGTCGGGGGTGTCGTCGCCGAGCAGATGTGCGGTGACCCGGTCCGGCACCCGCAGGGCGCGTCCGAGGAACGGGCGGTCCGGGTCCTCGACGAGCAGCAGATCGCCGGAGCGCAGGGGCGCGCCGGCGCCGAGGCGGGCGCGGGCGGAGGCGTCCGCCGGGGACAGTCCGCACAGCTCCAGGGCCAGGCCGATGGAGGGGCGGCGCCGGGTGACGTCGTCGTTGAGATAGCCGTAGAAGGACTCGAACCGGGCGTCCAGATCGGGCAGGAGGGCGATGAGCAGGATCTCGACGTCGAGGTCGGTCAGGCCCAGTCCGGTCGTGAGCCGGCGCAGGCTGGTGGGCGGGCCGGCGGTGTCGGCCCGTGTCTCGGCCTCGGCGTGCCGGACTGCGTCCGTACGGTCGGGGGCGGCGGGCAGGTGGGGCGTGCGCAGCAGGCGCTCCACGGCCTCGTCGGTGAGGTAGAGGCCCCGGAAGGCGTCGTCGGGGTTGGGGTCGGTCTGTCTGCGGGCGGCGACGGCGCGGCGTACCCGTTCCTCGACGAGGACCACTCGGTCCAGCAGGTGGCGAAGGCTGGGGTTCTCGGCGATGGGAGGCTCCTCGCTCCGCTCGGTGGGTGCGGGTGGGGTGGCATGGGCCGGGCGTGGCCGGCCGCGCGGGTCCGCGCGGCCCTCACGGGGCACGGTGCCGCGCCGGGACCGGGCACGACCGCGGGTACGGCATCGGCGAGCCCGCGCCGGATCCCGGCGCGGGCCCCCGCCACCGGGGCACCCGGCAGCCTGTGCTCATCCATGGACCCGGCTCACGCACGGACTCGGCTCATTCACGGACCCGGCTCATTCACGGACTCGCCGGGACAGCGCGGGCCGCGGGCGACGCGCCGCCGGGTCGTCCGCTCCGGCGGGCCCCCGGCCGGTGGTCCCGGTATTTCCGGTGTTCTCGGTGTTCTCCACCCCGAGCCGCAGGCCGCCCTCCTCGGTGACCGGCGGCCCCACCGCGACGGCACCCGTGCCGACCAGGGGCACGCTGACCACGAGGTCGAGGGAGGGCTTCAGCTCGCCGCCGAGCGCGCTCCACACATCCGCGAACGAACGGTCCTCGGGAGGCGGCAGCGCGATCGTCATCGGCACCGGCAGCGGAAGCTCGGCCAGCGAGCCGGTCAGGTGCCGGCTGGGCATGGCGTCGCTGCCGATCAGGCACAGCAGGAGGGAGGACAGCAGCCGGTGTTCGTCCTCGGGGCGCCGGGTCCAGGCGGTGATCAGGTACGACAGCTTGAAGTACCGGGGCGGACGGTGCCGGGCGACGACGGTGCCGCGTTCGTCGTACTCGTTGGACAGGCCGCGGGAGCGGCGGCGCATGTCCTCCCGGATGTCGTAGAGGTACAGATTGACGGTGGGGGCGTTGACCTTGGCCGCCCACTCCCGGGTGGGCGCGTCGAACATGACGCTGATCTGCGTGCCACCCAGGGCGTCGTTGCGGACGAGGGCGCGCAGTGCTTCGTCGACCTCGTGGATCACGGTTCCACCTCCGTCCTGGTCATCCGTGTCACCCGCGGCCGATGAAGTCCGGCGGCTGGAGGCTGCGCGGCACGACGAGGACCTTCGCGCTGACCGGGTCGTATCCGGGCCCGGTCGCCCGCAGCAGCCGCTGTCCGGTGCGGTCCTTGCGCAGGACGAGGACCTGGGTGCGGAACGTTCCGTCCGCGTCCACCCGCACCGGGACCGTCGCGGCGGTGATGCCCACGTTCCACTTCAGCTGTACGACGGTTCCGGCCGGGAAGTCGCGGCCCTCGGCGAGGACGACGTCGCCGAGCCGCGCGACGACGGGTCCGACGGTCAGCACGGGCTGCAGGACGCGAATCCGGACCGTGTCGGTGTTGTTGCCGGGGAACGGGTCGGTCGGTGTGCCGGCGACCCGAGCCGTCAGAGTGCCGGTGGTGGCCTTGTCGTACGACAGCCGGGTGGTGACCTCGATCCGGCCGCCGGCCGGCAGGGTGCAGGGGCTGGCGGCGGTGCAGCGGTTCTGGGGGCTCACCACGGTGGAGGTCCCGGGGGGTACGGCGGTCAGGACGACGTTCGTCGCGTTGTCCGGTCCGGCGTTGGTGAGGGTGAACGTCGCCGTGAGGGTGCCTCCGGTGAAGGCGGGCTGCGGGGCGACGGCGGCGGTCACCGCGAGGTCGGCGGCGGGCGGGACGGGTCCGGGCGGCATCAGGGTGACGGTCACCACGGCGGTGTCTCGGCCGATGTTGCCCGCCTTGTCGGTCGCCGTGCAGGTGACGGTGGTCTTCCCGATCGGGAAGCGCGTCCCGGAGGCGGGCGTGCAGCTGGCGGGGAGCGTGCCGTCGACGACGTCCTGGGCGGTGGCGGTGTACCGGACGGGGATACCGCTCGGGCTGATGGTGCGCACGGTGCGGTCGTCCACCCGGACGACGGGCGGGGCGTTGTCGATCACGGTGAAGACGGCCGTGTCGGTGCCGGTGTTGCCCGCCTTGTCGGTCGCCGTGCAGGTCACGGTGGTCTTCCCGATCGGGAAGGTGGAACCGGACGGGGGCGTGCAGGTGACGGCCAGGGGTCCGTCGACCAGGTCCTCGGCCGTGGCGGTGTAGTCGATCAGGGCGCCGTCGGGCCCGGTGGCCGCCACGGTGCGGTCGGTCACGGTGACCACGGGCGGGGTCGTGTCGACCACGGTGATCACGGCGCTGTCGGTGCCGGTGTTCTCACGGGAGTCCGTCGACGTGCAGGTCACCGTCGTGCGGCCGACCGGGAAGGTGGAGCCGGAGGGCGGGGTGCAGGTGACCGGCGTCGGTCCGTCCACGCTGTCGACCGCGGTGGCGGGGTACTCCACCGTCGCGCCGTCGGGCCCGGTGGCCTCCACCGTGCGGTCGTCGACGGTCACGACGGGCGCGGTCGTGTCGATCACCGTGATCACGGCGGTGCCGGTGCCGGTGTTCTCGTGGGAGTCGGTCGCCGTGCAGGTCACCTTGGTCTCCCCGATCGGGAACACCGAACCCGACGGCGGATCGCAGGTGACCGTCACCTTCCCGTCGACGGTGTCCTGTGCCGACGCGGGGTACTCCACGACCGCGCCGTCGGGGCCGGTCGCCTGGGCGGTGCGGTCCTCGACGGTGACGACCGGGCCGGTCGTGTCGACCACGGTGATCACGGCCGTGCCCCGGCCGGTGTGGCCCGTCTTGTCGGTCGCCGTGCAGGTGACCGTCGTCCGCCCGATGGGGAAGCGCGTCCCGGACGGCGGCTCGCAGAAGACCGGGACGTCGCCGTCGACGTTGTCGTGCGCGGTGGCCGGATAGTCGACGACCGCGCCGTCCGGGCCGGTGGCCTCGACCGTGCGGTCGTCGACGGTCACCGCCGGAGGGGTCACGTCGTTGACGGTGATATGGATCTGCTCCCGGTAGGCCGGGTCGGCCGCCGGGCCGAGGGTGAACTGGACCGTGCAGTTCAGCGTGGTGCCCTGGGGTGCGTCCGGGGACACCGTGATGCGCTCGCCGAAGCCGGCGGTCTGGCCGCTGATCACCTGGGTGCTCGCCGGGGACAGGGAGACGTCCAGCGAGCGGTCGCAGTCGACGAGCTGGTGGCCGACGGCGACGGGCAGGTTCGTCAGACCCTGGATGATGGCGTTCGACACCTGGGTCGGGTCGACGCCCTGGAAGTACGTACCGCCGGTGGCCTGGGTGACGCGGGTGGCCTGGCCGTTCTCGTAGTCGCCGTCGCTGGGCCGCTGGCCGTCGAGTCCGTCGCTGTAGCTGTCCACGTCGACGGCGAGCACCTTCACGCCGTGGCTCTTGAGCGCACTGATGACGTCGGTGAAGCTGTGCCCGTTGCTGGGGTCGTGGCTGGAGGCGTCACCGACCAGGACGACGATGGGGCTGGCGCCCTCCCGGAACGTGTTCCGGCCACCGACGCCGTTCGCCACCTCGTCGAGGGCGTTCCCCCAGTCCTCCGGCGTGTCGCCACCACCGCCGGCGGTCAGGGCGTTGACACCGTTCTGGATGGCCGTGCGATCGGCGGTGAACGCCTGGTGCAGGAGGAAGAGCCGGCTTTGGTCCTTCTCGTCTCCGTAACTGGCCACGGCGAACCGGGAGTCGGGCTGTGCGTCGAAGACCCGGTTGACGATCGTGGACAGGTTGTTGCGCACATTGGCGATGGGTTCGCCCATGCTCCCGGTGTTGTCCACCAGCAGCACGACATCCGGCTTCGGCGGCACCGCCGGGGTCTGCACCTGCTTGTCCACGCTGATCGACGCACCGGGGTCCAGCGACCGCTGCACCAGCGCCGGGGTGACCGGGGACACCGCTGACCGCGCGGACCGCGCAGACGCCGAGGGCGAGGCGGACGGGGAGGGCGGTGAAGGCGAGGAGGAGGGTGCGGACGGTGCGGACGACACGGAAGAAGAGGGAGAGGAGGCAGAGGAGGACGGCGAGGGGTCGGTGGACGAAGCCGTCGTCCGGACCCGCGGCGCCGAGTCTCCGATGCCGGCTCCTACCGCGCAGAACGCGAGGACCGCGGCCATCAGGCCCGCCCGCAGCCGGAACACCCGCACGACATCCCCTCCCAGATCTACGTCTGTCCCACCGTCCCCGGCACCGCTCCCCGGCGGAGCGGCGCATGGGACA
Source organism: Streptomyces sp. NPDC107559 (assembly GCF_055657365.1). NCBI lineage: Bacteria > Bacillati > Actinomycetota > Actinomycetes > Kitasatosporales > Streptomycetaceae > Streptomyces > Streptomyces sp. NPDC107559. The sequence continues at coordinate 57,492 of NZ_JBVKBD010000008.1, read as the reverse complement.
CCCGAGGGGGAAGCGCGGGCTGCCCCTCCGGGCAATCCGCTCCTCACCCTCCCCACCGAGGCGGACCGCCCCCGTCGAGCCGACCCCATCGGACCGACCCCACCACCAGGCCAGCCCCATCGGAACGGCCCCTTCAGATCGGCCCCTTCGGAACGGCCCCTTCGGAACGGCCCTTCGGAACGGCCTTCAGATCAGCCCCTGCCGGAGCGCGTAGGCGACGACATGGGAGCGGTTGCGCAGGTGCAGCCGGGTGACCAGCTCGTGCAGGATGTTCTTGATGGTCCGTTCGGAGTACGCGAGTTTCGCGGCGATGTCCCCGGTGTCGTAGCCCTCGGCGACCAGGCGGACGACCTCGATCTCCCGGTCGGTGAGCCCGCTGAAGTTCAGGCCGCGCGGCGCCAGGACCTGGCTCTGCAGCTGACCGACCTGTTCCAGCAGGCGGCCCAGCAGGTCGGCGGGAACGCTTCCCTCCCCCCTGGCCACCGCGTTGATCACCTGTACCAGCCGCTCCGGCGTCGCCTCGGACCGGCGCAGGATGCCCGCCACTCCGCACTCGGCGGCACCGACCACCTGCTGGTCGTCGATGCGGGTGGCGATCAGCGCCAGCCGGGCCGCCGTCGTCCGCCTGATGTGCCGAAGGATCCGCAGCGACTCCTCGTCTATGGTCTCCACGACGACCACCACCACGGCGGCGGCCGTTTCCTCCCCCTCCTCCTGCAACCGGATCTCCGGCCGGGGCCGCAACTGTGAGGCGACCCCCGCTCTGGAGATCGGGTCATCCGCGCGCAGGCACACCACTATCCGGTCCACAACGGTCTCCCCCCAGGTCGAGCGCATCGCGGCGCGTCGAGCAGTATGCGGGAGGCGACTCCACACGAAGTCAACAAGGCATCAATGGGCACATCAGCTTCCCGAAAGTCTTCCTGAGCGGCCCGTGTGAACCGCCGTCACCGGCCTTACCGTGCCGCTCATGACAACTGCGGCAAGCCTGGACACGACCGCTGTGACGGCCGAGCCCGGCGGGCGGATCGACGTTCCCCTTCAGGTACGCAACTCCGGCAGCACGGTGGAGGAGTACCGCTTCGAGGTCGTGGGCCCGGCGGCGGCCTGGGCGACCGTCGAACCGGCGAGCCTTTCGCTGTTCCCGGGCAGTACGGGCACCGCGGTCCTCGCGCTGAGCCCGCCCCGGAGCTCGGAGGCACTGGCCGGGGACGTCCCGTTCGGGGTGCGGGTGGTGCCCACCAGCGCCCCCGACACGACGGTCGTGCCCGAGGGCGTGCTCACGGTCCTGCCGTTCGCCTCGATCACCGGGGAACTGGTGCCCCGCGGGTTCGACGGCGCCTGGCGCGGCAACACGGACGTGGCCGTCGACAACCACGGCAACACCCCGGTGACGGTGCAGCTGACGGCCCAGAGCGACAGCTCCCGGGTGCGGCTGCGCTTCTCCCGGGAGACCGTCGAGCTGGCGCCGGGCGCGGCCGAACTGTCGCGGCTCACCGTGCGTCCGGCACGGCGGCTGTGGCGCGGCACCCCCGTGGTGCATCCCTTCCAGGTGGTGGCGACGCCCATGGGCGACGTGCCGCACGAGTCGGTCGTCCTGGACGGCACCTACCAGCAGAACGCGATACTGCCGCGCTGGCTGCCGCGCGCCCTGGTGGCGGCGGTGGCCGCGCTGGCGGCCCTGGCCGTCGTGTGGTTCGCGCTGCTGCGCCCGGTGGTGCAGTCGGCGGCGCGGGAGGAATCCAAGAAGCAGGTGGCCGCCGCGCTGTCGCCCAGCCCCGGGGCGTCCGGCGCCGCGAGCGGCGGTGGCTCGTCCGGTGCGTCGGCGGGCGCCGGCGGAAAGGGACAGGACGCGGCGGGTGGCGGCTCACCGAGCTCCGGTGCCGCGGCGGGCTCGACGGCCGGGAGCACCGGCGGCGGTACGGGCGGGGCCGGCGGCGGGGGCACGGGCGGTGGCGGGGGTGCCGGGGATCCGCGCAGCGCTCAGGCCGAGGTCAAGGACGCTACGGGCGGCGACCCCACGGCAGGCACGGTGTTCACCGTCCCGGCCGGCCAGGCGTTCGACCTGACGGACCTGGTGGCGCAGAACCCGCAGGGCGACTCCGGCACCGTCGTCATCGCCGCCCAGGACCGGACCCTGCTGCGGCTCGCGCTGCAGAACTTCCGTGACCAGGACTACCACTTCGTCACCCCGATCGTGGTGCCCGCCGGAGGGCGGATCACCATGACGGTGACCTGCACGGAGGTGGGAAAGCCGGTGGGCAGTCCGACTCCGGCCCAGTGCGCCGAGTCGGTGCTGGTCGGCGGGACTCTGAGGCCGGCGCCCAGCCCCTCCCCCACCACGGCCTGAGCCGGCCGGAGGACGGCGGGCCCCATCGGCCGGGACGAAGTCCGGGCAGGCGGGGCCGAGCCGCCCGGGACGGCGAACGGTATGGCCCCGGGCTCGCACGAGCCCGGGGCCATACCGTTCACGCATCACCCGACTCGTCCTCCTGTTGCTCCTCCTCGGCCCGTTGCACGAACAGCCCCTGCACATCGGCGGGTTCCTCGTCCTGCTGCTCGGCCTCCCGCTGGACCGCCGCGGACGGCGCGGGAACGGCCGCCGGCGCCTCCGTGGCCTGCGCGGCCGGAGCCGGGGCGGGGGCGGACATGACGCGTTCGGCGTTCGCGCTGGCCTCCCGCTCGTACCGGTCCGAGGGGTCGCTGACCCGGATCCCACCGGGTGCGGTGGTCCCGTCGACCGGGCCGCTGCGCTGCTGGATCACATGGGTCAGTTCATGGGCGAGCGTGGTACGCCCGGCGTGGGACGACGGGTCGTAGGCCTCCCGCTGGAAGACGACGTTGCTGCCGACGGTGTAGGCATGTGCTCCGACCGACTTCGCGGACTCGTGCGCCGCGTCGCCCGTGTGCACCCGTACGTCGGAGAAGTCCGCCCCGAGCCTTGCCTCCATGTCGGAGCGGACATCGGCGCCGAGAGCCTGCCCGGAGCCGGATCCGACGACGTCGTGCACGGGTGAGCGCTGCGCCGAGGGGTTCTCCTCGTCCTGCTCCCGCTGCAGCATGGCGCCCACCGCGCTGTTGCCGACGGCACGCTGCAAGGTGCCCATGCCGGACGGGCCCAGGACATCGGGGCGGCCCGCGGCCGCCGCCTTGAACAGCTGCGAGTCGTCGGTCCGGGACTGCCCGTGGTCGGCTTGCCGGTGGTCGTGGTCATGGTCGTGATCGTGGTCGTGTATGTGATCGGGCATTCTCACTCCCTGGGACGGCTGGCGGCAGACCTCTCTCACCCTGACACTGCCTCAGTGCGTGCGCCGGGTACAGGCATGCGCCTGTCCACGGGAGTGCAGCCACCACTGCCCGATGAGGCAGACACCGGATCCCTCTATTCCGTTGAGTCCTCCCAGCGGAAGGAGCCAAGGGGTGACCCGTCCCTCCGCCGACCCGGTGTCTCCGGTTCGGGCTCACCGTCACCCTGCCGTCGGCGGGTCAGATGCCCGATGGTGACGATCACACCGAGCAGCAGCCCGAACAGGCAGACCAGGCCGACTGCGAGTCCGGCGAGGCCCAGCAGGCCGTACCCCGTCAGGGCCGCCATGATGTCCATCAGATTCATGCATCCACAGGCCAGCATGACGGCATGATCCCTGCTGACGGCCCGATCGTGACGGTGCGTGGCCCATCCGTGCCCCGGACATGGCCGTTCCGCAATACGGCACCCTGGCCGGCCGACCTGCCGACTTGCCGACCTGCCGACCTGCCGACCTGCCGACCTGCCGACCTGCCGAATCCTCCGGCAAAGCCACCCGTCCGGTCGTACCGGCGGCCCGGCAGGCGGCTCACTCGTCGCAGGACGGCGGCGGGGCACCCGGCAGCCGGAGCGTGAACACGGCGCCGTGTCCCGGCTCGCTCGCCGCCTCTGCCGTACCGCCGTGGGCGACGGCCAGGTGGCGCACGATGGACAGGCCCAGGCCGCTGCCGCCGGTGCGTCGGCTGCGGGACTTCTCCGCACGCCAGAACCGCTCGAAGACATGCGGCAGGTCCTCGGGCGCGATGCCCGTGCCGGTGTCCGCGACGGTGAGCACGACGCCGTCGTCGGCACGGCGGGCGGCCAGCGCGACCGTACCGCCGGGGGGTGTGTGACGCAGCGCGTTGGAGACCAGGTTGCCGAGCATCTGCCGCATCCGCACCGGGTCGGCGTCCAGCCAGAGGACGGCGCCGGCATCGGTGCGCAGGGTGACGCCGGCCGTGTCGGCGGCCACCCGGTGGACCGCGGCGACCTGGTCGAGCAGTTCGTCGGCGCGTACCGGCTCGCGGTGCAGGCGCAGGGTGCCGGCGTCCGCGGCCGCCAGGTCCTGGAGGTCGTCGATGACACGCTGGAGCACGAGCGCCTCGTCGTGCAGCGAGTCGAGCAGCGCGGCGTCAGGGTCGACGACACCGTCCCGGGTGACCTCCAGCCAGCCGCGGATGTTGGTCAGCGGGCTGCGCAGCTCATGGGCGATGTCGCTGACCATCGCCCTGCGCTGGGCCTCCAGGCGCGCCCGGCGCTCGGTCAGGTCGTTGAACGCCTCCGCCAGGATGCCGGTCTCGTCCCGGGTGGTGACCGCAACCCGCACATGCAGGTCCGGCGGCTGCTGGGCGGCCTCGGTCAGTGCGCGCAGGGGACGCACCAGCCGGCCGGCGACCACGGCGGTGACGGCGACGGTGACCACCAGGACGAGACCCGCAGCGCCGGCGACCTTGGCCTTGTTGGCCGGGGACACGTCGAAGCGGGGGGTGGTTCGGTCTCCGATGCCGAGGAACAGCTGGGCGGAGGGTGCGACATAGGGGTCGAGTTGCGCGCGGCGGGCGCTGTGGGCGCAGTTCTGTACCGTTTTCTCGGTCTCGGAACCGTCACGCCCCTTGCCCTTGATCACGGGCCGGAAGTCCAGCGGGTCCTTCCCGGTGACGTCGAAGGTGACGTACAGCGGTGCGACGAGAGTCAGGCCCTGGCGGTCCAGGCAGGCCCGCGTCCGGGCGGTCAGCGCGGCCAGCGCCTTGTCCTCGGTGGCGGTGGGGGTGTTCAGCCGTCCGTCGGCACACTCCGGTGGGACGTAGGAGAGGGGGTCCTGCCCGTCCGTGCCGACGAGGGCCGCACGTCCGCTCGGCGTGCGCGTCACGGTGACGGTGATGCCGTACGCGCCGTAGCAGTGCTGCCGCTTCCTGGCCAGGGCGTCGACCTGGAGCCGCTCGGCGGCGGTCAGCCGGTACGGGCCGACCGCACGGGGGTCGATGCCGCTCAGCTGCGCCCCCTGTTCGCTGTAGGTGTCGGTGTGCAGGGGGTCGACGGTGGCGGCGGGCCGGGGCGGCAGCGGGGTGCCGGGCCGGGCGGAGTCGGCGATGACGGTGCGGTCGGCGGTGGTCAGGGCGATGCGCCGGCCGGACCTGGCCGCCAGGGCGCGGACGGTGCGTCCGGCCTGCGACCAGTCGGGGTGGGTGGCGGCGTAGCCGCTGAGCTGGGTGAGGATGCCGCTGTCGGTGGCCAGGTCCTGTCCCTGCTCCTCCTTCAGGGCGCTGGTGGTGGTCGCGACCGCGAGCCAGGCCGTCGCGGCCACCGAGCACAGCGCGATGAGGGCGGAGGAGATCAGCAGTCGTACGAGCAGCCGTTTGCGCAGCGGTATCCGGCGTCTCATCCGCGGCCGCCGCTGAGCTTGTAGCCGATGCCGAACACGGTCAACAGCCGCACCGGGCGGCGTGGGTCGGCCTCGATCTTCCGGCGCAGGTTCATGATGTGGACGTCGACGGCGCGTTCGGTGGAGGCCCGGTCGAAGCCGCGGGTGCACTGCAGCAGTTGCCGCCGGGAGAAGACCCGGTCCGGCTCCCCGGCCATGGCGAGCAGGATCTGGAACTCCGCCGGCGTGCACTCCACCGGCACGCCGTCGCAGCGCACTTCGTACCGTACGGGGTCGACGGTGACGGCGCCGGCCCGCACGGCGGGCTCCTCCCGGCCCGGGCCGGCGCCGCGTGCGCTGCGCCGCAGGACGGTGCGGACGCGGGCCATCAGCTCGCGCGGGCTGTACGGCTTCGTCATGTAGTCGTCGGCGCCCAGTTCGAGGCCGAGCAGCAGGTCGTCCTCGTCGGAGCGGGCGGTGAGCATCAGTACGGGGATGTCCTGGTGGCCGGCGCGCAGCAGTCGGCACACCTCGAAGCCGTCCACGGCCGGGAGCATCAGGTCGAGGATCACGAGGTCGGGCCGGAGCCGGCGGGCCGTGTCCAGCGCGGCCGCGCCGTCGTGCACCACGGTGGCGGTGTGACCCTGCGCCAGCAGGGACCGGCGGATGAGCTCGGCCTGCATCTCGTCGTCCTCGGCGACCAGGACATGTGCGCTCATGGGGCGGCTCAGCGGGCGAGCCAGTCGGCGTACCCGAGGAGGACGACGGGGTGCCGGTCCGGGTCCAGTGCGCGCAGTAGTGCCTTCATGTGTGCCTTCCCGATGCTGACGCAGCCGTGGGTGGGGCCGCCGTGGTCGACGTGGATCCAGATGCCGCCGCCGCGGCCCGGGCCGAGCGGGCGGGTCCAGTCGAGGGGTGACGTGCCCGGTCGGCGGTTGTAGTCGATGGCGACGACGTAGTCGAACGAGCCGGCCAGCGGCTCCCCCTCGAATCCGGTGCCGGGTGAGACGAACCCGGAGGACCGGTCGTACGGCAGTCGGCTGCCGGGATCGGCGAGCAGTCCGCCGGCGTCGCTCAGAGTGTAGACGCCGAGGGGTGAACGCAGGTCACCGGCCGTGTGGTGGCCGCTCCAGCCGTGCAGCGCGTTGTGCGCGGGCCAGATCTGGCCGGACTGCCAGCCTGCCTCGGTGCGTTCGTACAGGACGGCGGTGGACACCGGGGAGTCCCGGCCTCGTCCGGTCACCACGACGGCCTGCCGCGCCTGGCCGGGTATCGCCGCCGTGGTCACCGGGCCCAGGCCCGGGATCGGCCGCCAGGCGGCACGGGCCGGTGTGCGTGGCGCGGGCGTGCGTGCCGGTACGGCGGGGGCGTCCCCGCGCCCGGCCGCCGCGGTAGTACTGCCGCACGCGCTGACCAGGAGGGAGGTGCTGAGGAGCCCGACGGCGGCTCTGCGATTGATCATGCCGCCGACTCTCACCGACACATGTGAGAAACCTGTCAGGTCCGGGAAACATCCTGGCCGCGGCCGACCGCGCCCGGACCGCAACGCGCCCCGCGTGACCCATCCACGAGCAGCAAGGTCTCGGCATGCCGCCCTCCACCGCCCCGAAGCACGCCACGTCCTGGGGCATGCTTTCGTCGGTGCCGCGACCGCGTACCCACCGCCGACGGCTCACCACCGCTGTCGCAGGCGGTCTCGCCGTGATCGCCGGCGGTACGTGGCTTGTGCCGGGCACCGGACCCCGGCCCGGCGACCACGCCCCCATGGTCATATGCACCGTTGACGGCTCCACCCTGCGCGCCGACGTGGACGCGGACGGACACCTGGACGAGATCAACGGGAACACCGGCTCAGTGGACTTCCGGAGCGACGGTCACCGGACCGTGGTCGAAGTCGACGACGCCCGTGGGTTCTGGCAGAAGCTGCGAGGCTCATGGACGAAGGGCATGAAGACACGCGGAGCCATCGGCGACTTCGACGGCGACGGCTACCTCGACTTGGCCGTGTTCTACAGCCAGCCGAACGACGGCGACTCACCGCAGCACAACATGGTGGCGCACGAGGTGCATTACGGGCCTCTCGCCCGCGACCTGAGCAGCGACCGCACCGGCACCATCCGTATCGGCTCGTCGTCGTTCGTCTACGAAGCACGGGCCACCGACCACGACCACGACGGCCGCGCCGAGCTTGAGGTCTTCCAGTCGGCAGGGGACGGCGGCGTCTCGCGCCACATCGGCCGGCAGGACGGGGGCGGCGTGTCGGTGAGCAGTGAGGAGACCGGCTTCTACGGGGAGTCGGACTTTCCCTCCCGCACCCCCGACGCCCTCGGCTACGGCGCATGTGAAGATCGCCAGGCCGCAGCAGAGGGCACTGGGCGGACACAACTGCCTGCTCAAGTCCGCACCTGACACATATGCAGATATGTACCCGTCCGAGGCATAGCTTTCATCCGACGGCTGGAGGAGGGACAGCATCGCTCGGAAGGCTGTCCAGGATCACCGCGACGGCCTGCGCAGCACCGTCGACCTCCTGGAGTCGGCCGTCGGCGAATCGCACCCGGTAGCGGCCCTGTCCGATCGACATCACCCCCGGCAGGTCACGACAGATCGGCGGCGCGGCCCGGCGGCTGAAGGTGAGCCAGTACATGCTCCGCCCCGGTGACAGAGCCCGAAGGCGCGGCTGTTCGAAGGCGGCTTCCACCAGTTCGTGCACAGCGCTGTCCTGCTGGCGTACGGCGGCTGCGCGCAGTTGGCGCCAGCGCACGGACACGGCCTCGCCCCGTTCGTGGGCCTCGGCCAGCTCCCAGGTACGCAGACAGGGCCACTGTTCCACGAGCTCGCGTACCCGCGGTGCCCGCAGCCAGGAGTCCATCGCGCCGGCCACCTGGGACAGGTCTTCGGCGGAGCCCGTGGCCATGTGAACTCCATCGGCCCAGCAGTCCACGCTGAAACAGCGCTCCTGCTCGGCCATCAGGACATTCACCGAGCGGCCCCCGGCTGCCGCCCGGGCCGCCACGCGGCGCCAACCCGGTGACGTGGTCAACTCGACCACGAACCCGTAGCCCGCGCGATCTACCGCTGCCTGCAAAGCTCTTTGTAGTGAACCTGCCTGCGCCACCTCGGGATAGAGCGTCGCAAACCCGCTCACCGGACCGTTCGGCGCCGCGCCGGGAAGCTGCTCGGACATGCGATCGAGTCTGCCAGACCTACGCGCCGCCACGGCCCGTTCCCGCCTCCTCGAGCCGCTCTCGACGGTACGAATTCGCTGGTCGTGAAAAGGGCCGGTACGGGATGCTGCATCCATGGTGGAGAGAGACGCCGCAGTTCAGGCTGTCGAAGAGCAGTTGGAGCGCGACTATCAGGAATGGCGCACCACCAGTGTGGCTGCGATGCGCATGGCTGTGCTCAACGTCCGGGAGCACGAGCTGGTGTGGATCGTCTCCTGGCAGTCCGAGGAGTTCGTCCGCACCGGGAACTCCCCGCTGGTCGGAAACGGGCCGTACCTGGTCGACCGTGTCGACGGCGGACTGCACCGGATCGCCGTCGTCTCCGCGAAAACCGGGGCGTGGGAGGCCGACTACCGGGCCCGGATTCGCGGGCTGCCGGCGCGAACCGCAGTGGACGATCTGCACGATGACCTGTGCAGAGTTGCCGCGGCGCGTGGACGCATGCACGCCGCGCGGACACTGCGCCAGAGGTTGCCCGTGTTCTCGCCTGCGGAAGCCATCACATACGTGAGCGCGTTGCCGGACGGGACCGCACCCGCGCCCCTCGTCGCCGTCGCCACCAAGGAACTTGTGGAACCCCTCGACCCGGTCTACGCGGTGAAGACCGTTCTGCACGGGGCGGCGATCCGAGCCGGTCAAAGTCCCGACGGATGACCGGAGAACCGGTCTTGCCCGCGGCCACTTTGGTACGACGCACCAACTTGGATCGCCGTACCAAACGTGGCACCATCGAGGTATGACGACGCGAGCGGGCCGGCCACAGCGGCGCAACCAGGTGCTCTCCCGGGAGCAGATCATCGACACTGCGCTCGGGCTGCTCGATGCGGGCGGCGAGGGCGCGCTGACCATCCGGGCGCTGACCGAACGGCTGTCCACCGGTTCCGGGGCGATCTACTACCACGTCGGCACCCGTGACGACCTGCTCGACACGGCGACGGAAGCCGTGATCGGCGCGGCGCTGGCGACCCGGCCCGCCGGGGCCGCGGCCACGCCCGGGGACGAGATCCGTGCCGTAGCCCTGGCGCTGTTCGACGCGATCGCCGCTCACCCGTGGCTCGCCACGCGGCTGACCCTGCAGATCGTCCGGAATCCGGTCGGCCCGGTGACGGTGGTGATCTTCGAGCGGATCGGCGGGCAGATGGGCGCGTTGGGCGTGCCGCGGGCCTCCTGGTTCGACGCGGCCTCGACCCTCGTGCACTACATCCTCGGAGCCGTCAGCCAGAACGCCCGCATCGAAGGAGACACCTCGGGGATCGACCCCGCCGGAGATCGCGACGCGTTCGTCGACGCGGCGTCGGCGGCGTGGCAGGGGCTCGACCCGGAGGCCTACCCGTTCATGCACGCCGTCGTCGGCCAGATGCAAGAGCACGACGACCGCGAGCAGTTCCTCACCGGCATCGCCGTCATCCTCGACGGCCTCGCCCGGCTGCGCTGACCTGGCCGATCCGGCCGGGTGACCTTGTCGTTCGCTTCCCGAAGGGACACCTCTCATGCATGACGTCGTGATCGCGGGCGGCGGCCCGGTCGGTCTGTTCCTGGCCGGCGAGCTGGCCTTGTCCGGCTGCTCGGTCGTGGTCCTTGAGCGGGATCCGGAACCCGCCTCGCCGCTGAAGGCGTTACCGCTCGGGCTGCGGGGGCTGAACGCCGGGTCGGCCGAGACGTTCCACCGCCGCGGCCTGCTGGAGGCGATGGCGCAGGCTTCGGGGGTCGAACCGCAGAAGCTGGGCGCGGATCCGGAAGCGGTCGAGGCGCCCGGCCCCCGTGAGGTGAGTCATTTCGCGGGCATGACGCTCGCCGCGGCCGACATCGACACCGGCGCCCTGCCGCCCCGGCTGCCCGGCCCGGCGATGGAGGGGTTCATGACGAGCCTGGAAGCGGCCGGATCGGTCCTGTGCGAGCGGGCCACCGCGCTCGGAGCCGAGATCATCCGCAATGCTCCCGTCACGGCCGTGGCGCAGGATGCCGGATCCGTCCTCGTCACGGCAGGCGGCCAGGAGTACCGCGGGCGCTGGCTGGTGGGCTGCGACGGCGGGCGCAGCGCCGTACGTCAGCTCGCCGGATTCGAATTCGTGGGCACCGAGCCGCTGTTCACCGGGTACGCCGCCAAGGTCGCCTTCGCCGACCCCGGACAGCTGCCCCTCGGGTTCCATCTGACGCCGCACGGCATGTATCTGCGTACGCCCTTCGAAGGGCACCTGGGCGTGATGGACTTCGACGGCGCCGCCTTCGACCGATCCCGGCCGCTGACCCGCGAACACCTCCAGACGGTCCTGCGCCGCATCAGCGGCACCGACGTGACGCTGAGCGAGGTCCATCTCGCCTCCAGTTTCACCGACCGCGCGATGCAGACGACGACGTACCGCCAGGGCCGGGTGCTGCTCGCCGGCGACGCGGCGCACATCCACTCGCCCCTGGGCGGCCAGGGCCTGAACCTCGGCATCGGCGACGCCGTCAACCTGGGCTGGAAACTCGCCGCCACCGTGCGCGGCTGGGCGCCCGAGGGTCTGCTAGACACCTACACCAGCGAGCGGCACCCCGTCGGCGCCGCCGTACTCGACTGGTCCCGCGCCCAGGTCGCCACCATGAAGCCGGGCCCCAACGCCCCCGCGCTGCGCCGCCTCGTCCACGATCTGATGCGCACCACCGACGGAACGACCCATGTGTACCGGCAGACGTCGGGGCTGTTCCACCGCTACGACCCGGGCGGCGAGCAGACCCTCGTCGGCTGCAGCGCCCCGGACTTCCGCTTCGAGGACGGCACCCGGCTCGGCGAACTGCTGCGCCAAGCGCGGGCAGTGGTGCTCGACTTCAGCACCGACCGGGCGCTGCAGGCCGCGGCCAAGGGGTGGGCGGGGCGGATCCACTACGCGGCCGGTCCGGCGCGCAATGACCTCGGGCTGGCTGCCGCACTGATCCGGCCCGACGGCATCGTCGCCTGGACCGGCGAGCCCGCACCGGACCGCGAGGGGTTCGAGCAGGCCGCTGCCCGGTGGCTCGGCGCGCCGCGGAGCTAGAACGACCGGCCGCCTTCCGGCCCGTTCCCGGCGCGTCGCCGTTCACCCGCCGCCCATCGGCCTCCCCTGCGCCGGAGCATCGGTCTGCATGCGCAAGGCCGCGACCGAGGCGAGCGCCCGCGCACCCGCATCAGGCAAGGCCACGACACCGAACTCGTCGAGCACCGACACCGACACCGACATGCAGCGCCGCCATACCCGACAGCCGAAGGGCAACGACCGTGGACAGCGTCATCAGCACCCCCTCCAGCCTTGAACGTCCAACTCCGCACTCAGGTGCGTGGGTTCGCACCTGGGGCGCCTCCCCGCAGGCGCCGGACGACTCCGTCAGCCGCATCGAGCCCTTCGAGAACGCGACGCTGCGGCAGATCGTCCGCATCACAGGCGGCGGGCACCGCATCCGCCTCCGCATCAGCAACGAGTACGGAACCGCACCGCTGACCGTCGGCGCCGCCCGTGTCGCCCTCACGGACACCGACGACGCGATCCAGCCCAGAAGCGATCACGCGGTGACCTTCGGCGGCCGGTCGACCGTCACCGTGCCGGCGGGCGCACCGGTCCTCAGCGACCCCGTCGATCTGCGGGCCACCGGGCTGGCCCGGCTGACCATCAGCCTCTACCTGCCCGGCCGCGTCGACACGGCGACCTGCCACGGGACCTTCCACGCGCTCGGCTGGCTCATCCCGGGCGACGCCACCGCCCTCGTACGGCTGCCCGCACAGGCCGCCCCCTTACCGGCCCAAGCCCTGATCACAGCCGTGGAGGTACAGCCCGAGACACCGACCCGGGCCATCGCCGTCATCGGCGATTCCCGCGTGGACGGCATGGGATCCACCCCCGGCACCGACCGACGCTGGACGGACCGGCTCGCCGAACGCCTGGCGGCCCGCCCCGGACCGGCACGGTGTGTGGTCAGCCAGGGCATCAACGGCAACCGCATGCTCACCGACGGCATCGGCACCGCCGCCCTCGCCCGCTTCGACCGCGACATCCTCGCCACGCCCGGCCTCGGCCACGTGGTGATCGCCGTGGGCAACGACCTCGTCTTCTCCTTCGCCCCGGCCACCGAGGAGAACACCGCGTTCCTCTCCATGTTCCCCGGCCCACCCGCCGGCGTGGACGACATCATCGCCGCCCACCTCCAACTGACCGCACGCGCCCGCGCGCACGGCGTGAAGGCCCACGCCGCGACCATCGCCCCCTACGGCGGCTCGGAGATGTACTCGGCCGACGGTGACAAGGCCCGCGAGCAAGTCAACGCGTGGATCCGCACCAGCGACGCCTTCGACGGCGTACTCGACTTCGACGCCGTCTGGCGCGACCCCGCCGACCCCACCCACATCCGCAGCGACCTGCACAGCGGTGACCACCTCCACGGCAACGACGCAGGCTACGCCACCCTCGCGCAATCCATCGACCTCTCCCTCTTCGACTGACCTCCCGGTCCCCCTCAGTGGCGGTACGCGGTTGTCGCGATCTCGACGAAGGACCGGATCAACGGGTTGGCGTCCCCCTCGTTCCACACGGCCACCACCCGGCTCGGCTCCATGTCGGTCAGCGGCACCGCGGTCAGCTCCGCGGGCAGGTCGTGGCCGAGCGGGGCCAGGCCGACCGTGCCGTTCCACAGCACGGCCTGCAGGCATTCCTGGACGGCACGCACCACCGGTCCCTCGCGCGGTCTGCCGCCGTGCCAGTACGACTGCCAGGCGGGGTCGGTGTCCGGCGGGAACCGGAACCAGCGGCGGTCGTTGAGCTCGGCCAGCCGCAGCCCGTCGAGGCGGGCCAGCGGATCGTCGGCGCGCAGGACCACGCCGACCGGATCGGTACGCAGTTCACGCACCGTCAGGGCGGTCTCGTCGAACGGCGCCCGGGTCAGGGCGACATCGACCAGTCCGGCGCGCAGCCCGCAGGTCGGGTCGGTCAGATCGGTGTCGCGGACGCGGATGTCGATGCCGGGGCGCGTCCGCCGGTAGGCGGCGGCCAGCCTGGCCACGCCCGGGTCAGTGCCGTCGCCCAGGATGCCGACCGTGAGGGTCGCGACGTCGGCCGCCGCACTCACGCGTGCCCGGACACGGTCGGCGTGGTCGAGCAGGGCCCGCGCCTCGTCGAGCAGCACCGAGCCCACCGGTGTGAGCGTGACTCCTGTGGGCGAGCGGGTGAACAGCAGGGCCCCGGCATCGGCCTCCAACTGCTTGATCGCCCGGCTCAGCGGCGGCTGGCTGATGTGCAGTCGGGTGGCGGCCCGGCCGAAGTGGAGTTCCTCGGCGACCGCCACGAAGTAGCGCAAGGTCCGCAGCTCCACGCTGCAACGATACCCAGGTGGTATCGGCGCCGCAGGATGGGTCTTGGCCAGCCTCAGGGCGTCGACGGTGAACTCGCGACCATGACCGACGAGCAGCTCCATGGGCCCGCCGGCAAGGCGTCCGCCCTTGCGCGAAGCGGCATTTCGTGGCCTTTTTCAGAGGCCGCTAGCGTCGGATTCATGGAATGGAGCTTTCAGACGGCCGAAGAGCTGGCGGCCGCGTTACGTGCCGGTGAAGTGACCTCGGCGGAACTGACCGATGAGGCGATTGCCCGTATCGAGCGCGACGACAAGGCGATCAACGCGATCTGTGTCCCGGACTTCGACCGTGCGCGGGCCGCCGCACGCAGTGCCGACCGGGCTCGCGCACGCGGCGAGATCCGGCCGCTGCTCGGTATTCCGGTGACGGTCAAAGAGTCCTACGACATGGCGGGGCTGCCCACGACCTGGGGCATGCCGCAACATCGGGACTACATGCCGGCCGAGGACGCGGTACAGGTGTCGCGGCTCAAGGCCGCGGGCGCGGTGGTGCTGGGCAAGACCAATGTGCCCTTGGGGCTGCAAGACATCCAGACCTTCAACGAGATGTACGGCACCACCAACAATCCGTGGGATCACGCGCGCACGTCCGGCGGATCCTCCGGCGGATCAGCGGCGGCCCTGGCGTCCGGATTCGGCGCGCTGTCCATCGGCTCCGACCTCGCTGGTTCGCTGCGCACCCCCGCGCATTTCTGCGGCATCTATGCGCACAAGCCGACGCTGGGACTGGCGGCAACCCGCGGCATGGTCGTGCCGCCGACACCGCCGTTGCCGGTCGACCTCGACCTCGCCGTCGTAGGTCCGATGGCGCGCACTGCCCGCGACCTCGAGCTCCTGCTCGACGTCATGGCCGGACCGGACCCGCTGACGCTCGGCAAGGCGCACGACTTGACCCTGCCGCCCGCCCGCCACGAGCGGCTCGGCGACTTCCGGGTCCTGGTCGTCGACGAGCATCCGCTCATTCCGACCGGGTCCGCTGTGCGGGCGGGCGTGAACCGGGTGGCCGATGCCCTTGCCGACGGTGGCGCCCACGTCGCACGGCACACTCCGCTGCTGCCCGATCTCACCGAAGCCGCGACGCTCTACACGCAGTTGCTGTTTTCGAGCTCCGTCGCGCGTTTTCCCGTCGAAGGGTACGAGCAGCTGCGGGCCCGCGCCGCCGCACTGAGCGCGGACGACCAGAGCCTCGGCGCGACGCGGCTGCGTGCCATGGTGTTCAGCCACCGCGACTGGATGGAGGCGAACAGCGCTCGCGAACTCCACCGCCACGGTTGGCGGCAGCTCTTCGCCGAGTTCGATGCCGTGGTGTGTCCGATCACACCCACTCCCGCGTTCCCGCACGACCACAACCCTCATGTGATGGAACGCCGGATCGACATCAACGGCGTCGGGTACCCGTACTTCGACCAGCTCGTCTGGGCGGGTCTGGCCACCATGCCCGGCTTGCCCGCCACCGCGATACCGGCGGGCAGGTCCCCCGAGGGTCTGCCGGTGGGAGTGCAGCTCATCGGCCCGATGTTCGAGGACCGCACCCCGCTGCGGCTGGCCGAACTGCTCGAGCGGGAGATCGGCGGTTTCCGGGCACCGAGGTAGGGCGTACTACCGGGTGTCCGTCGAGGCCGAGAGGCGGATGTCGCGCGAGGGCCGGGGCCCGGCCCTGACCGTGTGAGGCATCCCGCTCCCGTCGTCGTAGCGCTGGTGGCCCGGGAAGGTCGACCATGGAGCCATGACGCCCTCGCCCCTCCCGCCGCACGTCGGTGGCCGACCGGATCCGACAACCGGGACCGGCGCGTTCGGTGAAGAGTCCGCTGCCGCCCGCGGGTACCTGCTGGACAACGCTCGCGCCGAGGCGGGCGAGCGATTCGTCTGGCTGGCCGAGCTGTTCGACGGTGTGACACTCGGGCACTTCGATCGACTGGGGGTCGGGGCCGGCTCGCGCTGCTGGGAAGTGGGGGCCGGTGGCCCCGGTGTCCCGGAGGCGCTCGCGGCGGCCGTCGGCCCGAGCGGGCACGTGCTGGCCACGGACATCGACCCGTCGTGGCTGAAGACCGGCGACGGGTACGAGGTGCGTCGGCACGACGTCGTCGCTGATCCGCCCCCGGAGCCGGGGACATTCGATCTGGTGCACGCCCGGCTCGTGCTGGTCCATCTGCCCGACCGGGCTCGCGCGTTGGCCACGATGGCGGCAGCTCTGCGGCCCGGCGGGTGGCTGCTGGTCGAGGACGCCGATACCGCTCTGCAGCCCCTGGCATGCGTGGACGCAAGCGGCCCTGCGCAGCAGCGGGCCAACCGGCTGCGCGACGCGGTCCGGGAGCTGCTGACGCGCCGCGGCGCGGACCTGCGCTTCGGCCGGACACTGCCGCGGGCATTGCGTGAGGCAGGCTTGGTGGATGTCGCCGCGGCGGGTTTCTTCCCGGTCGGCGGGCCGGCCTGCGACCGGCTGGAGGCGGCGACTATCCGGCACGTGCGCGGCGAGCTGCTCTCGGCGGGCCTGGCGGACGACGCCGAGATCGACGCGCACCTGGCCGCCATCCACGCGGGCCGACTGGACCTGACACTCGCACCGCTGATCTCGGCCTGGGGACGCCGCCCGCCCGAGGGCCCGCCGGCGCCCGGTGAGGTGTCGTGAGTTGCCGGATCACCGCGCGCCGCCCTGTGCGGCGACATACTGCGAGAGCCTGCCGCCCATGCCTCGGGAGGACGCCTACCGCGCCCTCAGCCGTCTCGACCACCGGGCCGAGGGCTGGGCCGACGCCCTCGCGGAACAGACCACGAGCCACCGGACGACCACCGAGAACGAGGTGTGATGTGACGTACACGCCGGACTTGGCCCTCGCACGAAAGGTCCTGGCGGCCCAGCCCTTCAGCAATCTGCTCGGCGCCCGCCTGGTGGCCTTCGGCGAAGGCGAGGCCACGCTGGAGGTGGACATCCGTGACGACCTGCGCCAGCAGAACGGCTTCCTGCACGGCGGCGTGCTCGCCTACGCGGCGGACAACACGCTGACCTTCGCCGCAGGCACGGTGATCGGCACGCGGCTGCTGACCGCCGGGTTCACCATCGACTACCTGCGCCCCGCCGACGGCGTACTCCTGCGCGCCCACGCGCGGGTCGTACGGGCGGGCCGTTCCCGTGTCGTGTGCCGCTGCGACCTGTCGGTCGTGGACGGCGCGGGGACGGAGGCCCTGTGCGCGGTGGCACAGGGGACCATCGCGGTCCCCGAACCCGCACAGGGAACCTGACGCCGAGGGTGAGCCGCGTGGCCGGGCCGCTCCCCGGCGCGTGACCGCCCAGCTGTCCGGGGCTGCGCGACGAGGCTGGTTCAGTCGGCTCGGTAGCGGGAGGCGAGTTCGGGACTCTGTCCGCCGAAGGCGGCGAGGTCGGCCTGAAAGACGGCGTCGAGGAGGCCCGCGTCTTCGACACCGGGGGCGCAGACGACCTCGCCGAGCTCGAGGCCGCGCAGGCCGGCGGTGACGACGTCCTCGGCGGACATGCGAGGCACGGTGCTCAGGTCCATTCCCTGACGCGTGTGGAATTCGGTGGCGACGACGCCGGGGCACAGCACCTGGACCTGGACGCCGGTGCCCGCCAGCTCGGCACTGAGGGTCTGGGACATGGCGACGAGGTAGGCCAGGGAGCCGGCGTAGGCGGCGCGGCGGGGCATGACGGACGGGTCGGCGGGGCCGCTGAACGCGATCATCCCGGCCACGTTGATGATCTTTCCATGGCCCCGTTCCTGCATGCCGGCGACGGCGGCGCGGGTGAGCAGGGTGGGGGCGACGACCTTGACGTGGACCAGTTCGCGGGCCTTGTCGGCGGGCAGCTCGGCGAGCGGCATGTAGTGGGCGACGCCGGCGTTGTTGACGAGCATGGTCAGCGGCTCGTCGGCGCAGATCCCGGCTACGGTGTCGGCGCCGAGGTCGGTGGACAGGTCGGCGGCGACGGTGCGAACGCTGACGCCGGGATGGCTGGCGGCGAACTCCTCGAGGCGGTCCTTGTTGCGGCCGACGACGATCAGGTCGTAGCCGTCCGTGGCCAGGCGTTCGGCGAATGCCTGGCCGATGCCGGAGGTGGCGCCGGTGACGAGGGCGAGCTTGTTCATGAGTGCTGTTCCTTTCGGGGGTCGGGGTGTGCGGCGCGGTTCTGTCATGTCTCCACGGTCGGCGAGAAGCGGACGATTAGGCAGGAGACCCGTTTTCCTGGGAACGGCAGTACCAGGACAGGCAAACGTCTCTCTTGCCACAATCGAGGGCATGGCGACCACAGAACTCGGGGCGGCCCTGCGTCACTGGCGCGATCGTGTCTCGCCCCAGGACGTCGGTCTGTCCATGGGCGGACGCAGGCGCGCCGCCGGACTGCGCCGTGAGGAGCTGTCTCAGCTGGCCGGCGTGTCCGCGGACTACATCGTCCGGCTGGAACAGGGACGCGCCACCAAGCCCTCACCTCAGATCGTCGAGGCCCTGGCCCGCGCCCTGCGACTCACCGAGGGCGAACGAGCCCACCTCTTCCGTCTGGCCGGTCTCGTCCCACCGGGCCCCGGCACGGTGCCTCGGCACATCACGCCCGGGGTCCACCGCATGCTCGACCGGCTGACCGGCACGCCCGTCGCCGTCTTCGACGCCGCCTGGAACCAATTGCTCGCCAACCCCCTCTACACGGCACTCATGGGGGAATGGCACGGCAATGACCTCAACGGGGTCTGGCGCAACTTCCTCAACCCTGACAGCCGCGTACGCCACACCGCCGATTCCAGAAGCGCACTGCAGGCGGCGCTCGTGGCCGATCTGCGCCGCACCTCCGGCCGCTATCCCGACGATGCGAACCTGCAGTCCTTCATCGCCGAACTGCGCCGCCGCAGCGACCACTTCAACGACCTGTGGGAATCAGGCGCCGTCGGCGAGCACGAAGCCGGCCGCAAGACCATCGACCATCCCCAGGTCGGCGCACTGACGCTGGACTGCGACGTGCTCAGTGCAGTCGGCAGCGACCTGCGCATCATGGTCTACACAGCCCAGCCCGGGACCGAGGACGCCGACCGCCTGGCGCTCCTTGCCGTGATAGGGACGCAGCTGTTCACCGGCTGACCGTCCAAGGCCGGAGAGGTAGCCGCCGGCCGCAGGCGGCGTCCCCCTGGTCCGACGCGTCCGCAACAGCGTCGCCCACCTCGGCTGGTCGGCGGGCCGCCGACCGGCAACTGATCAGCCGACTCGACACGAGCCGCTGACCTCGGACGCGGAGACGGCGGGACGGTGATCACTCCACCGCGCCCGCGGCGACGAGCTGGAACGCCTGCATGCCGTCCATGGGGGTGCCATCGGGATGCAGCCCGAAGGCGGCCGCAAGCACGATGGGGAGATCGGCCTCGGGGACGGCGACGCCCAGCTCGGCGAAAACGTCGGGAAAGTCGGCGTCATCGATGGCGCCCAGATACTCCTGGCGCAAGCGGTGGATGACCTGCACCAGCTCGGGCCTCAGCCGCATCCAGGCGCGGGACGTCCGGATCTCATCCGCGACTTGGTCCATGAACCAGCGCATGATCTCGTACGGGATGTCCAGGTGCCGTCCTCGGGGATCGAAGCACACCGTCGGCTCGCGTGCCGGGTCCTCGTCGGGGATGACCGCGGTCACCACGGCCCGTTGCTCCCGGACGAGGTCCAGTTCCAGGTACCAGGCGTCGTCGGGCACGGAGTACATCGCGGTGATCGCGTAATCGCGGCTGGGGTGCGTGACCATCGTTCTCAGGCCTTCGGGACGAGCAGCGGCGTGGTGTGGACCTCGGCGTCCGGAGCCAGCTGCAAGCCGGCCATGGCGAGGAAATCGGCGAGTTCGATCCGGCCACCGTTGGTTCCGTCATCCCAGCTGGTCCAGAGGCTCGACTCCTCGCCGTCCCAGGTGTCGATGTCCCCGCTCGGATGCTGCTCGACGGTTCCCTGGCCGTGCCGGTACCGCAGGTACAGGTACTGGCCCGTGGTCGTCCAGGCGTCCCACTGCGACGGGCAGCTCCCGCAGGTCTGTACTGCTCGCGCGATGATCACGTCCTCGTGCAGGTGGGCCTCGACAGCACCCAGATGCCGGTTGTGGGCGATGAGGAGGTCGTCATCGAGTCCGAGGAAACGGATGCTCCCGCCGGGGAACTGGAGCGTGAGGCCGGCCGTGAAGCCGACGTGGCCGTCGTCGTAGTGGATCTGCCGGACCGAGCGGATCGGCTGTCCGACAAACCGGGTCACCGGAACATCCGGCGAGTCGTCGGCCACGAAGACGCTTCCGTGCGCCTCCGTCGAGTACGGTCCGTGCGGCTGGTCGGCCCGCACATCCACACCCGTCGAGGGCGTGTGGAACAGCACCGGGCCCAGCCCCTCCAGGTGAAGCCACAGGTGCACCAGCGACGGCTCGTCGTCAGCGTGGTGATGCCAAGCCGTGGTCGCCTTCAGCAGTCGCCTCCCGATCAGGTCGGCGGGAATGAGCTCCTCATCGTCGATCACCCGCCGATGCTCGCACGGCCGCACCAACAGGACACCCGAATTTCCCGCCCCACCGGCCTGGTTCATTGCGGGATCCGAGGGGGACTGCCGTCCTTGATCTCTGGCCATGGCAGCAACCCGACGCCGAGTGGTGGCACCCGGGTCACTGCCTGCTCCAGCCGCACCGCGCGCGCCGAGAATCCAGCAGCCACGGAGCGTCACGGAGTCCATGTACCCTTCCGCGGCCGGATCGCCGGTCACCGAAAAGTCATGTTCGGTGGGGTACGGCTCCGTCCTGCCAGCGGTAAAGGTCGCGCAGCAGGGAAATCTCAGCGCCGTGATGGATCAGTTCCCTGTTGACGTGCAGGACGATGCCCTCCATGGGACGCCGCTCGGGCCCCGCCGTGGGCGGATTCTCCAGGTCGGCGTCCGAGAGCGCGCGGACCCCCGCGTTCCATCTCCCGTACGTCTCATCGAGCTGCATCAGCGCCTCGCCGGCGGTCCCCGCGTAGGCGAATGTATGGGAGTCGGCCTCCCGGCCGCCGAAGTGCCATCCGACTCGATAGCCCAGGCACGAGACGATGATGTGTGCAAGCCGCCAGGCAATCGTGGTCACCGGCGCCGGCACCGGATCAGCGGACGCGGAGTCCATCGTCCACTCCCCCGAACCCGCCGACATCGGTGCGGCCGACGTGCCACGTGGGCGGATGTTCCAGCAGCCGCGCACCGGCTCCCAGAAGTACTCCTCATCGGTAAGACCGTCCAGCCGCGGCCGCAGGTTCTTGCGCCAGTACCAGTCCAACTGCTCCGCGAGCCGCACGCTTCTTGTCATTTCCGCACACTACATACAACCGAGACCTGGCCGGCCGGGCTGGGTTCGATGTCCCGGATGCAACTGTCTCGACCGATGACATGACGGATGATCGAGATCGCCGACGCCCGCCCCTGATCAGCATGACCACCCCGAGCGAGCGCCACGCCTCCAGGCCCTGCAACAGGCCCGGGATCCCGCCCCGATCCTGACGGCAGGTCACCGGTCCCTTGTCGGGGCTGCGTTGTCAGTGGCAGGGGATACGTTCGAGGTCTTGGAACCGCTGTTGCACAACAGGAGTGGACGATGACCGAGAGCACTGTGCTGCCCACGCTCAGGGTGGTACTGACGGACGTCAACGAGCATGTGGTGGAGGCGTGGCGCGCCGCGTTCGCCGACACCCCCGGTATCGAGATCCGCAAGGGCTCGATCCTCGACGAGGACGTCGACGCCTGGGTCACCCCCACGAACTCCCGGGGCCGGATGGACGGCGGGGTCGACGCCGTCATCAAGCGGTACCTGGGGTCCGGCATCCAGGTGCGTGTCCAGCGGGCGATCCGTGACCGGTTCGCCGGACCCATGCCGGTGGGCAGCGCCGTCTGCGTCCCGTCCGGCGCGACCGTCCCCCGTTACCTGATATCGACGCCGACGATGGTGCGGTCCTCGCAGAACGTGAGCGCCACGCTGAACGTGGCGCTGGCGTGCGCGGCCGCCTTCCAGGCCGTCCACCGGCAGAACCGGAAGAAGCCGGGCAGTATCCGGTCCGTGGCACTGGTCGGGTTGGGGGCGCAGACCGGCCAGGTGCCGGCCCGGGTGTGCGCCAACCTGATGTGGACCGGCTACACGCTCTTCCACGACCACTGGTTCGAGGACGACGACGAGCTTCGCTCCACCATCGTCTCCCAGCTCCACGGGATCGAGAACGCGCCCGTCGACCAGCGGGTACGTATCGTGCCGCCGACGACCGTCACGCCTGTCGCCCCCGCGCCGACGCCCGAAACTCCCGCTGCCGCTCCCACTCCCGCCTCTCCTCCCGCCACGACGAGCGAAAGCGCCATCGCCATGACCGGATCGACGACCGGCGTCCCGGCTCCGGGCCAGCCGCAGCACTCCCAGCCCCAGTCCCAGCCCCAGTCCCAGCCCGATATGAACGACCCCCTCGCCCTGGCCGAGCTCTTCGAGGGTGGCGGGGAGGCCTGGCTCCCGCTGCTGAAGCCGGTCATCGAGGCGCAGCCGGACGCCGCGCGGTTCATCGGCAAGGGCCGCAGCCACGAGGTGGTCCCGGTCCGCGAGCTGACGTTCCAGGCGCTCAAGCCGAACCCGCCGCACAAGTGGAAGGTCGTGGTCTTCGGCCAGAACCCGTATCCGCGGCCGGAGAGCGCCACCGGCATAGCCATGTTCGACAACACCTTCAGCGACTGGAAGGACAGCCAGTTCGGCCGCGTCGTCAGCATCAGGTGCCTCATCAAGGCGGCGGCGATGTGGAAGTACGGCATCGCCAAGAAGACCCCGATCGCCGACGTGCGGGCGCTGCTGAAGGAGCGGGACACGGTCCAGCCGCCGGAGTGGTTCCAGGCGATGCTGACGCAGGGCGTGCTGCTGCTGAACGCGTCGCTGACCGCGAGCGGCGACGGGGCGATGGGGGCCGACCAGCACACGGCGTTCTGGCGGCCGGTCGCCGAGCGGATCGTCGAGGAGATCCTCAAGGCCAAGCAGGACGCGCCCGAGGAGGACCGCGGCGTCGTGTTCGCGTGGTGGGGGGCGCATGCCCGCAGCCTGAAGCGGGTCGTCCTGCGGCTCCAGCAGAAGTACCCGGACGTCGAGGTCCGCCACCTCGACCACGCGAACCCGGCGGCACAGGGCGACATCTTCTGCGAGGGCGACCACTTCACCCAGGTCAACGACGCTCTGGCCTCGCTGGGCGCCGACGGCATCGACTGGCTGCCGAGCAAGGGATGGAACGAAACGGCCACCGGCGCGGGCGGTGCGGACGGCGGTGTCGCGGCGCGCATGGGCGCTTTCATCGAGTCGACCATGAACCTGCACCAGCTGTACCTGGAGCGCCTCACCGGCGTCAAGGACGAGGGCCTCGTCCTGCCGGCGATCACCGGTGTCTTCGACACTGCGCTGATGGACTTCCAGAACGCCGTCGCCCCGGCTTCCGCGGTGCTGTCCGGGCTCGCCGGACACATACGGCGCTCGCACGACTTCGGCAAGCGGCGGGCGGACCAGGAGGCCGGCGGCGGCCTGTCCGCCGACGCGATCGCCGCACTCCACCTCTACACCTGTGAGTCAGCCTTCTACCGCGAGATCAACAGCGTCCTGCGCTCCCCCGACCGCACCGGGCTGACGCCCTACCTGCCCTACCTGCGGCTGCTGTTCTCGGCGGTCTCGGAGCTGCCGGCCTACACGCAGCCGCTGTGGCGCGGGGTGTCGCTGGACCTTCGGGCGCAGTACCCGGTGGGCCGGACGGTGACCTGGTGGGGCGTCTCCTCGTGTACCTCCGAGCTGCAGGTGGCCAGGGCGTTCCTGGGCAGTCGCGGCAAGCGGACCCTCTTCGAGGTGACGCCGGCCCGGGCGGTCGGGATCAAGAGCTTCTCCGCCTTCACCGGCGAGGAGGAATACATCCTCACGCCGGGTACCCAGCTCAAGGTGACGGAGGTGAAGAGCGAGCCGCGCGGGCTGTGCACGGTCCGCCTGAGCGAGGTCACGGACGCCGCTCCCGTGGTGTCCTGAACCACGCCCCGTTCCGCCACAAGATCCACCTGCCGGGTCGAAAGGGGCGCGCTAGCATCGTCATGGATCATCTCGAAGGGACAGTCGATTCTGCCCCTCTCCGGCAGTGCGCCCCTTTCACCGTCACTGCCGAGACTTTCAGCCGCTTGTGAAAGCAGGTCGTCAGCATGCCTTCTGCCGCGGAAGATCTGAGCAGGGACCCCACCCCAGATCCGGCCGAGGACAACGCGTACTTCCCTTCACCGTATTCGCTGAGTCAGTACACCGCGCCGAAGACCGACTTCGATGGGGTGAAGCACAAGGGCGCCTACAAAGGGAAGCTGAAGGTCCTCATGGTGGCGGCGGCGGAACGCTACGTTCTGCTGGAGAACGGCAAGATGTTCTCCACCGGAAACCATCCCGTGGAAATGCTGCTGCCGGCTCACCACTTGATGGAGACGGGCTTCGACATCGACGTCGCCACGGTGGGGGGCTACCCGGCGAAGCTCGAACTGTGGGCCATGCCGGACGAGGACGCTGCCGTCAAGGCGACGTACGAGGCCCTCAAGCCGAAGCTCAAGGCGCCCAGGAACCTTGCCGATGTCGTCGAGAACGACCTCGGCGAGGATTCGGACTACGTCGCCGTCTTCATCCCGGGCGGACACGGGGCCGTGGTCGGTCTGCCGACCAGCGAGGCAGTGACCGGGACCCTGGACTGGGCGCTGGCGAACGACAAGTTCGTCATCACCTTGTGCCACGGGCCGGCCGCGCTGCTCGCCGCCTCGCTGGGCAAGAAGGAGTCGCCCTTCAAGGGGTACTCGGTCTGCGTCTTCCCCGATTCGCTCGACGAGGGACCGAATCTCGACATCGGCTACCTCCCCGGCCGCCTGCAGTGGCTCGTCGCCGGTCTGCTGAGAGAGCAGGGCATGCATGTCGTCAACGATGACATGACCGGCAGGACCCACCAGGACCGCAAGCTCCTCACGGGCGACAGCCCTCTGGCCTCCCACAGCCTCGGGCTCCTCGCGGCCGAGGCCCTGCTCCAAGAGGTACGGAACAACGGCTGACGCCGTACTCCGGTGCCCCGAGCGCGAGGCGGGGCGCTCGGGGTCCGTCAACGGCGGTCGGCCCCGAAAGCCTCACTCTCGCGCAGCACCACGAGTGCGAAGGCAAGGCGCTTGTCCAACCAGCCTTCCCGCATGACGAAGTACCACGTGTGCCTCTGGTTCGCTCGCGGACAGGTCAACACGGCTTCTCTGTACCCTCCGTCCGGGCCCCCCTCTTCCGCTGCTTCTGCGCCCACCGTCCAGACCACCGGCTTGGGAGCTGAACCGGAGTCCGCCACTTCGTCGGAGCCGAAGGACAGCACAGAGTCGACGACCCCTTCGAGGACATGCCCCACCCCGCGGCCCAGAGCAGCCCCTGGACCGCCTCTGGCCCAGTTACGGAGAGCCACGACGGGCGGATACCCGGGCTGTTCCATCCACAGGCTCTGCTGGGTGAGCCGCTTCGCGACCGGGGTGCGGCGGACCGAGCCGAGTTCAAGGCCGGCGGCGTCGGTCACCCGGTAGCGGTCGGAGCCGTCCGGGAGGACCGTGCACAGCAACAGTCGGCTGTCCTCGTCCTCGTACAGGCGGAATCCACCCTTCGACAGCGGCCGGGCCGGCTCCAGGGGGATGATGAAGACGCCGGGGACCATGTACTCGTCGCCTGCGCGTGTCCTCATGAACCGCACGGCGTGCGGGCCCTCGCCGCGCTTCGACCTGCGAACCGTGTTCCGCATCACGGTGCCCACCGTGAACCGAGTGATCTCGTCCCAGTGCACCGCCTCGAACGGCTCGTCGCGCTTCTGCCTTCCGAAGGCCATCCGCTTCCCCTCCCGGTCGGCCCGCATTCCTGTGCGTCGGTACGAGCGTCGGTACGAGGATACGAAGGCGGCTGTCCATCCCGGCCACGGGCAGCACGGATGCCCGCCCCTCCGTCGGCAACTCCCTTGTGATGCGAGGTAATTGACGGCGCAGACGGAGGCTGCTTCACTGTGGTGGTGGCTGAGCCACTCAACCAGTGAGCCGCCGCACCATCCGATTGCAGTCTCGGGAGATCCTCCGTGGCCGTCGACAGCATTCCGCGCCAAACCGTGGTCGACCTGCTCGAAGCACGGCTGCGTGAGGCCATTCTGAACGGCACTCACGAGCCCGGTTCCCTGCTGCCCCCCGAGCGGGAGCTGGCGGCCGGGTACGGTGTCACGCGCACCACCCTCAAACACGCCCTGACACGGCTGGAGAAGTCGGGTCTGCTGAGCACCAAGCACGGCATCGGCACCCGCATCCTCGACTATCTGCGGCTCGGCGGCGCCGAGTTGCTCCCCATGCTGGCCGCGCAGGACCCCGGCTGGCTGAGGGAGATCTTCGAGGCACGCCGGCACATCGGCATCCTTATCGCGGGCCGGGCGGCCGTCCGGCGCACGGCGCGGCAGGCCCGGCGCCTGGAAGAACTGCTCCAACTGGTGGCCGACGCCCCGGACGCGGCCACGATCCAGCTCGCCGACGTGGAGGTGCACCGGGAGCTGGCACGCGCGACCGGCAACCGGGTCTACGTACTCCTCACCAACACGTTGTTCAACGCCTACCTCCCCGTGCGGGCTGCGCTGCGGGCGCCGTTCGAGGACCCGGCACAGGCGTGGAAACGGCTCGCGCCGGTGGTGCGCGCGGTCGTCGACCGGCAGAGCGAGGACGCTCAGCGCGCGGCCGAGGTGTATCTGCGCGGCACCGAGAAAATCATGCTGAGTTCACTGGAGCACGACCGCCGACGTCCGGCCGACAACAACTCCTGCTAGCCCGGGGCCTCTTCGGCCGCGCGGCCCGGCGTCGGCCGACGCGGTGGTCCGTAGCCATCTGTTCATGCACTGATTCTACGCGCGTCATATGTCATGAACCGGCTAACTAAATGGTTCATGGTGCCGACCCTGCCGGCCGGCACCGGGTGCGCAGCCCTGACACCACCGGCTACCGGCAAGACCCGGAGCCGCCCACCCCACAGACGGCCGCCCGCCCCCGCGGTGCGGCACTCACCGACAATCCAAGGAGCAAGGTGAGCAGAGCAAGCAAGCGTCGCGGCGCCCTCATCGGCGTCATGCTGAGCGCGGTCATCGGCGGCAGCGTCCAGCCGGCCATCGCCTCGGCGGCGACCGCCACGGACAGCCCGGCCACGGCCCAGCAGAAGTCCCCGGTCCGTGACATCGAGAACCAGATCGCCCGGTCGCTGGCCTCGTCGCTGCACGACTCGCAGTGGCGGGCGCAGGTACGCACGGCCTCGCTCGCCACGGACGAGGTGGACCTGCAGGCCCTGGCCGGCAAGTCCGCCGGACCCGCGGGGCGGAAGCTGACCGCCTCGGTCTCCGCCGCCGACCGGCGCCTCGCAGAACTGAAGGGGCTGCCTGCCTCGACCGGCTCACTGCTGCGGGTACGCCTGGGCGCGCCCTCCATGCGCGCGCATCTGAAGACCGACACCACCCCCTGGGTCGCCGTCGCGGCGACGGACGATGACGCGAAGACCCTCACCGCCTACGACAGTCAGGGCCGCGCCCACACCGTGAGCACCGCCCGCGTGCCCGACCGTCCCCTGTACGTCCTGGACATCGACGTCACCAAGGCCCACCGGGCCGGACTCGCGGTCCTGGACAAGGCGTTGGCCGCCAAGGGCCTCACCTCGCAGGCCGGCCTCGCCAAGGCGCAGGACACGGGCGGCTGGTGGGCCACCAAGGTCGACGCGATCGAGGTGAACGACGACGAGGAGCCCTGGTTCAAGGGCGCCGCCGAGATGTTCTCCCTGGTCACCGGTTTCGGCCTGGACGGCAAGGCACGCGTCGACTCGGTGGACATGCCGTACCTGGACTACGACGGCACCACCTACTACCCGAACCAGATCCTGGTGAACTGGTCGAACTACAAGTACAACCTGGCCGACGTCGTGATGATGGAGGACGACGACGGCACCAACTACCGCGCGCTGGCCACTGCCATCACCACGGCCCTGCTCACCGTCACCGACCAGGGCACCTACATCCCCCTGGTGAACGCGCTCCTCAGCGCCATCCCCGACTCCTGGTTCACCGACGACCCCGACTACGTCGAGTCGTGGTACACCCTGGCCAAGAACTCCTCGGGCCGTCTCAACGGCGCGTCGGGCAACGGCTGGATGACGGTCGAGCCGTACTTCGTCGAGGAGCTGTGACCCCACCCGCGTACCAGCACGACTGACCGGCGGGGGTGCCGGGAGATCGAGGCCCTGCACCCCCGCTCCCGTCCCCGGCATCGGGTGCTGCCGGGTTCGGCCGACGTGCCGTGGCTGTGGCCGTCAGACCCTTCAGCGGTGGGCCGGTTGCAGGCGCTCGATGCGGTCGAGGTCGCCGGCGAGCAGGTCGCGGTGGCTGATGGTGAAGTCTCCGTTGGGCAGGACCTGCCCTTCGCCGTAGCGCCGGCCCATGACGGCGGAGGGCAGGAAGGTGCGCAGACGGTGACGCATGTCCCCGGGGTAGTCGACAGGGGTGCCCCAGTCGGCGGAGGCTTGGTCGGTGGACAGCAGGACCCAGTGGTCCACAGGTACGTCGGCGTCGAGGTCCGGCGCCTTGCCGGTGTGGCTGTCCAGCGCCGGCACGGTCAGCCGATCGGGATCGAGGGGCGCGTACCACAACAGCAGGGGCTTGGCGCGTTGCGCGTCGGCGTTGTCGAAGCAGCACACAGCGATGGTGTGGTCGGGGAAGCGGTCGGCGTAGAAGGCCAGAAGGTCCGGCTCGAGATCGGGGCGCCGGTGCGGCGGCACTTGCTGGAGCGCGGCAAGGACCGCGGTGGGGTCGTGCGCCACAAGCACCGTGTAGACGTCGTGGTCGAAGACCTGGACCGTCTGCGGTTCCCCACTCATCCAGGCCATGCCGTCGTCTGTGGCGGCGCCGCGTTCCACGGCGGCCACCATACGGTGCAGAACGTCGCCGTCGCGCCCTGTGGAGAGGAAGTGATGGGGGGTGAGCTGCCTGGTGGGCAGGTGCAGCAACATGGCGTTGGGGCCGTCCGCCAGGTTGACCGCGGTGTTCTGGTAGCCCAGGACGTGGACGAGGCCGTGCACCTGGTGGTGCTGTCGCCCGCAGTAGACGATCGTGCCGGAGAACGCGGCCTCGCCTGTCGAAATGCACATGCCGGAAAGGTATCGCCATCATCCGGGCGGGACGGATACCGCACGGCCCCTCTGTCGACCGACCGGCCCGCCCCAGTAACCTCGTGCGAGGAGACGTCAGATGCCATCGGGTGCCACTTGCGAGGAGGCGATGGTGTTCGGAAGCGGCACGCGGTTGCTGGCGGCCTCGATGACCGTGGCCTGCGTGGTGCTCGTCGGCCCCAGCGCGCCCAGCGGCGCCCCCTCCGCCAGACCGCTGCCCGCCGGCGCCGCCGCAGACGTCGTGTCGAACCGGGTCATGACGTGGAACCTCTGCAACCCCTGCGCCCGGAGCAACGTCGACCGCGCGGCGGAGATCGCCACGTACGCACCCCAGGTCGTCGCCCTGCAGGAAGCGTGCGTACGTGACGTCGACAGGATCCGGGACTATCTGGAGAGCTTCTACGGGCTGGTCTACCACGTCGAGTACGGCATGGTCCTTCGCAGTTGGAGCCGCTGCGGCGGAGCACCATGGAGCCCGGGAGCCTTCGGCCAGGCGGTCCTGTCGGCGGCGCCGATGACGGATCGCGTGAGCGTGGAATACCCCGACGGAGGGTCCGAGGACCGCGGGTACATGGCCGTCAGCACCGTGGTGGGCGGCAGGTCCGTCCGGGTCTTCGCCACGCATCTCGCTCAGCGACGTCAGGAGGCGGTCCGGGCGGACCAGGGCCGCGTGCTCGCCGCGGAGATCGCCCGGTACGACCGCGCGATCGTTCTCGGCGACTTCAACGCCGTGCCGGACGCGCCCGAACTCGCTCCCCTGTGGTCGCTGGCCGCGGACGCGGACCCTCAGTGCCGTCCCGCGTCAGGAGGCGCCTGCAAGCCGACCACCGACTGGCAGAGCAAGTTCGACTACATCTTCCTGCGCGACGTCGTCCCGCTCGCACAAGGTACGCACCCCAGCCCGTACTCGGATCACCACCTCGTGTACAGCGACGTCGACACCTCCCGAGGCCACTTGAGCGGATCGCCGTCCAGCACGGCGGCGGGGTTGCTCATCCAGTGATCTCCGGTGGATGTGTCACAGGCTGCCGGCGGTGATGTCGCCATAGGCGGTGGTCGCCTTGACGGTCAGACCGGCGCCGGCGGTGCTGCCGGTGTTCGTCAGGGTGTTGTGGATCCTGCCGTAGGCGGTGCCGGCGTCCAGGGTGGCCGAGACGCCGCGGGCGGCGCCGACGGTGATGTCGCCCTGCTGGGTGCTCAGGGTGAGTGTGCCGCCCGCGGCCTCGGTGATCGTCAGGTCGCCCTTGAGGGTGCTGATCTCGCCGGAACCGTTCAGACGGCCGACCGAGACGGTGGCGTCCAGACCGGTGAGGCGAATGCCCGCCGCCTCGTCGAGCTCGACCGGTCCGTGCGCACCGTCGAAGACGACGTCCCCGAGGCGGCCCACACCGCGCAGTTCGGCGGCAGCCGACTTCGCCTCGACGCGGGAGCCGGCGGGCAGTTGCACGGTCACCTCGACCGAACCGATGTTGCCGAGGATGCGGTTCTTCGCCTGCGGGGCCTCGATCCGCAGGACGCCGTCTTCGTGGGCGATCCGGACCTGTCCGGCCGCCTTCACGTCACGGCCCTTCGAAGCGTCCGCGGGCCGGACCTCGACGGTGGTGGTGTCGCGGTCGGCGGCGATGAGCTGAATGCGCCCGGCCGGGATGTCCAGGACGGCCTGGACGGGGGCGGGGGTGGCGAACTTCTGCATGATGCACTCCTTCGACTTGCTGTTTCCGATGAGAGAAACGCTACGTTGCATTCAGACATCAGGCAACATGCATGTTGCACAACTACGGCATTCTCCCAGGCAGATGCCGTGATTTCGTTGCAACGATTCTGAACCTAAAGCAACGAGCATCACCGGGAACGTTGCATTGAGTTGAGAGTGAACGCACTGGCTCCGCCACGAGAAGGGCGCACCCCGGCTCGTCCTGTTCAGCGCCGGCGGTCAGCCGCGCACGTGCAGCCCAGCAGAGGATGCCGTGATGGATGGCGAAAAGCAGATCGTCGACGGGGCCGTTGATCCCGCGAGCGGCGTAGTGCGACTACGGGCCGCCGGCGGTCGTGCTCGCCGGGAACCGCCTCGCCGGACTCCTCTTCGGCCGGCGGCCGATGCCGGGCCTGAACACCGCCCGGCACATCTTCCTCGAGGAGGCCGAGCGCGGTCTCTACGCGCACTGGGAGAACTGCACTCTCGACGTGGTCGGGCACCTGCGCCTGCTCGCACGCCTGGGCACAGACAGCCTCGCACGCCCGGGCATAAACAGCACAGACACCCATCCCACGCTCGATACCCAGGGCCGGGAGCCACTCCTCGACACCCGCCCACCGCCGGGAACACCTCACCGGCCCCGGTCCGTGCCGCGTCTCGTACGTCTCGGACGTCCCACCGAGGGTGAGACGGTGCAGATGCGAGCAGGAGACGGCGGCACGGTTTCACCGGCCGCCTTGTTGAGGAGGCGGATCTTCTCCGTGGTCTCGAGGCCGCCGGCGCGCAGAGCCACTTGCAACAGGGCTGTGCCCAGGCTGTTCTGCGCGTCCGTCAGGTAGGCGAGCGAGACACCCTGCCGTTTGAACCCGCCGGGGTGGTGCCGTCTTCGGCGAATGCCACCGCGCCGGCGCCTCCCATGACGGTGAACGCCGCAAGAACGAAAGTCAGCCAAGGGGCTCGGCAGCCCGGGTGAGCGGGCCGCCCGCGTCACCCGTGTTGAGGACCCCTGCCGGTTCCAGCAGCAGGATGGCGGTCTCCTCCTCCGCCACGGGGCAGTGTTCGACGCCCCGGGGAACCACGAACAGCTCACCCGGTTCGAGCACGACGTCCCCGTCCCTGAGCTGGATGGTGAGCCGGCCGCTGATGACGAGGAACAGTTCGTCGGTGTCCTCGTGGGTGTGCCAGACGAACTCGCCCTTCAGTTTGGCGAGCTTGACCTCGTAGTCGTTCAGATCGGCGATCTTCTTCTGCGCCCAGAGCTCATCGAACAGCGAGAGCTTGTGGGCGAGGTTCACGGCTGCATGGGGTTCGGTCATGTGACCAGCGTGCGGCTACTGCTCTCCCCTGGTCTTGTACGTTCCTTGCATGACTGGCAGTCAGCTCCGGACGCGAATCAGCGTCTGGCGGGCGCTCGGGTGATCAGCCGAGCACAGGCACCTCCCGTCCTGGCCGGGCGGGAGGTGCCTGGGCTGCCTGCGGGTCAGGCCCGCGTGCGGCGGCGGCGCAGAGCCACGGCGCCCAGTGCGCCCGCGCCGGCCAGCACGAAGGCACCGGCGGCCGCGGCGATCGTGGACGTCCCGCTGCTTCCGGTCTCGGCCAGCTGCGTGCCCGCCCCGGACGTGCTCGAGGTCGCGGACGGAGTCGGGGTCGAGGAGGAGGAGGAGGGGGACGCGGAGGCGGTCGGGGTCGGGGTCGACGTGCTTCCGGCGGAGCCCGCCGGAAGTACCGTCAGGGTCGCGCGCTCGCCGCAGAACGTGGTGCCGCGGAACGGTGTCGACCCCTGGTTGACGAATACGCAGGACTGCACGGTGGCCTTTCCGGCGGGCGTGTCCTTGCGGTACGTCACCCGGACCTTGGCGACCGTGCTGCTGTGCGCGGCAAGGGAGGCGTCCTTGCCGATCACGTCGAATCCGTACACGTCGGCCTCGGCGTCCGAGGTGACCGGCGTGAGGGTCTTCCAGGTCCCGGAGCGCAGCACCTGCACGGAGGCGTACCTGTTGGTGATCAGCGTGTCGGTGACGTTCTCATACCCCGAGGGGGTGGGGTTGGTCACCGTGGCCTCGAAACCGACGGCAGGGCCGCCGGCGGTCACGGTCGCGGGGACGCCGGACAGCGCGGTGCCGAGGCCGTCGACCTTGATGGTGTCGTCGTCGGTGTCGGAGGCCGCTCCGGAGGCGCCGTGGGAGACGAGAGTGGTCAGCTTCAGCTGCTGGGTCCCGCCGTCGCTGTCGCCGTTGTGCGGGGTGCCCATGGGTACGCCGATGCGCAGCTGCACGGTGCGGGACTGGCCCGCGGCGAGCGCGAAGGTCTCGGGGATCTCCCCGGAGAACTTCCCGTCGGCGTACGTCAGCGGCACCGTCTTCCACTCTGTGCCGCTGAGCTGGTACTGGAGGCTGACGGCGTTCGGCGGCAGGCCGGCTCCGCCGTCGATCCGGTAGATCAGCCGGGTCGATGAGGAGTCGTAGGCGCCGGTGTTGGAGACCTTGGTGGTGAAGGCGACCGGCAGGCCGGCCAGTCCGACCTCCGCCGGCGCGGCGGTGGCGACCGCCAGCGTGGGCGGCTGCGACTCGTCCGCGAAAGCGGCCGGCGCGAGCCCCAAGCCTGCGGCGGCCAGCAGCAGGGCCGTCCCCGAAATCGCCACCGACGTACGGGCCTTGCGTGCAAGCGTGTTCAACGTGTCCCCCGGTGCATGTGTCGCGCGGTGTCGCCGCGCTCGGTCGTCAGGCAATGTGCCGTTGTCAGGCAATGTGCCGTCGTCATGCACAGTTAGACCCCCCGGCCCGGCAGCCAGTTGTGTTGCGTAGTGTGACAGTTCTGTCACCAGAGCCACCGACGCTCCCGCCACTGAACGGCCGCAGCGCACCGGCCGCTTCACCCTGCCTCTTTACCAGGCACAGCCCCCAGGCCCGGGCCTCGATCAGTACGAGGGCCGAGTCGCGGCCGGGGCCGCGCACGAGGGCGCCGCTCGGCCGGCTGCGACGCTTGCCCAGCACTGTGAAAGCCTGCGGCGATGCCTACCACCGGCGACCGGACAGCCGATGCCGGAAAGCCGCCAACCTTGATCCGGGGCGGCCGTCCGCGCCGGACATGGAACGCCCGGCCGACTGAGAACCCGTCCCGCTCCACCCGACACGGATCCGAGGGAGAACACGTACGTGGCAGACCGGACGCAGCAGGAACACGAACAGGCAAGTCCCGCGGTGCAGAAGCGTGTCCAGGACAGCTTCGACCGACAGGGCCTGATGTCCCACCTCGGCGCGCGGATCACTCACATCGGGCCCGGCCGCGTACACATCGTGCTCCCGGCCCGCCCCGAGGTGACCCAGCAGCACGGTTACGTCCATGCGGGCGCCACCAGCGCCATCGCGGACAGCGCCGGCGGGTACGCCGCGCTCACCCTGTTCGACGAGGAATCCGACGTCGTCACCGTCGAGTACAAGATCAATCTCCTCGCGCCCGCCGCGGGCGACCACCTGGAGGCGATCGGGACGGTCCTGAAGTCCGGACGTACGCTGACTGTCTGCCAGTTGGAGGTGTACGGCGTCCGGGCCGACGGCGCCCGCACGCTCGTCGCCAACGGCCAGCAGACGCTTTTCCGTCTGCACAGGCCCGCCGAATGAGCCGCCCCCAGCCGCCCGCTCCCGCCCTGCCGTCCTGGCTGACCTGGTGGCAGCGCCCCTTCCCCGACGCCAACACCCTCCTGCTGCCCGGACGGCAACCAGCCTTGATCGACAGCGGGTTCGTCGGGCACGCGCAGGAGACCACCGCCTGGGCCCGCTCGCACGCCGGGGACATCGACCTGGTCGTGAACACCCACTGGCACTCCGACCACGTCGGCGGCAACGCCCTCCTCCAGGCCAAGGGCGCCACCATCGCCGCCGGAGCCCCGGAGGCCGAGGCGATCGGCAGGCGGGATCCCGGCTGCTGCGCGGCCGAGTACCTCGACCAGCCCGTCGCCCCGTACACCGTCGACATCCCGCTCGACGACGGGCAGGTCCTTCGCCTGGGGGACGCCGACTGGCAGGTCGTCCGCACCCCTGGGCACACCCCCGGGCACCTGGCTCTGTGGCAGCCGGAGGAGCGCCTACTCGTGGTCGGCGACGCGCTGTCGGACTACGACGTCGGCTGGGTGAACCTCGCGCTCGACGGCCCCGACGCGGCGGCCACCGCGCTCAGCTCCCTCGAACGCCTCGCCGACCTCGCCCCCCGAGTACTCCTTCCCTCCCACGGACCGATCCCGGCCAACGCCGACGCGGCGTTGGCCGCCGCTCTGCACCGCGCCCAGCGGCTCGTCGACGACCCGGACGGGGCGGTCTGGTACGGCGCCCGCCGCATCCTCGCGTTCGCCCTGATGATCCGCGACGGCATCCCGGCCGACGAGATCGAACCGTACCTGCACGCCCGGGCCTGGCTGACCGACGCCGCCCGGCTGCTGGACCTGGCGCCCGAAGCCCTCGCCGACGACCTGGTCACGGCCATGCGCAGCAGCGGAGCCGTCGTCGTGCGCGACGGCCGGCTGCACGCCGCCGCGGACCACACTCCCGTGGCGCCCGAGACACTGTGCGTGCCGTACCCGCACGCCTGGCCGGGCGTGGAGCCGCGTTGAGCACAGGGCGGAGAGCGGGATCCGGATCTCAGTCGGGCAGGCCCCAGAAGGAGCCGTGCAGGCCGACCTCGGCGAAGTAGGCACTGGCGGCCGCGGGATGAGGAAATGGGCCGCCTGGCCGCCCTTCGGGGGTGCCGCTCGGCCGACCACCCAGGCATGCGGGGTGTCGCAGGCGGGACAGCGGGTGGCGACCAGCACGTCGGGCTCGTCCTTGAGCATGTGCGGCAGGGCGAACGAGTCCCAGGCACAGCCGCCCCACCACAGGGTGTGCGCGCCCATGACGGAAAGGCCGAGCGGCACGGAGGCGAACGGGTGGGCCATCACGACGTGGTCGCTGTCCTGCGGATCCAGGACCAGATCATGACGTGTGTGAAGGGTGCGCAACTCCTGACGTACCTGGTCGGGACCGAGCCGGGTGAGTGCCGCGAGTTCGGACAGGCCCGGAGCCCGGCCGGTACGTGCGAATCCGTGGTAGACGGCCAGGCGGACCTTCTCCGTCGCGTCAAGGCCCAT
The DNA here is from genome assembly GCF_055657365.1 of Streptomyces sp. NPDC107559. NCBI lineage: Bacteria > Bacillati > Actinomycetota > Actinomycetes > Kitasatosporales > Streptomycetaceae > Streptomyces > Streptomyces sp. NPDC107559. The sequence continues at coordinate 21,251 of NZ_JBVKBD010000008.1, read as the reverse complement.
CGGTGCTGTCGAGGCGTTCTCGGTCATTGCTGCGCTTCCTTGGCTGATCGAGCCGATGGGTCCAGCGTGCGCCTTGCGGACGGCGGGGGCTTGAACGCTCGTGCACGACAGCACGAGGACGGCTGGGATGGGAACCGCTCGACGCACTCGCGCTGCACGTCGAGGGGCACGACCGGCGGCCGAGGGAACTCAGCGGGGGCGAGCGGCGAAGGAGTGGTGAAAGCCCAAGCCTTCGAAGCATGTTCCCTTGAACGAGAGGAGCCCCGATGACCGTGGAGCCAGGCGTCCGCACGGGGGCGGAGAGCGATGCCTCGGTGATTGCGCGGTCCCGGGACGAGCCCGAAGCGTTCGCCGTGCTCTTCGACCGGTACGCGGATGAGGTGCATCGCTATCTGGCCCGCAGGCTCGGTGGCGAGCCGGCCGACGACCTCATGGCAGAGACCTTCACCACCGCTTTCCAGCAGCGGCACCGGTACGACCCCTCGCGGTCGACGGGGGACGGTGCCCGGCCCTGGCTGTTCGGTATAGCGACCAACCTGGTCGGCCGACACCGACGGGCCGAGGGTCGCCGGTTCAAGGCCATGGCCCGCGTCCCGGCTCCGGCCGATCACGAGGAGCCGCTGGCCGACCGTGCCGCGGCCCGGGTGGGGGCACAGGCCGTACGCCGTGAACTGGCGGCGGGGCTGGCCGCGCTGTCCGCACGGCACCGGGACGTGCTGCTGCTGGTGGCGTGGGGCGGTCTCGGCTACGAGGAGGTGGCCCAGGCCCTCGATGTCCCCGTCGGCACCGTCAGATCACGGTTGCACCGGGCTCGCGGCAAGCTACGGGAAGCGCTGGGCGGATCCGACCCGACGACACTGCGAGAGGTACCCGGCCATGACTGACGAACTCGAACTCCTGCGGGACTGGGACACGGACGCCGCCGCGCTCACCGACCCGGCCCGCGCGGAGGCCCGCCACCGGCTGCTGAACACGATTGTGCGCGCGCAACGGCACTCCGACGCGGCGCCCAGCCGACGCCACGCGCTCCGGCTCGCGACCGCCGCGGTGGTCGCCGTGGCGGTCACGGGAGGGGCGGTACTGATCGCCGAGGGCGGCGCCGACAGGGGCGATCGCTCCGACCGCGTATCGGGCACGGCGACCCCGAGGATGAGCAACGTCGGCGCCGTCACCGTGCTGAACGGGGCGGCAGCAAAGACGGGCCGGAACGAGAAGCCCGTGGCGCCGCGCGACGACCAGTTCATCTACTCGAAGCGGATCATCAAGGAGACGGAACGCGGGAGCGGCGCGGTCAAGACCTACGAGGACGTGAACTGGGACTCCGTAGACGGTTCCAAGCGCTCCTTGACCATGGAACTCGGCCGGGTGATCTGGGAGGAGCCCTTGAAGAGGGGCGAGGGCGTGTGGCCGCCCCGGGAGTGGAGCGAGCTGAAGAAGCTGCCCACCGACCCGGAGAAACTCATTCCGGTCATCACCGACCTCGGTTCGTCCAGCAGGTCGACGAGCGACTTCAGCGAAATGGACTGGTTCGACGCCTACTTCATGCTCGGTGAGCTCCTGAAGTGGCCGGTGCTGCCCCAGGGGCTGCGTCCCGCCGCGTACAAGGCGCTGGCCCTGGTGCCCGGTGTCGAGGCGATCCCGGGGGTGAAGGACTCCGCCGGGCGCACCGGGGTGGGGATCGCGTGTCCCAAGAGTCCGCTCGCGGAGGGCAAGTACCTCATCTTCGACCCGAAGTCCTATGAATTCCTGGGCTTCCGCGACGAACGGACCTCGGCGTCCGGCGACAAGACCTACATCCAGCTGTCGCATGTGGTGGAGTGGGCGATCGTCGACCGGATGAAGGAGCGCCCATAGCCCGATTGTTCCGTTGTTCCGTTGTTCCGTTGTTCCGTTCGGGCGCTGCCGTCGTCGGTACGGAGCCGTGGAAGTGCCTTCCTGTCCCCGGAGTCCGGGCGGAGGGCACTTCCACGGCGTGGAGCATCCGTTGCGAACGTGCGTGGTGGCGTCCTCAGTCGAGGGCGAGGCCGCGCCGGCCGGTCTCGTTGAGCTGGTCGGCGGTGAAGCGGCCGGTCCAGGCGCGCTCGTAGTGCTCCTCGGGGAAGTCGCCGGGGCTGGAGCCGGTGACGAAGGCCTCCCGGACCTCGGCGGCATAGCGCTCGTTGCGGGCGCACCAGGGAGCTGCGGGGACGTACATGACGTTGCCCCAGCCCTTCTGGTCCTGCACGGGGGCGACGCTGTGGATCATGTCGCAGTGCCACCACACGGAGTCGCCGGCCCTGACGTCGGGGATCGGGGACAGGGCCCGGTACAGGGCGGGGTGCCAGCGCTTGGTGACGGGGAAGACCTGGTTGGTGCGGACACCGCACATGGAGTCCTCGGGGACGTCCGGCAGCAGGGGGCGCAGCAGCAGGTAGGCCATGATCTCGGGAATCGGGACGGTGTGCAGGACGCCCTGGTCGTTGTCCATGTCGGACAGGGCGGTCCAGCCCTGGAAGGTGCGGAAGGCCGAGCACATCGTGGAGCCGGGGTACTGGGGGCCGGTGGTGCGGTGGGCGGCGTCCCACGGGTCGTACTGCTCGGCGGTTCCGTCGAAGAGGTGGCGGAACGCCTTCTGGTACTCCGTGGTCATCCACAGGTCCAGGGTGCCGGGGTCGCAGTGGGTGCCCAGGCCGGAGGAGTCGGCGCCGGGCGGGCGGCGGCGGATGCGGTCGGGGTAGAGGGCGTCGCGGTCGGCGTCGAACCACTGGGTGCCGTCGTCGCCGGTGTCCTTCCAGAAGGAGTTCAGGAAGGACTGGACGGTGGCCATGCGGTCGGACTGGCGGGCCTGCATCTGGGCCTGGGACCAGTAGACCGGGTAGATCTCGGGCTTGGAGCCGACGCTGCCGAAGAAGTCGTCGCCGGGACCGGTGTAGTTCTCGAAGAACTGGTTGCGCTCGACGTAGTCGACGATGTCGGCGTCCCAGGCCAGCGCCTGTTCGCGGGGGAAGTGGCCGCGCACGACCAGGCAGCCGCGCTGCTTGAGCTTGGCCGTCTGCTCGGGGGTGACCGTGCCGTTCTCGATCGCCTCGTAGCCGAGGACGGGCCAGACCTCCTCGCCGCGGGCGCGGTCGGCCTCGATCTCACGGATGCGGGCCTCGACACGGGCCTCGACCGCGGCAAAGACCTCCGCCACGGTGCGGCCGGAGGACTCGATGCGGGCCCTCAGCGCGGCCTTGATCTCGCGGATGGCGCCGGCCAGGTCGTCGGGCGTGGTCTCCCAGTGCGGCAGGCCGGTGGCGGGGTGGGTCTCGGTTGCGTGCGTCAACGCCCGACTCCTTTGATCAGGACTCCTAACTAATACGACCGTAGGCGCCCGTGGCCTTTTAGGCAACACTCCTGACTAGAATGGCGGACATGACGCCGACCAAGCCGTCACTGGACCTGCTGCGCGCGCTGACCGACGAGAACGTGCTGCGCGCGCTGATGGAGCACCGGCGCCTGACCCGCGCGGAGATCGCCGCGCACACCGGGATCTCCAAGCCCACGATCTACGAGGCGGTCGGACGCCTGGAGGAGTCGGGCCTGGTCGTGGACACCGGCGAGCGGACCACCGGCCGGGGGCGGGTGGGCTCGTACTACGCACTGGCCGGGCACGGACGGGCACTGGTGGCCTCGATCACCCCGCACGGTGTCGTCGCCGAGGCGGTCGACGCGTACGGCACGGGACACGGCCGGCACACCGTGCCGCTGGACCCGGCGCCGGGCCCGGACGTGGCGGCGAGCGCACTGGCTCGCGCCGCCGCGGCCCTGGCGGCGGAAGACGCCGGAGCGCTGCGCGTGGCCGTGGTCAGCGCGGCCGATCCGGTGGACCGGGCGACCGGCCGACTGGTCCACCTGCCCGATGCGCCCTTCCTGGTGGGCGAGCTGGACCCGTCCGAGATCCTCGCACCCCAGGTGACGGGTCCCGTCCTGGTCGACAACGACGTCAACTGGGCGGCCCGCGCGGAGCACCGCCGCGGGGTCGCGCAGGGCGTGGACGACTTCTTCTACCTGCATCTGGGCGAGGGCCTGGGCGGCGCGGTGGTCAGCGACGGCGTGGTACGCCGCGGCCACCGCGGCCTCGTCGGGGAGACGGCGCACCTGACCACCGTCGGACCGGACGGGCGCGCGATGCCGCTGACGGAGGTCTTCGCCGCCCTGGGCCTGCGCCGCCCCGCCTCCACCGCGATCGACACCGACGCCGTACGGGAGGCACTGTCCGGCGACGGGGCACGGGCCGGGCGGACACTCGACGCACTGGCGCGCGCCGTCGGCGGCGTGCTGGCGGCAGCCGTCTCGCTCGCCGATCCCCAGCTGATCGTCGTCGGCGGCGGATGGGGGCTGCGGCCCGATGTGGTCACGGCCATCGGCGAACACTTCACCCGTTCGCCCCGCCCCGTGCCGGTCGTCGCCGCGACCGTGGACGAACCCGAGCTGGCCGGCGCCCGGGTCCGGGCGGTGGAGGAACTGCGGTCACTGATCATCCGCAGCGCCCACCCGGAACGCCCCTGACCGGCACCCTGCCCGCCACCGGACCACTCCCCCGGCCCACCGACGACCCCGGCCGGGCCCGCACTTCGGCGACGGCCACCGAGGGCACGTCCGGTACGCGACCCCGTACCAGTCACCTCCACGGCATGCCGTAGGACAACCGACGCCGAGCGGCACCCGCCTCTCCCACCTAGAGTGACGGCGAACGCACTCAAGGTAGTGATCTCCGCGAGTTGGTGTCCGCTGAGGAGAAGGTCATGGCCGGCAAGGCAAGCGTCGTATTCGCTCACGGCCTCTGGGCCGACGGCTCGTGTTTCAACAAGCTCGTCCCCACGCTCCTGGCCGAAGGCCACAACGTCCTCAGCTCGCAGCACGGCCTCGACTCGCTCGAGGGCGACGTCGCGTGCGTCACCCGCACCATCAACCACGTACCCGGCCCGGTCGTGCTCGTCGGTCACTCCTACGGCGGGACCCTGATCACCAAGGCGGGTCTCCACGACCGCGTGGGCGCTCTCGTCTACATCGCCGCGCTCGCCCCGGACGAGGACGAGACCTCACAGGGCCAGCAGGACAAGTTCCCCCACACGCCCATCTTCGATCACGTCGAGATCGCCGACGACCGCGTCTGGCTGCGCGAGTCGGGCATCGGCGACTTCTGCGGCGATCTGCCGGCCGAGGAACAGAAGCTGGTGCTCGCCACAGGTGCCGTACCGGTCGCCGATCTGTTCAACCAGCAGGTTCCCGGCACCGCCTGGCGCACGAAGCCGAGCTGGTACATCGTCGCGAACAACGACCGGACCGTGAACCCGGACCTGGAACGGGCCGCCGCCGAGCGCATGGGTGCGAAGACGTTCGACGTCGACAGCAGCCACGTGCCCATGCTCTCCCACCCCGGCTTCGTCCTCGATGTCATCCGCGACGCGGCGACGACGCTGGAGGCCTAGGGCAGCTCAGCTCGGGTCCGGGCTCCGGGGCGCAGTGATGTCGCGGACGAAGACGGGCTTGAGGTGCTTCTGCGGCAGTGCTTCGGGCAGTTGCTCCCAGTCGAGGACATGGGAGACGACGCGGCCGGGCGCGACCTTCCCCGAGGCGGCGAGATCGAGGGCGTCGGGAATGTGCGCGCGTACGTTGTCGCGGGCGATGCGCAGGGTGACGCCGGTGAGGTACATGTCGAGCAGGGGAAGTTCGCCGGGCCGGAAGTGGTTGCCCGCGGACTCGCAGACGCCTTCGGGGGCGAGGGACCTGACGGCGAGCGCGAGTTGGTCGACGCGGCCGGTGGCCTCGACGGCCAGGTCGAAGCCGTGCGGGATCGGCTCGATCGCCTCGGCGGTGCGAGCGCCGTAGGCCGCGGCGAGACGGCGGTGCTCGGCGTCGGGGTCGACGTAGAGGATGTCGCCGGCGCCGAGGGCGCGGGCGATGTCGCACACGTACAGACCGATGCTGCCGCGGGCGACGACCAGCACCCGGGCGCCGGGACGGGCCTTGAGATGGGGGGCGACGAGGCGCCAGGACAGGGACCAGTTGTCGCTCGCCGAGGCCATGGCGACCGGGTCGAGGCCGGCGGGCAGCGGGACCAGCATGGCGTCCGCGTAAGGGATGCGGACCAGGTCGGAGAAGAGGCCTCCCCAACTGCCGCCGATCGGCGCGCCGTACATGGCCATGTGCGGGACCGATGCGCAGTGCGCGGTGAGCCCGCCGCGGCAGGGGGCGCAGGTGCCGCAGCTGATGGACCAGGGCACCACGACCAGGTCGCCGGGGGCCACACCGGTCACGTGGTCGCCGATGTCGGTGACACGGGCGACGCATTCGTGGCCGAGGGCGAACGGCGGATCGATGAAGCCGTGCCCGGCGAGGATGGAGGAGTCCACGTCGCAGGGGGTGGCGGCGACGGGAGCGACGATCGCTTCCTGGGCCGAGCGGATCTTGGGGTCGGGTGCCTCGCGCCATTCGATCGCGTGCCGTGCGATGTAGGTCAGTTCACGCATCGGCCCGCTGCCCCTTCGCCAGGGCGACCAGGTCGGCGTGGCGGACGAGGGAGCCGCCCGCGCCCCAGGTGCCGTCGGGCTGCTCGTGCACCAGCACCCACACCCGCAGCGCCTCGGCCGGGGCCAGTCCGGCGGCCGCGAGCACGGTGGTGGTGGCATCCTCGACCAGGCCCGCCCTGCGCCGCTCGGACAGGGCGCCCTGCGGAACCGTCACCTCCACCAGGAGGCGGGGCGCTTCGTCCTCGGCGGTGGCCTGTGCCCCTTCGGGCAGCTCGATCAGGTGACTCCACGCCTGGGCCCGGAAGAAGGCCGTGTCGGGGGCACCTTCCCACCGCAGCAGCACGGCGGCGAGATCCCGCTGGATCGTCGTACGGCCCTGTTCGGTCAGGGCGCCGGTCGGGACGGTCAACCGGATCAACGGCATGGAGGCTCCTCGGTTTCGGCGACTCTCGTTATGACAGTCGTTATAACGAGAGGTCACGCTAGACTATGACGGTCGTTATAGCCAGAGGGGATGTGCAGGTGGCCAGAAGCAGTGGCGGTACGCCGTCCCGCGAACGGATCGTGGCCGGTGCCGCCGACATGATCAGCCGCCGCGGGCTCAGCGCAACGAGCATCCGGGAGATGGCCAAGCACGCCAAGGCGCCGCTCGGCTCGACGTACCACTACTTCCCCGAAGGCAAGCAGCAACTGGCCACGGAGGCGGTCCACTACACGGGCGAGTGGGTCGCGCGCACTCTGCGCAAGGAGCTCGCGGCGGGCCCCGCCGCCGGACTGAGCGCCTTCCTGGCCCTGTGGCGGGGCATCGTCGTCGACACCGACTTCCAGGCCGGCTGCCCCGTCCTGGCCGTGGCCATCGAGGAGCCTCCGGCCGACGAGGTGCCGCCCGCCCTGGCGGCCGCGGCCGAGGTCTTCAACCGGTGGGAGGGCCTGCTCGCCGACTCCCTGCGGGAACACGGCGCCGACACCGAACAGGCGGCGCAGGTCGCCACGCTCGTCGTCGCCGCCGTCGAGGGCGCCGTCGCCCTGTGCCGCGCCAAGCGCAGCACCGAACCCCTGGACCGCACCACAGCACAGCTCCAGACCCTCATCGCCGTCACGATCAAGGACTGAGAGGCTCGCCCACGGCCGTTGCCACGGCACGGTCGGCGTCTCCCGCGGAGAGCGCGGGGACTACGGCGTCAGCACGATCCCGCCGAAGACCTCACCCGCGACCATCTTCCGGTGCGCCGGCACGGCCTCGTCCAGCGGCAGCAGTTCGCGCACCACCGCTTCGATCTCGCCACGGGCGGCCGCGGCGAACCGCTCGCCGCGTACGGCACTCAGGTCGGCCGTGACGTCGACGGCGAGCGGCGTCACGCCCGGGTCTTCCGGTGCCGCTCCCCGGCTGTCACTCGCCGGCTTTCTGGACAGCGCCAGCACCCGGTGTCCGCGCGTCCTTGCCTCGACGACCACCCGGCTGCCGACCATCCCCGTGGCGCCGAACACGGCGATCGTCATGCGCCGCGTCGGCGTGGTGGGCTGTTGCATCGTGTCTCTCCTTCTCGAGTGCGGTCTTCTTCCGTTCCGCGGGGTCGAGTTGGGCGGCCAGCAGGGCGCTCAGCGCAAGCGCGAAGCCGAACGTCTGCGCCCGGCTCAGCAACTCCCCTCCGGCGACCCCGATGACGGTCGCGACCAGGGGCGACAGCAGCACCAGCGGAGCACTCGCACCGACGGGCAGCCGGCCGATCCCGCGGAACCACAGGGTGTACGCGACCAGCCCGCCCATGCTGCCCAGCCACAGGTATCCGCCCGCGGCCCCCGCGTCGATCCGGCCCGGGACTCCCTCGACCCCGAGGGTGAACGGGAGCATCAGCAGCCCGCCTGCGGTCAGTTGCCAGCCGGCCAGCGTCAGCGGGCTCACCCCCTCGGGACGGCCCCAGCGCTTGGTCAGGACGACCCCGCCCGCCATGGTCGCGGTATGCCCGAGGCCGGCGAGCACCCCGACGGCGTCCAGCCGGGCCCGCGGCCCGAGCACGACGAGCGCGACCCCCAGCACTCCCAGCACGGCCCAGACCAGCCGCCAGGCCGTGGGCCGCTCATGCAGCAGCACCACGGCCAGCGCGCCGACCAGCAAGGGCTGGGCGGCGCCGAGGGTGGCCGCCACCCCGCCGGGCAGTCGTTCGGCTGCCACGAACAGCAGCGGCATCGCGCCGATGTTGAGCGCGCCGAGGACCGCCGTCCGCCACCACCACCGCCCATGGGGCAGCACCCGGGTGAGCGCCAGCGCGATCAGACCTGCGGGCAGGGCGCGCATCAGTCCGGCGAACATCGGGTGCCCCGCAGGCAGCAGCCGTGTGGTCACCACGTACGTGGTGCCCCAGGAGGCGGGGGCGAGCGCGGTCACGGCGACAGTGGCCGCCCGCGTCTGAAACCGAGGCATGAAACCCATGCCGGAAGTCTCGGCAGCGGGCGGTCATGACGCCAAAGCATGGTTGCCTTAACAGTCATGAACAGAAACCATTGATCCATGGATCTTCAGCTGCTGCGGTACGTCGTCGCCGTCGCCGACACCCTGAACTTCACCCGCGCCGCCGAGCGCTGCGGCGTCGTACAGTCCTCCCTCAGCCACCGGATCGCCGCGCTGGAGCGGGAGTTGGGGGTACGACTGTTCGCCCGGTCCAGTCGCCGGGTCGAACTGACGAGCTCGGGCACGGCGTTCCTCGTCGGCGCACGCGAATGTCTGGCCGCCGCCGACCGGGCCGTCGCGGACGCCGTCGCCGCGACCGGGGTGGTACGGGGGCAGCTCGCCGTCGGCGTGATCGCGACGACAGCGGCCGTGGACGTGCCCGAGCTGCTCCAGCGCTACCGCGCCCGGCATCCCGACGTACAGGTCGTCCTGCGCTCCGGGCGCAGCGACGACCTGGCGGCCGCGATCCGCGCCGGGAAGCTGGACATCGCGTTCCTGGGCCTGCCGGAAGGCGAGCGGCCTGCCGGGGTGGAGACCCTCGTCCTGGATCACCACGAGCACGTCCTGGTCGTACCGGCCGGGCACCGGCTGGCGGCTGCGCCTCGCGTGACACTCGCGCAGATCGCCGGGGAGACGTTCGTGGACTTCGTGGCCGGGACCCCGGCCCGTGCCCAGTCGGACCGGGCGTTCGCCGCCGCCGGGCTGGTGCGTGACGTGGCCTACGAGTCCGGTGTCGTGGAGCTGATCACACGGCTGATCGGGCGTGGCCTCGGGGTTGCCCTGCTGCCCTCGGCGTTCATCCGCCCGCTCGTCGCCGAGGATCCCGGCCTGTCCCTGGTCCCGGTACGGGACGGGCCGCACCGGATGGAGTACCTGGCCTGGAGCCGCTTCAACCCCAGCCCCGCCACCCGCGCCATGCTCGAGGTCCTGGGCGTCCGCCCGGACCGCCACCCCGCCGCCGACACCGGACGAGGAGAGAATCTCCGACCGGGAGAACCCGAAACTGTGGATGTTCCGAAACCTACGTATCGTGGCACTGGACACCGTCGTTGATCGACGTGGCTCCGCATTGCTTTCCGGCTGCCTGCGCCTGACTCCGCAGGCGGCATACAGAAGGCGGTTTCCCTCCATGAGCGCCCTCGAAGAGAAGAACAAGGCTGTCGTCCTCGACGCTTTCGACACCTTGTTCAACAAGCGGGACTACGACGCGGCCGAACGCTACTGGTCCCCCGGCTACATCCAGCACAGCGCCCATATCGCGCCCGGACGGGACGGGCTCTTCGACCTCGTCAGGAGTCTCCCGGCGGACCTGCGACACGAGCATGAACTGGTCATGGCCGACGGCGACATGGTCATGGTGCGTGGCCGCTTCTCGGGACACGACCAGGCCGCCCCGTGGATCGCCGTCGACTTCCTCCGCATCGAGGACGGTGTCCTGGCGGAACACTGGGACGTCATCGAGCAGGAAGCCACCCGCGAACAGTCCCTGAGCCAACTGCCGATGTACGGCGACCACTTCCCCGAGGAGCGCTGAGATGAGTGCGTATCGAGTCGCGCAGGTCACCACCCCGAACGGCACGTTCGAAATCGCCGAGCGGGAGACGTCGCAGCTGGGACCCCGCCAGGTCAGGATCGCCGTGGAGGCATGCGGCGTCTGCCACAGCGATGCGATCTTCGTGAGCAACGGGCTGCCGGGCCTGTCGTTCCCCGAGGTGCCCGGACACGAGATCGCCGGCCGCATCGAGGAACTGGGTGCAGCCGCCCAGGACCAGGGATGGCAGGTCGGCGACCGCGTCGCGGTCGGCTGGTTCGGCGGCAGCTGCGGGCACTGCAAGCCCTGCCGTGAGGGTGACTTCATCGTGTGCCGCAGCCTTCAGGTCCCGGGATGGGCGTACGAGGGGGGATTCGCCGAGAAGGTCGTCGCGCCCGTGGACGCGCTCGCCCGGATCCCCGACGCGCTGTCGGCGGTCGACGCGGGGCCGATGGCCTGCGCGGGCGTCACGGTCTTCAACGGGCTCCGGCGCAGCTCCGCACAGCCGGGAGATCTGGTCGCGGTGCTCGGCCTCGGCGGCCTGGGACACCTGGGAGTGCAGTATGCGGCCGCGATGGGCTTCGAGACCGTGGGAATCGCGCGCGGCGCCGGGAAGGCCGACTTCGCCAAGCAGCTCGGCGCCCACCACTACGTCGACAGCACCTCCGGCACTCCGGTCGCCGAGGCGCTCCAGTCCCTCGGCGGCGCCAAGGTCGTCCTGGCCACCGCGGGCAACTCCGAGGCCATCACCTCCGCCGTGTCCGGCCTGGCCCCCCGCGGTGAGCTAGTGGTCATCGGAGCCGACACCGAGCCGCTCGGCATCACCCCGGCCCAGCTCCTGTTCAGCGGCTACGTCGTCCGTGGCCACCCGTCCGGCACCTCGCAGGACGTGGAGGACACCATGGCCTTCAGCGCCCTGCACAACATCCGCCCGATGACCGAGACCGTGCCACTGGACCGCGCGGACGAGGCCTTCCAGAAGATGCTCGCCGGCAAGGCCCGCTTCCGGATGGTCCTCACCGTCGGCTGACGCCCGGATCGACTCGCCGCGGCCGCGTTCTCAACGACCGGGGCTGAAATCAAAGACGATGGCACCCTCAAGCAGCGGTCGGACGAAATTCTTGAACGCCTCGTGTGCCGGGTCATAGAACTTCGGATCGGTCACAATAGGTTTTCCCACGTAGTAATTCCGATCCCCCTCGGATGCGAACGTCACGATGTAGCCCTGCTGCATCCCTCTGCCCAGCCCCTCCCCGCTTGTTTGGGTGCCTGACTCCAGAGACGTGATGTACGGCTTGCCGTGACGGACCGCCTCGGTCTTCAGGGAGCGGAACCGCCTCATCGTCTCGGCCTGTTCCTTTGCGGATGTGCCCGGCTTGAATTGGAAAAGAACAATGTGCTGAACCTTGCCCGGCTTGTAGTCCGCGCCGGTGAATTTCTTGACGCCGACGCGCGACAATTCCTGACGCAGAGCCTTCGCCGCATCCGCGTCGACGTCGCCCGTCGGAGCCGGAGCGGCTGCCACGGAAGAACTCGCCTCGCCGCCCGAAGCTTCGACGCCCGTCATCGCACATCCCGTCAACGCAATCATGGAAACAGCACTCGCAACAATGAACCGGACCGTCGCAGATCGTCTCTTTGCCACCATGAACGACTCTCCACGACTCAGAATTCATTTGCGGGACAGATCAAGGCAGCCCCTACCGGAGCCGTAGCTCAAGATCACCACAAGGCCTGCCCCGCCGGCCGGCACCGAACAGCACCGACCGACGCTGATCGCCCGGATGCGGCCGGTCATTCACCTGGACGGACAACAGCCGCCCCACCCCCAGGACCTCAGGCCCAGCCCGGTGCCGGCGGGAGGGGCCACCTGGGCGGGGTGGGCAGCGGAACGTCCGAGCGCAGCCGCGGGTCCGTACCGCGCCCGGCGAGCCAGGCGAGGACGGAGTGACCCGAGCCGGTGACCGTGGCGCCGACTGGGGCCAGGGTCCAGGCGCGATCGAGGTCGGTGGCGTGAATGCGGGCAACCGGGAAGTCGCGCGCGGTGAGCGCGGCGACGGTGTCGTCGAGGGCCCATGTGACGTAGCTGGATGGCCAGTCGGCCGCGCTGTAGCCCAGGTCCAGGTCGACGTGGTGCGTCTCGAGTTCACGCCGGCAGCGCTGGAGCGTGAACCAGGCGGGGTGCCGCCACCCTGCAAGTGCGGTGACCAGGACGGACCAGCGTTCGGCCGGCATGGCCTGTGCCGCATCGAGCAGTCGGGCGAGGCTGCCGCGCAGGTCGGCGGTGAGTTCGTCGGCGGAGCGATCGGCGCCCTCGCGCAGCGCACGGTCCAGGGTGGCGGCGTCCGCCCGTGGGCCGGGCTCCGTGCCGGTGCGGGCCAGCGTCAGCAGCCACCGGTAGACGTCGGCGCTGCGGGCGAGGTGGGTGAGGACGTGGCCACGGCTCCAGCCCGGCAGCGCCGACGGCTCACGGGCCCGGACATCGGTCAACGGGCCGAGACCGGCGTCGACGCGCGCGGCAGAGGCCCGGACCTCGTCGAGGAGGAGATCGATGTCCGCGAGAGTGATGTCGGTAGTCTCGGTCACGACCGCCACCTTACGGTCGGCTGACGAGTCGGTCACCCGGCACTCGTGACGCCCTCGGTGACAGCCCGGCGGAGCTGCCGGACCCGCTGGAGGCCGCGCCGTCGGCCGCGCCGGGCACTGCCGCCTCGCCTGCCGCAGCCCCGGCCTCCTGGCGGGCCCGCCGCGGCCGGCCGGACCGGCTGTTCCCACCGCTCACGGCACCCCTGGGCCCGGCCCGTCCGCCGGCGCCGCTCCGCGCCCGCGGCCGTCACGCGTCCAGCATGAACTCGCACCAGACCGTCTTGCCGCCGCCCGGGGTCCGCCGGGACCCCCAGTTCGACGCGATCGCCGCGACGACCCGGATGCCCCGGCCCGACTCGTCCTGCGGTCCCGCCTCTCGCCGACGCGGGAGATGCTCGTCGCCGTCGCTCACCTCGATGATCAAGCGACGGTTCGTACGGCGGAGTTCCAGTCGCCTGGGTGAGGCGCCGAACGCGACAGCGTTGGTGACCAGTTCACTCACAGCAAGGACGCCTCGGTCTTGCACCTCCGGCGCAACGCCCCACGCCGTCAGAACGCCGGAGGCGAACGCGCGTGCGCGGGAAGCAATTTCTGCCTCGAGCGGCAACTGCAGGGTCACGCTGCGGAACAGGTCGCCGTCCGGACCGGTGAGGTCCGGTCGCTGAGCGACCAGGACAGCGACGTCGTCGTCGTGATCGGCGGTGACGCCGAGGTGCCGGAGCAACCGGTCGCAGACGACCCGAGGCGGACCGCTCGCCACGGACAGCGCCTGTTCAAAGGCAGCGACACCACTGTCGATGTCCTGGTCACGGCCTCCGACGAGGCCGTCCGTGTACAGCACCACCGTGGCGCCGGGGCCCAGTGGGAGCGAACCCGACGTGTACATCCAACCGCCCGTTCCCAGCGGTGGCCCACTTGCCTCGTCGGCCCTTACGACGGTTCCGTGGTGATCACGAACGAGGATCGGCGGATGGCCGGCCGAGGCGTACATCAACCGGCCCTCGCTCGGATCGTGGACGGCGTAGGCGCAGGTGACGATGCGTTCGGCGTCGATCTCCGATATGAGGCCGTCCATGAGCTGAAGCACCTCGTGCGGCGGGAGATCCAGACGGGCGTACGCACGCACCGCTGTGCGCAGTTGCCCCATGACGGCTGCCGCGCCGAGGCCTTTGCCCATCACGTCGCCGATCACCAGGGCCGCCCGGCCGCCTCCCAGAGTGATCGCGTCGTACCAGTCGCCGCCCGGCACCGTGTGTGTGCCACTGGGCTGGTAGACGGCCGCGATGCGCAGGTCGTCGGGCTCTTCCAGTTCCTGTGGCAGGAGGGAGCGCTGCAACGTGGCTGCCGCCTCGCGCTGGCGCTCGTCGACAGCGAGCCGGCCGCCCTGTTCGCGTGGTGCGCCCTGGTGCCGTCCCGGTGTTCCGGTCTCGGCGGACGGGTCCGGTCCGGCTCCGGCCGCCGGCCTTGTCGGCAGCGGCTGCGGCAGCGGCTGCGGCTGCGGCAGCGGTGCGCTCCGAGCCGCTTCGTCCGCTTCGCCGGCGAGGTCGGCTTCGCCGTGCCGGTCGGGCGGTGCGCCTTGGGCCGTACGCAGCAGCGCACGCAGCGTTCGGGAGACCTCCGCGGCGGAGGGGCGGGCATCCGGATCGGCAGCCATGCTCCGGCGCAGGACGCGAAAGAGGTCTCCGTCGGCCGCGTCCGGGCCGGTGGGGTGGTGGAGGTCTCGGGGCGGGGCGTCGTAGGCCAGGGTCAGAATGGCGCCCAGGGTGTAGACATCGGACGCCTGTGTGGGTTCGGCCGAGGCGTCGGCCCTCAGCTCCGGCGGCAACAGGAAGCTGTCCGCGGCGGGCGGCAGGCGGTGACGGCTCGCGATGCCGTCGATGGTGGCGGTCGTCCAGTCGGTGATCAGCACCTCCTTCTCCGCGAGGAGGACGCAGTGCGGCGTGAGTGCGCCGTGCACGATCCGCTTGCCGTGTGCGCGGGCCACCACGGCGGCCAGTTTGGCGCCTGTCCAGAGGTATTCGGCCCGTTCCAGGACCACATCGGTGCTCAGGATCGTCGCCAGATCGTGCTGTCCGGCGAGTCGAAGGCCGAACGGGTCCACGGCCAGCCAGGGAATGTCGCCCGTCGCCATGTTCCAGACTGCGGGCGCGCCCAATCCGATCAGCCGCCCGAGTGCCGCCGCCTCCCGCACGACCAGCTCCCGGTCGCCCGCGAGGTCCCCGGTGCGCGGGACGCGCAGCAGCACGTAGGGGCTCGACCGCGCGTCCGGCGGGCTGACCTGTCCCAGGTACTGCACGACGTTGCCCTGTTGGACGGCGCGGCGCGCCACGAGGGCATAGGGGCCCAGTGCCGTGGGGTCCTCGTCCCGCAGGGATGTCCACGGTGAGCCCGGCCGGGCCAGGTCGTCCGGCACCGGCCTTTCGGGCTCGGGCGGTGAGGGCGGGGACGGGGGCGACTGGGACGGCAAGGAGTCGGTGAGGCCGAGTCGCCGCATCAGCGGTTCATCGGCGGTGGTGAAGGACCGTCCGTGTGCGTCGATGCGGCCGGTGCCGCGTTCGTGGGCCAGCCAGGCGGCGAAAGCCGGTGCGCGTCCGGTCAGTTCGTAGAGGCGGGCGTTGAGTGCCTCGTGCACCCGCAGCAGTTCGCTCGCAGGCACGGTGCTCAGCAGGATACGGCGGGTCTCCTCGGTGAAGTCGAACAGGCGCTGCTCGGGGTGCGTCCCATCGCCGCCCGTGTCCGTTCGATGCATCAGACCGCCGAGGAAGACCTCCGCGAGGTGGCTGGTCTGGATGTGATCGCCGAGAACCCGCTGGAGCAGTCGCATGACCGGCACGGTCGCGGGAGAGACCGCGGCAACGTGCGCGGCGAACCGATAGGCCTCCGGCGTGACCGCCGCGCGAAAACGCAGAACGTCCTGTCCCGCGTCACGAGTGCCGTGCAGGACCTGTGCGGGCAGGGCCGGGGGCACCGCTGCCAGCAGCGGCAGGTTCACGCTGGCCCCGGTGGAGCCGACGAGCCGGGCCCACGCTTCGACGACGGGCGCCGACGGGTCGAGGACGGGTACCGGCAGTCCGTCGAAAGGGATCAGGCCGGGCGGCAGGACGGGGTCGCGGATCTCCCAGGTGTGGTTCGCGGCCCCGGCTCGCCGGGTGGTGACCTGCCACTGCCGGCTGTGCAGACCCGAGTTCTCGCGCAGGGACTCGGGCAGGGTGTGCATCACGGCGGTCGGCCCGCGCTGCGCCAGCCGGGCGAGGACGGTGTGCATCCGTCCGTCCTGCCAGGCGGTGCCGACTCCGTCGCTCACCACCAGCAACAGTGTGCTGCCGACGGAGGTGTCGGCGGTGTACATGGCGGGTGCCGCAGTGTGGTCGCCGCCGGTGTAAGGCTGGGAGGTGATCCGCGGGGCGTGCGGTCCCCGGGTGTCGAGGCCGTACACGCGCACCGTGCGGAACGCGCTGCTGCGTTCGAGCAACTGCCGTACTTCGGTGGCGAGACGGCGCCACAGGAGCATGGAGACTCCGTCGTCCACCAACATCATCAGGTCGAGCCATCGGGTGCGCGCGGGGCGCATGACGGGATCGAGGAGTCCGGTCTCCGCTGCCGCCGCCACGGTCGCCCTCTCGTCCAGCTCTCGGGCACGCGGGTCCGCGCGGGTGCGTTTGAGCGGCCGCAGTGCCCGGCTCAGCGGCAGTTCCTCCTGTGCAAGGACCTTTTCCTCCGGAACCCGAAGCGGGATGGCGGGGCGCGCCTGCTGATGCGGGGACGCGCCGCTCGCGTGCAGGGCACCGGAGATCTGCTCCGCGCCGCGGCGCGAGCGGCGCTCGTGGTCGGCTCCGACGCCGTTGCCGGGGCCGACCTGTCCTCTTGGCTGCGCCGTGCTGACGGGCCGGTTCCGGGGACGCTCGGACGGAGTCGTGTCGG
Source organism: Streptomyces sp. NPDC107559 (assembly GCF_055657365.1). Classification (NCBI taxonomy): domain Bacteria; kingdom Bacillati; phylum Actinomycetota; class Actinomycetes; order Kitasatosporales; family Streptomycetaceae; genus Streptomyces; species Streptomyces sp. NPDC107559. The sequence goes on along the minus strand of NZ_JBVKBD010000008.1, from coordinate 4,270 downwards.
CCTGCACATCGGCAGCCGGGGGCGGCACTGCTTCGTACGCGCCGTCGATCGCCCGGGCCAGCGGAGCGGCGGCATCCGAGGGCAGCTGCCGGGCCAGCCACAGGATGTCGAGCAGTTCCACGGCGGAGATGTCGCCTCCGCTGTCGGCCAGTGCTCTCAGGAGCGGTTCCGGCATCATCGCTAGACGGCTCCGCCGAGCCGGTGCAGCACGGCGTCGAGCAACCGGTCGGCGTCCAGGCCGACCCCGCCCATGCGCAGGAACACCGCGTTCAGCAGCTGGTCGGTCGCGAGCTCTCCTCGGGCGCGCCGGTTGAGGAATGCGGCCATCAACTCGTCCAGTCCGGCCACTTCCACGTCCCCGAGATGGGCGGAGACGATGGCCCGCAGCTTGCCCTCGTCGGGATCGGGCAGGTCCAGGCGGATGCAACGGCGCAGAAAGGCGGGCGGGAACTCACGCTCGCCGTTGCTGGTGATGACGACGACGGGGAATTCACGGCACCGCACCTGGCCGCGTACGAGTTCGGCCCGCAACCCGGTGTCGGATGTCATGACGGACACGTCGGACTGGTCCTCCGGAAGCCGTGACAGTTCCGGAATCTCGAACTCGCCCTCCTCGAAGACGGTCAGCAGATCGTTGGGCAGATCCATGTCGCCCTTGTCCAGCTCGTCCACGAGCAGGACACGGGGCTGGTCGGCGGGCAGCAGCGCGGTACCCAGCGGCCCCAGACGTACGTAGGAGCCGATACCCGAATCCGCTCTGCGTCTGACCTTGACGTTGCTCTCCCGGAGCCGGCCGACGGCGTCGTACTGGTACAGCGCGTCCTGAACGGTGCTGCGACTGTTCACGGGCCAGGTCAGCACCGCTCCGAGGCGCAGCTCCCGGGCGATGGCGTACGCCAGCGAGGACTTTCCCGTGCCCGGATGCCCGGTCACCAGCAGGGGGCGCCGCAGGTGCAGGGCGGCGCTCACCACATCGGCTTCCCTTGCGCTGATGAGGTACGGCCGTTCGGTGATGCGAGTGCTCCGGTCGAACCGACGCCAGGGCGGTGCCGGCGGCAGGACGATGTCCCGTTGTCGGCCGTCGCCCCGGAACAGTCGCCAGCTGTCGCCGTCGGGGACCCGCGGGCCCTCGAGGGCACCGAGATCGGTCATCGGGTCTGTGCTCCTTCCGCTGGATCCGTGAAGCGGTGCCGGGCGGGAGGCGGAGTGGAATCCTCCGTCTCCCATGCGAGCGACGGGCGGGCGCGGTAGCGCTCGGGCTCCATCCAGATCTTCCCCCGGAACTCGCGTACGCGTTCCGGGAGCTGACGGAGCAATGCGTGGGCCGGCACCTCGTCGAGGTGGTGGGCGTCCTCGTGCGACTGGGCCGCCCGGTCCCAGAGGACCGCGGGAACGCCACAGGCCAGGCATATCTCGATCAGTGTCCTGCGGACCTCGGCGGGGCCGTGCAGAACGACTTTGCCGGTGCGCTCGTGCGACGTCCTGAGCGTGCGGTACAGCTGCGCGGGATGCGCGATCTCCTCACCCACGGTCAATGACTCGGCCGAGTCCGCGTCCCGCCAGCGGGCGCGCATCATATGGGCGTGCTTGGGGTTGTGAGCGGTGATCTCGGGGCATCGCAGAGCGACGCGATAGCCGATGCCGAGTGGTTCGGAGCCGCCCCCCAGCCACTCGATGGCGCTGCCCGCGTCCCATTCGTCGACCGGCAGATGCAGCCCTGCCCGGTCCACCAGGACGTCCACGTCCCTGACCTCCTGGCCGCTCTCCGCCTCGGCGCACTCGGCGGCCTCACGGATGAGGGCGCCGATCCCGGCCGTCGTGAACGGGCCCGGCTCGTCGACGGGGAGGGGAACCGGGGGTTCACCGGCCCGCACCTGCCACAGGCGACACCGATGGTGATCCGCGGGGTCCGAGGGGAGGGTACTGATCTGAGCGATGATGCGGGTCACGGCAGCGGGCCGCTGTGCCGCCCAGGCCGTCGCGTCCGCCCTGCGCTGGGCGAGAGCCGCCGTGTGTACGCCCAGGCGGCGCGCCACCCGCTGGTTCCAGACCCGCAGCTCCGTGCGCAGCGGGGCGGCCGGCGCCGCCGCGGCGAACTCGATCAGCTTCAGCAGCGCGGGAACCGCAGGGCCGCCGTCGGGCAGCGGATCCCCGTCGGGCAGCGCCTCCAGTTCGCTCACCGCCGCATCGACTTCCTCGGGTGACAGACGCGCACCGCGCAGTCCGGCGGGCAGCGGTGTGTACCGCAGCGCCTCTCGTGCCGCACGGGGAAGCAACGAGGCATCGCTCGCGGCGATCCGCTTGAGCTTCTCGACCAGACTCCGGTGCTCGCCGAGGGACAGAAGCCGGGCACTGCCGCTCGCTCTGCCCGCCATCAGCAAGCGCTCCAACGCCGGGGGCCGTGTGCCGGCGGCGTAGGCGGAGGACAGGGACTCGGTCAGGGTCGCGAGCGCACGTTCCGTCATGGCCAGCAGGTTCACCAGTTCCTCGACGCTCGGCGAGGAGGTGTCCGCCGGCGGGTTGTAGCCCAGTTCGGCCGCCAGCGTCCTGGAGTGTTCCGTCCGTGCCGCCGGTTCGGCGAGAAGTTCCCAGAGAAGGGGCGCCAGTGCCTCTCGGAACGGGTCGGCGCGCAGGGTGTCGGCGGTCGAGCAGACTTCGACCAGATCGTGCGCGCCCGCGGCCAGCAGTTCGAGGCGGATGGTCTGCCAGGGCAGCGCCCAGCTGCGCCGCAGCACCTGCTGCCCGGTCAGCGCGCCGTGCGTCTCGCGGTTCGCGACGACCAGACCGACCACCGCCGGGTCGTACCGGGACCACAGCGGACCACCGCTGAAGCCGGGGGCGATGGCCGCTCCGGAGAGCGCGCCGTCCAGGTAGTAGATGCCTTCGTCGGCCAGCTTGACCTCGGTGTCGGCGAAGCCGCCGGTCCTGCCGTCGGGACCCCAGGCCCGGACTCGCTGCCCCTCGGCCATGTCCAGCCAGCTGACGGGCTGGGCCTGCTCGGGCGCGGGCTCCGCCAGCTCCAGCACGCACAGATCGCCGTGCCAGACTCCCGACGCCAGACGGCGGGGCGGTACCCACACGGTCACCTGCCCCACCGCCCGTCGGGGGGCGCCCGAAGTGTGGAACACGATCTCCAGACCGTCCGCCGCCGGCCGGTCGGTGGTCAGCGGCTGGAGTCCCAGGGCGTCGTTGACCACGTGCGCGCAGGTGAGGACCTGACGCGGTGCCAGCAGCACCGCCGTACCCGCCGCCTTGCCCGCTCCCCGCCCGGTGCGCGAGGGATCGAGTCTGAGGACCGAGATGACGGGCCTGGGGCAACCGTCCTGTCTGAACCATCCCATGTCAGTTCGGCTGACCGCCGGACCGCCAGGTCGCCGTGATCTTCATGGTGGCCTGGCCGCTGCCACCGACGATGCCCAGTTTCAGATCCTGACCGATCTGCACGCCGAACTCCACGCAGACGTCCTGCGGCGGGTTGCCGGTGTTCGTGATCCCGTCGTGAACCTGCTGAAGCAGCGGTCCCAACGGACGCAGGGTGGCCCGGAGCGCGTCGGCAGCCATCGCCGTCACCCTGGCGCCGCCGCTCGACACCGGCGTCCACTCCCCCTCGTCCCCAAGAGGCTCTCCCACCTCGGCAAGTTCCAGGCGTATGTCCGCCCCCGCCAGGTTGACTTCGATGTAGTCGGGCATGCACACCATTGTGCCGATCAACTGCCCACAGGCGAGGGGGTTCAGGGCACTCCGCCGGGACAGTTGCTCCGGATCGCCCGCCGCTTCCGCCGAATTGGGGCCGGGCATCGGCCGAAGGCCCCGGAGGAAGCAGTCACGGGTGCATTGTGATCCGCGCGTCGGCCTCTCACAGTTCCACGGCGGTCACCGTGTCCGTGGAAGGATCGGTCACATACAACAGATCGCCGGCGGCGGACACACAGACACCATGAGGAGCGCACTCCAGCCGGATCCGCGCACGACTCTCCGCCCGCGTCACCGGATCCACCACCGCCACACTGCGCTCCCCCGGCAACGTCACGAACAGCCGACGCCCGTCCCCCGCCATGGCCAGCCCGAACGGATTCGGCAGATCCACCGACCCCGTCACCTCCCCCTGCCCCACATCCACCACCAGCACCTTCTGCGCCTGCGCATCGGCCACATACAACGACGCCCCGTCCGCAGAAAGCGCCAGACCCCGCAGCAACAACCCCACATCCTCCAGCGTCCCGACCACCGACCCCGTCACCGCATCCACCACCACCACACGACCGTTCAG
>NZ_JBVKBD010000007.1:179998-479228 GCF_055657365.1 Streptomyces sp. NPDC107559 | reverse complement strand
GCCCGGTTACATTCCGAACCCGGAAGCTAAGCCTCACAGCGCCGATGGTACTGCAGGGGGGACCCTGTGGGAGAGTAGGACGCCGCCGAACAATCTTTGGAGGACCCCTGGTCCCAGCGTTCAACGCTGGGACCAGGGGTCCTTTTTTGTTTTTCCGGAGCGCGCCGGGTACTCGGCTGCGCGAGAATGAATGCGGTACCGGGTACCGAAGACAGGAGTCACCGATGTCCACCAACTCTCCCGACGATCGACCGGAGCGCGACCAGCGGCGACGGGACAGTGGTGATCGTGGCGACCGTGGTGCTCGAAGCGGTCACTACGGAGACCGCGGAGACCGTGGCGGCTTCCGTCGTGACGACCGCGGTGGCCACGACCGTCGCGACAGCGACCGTGGCGGTGACCGTGGCGGTGACCGTGGCGGTGATCGCGGAGGCTTCCGCCGCGACGACCGGCGAGATGGCGACCGTGGCGACCGCGGTGGTTTCCGCCGTGACGACAACCGCGGGGGCGGTGGCTACGGCCGTCGTGACGACCGTTCGGGTGGTCCGCGTCGCGATGACCGCGGTGAGCGTCCCCCCTTCCGTCGTGACGACCGCGGCGACAACCGCGGGGGCGACCGGCGTGATGAGCGTGGGTCTCGTCCGGCGTACCAGCGTGACGACCGTTCGGGTGGTCCGCGTCGCGATGACCGTGGCGAGCGTCCCCCCTTCCGGCGTGACGACCGCGGCGACAACCGCGGGGGCGGTGGCTACGGCCGTCGTGACGACCGTTCGGGTGGTCCGCGTCGTGATGACCGTGGTGAGCGTCCCCCCTTCCGTCGTGATGACCGTGGTGAGCGTCCCCCCTTCCGTCGTGACGACCGCGGCGACTTCCGCCGTGACGACCGGCGTGATGAGCGTGGTTCTCGTCCGGCGTACCAGCGTGACGACCGTTCGGGTGGTCCGCGTCGCGATGACCGTGGTGAGCGTCCCCCCTTCCGTCGTGACGACCGTGGTGAGCGTCCCCCCTTCCGTCGTGACGACCGTGGTGAGCGTCCCGCGTTCCGTCGTGACGACCGCGGCGACTTCCGGCGCGACGACCGGCGTGACGACCGTGCTGGCGGCTACGGTCGCCGTGACGACCGTCCGGGCGGTGACCGCGGTGGCTTCCGCCGCGATGACCGGCGTGACGATCGCGGTGACTTCCGTCGTGACGACCGTGGTGAGCGTCCCCCCTTCCGTCGTGACGACCGTGGTGAGCGTCCCCCCTTCCGTCGTGACGACCGTGGTGAGCGTCCCCCCTTCCGTCGTGACGACCGCGGCGACTTCCGGCGCGACGACCGGCGTGGCGAGGACCGTGGAGACCGTGGCGGCTATGGCCGTCGGGACGACAGCCGGGGCGACCGCGGTGGGTTCCAGGGGCGGGACGACCGCGGCAGCCGTGGTCCCCGCCGTGACGACCGACGCGATGACCGTTCCGGCCGTCCGGGCGGTTTCCGTGGCCGTGACGACCGGCGGGACGACCGCCGTGACGACCGGCGCGGTGGCGGGCGTTTCCGCGACGAGCGGGACCGGGACCGTGAGCCGATCAAGCGGCTGCCGATCGCGGAGGACGTCACCGGCGAGGAGATCGACCAGGACGTGCGGCAGGAGCTGCTGAGCCTGCCGAAGACGCTGGCCGAGGACGTCGCCAAGAACCTGGTGATGGTCGCGCGGCTGATCGACGAGGAGCCCGAGCGCGCCTACGCCTACTCGCGGATCGCCCTGCGGCTCGCTTCCCGGGTCGCGGCCGTGCGCGAGGCGGCCGGCTTCGCCGCGTACGCGAACCAGAAGTACAGCGAGGCTCTCGCCGAGTTCCGGGCCGCGCGTCGGATGACCGGCACCGTCGAGCTGTGGCCCGTCATGGCCGACTGCGAGCGTGGGCTCGGGCGGCCGGAGAAGGCCCTCGACATGGCCGGCGCTCCCGAGGTGCACAAGCTGGACAAGGCCGGTCAGGTCGAGATGCGGCTCGTCGCGGCCGGTGCCCGGCGTGACATGGGGCAGCTGGAGGCGGCCATCGTGACGCTGCAGAGCCCCGAGCTCGCCTCCAGCTCCGTCCAGCCGTGGACTGCGCGGCTGCGGTATGCGTACGCCGACGCGCTGCTGGCCGTCGAGCGGCGTGGCGAGGCGCGGGAGTGGTTCGCGAAGGCCGTCGAGGCTGACCGGGACGGCAGCACGGACGCCTCCGACCGGCTCGCCGAGCTGGACGGGGTGGAGTTCGTCGACGCCCTCGACGACGACGAGAGCGAGTCCCACGAGGAGTCCCGGGGCCGGGACGAGTCGGACGTCGACGCGGATGTCGATGGCGACGATGACGATGACGATGCGGATGTCGATGACGACGATGACGACAGCGACATCGACGTGAGTGACGACCTGGACGACGACGACCAGGACGACGAGCTGCTCGACGACACGGCCGACGACCTCTCCGAGGACGAGGACGAGGACGACGACGAGGACGAGGTCGACGGCAAGGCGCACGACGAGGCCGACGCGAAGGCTGTCGACAAGGACTGACCTGCGGCGGTGAGTGAGGGCGGGATCCCGGTGACGGGGTCCCGCCCTTTCGTGTGTCCGGGGCCGGTGTCCGGGGGGTCAGAACTCCAGCGTGCGCAGCACCAGGCCCGATGCGGGCTTCGGGCCGAAGGACGTCGACTTGCGGGGCATGGTGATGCCCTGCCGGGCCAGGTCGCGGACGACCTCCTCGTGGACCGGGTGCATCAGTACGGCCGTACCGCCGTCCCGCTCCGCCTTCTCCACGGTGGCGGCCGTGTCGTGGATGTAGGCGATATGGGCGGGGGAGTCCTCGGGGATGCGCCAGACGTGTTCGAGGAGCGTGGCGTGCAGGACCGTGGCGTCCAGGGTGCGCCAGAGCGCGGGGCGGTCCGTGGGGACCGTCCGGGCCAGGAGCTCCGGGTCCGGCTGGTCGACCAGATGGAAGGAGCCGTCGCCGGCCAGCAGGAACGCGTTGCCCGTCTCGGCCGCTTCGGCGAGTGCCTTCAGGGCGTCCGGCAGCGGCACGTCGAGGTGCCGGACACGGAAGAGGTCGGTCAGGGCCGCCAGGGCGTCGGCGATCGGGAGGGTGTGCAGGAGCCGGTGGATCGCGCGGACGCGCAGCGGGTAGCGGAGCGTGTCGACGAGGAGGACGAGACCGTAGTCCCAGGGTCCGGGCGAGGCATGCTCCGCGCGTAGACGCAGATACGTCGCCCAGCGGTGGTGACCGTCGGCGATCAGGGCCTGGTGCTGGGAGAGATCCGTCTGGACCCGGGCCAGATCGGCGGGGTCGGTGATCGACCAGAGGCGGTGGCCGTAACCGTCCTCGGTGGTCGTCGACAGAAGTGGCTCTCGCCCGGCGGTGCGCTCGATGACATCGGCGGTGTCGCCGTCGCCGCGGTAGGTCAGCAGGAGCGGTTCGAGGTTCGCGGAGGTGGCGCGCATGAGGGCGGCGCGGTCCGCGACGATGTGCGGCATCACGTCCTCGTGCGGCAGCACCACGCCCTCCGCCGGCTCGGTCAGCCGCAGGGCGCCGATCAGGCCGCGCTGGAGCAGGAGGCCCGCGTCGTCGCGCTGCTCGTAGACGTAGATCCCCGGTTGGGCGTCCGCGGCCAGGATGCCCTCGTCCAGCCAGTGGTGCAGGGTGTCGGCCGCGCGTTCGTTGCGGGCCGAGGGGGTGGTGTCCTGCGGGAGGATCAACCGGACGATGTTGTGCGGATCGGCCGACTGGAGGTGGTACACGCCGTCGGGCCGGACCACCACGTCGTACGGGGGCGACGTCACGGCTGCCAGGCTGCCGACCCGGTCGGGGTCGTAGCGCAGGCCTCGGAACGGGGTGAGTTCCAGGCCTCGGCGCGCCGTTGCTTCCGAGTGACCTGCAAGGTTCATCCAGGCATCGTACGTGTGTCGGTGGCATGAGAGATGATCTGGGAAAGGGATCGACCGAGGAGCGATGCGGAATGAGCCGGAGCGTCAGGACAAGGCCCGAGGGCAGTGGGCAGGCCCTGAGCAAGGCGTACGACACGGCGCTGCTCGATCTGGACGGGGTGGTGTACGCGGGGGGCAAGGCGATCGTGTACGCGGTCGAGTCGCTGGCCGCGGTCCGCGCGGGCGGCATGCACCTGGCGTACGTCACGAACAACGCGCTGCGGACGCCGGACGCGGTGGCCGGGCATCTGACCGAGCTGGGGATTCCGACGGAGGCGGACGACGTCATCACGTCGGCGCAGGCGGTGGCGCGGCTGATCAGCGAGCAGGTGCCGGCCGGCTCCCGGGTGCTGGTGATCGGCGGGGAGGGGCTGCGGGTCGCCCTGCGCGAGCGCGGTCTGGAGCCCGTGGAGTCGGCCGACGACGAGCCGGCGGCCGTGGTGCAGGGGTACGGAGGGCCGGATCTGACCTGGGGACGTTTCGCGGAGGCTTCCTACGCCGTCGCGCGCGGGGTGCCGTGGTTCGCGTCCAACACCGATCTGACGATTCCCAGCGGACGCGGTATCGCGCCGGGCAACGGTGCCGCGGTGCAGGTCGTGCGGATAGCGACGGGCGCCGAACCGCAGGTGGCGGGCAAGCCGTTGCCGCCGATGCACCGGGAGACGATCCTGCGGACCGGCGCCGAGCGGCCGCTGGTGGTGGGCGACCGGCTGGACACCGACATCGAGGGCGCGTTCAACGGCGAGGTCGACTCCCTGCTCGTGCTGACCGGGGTGACCGACGGTGCGCAGCTGCTCGCCGCCCCGCCGCAGCACCGGCCGACGTACGTCGACGCGGACCTGCGTGGGCTGTCGGCCGGGCAGCCGGAGGTCATCGCGGAGGGCCGGGGTTTCCGTTGCGGCGGCTGGACGGCGACGGCCGGCGCGGAGACGCTGGAACTGACGGGTGACGGCGAGGCCCTGGACGGACTGCGCGCGCTGTGTGCGGCGGCCTGGACCGCGGCCGGGGACGGCGCGTGCACGCTGGACGGCGGAAAGGCGCTGGCGCGGCTGGGGTTGTGAGTCCTGCCGGTGAACCACCGGACGTCGAGGGAAAATAGGAGGGTAGGCTAACCTAACTGCGTGTTGGTCGACAGTCCTCCTGAACAGCGCGCGGCGACCGCCCCCGCGCCCTCAACCCGCCGGGCGGTACGCAGCCTCGGGCTGCTCCTGTCCGCCGCGGTCCTGGCGCTCGTCGCGATGACGAGCATCGCGATCGGGGCGAAAGAACTGTCCCTGGAGCAGGTCTGGCACGGCCTGTTCACAAGCACCGGCACCTACAGCGACGTCGTGGTCGACGAGCGGCTGTCGCGGACCCTCCTCGGGCTGCTCGCCGGCGCGGCGCTCGGGCTGTCGGGGGCCGTCCTGCAGGCGCTCACCCGCAACCCGCTGGCCGACCCCGGGCTGCTCGGGATCAACGCGGGCGCGTCCGCCGCGGTCGTCACGGCCATCACCTACTTCGGTGTCACCAGCCTGAGCGGCTATGTGTGGTTCGCCTTCTTCGGCGCGGCGGCCGTGGGCGCGCTGGTGTGGTTCCTCGGCGGCAGCCGGGGCGCCACCCCGGTGCGGCTCGCGCTCGCCGGCACCGCCATCAGCGCCGCGCTGTACGGCTACGTCCAGGCCGTGATGATCATGGACAAGGCGGCGCTGGGCCGGATGCGCTTCTGGACGGTCGGGTCGCTGTCGTCGGCGACCGACTCGACCATCACCCAGGTGCTGCCGTTCTTCGCCGTCGGCACGCTGCTCGCGCTCGCGCTGGCCCGGCCGCTCAACGCGATGTCCATGGGCGACGACACCGCCAAGGCGCTGGGGGCCCATCTCAACCGCACCCGGGCGCTGTCCATGCTCGCGGCCACCGTGCTCTGCGGAGCGGCGACCGCCGCCTGCGGACCCATCGTGTTCGTCGGGCTGATGGTGCCGCACGTCGTGCGCTCCTTCACCGGCCCCGACATGCGCTGGATCATGCCGTACGCCGCCGTCCTGTCGCCCGTGCTGCTGCTCGGCGCGGACGTCGTCGGCCGGGTGGTCGTGCGCCCCTCGGAACTCCAGGTGGGCATCGTCACCGCGCTCGTCGGCGGCCCGGTCTTCATCTTTCTCGTACGACGACGCAGGACGGCGCAGCTGTGAGGACGGCAGTGAAGAACTCCCGGGCCACCAAGGCGAACCGGACCTCCGGCGCGAATCGGGCCACCCGCGCGCTGCGCATGCCGGGCGGGTTCTCGCTTCGGCTGGACGTGCGCACGGTCACCGTCGTCGTGCTGCTGCTGGCCGCGGCGCTCGCCGCGAGCGTGGTCCTGATCGGCACCGGCGACTTCCCGATCCCGCCCGGCGACGTCCTCAAAACGCTCGCGGGGAACGGCACGCCGGGGCAGGAGTTCATCGTCGACGAACTCCGGCTGCCGCGGGTCCTGGTCGGTCTGCTGGTGGGTGCCTCGCTGGGGCTCGGCGGCGCGCTGTTCCAGTCCATCACCCGCAATCCGCTGGGCAGTCCGGACGTGCTGGGCCTCGGGCAGGGGGCGACGGCCGGCGCGCTCGTGGTGATCGTGCTGCTGTCCGGGGACGCCACCGAGGTCACCCTCGGCGCGCTCGCCGGCGGTCTGCTGACCGGTCTCGCCATCTACCTGCTGTCCTGGAAGCAGGGCGTGCACGGCTACCGGCTGGTGCTGGTCGGCATCGGCGTGTCGGCCGTCGTCACGGCGGTCAACGGCTATCTGCTGACCAAGTCCGACATCGTGGACGCGGCGCGTGCCGTCGTCTGGATGACCGGTTCCCTCGACGGCCGCGACTGGGCACAGGTCTGGCCGCTGCTCGGTCTGTGCGCGGTGCTCGTCCCGCTCGTCCTCGTCAACGCCCGCGGGCTGCGGATGACGGAGATGGGCGACGACGTGGCCAACGCCCTCGGGGTGCGGGTGGAGCGCGTACGGCTGCTGCTGATGGTGGCCGCCGTCCTGCTCACCGCGACCGCCACCGCCGCCGCGGGACCCGTCAGCTTCGTGGCGCTCACCGCGCCGCAGCTCGCCCGGCGGCTCACCCGTTCCCCCGGGCCGAACCTCGTGCCGTCGCTGTGCATGGGCGCCGCCCTCCTGGTCACCGCCGACTGGGCCTCGCAGCGGGCCTTCGGCGCCGAACAGTTGCCCGTGGGCGTGGTGACCGGCGTACTCGGCGGCGTGTACCTGCTGTGGCTGCTGGTCACCGAGCGCAGGGCGGGCCGGATATGAGCGCCACCCCCGTCGACGCGTCGGCCTCCACCCCCACCGGCGGACCGAACAATCCGAGGAGCACCGTGAACCGTCTGTCCGCAGAGAACGTCACCCTCGCCTACGACCAGCGGGTCATCGCCGAACAGCTGTCGGTGGAGATACCCGACAACTCCTTCACGGTGATCGTCGGCCCGAACGCGTGCGGCAAGTCGACGCTCCTGCGGGCGCTGTCGCGGATGCTGAAGCCGAGTGAGGGCCGGGTGCTGCTCGACGGGCAGGTCATCCAGTCGATGCCCGCGAAGAAGGTCGCGCGGACGCTGGGCCTGCTGCCGCAGTCGTCGATCGCGCCGGACGGGATCACCGTCGCCGACCTGGTGGGCCGCGGTCGCTACCCGCATCAGGGGCTGCTGCGCCAGTGGTCGGCCGAGGACGAGCGGGTCGTGCAGGAGTCCATGGCGCAGACCGGCGTCGCCGAGCTCGCCGAACGCTATGTCGACGAACTCTCCGGCGGCCAGCGCCAGCGCGTGTGGATCGCGATGGCGCTCGCCCAGCAGACGCCGCTGCTGCTGCTCGACGAGCCGACGACCTATCTGGACATCCAGCACCAGATCGACGTGCTCGACCTCTGCGCCCAGCTGCACGAGGAGCAGGGCCGCACGCTGGTCGCCGTGCTGCACGACCTCAACCACGCGGCCCGGTACGCCACGCATCTCATCGCGCTGCGCGGCGGGCGGGTCATCGCCCAGGGCGAGCCCGGCGAGGTCGTCACGGCCGCTCTGGTCGAGGAGGTCTTCGGGCTGCGCTGCCAGGTCATCGACGACCCCGAGACGGGGACGCCGCTGGTGGTCCCGGCGGCGCGCAAGGCGCGCGGTGCGGCGAAGGCCGCCGCGGCCGAGGTGCCGGCCGCCGTCACAGGAGCTTCCTGAGCCGGAAGCGCCGTTACAGGAGCTTCCTGAGCCGGAACAGGTCGAGCAGGCCCGCCTCCAGCTTCACCCGGCCCGATCCCCAGGCCTTGGCGAAGTTCAGCTCGCCCGCGACCAGCGCCACCAGGTCGTCGCCGGCCATGGTCAGCCGGATCTCGGCCTTCCGGCGCGGCGGGCCGGGATAGGTGTCGAGCACCTCGATCCGGCCGTCCGCGAGCCGCCCTGCGAAGGTGACGTCCAGGTCGGTGATGCGACAGCTCACCGAGCGGTCCAGGGCGGCGGCCTCACGGACGTCGCCCTCGGCGCCTCCCATGGACTCGGAGAGCTTCTCGAGCGCGGTGCGGCACTCCTCGATGGTGGCCATGGTGATCGACGGTACCGCAGCGGTTCGCGATAGCGTCGGGGCATGACCGACTCTGGGCCCGAGGCCGTGACCCCGACGGACGCGGCGACCGTGCAGGCCGGGCCGGTACCCGACCCCGCCGCCCCCGCTCCGCTGGAGGTCTCCCGCCTCCCCACCGGCAACGCCGAGGTGGACGCCCTGCTGGAGCGGCTCGGTGACGCCGATCACCTCGCCGCCGACGGACACGTCGAGGTGTACGAGGATGTGCACCGGGGGCTGCGTGACGCGCTCACCGCGCTCGACGCCCGCCCGGGACTGCCGGCGCCCACCCGTCCTCCGGCCGCCACCGCGTGATGAGATCCTTCGGGTCTCACCTTTCGACCGCCGTACGGTCCGACCGCCGTACGGGATGACGAGGAGCTGAACCGAACGTGGCAGGAGTCGCACGCCGCCGTCTGGACGCGGAGCTGGTCCGCAGGAAGCTCGCGCGCTCGCGCGAGCACGCCAGCCAGCTGATCGCCGCGGGCCGGGTGACGGTCGGCAAGACCGTCGCGACCAAGCCCGCCACCCAGGTGGAGACCGCGGCGGCGATCGTCGTCGCGTCCGACGACGGCGACCCCGAGTACGTCTCGCGCGGCGGTCACAAGCTCGCCGGGGCGCTCGCCGCCTTCGTGCCGCAGGGGCTGGCCGTCGAGGGCCGGCGGGCACTGGACGCGGGCGCGTCCACGGGCGGCTTCACCGACGTACTGCTGCGAGCGGGAGCCGCGCAGGTCGTCGCCGTGGACGTGGGTTACGGACAACTCGCTTGGTCTCTCCAGAGCGATGAACGCGTCACCGTCAAGGACCGTACGAACGTACGCGAGTTGACGCTTGAAGCGATCGATGGGGAACCTGTGGATCTTGTCGTGGGCGATCTGTCCTTCATCCCGCTCGGGCTGGTGCTGCCGGCCCTGGCGCGGTGCGTGAAGCCGGACGCCGACCTGGTGATGATGGTCAAGCCGCAGTTCGAGGTGGGGAAGGAACGGCTGGGGAGCGGGGGTGTCGTACGGAGTCCGCAGCTGCGGGCGGACGCCGTGCGGGGCGTGGCCCAGAAGGCGTGGGAACTGGGGCTCGGGGTGAAGGGCGTCACCGCCAGTCCGTTGCCCGGTCCCTCGGGCAACGTCGAGTACTTTCTGTGGCTGCGTGCCGGAGCCCCCGAACTGGACCCGGCCGACGTCGACCGTGCAGTGGCGGAGGGGCCGCGTTGACAGAGAACCGAGCTCGTACTGTTTTCCTGCTCGCCCACACCGGGCGGCCCGCGGCCATCCGCAGTGCCGAACTCGTGGTCAAGGGGCTGCTGGCGTCCGGCATCGGCGTGCGCGTGCTGGACGCGGAGGCACGCGACCTGCCGCTGCCGCCGGAGGTGGAGCTGGTCGGGGAGGCCACCCCGCAGTGCCTGGAGGGCTGCGAGCTGCTCATCGTCCTCGGCGGTGACGGCACCCTGCTGCGCGGCGCCGAGTTCGCGCGGGCGTCCGGGGTGCCGATGCTCGGCGTGAACCTGGGCAGCGTCGGGTTCCTCGCGGAGGCCGAGCGCGACGACCTGGACAAGGTCGTCGACCGGGTGGTGACCAAGTCGTACGAGGTCGAGGAGCGGATGACCGTCGACGTCGTCGTGCACCGCAACGGCGACATCGTGCACACCGACTGGGCGCTGAACGAGGCGGCCGTGCAGAAGGCCGGCGCCGAGAAGCTGCTCGAAGTGGTGCTGGAGATCGACGGGCGGCCGGTGACCGGGTTCGGCTGCGACGGGATCGTGCTGTCGACCCCGACCGGGTCGACGGCGTACGCCTTCTCGGCGGGCGGGCCCGTGGTGTGGCCCGAGGTCGAGGCGCTGCTGATGGTGCCGATCAGCGCGCACGCGCTGTTCGCGAAGCCGCTGGTCACCTCACCGAACTCGGTGCTGGCGGTCGAGGTGCTGCCGCACGTCCCGCCCGGTGTCCTGTGGTGCGACGGCCGGCGGACGGTCGAGCTGCCGCCGGGGGCGCGGGTGGAGGTGCGGCGGGGGGCCGTGCCCGTGCGCCTGGCCCGGCTGCACCACGCGTCGTTCACCGACCGGCTGGTGGCGAAGTTCGCGCTGCCCGTGTCGGGGTGGCGAGGGGCCCGGCAGTAGTCACGGGTCCGGTGCCCCGGACGCCGCCGGGGCACCGGACCGGCCCGTGCGGACCGGACAGCCCCCCCGCGGGAGCGGGCGGACCGGATCGTCCCCCGCGGGAGCACGGAGGCCGGGAGCACAACGAGGATTACCCCGGGCAGGTAACGCTCGGCACTCGTTGCAGGGGGCGGCGTCGCACACGGCCCGGAAAACCTCGTATGGTCGGGTGCGTGTTGGAGGAAATGCGGATACGGTCTCTCGGGGTCATCGACGACGCTGTCGTCGAGCTGTCGCCCGGGTTCACCGCGGTCACCGGTGAGACGGGTGCGGGCAAGACCATGGTGGTCACCAGCCTGGGGCTGCTCCTCGGCGGGCGCGCGGACCCGGCGCTCGTGCGGATCGGGGCGAAGAACGCGGTCGTGGAGGGGCGGATCTCCGTACCCGCGCACACGGCCGCGATCGTGCGCGCGGAGGAGGCGGGGGCCGAGCTCGACGACGGGGCTCTGCTGATCAGCCGTACCGTTTCCGCGGAGGGGCGCTCGCGAGCCCATCTGGGCGGGCGGAGCGTGCCCGTCGGGATGCTCGCCGAACTCGCCGACGAACTGGTGGCCGTCCACGGACAGACCGACCAGCAGGGGCTGCTGAAGCTCTCGCGGCAGCGAGCGGCGCTCGACCGTTACGCGGGCGACGCCGTCGCGGGGCCGCTCGCCAAGTACACGGAGGCCTACCGGCGGCTGCGGGCCGTCGCCGCCGAGCTCGACGAGATCGTCACCCGTGCGCGCGAGCGGGCCCAGGAGGCCGACATGCTGCGCTACGGCCTCGACGAGGTCGCGGGTGTCGAGCCGCGCGCCGGTGAGGACGTGGAGCTCGCCGAGGAGGCGGAGCGGCTCGGGCACGCGGAGGCGCTGTCGTCGGCCGCCACGGCCGCACACGCCGCTCTCGCGGGCAACCCGGAGGATCCCGAGGGCATCGACGCCGCGACGCTCGTGGCGGGCGCACAGCGGGCTCTGGAGGCCGTGCGGTCGCACGACCCCGCGCTGGCCGCGCTGACCGACCGGATCGGGGAGATCGGGATCCTGCTGGGCGACGTGGCCGGGGAGCTGGCGGGCTACGCCGACGACCTGGACGCCGACCCGCTGCGGCTGGCGGCCGTCGAGGAGCGCCGGGCGGCGCTCACCGCGCTGACCCGCAAGTACGGCCGGGACGGCCAGGACATCGCGTCCGTGCTGGCCTGGGCCGAGCAGGGCGCGGGCCGGCTGACCGAGCTGGACGGCGACGACGAGCGGATCGGCGAGCTGACCGCCGAGCGGGACGCGCTGCGCAGCGAACTCGGTGGGCTCGCCCAGGCGCTGACGGACGCCCGGACGGAGGCGGCCGAGCGGTTCGCGGCGGCCGTGACCGCCGAGCTGGCCTCGCTGGCCATGCCGCACGCGCGCGTGTCGTTCGACCTGCGCCAGACGGAGGACGCCGAGGGCGTCGAGGTCGGCGGACGCACGGTCGCGTACGGGCCGTCCGGCGCCGACGAGGTGGAGCTGCTGCTGGCCCCGCACCCGGGTGCCCCGCCGCGGCCCATCGCCAAGGGCGCGTCCGGAGGTGAGCTCTCGCGCGTGATGCTGGCGGTCGAGGTCGTGTTCGCCGGGACGGACCCGGTGCCGACGTACCTCTTCGACGAGGTCGACGCCGGTGTCGGCGGCAAGGCGGCGGTGGAGATCGGACGGCGGCTGGCACGGCTCGCGAAGAGCGCGCAGGTCGTCGTCGTCACCCATCTGCCGCAGGTGGCGGCCTTCGCGGACCGGCAGCTGCTGGTGGAGAAGACCAACGACGGATCGGTGACCCGCTCCGGCGTGAAGGTGCTCGAAGGGGAGGACAGGATCAGGGAGTTGTCCCGGATGCTGGCCGGCCAGGAGGACTCGCAGACGGCGCGGGCCCATGCGGAGGAACTGCTGGCGGCGGCCCGCGCGGACGCCTGAGCGCTCCGCTCGAGCGGCTCGGCCGGGAAGCTCCGGCCGGGCTGAGCGAACCGGCAGGGCGCGCCGGGCTCCGGTCTCCGGGCCCGGGCCGCCGGGCACGCCTCGGGTATGCCCCGCGCTCCGGGCCCGCCGGGCGCTTTGCGCTCCGGGTTCGTCCGCCGCTCCGGCCGAGCGGACATGCCGGTGCTCCGGCTGAGTGGATCGGGTGGGCGGATCGGGTGGGCGGATCGGCCGGGCGCCGTGGCCGGGCGTCCGCCGTGCGGGTCCGTCGCGCGGGCCCGTCCCGGTGCCGCACCTGCCCGGCAGCCGCACGCGCCGCAGGGGTGCGCACGCGCCGCACGGCTGTGCCCGGCCACGGCAGATTCACTCGGGTGAGTGATGCGTGCGGTCGGGCGAGGAGCAGTCGGACTCGTCGGGGTTCCCGGAACACCCGTACGTCCTGGCATCCTTGGCGTAGGACATGAGAGGGAATCGCGCGGTACACCCCGCGCGCCCTGTCCTTCTGTATTTTCGTCGTGACCGTCCGACGCCGAACCAGGAGCCCCGGCCGCGTGAGCCCCGTCAGCCGCCCCTTGCCGCACGGCCGGTCGCCGCTGCGCACCGTGCAGGTGCTGGGCGGAGGCAACGCCGGCAGCAGCACACATGTGCGTTCCCTGGCCTCCGGGCTCGCCGCGCGGGGCGTGCGGGTCACGGTGTGCGCCCCCGCCGAGGCCGATCACCTCTACGACTTCACCGGAGCCGGCGCCGAACACGTGCACGTGCCGCGCAGCAGCGACCCGGGGGCGGTCGCCGCGCTCCGGGCGGCCTGCACGGACGCCGACCTGGTGCACGCGCACGGGCTGCACGCCTCCTTCCGGGCCGTGCTCGCCCTCAGCGGACGGCACACCCCGCTCGTCGTCACCTGGCACGACCGCGCGTACGCCGAGGGCGCCCGCGCCCATCTCGTACGACTGCTGGAGCGCCGGGTGGTGCGGGCCGCCACCGTGGTGCTCGGCACCACCTCGTCCCTCGTGGACCGGGCCCGTCGCACGGGCGCCCGGGACGCGCGGCTCGCCGCGGTCGCGCTGCCCGGGCCCGGCGGTCCGGCCGAGCCGGACGACCCCGACCGGCACCGCTCCAAGGTCCGGGCCGAACTCGGCGCCACCGGACGCCCGTTGCTGATGGCCGTCGGCTCCCTGGAGCCGCACCGGGGCTATCGGGTGCTGCTGGACGCCGCGCGGGCCTGGCGGGGACTCGACCCCGAACCGCTGGTCGTCGTCGCGGGGGAGGGGCCGCTGCGGGCGGTGCTCCAGCGCCGTATCGAGGACGAGGCACTGCCGGTGCGGCTCCTCGGCCGCCGCGACGACGTGGGCGAGCTGATCGCCGCGGCCGACCTGGCGCTGCTGACCGGCCGGTGGGAGGCGCGGTCCGTGTTCGCGCAGGAGGCGCTGCGGGCCCGCGTCCCGCTCGTCGCGACCGGCGTCGGCGGCACCCCCGAACTCGTCGGCGACGCGGCCGAACTGGTGCCGTACGGTGACGCCGAGGCCCTCTGCGACGCCGTCCTGCGCCTGCTGGGCGACCCCGCGTGCCGGGCGCTGCTGGCCGACAAGGGCGTCCGGCAGGCGGCGACTTGGCCGACCGAGGACGAGACCGTCAACCAGGTGCTCAGTGTCTACGACGAGTTGACGCGGCCGACGCCGCTGCCCTGAGCGGCCGCCGCTCAGGGCACATGCCGGCGCGCCCGCAGGGCCAGACTCAACACCAGGACCGTCTGCGGGTCGTCGAGGTCCGTGCCCAGCAACTCGCCGATGCGGGCGAGGCGGTTGTACAGCGTCTGACGGTTGAGATGGAGTTCGCGGGCCGTCTCCGCCTTGCGGCCCGCATGGGCGAGATACGTCTCCAGCGTCGGCAGCAGCGGCGGCCTGGCGCGGTTGTCGTGCTCGCGCAGCGGGCCGATCGCCCGGTCCACGAAGGCCGCCAGGTCGGGGTGGTCCCGCAGGCGCCACAGCAGCAGGTCGATGTCGAGGCGGCGGGCGTCGTACCAGGGGCGGCCGGGCAGCCCCTGGGCCGCGGTCGCCGTCTCCGCCGCGTGCCGCAGGCCCGCCGACGCAGCCGCCCAGCCGCCGGCCATCCCGACGACCACGACCGGCTGCGGGGCCCCCGGCCGCTGCATCCCCGCCCGCTCCACCCCGGCCCGCAGCGCCGCCGCGACCCGGTCGGCGACCGCCGGCCGCTCCGACTCCGAGCGCAGGCCCAGCAGCAGCGGGACCCGGCCCTCGACGGGTCGTACGCCCAGCAGGACCGGCACTCCCACGGACGCCAGCTCCTCGGCGACCGCGCGCGCCAGCACCGCCCAGCCGCCGGCCGGGGAGAGCGCGTCGCCCAGCCGCATGACCACCGGCAGCAGGGGGCTGTCGCCCGGCTTGAAGCCCAGTACGCGGGCCTGCGCGGGGGCGTCCGCCGCGGCGATGCGGCCCTCGGCGAGATCGGTCAGGAAGTCGCCGCGGCCGCGGGCCGCCAGCTCCTCCTCCTGGCGGGCCTGCATCAGGACCACGGCGAGTATGCCCGCGGCCCGTTCGGCGGCGATCCGGTGCACGGGAGCGAGCGGGCCGAGCACGGGCAACAGCACCAGCCGGGCCCGCACCGAGCCGGTCCCCGGCCCCCCGCCGGGCACGTCGACAAGTACCGAGCCCGACGGCGGCGGAGTGTCCCTGTGCTGGCCGCGCAGCCCCTCCCACACCTGGAGCGGATCCGCGCCCTCGGGACCCGCCCCGGCGGCGTACAGGAGGCGTCCGTCGGTCGTCTCCAGGAAGACCGGATTGCCGCTGAAGTCGGCCAGGATGCCGAGGACCTGCGGGATCCCGCCGCCGCCCAGCAGGGCCTCGGTACATCGGCGGTGCACCTCCTCGGCCCGCTGGAGCAGGGCGTAGTGGCCGTTGACGATCTCCGTGTGGATCTCCTCGGTGACCGCCACGAACGGCACCTCGCGGTGCAGCTGGACCAGCGGGAGACCGGCCGTCTGCGCGGTCTCGACCAGGGCGGCGGGCAGCCGGGTGAAGCGCGGCCCGAGCTCGACCACCAGGGCCGCGATGCCGCGCTCGGCGAGGGTGCGCACGAACGCGCGCTGGTCGGCGGGGCGGGTGCCGATTCCGTACCCCGTGGTCAGCAGCAGTTCGCCGCCCTTGAGCAGGGAGGCGATGTTCGGCACCTCGCCCGCGTGCACCCAGCGCACGGTCCGCGACAGCCGGTCGGCACCCGCGAGGACCTCCGGGAGGCCGCTGCGCAGCCCCGGCAGCTCCAGCGCGCGCTGCACGGTGATCCCGGCGCCCTGGCTGTCGAATCGTCGGTCCCGGGGGCCGTCCGCGCGGCCGTCCGGGTGATGCTCGGTGCTGCTGTCCATGCACGGACGCTACCTGCGCGGACGTCCGGGCGACATCCCCGCCCCGGCCGGCGCGGGCCGGGACCCGCGGAAACGGCCGGCGCGGTCCGGGACCCGCGGAAACGGCCGGCGCGGTCCGGGACCCGCGGAAACGGCCGGCGCGGGCCGGGACCCGCGGAAACGGCCGGCGCGGGCCGGGACCCGCGGAAACTCAGAGCGGCCGGATGTTCTGGTTGAACCGGAAGACGTTGTCCGGGTCGTACCGCCGCTTCAGTTCGCCGAGCCGCCGGCCGTTCTCGGTGCCGAGGCCGGCCTCCACCCGCTGCGCGCCCTCGTCGCCGATGAAGTTGAGGTAGACCGCGCCGGTGCTCCACGGCCGGACGCCGGCCCGTACGCTGCGCACCCACGCCACGGCCCGCTCGTCGTCGGCGGGGTCCTCCCAGACCCCGAACGGGTGCACCGCCCACGGCGCGTCCCGGTAGGGCACCGGGTACTGCGCGGGCCCCTCGGCGATCGCGCCGCCCTGCGGGAACAGCACGTGCCGGGTGCCGGTCGGCACGGGCACGGTCTCCGCGAGGGCGCAGAAGACGTCCACCAGCTCGTCGGGCAGGCTCGCCGGGTACTCCGCCGACCAGTAGTTCCGCATCCCCGGCGGATCGTCGAACATGGTCTGGAAGTCGGCGTACGGCAGCTCGGCCAGCACCTCCCCCTCGTGAGGCAGCGCCAGCAGCGGCTGGGCGAGCTTGCGCATGGCCTCCTCGGCGCCGGCGTACGTCAGCAGCGCGATGCACACGAGTTGTCCGACCAGGGGCGGCGGCACGAACTCCTCGGGCGGGCCGGTCAGGTACATCACAACGCCGCCCGCCTCGTGCGGAGCGGACTCGATGATGTCGCGGTAGGTGCGCACCACCTCCGGGCCGAACTCGGGGAGGTACAGCAGCACCGCGGCCGAGAAGCGGGGCAGTTCATGGACCTTCAGGGTGAGCGCGGTGGCGACGCCGAAGTTGCCGCCGCCGCCGTGCAGGGCCCAGAACAGCTCGGGGTTCTCGTCGTCGTTGGCGTGGACGCGGGAGCCGTCGGCGGTGACCAGCTCGACGCCCAGCAGATTGTCGACGGCCAGGCCGCACCAGCGGTCCAGCCAGCCGGTGCCGCCGCCCAGCACGAAGCCGCCGACCCCGGTGGTCGAGACCCGGCCGCCGGTGGTGGCCAGCGCGTGGGGCTGGGTGGCGCGGTCCAGATGGCTCATGGTGGCGCCGCCGCCGATCCGTACGGCCTCGGCCGCCGGATCGACGGTCACCTCGTGCATCCGGCGCAGATCGACGACGAGCGCGTTGTCGCCGAGCGCCATGCCCGCCACGCTGTGCCCGCCGCCGCGCACCGCGACATGCAGGTCCAGGTCCCTCGCGAAGCGCACCGACCGGACGACATCGGCCTCGTCGGCGCACTGCGCGATGACGGCCGGGCGCCGGTCGATCATGGCGTTGAAAACGGTCCGGGCCGAGTCGTAACCCTCGTCCCCCGGGGCGAACACCTCGCCCGAGAGGTCCGTGCGCAGCGCCGCGAGGGCAGTGGCCGCCTTCGATGGGGGAGCCATGGCCGCCCCCTTCCCGATAGGGGTGTCTGTCCCCATCCAGCGTAGGAGGGAGGCGGCCGTGCGGTCCGGTTCAGCCCGCGTAGGCCCCGGACGCCGTCAGGCGCAGTGCCGTGTCGATCAGCGGGACGTGGCTGAAGGCCTGCGGGAAGTTGCCGACCTGGCGCTGGAGGCGCGAGTCCCACTCCTCGGCGAGCAGGCCCAGGTCGTTGCGCAGACCCAGCAGCTTTTCGAACAGCTTCCGGGCCTCGTCGACACGGCCGATCATCGCGAGGTCGTCCGCCATCCAGAACGAGCAGGCGAGGAAGGCGCCCTCGTCGCCCGGGAGCCCGTCGACGCCCTCGTTGCTGCCGTCGGTCGGGTAGCGCAGGA
Source organism: Streptomyces sp. NPDC107559 (assembly GCF_055657365.1). Taxonomy (NCBI): domain Bacteria; kingdom Bacillati; phylum Actinomycetota; class Actinomycetes; order Kitasatosporales; family Streptomycetaceae; genus Streptomyces; species Streptomyces sp. NPDC107559. Next base: position 461,361 of record NZ_JBVKBD010000007.1, on the reverse strand, counting down.
TGAAGCCGTCCGAGGTGGACAGCTCGCGCTGGATCGCCTCGATCGTGCCGATGACCCGCTTGTCGTCCGGCGGCAGGAAGCCCATCTGCGGAATCAGCAGCAGCGCGGCGTCCAGCTCCTTCGAGCCGTACGACTGGGTGAAGGTGTTGCGCTCCTTGTCGTAGCCCCGCTCGCAGACGTCCCGGTGGATGTCCTCGCGCAGCTGGCGCCACTTCTCCAGCGGGCCGTTGGCGTCCCCCGACTCGATCAGCTTGATCGTGCGGTCGACGGCGACCCAGGCCATCACCTTGGAGTGCACGAAGTGGCGGCGCGGGCCGCGCACCTCCCAGATGCCCTCGTCCGGCTCGTCCCAGTGGTCCTCCAGGTAGCGGATCAGCTTCAGCTGGAGCAGGGAGGCGTAGTCGTTGCGGGCCAGGCCCGTCATGTGGGCCAGGTGCAGGGCCTCGGTGACCTCGCCGTACACGTCCAGCTGGAGCTGGTGCGCGGCGCCGTTGCCGACCCGGACCGGGCTGGAGTTCTCGTACCCCGGCAGCCAGTCCAGCTCGGCCTCGCCGAGCTCGCGCTCGCCCGCGATGCCGTACATGATCTGGAGGTTCTCCGGGTCGCCCGCGACGGCCCGCAGCAGCCACTCGCGCCAGGCGCGGGCTTCCTCGCGGTAGCCGGTGCGCAGCAGCGAGGAGAGGGTGATGGCCGCGTCGCGCAGCCAGGTGTAGCGGTAGTCCCAGTTGCGTACCCCGCCGATCTCCTCCGGCAGCGAGGTGGTGGGGGCCGCGACGATGCCGCCGGTGGGCGCGTAGGTGAGGGCCTTGAGCGTGATCAGCGAGCGGACCACGGCCTCACGGTAGGGGCCGTGGTACGTGCAGTGATCCACCCATTCGCGCCAGAACTCCTCGGTCGCCTCCAGCTGCTGCTCGGGCTCCGGCAGCCCGGGCGGAGCGTGGTGCGAGGGCTGCCACGACAGGGTGAAGGTGATTCGCTCGCCCGGGGAGACGGTGAAGTCCGTGTACGTCGTCAGCGACTCGCCGTAGGTCTCGGCGGAGGTGTCGAACCACACCGAGTCGGGGCCCGCGACGGCCACGGTGCGCCCGTCGTGCCGGTGCACCCACGGCACCACACGGCCGTAGGAGAAGCGCATCCGCAGGGTGGACTGCACCGGGACGCGGCCCGAGACGCCTTCCACGATCCGGATCAGCTGCGGGGCGGCGTTCTCCCGTGGGGGCATGAAGTCGATCACGCGGACCGTGCCGCGCGGGGTGTCCCACTCGGACTCCAGGATCAGCGAGTCGCCGCGGTAGGTCCGCCGGTCCGCCGGGGGCGGCGTGGTGTCGGTGGAACCGGCCGGGCCCAGCCGCCAGAACCCGTGTTCCTCGGTGCCGAGCAGACCGGCGAAGATGGCGTGCGAGTCGAAGCGCGGCAGGCACAGCCAGTCGACGGTGCCGTCGCGGCAGACCAGCGCCGCCGTCTGCATGTCTCCGATGAGTGCGTAGTCTTCGATGCGCCCGGCCACGTGCAACTCCAGTCGAACGGCCACGTCACCCCACGCGAATGGGGCGGTCGCTAGTGCGGTCAAAGGGTCGTTTGTCGTGCGTCGTTGAGCGGTGAAGCAAAGCAGCCGCTCAGCCGTGAGGCAAAACGCCGATCTCTGTTCAACGAACTGACGAGCTCTCGTTGTTCCGATGATGAGGGGGCGAGGGGTGGTGCCCTGGTGTCGGGCCGGGCTCGGCAGCGAGTGTCCGAGCAGGATACGACGCACGTAGATGATCTGCGTGCTGCTCCGGACAACGCGCCTGAGCCGAACGGGTGAGCAGTCGACGATGAGCAGGTGACCGGCCCGTGTCCGGGGTCGCGATCAGGTCCGCGTCCGGGTACGTGTCCAGGTCCGCGTCCTGGTCCGCGCCCGTATCGGGCGCTGTGTCCGGCCCTGTGCCGGGCGCCGGGTCCGGCTCCGTGTCGGCGCGTGCGCGAAGCGTCGCCGGAAGCCATCTCCCCCAGGCGCTGATACGCTGGTAGCCCGTGGACCGGTGGGCGAGAAACCCCCGAACCGCAGCGACGGCGCCACCCCGGAAACCGGAAATCTCCGGTCCGGACAGCAGCCGCACCGCACCCCCAGAACGCGACCACGGGAGCCCCCTCTTGGCCATGACGCCCAAATCCACGACGACCAAGCACATCTTCGTCACCGGGGGTGTCGCCTCCTCGCTCGGCAAGGGCCTGACGGCGTCCAGCCTCGGCATGCTGCTGAAGGCACGGGGCCTGCGCGTGGTGATGCAGAAGCTCGACCCGTACCTGAACGTCGACCCCGGCACGATGAACCCCTTCCAGCACGGCGAGGTGTTCGTCACCAACGACGGCGCCGAGACCGACCTGGACATCGGCCACTACGAGCGTTTCCTCGACCGCGACCTGGACGGCTCCGCGAACGTCACCACCGGTCAGGTCTACTCGACGGTCATCGCCAAGGAGCGGCGCGGCGAGTACCTGGGCGACACGGTCCAGGTGATCCCGCACATCACCAACGAGATCAAGCACCGCATCCGCCGGATGGCGACCGACGCGGTCGACGTCGTCATCACCGAGGTCGGCGGCACGGTCGGCGACATCGAGTCGCTGCCGTTCCTGGAGACGGTCCGCCAGGTCCGCCACGAGGTCGGCCGGGACAACGTCTTCGTCGTGCACATCTCGCTCCTGCCCTACATCGGCCCCTCGGGCGAGCTGAAGACCAAGCCGACCCAGCACTCGGTCGCGGCGCTGCGCAACATCGGTATCCAGCCGGACGCCATCGTCCTGCGCTGCGACCGCGAGGTGCCCACCGCGATCAAGCGCAAGATCTCGCTGATGTGCGACGTCGACGAGGACGCGGTCGTGGCCTGCCCCGACGCGCGCTCCATCTACGACATCCCCAAGACCGTGCACGGCGAGGGCCTGGACGCCTATGTCGTCCGCAAGCTCGACCTGCCCTTCCGCGACGTGGACTGGACGACCTGGGACGACCTGCTCGACCGCGTCCACAACCCCGACCACGAGATCACCCTGGCGCTGGTCGGCAAGTACATCGACCTGCCCGACGCCTACCTCTCGGTCACCGAGGCGCTGCGGGCCGGCGGCTTCGCCAACCGGGCCCGGGTGAAGATCAAGTGGGTCACGTCCGACGACTGCAAGACCCCGGCCGGTGCCGCGGCGCAGCTCGGTGACGTCGACGGCATCTGCATCCCCGGCGGCTTCGGCGACCGCGGTGTGCTCGGCAAGGTCGGCGCGATCCGCTACGCCCGCGAGAACCGGATCCCGCTGCTGGGCCTGTGCCTGGGCCTGCAGTGCATCGTGATCGAGGCGGCCCGCAACCTGGCCGACATCCCCGACGCCAACTCCACCGAGTTCGACTCGGGCACCGGACACCCGGTCATCTCCACCATGGCCGAGCAGCTCGACATCGTCGCCGGCGAGGGCGACATGGGCGGCACCATGCGGCTGGGCATGTACCCGGCCAAGCTGGCCGAGGGCTCGATCGTGCGCGAGGTGTACGACGGCAAGGAGTACGTCGAGGAGCGTCACCGGCACCGCTACGAGGTGAACAACGCCTACCGCGCGGAGCTGGAGAAGAAGGCCGGCATCCTCTTCTCGGGCACCTCGCCCGACGGCAAGCTCGTCGAGTACGTCGAGTACCCGCGCGACGTCCACCCCTACCTGGTCGCCACCCAGGCGCACCCCGAGCTGCGCTCGCGGCCGACCCGTCCGCACCCGCTGTTCGCGGGCCTGGTGAAGGCGGCCGTGCAGCGCAAGGTCGCGGCAGGGCAGGATTCCGAGTAACACACCGGTTGTACGGTTGCCGGGGTGCAAACCCTCAACGGGTGGGCACCCCGGCTTTTCCCGACGGCCGGTCTCCCGCGTGGTGCGCCGGTCCGTCCCGCACGTGTGGAAGGACAGGGCATGACGATCAAGGACACTCCCGAGCGGTGGGAGATCCGGGCGACGCAGACCCCCTTCGTGGGGAACAAGACCTCCGTCCGCACCGACGACGTGGTCATGCCCGGCGGCGCGGTGGTCCGCCGCGACTACCAGGTCCACCCCGGCTCGGTCGCCGTCCTCGCCCTCGACGAGGAGGACCGGGTCCTGGTCATCAAGCAGTACCGCCACCCCGTGCGCCACAAGCTGTGGGAGATCCCGGCCGGCCTGCTCGACGTGCCCGGCGAGAACCCGCTGCACGCAGCCCAGCGCGAGCTGTACGAGGAGGCGCACGTCAAGGCCGAGGACTGGCGGGTCCTCACCGACGTCTACACCACGCCCGGCGGCTGCGACGAGGCCGTGCGGATCTTCCTCGCCCGCGATCTGTCCGAGGCCGAGGGGCAGCGCTTCGAGGTGGAGGACGAGGAGGCCGACATGGAGTACGCGCGGGTGCCGGTCGAGGAGCTCGTGCGCGGGGTGCTCGCGGGCGAACTGCACAACAACTGCCTCGTCGTCGGCGTCCTGTCGCTGGTCGCCGCGCGCGCCGGGAGCGGCCTCGACGCGCTGCGCCCGGCCGAGGCGCCCTGGCCGGCCCGCCCCTTCGACGCCTGAGACCGCGCGCCCGATCCTCCGGCCGCCGGTGTGACGATCGCCTGATCCGATCGAGGGATGTCCCCGCCGTGCTCCGCCGGGGAGGTCGCAGAGCGTGAACTAGGCTCTGGAGACGCCCGGACCGGAGACCCGGCGGGCTTGCGCGTGCGGTGGGACGGGAGTGTGGCCCGTGACGGATCAGGCGGTGGACACGGACGGCGTTCAGCTGTCGGGACGCACGCCGGTGGAACGCCATTTCCTGGGCCGTACAAGGGAGTTGAAAGAGCTGCGCGCCGATATCGAGCGCGCGGGCCTGAACACCCTGGCCGGCCGCAAGGCGCCGCGCGCGCGGGTGCTCCTGATCGCGGGCAAGCCCGGATCGGGCCGCACGGCGCTCGCCGAGGAGCTCGTGCGGGAGGTCGCGGACCGTTACGACGGCGGGGTGCTGCGCGCCCGGCTCAGCGAGCCCGACGGCACGCCCGTACCGGTCGAGCGCACCGCCCGCGAGCTGCTCGCCGCGCTGGACCGGCCGAGCCCGCCCGGCGCCGCCGAGGACGAGCTGAGCGAGGCCCTGCGGGCCGCCCTCGCCGACCGCAGGGCGGTGCTGCTGCTGGACGACGCGGCCGGTGCCGAGCAGGTCGACGCCCTGCTGCCGGACACCCCCGAGTGCCTGGTCGTGGCCGTCGCCGGGGGCCCGCTGACCGGGATCTCGGACGTCCGCCCGTGCACCATCGGCGGTCTCGACACGAAGTCCGCGCTGGAGCTGCTGACCCGCCACACCGGTTCCGTCCGCATCACGGTCGACCCGCGCGCCGCCGAGGGCCTGGTCGAGGAGTGCCGGGCCCAGCCCGCCGCGCTGCGGCTGGCCGGGGGCTGGCTCGCGGCCCGGCCCAAGGCCGCCGTCGCCGACCTGGCCAAGCAGCTGCACACGGAGGGCACGGACGGCACACCCCTCACCCGGCTGTTCCGGCTCGTGCACGCCTCCCTGCCCGCGAGCGCCGCCCGGATACTGCGGCTGCTCTCCCTCGCACCGGCCGGCCTCGTCGACCCGCACACCGCCTCCGCCCTGGCCGGCTGCTCGGTGGACGGCGCCCGCACCGTCCTCGACGACCTCGTCGCCATGGGCCTGCTGCGGGCCGTGGAGTCGCCGCTGCCGCAGTACGAGGTCCCGGGCGCCCTGCACCCCCTGCTGCAGGCCGCCAGCGAGGCCGAGGACCGGCCCGCGGAGCTCCAGCTGGCCCGCGCCCGGATGCTGGAGCGGACCGTACGGCTGTTGCAGTCCTGCCGGGCGATCACCGAGACGGACGACCCCGAGGGGCGCGAGAAGCTCCAGGCCATGCCCCGCGCGCTGCGCTTCCCCAGCCCCCGGGCGGCCGCCGAGTGGCTGACCGTGCGCAGACCCGCGCTGCTGGCCGCGGCCCGCCTCGCGGTCGCCGACGGCGAGCTGGACACCCTGGCCCGCCGCCTGATGTCCCAGCTGGTCAGGGCGATGGTCGCGCACTTCGGCACCCAGGCGGCGGCCGCCGACCTGTACGGCATCCACCGGCTCGTGCTCGATGTCGCCGAGCGCCGGAACCTGCCCCGGGAGAAGGCCGCGGCGCTGCTGAACCTCGCCGACGTGGACGCGCAGACCGGCCGCACGGCCGAGGCGCTGGTGCGCTACCGGGCCGCGCTGGACGCCGGACGCGAGGCGAACGACCCGTATGCGACCGGCCGCGCGATGGAATCCGTAGGCGGCGCGCACCTGGAGCTCGGGGACTTCGACCGGGCCGCCGACTGGTTCGGCCGGGCGCTGGCCCAGCGGCTGGCCCGGGACGAGCGCGCGGACGCCGCCCGGCTGTACGGCCGTATCGCCACCGCGCACACCTACGCGAGCCGCTACGGCGAGGCGCTGCGCCACTGGCGGGCGGCCGTCGCGGGGCACCGCAAGAACGGTGATGTGGGCGCCCAGGCAAGGGCGTTGAGCGAGCTGGCGCGGGTCCAGGAGTACGCGGGGCGGCCGGCCGAGTCGCTGCGCACCTGCCAGGAGGCGGTGGAGTGGGCGCGCCGCGCCGAGGACGTACGGCTTCAGGCCGCGCTCCAGCTGCGGCTGGCGGACACGCTGGAGCATCTGGGCGACCCGGCGGCCGCCCGCCTGCACCGCGGCGCCGCCGAGCGCATGCTGGGAGATGAGCTCCCGGAGAGCGACCCAGAGCCGGAACACGGCGCTAACGCCTGCGAAATCCGTAGTGCATCCACGGAAGATTGAAGCATTGAAAGGCTAGACACCGAGAACGCCTTCATTAGACTGGCTCTGCCGCACGTTCTCCTGCGGTGCATCCCTGTGCGTCCTATGTGCACGGGTATGTCTTGTCCTGCCCCCATTCCCTGAGCCAAGGACCGTGATCGACGTGAAGGTCGGCATCCCCCGCGAGGTCAAGAACAACGAGTTCCGGGTGGCCATCACCCCCGCCGGTGTGCTGGAGCTGGTGCGCCACGGCCACCAGGTCGTCATCGAGCGCGACGCCGGCCTCGGCTCGTCGATCACCAACGAGGAGTACGTCGCCGCGGGCGCCGAGATCCTGGACTCGGCGGACGAGGTGTGGGCCACGGCCGACCTGCTGCTGAAGGTCAAGGAGCCGGTCGCCGAGGAGTACCACCGCCTCCGCAAGGACCAGACGCTCTTCACCTACCTGCACCTGGCCGCGTCCAAGGAGTGCACGGACGCCCTCCTGGAGTCCGGCACCACGGCCATCGCGTACGAGACGGTCGAGCTGCCGGGCCGCGGGCTGCCGCTGCTCGCCCCGATGTCCGAGGTCGCGGGCCGGCTGGCCCCGCAGGTCGGCGCCTACCACCTGATGCGCGCGGCCGGCGGCCGTGGCGTGCTGCCGGGCGGTGTCCCGGGCGTGACGCCGGCCAAGGCCGTCGTCATCGGCGGTGGCGTCTCCGGCTGGAACGCCGTCCAGATCGCCGTCGGCATGGGCTTCGACGTGACCCTGCTGGACCGCGACATCAACAAGCTGCGCGAGGCGGACAAGATCTTCGGCACGAAGGTCAAGGCCGTCATGTCCAACTCCTTCGAGCTGGAGAAGGCCGTCCTCGACGCCGACCTCGTCATCGGCGCGGTGCTCATCCCGGGCGCCAAGGCCCCGAAGCTGGTCACCAACGAGCTCGTCTCCCGGATGAAGCCGGGAAGTGTCCTTGTCGACATCGCGATCGACCAGGGCGGCTGCTTCGAGGACTCGCGTCCCACGACGCACGCCGAGCCGACCTTCCGGGTCCACAACTCGGTCTTCTACTGCGTCGCCAACATGCCGGGCGCGGTGCCCAGCACCTCCACCAACGCCCTCACCAACGCCACGCTGCCCTACATCGTGTCGCTGGCCGACAACGGCTGGACCGAGGCGCTGCGCCGCGACGCCGCCCTGGCCCGGGGCCTCAACACCCATGACGGCCAGGTCGTTTACCGCGAGGTCGCCGAGGCGCACGGCCTCGACCACGTCTCCCTCGACGCGCTTCTCGGCTAAGTCACCAAACAGTAAAGGCGATACGTCAACAAGGATCGTCAACCGCACACACCAGGCCGGACCTTGCCCGACAAGGTCCGGCATGGTGTGTGTATGGTCACTTTGCGTCGCCGGGTCAACTCGCCTCGAACGTAACCCTTGAACCGATTCGTACACCGGTGAAACCTGCTGTGCGACGGCCGTACGCCCTTGACAGCGGGATGTTTCATTGCCGACACATCCTGCCGGGTCCGGCGGATTGTGTTGCTGCGGACGCCCGACACGCCATAGAGTCGCCAACCGTCGGCATGGTGTCACGCTGACCTGTCTAGAAGTTTCCTGGTCACCAAGGAGGTAAGACGACTTGTGAATGAGTCGACATTTTCTCCCGGGGGTGGTCAACCAGGAACGCCGGTCCGAGGCCAGGGCCCCGAGGGGTTCGAGGCTGTCGGCTCCGTCGCTGTGCGCACCTTCGCAGCCCACCAGAGTCCGCAGGCGACTCGGACAGCACCCCAGAGCATGGATGGCCATCACGTGAACGCCATGGCCGGCGACGGAAGTGGCGCGCCCCGCAACCACTTCGCCGACTACGACGAACTGCCCGAAGGGCACTTCTACGACCCCGACGCCGAGTACGAGCCCGACCCCGAGTACGCGGCCACGCTCGCGCCCGACGCGGCACGCCAGCGTCGCGAGCGCATCGGCCCGACCGGACGTCCGCTGCCGTACTTCCCGATCCCGGGTCCGCTGACCGACCACGGGCCCGCGAAGATCATCGCGATGTGCAACCAGAAGGGCGGCGTCGGCAAGACGACGTCGACCATCAACCTGGGTGCCGCCCTCGCGGAGTACGGCCGCCGGGTGCTGCTCGTCGACTTCGACCCGCAGGGCGCGCTGTCGGTGGGTCTCGGTGTCAACCCGATGGAGCTGGACCTCACCGTCTACAACCTGCTCATGGAGCGGGGCATGTCGGCGGACGAGGTGCTCCTGAAGACGGCGGTCCCGAACATGGACCTGCTGCCCAGCAACATCGACCTGTCGGCCGCCGAGGTCCAGCTCGTGAGCGAGGTCGCGCGCGAGTCGACGCTCCAGCGGGCGCTGAAGCCGCTGCTGCCCGACTACGACTACATCGTGATCGACTGTCAGCCCTCGCTCGGCCTGCTCACGGTGAACGCCCTGACGGCCGCGCACAAGGTGATCGTGCCGCTCGAGTGCGAGTTCTTCGCCCTGCGCGGTGTGGCGCTGCTGACGGAGACCATCGAGAAGGTCCAGGAGCGGCTGAACCCGGAGCTGGAGCTCGACGGGATCCTCGCCACGATGTACGACTCGCGCACCGTGCACAGCCGTGAGGTGCTCGCGCGGGTGGTCGAGGCCTTCGACGACCACGTCTACCACACGGTCATCGGGCGCACGGTCCGCTTCCCGGAGACCACGGTCGCCGGTGAGCCGATCACGACGTACGCGTCCAACTCCGTCGGTGCAGCCGCCTACCGTCAGCTCGCCAGGGAGGTGCTCGCCCGGTGTCACGCCGAGTGAGTCTGCCGGGGGCCGACGAACTGTTCCGTACGACAGGGGGAATGGCACTCCAGCCGTCCACTCCACGGCGCCCGGCCAACGGCGAGGCCCGGGTGCCGGCCCCGGCGGGGGAGAGCGACCAGACGGCCGCCGCCCCCGCGGCGGACGCGCCCCCGGCGGTGCCCGTACAGGGCGGCGACGGCGAGGGCGCCGAGCACGTGGCCGCCGACCCGGAGGCGGCCGACGCGGGGGAGTCCCGGATCCGGGCCGCCGCCGCGGAGCGCACCGCCCGGCGCGGGGCCGCGCAGGAAGGTTCTGCCGACCCGCAGGGACAGCCGCGCAAGCGCGGGCGCTCGCCCGCACGGCGCCCCAGCGGGCGCGAGCGGCACGACGAGAAGATCACGGTGTACGTGTCCGCCGAGGAGCTCATGGACCTGGAGCACGCGCGTCTCGTGCTCCGCGGTGAGCACGGGCTGGCCGTCGACCGTGGGCGGATCGTCCGCGAGGCGGTCGCCGTGGTCCTGGCCGACCTGGAGTCCCGGGGGGACGCGAGCATTCTCGTTCGACGCCTGCGCGGACGGTAGGGGTAGCCTGCGGGGGCTATGTCCTCGAAGTCCTCGAACGACGCTTCCGGCCCCGGCGCCTCCGCTCGCCGTCGGCGAGCGCTGGGGCGTGGGCCGGGCACGGCCGGGGCGACGAGCCCGGCCGCCGCGCCGCCGGAGACCGAGGCCGTCGCACCCGAGGCCGTCGCACCCGAGCGTGCGCACCCGGTCGAGCGCGAGCCCGAACCGGGGCCGGCCCCCCGGACGGGACCACCCGGCTCCGGCCCCGAACCGGGGCCCGAGGTCTCGGTTCCGGGACGCGAGCCGGGGCCTGAACCCGAGTCCGAACCGGCGCCCGAACCCGAAGCGGTCGCGGCATCCGAGGCCGTCTCGGCCGCCGGGGCGGGGACCGCGGCCGGGTCGGCGGTCCGGGCGCGGTCCGGCGAGGTCCAGGAGTCCCCGGACGGGGTGTTCAAGGTCCGGCTGGCGAACTTCGAGGGCCCGTTCGACCTGCTCCTCCAGCTGATCTCCAAGCACAAGCTCGACGTCACCGAAGTGGCCCTGTCGAAGGTGACCGACGAGTTCATGGCCCACATCCGGGCGATGGGGCCGGACTGGGACCTGGACCAGACGACCGAGTTCCTGGTCGTGGCCGCCACCCTGCTCGACCTGAAGGCGGCCCGGCTGCTGCCCGCGGCCGAGGTCGAGGACGAGGCCGACCTGGCCCTGCTGGAGGCCCGCGACCTGCTGTTCGCCCGGCTGCTCCAGTACCGGGCGTACAAGCAGATCGCCGACATCTTCCAGCACCGGCTGGCGCAGGAGTCCCGCCGCCTGCCCCGTACCGTCGGCCTCGAACCCCACCACGCCGAGCTGTTGCCCGAGGTCGTGATCAGCATCGGCCCGGAGGGGTTCGCCCGGCTCGCCGTCAAGGCGATGCAGCCCAGACCCAAACCGCAGGTCTACGTCGACCACATCCACGCGCCGCTGGTCAGCGTGCAGGAGCAGGCGGGCATCGTGATCGCGCGGCTGCGGGAGTTCGGCGAGGCCAGCTTCCGCACCCTCGTCGAGGACACCGACGACACCCTCACCGTGGTGGCGAGGTTCCTGGCGCTGCTGGAGCTGTACCGGGAGAAGGCGGTCGCCCTGGAGCAGGAGGACGCCCTCGGCGATCTGCTGGTGCGCTGGACCGGCGGCGACGGGGGAGAGGTCCCACAGGTCACCGACGAGTTCGACCGGCCGCCCGAGGCGCCGAACGAGGAGAAGAAGGCGTGAGCGAGGAGAACACCGACATCCCGGCCGGTTCCGGCACCGTGGCCGACCTCGATCTCAAGCCGGCCCTGGAGGCCGTGCTGATGGTCGTGGACGAGCCCGCGACCGAGGAACACCTCGCGAAGATCCTCCAGCGGCCCAAGCGGCGGATCGGGGACGCGCTGCGGGAGCTGGCCGACGAGTACACCGTGCAGGGGCGCGGCTTCGAGCTGCGGCTGATCGCGGGCGGCTGGCGTTTCTACACCCGGCCCGAGTACGCGGCGGCCGTGGAGGGCTTCGTCCTGGACGGCCAGCAGGCCCGGCTCACCCAGGCGGCGCTGGAGACCCTCGCCGTGGTCGCCTACCGCCAGCCGGTCAGCCGCAGCAGGGTCTCCGCGGTCCGCGGAGTGAACTGTGACGGGGTCATGCGGACCCTGCTGCAGCGCGGTCTCGTGGAGGAGGCGGGCGCGGAACCCGAAACAGGTGCGATCCTGTACGTGACGACGAACTACTTCCTGGAGCGGATGGGCCTGCGTGGCCTGGACGAGCTCCCGGAACTCGCGCCCTTCCTCCCGGAGGCGGCGGCGATCGAGGCCGAGACGCTGGAAGGGGTCCCGTCGTTCGATCCGGACGCTCCGGATTCCGAGGACGCAGACGACAAGACGGAACTTTGATGCGAAGCAGCAGCGGCAGGAACAGCAGCGGAAACAACGGCGGGAGCCGTGGTGGCAACAGCGGCGGCCGCGGCGGGAGCAGCGGTGGCCGGGGCGGGAGCAGCGGTGGCCGGGGCGGCAACCGTGGCGCCGGCAACTACCGCGACGACAAGCAGGGCGGTCGGCCGAGCAAGCCCCGCCCCGAGGAGCGCCGCTACGACGTGGGCCCCGGCGCGACGAAGGACGGTCCCAAGGCCGGACGCGGCGCCTCGGCGCGCGGCGGGGCCAAGGGCGGACCGAAGCAGTCCGCGGGCACCGGACGGGGGCGCTGGGCGCCCGCCACCTCCCGGGAGTACGACGCTCGCGCGGAGGAGCGCAACCGGGAGCGGTACGCCGGCAAGAAGGACGTCAAGCTGCCCAAGACCTTCCCGGGCGCCGAGCAGGAGGGCGAGCGCCTCCAGAAGGTGCTCGCGCGCGCCGGTTACGGCTCCCGGCGGGCCTGCGAGGAGCTGATCGAGCAGTCGCGCGTCGAGGTCAACGGCGAGATCGTGCTGGAGCAGGGCAAGCGGGTCGACCCGGAGAAGGACGAGGTCAAGGTCGACGGCCTGACGGTGGCGACCCAGTCGTACCAGTTCTTCTCGCTGAACAAGCCCGCCGGTGTCGTCTCGACCATGGAGGACAACGAGGGCCGGCAGTGCCTCGGCGACTACGTGACCAACCGCGAGACGCGGCTCTTCCACGTCGGCCGTCTGGACACCGAGACCGAGGGCGTCATCCTGCTCACCAACCACGGTGAACTGGCGCACCGGCTGACCCACCCCAAGTACGGCGTGAAGAAGGTCTACCTCGCGCACATCGTGGGCCCGATCCCGCGCGACCTGGGCAAGCAGCTCAAGGACGGCATCCAGCTGGAGGACGGTTACGCGCGCGCGGACCACTTCCGGGTGGTCGAGCAGACCGGCAAGAACTACCTCGTCGAGGTCACCCTGCACGAGGGCCGCAAGCACATCGTGCGCCGCATGCTCGCCGAGGCCGGCTTCCCGGTCGACAAGCTGGTGCGCGTCGCCTTCGGCCCGATCACCCTGGGCGACCAGAAGTCCGGCTGGCTGCGGCGGCTGTCCAACACCGAGGTCGGCATGCTGATGCAGGAAGTCGACCTGTAGGTCGTCCGTCCGAGCTCCTGATCTCCCGATCACCGAGGCGGCCGGTTCCGGATCTCCGGACCGGCCGCTTTCGTGTGCCCGCCTTCTTGCGCCCACCCTCTTGTGTCCGGGTCATGTGCCCGGGTCTTGTGTTCGGGCGCCCGGGTTATTTATAGTCGTGATGACTATTAAGGAGGTGGGTGGATGCAGGGCTACGACAAGTACGCCTTCGAACCCTTCGCCGTCACCGTCGACCTCGCCGTCCTCACCCTGCGCTCCGGCGTTCTGCACGTCCTGCTCGTCGAACGCGGGCAGGAGCCGTACGCCGGACGCTGGGCGCTGCCCGGCGGCTTCGTGCTGCCCGAGGAGTCCGCGGAGACGGCGGCCCGGCGAGAGCTCGCCGAGGAGACCGGCCTGTCGGACGTCTCCGGGCTGCACCTGGAGCAGCTGCGCACCTACAGCGAACCCGACCGCGACCCCCGGATGCGGGTCGTGTCGGTCGCCTTCGCCGCCCTGCTGCCCGACGCGCCCGAACCACGCGGCGGCGGCGACGCCGCTCAGGCCCGCTGGCTGCCCTACGACCGTGCCGAGCCGCTCGCCTTCGACCACGACCGGATCCTCGCCGACGCCCACGACCGCGTCGGCACCCTGCTGGAGTCCACGAGCCTCGCCACCGCCTTCTGCCCGCCCGAGTTCACCCTCGGCGAGTTGCAGCAGGTCTACGAGGCCGTCTGGGGCGCGGTCCTGGACCGGCCCAACTTCCGGCGCAAGGTGCTCGCCACCCCCGGCCTCGTCGAACCCGTCCCCGGCGGCGCCCGGCTGACCGGCGGCCGCGGCAAACCCGCCGCGCTGTACCGGCCCGGCACCGCCACCACCCTCCATCCGCCGCTGCTGCGCACCGCACGGGAAGGACGCCCCGCATGACCACCACGACCACTGTCCGCAAGCGCGCCGCCACCGGAGCGCTGCTGGGCCTCGCCCTCGGCGACGCGCTGGGCTTCCCGACCGAGTTCAACGATGTGCCGTCGATCCTCGCCAAGTGCGGACCCTGGCGGGAGATGGAACTGATCAGGCCGGCGATCGTCAGCGACGACACCCAGATGACCCTCGCCCTCGGCCGGGGGCTGCGCACCGCGCTGGACCGGGGACTGCTCGGGCCGAAGCGGCTGGCGCGGCCGGTGCGCGAGGAGTTCGTGGAGTGGTACCGCTCGCCGGAGAACAACCGGGCGCCGGGACGTACGTGTCTGACGGCGTGTGCCCTGCTCCAGGACGACCGGCCCTGGCAGGACGCCAGCCAGATCGGCTCCAAGGGCTGCGGCGCCAACATGCGCGTCGCACCGATCGGCCTGGCCCCCGGACTCGACGACGAACAGCGCGCCGGTGCGGCCCAGTTGCAGTCCGCCCTCACCCACGGACATCCGACGGCGCTGGCCGCCTCCGACCTCACCGCGCACGCGGTACACCTGCTCGCCCGGGGAGCCGAGCCGACCGGACTCGTGGGGCTGCTGCGCTCGTACGCCCTCGACAACCGCACCCGCTACCACGAGCGCTGGCTCGGCGACCTGTGGACCCGGGGCCAGGACCCCAGCGCGCTGCACTTCATCGCGCGCGGCTGGGACGACTGCCTGGGCGTCCTGGACCGGCTCCAGGACGCGGTGCGGGCCGGTTCCCGCGAGACCGATCCGTGCCTGGCCACCGGGGAGGGCTGGATCGCCGAGGAGGCGCTGGCGACCGGGCTGCTGTGCTTCCTGCTCTTCGTCGACGAACCGGTGACCGCGCTGCGCCGGGCCGCGTGCAGCTCCGGCGACTCCGACTCGATCGCCTGTCTGACCGGCGCCTTCGCGGGCGCCCACCTGGGCGCCGACGCCTGGCCCGCCGCCTGGGCGGACCGGATCGAGTACCGGGACGAGCTGCTGGAGCTCGGGGCGCTCTGGGACGCCTGACCGGGTCAGACCAGACGGATGGTGTCGCCCTCGACCGTGATCTTCTTCTCGGGCAGCGGCTGGGGCGCCGGAGGGTGCGCGACCGAGCCGTCCGTGATGCGGAACCTGCTGCCGTGGCAGGTGCAGTTGATCGTGCCGTCGGAGACGTTGGCGACCGGGCACTGCCGGTGGGTGCAGATGTTGGAGAAGGCCTTGAACTCGCCCTTCTCCGGCTGGGTGACGACGACCTCCTCGGCCGCGAAGATCGTGCCGCCGCCGACCGGGATGTCCGCGGTCTTCGCCAGTTCCTTGCCGGCGGCGGCCGACCCGGCGGCCGACGTGGCGGTGGAGGTGGCGGCGGGACTGGCGGCGGGACTGGCGGCCGAAGCGGTGGACGAGGCCGTGGGCGAGGTGGCGGAGGCGGAGCCGGAACTGCCGTTCCCGCCGGACTTGCTGCACCCCGCGACACAGGCGGCCGCGCCCGTCGCGAGTACCGTGCGCCGCGTCGGGCCGTGGGTCATGTCGTCACTCCGAAGATGGGGGAGAAACCGGAAGGCGGGGCCGGTCGGTCGCTCCGAACGGAGCAGCAGCATCTTGGCACCGAAAACACCCAGGACGAAGCATTCAGGGGTGGAACGCAATAAAACGTACGGCGCATACGCCCGACAGCCCAGCGCGTCCGCCGTCTCAGCGGACGGGCGCCGCGCACCCGTCGCGCGCGGTCTGACTAGGCTGGACGGACGGGACAGTGATCCGTACGTCACGTACGTCACGTAGATCACATGCATCACGACATCGGCATATCAGTACATCAGCGAGGAGCAGCGCCGTGGCGGTACGAGCGGTCCGGGGGGCCGTCCAGCTGGAGCGGGACGAAGCCGACCACATGAGCGAGCAGGTCGGTGCCCTGCTCAGCGCGGTCCTGGAACGGAACGGCCTGGGCACGGACGACCTGATCAGCATCTGGTTCACGGCCACGCCCGACCTGCACAGCGACTTCCCGGCGGCCGCCGCCCGCAAGCTGGGCATCGTGGACGTGCCGCTGATCTGCGCCCAGGAACTGGACATCGCGGGCGCCATGCCCCGGGTGGTCCGCCTGCTCGCCCACGTCGAGTCCGACCGGACCCGGGCAGACATCGCGCATGTCTACCTCGGTGCCGCGGCCGCCCTGCGCAAGGACATCGCCCAGTGAGGACCGCACTCGTCATCGGCACCGGGCTCATCGGCACCTCCGCCGCCCTCGCCCTCGTCCAGCGGGGCGTCGTCGTCCACCTCGCCGACCACGACCCGGAGCAGGCCCGTACGGCGGCCGCGCTCGGGGCCGGCACGGACGAGGCGCCCGCGGGCCCCGTCGACCTCGCGATCGTCGCCGCCCCGCCGGCCCACGTGGCCGGGGTGCTCGCCGACGCCATGCGCCGGGGCGTGGCCCGCGGCTACCTGGACGTCGCCAGCGTCAAGGGCGGCCCGCGCCGCGAGCTGGAGGCGCTCGGCCTCGACCTGACCTCGTACATCGGCACCCACCCCATGTCCGGCCGGGAGAAGTCCGGACCGCTGGCCGCGACGGGCGACCTCTTCGAGGGCCGCCCCTGGGTGCTCACCCCGACCCGGGACACCGACACCGAGGTGCTCAACCTCGCCCTGGAGCTGGTCTCGCACTGCCGTGCGGTGCCGGTGGTGATGGACGCGGACGCGCACGACCGCGCGGTGGCCCTCGTCTCCCACATGCCGCACCTGGTGTCCAGCATGGTCGCCGCGCGCCTGGAGAACGCCGAGGAGGCGGCCGTACGACTGTGCGGCGGCGGCATCCGCGATGTGACCAGGATCGCCGCGTCCGACCCGCGGATGTGGATCGACATCCTCTCCGCGAACCCGGGGCCGGTCGCCGACCTCCTCGCGGACGTCTCCGCCGACCTGGACGAGACGGTCCGGGCGCTGCGCGCCCTGCAGTCCTCCGACGAGGACAAGCGCCGTGCGGGCGCCACCGGCATCGAGGACGTGCTGCGCCGCGGCAACGCCGGCCAGGTCCGCGTCCCCGGCAAGCACGGGTCCGCGCCGCGGGTGTACGAGACGGTGGCGGTCCTCATCGACGACCAGCCGGGTCAGCTGGCCCGTATCTTCGCCGACGCGGGCCGGGTCGGCATCAACGTCGAGGACGTGCGCATCGAGCACGCGACCGGTCAGCAGGCCGGTCTGGTGCAGCTGATGGTGGAGCCGAAGTCGGCGCCCGTCCTGACGGCGGCGCTGCGCGAGCGGGGCTGGGCCATCCGGCAGTGAAACGGCCGCCGGGGAGCCAGTAACCTTGTGCGGGGCGCCCTCGCGCCCGTCCACCACCCCGGTTCCAGGAAGGTCCCCACTGTGGAAAGCGTCCCGGCAGTGATTGTCGCCATCGACGGCCCCTCCGGCACGGGCAAGTCGAGCACGTCCAAGGCCGTGGCCGCGCAGCTCGGGCTGAGCTACCTGGACACCGGCGCCCAGTACCGGGCGATCACCTGGTGGATGGTGAACAACGGGATCGACATCGCCGACCCGGCCGCGATCGCCGACGCGGCCGGCAAGCCCGACATCGTCTCCGGCACCGACCCGGCCGCCCCGACGATCACGGTCGACGGCACCGACGTGTCCGGACCGATCCGCACCCAGGAGGTCACCTCCAGGGTCAGCGCGGTCAGCGCGGTGCCCGAGGTGCGGGCCCGGATCACCGAGCTCCAGCGCTCCCTGGCCGCCTCGGCGGCCGGCGGGATCGTCGTCGAGGGCCGTGACATCGGCACCACCGTGCTGCCCGACGCCGACCTGAAGGTCTTCCTCACCGCCTCCGCGGAGGCGCGTGCCGCCCGCCGCAGCGGCGAGCTCAAGGGCGCCGACGTGCAGGCGACCCGTGAGGCCCTGCTGAAGCGGGACGCGGCCGACTCCAGCCGTAAGACCTCTCCGCTCGCCAAGGCGGACGACGCGGTCGAGGTGGACACCTCCGACCTCACGCTCCCGCAGGTCATCGCGTGTGTCGTCGGCCTCGTCGAGGAGAAGCGGGCCGCGCGGTGAACACCCGCCCCGTCCCCTCCGTCAAGGGCGCCGAGGTCGGCAGACGCATCGGCGTCGGCCTGATGTACGGGCTGTGGAAGCCGCGTGTCCTGGGCGCCTGGAAGGTCCCCGCGGCCGGCCCGGTGATCCTCGCGGTCAACCACTCCCACAACATCGACGGCCCGATGGTCATGGGCGTGGCACCCCGGCCGACGCACTTCCTGATCAAGAAGGAGGCGTTCGTCGGCCCGCTCGACCCGTTCCTGCTCGGCATCGGGCAGGTGAAGGTCGACCGCCAGAGCGCCGACCGCACCGCGATCACCCAGGCCCTCGACATCCTCGCGGCCGGCGGGGTGCTCGGGATCTTCCCGGAGGGCACGCGGGGCGAGGGCGACTTCGCGTCGCTGCGCGCCGGGCTCGCCTACTTCGCGGTCCGCAGCGGGGCGCCGATCGTCCCCGTCGCGGTCCTGGGAAGCTCCGGGCGCAGCAGCCGGCTGACGAAGGCGCTGCCTCCGTTGCGCTCCCGGGTCGACGTCGTCTTCGGCGACCCGTTCGAGGCGGGCGACGGAAGCGGGCGGCGCACGCGCAAGGCGCTGGACGAGGCGACCGAACGCATCCAGAAGCACCTGGCGGCGCACCTGGACCACGCCAGGCGCCTGACCGGGCGCTAAGAGACACTTGAGTAGTGGATCACCCGATACGGGTGGTCCACCGATCACCACGATGAACGAGGTACGGACTTCATGAACGACCAGATCCACTCCGAGGGCTCGGGCGAGGAGCACGACCACGGAGCACTTGGCGACGCCGAGTACGCGGAGTTCATGGAGCTCGCCGCGGTGGAGGGCTTCGACCTGGAAGAGGTCGAGGGAGCCATCGAGGAGGCGGGCCACGGTCCGCTGCCCGTGCTCGCCGTCGTCGGCCGCCCCAATGTCGGCAAGTCGACACTGGTGAACCGCATCATCGGCCGTCGCGAGGCCGTGGTCGAGGACAAGCCCGGCGTCACCCGCGACCGGGTCACCTACGAGGCCGAGTGGGCGGGCCGCCGCTTCAAGGTCGTCGACACCGGCGGCTGGGAGCAGGACGTCCTCGGGATCGACGCCTCCGTGGCCGCCCAGGCCGAGTACGCGATCGAGGCGGCCGACGCCGTCGTCTTCGTCGTCGACGCCAAGGTCGGCGCGACCGACACCGACGAGGCGGTCGTACGGCTGCTGCGCAAGGCCGGCAAGCCGGTCGTGCTGTGCGCCAACAAGGTCGACGGCCCGAGCGGCGAGGCCGACGCCTCGTACCTGTGGTCGCTGGGTCTCGGCGAGCCGCACCCGGTCTCGGCCCTGCACGGCCGTGGCACCGGCGACATGCTGGACGCCGTGCTGGAGGCGCTGCCCGAGGCGCCCGCGCAGACCTTCGGGTCCGCTGTCGGCGGCCCCCGCCGGATCGCCCTCATCGGCCGCCCGAACGTCGGCAAGTCCTCGCTGCTGAACAAGGTGGCGGGCGAGGAGCGCGTCGTCGTCAACGAACTCGCGGGCACCACCCGCGACCCGGTCGACGAGCTGATCGAACTCGGCGGTGTCACCTGGAAGTTCGTCGACACGGCGGGCATCCGCAAGCGCGTCCACCTCCAGCAGGGCGCCGACTACTACGCCTCGCTGCGTACGGCCGCGGCCGTCGAGAAGGCCGAGGTCGCCGTCATCCTGATCGACGCGTCCGAGAACATCTCCATCCAGGACCAGCGCATCGTCACCATGGCCGTCGAAGCCGGCCGGGCGATCGTCCTCGCCTTCAACAAGTGGGACACGCTCGACGAGGAGCGCCGCTACTACCTGGAGCGGGAGATCGAGACCGAGCTCGGCCAGGTCGCCTGGGCGCCGCGGGTCAATGTCTCCGCGCGCACCGGACGCCACATGGAGAAGCTGGTCCCGGGCATCGAGACGGCGCTGGCGGGCTGGGAGACCCGGGTCCCCACCGGCCGGCTGAACGCTTTCCTCGGCGAGCTGGTCGCCGCCCACCCGCACCCGATCCGGGGCGGCAAGCAGCCCCGCATCCTCTTCGGCACCCAGGCGGGCACCAAGCCGCCGCGGTTCGTGCTCTTCGCCTCCGGCTTCATCGAGGCGGGTTACCGCCGCTTCATCGAGCGCCGGCTGCGCGAGGAGTTCGGGTTCGAGGGCACCCCGATCCACATCTCCGTGCGGGTGCGTGAGAAGCGCGGCGCGAAGCGGAAGTAGGACGCATCCGGCACACGAGGGCGGCCCCGGGTTGAACCCGGGGCCGCCCTCGTGTGCGTACGTGGGGCGTCCGAAGGCCTTGCCGGACCCGAGGTCGCTGTCGGGCCCGCAGCTCCTGTCGGGCCCCGAGGCCCTGTTCGGGCCCGGGGTTCAGAGGCCGCTGCGCGGTGTGGGCGGCAGCGCCGCCGGGACGTGCCGCATGCCCGTGCCGTGCTGGGCGCCCGCGCCGTGCTGTGTGCCGCCCTGGACCGGCTGGGCCGCCTGCCTGCCCTGACCGAGCTGCCCGAGCTGTCCGACGCGCTGCCACGGGGACGGCTGCCCGCTGCCGCCCCGCGCGCTGCTCGCCCCCGCGCTGTAGGCGCTGTACGAGCTGCTGAAGGTGCCCGCGCGATGACCGCCGGGCGAGCCCGTGCGGTGCGGGATGCTCGCGAAGGCGGTGAAGCCCAGGCCGTCCTCGCCGCTGCGGTCGCCGGGCAGGGTGCGGAAGGACTTGACGTACTCGGCGTAGAGCGCGTCGTAGATCGGGGTGGCCGATGGAGCGCCATGAGGTTCCTGAGCCGGTCGCGGCGCGGGCACCTCCCGTCCCGGACGGAGCGGGGAGCCTGCGGGCGGGACCGGCTGGAAGGCCGGGCGGCGGGGAACGTCGTATGCGTGCACGTATGTCCAAACGACCCCGCCGCCCAGGGGATGCGGCCGGACGGCGGTCAGCAGGCCGGCCGCCCGGGGAGCGGGGCGCTCAGATGCCCGCGAGCGGCAGCGCGGAGCCGACCAGCTTGCCGTTGGCCGCCGCCTTGTCGAGCGCGTCGCGCAGCAGGTCCTCACGGGGCTGGCGCCCGATCGAGCCGACCGGCGCCGCGTACATGAGCACCTGCTGGTGCTTGTTGGCCGCCGCCCGCCAGCTGTCGGTGACCTGGAGCGGCTGGTGCGCCTGCCACCAGGCGACCGGCTGGCCCCCGTTCACGCCCGGCTGGAGCACGGCGTGCAGCTGGCCCGCGGCGAGCAGCACCGACCAGCCGTGCAGGACGGGCGGCACCTCGGCCAGTTCGATGAGCGGCATGAAGCCCTGCTCGATCAGCAGTGGCAGGAAGTCGTCGCCGATGTCCGTGGAGCCGGGCCGCACGATGGGCGCGGTCGGCTCCACCACGAGCGCGGGGTGCAGCTCCCCGGCGATCAGGACGAGCCCGCTGGTCACGCCGAGCACGGCCTGCTCGGGCATGGTCTGCTGCGGGGCGCCGCCCGAGGTGCCGCCGATGGAACGGACGGCGCCCTGCAACTGCTCCTCGGTGACCTGGACGACCTGCGAGGGCAGGCAGCCCGCGTGGGCGAAGGCGAGTACGGCGGTCTCGTCCCCGATGAACAGGACGGTGCTGGTGCGCTCGTGCTCGGAGTCGCCCGGGGTGCGGCAGGACGTGCAGTCGTAACTGCCCGGGGCGTTCTCTCCGGCGAGCAGCCGGTCGGCTTCTTCGTCGCCGATCTCGGCGCGTACCTCGTCGCTGACGTCGAGCATGCGCGGCACGGTGGCTCCCTCGGGATGCGGTGCGTGGCGGGACCGGGTGGCTCCCGGCCCGTGGTCCGGGGTGGTCCCGGGCTCATGCAGAAGACAACGGGTGATCTGTGGCGGGGGTCACGCTCCCGGGCGAACGGAATCGAACCATCCACCGCACAGGGTCACGTCAGGTGCGGAATCGGACACTCACCGTCAAGAACGGAGAAAGTCAAGGAAGTTCATTCGGTGAAGTGAGTCACAAATCGCTTCGGCGCCTGGTCGACAAATGCGGAAATCAATGAATTAAGTGGGTGTCTGGATTTCGCCGATACCCGCGGTAACCATTAACTGGCCTGGCATGACAGGGAGTTGGTTGATGTGGCCGCGGTCCGCTCCCTACATTCCTCCGCCGTGTGCACAGAGCACCGCTCGGGAAGTCCGCCGGCCGCGCCGCATCAGGGCGCAGCACCACCGTCCGGCGGACGGGCGGAGCGTGCCGACCGCGTCCGTACGCGGTCGGAGCGGTCCGCTCGGGGGGCCCCGAGTTGTTCGAGAGGGACTCACATGTCCGAATGTGCCGATACCAGCGGCAGCATCACCCGTAAGACCCGTACGACGGCGGTCCTCGCCGGGGCGGCACTGCTCGCCCCCCTCGGACTGCTCGCCACGGCCGGCAACGCGGCGGCGGCGGACGGCGGGGTGTGGGACCGCATCGCCCGGTGCGAGAGCGGCGGCAACTGGCACATCAACACCGGCAACGGCTACTACGGAGGGCTCCAGTTCTCCGCCGGCACCTGGCGCGCGTACGGCGGCGGCGCCTACGCCCCGACCGCCGACCGGGCCACCAGGACCCAGCAGATCGCCGTGGCGACCAAGGTCCAGGGCGCCCAGGGCTGGGGCGCCTGGCCCACCTGCGCGGCGCGCGCCGGAGCGTCCGGCAGCGCCCCCGCGGGCAACTACGGGGCGGCCCCGTCGAAGCAGAGGTCGACATCGTCGTCGACGTCCGAGTCCGCGCACTCCTCGAAGTCCGCGCACTCCTCGAAGCCGACGGGCTCCTCGAAGACGTCGGAGCAGTCGAAGTCGTCGGCCCGTCCGACGGAGCACCCGGCCCGCGGCGCCTCGCGCGGCGACTACACCGTCCGTCCCGGTGACACGCTCAGCGGCATCGCGGCCCGGCACGGCACCGACTGGCAGCGGATCTACGCCGCCAACAGGGCCGTCATCGGCGACGATCCCGACGTGATCCTGCCCGGCCAGCGCCTCGCCCTCTGAGCCGCCCGCCCGGCACCCGCCCCACCCGGTCCCGCGCGGGCCGGGTGGACGGGTGACCGGGCGGAGGCGTGGACGCGTGGACGCGCCGGGCGGCCCGCGCCGTGTGCACGGGGCGGCCGCCGGTCGTTCCGTGCGCCAGACTTCGACCATGCTGGAGACCTCCGCACGACTGCTGCGCCTGCTCTCGCTCCTGCAGGCCCACCGCGAGTGGTCCGGGGCCGAACTCGCCGACCGGCTCGGCGTCACCGCGCGCACCGTGCGCCGGGACGTGGACCGGCTGCGTGAACTCGGCTACCCGGTCAACGCCAGCCCCGGCACGGGCGGCGGCTACCAACTGGGCGTCGGCGCCGAACTGCCGCCGCTGCTCCTCGACGACGAGGAGGCGGTGGCCGTCGCCGTCGGACTGCGCACGGCCGCCGGGCAGGGCATCGAGGGCATCGACGAGACCTCCGTGCGCGCCCTCGCCAAGCTGGAGCAGGTGCTGCCGCACCGGCTGCGCCGCCGGGTGGCCGCGCTGAACGCCTTCACCGTGCCCATGCTGCGCGGGCCGCGGCCGTCGGCCGTGGACCCGGGGGTGCTCACCGAACTCGCCCACCTCTGCCGGGACACCGAACGGCTGCGCTTCGACTATCTCGGGCACGACCGCTCGGCCACCCGCCGCAGCGTCGAGCCGCACCGCCTGGTGTGCACCGAACGCCGCTGGTACCTGGTCGCCTGGGACCTCGACCGGCAGGACTGGCGTACCTTCCGCGTCGACCGCATGACGCCCAGGCCGCCGCACGGACCGCGCTTCACGCCCCGGGAGCCGCCCGCCGAGGACCTCGCCGCCTATGTCTCCCGGGGGGTCTCCACGCGCGCGTACGCCGCACACGCCGCCGTCCGGCTGCTGGTGCCGCTGCACGAGGCGGCCGAGCGGGTCTCGCCCTCGGCCGGGACGCTGGAGGCCGACGGCGACGACGCCTGCGTCCTGCGCACCGGCGCCACGAGCCTGGACGTGATGGTCGTCCACGTCATGATGATGGGCCTGCCGTTCGAGGTGCTGGAGCCGGCCGAACTCGTCGAGGCGATCAGGACGGCCCGGGACCGGCTGGACGCGGCGCTGGCCCTTGCCGGCGGTCCCGGCCCGCGTACTCGGGATGGTGCAGGTCGAACGCCGGGGACTCCGAGCGGATCCGGGGCAGTGCGGTGAAGTTGTGCCGGGGCGGCGGGCACGAGGTCGCCCACTCCAGTGAGCGGCCGAACCCCCAGGGGTCGTCGACCTCGACCTTCGCGCCGTACCGGGCGGTCTTCCAGACGTTGTGCAGGAACGGCAGTGTGGACAGGCCCAGCAGGAACGCGCCGATGCTGGAGACGGTGTTCAGGGCGGTGAAGCCGTCGGCGGCGAGATAGTCGGCGTACCGGCGGGGCATGCCCTCCGCGCCCAGCCAGTGCTGGACCAGGAACGTGGTGTGGAAGCCCACGAACAGCGTCCAGAAGTGGATCTTCCCGAGCCGCTCGTCGAGCATCTTCCCGGTGAACTTGGGCCACCAGAAGTAGAACCCGGCGAAGATCGCGAAGGTGACCGTGCCGAAGACGACGTAGTGGAAGTGCGCGACGACGAAGTACGAGTCGGTGACCTGGAAGTCCATCGGCGGCGACGCCAGGATCACCCCGGTGAGACCGCCGAGCAGGAACGTCACCAGGAAGCCCGTCGCCCACAGCATCGGGGTCTCGAAGGACAGCGAGCCGTTGAGCATCGTCCCGGTCCAGTTGAAGAACTTCACGCCCGTCGGCACCGCGATCAGGAACGACATGAACGAGAAGAACGGCAGCAGCACCGCGCCGGTCGCGAACATGTGGTGCGCCCACACCACCACCGACAGACCGGTGATCGCCATCGTCGCGCCGACCAGCGTCAGATAGCCGAAGACCGGCTTGCGGCTGAAGACCGGGAGGATCTCCGTGATGATCCCGAAGAACGGCAGCGCGATGATGTACACCTCGGGGTGCCCGAAGAACCAGAACAGGTGCTGCCACAGCAGCGCGCCGCCGTTGGCCGCGTCGAACACCCGGGCGCCGAGGCGCCGGTCCGCCTCCAGCACCAGCAGCGTGGCCGCCAGTACCGGGAACGCCATGAGGATCAGGATCGACGTGAACAGCGTGTTCCAGGTGAAGATCGACATCCGGAACATCGTCATGCCGGGGGCGCGCATCCCGATGATGGTGGTCACGAAGTTGACCGCGCCGAGGATCGTCCCGAAGCCGGCCAGCGCCAGCCCCATGATCCACAGGTCGGGACCGGCCCCGGGCGAGTGCCGCGCGTCGTTGAGCGGGGCATAGGCGAACCAGCCGAACGTGGCCGGACCGCCGTGCACCGTCAGCGAGCCGAGCACGATCAGACCGCCGAACAGGAACAGCCAGTACGACAGTATGTTCAGCCGGGGGAAGGCGACGTCGGGGGCGCCGATCTGCAACGGCATCAGCTCGTTGGCGAAGCCCGCGAAGCTCGGCGTCGCGAAGAGCAGCAGCATGATCGTGCCGTGCATCGTGAACAGCTGGTTGTACTGGTTGTTGTCGACGATCTGGAGTCCCGGCCGGGCGAGCTCGGCCCGCATCAGCAGCGCCATGACCCCGGCGGCCAGGAAGAACCCGAACGACGTGATCAGGTAGAGATGGCCGATCTTCTTGTGGTCGGTGGTGGTCAGCCAGTCGACGACCACGCGGCCCGGCCGGGGCGTGTGGTCGGGTCGCGCCGCGGTCCCGACGGTCTCCGTCCCCATCGCTCGCTCGCCCCTTCGCTCGTCGCGTCCCGGGTCCCCCGGCGCCCGTGCCGCACCTGTGCCCACGGGCTCACGGGCCCGCGCCATGACGCTCGCGCCGCCCTGCTCCCGGCCGGGGCCGTAAGGGGGGCGTGTGGCGAAGCCGTGAATTTCCTATGTGGCGTCAGCTGCCGCGCCCCCGTGCGAAATCGCCGGGGAGGGTCACTCCGGAGCGGTTCCCCGGGTATTTTCCGTCGGCCATTTCTTGGGGCAGGACAGACACGCGGTAATTACGTTCGAATACCTGCGTAAGGGCTATGCAACCGCCCGATCGTGTGACGCAGTTCGATCGAAACGCATGTCGTGATCCTGTGACAGAAGTGTGACCGGAGTGATCCACGGCGCAGTCCCGCCTTCCGGGGAAGCCGCCGACGGCCTAGCGTGGCGGCATGTCAGCGAATCCCACTCCGCCGGCGGAGCCCCAGGACAGTCCGGAGACGTATGTGGGCCTGGAGGCCCGGCGTGCCGAGCGGCTCGCGCGGGAGCGCGGCTGGACGGCGGTGCGTTCGCTGCCGCCGGGCACGGTCATCACCATGGAGTACCGGGTGGGCCGGCTGAACTTCGAGGTGCGGGACGGCACGGTGACGCGGGTCTGGAAGGGCTGACGCGCGCGGCGACGGCGAAGGCCCGGCTCCTGTGGTCCAGGAGCCGGGCCTTCACCGTCGCGGGGCCGGGTGGTGCGTACCGGCGGCCCCGCCGTGCGCGGAGGTCAGCCGCCGGCCAGCGGGCGGGCCGTCGAGGCGGCCGTGCCCCGGGGCAGGCGGTCCGGGTGCGACGGCGGCCGGCGGCTGCCCGCCGGGGCGGCCGGGGTGCGCTCCGAGCGGGCGGTGTGCGGTCCCGGGGCCAGATGGACGGGGGTCCGCTGCGGGCGCACCGGGACGGTCGCCTCGCGGGCCGCCGCGGCCTCGCCCTGAGCCGCGGTACGGGGCTTGAGCAGCACCGGAGCGCCGACCGGGGACGCGGGTGCGGGCACCGGCGCGGTCGTCGTACCGGAGCGCCGGTCGCGCAGACGGTCCCGCAGCCGGTCGCGCAGGTCGAACAGCACGGTCTCGGCGCGGGCCACCAGCGGCTCGAACCACGGCAGGGCCAGCAGGATCAGCAGGCCCGCGGCCCAGCCGAGGACCACATCGCTCAGCCAGTGCGTGCCGAGGTAGACGGTGGTCAGACCGACTCCGAGCGAGGTCACCGCGGAGAGTGCGGACAGCCAGCGGCGAGCTCTCGGCGTGGAGGCCAGATACGCCAGAATCCCCCAGGTCACCACCGCGTTGGCGGTGTGGCCGCTGGGGAATATATCGCCGCCCAGACCCATCTCGTTCGAGCCTATGGTGATCGCGTAGTGCGGGCCGAGCCGGCCCATGCCCAGCTTGGCGGCACCGACCGTGATGTTCAGCAGCAGCAGCGAGGCGCCCAGGCTCAGCAGCGGGCGCAGCGTGTGCTGCCGCCAGGAGCGCCAGCCCAGCCAGGCCGCGACCATCACGGCCGTCGGGCCGCGCTGGCCGAGGACCACGTAGTAGTCGAGGAAGGCGTGGATCTGCGGCCACTGCTGGTACGGCCGGAAGAACATGACCTGCCAGTCGAGCCGGACCAGCCATGAGGTGATCACCACGGCCCACACGATCGCCAGGTAGAAGGCAAGGGTCGCGCTGAGCAGCACGATCCTGTGCCGGCTCATCTTCGGCACATCGATGTGAGCCGGTCGTTCCGGCTCACGGTCCAGCCTCGCGAACACCCGATCCAGACGGGTGAGCTTTCGTTCGGTACGCACCCAATCGACGTTACAGCGAGTGAGCTCAGTTCCCGGTCGATTCAGCGTGTTTGTGATGACGATGTGATGTGGGATTCCTCTCAGGCGAGACTTTATTTCCTCTGAATCGTCAATGCCGGGATGTCGGTCCCTGCAATTCCTTTGATCATTCTAAGGCGCTGTTTTATGTCACTTATGAATTCGTTCACCGAATCCTGGGGTGGAATTCTCCGGACGCTCACCGGTCGGCCGGGGCCGGTCACGGCGGACCGGAGCCGTTCAGCCAGAACGCTCCGTACACGGCCGACAGCACCGCGACACCGCCTGTCACCAGCGCGGACCTGGACGTGCGCAGCCGGGCCAGGGCCAGGGCGAGCGGCAGCAGCAGCGGGAACGCGGGCAGCAGCAGGCGCGGCTTCGAGCCGAAGTAGCTCGACGCGCACAGCGCGAGCGCGGTGACGACACCCGTGTACACCAGCAGCGGCAGCGGCTGGCGCTGCCGTACCCCGACGACGTAGAGCCAGATCACCAGGCCGACCCCGATGGCCAGCCCGGCGCCGGCCAGGGCCGACGGAAATGACGTGAACTTGTCGGCGACGAAGCGGGCGAAGGCGTAGCCGCCGTCGAAGCCGTTGCGCCAGCCGGCCTGCACGTCGAGGTAGCCGAGCGGGCCCCGGCCGGTGTGCCGGCCGACCCAGAGCACGTACCCGGCGGCACCGAGGGGTGCGATGAGCATGGCGAGGGCGCGACGCGTGCGGGACGGGGCGCGCTCCTCTGTATGTGCGCCCCCTGGGTGCGTTTCGCTCCCTGTTCGCCCGAACGAGGCGATGGCCGCCGTCCACACCGCGGCGACCACGGCGAGCCCGACCGGCCGGGTCAGCCCGGCCAGCGCGGCCAGCAGCCCGGCGGTCAGCCAGCGGCCGCTCAGCACCGCGTACAGGGACCAGGCGGCGAGCGCGGTGAACAGCGACTCGCTGTACGCCATCGACTGCACGATGCCCACCGGCAGCACGGCCCACAGCAGCACGGCGCACACACCGGCCCGGCGCCCGTACACCAGGTCCGCCACCGCGAAGATCCCCCAGGCCGCGGCGAGCGAGGCGAGCAGGGAGACGGCCAGTCCGGCACCGGCGTACGACAGCGGGGTGAGCGCGTGCAGCAGCCGCTCCAGCCAGGGCAGCAACGGGAAGAAGGCCAGATTGGAGTGGACGTCGCCGTTCGGCAGGCGCACCTCGTAGCCGTATCCCAGCTCCGCGACCCTCGTGTACCAGAGCGAGTCCCAGCGCCCGGTCAGCAGGGTGTACGCGCTCTTGCCCCGCGCCTGGGCGAACAGGGCCAGCGCGAGCAGGCCCAGGGCGCGCACGGCCGCGTACCCCAGGAGAGCCGGAGCCGCCCGGCGCAGGGCGGCGGCGGGCGGGGACGCCGTACGCGTCGCTGGATGGGTCACGGGTCCGATTATCGACCGCGTCCGCGACCGCACGGCCCGACCGGGCGCGCGGGCGACGGGGGCAGTGGCCTACGCCACACGGGTTCCCCGACGGGTGTGAGAGGTCCGCCACTGGGCGCGGGAACGAACTCGCGTACGCTGACGAGCCACTCGCGTGCCAACTGCGCGGGCCGGAGACCACCGCTCCTCTCCGGCCGAGTCATGGGGAAGTCCCCGACCCTGTGAGCCCGCCGCACACCGAGGGATCTTCTGGGAGGTACTACATGGCCGGGACGACCACGGCCGCCGCGCTGCGCCGCCGGGCGGCCGGGGCCGGTGCCAACCGCTGGGTCGTGCTCGTCGTCCTGTGCGTCAGCCTGCTCCTCGTCGCCGTCGACGCGACCGTGCTGCACGTCGCGGTGCCGGCCGTCACCGAGGACCTCCGGCCGGACGCGATGCAGCTGCTGTGGATCGTCGACACCTACCCGCTCGTCTGCGCCTCGCTGCTGATCCTCTTCGGCACCCTGGGCGACAGGGTGGGCCGCCGGAGGATCCTTCTGCTCGGGTACGCGCTGTTCGGTGTCGCCTCCGGCCTGGCCGCACTGGCCCAGGACGCGCAGACACTGATCGTCGCGCGGGCTCTGCTGGGCGTCGGCGGCGCGATGATCATGCCCGCGACCCTCTCGATCCTGCGGCAGGTCTTCCCCGACCGGCGCGAGCGCGCGATGGCGATCGGCATCTGGAGCGCGGTCGCCGCGGTCGGTGCGGCGGTCGGGCCGCTGCTCGGCGGATTCCTGCTGGAGCACTTCTGGTGGGGCTCGGTCTTCCTGGTCAACATCCCGCTGATGCTGGTGAGCCTGCCGGTCGGCCGGCTGCTGCTGCCCGAGTCCACCGGGAACGGCGAGGGGCCCTGGGACGTCGTCGGCGCGCTGATGGCCGCGGCCGGACTGTTCGGCGTGGTGCTGGGCGTCAAGCGGCTCGGCGCCGGCGAACCGGCGGCGGACGTGTTCACCGTGCTGCCGCTCGTGCTGGGCGCGGTGCTGATCACCTTGTTCGTACGGCGTCAGCGGCGCCGCCCGCATCCCCTGGTGGACCTGCGGATGTTCGCCCGGCCGGCGTTCAGCATCTCGGTGGGGTGCATCGTGCTGGCGATGCTGGCGCTGGTCGGCCTGGAGCTGATCGCCGCGCAGTACCTCCAGCTGGTGCTGGGACTCTCGCCGCTGCGCACGGGGCTGCGGCTGCTGCCGCTGACCGTCGCGGCGATGGCCGCCGGACTGGCCGGGGCGCGGCTGCTGCGGCGCTTCGGGCCGCGGCGGATGGTGTGCGCCGGGTTCTGCCTCACCGCGGCCGCGGTGGTGACCCTGACCGCGATGGGCGGTTCGGACAACCCGGGGCTGCTGCTGGCCGGGTTCGTGCTGCTCGGCTTCGGGCTGGAGACCACGCTGTTCGGGGCGTACGAGTCCATGCTGAGCGAGGCGCCGTCCGCGCAGTCCGGCGGGGCCTCGGCGATCGGCGAGACGTCGTACCAGCTCGGTGCCGGGATCGGGATCGCCCTGCTGGGCACGGTGATGAACGCGGCGTACGCGCCCGGCCTCACGTCCGTGCCGGGTGTCCCGGCGGCTGCGTCGGCCGCGGCGGGGCACTCCCTGGGCGAGGCCTACGACGTGGCCGGACGGCTCGGGGGTCCGGCGGGTGCCGCCCTGCGCCGGGCCGCCCGGGACAGTTTCGTGCACGGGCTGCATGTGACGCTGCTGGTGAGCGCGGGCCTGCTGCTGCTGGGCGCCGTGATGGCGCTGCGGCTGCCCAGGGTCATGCAGTGCGAGGAGGACGCGCAGGCGCTCGCGGTACCGGCGCCGCGGGAGGTCGCCCAGCCCCGTGTCCCCGCCGTCCCCGCTGTCCCCGCGGAGCAGGCCACGGAGGTCCGGCTCCCGGTCCCGGCGGAGGAGGCCGCGCAGTCACGCGTCTCGGCGTGAGCGTCCTGTCGCCCGGGAGGGCGGCGACCGCGCGGGTCCGCCGCCGGGCGGTGGGCGCCGGGGCGGACCGCCGTGCCGGAGGCGGGGCACACCGCGTCAGGCTGGACGTGGGGCACAGGGCGTCGTAACGTCGGCCGCGGTCGAGCCGTAACTAGCGGCGCTAGTTTTGAGTTGCCGGAGGGTGTTCCGTGTCCGTGTCCCCGAAGCTGCCCCCGTTCGACCCGACCGACCCGCTCGGCATCGACGACCTGCTCGACCCCGAGGACCTGGCCGTCCGGAACACCGTGCGCAGCTGGGCCGCCGACCGTGTGCTGCCGTACGTCGCCGACTGGTACGAGCGGGGGGAGTTGCCCGGCATCCGGGAGCTCGCGCGTGAGCTCGGCGGGATCGGCGCACTCGGCATGTCGCTCGACGGATACGGCTGCGCGGGTGCCACCGCCGTGCAGTACGGGCTCGCCTGCCTGGAGCTGGAGGCCGCCGACTCCGGCATCCGCTCCCTCGTCTCCGTACAGGGGTCGCTGGCCATGTACGCGATCCACCGGTTCGGCAGCGAGGAGCAGCGGCAGCGCTGGCTGCCCGCCATGGCCGCGGGCGAGGTCATCGGATGCTTCGGGCTCACCGAGCCCGACATCGGCTCCGACCCGGCAGCCATGCGTACCCACGCCAAGCGCGACGGCTCCGACTGGGTGCTCAACGGCCGCAAGATGTGGATCACCAACGGGTCGGTGGCCGGGGTCGCGGTCGTGTGGGCGCAGACCGAGGACGGGATCCGGGGCTTCGCCGTGCCCACCGGCAGCGCGGGGTTCTCCGCCCCGGAGATCAAGCACAAGTGGTCCCTGCGTGCCTCCGTCACCAGCGAGCTCGTGCTCGACGACGTACGACTGCCGGCCGACGCCGTCCTCCCGGAGGCCGTCGGGCTGCGCGGCCCCCTCAGCTGTCTCTCCCACGCCCGCTACGGCATCGTCTGGGGCGCGATGGGCGCGGCGCGCGCCTCGTTCGAGGCCGCCGTCTCCTACGCGCGGACGCGGGAGCAGTTCGGGCGGCCCATCGGGGGGTTCCAGCTCACCCAGGCCAAGCTCGCCGACATGGCGGTCGAGCTGCACAAGGGGATTCTGCTCGCCCATCACCTCGGGCGGCGTATGGATGCCGGCCGCCTGCGTCCCGAGCAGGTCAGTTTCGGCAAGCTGAACAACGTACGGGAGGCCATCGAGATCTGCCGTACGGCGCGGACGATCCTCGGTGCCAACGGGATCTCCCTGGAGTATCCGGTGATGCGGCACGCGACCAACCTCGAGTCGGTGCTGACGTACGAAGGCACCGTCGAGATGCACCAGCTCGTGCTGGGCAAGGCGCTCACCGGGCTCGACGCCTTCCGGTGAGACCCGGCCGGGCAGGGCCGGTGGGCCCCCGCCGGGGCAGGGCCGGTGACCGGCCCTGCCTCAGCTCTGGTTGAAGAAGCCGTCGGAACGGCGTGCGGCCGGTTCCCCGCTGACGATCTCGGTGTCGGCGGGGGTCAACAGGAACACGCGGGTGGACACACGCTCGATCGAGCCGCGCAGTCCGAAGATCAGTCCGGCCGCGAAGTCGACGACGCGCTTGGCGTCGGCGGCCTCCATGGCGGTGAGGTTCATGATGACCGGGACGCCGTCCCGGAACATCTCGCCGATGGCGCGGGCGTCCCGGAAGCTGTCCGGGGTGACCGTGCCGATCCGGCGGCCCTTCTCCTCGGCCGTGTCCGTGGCCACCTTGACCCGCGGGTCGGTGACCCAGGCGTCCCCGGAGTCGGTCCCCTCGGAGTAGTCGTCGTCGTAGTAACGCTCGTCATCGTTGTCGTCGACGAGGCCAAGCCAGGCACTCGCCTTGCGCACCGATCCCATGGACGCCTCCTCTCACAGCGGTCCTTCTTGCTATCCGCACCTCTATGGTCGTCCATGATGCGGATGTCGCGCCAAGTGGATAGACGCCGCACGGGGGGTTTGTGACGGTACTGGTGCACAGTCGATCCGTCGAGAGCCCGCGTTCCCCAAGGGTCCTGCTGTATGCGGCTGCTGACTATGAGTGAAATATGATTCTTCGCGGCGGACGGGTGACGAGCGGTGCGTACGGGTGAACGGAGGGCCGATACGGCAGCCGATACGATGCGGCTGCTCGACACCGTACGGACCACGGGGGGTCGTCGTGTTCGGAATCGTAAGGCCGTGCAGCCACCGTCTGGGTGAGGGGCTGCGCGCCCAGTGGATGGCGCATCTGTGCGGGCTCTGCCTCGCCCTTCGCGCCGATCACGGACAGTTCGCGCGGATCGTGACGAATTATGACGGGCTGCTCATATCGGTTTTGACGGAGGCTCAGCGCCCGGCGGCCGAGGACGGCGGCCGGCGTACGGCGGGCCCCTGCCCACTGCGCGGTATGCGCACCGCGTCCGT
Organism: Streptomyces sp. NPDC107559; assembly: GCF_055657365.1. Classification (NCBI taxonomy): domain Bacteria; kingdom Bacillati; phylum Actinomycetota; class Actinomycetes; order Kitasatosporales; family Streptomycetaceae; genus Streptomyces; species Streptomyces sp. NPDC107559. The sequence goes on along the minus strand of NZ_JBVKBD010000007.1, from coordinate 427,965 downwards.
CGCGAACGGCGAGGGCGCCCGGCTCGCCGCCGCCGTCTCGCTGGTGCTCGCCTCGGCCAAGGTGCACGACCATGTCGCCGACGGGGACGGACTGCTGGCCCGCAGACCGGTGGCGCTGGCCGCCCGCCGGGTGGCCCGGAGCTGGGAGCGGGCGGGTGCGCGCGGCGGGAGTGCCGTCGGGTTCGACACCGCCGTGCTCGTCGAGGCGGTGGACCGGCAGACCGGCCTGGAGACCCTCGCCGGGCCGGGGACGCCGATCCTGACGGTCACCGAACCCACCGAGACCGCCACCGCGGCGGCCTTCGCGCACACCGCGGTGCTGGCCGGACGGCCGGGCAACGCCGTCCCGCTCGCCGAGGCCGGACGGCTGTTCGGGCGGCTCGCACATCTGCTGGACGCCGTCGAGGACCGGGAGGCCGACGCCGCGGCGGGGGCCTGGAACCCGCTCACTGCGACCGGCACCCCGCTCGGCGAGGCCCGGCGGCTCGCCGACGACGCGCTGCACGGCATCCGGCTCGCCCTGCGCGAGGTGGAGTTCACGGACGGCCGGCTGGCCCATCTGCTCCTCGCGCACGAGTTGCGGCGGTCGGTGGACCGGGCGTTCGGGACGGAGGCCTGCGGGCACGCACCGGACGGCGCTTTCGCGCCACAGGGGCCGGGGCAGGGGCCCGGGCAGGGCAAGGCGGCGCCGGGGCCGGGGAACCCCTATGCGAGTCCCGGTGGGGGCGACCCCTTCGGCGGGCTGCCGCCGAACCCCGGCAAGCGGGGCTTCTGGGCCGGGTGCGCGGTCGCCATCGGGCTCTGCTGCACCTGCAAGGTGTGCTGCGCCGACAGCTACGAGGGGCCCTGGTCGGGCAAGCGGCGCGAGGGGTGTTGCGGCAGCTGTGGTGACTGCGGCGACTGCAGCGGCTGTTGTGACGTCTGTGAGTGCTGTGAGTGCTGCGACTGCGGGCTCTGAGCCGGCCGGGCGGCCCGGTGCGGGAGGTGCGCGTCGTGATCGCGGCGGGGGAGCGGAACTCGGCCTGACGGTGTGGGCAACTGTCCCAGGACGTACTTAAGTTGAAGACTGCACGGCCGAAAGGCGCCCTTGCGCGCGTCGGCCGTGCGGCCGAATACTCCCCCACAGCGCTTGTCAGGGACACGGCACGTTCGAAATCCGGGCGGCCGCCCCTGGCTGCGCCTCACGGGCCTCGACCCCACGCGGGCCCCCGAATTCCCCTGGGAGGGAACGAAAAGTGAGGATCAAGCGCACCACCCTTGGAAGCGGCATCGCGAGACGGACCCGGCTGATCGCCGTGGCGACCGGACTCGTGGCCGCAGCCGCGTTCGCTGTCCCCACCGCGAGCGCGACCGACGTCCAGACGTTCAGCGCGAACCAGCTCGGCAGCGTCAACCAGTCCGTGCTCAGGTCCGACATCGCGGGCACCGCCTGGGCGGTCGACGCCAAGACGAACCGTGTGGTCGTCACCGTCGACGACACGGTCTCCGCCGCCGAGATCGCACAGATCAAGGCGGACGCGGGCGGCAACGCCGGCGCCCTCACCATCAAGCACACCCCGGGCCAGTTCAAGCGGCTGATCACCGGTGGCGACGCCATCTACGGTGGCGGCTACCGTTGTTCGCTCGGCTTCAACGTGCACAGCGGGAGCACCTACTACTTCCTGACCGCGGGCCACTGCGGCGAGGTCGCCTCCACCTGGTACTCCAACTCCGGTCAGAGCACCGTGCTGGGCTCGAACGTGAGCTACAGCTTCCCGACCAACGACTTCGCGCTGGTGCGCTACACCGGCTCGGCCTCGCACCCGAGCGCCGTCGGCAGCCAGACCATCAGCAGCGCGGCCACGCCGAGCGTGGGCACGACCGTCTACCGTCGTGGCTCCACCACCGGTACGCACAGCGGCCGCGTCACCGCGCTGAACGCCACGGTCAACTACGGCAGTGGTGACGTCGTGTACCAGATGATCCAGACCACGGTCTGCGCCGAGGGCGGTGACAGCGGCGGCCCGCTCTACTCGGGCTCCGTGGCCTACGGTCTGACCTCGGGCGGCAGCGGCAACTGCACCTCCGGCGGCACGACCTTCTTCCAGCCGGTCGTCGAGGCGCTGAACTACTACGGCGTGAGCGTCGGCTGACGTTCCGTCCGGTCCGCGGACAGCGGGCCCGGCGAGCCCCCGCACGCAACCGGCGTGCGGGGGCTCGCCCTTGTCCGGGCGTCGGCGTTACCGTCGGACGTGGCGAATGCCGCGGGCGGTACCGGCCCGGGCGGCACCCACGTCGGACCCCGGGGGGTCGTGATGGTCGAGGAGCTGGTGGCGGCGGGAGCGGTGCTCGTGTCCGCCGGAGCGGTGTACATGATGACGGCGGCGCGGGTCGTCAAGCAGTACGAACGGGGCGTGGTGTTCCGGCTCGGCAGGCTCCTGCCCGAGGTGCGCGGACCCGGATTCACGATGATCGTGCCGTTCGTGGACAAGCTCCGCAAGGTCAACATGCAGATCGTCACGATGCCGGTGCCGGGCCAGGAGGGCATCACCCGGGACAACGTGTCCGTGCGCGTGGACGCCGTCGTCTACTTCAAGGTGATCGGCCCGGCCGAGGCCGTCGTACGGGTCGAGGACTACCGGTTCGCGGTCGCGCAGATGGCGCAGACCTCGCTGCGGTCCATCATCGGCAAGAGCGAGCTGGACGACCTGCTGTCCAACCGGGAGAAGCTCAACCAGGGTCTTGAGCTGATGATCGACAGCCCGGCCGTGGAGTGGGGCGTCTCCATCGACCGGGTCGAGATCAAGGACGTGTCCCTGCCCGAGACCATGAAGCGTTCCATGGCCCGCCAGGCCGAGGCCGACCGGGAGCGGCGGGCCCGGGTCATCAACGCCGATGCCGAGCTCCAGGCGTCGAAGAAGCTCGCCGAGGCCGCGCAGCAGATGGCGGACACGCCTGCCGCGTTGCAACTGCGGCTGTTGGAGACGGTGGTGGCGGTGGCCGCCGAGAAGAACTCCACGCTCGTCCTGCCCTTCCCGGTGGAGCTGCTGCGCTTCCTGGAGAGGGCCCAGCAGCCGGCCCCGCAGCCGCACTCGGTCCCGCAGCCGCAGCCGATCCCGCCGTCGGCTCCGGTGGTCCCGCAGCCGGCGCTGGAGCAACCTCACCCGGCAGAAGCCGACTTGACCACGGATCCCGAAGCGGCGAATTCAAGTCAGGAGTAGATCCCGTCGATTGACGATGTGTCACCCACGTCCATTGTTCGCAGGGCGAATCGGCCGGGGTGGTGAGGCGTGTCGGCGCGAGGGGGCGTGCGAGAGCCGCCATGCGCGCACCCTGAAGTCGACCTTGTGTGCTCCCTGGGCGACTCGGAAGAGTTGACGCTCGTCAACCGGCCTTCCGGCCTGCCGGGTCCCCATCGCCCGTCGGGCCGGCCTCCCCGCAGGAGGACATGAGTTGGAGTATCGACGCACACCCGGACGCCGTGCGGCCGTGGCGGGCGCGGGTGTCGCCGCGCTGCTCGTCGCGGGGCTCACCTTCCAGAATGCGAACGCCGGCGAGTCGGCCGAGGCGCCCACGCCCGGGATCCCGCCGGCCGCGGCGGCCGGAAGCCTCGCCTCGACGCTGGTCGGGAACCTCGCCGAGCTGGAGAGCGCCCGTGCCGTCCTCGCGGACGAGGTGACCGTGCCCGGCACCTCCTGGGTGACCGACCCGCGCGCCGGCCGGGTCGTCGTCACCGCCGACCGACGCGTCTCCGACGCCGACTGGGCCGAGCTCGGCGAGGTCGTCGACAGGCTCGGCCCCGTCGTGGAACTCAGACGCAGCAAGGGGGAGTTCAAGCCCCTGATCGCCGGTGGCGACGCGATCGCCGGGACCGGCGGCCGCTGCTCGCTCGGCTTCAACGTGGTCAAGGGCGGACAGCCGTACTTCATCACCGCGGGGCACTGCGCCGAGGCGGTCTCCACCTGGACCGACGGTCGTGGGGTCACGATCGGCCGCAGCGAGCGGTCCGGTTTCCCGGGCAACGACTTCGGCCTGGTCAAGTACACCGCGGACGTGGACCACCCGAGCGAGGTCGACCTCCACGACGGGTCCGCGCGGGCCATCACCCGGGCGGCCGACGCCACGGTCGGCGAGCGGGTGACCCGCAGCGGTGCGACGACCGGGGTGCACTCCGGCCGGGTCACCGGCCTGGACGCCACCGTGAACTACGGCAACGGCGACATCGTGAGCGGTCTGATCCAGGCGGACGTCTGTGCCGAGGCCGGTGACAGCGGCGGCCCGCTCTTCGACGGCGACGCGGCGATCGGCCTCACCTCCGGTGGCAGTGGCGACTGCACCGCGGGCGGGGTGACCTTCTTCCAGCCGGTCACCGAGGCGCTGTCGGCCTTCGGTGCCCGGATCGGCTGACCGGCCGCTCGGGGCGCGGTGTTTGCGCAGGTGAGAGGGGTTCCAGATGACATCGCACACGCGTTCGAAAATAAGGGTATGGTGGTGCTGAGGCAGTTGGGAACTAATGTTCGAGAGCTGGTCGGGCTCACGAGTGCGGGAGGCGCGGATGCCGGATTTCACGCATCTGCGCACCGCCTCCGGGTTCTCCCTGCGCCATGGCGCGGCGCACCCGGAACGACTGGCCGAGCGCGCCTCCGAGCGGGGCATGGACGCCCTCGCCCTCACCGACCGTGACACCCTCGCCGGTACGGTCCGCTTCGCCAAGGCCTGCGCGAAGGCGGGCATCCGCCCGCTGTTCGGCGTGAACCTGGCGGTCGAGGAGGCCGGGCCGGAGCGGCAGGACGAGTCCGTACGGCCCGAGCGGCGCCGTACCCCCGTGCGCGGTGGTGCCTTCATCGACGAGTCGACACCCCGGGTCACTTTTCTGGCCCGGGACGGCGCGACCGGCTGGGCGGGCCTGTGCCGGCTGGTCACCGCGGCACACGCCGGCGAGGGGTCGCCGCTGCTGCCTCGGGCCGACCGCCACGCCGCCGGTGTGACCGTGCTGCTGGGCCCCGCCTCCGACGTCGGCCGCGCGCTCGCCGCGGGGCGCCCGGACCGCGCGGCCCGGCTGCTCGCCCCCTGGCGCGAGATCTACGGCGACGACCTGCGCCTGGAGGCCGTCTGGCACGGTCGCCGGGGCACCGGCGAGGGCTCTTTGCGGCTGGCCGCCCGTACGGTCGGCTTCGCCGCCGAGCAGCGGGTGCGCCCGGTGCTCAGCAACGCCGTCCGGTACGCCGACCCCGGTCAGGGCCCGGTCGCCGACGTCCTGGACGCGGCCCGCAGACTGGTCCCGATCGACCCCGCCAGGGAACTGGACTCGGGCGAGGCCTGGCTCAAGGACGCCGACGCCATGCTCGCGGTGGCCGAGCGGATCGTCGAGGCCGCGGGCTACCGGCGCGACACCGCCCACCGGCTGCTGGAGCAGACCCGGGCCACCGCCGCCGCATGCCTGGTCGACCCCGAGGACGACCTCGGTATCGGCACCGTCCACTTCCCCGAGGCGCACCTCGTCGGCGCCGGCCGGCGCACCGCCCAGCGGGCGCTCGCCTCCCGGGCGGCGGCCGGGATGGTGCTGCGCGGCTACGACACCCGGCGGGCCTACTGGGAGCGGATGCACCAGGAGCTGGACATCATCGCCCACCACGGCTTCGCCTCCTACTTCCTGACCGTCGCTCAGGTCGTGGGCGACGTACGGGACATGGGCATCCGGGTCGCCGCGCGCGGCTCCGGCGCGGGCTCCCTGGTCAACCACCTCCTCGGCATCGCGCACGCCGATCCGGTCGAGCACGGGCTGCTGATGGAACGCTTCCTGTCCACCCGCAGGTCGGTGCTGCCCGACATCGACATCGACGTGGAGTCCGCGCGCCGCCTGGAGGTCTACCGCGCGATCATCGGCCGCTTCGGCGCCGAGCGGGTCGCGACCGTCGCCATGCCGGAGACGTACCGGGTGCGGCACGCCGTCCGGGACGTCGGGGCCGCCCTGGCCATGGACCCCGCCGAGATCGACCGCATCGCCAAGTCCTTCCCGCACATCCGGGCCCGCGACGCCCGTGCGGCGCTGGCCGAGCTGCCCGAGCTCAGACAGCTGGCGGGGGAGGGGGAGAGGTACGGAAAGCTGTGGGAGCTGGTCGAGGCCCTCGACGCCCTCCCGCGCGGGGTCGCCATGCATCCCTGCGGCGTGCTCCTGTCCGACGCCTCCCTGCTCGCCCGTACGCCGGTCGTGCCGACCAGCGGCGAGGGGCTGCCCATGTCCCAGTTCGACAAGGACGACGTCGAGGACCTCGGACTGCTCAAGCTCGATGTGCTCGGGGTGCGGATGCAGTCGGCGATGGCGCACGCGGTGGCGGAGGTGGAGCGGGCCACGGGGGAGCGGCTCGACCTGGACTCCGTGCCGCCGGGCGACCCGGCGACGTACCGGCTCATCCGCTCCGCCGAGACGCTGGGCTGCTTCCAGATCGAGTCGCCGGGCCAGCGGGACCTGGTCGGGCGGCTCCAGCCGGCCACTTTCCACGACCTGGTCGTCGACATCTCGCTCTTCCGTCCCGGCCCGGTCGCCGCCGACATGGTGCGGCCGTTCATCGAGGCGCGGCACGGGCGGGCGCCGGCGCGGTATCCGCACCCGGACCTGGAGGGGCCGCTGAAGGAGACGTACGGGGTCGTCGTCTTCCATGAGCAGATCATCGACATCGTGGACATCCTGACCGGGTGCGGGCGCGGTGAGGCGGACCGGGTGCGGCGCGGGCTGTCCGACCCGGAGTCGCAGGGGCGGATCCGGTTCTGGTTCGCGCAGCACGCGGCGGCGAACGGATACGACGCGGAAACGATTCGGCGGACCTGGGAGATCGTCGAGGCCTTCGGCAGCTACGGCTTCTGCAAGGCGCACGCCGTCGCGTTCGCCGTACCGACGTACCAGTCGGCGTGGCTGAAGGCGCACCACCCGGCCGCCTTCTACGCCGGGCTGCTCGCGCACGACCCCGGGATGTATCCGAAGCGGCTGCTGCTGGCGGACGCGCGCCGGCGCGGGGTGCCGATCCTGCCGCTGGACGTGAACAGGTCGGCGGTCACTCATCGAATCGAACTGGTGTCCGATAGCGGGGGATGGGGGCTCCGGCTGGCCCTCTCGGACGTGCACGGCATGGGCGAGACCGAGGCGGCCCGGATCGCGGACGGGCAGCCGTACGCCTCGCTGCCGGACTTCTGGGGGCGGGCCCGGCCCAGTCGGCCGACCGCTCAACGGCTGGCCCAGGTGGGTGCGTTGGACGCGTTCGGCGCCAATCGCCGTGATCTGCAACTGCATCTGACCGAGCTGCACCGCGGCGGACGGGGTGCGGGCGGTGGCCGACTCCCTGCCCCGCTCATGGACATGGGCGAGGTGGACCCGGCCGGAGGGCGCAGGACGGCTCCGGCCGGGCTGCCGGACCTCTCCGACGCCGAGCGGCTCAGTGCCGAGCTGGGCGTGCTGTCCATGGACGTCTCACGCAATCTGATGGACGACCACCGCGCGTTCCTCGCCGAGCTGGGCGTGATGTCGGCGCGCCGGCTGCGCGAGGCGCGGCACGGGGAGACGGTCCTGGTCGCCGGTGCCAAGGCGGCGACCCAGACTCCGCCGATCCGGTCCGGCAAGCGGGTCATCTTCTCCACCCTGGACGACGGCACGGGTCTGGTCGACCTCGCCTTCTTCGACGACTCCCACGACGCCTGCGCCCATACGGTCTTCCACTCCTGGCTGCTGCTGGTGCGCGGGGTGGTGCAGCGGCGCGGCCCGCGCAGTCTCAGCGTGGTGGGCGCCGCCGCCTGGAACCTCGCCGAACTGGCGGAACTGCGCGCCGACGGCGGCCTCGACCGGGTGGCGGCCCGGCTGGCCGAGCCCGCCACCCCGCACGAGCGGCGGGCGGCGGAGCCGCGGACGGCGGCGGAACCGGGCACGGGCCGGACGATCCGTATGCCCACGGGGTACGAGCTGAACCCCTGGGCCGACCTGCGTCCCGCGGGCGAGGGCCCGGCGGGCGGAAGGAAGTTGTGGCACCAGAGTCCGGGGAGTGCGGGATGACCTGGGCGCGGGCTCTCAGCGGGCCCAGGGCGGGGCGATCCGGGTGCCGTCGGCCAGCTCCGCCTCCAGTCCGATGGAGCTGGTGACCCAGGAGACCGCGGTCCGGTCGGAGTGGTTCTCGACGGTGAGCGTCGCGCCGGGGTTGATGATCAGGGTGTCGCCGGCGGTGACGCGGTCGGTGCGGCCGTCCAGTGTGACCACGAGCTCGCCGTCGAGCAGATGGAGGATCTCCTCCCGGTCGACGGTGTGCGCGGGCGCCCTGGTCCCCGGCGGGATCTCGCCCCGCCAGGCGCACAGTTGCCTGCTGCCGGTGTGGGAGCCGGCGTGCGAGACGAACCGGGCGCCGTGCAGTTCGTGGGTGACGGCGTCGGACGAGCGGACGATGGGCATGGGGTGCCTCCTCGGCAAATGGTCAAGCTGCTTGACTATATAGTCAAGGAGCTTGACCGATCGGTCAAGGGGATTGACCGGTTCGCCGAGGGTGTTTCAATGCGGTCGTGCAGAATTCCGAAGCCCTCGCCCTGGCCGCCGCCCTGCTCGCCGCCGCGGGTGACCTGACCCGACGCGTCAACGACGGTGTCGTCGCGCGCGGGTTCGAGGGGCGGCCTGCATACGGTTTCGCCTTCACCCGGCTCTCCCGGGGTGCTGCGACGGTCACCGATCTCGCCGTCCACCTCGGGGTGACGAAGCAGGCCGCCAGTCAGCTCGTCGACGAGATCGTGCGCAAGGGGTACGCCGAACGGAGGCCGCATCCCGAGGACGCGCGGGCCCGGCTCGTCGTGCTGACCGAACGCGGCTGGGCCTGCACCCGGGCGGCGGAGGAGGTGATCGCCGAGATCGTGCAGGAGTGGGCCGGGGTGCTGGGCGAACGTGAAGTGGGCGTGCTGTGCGATCAGTTGGTGCGGATCGCGCCCTACGGCCCGCTCAGGCCTTCCTGGTGACGCTTCGTCCGATGCGCCCGGACTCTGCCAGTGACTGCTGGGAACTTTTTACTGACGCGTAACTTCACATGAGGGCTACTCGCCCGTAACTTGACGCATGAACAGCATCCTCGTGATCCGGATCACAAGGCGTAAGGCCGTCTACCCCCCATGAGCCGCAAGGAGATCACCCGATGCTGCCCTGGAAGCGAGTGCTCAGACCGCTTGCCGCGCTGCTGATGACCACCGCGGTCGCCGCCGTCCCCGCCACCGCCGCCCATGCGTCCGCCCCTCAGGCGGCCACCTCCCGTGTGTCCGCCGCCGCGAGTTCGGCACCCAGCCACGGCTGGAACGACTACTCCTGCAAGCCGTCCGCCGCCCACCCCCGTCCGGTGATCCTGGTCCACGGCACCTTCGCCAACTCCGTCGACAACTGGCTCTCCCTCGCCCCCTACCTGGAGAGCCGCAACTACTGCGTCTTCTCCTTCGACTACGGCCAGCTGGCCGGCGTCCCCCTCATCTACGGGCTCGGCCCCATCGACAAGTCGGCCGAGCAGCTGTCCGCCTTCGTCGACAAGGTGCTCTCCGCGACCGGCACCGCCAAGGCCGACCTCGTCGGCCACTCGCAGGGCGGCATGATGCCCCGCTACTACCTGAAGTTCCTCGGCGGCGCCGCCAAGGTGAACGCCCTCGTCGGCATCGCGCCCAACAGCCACGGCACCACCCTCGGCGGACTCACCAAGCTGCTGCCGTACTTCCCCGGTGCCGAGGACGTGCTCAACCTGGCCACCCCCGCGCTCGCCCAGCAGGTCGTCGGGTCCGACTTCATGACCCGGCTCAACCAGGGCGGCGACACCGTGCCCGGCGTCCACTACACGGTCATCGCCAGCAAGTACGACGAGGTCGTCACCCCGTACCAGAGCCAGTTCCTGAGCGGGTCCGACGTGAAGAACGTGCTGATCCAGGACCTGTGTTCGCTCGACCTCTCGGAACACGCGCTGCTCGGCGTGACCGACCGGATCGCCTTCCACGAGGTGGCGAACGCCCTCGACCCGGCCCACGCCAGCCCCACCACCTGCGCGTCGATCCTCAGCTGACGCCCGGTCGTTCTGCCGGGGCCTGTCCGGCCTGAGCCGCCGGTCAGGCCCCGGAGCCCTGTTCAGCGGCCGGGCCGGCCACCGCCCACCGCACGCCGTCGCACCGAGGCGAACAGCGCGGCCGCGCCCAGCGCCAGCGCCGCCGCACCGCCGACCGCGAGGTACGGGGTACGGGGGTCACCGCCGGTCTCGGCCAGGTTCTCGCCGACGACGGCGGCCTTCGGGTCGTCGGCGGCCGTCGTCGACGCGGCCGGTGCCGCCGCCTCGACGGCCGTCTGCGCGGCCGCCGCAGCGGCGGCCTGCGTGGTCGCCCCGGTGGCCGGCTCCGCGGACGTACGGGCGTCGTCGTCCCCGTGGCCGTGGTGCTCGACCGTCGACTTGTCGGCACCGGCCTCGATCTGCCGCTCGGAGGGCGCGGAGGCGGCCGGGGCCGCGGCGGAACCGCCGCCCGTCGAGCCGCCGCCCGTCGAGCCGCCGTTCTTCCCGGCCGAGCCGCCGTTTCCGGACGCGCCGCCGAAGACGACGTCCGAGCAGGAGTAGAACGCCTCCGGGCTGTCCGAGCGCTGCCAGACCGCGTACAGCAACTGCTTGCCCGCACGCTCGGGCAGGGTGCCGGAGAACGTGTAGAAGCCGCCCGTGGCGACCGGGTCCGTGGCCGTCGCCACCGGATGCTCCAGGTCCAGGTCGGACCAGGCCAGCGGCTCGGTGGGGTCGTAGCCGGCCTTGGTGAGGTACACCTCGAAGGTGCCCTTGTGCGGGGCGGTCACGCGGTACTTGAAGGTGTACGAGCCACTGTGCACGGCGGTCGCCGGCCAGTCGGCGCGGGCCAGGTCGAGGCCCTTGAACTCCTCGTTGTTCGCGCTGCACAGCCTGCCGTCCGGGATGAGCGCCTGGTGCTGCCCGTTCGCGGCACCGATCCGGATGCCGTTCCAGTCGTAGAGCGCCTGGGTGCCGCCGGCCGCGACCGCCGCCCTGCAGGCGTCCGACCTCGGGCTCTCGGGGCCCTCCGCGTAGCACTGCGCGACCCGGCTGACCGGGTCGCCCATCGAGCCGTGCGCGGCCGCGGGGACGGCGGCGAGGGCGGTCAGGGCGAGCGGGGCCGTGCCCAGCGCGGCGGCGACGGCGAGCTTGCGGCGAGCAGGCATGGGGGAACTCCTCGAAACGGTCCTTCGGGCGGGCTGGATCCCGTGGGGTGATCAGCAAGCTAGCCCCAGGAAACCGTGGAATCGCCGGTCGGAGGCGGTCGACGGTGATCCTTAGGATCGTCTTAAGGGAGTGCTCAGGCTGGGATCAGGTAGGTACCGTGCACGGCATGACGCACGAGGGGATCAGGCAGGCCGTGGCCGCCGACGTACCGGCCGTGCGGGCCGTGACCGACGCGGCCTACCACCGCTACATCGAGCGGATCGGTGTGGTGCCGCAGCCGATGGAGGCGGACCACGCGGCGAACGTGGCCGCGGGCCGGGTGTTCGTCACGGGCGGACCCGGGACGGCGGGGGTGGCCGGCCTAGTCGTGCTGGAGACGAGCGAGGACCATCTGTTCCTCGACAGCATCGCCGTCCACCCCGACGCACAGGGCGGCGGGGTGGGGCGGCGGCTGCTGGAGTTCGTGGACGCACGCGCGCGTGAGCTGGGCCTGCCCGAGGTCAGGCTCTACACGAACGCGCTGATGTGGGAGAACCGGCAGATCTACCCGAAGTACGGGTACGAGGTCGTGGAACGCCGTGTCGACGGGCCCTACGACCGTGTCCACTACCGCAAGCGACTGCGCTGACCGCACGGACCGTGCTGACCGCACGGACCGTGCTGACGGCGCTGACGGCGCTGACGGCCCGCGGGGCCGGTCCGGTCAGCCGTCCGGCCACCAGGTCCGGGCGATGTCCTTGCGGACCTCGGGCCGCCGGTCGGGGCGCGCCTCGGCGTCCTCGCGGACTCGTCGGCCGTCCGTCTTTCTCAGGGGCTTCTGCACGGTGATGCGGCGCATGGCTGCCTCCTTCGAGTGCCTGCCGTGGCCCGTGTTCTCACGGGGGCAGACGCTTTCGGGGAGAGTTCCTCATCGGCGGCCGCCTGTCAGTGGCCGGGGTCACCATTCGATTGTCAGTGGTGGGTGTCACGCTTGCCGCATGACGGATGGGATCACCGACGACACCACGGGCCCGAGCACCGCCCGCACCGCCGTGACCTCGGCGGATGTGGACTGGGACGCGCAGGCCGCCACCTTCGACGACGAGCCCGACCACGGACTGCGCGACCCCATGGTGCGGGACGCCTGGGCGCGGCGGCTGCGCGACTGGCTGCCCGCACGGGCCGGGGACGTGCTGGACCTCGGCTGCGGCACCGGCAGCCTGTCGCTCCTCGCGGCCGAGCAGGGACACCGGGTCACCGGCGTCGACCGGTCCCCGGCCATGGTGGACCTCGCCCGCCACAAGCTCACCGGGCGTGACGCCGCGTTCCTCGTCGGCGACGCGGCGGCCCCGCCGGTGGGCGAGCGGCGCTTCGACGCCGTCCTCGTCCGGCATCTGCTGTGGGCCCTGCCCGACCCGGACCGTGCCCTGCGGCACTGGCGGGACCTGCTGCGTCCCGCGGGCAGCCCCGACGGCGCCGGGGGAGGCCGGCTCGTGCTGGTCGAGGGCGTCTGGGGCACCCTCGACCCGGTCGGCATACCCGCCGAGCGGCTCGTGTCCCTGGTGACGCCGTGGGCCGACGAGGTACGCCTGGAGCGCCTGTCGGACGACGCGCTGCTCTGGGGCAAGCAGGTGACGGACGAGCGGTACGCGGTGGTGGCGACGCTCCGGTGAGGCAGACCCTAGACGAGCAGTTCGTCGAAGCCGCCCTCGCGGGCCAGCCGCTCCAGCAGGTCGAGAGCGGCCACGGCGGCGGCCGCGGCCGCCGGGTCCCGCTCCGTGAGGCCGCTCTCCTCGAACTCGTCCTCGTCCAGACGCCGTACGTCGCGGCCGTCGGCGGAGCGCCACAGGTCCAGGTCGAGGTCCTCCACGACGAGTTCGGCGCCGGCGAAGGCCGCGGGCCGGGCGATGTCGCAGTACCAGCCCTTGAGTGTGCCCACCGGATCACGCAGCTCCTTCACCGAGTACCAGCGGTCCCGCCAGTAGTACTCCGTGAAGACGTCCCCCGGCTCGAAGCGCACGAAGCCGAAGTCGCGGACGGCTCCGCTCGCGAACGGCGCGCGGACGACGACCCGGGTCCCGTCGTCCTGGAGCAGCTCCGCCGGGTAACGGATCTTCGTCCGGCCGCCCTTGACCAGGACGACCTCCACCATGCGGGCCGTATCAGCCGAGTTCGCGGACATACCGCACCTCCGTTGCACAGATCTCGTAGCCGAACCAGGTGTTGATCGCGAGCATCGGGCCGTTTCCGGCGTCGTTGCCCGTGAACGCCTCCGTGCAGCCGGCCGCGCGGGCGCGGTGCAGGGCGGCGGTCTTGGCGAGTTTGGCCAGGCCCCGGCCGCGGAAGGCGCGGGCCGTGCTGGTCATGGCGCTGGAGTACCGGGTCGCGCCGTCGGTGTGGGCCGCACTGAGGGCGGCCGGGCGGCCGTCGACCAGCACGACCGAGGTCAGTTCACGGCTGAGCAGCGGGTGGTTCCAGGTCTCGTCCAGCCAGGCCGCGTAGTCGGTGAACTCGACGGCGATGTCGCTCGGCTCGTCCGACGCCCCCTGCGCGTCCAGCTCGAACAGCGGGCGCGGATCGGTCGCGAAGTCGGCGGCCGTGCGCAGCTCGACGCCCGGCGGCAGGTCCGGCAGCTCGGGCAGCGTGCCGTGGGCGAGGTCGAGACGCAGGAAGTGCGCGGAACGGCTCGCCCGGTAGCCGCGCCGTTCGGCGAAGGCGCGATTGTCCGGTCCGTCCAGGACCCAGCTGAACAGCCTGGTCGCGCCCTCGGCCGTGAGGTGCTTCTCGGCGGCCCGCGTCAGCAGCGAACCGGCACCGCTCCGCAGCCGCCCGGGGTGCACGTACACGTTGAGGTAACCCTGCCCAGGCTCCGGGCTCTCGTGCGCCAGACCCACCTGGGCCGTGCCGACGATCTCGCCGTCCTCCTCGACGACCAACGGCCGGTAACGCGCGGCGGGGTGGGTGCGGGTGAGGTCGTGGACCAGTGACTCCGGGGTGGACACCATGAAGGGCAGCGCCAGCCGCCGGACCCGGGCGAAGCCCTCGACGTCGGCCCGGACCCCGGCTCGGACAGCACGCACGATCATCGTCATGGAGGCGCACGCTACGTGGGGGACCGACCGGGACGCCTCTGATTTTCGGGCGCGGCACCGACGGGTGCGCGACAATCACCCCGTGACCTTGAAGATCGACATCGATGACGGCGCCCCGCCGTACGAGCAGGTACGGACGCAGATCTCCGAGCAGGCGCGGTCGGGGGTGCTGCCGGTGGGGTATCGGCTGCCGACCGTGCGCGGGCTGGCCGAGTCCCTGGGCCTCGCGGCGAACACGGTGGCCAAGGCCTACCGGGCGCTGGAGGCGGACGGCGTGATCGAGACGCGCGGGCGGCACGGGACGTATATCGCGGCGGCCGGGGCGGCCGCGGAACGGGAACTGGCCTCGGCCGCGCAGGCGTACGTGGAGCGGGCCCGACGGCTCGGGCTCACCGAGGCGGACGCGCTGGCCGCCGTACGGGACGCCCTGCGGGCGGCGTACGGCGGCTGACGGCCGGGGCCCTAGAGGTAGAGCCCCGCGTCCACCCCGTCCCGTGGTTCCGGGACCGATGCCGGTGTCGTCCCGCGCCGCAGTGCGTACAGCTCGGCCAGGGTCGCCCCGTCCCGGCCGACGCCCTCGTCGGTGCCCAGCCAGTCCACCGCCTCCGCGCGGGTCAGCCGGCCGACCTCGATCCGGGCCAGACAGCGGCCGGGGCGGACCACGGCCGGGTGCAGGCGTTCCAGGTCCTCGTTGGTGGTGACCCCGACCAGGACGTTGCGGCCCTGGCCGAGCAGGCCGTCGGTCAGGTTCAGCAGCCTGGACAGCGCCTGCCCGGCCGTGTGCTTGGCCTCGCCGCGGATCAGTTCGTCGCAGTCCTCCAGGAGCAGCAGCCGCCAGCGGCCCTTGCCCGTGGAGTCGTCCTCGCCGATCGCGATGTCCATGAGATAGCCGACGTCGCTGAACAGCCGCTCCGGGTCCAGCACACAGTCCACCTGGCACCAGTCCCGCCAGGACCTGGCCAGCGTGCGCAGCGCCGAGGTCTTGCCGGTGCCGGGCGGCCCGTGCAGCAGGAGGAGCCGGCCGGCGATGTCCTCGGGGGTGGTGCCCATCAGGCGGTCCATCGCGCCGGCCACCGGCGCGGTGTAGTTGGCCCGCACGTCCTCCCAGGTGCCCGCCGAGATCTGCCGGGTGGTGCGGTGCGGGCCCCGTCTCGGGGACACGTACCAGAAGCCCATCGTGACGTTCTCCGGCTGCGGCTCCGGTTCGTCCGTCGCGCCGTCGGTCGCCTGGTCCAGGACCTTCTGGGCGAGCTCGGCGCTGGTCGCCGTGACCGTGACGTCGGCACCCCGGTTCCAGCGGGAGACGAGCAGCGTCCAGCCGTCGCCCTCGGCGAGGGTCGCGCTGCGGTCGTCGTCGCGGGCGATGCGCAGCACCCGGGCGTCCGGCGGCAGCAGTGACGCTCCGGACCGCACCCGTTCGATGTTCGACGCGTGCGAGAACGGCTGCTCGCCCGTCGCGAAGCGGCCGAGGAACAGTGCGTCGACGACGTCGGACGGGGAGTCGGAGTCGTCGACGTTGAGCCGGATCGGCAGCGCGTCGTGCGGGTTCGCTGACATGCCGCCATGATCCGGCACATGGGCGCCGAGTGCACCCGGTTTCCGCGGTGCGCGTGAAGTGTCGGGCGTGTTCCCCACGTCCGGGGGAGTCCGCCGCCTCCCGTCACGTCCGGTCGAGTCCCGTCATGTCCCCCTCGCGTCCCCGCCCGCGGCACCGCGCGCCCGGTGCGCGTCGCCCGTGTCCTGCCACCGGGCCGTGCCTCGACTGCACCTGCCCGTACAGCCGTTCACGCCGTTAGTGTTGTCCTTGATGGGACGTGATGAGTGGAATTCGGGGGCACGGCGGTGGCGGCTCACCGCGCTGCTCGGCGCGGCAGTGGCCGCACTCGCTCTGGTCGTGACCTTGATCAACACATTGCCGGGGGGCGGCGGCACCGCGGGCACCACGTCCGACGGCGCCGAGGTGCACGGCACCCCCGCCACCCCGGCGCGGGCGGCGAAGCCCGAGGTCGGCTGGGGCTTCACCCACACCCAGTTCAGCGCCGACGAGGGCAGCGGGGCCGCCCCCCGACGGGTCGAGGGCCTGCTGTCGAGGAGCGGGGGCCTGCCGCAGAACCAGGCCGTCATGGGCTGGGGGGCCGACAACCCCGAGCCGGTGAAGGGGCGTTACGACTTCGCCGCGCTGGACCGCCGGATCGACTTCGTGCGCGCCTCCGGCGGCACCCCCGTCCTCACCCTGTGCTGCGCGCCGGACTGGATGAAGGGCGGCCGGGCGGGCGTGGGCAGGACCGACTGGAGCCGGTCCGCGCTGGAGACCGCCCCCCGGCCCGAGCACTACGCGGACTTCGCCGCGCTCGCCGCGACCGTCGCCCGGCGCTACCCCGACGTACGCCACTTCATCGTCTGGAACGAGTTCAAGGGCTTCTGGAACGACGCCGAGGGCCGCTGGGACTACGAGGGGTACACCCGGCTGTACAACCTCGTCTACCGGGCCCTGAAGAAGGTCGACAAGGACATCATGGTCGGTGGCCCGTACCTGGTGATGGACAGTGTGGACCCGCGCGCCGAAGCGGCCTCGACGGCCCTGGCGGGCCCGTGGGGCGCGCTGGACCAGCGGGTCCTCGACGCCTTCGCCTACTGGAACCGGTACAAGGCCGGCGCGGACTTCGTCGTCGTCGACGGCTCCAGCTACACCAAGGACGACGCACTGCTGCCCGACGAGTTCGGCGCTACCGACAAGCTCACCGCCGTCGGCACCTGGGTACGACGGCAGACCGCCGGGCTGCCCCTGTGGTGGGCGGAGTACTACGTCGAACCCGCCGACGGCGACGACGACCGCAAGGCCTGGCCGGAGAGCCGCCGTGTCGCCGTCCAGGCCGCCGGGATGATCGCCATGGTCAAGGGCGGTGCCTCCTCCGGCTTCTACTGGAACCCGGAGGACGAGAAGGGCCCCAGCTGCCCCGGCTGCCTGTGGACGCCGACCGACCGCGCGGACGGCGGCGCGCGGCTGCCCATGTACGGGCTGGTCTCCCGGTTCGGCCAGGAGTTCCCGCCGGGCACCCGGTACGACACCGTGTCCGTCGCCGCGGACGACGTGCCCAACGTCCGGGTCCTGGCCACCGGCAGGACCGTCCTGGTGGTGAACACCCGCGACCGGCCGATCAGCGCGCAGGTCGACGGACGGCGGTTCGAGATGCGGGCGTACGAGGTGAAGTGGCTCACCAGGTGAGCACCGGGGGAGTACCCGGCGAGCACCCGGTGGGCCGCCGCGCTCACTTCATCGTCAGGAACCGCTGCACCAGCGCCGCGGACAGCACCGCCAGCAGCGGCAGGGCGAACCAGAAGCCGCTCCGCAACCGGCGCAGCCGCCGCACGCCCGGCCGGCCGGCGACCCGCAACACCTCGCGCGCCGTCAGCAGCAGGATCAGCACGACGGCCGCCAGCGCCCCGACCACCGACCAGGGCGTCCAGGTGATCTGCGGTCCGATCGGGCCCGGATCGGCCTCGGGCACCTCGCCCGCGGGCCGCTCGCGCAGTGCGTACATGGTCACGTCGTCGTTGGCCAGGACCTTCTTCAGCTCCCGCCGCCCGTCCAGGTTCGCCAGCAGGCGCGGCTCCCAGGACGCCGAGTAGCCCACGTCCAGTTCGAGGTAGACGACCTGGCTGCGGTTGACCACGAGGTACGAGTTCGGGCCCGCGTCCTCGAGCGCCTCGACCAGGCCCGACACCAGCACCGGGTCGCCGGGTGCCAGGGTCGGCACGTACTGGACCTTCTCCATGTCCTTGGTGCCCCATGGCATCGCCGGGGTCACGTTGTCCTCGGTGTCGTTGCTCAGCCACAGCAGCCGCACGGTCGGATCGTCGTGGGCGTAGACGTAGTCCATCGCGGCGACCTCGCCCGGCCGGACCCGCTCGAACGACTCGTTGCCCCAACGGGCCACCAGGAAGCCGCCCATGAGGACCAGACCCGCCAGCAGTGCCGCCCCCGTGGCGAGGCCCACCCGGTCCCGGCCGCGTTCCCCGACGGCGGTCCCGGTGCGCGGGAACAGCGCGAGCCCGGCCAGCAGGGCCGCGCCCGGCAGGGCGAACATGAAGACGCGCAGCGCCATCTCCCCGCCGTACGACTGCATGCCGAAGCCGAGGAACGGGACGAAGGTGAGCACGAGCAGCGACCGCTCGCGGTACTTGTGCGCGCGCCGCCGCCACCAGCCCCAGCAGGCGAACGCCATGACCCCGCCGGCCAGCAGCACCCGTGTGTAGAGCACCAGTTTGTGGGTGGAACTGCCGCCCTGGATACGGCCGGAGACGGACGTCGACACATTGCTGCCGACCCCGCCGACCCCGCCGAACAGCTCGTCGAAGTGACCGGACCAGTACGGCTCGGCCATGAAGCCCACCCAGGCCGCCACGATCACGGCGAACAGCAGTGGCAGCCCGCGCAGTTCGCAGCGCCCGACCAGGACGAGGACCGCCGGCACGCCCAGCATCACGAACGGGGTCAGCTGGTGGGCCGGCACGCTCGCCGCGAACAGACCGATGAGCACCGCGAGCAGCACCGCCTTCTGACGGCGGCCGGCCGGTTCGGCCTCCGCCTCCCCGGGCCACCACCCGGTGCGCAGCACTCGCGGGGGACGGAACCAGACCAGCAGGATCGCCACGAAGGCGAGATACAGCAGGAAGGTGAAGCCCTGCGGGGAGAAGTAGTCCTGGCCGACCCAGCCGCCGAGCACGAAGATCCAGATGCCGGTCCACTTGGCCCGCCAGCTCGCCCGCATCGAGCGCACCAGCAGGAACATCGGTGCCAGATAGAGGAGTTGGACGGCCGTCGGCCACCAGCGGATCAGTTCGGTGCGGTCGCCGACCCCGCACGCCCGCAGCACGAACGCGGCCGCCGCGAAGAAGCCCGGCCAGCTCCAGCGGGCGTCCAGGTCCGGCACGGCCGTGCCGGTCCGGTCGATGTAGTCGAGGAAGCCGAGGTGCTGCCAGGCGGTCGCGAACCGCGGCTCGGTCTCGATCACGGCGGGCAGCGCGTGCAGCGAGACGACCGTGGCGAGCAGCGTGACCAGCAGCAGCCCCCGGTGCTCGCGGCCGCGCCCGAGCAGTGCCGCGAAGACCACGACCAGCAGCGCCGCGCCGGTCAGCGTCGCCGGCGGCAGGACCGAGACCAGCCCGAGCCCGCCCATCCCGTCCAGGTCGGCGTCGGACAGCCGCAGCACGGGCGCCCAGTAGAGCAGCAGCGCGGCGGTCAGCAGACAGCCGAGGAGCAGCCCGGGGCGGGTGGGCCGCGGACGCTCGGGCCGGCTCCGCGGCGCGGCGGGTCCGTCCGGGGGCTGCCCGCCCGGGACGGCGGGGTCCTCCCGTACCGGCCCGTCCGTGACGGCACCGCCGGGCCCGGCGCCCGCAGCGCTGCCGGGCGGCCCGAACGGTGCGTCGGCCGTCGTACCGTCGCGCGGCACGGCGTCGGCCGGTCCGGGCGGGGCCTGCGACCCGGGCTGCCCGCGCCGGTGCGGTGCCCCCGCGGCGGGGACCTCGCACGCCCCCAGGTCGGCGAGGTCCCCGTCGGGAGCGGCGGTCCCGGGCGACGCGACGGGCGTCGCCCTGACCGTCCGGTACAGCCGTGGCGCGGCCAGCGCCACGATCACGGCGAGGCTGGAGATCTCGGCGACACCCGCGCCGACCAGTCCCATGCGCGGCAGCAGGACCAGTGTCAGGCCGAGCACCAGGACGCACAACAGGCCCTGGAGCCAGGCGAGTCCGCCGGTGCGGCTCTGGGCGCGCAGCACCGCGAAGTACGTCTCCATGACCACCCGCAGCACCGCGCCGACGGCGAACCAGCGCAGCAGTCCGGTGGCCGCGTCCGCGTAGCCCGCGCCGAACACGCCCAGGATCCACGGCGCGCCGACGAACAGCACACCGCACACCGGCAGCATGATCCGCGCCATCCGCTTCAGCGCGGCCCGGGTGTCGGCGGCGAGCCGGGCCGGGTCGTGCGAGCCCTCGACGGTCAGCGAGGCGCCCATGTTGACGGCGAGCAGGTTGACCGTGCCGCCGATGGTCGTGGTGATGTAGAAGTACGCGTTGTCCTCGGAGCTGACCTGCGAGGCGATGATCACCGGGACGAGGTAGACCACGGCGAGCGAGAACAGCGAGCCGGTGCAGTCGCCGGAGAGGAACCGTCCGATCTCCCGCGGGGTGGGCGGGTCGGCCTGCCGTTCGGTCGCCCCGACGTGCCGGGGCACCAGCCGGCGGAACACCAGCCAGCCCAGCGGCACCACGGAGGTGGCGATCGCGGCGACCCAGGACACGAAGACGCCCGTGGTCGGCAGCGCCGTCGCGAACGCGACCAGCAGCCCCAGCTTGACGGCCGAGAACACGGTGTTGCCGACCGGCACCCACAGGGCGCTGCGCAGTCCGGTCAGCACCCCGTCCTGGAGGGTGAGCAGGTTCCAGGCGACGACGGCCACTACGAAACCGAGCCCGTTGAGCGGCCCGTGCAGGAAGCGGTACGACGGCCCCCACACGTTCAGGGTCAGCAGGAAGCCCCCCGCGGCCAGCGCCACCACCGCTGAACCGGCCGCGTAGGTGCCGGAGACGAGACGGCGGGCGGCCCGACCGGCGATGGGGATGAAGCGGGCCAGCGCGCCGGTCAGGGTCACCGCGGTCAGACCCGCGAGGAGTTTCATCGCGGCGATCGCGGCGGACCCCTGGCCGACCGCGGACTCGGAGTAGTAGCGGGCGGCGGCCAGCCAGAAGCCGAGCCCGAGCACCGCGCTGATGCCGGTGTTGAGCATCAGCGCATAGGCGTTGCGGAAGAGTTGGCTGCCACCGCCCGGGGACCTGCCCAGGCCGGGCAGGCGCAGTCGGCGGGGCGCCCGTCCGGGCGGCTCGGTCGTGGGTGACGCCTCCTGGGCCGTGGTCGTGTCAGACACGGGAACGGCCGGCCTTCCGGCGGATCCGGCGGGCTCTGCGGACCATCGCGTACCCCTTGGTGAGGGCGCGGTCCCCGGCGAAGGCGCGGGCGATCGCGCGGCCCTCGACGAGCCGCCCGAACTCCTCGATGCCGGTGTTGCGGCGCACCGTGACGCGTTGCAGGGCGTAGGGACCCTGGCGGCGGCGGGCGAGGCCGTTGCCGACGGCGAGCGCCTGGGCGAAGCCGTGGGCGCGCACCGCCTGCCGCACCCGGCGGCTGGAGTAGCCGTACGGATAGGCGAACGACACCGGCGGGGCGCCCAGTTCGTCGGCGACGATGTCCCGGCAGCGGGTCAGTTCGTCCCGCAGCGAGTCCTCGCCGAGCTGGTCTAGCTGCGGATGGCTGTGAGTGTGGCCGCCGATCTCGATGCCCGCGCCGGCCAGCTCGCGCACCTGGTCCCAGTCCAGCATCCGGTCCAGGCCGCCACCGGTGTCGTACGCGCCCCGCAGCCAGCCGGTGGACACGAACAAGGTGGCCGCGAAGCCGTGTTCGGCCAGCACGGGCAGGGCGTGCCGGTGCACGCCCTCGTAGCCGTCGTCGAAGGTGATCAGCACCGGCCGCGCGGGCAGCGGCCGGCCGTCGCGCCAGCGGGCGGCCAGCTCGGCCGTGCCGAGCGGGGTCAGGCCCAGATCGCCGACGAGCGCCATCTGCTCGGCGAACGCCTCCGGGGCGACCGACAGGGTGCGGGTGGCGTCGTTGGGGTCGGCCGCGACCGCGTGGTACATCAGGATGGGCACGGACGGCTCAGCCATGTGCTTCCTCCGCGCTCTCCTGGACCGACCCGCTCTGCCGCGCGGCGGTCCCGTCCTCCTGGACCGACCCGTTCTGCCGTGCGGTGGTCCCGTCCTCCTGGACCGACCCGTTCTGCCGTGCGGTGGTCCCGTCCTCCTGGACCGACCCGTTCTCCCGTGCGGTGGTCCCGTCCTCCTGGACCGACCCGTTCTCCCGCGCGGCCGTCCCGGTCCGCGGTACCGAGAAGACGGCGGCACCGCTCCCACGGGTCCGGAGCCGGCCCACGACATACCCGCCGGCCGCCGTGAGCACGCCGGCGACGATCGCGCCGGCCCGGCCCGCGCCGCCCGGCCGGGCCAGCAGCGCGTCCCGCAGCCCGCGCGCCACCCCGGCCGGCAACACCCGTGTGGCGTACCGGCGTTCGGACTCCAGGCCCTTGCCGGCGCCGACGCTGCGGGACACCAGGGCCTTGGACAGGCCCTCCGCGTAGGCGCGCGTGCGGAAGTACCCGAAGTGCTCGCGCGCCTCGGGCACCCGGTGGTGGATCACCGCGCGGTCGTCGATGAGCAGGATCGCGTCCGGCCTGGCCCGGGTGAGCCGGATGCACAGCTCCGTCTCCTCGCAGCCCAGCGGACGCCGGTCGCCGTCCCGGCCGATGCCGGTGGCGAAGCCGCCCGCCGCGTCGAACGCGGTGCGGCGGAAGGAGGCGTTGCCGCCCAGGACGTTGCGCACCCGGACCCGGCCCGGCGGCAGGCCGCGGTAGGTGCAGCCCACCACCCAGTCGAACTCCTCAGGGAACCAGGCGGGCCGGCGCCCCGACGCCCAGACCGGCACCGTACGGCCGCCGACCGCCAGCACGCGCGGGTCGGCGTACCCCTCGGCGAAGTGGCGCAGCCAGTCCCGCTCGGCCACGGCGTCGTCGTCGAGGAAGGCGACGACCTCGCCGTGCGAGGCGGCGATGCCGGTGTTGCGGCCCGCGGACAGTCCGCGGGGGCCCGCGTTGGCGAGGACGCCTACCCCGCCGGTCTCCTGGTACTCCTTGGTCAGCCGGTCCAGGAGCGCCGCGTTGTGGTCGACGACCAGCAGCGTCTCCCGGGCCGGACGGGACTGCGCGCGCACGGAGGCGACCGCCGCGAGGATGTCCTCCCAGCGGTCCTCCGTGTAGACGCAGATCACGACGGAGATGTCGGGACCGCTCAAGACACCTCTCCCCGGACCGAGTCGAGCAGCGGGGAGTGGTGCATCCGGCGGCGCAGCTCACGCCGGTTGGAGCGCTCGCCGAGGATCACCCGGAGCACCCGCAGCCCGTCCCGGACGGCGCGCAGATTGCTCGTGCCGTGGATGCGTAAGTACTCGTGGCTCGGGATCTCCTGGACCTTCAGACCGGCCTTGACCACCCGGATGTTCATCAGGGTCTCGACCTCGAAGCCCGTGCAGTCCAGGTCGATCTTGTCGAGGCAGTGCCGCCAGAACGCGTTGTAGCCGTAGCACAGGTCGGTGTAGCGGGCGCCGAACTTGCGGTTGACGACCGTGCACAGCGCCCAGTTGCCGAGCTTGCGGACGAAGGTCATGTCGTCGGTGCCGCCGCCGTTGGCGAAGCGGGAGCCCTTGGCGAAGTCCGCTCCCGAGACCAGGGCGGAGACGTACGAAACGATCTCGTTGCCGTCGGCCGAGCCGTCCGCGTCGACCATCACGATGATGTCGCCGGTGCACGCCTCGAAGCCGGTGATCAGAGCGTCCCCCTTGCCCTTGCCGTCCTGGGGGACGACCCGGACGCCGGGCCACAGGCCGCGGGCGACCTCGACGGTGTCGTCGGTGGAGTTGCCGTCCACCAGGACCACTTCGTGGATCCAGTCCGGAAGGGTCTTGAAGACGTACGGCAGGTTCTCCGCCTCGTTCATGGCGGGAATGACCACGCTCACCGGTGGCGCGATGGCCAGATGGGAGGAGACCGGCCGGTAATGGCCGGCCGTCGTCGGATCCTGGCCCGATGCGGGCGGGCGCAGAACTGAGCTCATGAGTCTGGTCCCTCTCGTCCGGTGGACCGCCCGCCCCTGGGCGGCCCGGCTGTGTGTCCGGTTCGAAAGGGGGGTTTCTCCCCCACGGCACGGCGCAACGGCTCTCCGTGCACATGGATGAGCAGGCAAAGCTGACCGGCCCGCCGTGGCACGACGGCCGGTTGCGCGGCACGGCCCGGTGACAAGAGCGCTCACCGAGCACGGCACCCCCCTACCGCGCCCCGCCCCGGTACGCCGTGGCCCTTGGTCCCTCCCCTTGGAGCCGTGTGCCGACGGACCGATGCGGGTGAGTTGTACGACGGTATTGATGAATGCACCTGTATGGCAAGTCCTGGAAAGAGGGCTCACCTTTTTGACGGTTTGGCCGTTAGACGGCCTTGTGCGGTGTTGCTCACTGATTCGAACGCAAATGCCCCATGTGTTTGAGCAGCCGGTCCGCCGGCTCGAACAGGTAGGGACGGGCCAGTACCGCGTTGCGCAGCGCCCGCACCGGGGCGCGGTGCGCCCGATGTCCCAGTGCCACGGGATGACGGCGGGTCACCCAGCCTTCGGACACCGTGAGTTCGCGTGTCTTCAGGGAGTCCTTGTACTCCTTGTGCCCCCGGCCGAGGTCGAGGTACGCGATGCCGTCGGCGGCGGCCGCCTCGGCCATCCGCAGATGCATGATCAGGCCCGGGGAGTACTTCGCGTACGCCGGGTCGTACGCCGGGAACCAGCAGGCGAGCACGCGTTCGCTGCGCAGTCCGAAGTGCGCGGCGACCGGGCGGCCGTCCGCGTACAGCACCGACAGGATCCCCCCGGACGGCTCGTGGCGGGTGTGGAAGAGCTGCTGCACCAGCCCGGTGATCCAGGTGTGCGCGAAGCGGTCGCTGCGGCCGGTGCGCCGGTACTGCGCGGACTTCCACGCCATCAGCGTCTTCAGGGCGGCCGGGTCGCGTTCGTCGTGGACATAGCGCACGCCTCGCGCCTCGCGGCCGAGCCTGCGCTCCTTGGCGAGCGTGGTCCGGGTGAACTTGGGCGACCGGGCGCGCAGTTCGCCCAGATAACTCTCGTAGCCCCGGTCGAGGTCCACGACCGGGGACGGGAAGGTGCCGGAGGCCCCCGCCTCGAACGGCTCCTGGCCCTGCACCAGATGGTCGAACTCCCACAGGGAGAGCCCGCAGGCCCGTAACAGGGCGCGGGCGTCCCAGGTGAACCCGGGCCGGTGCACCAGCCCCTGGGCGTCGGACACGCCGAGGCCGACGGCTCTGCCGACGCCGGCGGCGGATCTCTGGAACGGGAAGTACGCGGCCGGCTCCCCGTCCTGGCGGACCACCGCGATCCGCACGCCCCGTCTGACCCGGCCCATCGCGAGCGCGAACTCCGGTGAAAGGAAGGGGTTCGAGAGGCCGGGCGCGTCGTGCAGATGGGCCTTGGACTGCATCGCCGTCCACGCCGCCCGGTCTGCCGCGGTCAGTTCGCCGGGGCGGTACACGCTGATGTCCATGTCAGGAACCCTGTCTTCCCGCCGTGCGGCCGAGGCGTCGGCACGCCATGACCAGCAGCAGCGCGAGGGCGCTGAGCGCGGTCACCGCCGCGACCCCGCCGGGCACCGACCAGCGGTGCGCGGCCAGCATGGCCTGGGCCACCAGCATGTCGAGGACGATCGCGCCCGCGACCGAGGCGACGGCGCGTGCGAACGGGTCCAGTCCGCGCAGCGCGGCGGCGACGGCGGACGCCGGGGCCGCGAGCAGGAAGAAGAGCACGAACGGGCCGCGCAGGGGTGAGCCGGAGTCGGTGAGCGCGAGCAGCGCGCCGATCGCCGCGACCGCCGCGGCGGCTCCCGCGAGCAGCGGCGACAGGTCCCTGTCCGGTACCGGCCGCGCGCGCTCGGCGCCCTTCTCGGGCACCGCTGGAGTCCGATGGCCTATGTTCTGGTTGTTCGTCATGTTCTGGATGTTCCGCATGGGCGACTTTGCCCCCCGAAGTGCCGGATGCCGGGCTTCAATGTCGCGCAGCCCGAAGGTGGCCGTCAAGACGCGGAAGTCCGTCGTGAGTCTGATCCGCCGCTGAACAGCGGGTGCGCCCCGGGGCGGAGTTGTGGCGAAGGGCAACAATCTTGGCATGGACACTTCCAGTCAACACGCGTAGTTGCTACGTAAGTCGAGGCAGAGATCCTGCTAAAGGGAGGTTCCATGAGACGTTCCCGAATCGCGGCTTTCGTCAGCTCACTCCTCCTCGCCGGCGGCATCGCCCTCACCGGGAGCGGTGTGGCGCAGGCCTCGTCGACGGCCGCGGCCACCGGCTATGTGGCCCTCGGCGACTCCTACTCCTCCGGAGTGGGCTCCGGCAGCTACATCAGTTCCAGCGGCGACTGCGACCGCAGCACCAAGGCCTACCCCTACCTCTGGAACGCCGCCCACGCGCCGTCCTCGTTCACCTTCGTCGCCTGCTCGGGCGCCCGAACGGATGATGTCCTGGCGAGTCAGCTCGGCGGCCTCGACTCCGCCACCGGCCTGGTCTCCATCACCATCGGCGGCAACGACGCCGGGTTCGCCGACGTGATGACGACCTGCGTCCTGTCGTCCGACAGCGGCTGCATCTCCCGTATCAACACCGCCAAGGCGTACGTCGACTCGACACTGCCCGGCAAACTCGACACCGTCTACACGGCGATCAGCACCCGCGCCCCCAACGCCCGTGTCGTCGTGCTGGGTTACCCGCGCTTCTACAAGCTCGGCGCCACCTGTCTCGGTCTCTCCGACACCAAGCGCGCCGCGATCAACGGCGCGGCCGACTACCTCGACACCGCCGTCGCCGCGCGGGCCGCCGCCCACGGCTTCACCTTCGGCGACGTACGTACCACGTTCACCGGCCACGAGCTCTGCTCCGGCAGCGCCTGGCTGCACAGCCTCAACTGGCTCGACATCGGGGTGTCCTACCACCCGACCGCCACCGGGCAGTCCGGCGGTTACCTCCCGGTGCTCACGAACGCGGCCTGAACCCTCACGGGGTGACAGGAGGCGAGGAGGAGACCTCGTCCGACGGGGTCTCCTTCACACAGGTCACCGAGAACGGCACCGGCTCGGACGTCCGGTGCACCGGGTCGCGCACCTCCACGCTGATCTCGTTCGAGAACGTGCCGCTCTCCGAGTACGTCGTCACGATCACCTGGTCCTGCTGCGAGCGCGCGCCGCCCTCGGGGAACGACAGCGTCTTCCAGCCCGAGTCCGTGAGTCTGCCGTGCTTCGACACCCACCGGTACTCGACCTCCGCCGGCAGCCGGCCCACCGTGAACGTCGCCGTGAACGTCGGCGCGTCGGCGTCCGAGGGCGGACAACTGCCCGTGTAGTCCGTGTGTCTGCCGGTGAGGGTGATGTCGACGCTCTGCGGCGGGGTGACGGTCGTGGGCGCGCTGCTGCTGGGAGTCGCCGAGGGAGTCGGCTGTCCGGCCGAGGTGGTCGGCCCGCTCGTGGTGGGCGTGAGCCCGCCGCCGCTCTCGGTGGCGGTGTTCCGGCCGCCGTCGCCCCCGCCCTTGTCGTGGTTCAGCAGCGCGTACGTCAGCCCCCCGACGGCCAGCGCGAGGGCGATCACCCCCGCGGCCAGCACCACGACGGCGCGCCGGTCGCGGCCCGGCCGGGGTTCCTCCGGCGGCGCGACGGGCGTGGTGCGCGCGGTGGCCGCGGGACCTGGCCACGGCGGCGTCGGCGGTTCCTGCCGCGACGGCAGCGGGCGGGTGGGCGCCGTGGGAAAGGGCACCGCCCGCACGGTGCCCGCGCTCGGAGCGCCCCCGGCTCCGACGATCCGCAGGTCCCGCTCGGCCTGCTGGGCGGTCAGCCGCTCGGCGGGTTCCTTGCGCAACAGCCCCTCGATGACGGGCGCGAGCGGTCCGGCCCGGTGGGGCGGCGGGAGCTCGTCCTCCACGATCGCGCGCAGCGTGCTCAGCGGAGTGGCCTGGCGGAACGGGGAGCTGCCCTCGACCGCCGCGTACAGCAGCACGCCGAGCGACCACAGGTCGGACTCCGGTCCCGGGGTGCGGCCCAGCGCCCGCTCGGGGGGCAGGAACTCGGGCGAGCCGATGACCTCGCCGGTCATGGTCAGCGCCGAACTGCCCTCGACCCGGGCGATGCCGAAGTCGGTGAGCACCACCCGGCCGTCGTTCGACAGCAGGACGTTGGCCGGTTTCACGTCCCGGTGCAGCACCCCCGCCTCGTGCGCGGCCCGCAGCGCGGCCAGCACCTCGGCGCCGATGTGTGCGGCGCGCTGCGGGGTGAGCGCGCCCTCGGTCTCCAGGAGTTCGGCCAGCGAGATGCCGCGGACCAGCTCCATGACGATCCAGGGGCGGCCGTCCTCGGTGGCCACGTCGTACACCGTCACCACGTTGCGGTGCGAGATCCGGGCGGCCGCCCACGCCTCGCGCTCCAACCGGGCGTACATCCGCTCCACGTCGGAGGCCGGCAGACCGGCCGGCGCCCGTACCTCCTTGACGGCGACCTCACGGTTCAGCAGCTCGTCGCGAGCCCGCCACACGGTCCCCATGCCGCCCTCGCCGAGCGGGGACAGCAAGCGGTACCGGCCCGCGACCAGACGTTCAGCGCCCTGTTCTCCGGACACCGGCATCCCCCTCCGCAGCCTGGCGGACATCTTCCCCAAAATAGCTCAGCCCAATACGGATGCCGCCCCCTTGAGCACCAGTCCGGCCCCGAGGGCCACGACGACCAGGGCGGACCACAGAGGGGTGGTGCGCCGTACCGCGTTGACGACCGGGTGCGTCGTCCAGCGGGGGCCCTCGTCCAGTACCCGGGTCATACGGCTACCCAGCCGTACGACGGCGAACCCGGCCGCGGTCAGCGTGAGCGCGAGCCCGACGCCGTACGCGACGACCAGCAGCAGCCCGAACCAGGCCTGGCCCAGCGCGGCGGCGCCCACGAGCACGACGACGGCCGAGGGGCTGGGCACGAGCCCGCCGGCGAAACCGAGCAGGATCGTGCCGCGGAGGGTGGGGGCCGTGGGGTGGGTGTGGGTGAAGCCGTTGTGGGTGTGTTCGAGACCGTGGGTGTGTTCGAGACCGTGGGTGTGTCCGTGGTCGTGGGTGTGTTCGTGGTCGTGCTCAGGGGTGTGGTCGTGGTCGTGACGGTGCTCGTGGTTGTGGTTGCGGCCGTGCTCGTGCTCGTGGGCGGGGTCGTGCTCATGGCTGTGCGTGGCGGGGTGCGGGAGCGTCCGGACAGGCGCGGACACGGTCGCGGTGCGGGCGCCGACCAGGGCGAGCGGACGCTCCGGTGCCTGCCCGGGCTCCGGTTCGTGCGTGTGCCCTTCTTGGTGTCCGTGGTCGTGGTCGTGCCCGTGGTCATGCCCGCGTCCGTGGTCGTGGTCGTGCCCGTGGTCATGCCCGCGTCCGTGGTCGTGTCCGTGCCCGTGGTCATGCCCGTGTCCGTGCCCGTGTCCGTGGGTCCGGTTGTGCCAGGCCCGGCGTATGAGGCTCACGCCCGCGAGCAGTACCAGCGCGCCGCTCGCCAGGCCCAGCCAGGCGATCACCGAGGGCGCCGCGGCGGAACCGGCCGTGACCAGGAGGCCCAGGGCAACCACGCCCAGGGTGTGGGTGACGGTCACCGACGCGGCCAGCGGCAGGACGTCCTTGAGGCGGGCCCGGCCGCCGCGGGCCGCGGCCGTCGCGGCCATGATGGTCTTTCCGTGACCGGGGGCGAGCGCGTGCATCGCGCCCAGGACGACGGCGACGAGCAGGGCCAGCGCCGCGAAGCCGAGGGTGAGGTCCTGACGCGCGACCAGGTTGTCCAGGGCCTGGGTCCAGCGGTCGGCACCGCGCGGCAGCACGGAGGCGGCGGGCGCGTCGCGTCCCGTGTCGTCGGCCAGCGCCGGACCGCCGGGCCGCACCCGCAGGGAGGCGGTGGCGGTGTCGGCGGGTGAGGAGAGCAACTCCTTGGGGTAGCTGGTCAGTTCGTGCGACACCGAGCTCTTCGGTACGTCCGTCGCGGTGAGCGTGGTCCGGTCGCCGCGGGCGGTGATCTCCCGCCAGCCGGGGCCGGTGGAGGCACCCTCGCTGTGGAAGCCGAGGGTGACCGGCCGGCCCTCGGGCAGTGGAGCGGTCAGGCGGCACTCGACCCGCAGGGTGTGCAGTCCCGCCTGGCCGGGCCGCAGCCGGGCCTGGCCGGCGCCGACCGTGAGGGCGACGGCGCGCCCGTCGACGGTGACCCGGCTGCCCTCGGCGGCCTTGGCACAGCGCTGCCGGGCCCACTCGGCGGTGCCCAGCCGTCGCAGGTCGGGCCCGGCCTGGGTGGCCGGGATCTCGGCCAGGTCCTCGACGTGGTCCACGCGGAGCAGGCCGGGGGCGGCGACCAGACCGTCGTAGCGGTTGACGGTGAAGTTGCCGAGCGGGTGGGCGCTCACGGACGCGGCGGGGACGAGCGCGAGCGTGCAGGCGGCCGTGAGGACGGCCATGACGGAGGCGAACGGACGACGGAGCTTCACCGGGCGGCCTCCAGGGACTTCAGCGCGTCGCGGGCCGCGCGGGCACCGAGGGGGGAGAAGCCGGGGTTCAGCTTCAGCGCGGCGGCCAGGTGGGTGCGGGCGTCCTTCGCGTGGCCGGTGGCCCGCTCGATCATCCCGCGGTGGTAGAGGAAGGAGGCGTTGCGGTAGCCGGTCGCGGTGGCCTCGCGGGCGAGGGCGAGGGCCTCGGCGTCCTGCCCGTTGACGTGCAGGGCCCAGGCGAGGGCGTCCGCGGTGTGCACGGTGTGCCGACGGGCCCACTCGGCGCGGGCGGCGCGCAGCGCGGCCTTGGCGTCGCCGTGCTCGGCCGCGGCGAGCGCGGTGTCGAGGTCGGCGTCGACGCCGTTGGCGCGGGCGAGGGCGATCCAGGCGTCCACCAGGGCGTACTGGTCGCCGGCCTTCGCCCGGTCACCCTCGGCGCCACGGGCCTCGTACAGTTCGCCGAGTTCGACGAGTGGGCCGGGCAGCGGGTACCGGGAGACGACGTTCTCCATTCCGGTGATGGCTGCGGCCCGGTCGCCGCTCGCGGCCTGGGCGCGGGCCCGGCCCTCCAGGGCGGGGAGGTAGTTCTCGTCGGCGCCGAGCGCGCGGGCGTAGTGGTCGAGTGCCGACTTGTCGTCGCCCTGGTTCCAGGCGAGTTGGCCGAGCTGACTGGAGACGTACGCCACGTCGCCCGGGGAGGTCGCGGTGTCCAGCGCCTGTTGCAGGACCCGGCGGGCCGTGGCGACGTCGCCACGCAGCTCGTGGACGTAGGCGTACCGGGTGAAGACGGGGACACCCGGGTGCCGGGCGTCGGCGAGGTCGGCCGCCTTCTGCGCGTCGTCGTACCGGCCGAGTTCGACGAGCGCGTCGATACGGGAGCACAGGGCGCGTTCGCTGTAGGGGTTCTGCTTCAGCGCCCGGTCGGCGTAGACCAGGGCGTTCTTGAAGTCGTGCCGGGCGGCGGCGAGGGCGGCGCGGCCGGCGAGTGCGGGGTCGTTGTCCGGTGCCAGGGCGAGCGAGCGGGTGAACGCCTTCTCGGCCTGCGGGTAGCGGGAGGGGTCGCCCTGGGTGCGTGCCTGTTCGACATAGGCCAGTCCGAGCGTCGCCCAGCTGCCGAAGTCCCGCGGCTGGGCCCGCAGATGGGCCTGGAGCGCGGCGATGCCCGCGTTCAGGTCCCCACTGCCCAGCAGGGCCGGCGACACCGCGGCGGGCGCGGCCACGGCCACCGGCCGGCTGTCCCGCGCCGCGCCGACCGCGATGGATCCGGCGGTCAGCGCCACCGCCAACAGGGCTGCACAGCAAGCGAGTTGGCCGACCCGCCAGCGCCGCCCCGCCTCGGCGACGCGCCGCAGAGCGGCGACGCGAGCGGCGGCGGGAAAAGCGTCTGCGGGAGATGCGTCCGCGGGAGAAGCGTCTGCGGGAGAAGCGTTCGTCGGCGACGGGTCGTCGGCGCGAGCGGCGGCGGTCCCGTTTTTTTCGTCCGGGGCCGGCGCGGGCGCCGTCCCGGTGTGGTCCTGGGCGGCCCCGGACCTGTCACCCCCCGGTTCGGTGCCGGGTGCCGCGGTCCCCGAGTGGTCCGGCTCCGGCGCGGCGAAGGGCGAGTCGGACTCCCTCTGCGGTGCGTTGTCGTTCTTGCGCGGGGACATGCCCTCTCCTCGGTCGTCGCGTGGGGCGACGCGGCCCGCACCGTGGGGGGTGTGCAGAGGTGCGGGCCGCGCCGGTCTGTGGGGGTGCGGTCTAGTAGGGCCGCTGCGAACGGCGGCGCCACCAGGCCAGGCCCGTGCCGATCAGCAGGACACCGGCGGCGCCCGAGGCCGCGGAGGCGGCGATCAGGGTGGTGTCGGTGCCGCTGCCCGAGGTGCCGGCCGGCTGGAGCGCGTCACCGAGCTGGCTGCGCACGTCCGCGCCGCTGGTCGTGCCCTTGGCGAGCGCGCCGCGCGAGCCCGAGGTCGGGTTGGCCAGGTACGGGAAGGAGTGACCGAACTTCTGGTCGTTGGCGTCGACCGCGTCGCCCAGGTCGTTCTTGGAACCGACCAGTTCGCCCTCGACGACCTGGAGGGAGGCGTCGATCACGTCGTCGGTGAGCCGACGGCCGTTCGGGAAGCCCGCGTTGTCGCCGTCCAGCACGCCCAGCCGCTTGGGGTGGGCGGCCGGCTTGATCGAGGTGTTGAGGCGGAGTTCCTCGGCCGGCTTCACGTACGGCGGCTGGTTGAGGCCCTTGACGCCCTTCAGGAAGACGTCGACCAGGTCGTTGCGCGGCTCGGCCGGCGCCTTGATCTTGTAGATCCCCTCGATGAGCTTCGGCAGCTCGGGGTTGGTGACGTTCTTCAGGAACTGCGCGTCCTGCCAGGGCGAGGACGCGTTGAACTTGTCCTTGTCGCCCTGCGGGTTGACGACCTCGTTGACGAGCGGGTTGCCCAGGCGCGAGACCTGCGCGTAGTAGCCGCCCGCGGTCTTGCGCTGGGTCGTCGACCAGATGCCCACGATCGGCTGGTGGGCCGACTCCGTGAGCATGTGGTTCGGGATCTGGAGGGCGATCGAGTTGACGTTGTAGCCCTTGAGGGTGTCCCGGCCGACCTCGGACAGGTTCCCGCCGTACAGGAGGTCGAAGACCCGCAGATCCAGGAAGAACGGGTCGTCCGCCTGGCCCGCGAAGGTCTGCGCGCCGCTGGAGAGCTTGTGGATCGCCTGGTAGCGCAGCTTGCCGTAGTCCGGCATCGACGCCTTGCCCACGTTCGACGGCGCGACCGGGACGTCGTGCGCGATCTTCGTCTTCGAGACCTGGTGCTGGTGCTTCAGCCGGATCAGGTCGATGTCGTACGTCTGCGTGATGTTGAGGTCGGGGTCGTCGAGGCTCTCGACGGCGCCCGTGTTGTAGAGGAACGTCTTCTTGTTCTTGACGTGCGTCTTGAAGGTGTAGCGGAAGAGCAGATCGCCCTGCGCGTCACCGTCGTTGTCGATGTGGAGGTCGTACTGGGCGTCGTCCGCGAACGTGTAGAAGTTCGGTCCGCCGGCCGGCTCCTCGAAGGGGATCCAGTTCGCGATGATCGTCGTCGTGTCCGGCTTGTCCGGGCTCACGAAGGCGTACACGTCCGTGTTGTCGTACTGGGGAGTCCCCGAGATCAGCGGCGCCTCGCGGTGGCTGGAGGCGGAGGCCGCCCCGGGCTCCAGCAGGGCCACACCGGCGGCTGTGAGCCCCCCGGCGGCCAGTGCAGCACATATGAGGGCCGCGACGCCTCGGCGTCCCGTACCGGTCCTGGAGATAGGTGTCATGCCGTCCGTCCTCAGTCCAACTTGCTTGACGGACGGGTATACGGCGCGGAGGCACCGATCGGATTGGTCGATCGGGAAATTTCTTTTCTCCCTGCTCCACCCGCGTTTCGGGCACCCTGATCCGTAACCCCATCCGGAGGTGTGTTCGTTGCGAATGCCTGGTGTGACGGGACGGGCCGGCTGTGGCCGGGGAGAGGGGAACCGCGTGGAGGCGGACGAGCTTCTGGTGCTCGTGGCGGGTGGCGACCAGAAGGCCTTCGAGGATCTGTACGCCCTGGTGTCCGGGCCGGTGTTCGGGCTCGTGCGGCGCGTGGTGCGCGATCCCGCGCAGTCGGAGGAGGTGTCCCAGGAGGTGCTGCTCGAACTGTGGCGCTCCGCCGCCCGCTTCGACCCCGGCCGGGGCAGCGCGCTGTCCTGGATCCTCACCCTCGCCCACCGTCGCGCCGTGGACCGGGTGCGCAGTGTCCGGGCGGCCGGTGAACGCGAGCAGCGCGAGGCGCGCCGCGCCCACCACCCCGCCTTCGACCAGGTCACCGAGGAGGTCGAGGCGGGCCTGGAGCGCGAGTGGGTGCGCCGCTGCCTGGACCGGCTGACGGCCCTGCAACGACAGTCCGTCACTCTCGCCTATTACGACGGATACACCTACCGTGAAGTGGCCGAGCGGCTCTCGCTCCCGCTGGGCACGGTCAAGACCCGAATGCGCGACGGACTCACCAGCCTGCGCAAATGCCTGGGAGGCGTCGCATGAGCGTCCTCGACCGACTGCTGCGACGCGAGGACCTGCACTCGCTCGCGGCCCCCTACGCCCTCGACGCGCTGGAGCCCGCCGAGCGGCTGCGCTTCGAGCGGCACCTCGACGGCTGCGACGTCTGTGCCGCCGAGGTCCGCGCCCTGTCCGAGGACGCCGTCCGGCTCGCCTGGTCCACCGCCGCCCCGCCGCCGACCGCGATGCGCGACCGGGTCCTGGCCGCCGTACGGACGACGCCGCAGATGTCGGCTCCCGAGCCGGAGCGCATGGCGGCCCAACTGCCGCCGCACGTCTGGGGGACCCGCCCGCCGCCGGCCCGTGTCCGGGTGGCCCGTCCGCGTCCGCTGTTCGTCCCGTTCGCCACGGCGACGGCCGCCGCGGCCCTCGTCGTCGCCTCGCTCTTCGCCGTCCAGGCCGGCCAGGCGCAGGACCGGCTGGACGCCGAGCGGGCCCAGTCGCGTGAGATCGCCCGGGTGCTCGGCGCCCCGGACACCCGCGCGACCACCGACCGGGACGCCCAGGGGCGCAGCATCGGCGTGATCGCCTCCGCCTCGCAGGGACGGGCGATCGTCACCCTGAGCGGATACGACGGTCTGGCGAGCGGACACGTGCACCAGTTGTGGCTCATGCGCCCTGCCGGGCAACCGCGTTCCCTCGGCCTCTTCGACGGCGACACGCCCTTGGTCACCTCCGGTCTTGACAAATCCGCCACGTCACTCGCTGTGACCGTCGAGCCCGACGGGGGATCCGAGCAGCCCACTACCCAGCCGATTGTCCAACTCGCCCTGAAATCGCTCGGATTCGGAGAGTAATCGTCAACCCCCTTGCGGGACAGGTGAATCCTGTGATCGCGATACACGAGTGCCGCAAAGGGACGATAGGGTTACTCTGCCCGAGCCGGGTGGACTCGTACGGGTGGGGAGTGACATGGAACAGATAACAGTGCGCAGCAGGGCGAGGGTCCCTGCGATCACCTGCGGGAGCAGCGCGACGAGTTCGCGCCTCGATCGTCATCTGTCGGTGCTGGCGGGGCCCGCCATACCGCAGCGGGAGGCGGCCGAGGCGACCTCGCTCATGCTCGAACTGACGGCACGTGACCCCCGGCGCGACACCACCGGCAGGGTCGCGCGTGTCCGTCGCGTCTCGCTCTTCGCGCCGCTGCGCCGGCTGAGCCGTTCCCTGTTCGGCGGGAACTGAGGCCCGCGCTCAGGCGGCCACACCGTCCCGGCGCAGCGCTGCGATCAGCTCGTCCGTCATCCCCACGGCGCGCAGCAGTGCCTCGGTGTGCTCCCCGAGCGCGGGCACGTCCCCCAGGTCCGCCTCCGCTCCGCCCGGCAGTGTGATCGGTGGCAGCAGTGTCCGCAGCGCCCCGACCGGCGTCCCCACCTCCCGCCATCGCTCCCGAGCCGCCAGCTGCGGATGCTCCGCCACCTCGTGCAGGTCTCTCAGGCGCGCACACGCGATGCCCGCCTCCTCCAACCGTGCGACGGCCTCGTCGGCATCCAGCGCGCCCAGCGCCTTCGCCACGTGGGCGTCCGTGCCGCCCCGGTTCGCGACCCGGGCGGCGTTCGTGGCGTACGCCGGATCCGTCCCCAACTCCGGCTGCCCGAGCACCTGTTCGGCCAGCCGTCGCCACTCCCGGTCGTTCTGCACCGACAGCAGCACCCGCCCGCCGTCCGCCGTCGGGTAGGAGTCGTAGGGCGCGATGACGGCGTGCGCGAGCCCGGTGCGCGCCGGGGGAGTGCCTCCGTGCATCGCATGGTGCAGCGGGTGCCCCATCCACTCCGCGAGCGCCTCCAGCATCGACACCTCCACCGGCCCGCCGCGCCCCGTGGCGCCCCGCCGCACCAGCGCCGCCAGCACCCCGGAGAACGCGTACATGGCCGCCGCGATGTCGGCCGCCGGGATCCCCGCCTTCACCGGCTGTTCCGGCGTCCCCGTCACCGACACCAGCCCGGCCTCGCACTGCACCAGCATGTCGTACGCCCGTTTGTCCGCGTACGGGCCTGACGACCCGTAGCCCGAGATGTCGACGGCGATCAGCCGCGGATGCGCGGCGCACAGGGTGGCGGCGTCCAGACCGAGCCGGGCGGCGGCCCCCTGGGCCAGGTTCTGCACGAAGACGTCCGCGTCCGCGACCAGTCGCCGTACGACGTCCAGGCCCCGCTCGTCCTTGAGGTCGAGGGCGATCGACTCCTTGCCGCGGTTGCACCACACGAAGTGCGAGGCGAGGCCGCCGGCGGCGGTGTCGTAGCCCCGGGCGAAGTCGCCGCCGTCGATCCGCTCCACCTTGATGACCCGGGCGCCGAGATCGGCGAGCTGCCGGGTGGCGAAGGGAGCCGCGACGGCCTGCTCCACGGCGACGACGGTGATGCCCTCCAGGGGCGGGGGAAGTGGCCTCATGCGCCGGATCATGTCCTGCGCACGCCCCGTTGTCATGCGTGCAGGCACGTGGACCGGCTCACCTCCGGCCCCGCGCGGCGA
Organism: Streptomyces sp. NPDC107559; assembly: GCF_055657365.1. NCBI lineage: Bacteria > Bacillati > Actinomycetota > Actinomycetes > Kitasatosporales > Streptomycetaceae > Streptomyces > Streptomyces sp. NPDC107559. The sequence continues at coordinate 391,024 of NZ_JBVKBD010000007.1, read as the reverse complement.
CCGTCCCGTGGCCGGTGGGGGAGCGGGGAGACCGGATCAGACGAGGGCGAACTGTCCCTCGGGGCCCTCCTCGTGGTGGTCCAGGACCGTCGCCGGGCGGCGGGCCGCCTCCGGGACCGGCAGGACCCCCGCCGCGCGCAGCTCGGCGGCCGGGACCGGACGGAGCGTCTCCAGCTCCGCCCGCCGCGGCTCCAGTTCCGCCAGCAGGGCGAGGACCGTGATCAGTTCCAGCAGCTCCGACGTCCACGTCTGCAGCCAGGCCGCCGGGCGGATCGCCGCCAGGGAACCCGGTTCGCCCTCGGCCGTCCTCGTCGCGATCCACTGTTCCAGCACCCTGACACCGGCCGCCTCGAAGTCCCACGCCGGCGGCGGCACCGGGGAGATCCGGCCCTCGTCGAGGTGCAGGGTCTCCTCGTCCCGGTCGTAGCGGACGTCCAGGGGCCGGGTGGGGAGCGGGGCGCGGACGTAGGGGCGGCGGCCGCCGGGGAGTTTGGGCCGGTCGCCGTCGCGGCGCATCAGCCACAGCGAACGGCGGCCCAGTTCGACGCCCCGGGACCACAGCCCGGCGTCCCCGGTGAGCGGCACGGTGAGGTCGGGGCGGACCGCGGCCAGGGTCCAGGCCAGGAAGTCCTCGGGGGTGGGGAGATGGCCGAGCCGTCCGGCGAGATGCTCCAGCAGGCCGGAGGCCAGGTTCGGTTCCGTGCCGCCGGGCCGGCGGTAGAGCGGCCGGACCCGGCCGGGGCGCAGCAGCGGCACCAGCGAGGTGGCGAGCAGACGCGGCCCCGGCCCCTCCGCGGTCTCCACGACGAGGATCTGCCGTTCGTCGCTCACCCGCCACAGTTCGGGCCGGGCCGCGTCGAGCAGGCGGTGGTCGGGGATCAGCCACTGCTCGTCGAAGGGGGCGTGCAGCACGCGCACCGGCTCCGGGCACGGGCCCGAGGCGCGGGCCAGCCGCTGGGTGCCGCTGGTCTGGCCGGGCAGTCCGCCCACCGCCGAGCGCAGGGTGCGCGAGCGCGTCGGCTCGAACAGCGCCTCCCGGTCGGCCCCCTCGGCCTTCATCAGCGTGTCCCAGCGCGCCTTCAGGGACGCCGGGTCGGGGGCCGTCGGCCACCTCCGGCCGAGCCGCGGCGGTGCGACGGACCACGGCATGAGGTCCGCCAGCGGCGGAGCGTCGTCGGGCGTCACGCTGGGCATCGTACGACGGGCCGGGGCGGGGCGGGTCAGGTGGCGTCGAGCGTCACCGTGAAGGAGAAGCGGTCGCCCCGGTAGTGGATGACCGCCACGTCCAGCGGCCGCCCGGCCGTGTCGTAGGTGATGCCCGTGTAGTGCAGGATCGGGCTGAGCAGCGGGACCTGGAGCAGCCGCGCCGTCTCCGGGTCCGCGAGCCGCGCCTCCACCGTGTCCGTGATGCGGCTGATGTCCGCGCCGACCACGTCCCGCAGCACCTTCGTCATCGGCCAGCGGACCAGATCCGCCGGATCGATGCGCTCGGCCAGGTCCGGACGGACCCAGTTGCGGGCGTGGTTGGTCGGCTCGCCGGTCTTCTCGTCGCTGCGCAGCCGGTGGTAGCCCGCCACCCGCGCCAGACCGGGGAAGAACTCGGCGAGTTCGGCCGGCACCTGCGCCGGCCCGTGCTCCAGCAGCTCGGTCGTCATGCCGGACTGCTGGGCCACGATCGCGTCCACCGAGCCCAGCAGCCGCACCGGCGTGCTGCGCAGGGCGTCCGGCTCGATGAACGTCCCGCGCCTGCGGTGACGGGAGATGAGCCCCTCGTCCTCCAGTTCCTTCAGCGCCTGCCGCATGGTCAGCACGCTCACGCCGTAGTGCCCCGCCAACTGCTCCTCGGTGGGCAGCCGCAGCGGGTCGTGGGGCGAGCGGCCGAGTATGGAGGCACGGAGCGACTGCGACACCTGGTACCACAGCGGCAGCTTGCGGTTCAGGACGATCGAGTCCGGGGCGAAGGAGGTCACGGGCTATCCGTACCTGTCGAAACCGGTCAGTGCAACGGGCGGAAGTGCCGTTCGAGGCCCTGCCATACGTCGTCGTAGCGCTGCTGGAGGTGCTCAGCCCCCGCCGCCTGCGGGGTGAGGGTGAGCGGCCAGCGGGTCTCGAACATGAAGGCCAGTCCGTCGTCGATCTTCTGCGGACGCAGTTCGGCGGCGCTCGCCCGGTCGAACGTCTCCCGGTCCGGACCGTGTGCCGACATCATGTTGTGCAGCGAGCCGCCGCCCGGCACGAAGCCCTCCGCCTTGGCGTCGTACGCGCCCTCGACGAGCCCCATGTACTCGCTCATCACGTTGCGGTGGAAGTACGGCGGCCGGAAGGTGTCCTCGCCCACCAGCCAGCGCGGCGCGAACACCACGAAGTCGACGCCCGCCAGGCCCGGCGTGTCCGACGGCGAGGTCAGCACCGTGAAGATCGACGGGTCGGGGTGGTCGTAGGAGATCGAGCCGATCACGTTGAAGCGGTGCAGGTCGTACACGTACGGCACGTAGTTGCCGTGCCAGGCCACCACGTCGAGCGGCGAGTGGTCGTAGACGGCCGTCCAGAGGTTGCCGCAGAACTTGTTCACCACCTCCACCGGCCCCTCGACGTCCTCGTACGCGGCCGTCGGCGCGCGGAAGTCACGGGCGTTGGCGAGTCCGTTGGCGCCGATGGGGCCGAGGTCGGGCAGGCGGAAGGGGGCGCCGTAGTTCTCGCAGACGTAGCCGCGGGCGGAGGCGTCCAGGAGTTCCACCCGGAAGCGGACACCGCGCGGGATCAGCGCCATGTGCCCGGGCTCGGCGTGCAGCCTGCCGAACTCCGTGTGCAGCAGCAGCCCGCCGCGCTCCGGGACGATCAGCAGCTCGCCGTCGGCGTCGCTGAGGACGCGGTCCATGGAGGAGTTCGCGTGGTACAGGTGCACGGCCATGCCGGCGCGCTGGGCCGCGTCGCCGTTGCCGCCGAGGGTCCACAGCCCCGCCAGGAAGTCGGTCCCCTCCGCAGGGGCCGGCAGCGGGTTCCAGCGCAGCCGGTTGGGGTCGGGCGGGGTCTCGGTGAAGGGGCCGGTCCGCAGCGCGCCGTTGCCGGTGCGGACGAACGCCGGGTGGGCGGCCGAGGGGTGGATCCGGTACAGCCACGAGCGGCGGTTGTGGGCTCTGGGCTCGGTGAACGCCGTACCGCTGAGCTGTTCCGCGTACAGGCCCAGGGGGGCACGCTGCGGTGAGTTGCGGCCCTCGGGCAGCGCTCCCGGCTCGGCCTCGGAGCTGTGCTCGTTGCCGAAACCGGAGAGATAGGTCAGCCCCTCGGCGGTCTTCCGTGCGTCCCCGCTCATCATCGCTCCCTTGCGAACTCATTCCTATGGGACACCGTAGGATTGCGGTTTCCCGCGCGCAAGAGGGACCCGGGACCCGGGGGCGGCGGACGCCGGGTCGCGTACGGGCCGACCTGGGAGGGGATCCGTACCGCGGGGCCGTGCTCTACGCTCCGGGGCATGTCGGACGGATGCGACCTTCTCGGCGTGCTCGGCGTCCCCGCGCGCACCGGCGCGGGCACGGGTGCCGTCGGCCGGGGCGGCCCTGCCGCGGGTCGCCGGCCCGGCGGTGCACCGGCCGCGATGAGTGCACAGGGCAGCAATCCGCGTACTGGGGGGCGACGTTCACCGGACCCCGGCGGAGAGGCATCATGAAACCCGTGCCCCACGCGACCTCGCTGCGCCGTGCGCCCGTGCAGCGGCGCAGCGCCGAACGGCTGACCAGGATCCTCGACGCCTGTGCCGATCTCCTCGACGAGGTCGGCTACGACGACCTGAGCACCCGTGCCGTCGCCCAGCGCGCAGGTGTCCCCATCGGTTCCGTCTACCGGTTCTTCGGCAACAAGCGCCAGATGGCCGACGCCCTCGCCCAGCGCAATCTCGAACGCTACTCCGAGCGCGTCACCCGGCGGCTGAAGGGGGCGCGGCGGGGCGACTGGCGCGCGGCCGTGGACGCCGTACTGGACGAGTACCTGGCCATGAAGCACACCGCGCCCGGCTTCACGCTCGTCGACTTCGGCAACCAGATCCCGGTCGGCGCCCGCGACGCCGAACCCAACCACCGCGTGGCCGACCGTCTCACCGACCTGCTCTCGGGCTACCTGGACCGCACCCCGGACGACGACCTGCGCCGCACCTTCCTGATCGCGGTGGAGACCGCCGACACCCTGGTCCACCTCGCCTTCCGGATGGACCCGGAGGGCGACGAGAGGATCATCGCGGAGGCACGGGAACTGCTGCGGGCTTACCTGGGACGGGTGCTGGACTGACGGCCCGCGGGACTGCCGGGGGTGCCGGACCGGCGGCCCGGCGTCCCGACGGGCGGGGCCAAGGCCCTCCCGCTCATGCATACCGGTCGGTATGCTCGGCGGCGTCCGCGTGCGTCACCGTCGCCGCCACCCTCCGGGAGGACCCGTGTCCCGCACCGCTCTGCGCATCTGCCCCCTGTGCGAGGCCACCTGCGGCCTGACCCTGACCATCGAGGGCACCCGGGTGACCGGGGCCCGCGGCGACCGCGACGACGTGTTCAGCCGCGGGTTCATCTGCCCCAAGGGAGCCTCCTTCGGGGCCGTCGACGGCGACCCCGACCGGCTGCGCACCCCGCTCGTCCGCCGCGACGGAGAACTGCGCGAGGCCACCTGGCAGGAGGCGTACGACGCGGTCGCGGCCGGGATCCGGCCCGTCGTCGAGCGGTACGGCCCGCACGCCGTCGGTGTCGTCCTCGGCAACCCCAACGTCCACACCATGGCCGGCGCCCTCTACCCGACCGTCCTGATCGCCGGCCTCGGCACCCGCAGCCTGTTCACCGCGTCCACGGTCGACCAGATGCCCAAGCACGTCTCCAGCGGACTGCTGTACGGCGACGCCAACGCCATCCCCGTACCCGACCTGGACCACACCGGCCATCTGCTGCTGCTGGGCGCCAACCCGCTGGAGTCCAACGGGAGTCTGTGCACCGCCCCCGACTTCCCCGGCAAGCTCAAGGCGCTCAAGGCCCGCGGCGGCACCCTCACCGTCGTCGACCCGCGCCGCACCCGCACCGCCAAGCTCGCCGACCGGCACCTCGCGATCCGGCCGGGCACCGACGCCCTGCTGCTCGCGGCGATGGCGCACGTCCTGTTCGAGGAGGACCTCGTCGACCTCGGGCGGCTCACGCCCCACGTCCAGGACGTGCCGGAACTCCGCGCGGCCATGCGGGACTTCACCCCCGAGGCGGTCGCGGAGTCCTGTGACGTCGAGGCCGCCGTCATCCGCGCACTCGCCCGGGAACTCGCCGCCGCCCCCACCGCCGCCGTGTACGGCCGCATCGGCAGCTGCACGGTCCCGCACGGCACCCTGGCGAGCTGGCTCGTCGACGTCCTCAACATCCTCACCGGCAACCTCGACCGCCCCGGCGGCGCCCTCTTCCCGCAGGCCGCCACCGACCGCACACCCCGCCCGGCCGGCCCCGGACACGGCTTCGCGCTCGGGCGCTGGCACTCCCGGGTCAGCCGGCACCCCGAGGCGAAGGGCGAGTTGCCGCTCTCCGCGCTCGCCGAGGAGATCGACACCGCCACCGCCGAGGGCGAGCCGGTCCGCGCGCTGATCGCCGTCGCCGCCAACCCCGTGCTCTCCGCACCCGACGGCGACCGGCTCGACAAGGCCCTGGACTCGCTGGACTTCATGGTCAGCGTCGACCCCTACCTCAACGAGACCTCCCGCCACGCCGACGTCGTGCTGCCGCCGCCCCCGCCGTCGCAGAGCCCGCACCACGACTTCGCCTTCAACACCCTCGCGGTACGCAACCAGGTCCGCTACACCCGTCCCGCGGTCCCCCTCGAACCCGGCCGGATGGCCGAGACCGAGATCCTTGCCCGGCTCACCCTCGCCGTGACCGGCATGCACGGCGCCGACCCCGCGGCCGTCGACACGCTCGTCGTCGACCAGACCCTGGGCAAGGCCGTCAAGGACCCCGCCTCCCCGGTGCACGGCCGCGAACCGCGCGAGCTGGCCGCCGCGCTCACCGGTGACACCGGGCCCGAACGGCGGCTGGACATGATGCTGCGCCTGGGCCCCTACGGCGACGGCTTCGGCGCCCGGCCCGAAGGACTGGGCCTGGGGCGGCTGTTGGACCACCCGCACGGCATCGACCTCGGACCGCTGCGCCCCCGGCTGCCGCAGCCGCTGAAGACCAGGAGCGGGCGGATCGAGCTGCTGCCGGAGCCCATAGCCGCCGACCTGCCCCGGCTGCGGCGGGCCCTCGGTGAGCGGGCCGACGGGCTCGTCCTGGTCGGCCGCCGCCATCTGCGCTCCAACAACAGCTGGATGCACAACGTCCCCGCCCTCACCGGCGGCACCAACCGCTGCACCCTGCACATCCACCCCGAGGACGCCGGACGGCTCGGCGTACGGGACGGCGAGCCGGTGCGCGTCAAGGGTGCCGGAGGCGAGGTGACCGCCCGGGCGGAGGTCACGGACGGCGTGCGCACGGGGGTGGTGAGCCTGCCGCACGGCTGGGGTCACGACCGGCCCGGCACCCGCCTCGCCCACGCCGCCACCGACCCCGGCGTGAACGTCAACCAGCTCCTCGACGGCACCCTGCTCGACCCGCTCTCGGGCAACGCGGTCCTCAACGGCATCCCGGTGGAGGTCGCCCCGGTCACCGGGGCCGCGGCTTCGGCCGGCTGACGGGCGGTCGGCTCACCGGTGATCGGCCCGCCCCCGCCCGCGCGCCGGCGGGGGCGGGCCGGTCTTGCGACTCCCTGCTGAACGCGATCTTCCACTTTCTCACCCAGTGGACGGATCACCCCGATCACGTCAGGTGTCTTCCCCCTGCCGGGCACGGTCCGTTAACTTCCGTGACTCACAGCCCCGTACGACCCGCACGGGACAATCGACCGCGGAGCACCAGCGCCCGAGTGAGCCCCCAGGGACACCTTCATGACACGCGCCATCTCCCTGCACGACGTGAGCAAGGCCTACACGCGAGGCGCCCGGGTGGTGGACCGGCTCTCGCTGGACATCGCGCCCGGTGAGTTCCTGGTCCTGCTGGGACCGTCCGGCTGCGGCAAGTCCACGGTGCTCAGAATGATCGCCGGCCTGGAGGACATCGACGAGGGCGTGCTGCTCCTCGACGGTGAGCACGGCAACGACCTGCCGCCGTCCGAGCGGGACATCGCCATGGTCTTCCAGAACTTCGCCCTCTACCCGAGCATGACCGGCCGGGACAACATCGGCTTCCCGCTGCGCATCGAGGCACCCGGCGCGGATCCCCGCCCGCGGGTGGACGCCACCGCCCGCATGCTGGGCATCGAGGACCTCCTGGACCGGTTCCCGGGCCAGCTGTCCGGCGGGGAGCGCCAGCGGGTCGCCATGGGCCGGGCCATCGCCCGGCATCCGTCGGCGTTCCTGATGGACGAGCCGCTGTCCAACCTCGACGCGAAGCTGCGCAACCACCTGCGGGCGGAGATCTCCAAGCTCACCCGGGAGCTGGGCGTCACCACGGTCTACGTCACCCACGACCAGGCCGAGGCCATGTCGCTCGGTGACCGGGTCGCCGTGCTGCGCGGCGGGGTGCTCCAGCAGGTCGACACCCCGCGCTCGGTCTACGCGCTGCCCCGCAACGTCTTCGTGGCGGCCTTCATCGGCACCCCCCGCATCAATCTGCTGCGCGGCCTGGTCCGCGCGCCGCTCGACGGGGCGATGACCCTCAGTCTCGGCAAGCAGTTCCTCCGGCTGCCCGAACCCCTGTGCCTGGACCACCAGTTGCTGCGGGTGCAGCAGGGCCGCGAGGTGATCGTCGGGCTGCGTTCGGAGGCGGTGCGGATCGCCTCGCGCGCCGAGGCCCGGCCCGGCGAGGTGCCGATCACCGGCCTGGTGGAGCACGTCGAGTTCCAGGGGCACGAGGTGCTGGTCCACTTCAACACCGGGTCGCGGCCCGCCGTCGTACCCGATCTGGAGGCTCCGCGCCCCGCCGTCCGGCCGGTCCGCCGCAGACGCCGGGAGGGAACGGTCCTGGACCGGCTGCGGGGGCGGGCGGGAGCCCTGCGGGCCGGACCGGTCCTCGCCGCGGACGACCCCGAGCCGCACGGCTCCGTCTCCCGCGGCCTTCCCTCCCAGGGCTCCGCGCCGCAGGGTGCCGCGCCGCAGGGTGCCGCGGTGACCTCGCCGGACGGGCGCCTGCCCGGCGACCTCGTCGTGCGCACCACCCCCGACTTCGACCTCCGGCACGGTATGCACGTCCCGCTCCTGGTCGACCTGGCTCACCTGTTCGTGTTCGACCAGCACGGGGACCGGATCTGCCCGGCCCCGGACCGCCTGCCGGACCTGGAGGAATGAGACCGCTGCGGCATCCTGGGCGAGTGGTGTCTGGCGCCCAAAAACTATCACCGCTAGTTTGTGTGCCGGAAGACGAAGAGTCGCCGCCCGCCCGGGAGGAAGCACGATGAAGGCACACGACGGCATGTACATCGACGGCGCCTGGCGCCCCGCCGCCGGCCAGGACGTGATCGAGGTCGTGAACCCGGCCGACGAGCAGGTCCTCGGCACGGTCCCCGCGGGCACCGCCCTGGACGTCGACACCGCCGTACGGGCCGCCCGCGCCGCCCTGCCGGGCTGGGCCGCCACCGCGCCCGCCGAGCGGGCCGCCCGGCTGGGCGCCCTGCGGGACGTCCTGGTGACCCGCGCGGAGGAGATCGCCGCGACCGTCACCGCGGAACTCGGCTCGCCCCTGGAGTTCTCGCGGGCCGTCCACGCGGGCGTCCCGGTCGCGGTCGCGGGCTCGTACGCCGACCTCGCGGCGACGTACGCCTTCGAGGAGAAGGTCGGCAACTCCACCGTCCACCACGAGCCGGTCGGCGTGGTCGGCGCGATCACCCCCTGGAACTACCCCCTCCACCAGATCGTCGCCAAGGTCGCCCCGGCCCTCGCGGCGGGCTGCACGGTCGTCCTGAAGCCCGCCGAGGACACCCCCCTGACCGCCCAGCTCTTCGCCGAGGCGGTGCACGAGGCCGGGGTCCCCGCGGGCGTCTTCAACCTCGTCACCGGCCTCGGACCGGTGGCCGGCCAGGCGCTCGCCGAGCACCCGGGCGTCGACCTCGTCTCCTTCACCGGATCGACGGCCGTCGGCAGGCGGATCGGCGCCGCGGCCGGTGCCGCCGTCAAGAAGGTGGCCCTGGAGCTCGGCGGCAAGTCCGCCAACGTCATCCTGCCCGGCGCCGACCTCGCCAGGGCGGTGAAGGTCGGCGTCGCCAACGTGATGTCCAACTCCGGTCAGACGTGCAGCGCCTGGACCCGCGTGCTGGTGCACACCGAGCAGTACGACGAGGCGGTCGCGCTCGCCGCCGAGGCCGCCGCCAAGTACGGCGACCGGATCGGCCCGCTCGTCAACGCCAAGCAGCAGGAGCGGGTGCGCGGTTACATCGACAAGGGCGTGGCGGAGGGCGCGCGACTGGTCGCCGGCGGCAGCGAACCCCCGCGCGAACAGGGCTACTTCGTCGCCCCCACGGTCTTCGCCGACGTCACCCCCGACATGGCGATCGCGCAGGAGGAGATCTTCGGCCCGGTCCTGTCGATCCTGCGCTACGAGGACGAGGAGGAGGCGCTGCGGATCGCCAACGGCACGGTCTACGGCCTCGCGGGCGCCGTCTGGGCCGGGGACGAGGAGGAGGCGGTGGCCTTCGCCCGACGGATGGAGACCGGCCAGGTCGACATCAACGGAGGGCGGTTCAACCCGCTGGCCCCCTTCGGCGGCTACAAGCAGTCGGGCGTCGGCCGTGAACTCGGCACGCACGGCCTGTCCGAGTACCTCCAGACCAAGTCCCTCCAGTTCTAGGCATTTCAGTCCCGGCCCGCCCGGTTCTTGTCCCGGTCCGCCGGTCCGCCGGTTCCCGTCCCGGTCCGTCCGGTTCCTGTCCGTCCGGTTCCTGTCCGTCCAGTTCCAGGGGAGTCACCCGTCATGGCTGTCCGTGCCGCCGTCCTGCCCGCCATCGGCTCCGCGCTGGAGATCACCGAGATCGAGCTGCCCGAGCCCGGCCCCGGCCGGGTCCGGGTGCGGCTCGCCGCCGCCGGGGTCTGCCACTCCGACCTGTCCCTGTCCGACGGCACCATGCGGGTACCGGTCCCCGCGGTCCTCGGCCACGAGGGCGCGGGCACGGTCGTCGCCGTCGGCGAGGGGGTGACCGGATTCTCGGCCGGAGCCGAGGTCGTCCTCAACTGGGCGCCCGCCTGCGGAAGTTGTCACGCCTGCTCTCTCGGTGAGGTCTGGCTGTGCGCCAACGCCCTGAACGGCGCCGGGGACGTGTACGCCCGTACCGTGGACGGCGTCGCGCTGCATCCCGGTCTCAACGTCGCCGCGTTCGCGGAGGAGACCGTGGTGCCCGAGTCCTGCCTGCTGCCTGCCCCGCCGGGCGTGCCGCTCGCCGACGCGGCCCTCCTCGGCTGCGCGGTCCTCACCGGTTACGGAGCCGTCCACCACTCGGCGCAGGTGCGGCGCGGCGAGACGGTGGCGGTGTTCGGCGCCGGGGGAGTGGGCCTCGCCGCGCTCCAGGCGGCCCGGATCGCCGGCGCCTCACGGATCATCGCCGTCGACGTCTCCCCGGCGAAGGAGGAACTGGCGCGCGCGGCGGGCGCCACCGACTACGTCGTCGCCTCCGACACCACCGCCCGCGAGATCCGCGCCCTGACCGGCCGGGCGGGCGTCGACGTCGCCGTCGAGTGCGTGGGCCGGGCCGTCACCATCCGCACCGCCTGGGAGTCCACCCGCCGCGGCGGACGCACCACGGTCGTCGGCATCGGCGGCAAGGACCAGCAGGTCACCTTCAACGCCCTGGAGCTCTTCCACTGGGGCCGCACCCTCTCCGGCTGCGTCTACGGCAACGCGGACCCGGCGGTCGACCTGCCCGTCCTGGCCGAGCACGTCCGCGCGGGCCGCCTGGACCTGGGCGCCCTGGTCACCGAACGGATCGGCCTGGACGGCATCCCGGCGGCGTTCGAGAACATGCTGGCGGGCAAGGGCGGCCGGGCGCTGGTGGTGTTCTGAGGCCCGCGACTCAGGACACCTGCTCCTGCTCCGGCCGTGGCGCGGCGGCCGGAGCGGCAGCGGGTGCGACGGCGGGAGCGGCAGCGGGTGCGACGGCGGGCCGCCGCGGCCGCGACCGCGACACCGCCACGCCCGCCAGGCACAGCGCCCCGCCGGCCAGCGTGAGCACGCCCGGTACCTCGCCCAGGACCAGCCAGGACATCAGGACGACCAGCGCGGGCACCGCGTACGTCGTCGCGCCCATGCGGCCCGCCGTCGTACGGGCCAGGGCGTACGCCCAGGTCGTGAAGGCGAGCGCGGTCGGGAACAGGCCCAGGTAGACCATGTTCAGCGTGGCGGACAGCGGGGCCTCGCCCGCCTCCCGCACCAGCTGTCCGGCGAACGGCAGGCAGACCACGGCACCGACCAGGCACCCGAACGTCGTCACCTGGAGCACGCTCGCCCGCTCCAGGGCCGGCTTCTGGGTCACCACCCCGCCCGCGTAGGCGATCGCGGCCAGCAGGCACAGCACCACCCCGAGGGCCGAGGAGCCGCCCCCGCCCGACATCGACAGGCCCACGGTCACCGCACCCGCGAACGACACCGCCATGCCCGCGATCAGCCGCGGCGGCAGCGCGTCGCCGAGCAGCCGCGCGCCGAGCACGGCGATCAGCAGCGGGCCGATGTTCACGACCAGCGCCGCCGTGCCCGCGTCGACCTGCTGCTCGCCCCAGTTGAGCACCACCATGTAGAACCCGAACCACAGCACCCCGGACACCGCTATCCGGCGCCAGGCCGACCGCGGCGGCAGCCCCTCCCGCCGTACGGCCCAGAGCGCACCCAGCGCGAGCACGCCCGTGAGCAGTCGTCCGAGCGCCAGCGCGCCCGGCGAGTACGCGGCGCCCGCGCTGCGGATCGAGACGAAGGCGGAGGCCCACAGCACGACGGTGACCGTGGCCGCCCCGGCGGCGAGCAGCCCCGTACGGGCGGGCGGTGAGGTGTTCATCATGCTCCTGAGAGTAGGTGGGGTCGGGTGGCCCGACCGGCGGATTCCGGACGGGGAGCCGGGTGCGCGGGCGCCGCTCAGCACAGTGCCGACGCCTCGATGCCCAGCAGTTCGGACAGCGCGCGCTCGCCCGCCGGCGTCACCTTCACGGCCCGTTCGGTGCCGATGCGCACGCACCAGCCCGTGTCCAGGGCGTGCCGGCACAGGGCCGCGCCCGCGACCCCCGCGAGGTGCGGGCGGCGCTCGGTCCAGTCGAGGCAGGCGCGGGCCAGCGGCCGTCGGCCGTGCCGGTCCAGGCCGATGCCCGCGGCGGCGAACCAGCGCACACCCGCGTCCGTGAGGGCGAACCCGGTGTCCTGGCGCAGCAGCCCGTGCGCGGTCAGCGCGTCGGTGACCACGATGCCCAGCCGCCCGGCGAGATGGTCGTAGCAGGTGCGGCCGCGGGCCATCGCGGACCCGGCGCTCGACTCGCGCAGACTGCGCGGCTGCCGGGCGGCGCGGGGCGCGAGGGGGGCCGCCAGATCCTCCACCAGGTGGGCGACCCGGGCGTCGGCCAGCCGGACGTAGCGGTGCCGCCCCTGCCGTTCCTCGGTGAGCAGCCCGCCCGCGACCAGGCGGCTCAGATGCTCGCTCAGCGTCGACGCGGCGACGCCCGCGTGCCGGGCCAGTTCCCCGGCGGTCCAGGCGCGCCCGTCGAGCAGCGCGAGCAGACAGGCCGCCCGGGTCTCGTCGGCGATCAGCGCGGCGAACCGGGCCAGTGCCGCGGCCTGCGGGTCGGTGGTGGTCATGCGTTCCAGCATGGAACACGCACGCTTCGGTGCCCGCCGAACTGTCCGCTACGCGCTCTGCCGTACCTGCGCGTACTGCTGCGCCAGGCCGTCCAGCAGGGCCGTCAGGCCGGTCTCGAAGGCCCGTTCGTCGATCTTCTCCTGCTGTTCGGCGAGGAGGTGGGCCTGGCCGAGGTGGGGGTAGTCGGCCGGGTTGTAGGCGCTGGCGTCGTCCACGAAGCCGCCGGCGAACGAGCCGAGCGCGGAGCCCATGACGAAGTACCGCATCAGCGCGCCGATCGAGGTGGCCTGCGCGGGCGGCCAGCCCGCCGCGACCATCGCGCCGTAGACCGCGTCCGCGAGCCGCAGACCGGCCGGGCGGCGGCCGGGGCCGTGGGCCAGCACCGGGACGATGTTCGGGTGCGCGCGCAGGGCGGCCCGGTAGGAGACGGCCCAGTCGTGCAGGGCGGTCCGCCAGTCCCGGCCGTCCTCGAACATCGACAGGTCGACCTGGGCGCTGACCGAGTCGGCGACCGCCTCCAGGATCTCGTCCTTGGTGCTGAAGTGGTTGTAGAGGGAGGGCCCGCTCACCCCCAGTTCGGCGGCCAGCCGCCGGGTGGAGACGGCGGCCAGGCCCTCCGCGTCCACGAGCGTGCGGGCCGCCCCGACGATCCGGTCGGTGCTGAGGAGGGGCTTGCGCGGTCGGGCCATGGCGCACATAGTAGGGCTGCAACCTTAAACTAGCAGTGCTAATTTAAATGTCTGTGATGGGGAGTGACTCGGCGTGAACCTGGAGCTCAGCGAGGAGCAGACCGCGGTCCGGCGGCTCGCCCGGGACTTCGTGGCGCGCGAGGTCGCCCCGCACGCGATCGCCTGGGACCGGGCCGAGGAGGTCGACCGGGGCATCGTGAAGAAGCTCGGCGAGGTCGGCTTCCTGGGGCTGACGATCGACGAGGAGTACGGCGGCTCGGGCGGCGACCACCTGGCGTACTGCCTGGTGACCGAGGAGCTCGGCCGCGGCGACTCCTCGGTGCGCGGGATCGTCTCGGTCTCCCTCGGCCTGGTCGCCAAGACCATTGCCGCCTGGGGCGACGAGGAGCAGAAGCGGCGCTGGCTGCCGGGGCTGACCTCCGGCGCGTACGTGGGCTGCTTCGGGCTGACCGAGCCCGGCACCGGCTCCGACGCCGGGAACCTCGCCACCCGCGCGGTCCGCGACGGCGACGAGTACGTCGTCAACGGCGCCAAGATGTTCATCACCAACGGCACCTGGGCCGATGTCGTCCTGCTCTTCGCCCGCTCCACCGACGCCCCCGGCCACCACGGCGTCTCCGCCTTCCTGGTGCCGGCCGACACCCCCGGCCTGATCCGGCGCGCGGTCCACGGCAAGCTCGGTCTGCGCGGCCAGGCCACCGCCGAACTGGTGCTGGAGGACGTCCGCGTCCCCGCGTCCGCGATGCTCGGGCCGGAGGGCAAGGGCTTCGCGGTCGCCATGTCCGCGCTCGCCAAGGGCCGGATGTCGGTCGCGGCGGGCTGTGTCGGCATAGCCCAGGCGGCGCTGGACGTCGCGGTGAAGTACGCCGGTGAGCGTGAGCAGTTCGGCAGGACCATCGCCCACCACCAGCTGGTCCAGGAGCTGCTCAGCGACATCGCCGTGGACGTGGACGCCGCCCGGCTGCTGACCTGGCGCGTCGCCGACCTGATCGACCGCGGGCTGCCCTTCGCCACCGAGTCCTCCAAGGCCAAGCTGTTCGCCTCGGAGGCGGCCGTGCGGGCCGCGAACAACGCCCTCCAGGTCTTCGGCGGCTACGGCTACATCGACGAGTACCCGGCCGGCAAGCTGCTGCGCGACGCCCGGGTGATGACCCTCTACGAGGGCACCAGCCAGATCCAGAAACTGGTCATCGGGCGGGCCCTCACCGGGGTCTCGGCCTTCTGAGTACCTGTCCGTACGTCCCTGAGTACCCCGGCGGATGTGGCGTGGGCCACGTCCGCCGATGCTCGTCGTATGACTGACGCATCCGGCAAGCAGCAGAACACGGCCGCCTTCTACGGTCAGGCCGTCGCCTCCTTCTCCCTCGCCATGGCCGCCACCGCGATCGGCATCTTCAAGCTGCACGCCGACCCCTGGGTCCGGGCCTTCCTGGGCACCGCCGTCCTTTATCTGGTCACTTCGGCCTTCACCCTGGCCAAGGTCGTCCGCGACCGGCAGGAGGCCTCGGCCCGGCCGTACAGCCCCTTCGAGAAGCTCTGAGCGGGCACGCTAAGCGGGCGCTCAGCTTCGGCGGTATGGTGTAGCTCCGGTACCGAGAGGGGCGAGCGAGCGATGAGTACGGCGCAGGACACGGCCGGCGGCGAGGCCGAGGCGTGGGGCGAGGTCACCCCTGACGCGGCCCGGCGGCTGCTGGTGGCCGCCGTGGAGGCTTTCGCCGAGCGCGGCTATCACGCGACGACGACCCGTGACATCGCGGGCCGCGCGGGCATGAGCCCGGCCGCCCTCTACATCCACTACAAGACCAAGGAAGAGCTGCTCCACCGGATCAGCCGGATCGGCCACGACAAGGCGCTCGACATCCTGCGCACGGCCGCCCGGGGCGAGGGCAGTGCCACCCGGCGGCTCGCCGACGCCGTGAGCTCCTTCGTACGCTGGCACGCCGGGGGGCGCACCACCGCGCGGGTCGTGCAGTACGAACTGGACTCGCTCGGCCCGGACGCCCGTGCCGAGATCCTCGCCCTGCGCCGCCAGGTCGACGCGGAGGTGCGCGGGATCGTCGAGGACGGGGTGGCGAGCGGCGAGTTCGACGTGCCGGACGTGCACGGGACCACCATCGCCGTGCTCTCCCTCTGCATCGACGTCGCCCGCTGGTTCAACGTCGACGGTCCGCAGACGCCCGACGAGGTCGGCGCGCTGTACGCCGACCTCGTGCTGCGGATGGTCGGGGCGAAGCAGCCGCCCGCTCAGACGTAGTACCGGGACACCGACTCCGCCACGCACACCGGCTTGTCGCCGCCCTCGCGCTCCACGATGAAGGCGACGGCGACCTGTACGCCACCGGGCACGTCGTCGACGCCGGTGATGGTCGCCGTCGCACGCAGCCGCGAGCCGACGGGTACGGGGGCGGGGAAGCGGACCTTGTTGGTGCCGTAGTTGACGCCCATCTTCACGCCCTCGACCGAGATCAGCTGGGGGCCGAACAGCGGCAGCAGCGACAGGGTCAGGTACCCGTGGGCGATGGTGGTCCCGAAGGGGCCCGTGGCCGCCTTCTGCGGGTCGACGTGGATCCACTGGTGGTCGCCCGTGGCCTCGGCGAACAGGTCGATCCGCTTCTGGTCGACCTCCAGCCAGTCGGTGTACCCCAGCTGCTCGCCCACCGCCGCCTTCAGCTCGTCGGCTGACGTGAAGATCCTCGGCTCTGCCATGTCCCGGCCTCTCGCATCACGGATGTCCCGTTGAGGTGTTCCCGCTTATGTCTAAGCAACTGCTTAGCATGGTCGGGTCCCGGGCGGCTGTCAACGGACCGCCGGGGTGTCGGGTTTGGGTAGGCTCCGAGGGGTGCCCCAGATTCCCGAGAAGATCCACGAGCTCACGGTCGGCCAGCTCGCCGCCCGTAGCGGCGCCGCCGTCTCGGCGCTGCACTTCTACGAGTCCAAGGGGCTGATCAGCAGCCGCCGGACCGCGGGCAACCAGCGCCGCTACACCCGCGACGCCCTGCGCCGGGTGGCCTTCGTGCGGGCCGCCCAGCGGGTGGGCATCCCCCTGGCCACGATCCGCGAGGCCCTCGCCCAGCTCCCCGAGGAGCGCACGCCCACCCGGGAGGACTGGGCGCGGCTCTCCGAGACCTGGCGGGCCGAACTGGACGAGCGGATCAAGCAGCTGAA
Source organism: Streptomyces sp. NPDC107559 (assembly GCF_055657365.1). NCBI lineage: Bacteria > Bacillati > Actinomycetota > Actinomycetes > Kitasatosporales > Streptomycetaceae > Streptomyces > Streptomyces sp. NPDC107559. The sequence continues at coordinate 374,366 of NZ_JBVKBD010000007.1, read as the reverse complement.
CCGGCTGCGCGACCACCTCACCGACTGCATCGGCTGCGGCTGTCTGTCCCTGGAGTCCTGTGTCCTGTCCAACCCGGACGACGTGTTCGGCGAACGGCAGACGGGCTCGCGCCTGATGGTGGAACGCCCGCCCCGGGAGGCCGCCCAGGAGCCGAAGGCCTGCTCCTGAGCCGCCCCGGCCGTGGCTCACTCGTACTCCGTGCCGCCCTTGCGGGTCAGATAGGCCGGGCTCACCGCCTTGGCGATCGCGCGCCCGCCGGTCACCGGGCTGTACCGCTCGGTGGCCGGCCGGATCACCACACCCTCCCGCAGGTGCAGTTCCCGCCCCGACACGCTCTCGCGCCCGGTCGCGACCTCCAGCACCCGCCCGATGTCGTACGGCCCTTCGAACAGCCGTGGCACCAACGGCAGCTCCCCGGCCAGCAGTCCGGCCGCGTCCAGCCAGACCACCGTGCCGTCGATCTCCGCGGACACGTCGAACGCGGCGTAGCCCAGGCTCTCCCGGCGGCCGTCGGCGCCGTACGTCAGATCCTGTACGCCCGCCCCGAACACCTCGCCGAAGACCCCCACGCGGCGCGCCCCGAGCCGTCCGGCGAGCCGGGCCGCCGCCTCGGCGACGCCGTGAGCGCGCACGGCCCGCCAGTACAGATTGCGCGGGTCCTCCTTCAGGGCCAGCGACTTGGCGCCGAAGCCCTTGGAGGAGACGTAGGTGCGGTCCTCCTCGGCGTGGTAAGTCAGCAGGCAGGCCGAGCCGTGCAGCTTCTCCGTCAGGACCACCGGCTCGCCCGGCGCGAACACGTCCGGGTAGCGCTGGATGTTCTCGATGTCCACCCAGGGCATCAGTTCGGGGGCGGACTCGACCTCCCCGCTCATCGTCGGCGGGACCGGCGGCACCCACTTGACGACGCCGAGCCGCTCGGCGAAGTCGGTGCGGTCGGCCGCGGCGCGCGCCAGGTCGACGTCCCCGAGCGCGCGTGGCCGGCAGACGAGGCCCTGTGACAGCTCGCCGCGCAGCCGCACCGCCCGGACCCGGTCGTGGTTGCCGCCCGCGAGCCGGCCGGTCAGCCCCAGCTCCTCGATCAGCGCGGCCGGGAGGACGGACTGCTCGGGGATGTAGACGGCCGCGTCGCCGGTGCGGTAGGCGCCCTTGGCGACAACGGCCCGGTACAGGCCCACCTGGGCCAGTTCGAGGGCGTCGGCGTTCGGGTGCGGGTGGACGGTCAGCACTTCGGCGGTGACGCGCAGCGTCGACACGATGGCTCCTCGGGCCTTCGGGGCGCCCCCGACGGGCCCCCTCGCCCCCCAACTCTCCGCACGGGAAAGCGCTGGAGCGACCCGATTAGCACCTGCTAGCCTCCCGGCCCCTGCCCGCGATCGGCGCGACGGCGCGGGACGGGACGGCGCAGAGCGCGAGCACGTACGGGACATGAGGGGGGTGCGGCATCCCCGGCGCACCCCCGGCGTGCTCTCAGGCCGACATCAGCATCGCCCGGCCCCGCCTGGCGAAGGCCAGGGCCTCGGACGTGAGGACGGGCCGCGGGACGAGTATGCCGCAGTCCGCGCAGACCGGGCCCGACGACGGTTCGTGGTCCAGGTCGTACTTCCAGAACAGGCGCTCCCCGTCGCACACCGGGCAGGTCGAGCCCGGTGCGCGCTCCAGCGCGGCGATCAGGCTGCGCAGCACCTCACCGAGCGGCGCACGGGGGTGCAGCCGGGGGTTGTCGCACCAGGCGACACCGAATCCGCCCCAGGTCAGCCGGTGCCAGTCGTCCACGCTGCCCGGCCTGCGCAGCCCGTCGTGCTTCTCCTTCCTGCGGCGTTCGGCGAACTCGCCCTCGTAGTCGAGCCACACCGCCCGTGCCTCCTCCAGCTCGTCCAACGCGGCCACGAGCCGCGCAGGATCGGGCGAGCGGTCCTCGGGGCCGAACCCCGACCGGGAGCACAGGTGGTCCCAGGTCGCCCTGTGCCCGTACGGAGCGAACCGCTCAAGGCACTTGCGCAGCGAGTAGCGCCGCAGCGCCAGATCGCAGCGTGGATCGCGCACCTGTCTCGCCAGACTCCGGAAACCGGCCATCGCCTTGCACCTCCGTCACATCTGCACCTGTACTTCGGTCACTTCGGCGTCGTCGTGCGGACGTCGCCGAATAGACGTATCGACACCCGAATCGGCTCCATCCGATTTCCGATCGCCTCCCATAAGCCGGAGCGACGACTCGAAAAAGTGACGCATGTTCATCTTCAATCCCGGGGATACCGGCGGTAACCTCCGGCCAATCCCCGTCCCTAGGAGCTGCCATGCCTGGGCGCACCCCACGCACACCTCTCGACAGACTGAGAACTCCCCGCAGATTTCCCGGGTTCCTGAAGACGGCATCCGTATGCGTCCTCATTGCCGGACTTTTGTCACCGCTTTCCCAGATGGCGGTCGCCGCCGAGACCGCTACGGCCACCGACTACTGCGGCGGACAGTGCTCCGACATCCTGCCGCCGGGCGAGAACGGCAACGCCACCCTCGCGCAGATCCTCCTCAACCAGGCTTTCGGCACCCAGCCTTCGCACGCCGAGGACCAGCTCGGCCCCTACGCCAACCTGGCCAAGGGCTACTCGGCGCTGACCACCGACAAGATCAACACGTTCTTCAACGACGCGTCGTTCGGCGTCGCCTCCGGGCAGGTCGCCTCCACCGAGAGCCCCGCGGGCCGCACCGACGTGACGATCGTGCGCGACAAGAAGACGGGCGTACCGCACATCACGGGCACCACCCGCTACGGCACGGAGTTCGGCGCCGGCTACGCCGCGGCCGAGGACCGGCTGTGGCTGATGGACGTCTTCCGCCATGTCGGACGCGGCCAGCTCACCACGTTCGCGGGCGGCGCGGCCTCCAACCAGGGCCTGGAGCAGGAGTTCTACCGCAACGCGCCGTACACGGAGGCCGACCTCCAGGCCCAGATCGACAACGCCGTCGCCCACAACGGCACCCGTGGCCAGCAGGCCCTCGCCGACGCCAACGCCTACCTCGCGGGCATCAACTCCTACATCGACGCCTCCGACAGCGGCCGCTACTTCCCCGGCGAGTACGTTCTGACCGGTCACAAGGACTCCATCACCAACGCCGGCACCATCGACCACTTCAAGATCACCGACCTGGTGGCGCTGGCCTCCGTGATCGGTTCGCTGTTCGGCTCCGGCGGGGGCGGCGAGGTCAACAACGCCGTCTCCCTGCTCGCCGCCCAGGCCAAGTACGGGGTGGCGGACGGCACCGCGCTCTGGGAGTCCTTCCGTGAGCGCAACGACGCCGAGGCCGCCCTCACCGTCCACAACGGCGAGAGCTTCCCCTACGCCACCAAGCCCGACGACCCGCAGGGCGAGGCCCTGCCCGACGCCGGCACGGTGACCCAGGAACCGCTGGTGTACGACCGTACGGGCAGCGCGGCGACGGCCACGGCGGCGACCACCGCCACCACCGCCGCGGCCACCGCGCTCAGCTCGGCCAGGCGCGGCATGTCCAACGCCCTCGTGGTCAGCGGCAGATCCACCGCCGGTGGCCACCCGATCGCCGTGTTCGGGCCGCAGACCGGCTATTTCGCGCCACAGCTGCTGATGCTCCAGGAGATCCAGGGACCCGGCATCAGCGCCCGCGGCGCCTCCTTCGCGGGCCTGAGCATGTACGTCGAACTGGGCCGCGGCCAGGACTACGCGTGGAGCGCCACGACGTCCGGCCAGGACATCATCGACACCTACGCCGTCGAACTGTGCCAGGACGACTACCACTACCTCTACCACGGCACCTGTACGGCGATGGAGAAGGTCGAGCAGAAGAACGCCTGGACGCCGACGACCGCCGACGGCACCGCGGCCGGCTCCTACACGATGCGGGTCTACCGCACGAAGTACGGCCCCGTGGAGTACCGGGCGACCGTCGGCGGCAAGAAGGTCGCCTACACCACCCTGCGCTCCTCCTACCTGCACGAGGCCGACTCGATCATCGGCTTCCAGATGCTCAACGACCCCGACTACGTCAACGGCCCGGCCGCCTTCCAGGCCGCGGCGCAGCACATCAACTACACCTTCAACTGGTTCTACGCCGACTCCACGCACACCGCGTACTACAACAGCGGCGACAACCCGGTGCGCGCGAGCGGCGTCGACGCCGAGTTCCCGGTGTGGGCACAGGCGGCCTACGAGTGGCGCAACTGGGACCCGGCGACCAACACCGCCGACTACACCCCCGCCTCCGCCCACCCCAACTCCGTCGACCAGGACTACTACATCTCCTGGAACAACAAGCAGGCCAAGGACTACACGACCGCGTCCTGGGGCGACGGCTCGGTGCACCGCGGCAACCTGCTGGACGACCGGGTGAAGAAGCTCGTCGCGGCCGGCGGGGTGACCCGGGTCGCCCTCGTCAAGGCGATGGCCGACGCGGCCCTCGCGGACCTGCGGGCCGAGGACGTGCTGCCGGACCTGCTCAGGGTGGTCAACAGCTCCACGGTGACCGACACCACGGCCGCCGCGGCGGTCACCAAGCTCCAGACCTGGCTGACCGCCGGCGCCAAGCGCACGGAGACCTCTTCGGGCTCCAAGACGTACGCCGACGCCGACGCGATCCGCATCCTGGACGCCTGGTGGCCGTTGCTGGTCAAGGCCGAGTTCGAACCCGGCCTGGGCACCCCGCTCTACACCGCCCTGACCGCCAACCTGCCCATCGACGAGACCCCGTCGGCCGCGCACGGCCCGACCGGCGCGCACGCCGGAAGCTCCTTCCAGTACGGCTGGTGGAGCTATGTCGACAAGGACGTCCGGGCGGTGCTCGGCGACACCGTGGCGGGCCCGCTCGCGCGGAAGTACTGCGGCGGCGGCAGCCTGACCTCCTGCCGCGACATCCTCATCAGCACCCTGAAGCAGGCGGCCGCCATGACCGCGGCCCAGGTCTACCCCGGCGACGACCTGTGTGCCGCGGGCAACCAGTGGTGCGCGGACTCGATCGTCCAGCGCACCCTCGGCGGTATCAAGCACGGCAACATCAGCTGGCAGAACCGGCCCACCTACCAGCAGGTGGTGGAGTTCACCTCGCACCGGTGACGCCCTGAGCGGCGGCGGGCCGGTTCAGCGGATACGGCCCGCCGCCAGCACCACCCGCGCCAGCTCCGGGTGCACGATGTCGCTGTGCGCGCCGCTCGGCGGGCCGCCCCGGCAGACCACCGCCGAGGCGTCGACGTTGACGCACCCGGACCTGGGCAGCGGACCCGCGAGCGCCTGGGCGAGCGTCAGCGCCCGCGTGCCCGGCACCGCCTGCACCCCGTCGTGGCCCATCGCCCCCCACTTGTCGCCCAGCAGCCGGCCCAGGCCGAAGCCCTCGACGACGCCCTGCGCGTCGCCCGCCATCCGGGAGGCCAGCGGGTACAGCGTGCCCAGCGCCGTGTCGTGGCCGGAGTGGCAGCACACCAGGGGGCCGTCGACCCGCTGGTTCTGGCCCTGCAGCACACCGCCCGCACGCGGGTCGTGGGGGAGCCGGGCGGCGAACGCGTAGTGCGAGAAGGCCCCTTGCAGCAGGGTCACGGACTTCACCGTGCGCACGCCCTCGGGCAGCCCGCGCAGGGCGAACGACACCAGCCGCCCGCCGAAGCTGTGCCCGACCAGATGCACCCGCAGCTGCGGCGCCGCGTCCGCCAGTTGGCCCAGGAACCGGCCGAGCCCGCGCTCGCCCACCGTCCCGGCCCGCCGCTTCATCGCGTAGTACGTGCCCTGCCGCAGCAGTTCGAGCGCCCCGTCCCACGGGTCGGGCATCGTGAACTGCGCCGGGGCGTCCGGGGATTCGAGGCCGGCCAGGGCCTGCGCGAACGTCTCGCACATCGCGGCCGCGGACCCGGTGAACATCTCCGGCTCGTCCTGCGGCACCCCCTCCGCCAGCGTGTCCGCCGCGAACAGCGCCTGCGGTCCGGGCGGCACCACCTCCACCAGCAGCCGCACCAGCCGCCCGAACTCCGCCAGTTCGGCCTCCTCGCGCGGCCGCTGCTCCAGCAGCCGCGCGAGCTGTTCCACCAGGATCCCCCGGCCCGGGAAGGTCTCCAGCAGCGCGTGCCGGGTGTTTTTGTCGAGCGCCGGACGCCGGGGCACCTCGGCCGCCGCCGAGCGCGGGAAGTCCGGGATCGGCTCGTCGCAGAACCGCATCGACGGCCACACCACCCCCACGTACCCGATCCGGGCCGACGGCGCGAGCCGCGGGAACGGGGCGAAGAAGCTGCTGTACAGCCGGGTCGCGCCCGAGCGGTCGTTGTTCCAGCCGTGCGCGAACACCACCAGGTCGCGCACCCCGCGCCGGGGCGCCTCGGCCAGCAGCCGGTCCCGCTCCGGACCGGACACGTCACCGTCCGCGTCGAAGGTCAGCTCCCAGTACGGCGTCACACTCATCGCCGGATCTGCCATCACGGACCCCTTCGTCCCCCGTGCCGGTGCGCTCTGGGCGCATGGTCCTGCCAACGGGGGACATTGGCCATACGTCACGGCTCATCCGTAGGACAGATACTTCTCCCGCACCCGCCGGAACGCCGCCAGCTCCTCGTGCCAGCCCGCCACCACCGCGTCGGTGTCCGCGCCCGCGTCGATCGCGGTGCGCACCCGGTCGGAGCCCGTCAGCTTGTCGATCCAGTTGTCGGAACGCCAGACGAAGCCGTCCCAGACCCGCCGGGCGGTCACCAGCAACGCGATCCCGGTGCGCACCGGGTCGTACCCGCCCCGGTCGTGCACATGGATCTGCACGCCCCCGACGGTCTTCCCCTGGAACTTGGAGAAGGTGGGCGCGAAGTACGCCTCACGGAAGCGCACGCCCGGCAGGCGCAGCGCGTTCACGGCGGCGGCCCACCGTCCGTCGATCCCCTCGGCGCCCAGCAGTTCGAAGGGCCGGGTGGTGCCGCGCCCTTCCGAGAGGTTCGTGCCCTCGAAGAGACAGGTGCCCGCGTACGCCAGCGCGGTGTCGGGCGTCGGCATGTTCGGGCTCGGCGGCACCCAGGGCAGCCCGGACGCGTCGTACCACTGCGACCGCTTCCAGCCGCTCATCAGCACGGTGTCCAGCGTGACCGGCGCGGTCAGGAACTCGGCGTTGAACAGCCGCGCCAGCTCCGCGACCGTCATGCCGTGCGCCTGCGCGATCGGCTGCCGGCCGACGAACGTCGCGAACTCCTTGTGCAGCACCGGCCCCAGCGCCGCCCGCCCGGTCAGCGGATTGGGCCGGTCCAGCACCATGAACCGCTTGCCCGCGAGCTGCGCGGCCTCCATGCAGTCGTACAGGGTCCAGATGTACGTGTAGAAGCGGGCGCCCGCGTCCTGGATGTCGAAGACGACCGTGTCGACACCGGAGGCGGTGAACACGTCCGCCAGCGGCCGGCCGCTCTTGAGGTAGGTGTCGTACACCGGCAGCCCGGTCGCCGGGTCGTCGTAGCGGCCCTCGGACCCGCCCGCCTGCGCCGTGCCGCGGAAGCCGTGCTCGGGTCCGAACACGGCGCGCAGGTTCACCCGTTCGTCGGCATGCATCACGTCCACGATGTGCCGGGTGTCCCGGGTGATACCGGTCGGGTTGGTGACGATGCCGACCCGCTGCCCCTTCAGCCGTGCGTAGCCGTCCGCGGCGAGCCGCTCGAAGCCGGTGCGCAGTTGTTCTCGGGGCGACTTCGCGACAGTGGCGGGGGTCAAAGACATCGTGGCCGCCGTGGACATTGTGGCCGCCGTGGCCGAGGCGAGTACGGTGCGTCTGGAGAGGCGCATGCGGATCCTCCGTGGGGGTGACGTGACGGGCCGTCCGGTGCGGATCGTGCGGGCGGCGGACGCCGTACCCCGGCAACCCCGCCGCTCCCAGCGTGCGGCAACAGCCCTTCCTCTGGCACATACCGACCGGTTAGTCTGGTGTCGCAGAGCCGATTCTCGTCGTGTCGAAGGAGACCGATGGTGGAAGCCGTGCAGGATGCCGGAGTGGTCGTCACCGGAGCGGGGGGCGGGATCGGGGCCGCGCTGGCCCGCCGCTTCGCCGCCGAGGGGGCCCGGGTCGTCGTCAACGACCTGGACGCGGACAAGGCGCGGGCCGTGGCCGACGAGATCGGCGGCATCGCGATCCCCGGCGACGCCTCCGCGATCGTCGCCGACGCCCGGGACGCGCTCGGCGGCACCGTCGACGTCTACTGTGCCAACGCCGGGGTCGGCTCCGGCGGTTCCGAGGCGGCGGGCGAGCCGGTGTGGGCCCTGGCCTGGGACGTCAACGTGATGGCCCACGTCCGCGCGGCCGAGGCGCTGATCCCCGGCTGGCTGGAGCGCGGCCGCGGGCGCTTCGTCTCCACCGTCTCCGCCGCCGGACTGCTCACCATGATCGGCGCCGCGCCGTACAGCGTGACCAAGCACGGCGCGTACGCCTTCGCCGAGTGGCTGTCGCTCACCTACCGCCACCGCGGGATCAAGGTGCACGCCATCTGCCCCCAGGGGGTGCGCACCGACATGCTGGCCGCCACCGGCAGCGCGGGCGACCTGGTCCTGCAGCCGACCGCGATCGAGCCGCAGGCCGTCGCGGACGCTCTCTTCAAGGGCATCGAGGAGGACCGCTTCCTGATCCTCCCGCACCCCGAGGTCGCCGCCTACTACCAGGGCCGGGCCGGCGATCCGGACCGCTGGCTGACCACCATGAACCACATCCAGCAGAAGTGGGAGGCCGGACAGTGACCGCCTCCCGCTACGCCGACAAGCCCTGGGTCGGCCTCCTCAACGACGCCCAGCGCGCCCCCGTCCACCCGGCAGACTCCCTGGTGCACGCCCTGCACCGGGCCGCCGACGAGACACCCGGACGGGACTTCCTCGCCTACTTCGACGGCCGGCTCACCTACCGCGAGGCCGACGAGCTCAGCGACTCCGTCGCCGGCCATCTGGCCGCCCGCGGCCTGGAACGCGGCGACCGGGTGGCCGTCCTGCTCCAGAACTCCCCGCAGTTCGTGATCGCGGTGCTCGGCGCGTGGAAGGCGGGCGCGACCGTCGTCCCCGTCAACCCCATGTACAAGTCCGGCGAGGTCGCGCACGTCCTGCGGGACGCCGAGGCGACCGCGCTGATCTGCGCCGACCGGGCCTGGGAGGCGTACCTGCGCGAGACGGCCGCCGGCTCCTCGGTGCGGATCGTGCTCACCGCCTGCGAGCTGGACTTCCAGACCCGCGGCGACACCCGCGTGCTGACCTTCGAACGGGCGGCGCAGGCCCCGGACGCCGACGACCTCACCACCGTCGCCCGGCAGGGGAACAAGGCCCCCGCGGGCCGCGACCCCGGCCCCGCCGACATCGCGCTGATCAGCTACACCTCGGGCACCAGCGGCACCCCCAAGGGCGCCACCAACACCCACGGCAACATCATGTACAACGCCGAACGCCAGCGCACCGGCCTGGACCTGCCCGGGGTGCCCGTCTACTACGCGCTGGCACCCCTGTTCCACATCACCGGGATGGTCTGCCAGCTCGGCGCCTGTCTCGACAGCGCGGGCACCCTGGTGCTGACCTACCGCTTCGAGTCGGGCGTCGTACTGGACGCGTTCGCCGAGCACCGACCGCACTACACCGTGGGCCCCTCGACCGCCTTCATGGCGCTGGCCGCCCACCCGGCCGCCACCGCGGACCACTTCTCCTCCTTCGTGCACATCTCCTCCGGCGGCGCCCCGCTGCCGCCCGCCCTGGTGGAGAAGTTCCGGGCCGGCTTCGGACCGTACATCCGCAACGGTTACGGGCTCACCGAGTGCACCGCGCCCTGCGCCTCCGTACCGCCCGGCCTGGAGGCGCCCGTCGACCCGGTCTCCGGCACGCTGGCCGTCGGTGTGCCGGGCCCCGACACGGTCGTACGCATCCTCGACGACACCGGCGCCGAGGTGCCCTTCGGCGAGCAGGGCGAGATCGTCGTGCGCGGACCGCAGGTCGTGCCCGGATACTGGCGGCGCCCCGAGGCCACCGCCGAGACCTTCCCCGACGGCGAGCTGCGCACCGGCGACATCGGGTTCATGGACGAACAGGGCTGGCTGTACGTCGTCGACCGCAAGAAGGACATGATCAACGCGTCCGGCTTCAAGGTGTGGCCGCGCGAGGTCGAGGACGTCCTGTACACACACCCCGCGGTACGCGAGGCGGCCGTCGTCGGGGTGCCCGACGGCTACCGCGGGGAGACGGTGAAGGCGTACATCAGCCTGCGGCCCGGTGCCGACGCGGATGCGGTTACGCTCACCGCCTACTGCAAGGACAGACTGGCGGCCTACAAGTATCCGCGCCAGGTGGAGATCCTGCCCGAACTGCCCAAAACGGCGAGTGGGAAGATCCTCCGTCGGGAACTGCGTTCCCGCGACGCGCACGACGGCAAGTAGACGCGCACGACAGTCAGTGGACGACAGCCGGTGAAGGCCCGCCGACGAGGCAGGGCCGACAAGGCATAGAGGAAGGCAGGTGGCGGCAGTGCCCAGGACGACGGACGGCGACGGGCCCCCCGTACCGCAGCGGCTGCTCGCCGCCGCCACCCGGCTCTTCGCCGAGCAGGGGTACGACCGCACCTCGGTCCAGGAGATCGTCGAGGCGGCCGGCGTCACCAAGGGGGCGCTGTACCACTACTTCGGCTCCAAGGACGACCTGCTGCACGAGGTGTACGCGCGCGTGCTGCGGGTCCAGCAGGAGCGGCTCGACGCGTTCGCCGACGCCGACGAGCCGATCGAGAAGCGGCTGCGGGGCGCCGCGGCGGACGTTGTCGTCACGACGATCGAGAACCTCGACGACGCGTCGATCTTCTTCCGCTCGATGCACCACCTCAGCCCCGAGAAGAACAAGCAGGTGCGGGCCGAGCGGCGGCGGTACCACGAACGCTTCCGCGCGCTCGTAGAGGAGGGCCAGGCCGCCGGGGTGTTCTCCACCGCGACCCCGGCCGACCTGGTCGTGGACTACCACTTCGGCTCGATCCACCACCTGTCGACCTGGTACCGCCCCGACGGCCCGATGCGTCCCCAGGAGCTCGCCGACCACCTGGCCGATCTGCTGCTGCGGGCGCTGCGCCCCTGACGTGAACCACGGAAGGCCCCGGCGACACGCCGGGGCCTTCCGTGTTGTGCGGGACTGCTACAGGTACTTCTTCAGCTCCCGGCGGGCCAGCGACCGCTGGTGCACCTCGTCCGGGCCGTCGGCGATCATCAGCGTGCGCGCCGACGCGTACAGCTCGGCCAGCGGGAAGTCCTGGCTGACGCCGCCCGCGCCGTGCAGCTGGATCGCCCGGTCGATGATGTCGACCACCGCGCGAGGCGTGGCGATCTTGATGGACTGGATCTCCGTGTGGGCGCCCCGGTTGCCGACCGTGTCCATCAGCCAGGCCGTCTTCAGCACCAGCAGCCGCAGCTGTTCCACCTGCACGCGCGCGTCCGCGATCCAGTTGTGGACCACACCCTGCTGGGCCAGCGCCTTGCCGAAGGCGGTGCGCTGGACGGCCCGGCGGCACATCAGCTCGATCGCCCGCTCCGCCATGCCGATCAGCCGCATGCAGTGGTGGATCCGGCCGGGGCCCAGCCGGGCCTGCGCGATGGCGAAACCGCCGCCCTCCTCGCCGACCAGGTTCGACACCGGCACGCGCGCGTGGTCGAAGACCACTTCGGCGTGACCGCCGTGCGAGTGGTCCTCGTACCCGAAGACCTGCATGGCGCGCTTCACGGTGACACCCGGGGTGTCGCGCGGAACCAGCACCATCGACTGCTGGCGCCGGATGTCCGCGCCGTCCGGGTCGGTCTTGCCCATCACGATGAAGATCTTGCAGTCCGGGTTCATCGCCCCGGAGATGTACCACTTGCGGCCGGTGACGACGTACTCGTCGCCGTCCCGCTCGATGTGGGTGGTGATGTTGGTGGCGTCCGAGGAGGCCACCTCCGGCTCGGTCATCGCGAACGCCGAGCGGATCTCACCGGCGAGCAGCGGCTCCAGCCACTGCTTCTTCTGCGGCTCGTCGCCGAACTGCGCGAGCACCTCCATGTTGCCGGTGTCCGGCGCGGCGCAGTTCAGCGCGGTCGGCGCCAGGTGCGGGGAGCGGCCGGTGATCTCGGCGAGCGGCGCGTACTGGAGGTTGGTCAGGCCGGCGCCGTACTCGGCGTCGGGCAGGAACAGGTTCCACAGCCCCTGCCTGCGCGCCTCGGCCTTCAGCTCCGCCACCACGGCCGGGGTGTCCCACGGCGAGGCGAGCCCGGCCCGCTGCTCCTCGGCGACCGCTTCGGCCGGGTAGACGTGCTCGTCCATGAAGGCCAGGAGCCTGGCGCGCAGTTCCTCGGTGCGTGCGTCGAACGCGAAGTCCATGATGGATCAGCCCTCCTGGAGACCGTCGTGCAGCGTGGTCAGGCCGTGCTCGATGAAGACGGGGACGAGTTCGCCGATGCGGTCGAAGCCGCGGCCGACGGTCTGGCCGAGCGTGTAGCGGTAGTGGATGCCCTCCAGGATCACCGCGAGCTTGAACCAGGCGAACGCGGTGTACCAGGAGACGGCCGAGACGTCGCGGCCCGACCGGGCGGCGTACCGCTCGATCAGCTCGGCGGGCGCCGGGTGGCCCGCGGCCTCGGCGGTGGTGGAGACGGGCGAGTGCGGCAGACCGAGCCGCATGCTGTACATCACCAGCAGGCCCAGATCGGTCAGCGGGTCGCCGAGCGTCGACATCTCCCAGTCGAGGACGGCCCTGATCGTGTCGTCCTCGCCGATCAGGACGTTGTCGAGCCGGTAGTCGCCGTGCACGACGGCCGGCGCGGGGGAGCGCGGCAGCTCGCGGCCGAGTGCCGCGTGCAGCTCGTCGATGCCCGCCAGGTCGCGGCTGCGGGAGGCGTCGAGCTGCTTGCCCCAGCGCCGCAGCTGCCGGTCCAGGAAACCCTCGGGGCGGCCGAAGTCCGCAAGGCCCACCTCGGCCGGGTCGACAGCGTGCAGCTCGACCAGGGTGTCGACCAGCGACAGCACGGCGTTGCGGGTGCGCTCGGCGCCGAGCGGGGCGAGCTGGTCGGCGGTGCGGTACGGGGTGCCCGCCACGAACTCCATGACGTAGAAGGGCGATCCGAGTACGTCCTCGTCCTCGCACAGCAGCACCGGACGCGGCACCGGCACCGCGGTCGGGTGCAGCGCGCTGATCACGCGGTGCTCGCGTCGCATGTCGTGCGCGGTGGCCAGGACATGGCCGAGCGGGGGACGCCGTACGACCCACTTCGAGTCGCCGTCCGCGACCTCGTACGTCAGGTTCGACCGACCGCCCTCGATCAGCCGGCCGGTCAGGGGGCCGCGCACCAGACCGGGCCGCTCGCGGTCGAGCAGATCGCGCAGCCGGTCGAGATCGAGTCCGGGCGGGTGGTCGGGGCTCATACATCGCTCCTACGGGCGCGTGAACGGGACCCGACTTATGATGCCGACCGGTCGGTATGTAGTCCAGTGGATGCGCCGAAGGTGATCTGGGCCACCCTAGGTCCAGAGCCCCCTGCGGCGGACCACGGGGAGCCGCCGGGTGGTGGCTTTTCGGCCGCCGTCAGGACGCTGCCGGGCCATCGCCAGAGTGCCACGCGAACGCCGCCCATCGGGTCATCCGGCTTGCGTGGCGTCCGGGCCGGCCCGAGGGTCGGTCCCATGAAGGGCATCAGCTACAGCCGGTACGGCGGTCCCGAGGTCATGACGTACGGGGAGGTGCGCGACCCCAAGCCCGGGCCCGACACGGTCCTGGTCAAGGTACGTGCGGTGGGCGTCAACCCGGTCGACTGGAAGTGCCGCGAGGGCCACCTCGACGGGATCCTCGACACCGTCTTCCCGGTGATCCCCGGCTGGGACGTCTCGGGCGTGGTCGTACGACCCGGAGTGGCCGTCACGGAGTTCCTGGTCGGCGACGAGGTCATGGGGTACGTACGGGAGGACTTCCTCTCCCGCGGCACCCTCGCCGAGTACGTGGCCGCCCCGGTACGCACCCTGGCCCGCAAGCCCCGCAGCCTCTCCTTCGAGGAGGCCGCCGGCCTGCCGCTGGTCGGGCTCACCGCCTTCCAGGTGCTGACGAAGGCGCTGGAGGTGAAGCACGGCGAGACCCTCCTGGTGCACGCGGCGGCGGGCGGAGTCGGCTCGCTCGCGGTCCAGCTGGGCCGCCATCTGGGGGCGCGGGTGATCGGTACGGCGAGCGAGGCCAACCACGACTTCGTACGCGGGCTGGGCGGCGAACCGGTCGCGTACGGCGAGGGCCTGGCGCAACGGGTACGCGCCCTGGTGCCCGACGGCCTGGACGCGGTCTTCGACACCGTCGGCGGCGACACGACCCGTACCTCCGCGAACCTGCTGGCTCCCGAGGGACGGCTGGCCTCGATCGCCGACCCGGACGTCACCGGCTACGGCGGCCGCTACTGCTTCACGCGCCCCGACGCCGAGGATCTACGGCAGCTGGCGGAACTGGCCGAACAGGGCGTGGTCTCGGTGCATGTCTCGCGGACGTTCCCCTTGGCGCAGGCGGAGCAGGCGTACCGGCTCAACCAGGAGGGCAGGACCCGAGGCAAGATCGTGGTGACGGTGGACCAGGAGCCGGCGGAGGACTGAGCCGCGCCCCGCCCGACCGTCCTGCCGCCCGCCGTGCAGGCCCTAGACGATCAGTGCCGCGGCGCACACGGCCATCGCGACCGTGCACAGGACCGCCGCCGTGGCGTGCCGTGGGGCGAGCGTCCTGGGGCGGTGGCTCGCCAGGGCGCGGATGCGCCGGTGGGCGACGGACAGGAACGCCAGCCAGAGGACACAGCACAGGATGCAGACGGTGATCGCTGCGGTGGTCCGGCCGTGGTGCAGGGAGGCCTTGACGGCGAGCACGGTCGCGACGGTGCTGGCCAGCGTCGTACGCCGCCAGGCCAGCCGGGTGCGCTCGGGCTGGAGCCCGGGATCGCGCTCAGGGCGTCGGACCGGGGCAGGGGGCGGCGGGGCGCCGGTCATCCGTCCCAGCCGACCAGGACGACGATCACCATGGCGACGGCCACCACCGCGACGAGGACGGCGAGCAGGGCCGGGAAGCGGGAGACGGGCAGGTCCTCGCCCCGGCGCATCGCCTGCTCGCACCGCACCCAGTGGTTGACCGCGCGCAGCGAGCACAGCACGCCCGCCGCGAGCAGCGCCAGCGCGAGCCCGACCCGCCAGGCCCAGCGCAGGTCCGGCAGGAACTGGTCGACCGCGAAACCGCCGCCGATCAGTGCCAGGGAGGTGCGCAGCCAGGCCAGGAACGTACGCTCGTTGGCCAGCGAGAACCGGTAGTCGGGCGTGCCGCCCTCCTCGCGGATCTGCTGGGGTGCGAACCACAGGCGGACGTTGCGCACGAACTCGATCACGCCCAGGACATTACCCGGGGCCGCCGGTCAGCCGTCGGCGCGGTACGCCGTGAGCCGCTCGTACGCCGCCAGCCCGTCCGGCACCCACTCCCAGCTGTCCAGGCGCGCCTCGACCTCCTCCTCGGGCAGGAAGTCGTACCAGGCCACCTCCTCCACCTGGGGCTGCACCGGCAGTTCGCAGCGGACCTCGTAGACGGCCGACCACCAGCTGTGGCCGGAGCCGTCGGTGTACAGGAACTTGAAGCGGAACTCGGGGCGGGGCAGTCCGCTCACCCCGAGCTCCTCCTCGGCCTCGCGCAGGGCGGCGTCGTCGTACGCCTCGCCCGCGCCGACGACCCCGCCGACGAACATGTCGTAGAAGGAGGGGAAGACCAGCTTGGTCGGGGTGCGGCGGTGGACGAAGAGACGGCCGGCCGCGTCGCGGGCCTGGACGAAGACGCAGCGGTGGCGCAGGCCCTGTGCGTAGGCCTCGCCGCGCGGGGACTGTCCCACGACCCGGTCGTTCTCGTCGACGATGTCGAGGATTTCGTCAGCAGCGCTCATGGGCCCATCCAAGCAGGGGCCGGGGTGACCGGGGAGCGGTCAGCGCGGCTGCAGGTCCCGCAGCTGCTCGGGCTTCCCGGTGCCGTCGGGCATCGCCGGGTGCAGACCCAGCAGCACGATGCCCGCGACGATCGCCGCGAGCCCCGCGGCCTCCCAGGCCAGCGCTCCCGTGTCGGTGCGCAGCCGGTCGCCGAGGAAGCCCACCCCGCAGAGGATGCCGGCCAGCGGCTGGGCCGCGGTCAGGGCGGGCAGGGACATCCGAAGCGGCGCCGTCTCGAACGCGCTCTGGACCAGTACGAGACCGGTCACCCCGATCACCAGCACGGCGTACGGCTGCCAGCCGGACAGCACCTCGGCCAGGCCCCCCGCGGAGAAGCGCTGCCCGCTGACCCGCGTCAGCGCGTCCTGCACCCCGTACAGCAGTCCGGCCGCCACGGCCAGCAGCACCGGGCCGGCGCTGAGCCTGGAGCGCTTCGCGTACGTCGTGAGCAGCAGGGCGACGCCGACCATGGCGCCGATGATCAGCCAGTGCCGTACCGGATCGGTGACCGCGTTGCCGCCGCGTGGTTCACCGGCCACGATGAACGCGGTCACCCCGCCCGCGAGCAGCCCGAGGCCCGCCCAGCCCTGGCGGCCCAGCGGCTGCCGGGTCTGCCGGCGGGAGAGCGCGAGGGCGAACAGCAGGTTGGTCGCGAGCAGCGGCTCGACCAGGGAGATCTCGCCCTTGCCCAGGGCTATCGCGCCCAGGGCCATGCCGGCGGCCATCAGCGCGATCCCGCCGAGCCAGCGCGGTACCCGCATCAGGTCCAGGAGCAGCCGCGGGGAGAGGAAGTCGCTGAGCGGTGCCTGCGCGGCGGCGTTCTGCTGGAGCACGAACCCTAAGCCCAGGCAGCAGGCGGCGCTGACGGCGAGAACCACAACCAGAACCGACACGCTGCGTACCTCGATCATCCGGCCGGGCCACGGGTCGTCGATGGCCGACTCTAGCGGTCCGGGGCGGCCGCCGCCCCGGGAAGCGCCCGGAACATCGCCCTGCGGCGAGACCCGGAACCGGGCGCTGGACGCGGCCGCGACGCCCGATCGATCACGGGTGGCGGCGCGGCCGTACCGTCATCGTGCGCCGCCGGGTGCCGTCCCGCCATGGCGTGCGCCACGTCGGACGGGCCGGAGCCCACCGGACGCCGGCCGTCCGCCCGCCGCGCCGTCTGCCGGCCCCGCGCCACAAGTGCCGCCGGGTCGGGCCGGGTTGATGAATCCGTGTGATCGCGCGGCTTGACGGTGCGTGTCGGCTGGGGGTTTGCTGTCGGCGATCGGCCGATGGTGTGCCGATACCCGGCCGTGCCGCGCGAGGAAGCGGGCGCGGCGGCGCGAGGCGGCACGACAGCGTGCGAGGCTGCACAAAGGCGTGCGAGCGACCAGAGGAGCACGAGGTACGACCCGCGGTGTCCCCTTTATCCCCGCCTCCCCCCGATGACGAGTCCGGCCGCTCACCCGGCCGCGATCCCGGCCCCGGTGCCGAACCCGCCCGCGGCGCCGGTCCCGGCCCGGGCGCCGATACCGGTCGCTTACCCGCTTCCGGCGCGCAACCCGGTTCCGGCCCTGGCCCCCATGGTTCCGGCCGCTTATCCGTCCCCGGCGTCGAACCCGGTCCCGAGCCCCGCCTCCATGGTCCCGGCCGCCTATCCACCCCCGGCGTCGAACCCGGTCCCGAGCCCCGCCCTCATGGTCCCGGCCACTTATCCGCCCCCGCCCCCGCCCCCGCCCCCGGCACCGGACCCGTCCTCGGCCACCACGGCCCCGGCTCCGGCGCCGGTGAAGGCCGCCGCACCGCGCACCCGCGCCTGGCCCTCGACGCCGCCCTCGACGACACCGAACTCGCGGCCGCCCGCGCCGCGCTGGCCGAAGGGCGCTGGCAGGCCGCCCGCTCGCTGCTGGTCCGGACGGGGGACGACTGGGAGCGCCGGGGTCATCGCGTCGCCGTGCTCGCCCGGCATCCCCGCAGCGCCGCCCGGGCCCGCGACTGGCTGAGCGCCGAGCCCGGCTCCGCAGACGCCTCGGTCCTGCTCGCCCTGGCCCTGGTCAGGCGGGCGGTACGCGGCCGGGAGCGGCAGGACCGGGTTCGCGAGGCCTGCCACACCGCCGCCGGGCTCGCGCCCGCCGACCCCACCCCCTGGCTCGGCCTGCTCATGCTGGAGCGGTCCCGCGGCGGCGAGGCGGACACGGCCGCCGCCTTCGAGGAGGTGCGCAAGCGCTGCCCCGAGCACCACCACGCCCACCATCTGATGGTCGCCCGGCTCGCCGAGCGCCGCGCCGAGGCGGGCCCCGACCCGCAGCACGCCGTCTACGACTTCGCCGAGACGTCCGCCCGGCACGCACCCGCCGACTCCCCGCTGGCCGTGCTGCCGGTGGTCGCGCGCGCCGAGCGCTACCGGGTGCTGGCCGCCACCGGGGCCGAGCCCGCCGACCCGGCCGCCTCGGACCACTGGACCGGGCCCCGGGCCCGGCAGGTGGCGCGGGCCGCCTTCGAGTGGTGGCTGGAGTGGGAGCACGACGGCCACCCGCGCTGCCTGGTCGACCTCAACTTCCTCGCCCACGCCAAGCACCACGCGGGCTGTGCCGCCGAGGCGGCCGCCCTGTTCCAGCGGATCGGGGCGTACGCCACCCCCGCACCCTGGACGTACCCGGACCGCGACCCGCGCGCGGCCTTCCGGGCCGCCCGCGACCGCGCCTTCGGCACGGGCTGAGGCCGCCCGGCCGTATCCGAGGCCAGGGTGAGAAGTGGTTACGGAAATCTGACGGGGGCCGCGGATTCCTGGCCCCACCGGGGTCGCCGGTGTTCGAATGAAGGGGTGACTTCCGAACCACCTGAACCGCCCGGGGAACGCGGTGCGCCGATGGGCCGCCGGATCTTCCTCGGCACCCTGGGCCTGGGCGCCTTCGGCGTACTCACGGCGCCGACCCTGCAACGCGGCCTGGAGGCCTTCCTCGGCAGCGCGGCCGACAAGGACCCCACGGGCCTGACGGGTCTGCTCCCCAACGGCGGCGGGTTCCGCTACTACTCGGTCGCCGCGTCCGTCCCGCACAAGAGCGCCACCGACTACCGACTCACCGTCGACGGCCTGGTCGACCGCCCGGCCGGCTACACCCTCGCCGACCTGCGCGCCCTGCCCCAGACCCGGCTGGTCAGGGACGTCCAGTGCGTCACCGGCTGGCGGGTCCCCGGGACACCCTTCGAGGGCGTACGGCTGTCCCATCTGCTGGACGCGGCCGGGGTGCGCGCGAAGGCCGGGGCCGTGCGCTTCAGCTGCTTCGACGGCACGTACACCGAGAGCCTCACCCTCGACCAGGCCCGCCGCGCCGACGTCCTGGTGGCGCTGCGCATGCAGGACAAGGACCTGGGGCACGAGCACGGCGGCCCGGTGCGCCTCTATGTCGCGCCGATGTACTTCTACAAGTCGGCCAAGTGGCTCTCCGGCATCACCGTCACCGAGGACGTCCACCCCGGCTACTGGGAGGACCGCGGCTACGACGTCGACGCCTGGGTGGGCCGTTCGAACGGACGTGACGATGCCCCTACGAGCTGACCCGGCGCTCTCCACGGGCCGCCGTCACCGTTTCACCCGCGCCGAGCGGTGGACGCACCGCGCCACGGCCGTGCTGGCGGGCGTCTGCGTGGTGACGGCGTCCTTCCTGTACGTCCCCGAGTTCGCCGAGCTGGTCGGCCGCCGCGAGCTGGTGGTACGGGTCCACGAGTGGGCCGGACTCGCCCTGCCGGTGCCCGTCCTGGCCGCACTGGCCTCCCGGGCCTTCCGGGCGGACCTGGGCCGGCTGAACCGGTTCGGACCGCACGACCGGGTCTGGCTGCGCGCGGTCTTGGCCCGGGACCGGCGCCGCGCGTCCCGTCCGGCGGACAAGTTCAACGCCGGCCAGAAGATCTACGCGGCCTGGATCGCCGGGGCGGTGCTGGTGATGCTGGGCACGGGCCTGCTGATGTGGTTCACCCACCTCACGCCGTTGGTCTGGCGGACCAGCGCGACCTTCGTGCACGACTGGCTCGCCCTCACCGTCGGCGTCGTCGTGGCCGGCCACATCGGCATGGCCCTGGGCGATCCGGAGGCCCGCCGCGGCATGCGCACGGGATCGGTGAGCCCGGAGTGGGCGGAGCGGGAACATCCGCTGTGGCGGCCCTGAGGACGGGACACGCCGCGGGTGCGTGAACGCGGCGGGCCCGCCCGCTCCCCGGCCGGCCGGCGCTGACGCCGGTGCCGGGGAGCGGGCGGGCCGTGACCGCCGTACCGCGGGATTTTTCGGGTGTATGCCCTAGATCACCAGGGACAGCAGCAGCACCAGGCCGCCGCCGACCACGGAGATGATCGTCTCCATGACGGACCACGTCTTGACGGTCTGACCGACGCTCAGTCCGAAGTACTCCTTCACCAGCCAGAAGCCGGCGTCGTTGACATGGCTGAAGAAGAGCGAGCCCGCGCCGATGGCGAGGACCAGCAGCGCCGTGTGGGTGGTGGACATGTCGGCCGCCAGCGGGGCGACGAGCCCGGCCGCGGAGATGGTCGCGACGGTCGCCGAACCTGTGGCCAGCCGGATCGCCACCGCGATCAGCCAGGCCAGCAGCAGCGCGGGGATCGACCAGTCCTTGGAGATGTCCAGGATCATCTGGCCCACGCCGCAGTCGATCAGGGTCTGCTTGAAGCCGCCGCCCGCGCCGACGATCAGCAGGATGCCCGCGATCGGCGCGAGGGACTTCTCGACGGTCGTCGACAGCCGGTCCTTGGTGAAGCCCGCGGCCCGGCCCAGCGTGAACATGCCCACGATGACGGCCGTGAGCAGCGCGATCAGCGGCGAGCCGATGACGTCGAAGACACGCTGCACCTGGTGCGCGGGGTCGTCGACGACGATGTCGACCAGAGCCTTGGACAGCATCAGGACGACCGGCAGCAGCACGGTGGCCAGGGTGGCGCCGAAGCTCGGCCGGCGATCCAGCTCCTCCGAGGCGCGCGGCGGGAGCATCCGCTCCGGGGCCGGGACGTCCACCCAGCGCGCGGCGACCTTCGAGAACAGCGGACCGGCGATGATCACCGTCGGGATCGCGACGACTATGCCCAGGGCCAGGGTGACGCCCAGGTTGGCCTTGACCGCGTCGATGGCGACCAGCGGGCCGGGGTGCGGCGGGATGAGTCCGTGCATCACCGACAGGCCGGCCAGCGCGGGGATGCCGATCCGCATCACGGAGTAGTTGCCGCGCTTGGCGACCATCAGCACCACCGGGATCAGCAGCACGATGCCGACCTCGAAGAACAGCGGCAGCCCGATCACCGAGGCGATCAGTACCATCGCCCACGGCATGGCCCGGCCGCCCGCCTTGGCGAGGATCGTGTCGACGATCTGGTCGGCGCCACCGGAGTCGGCCAGCAGCCTGCCCAGGATCGCCCCGAGCGCGATCAGGACGCCCACCCCGGCCACGGTAGAGCCGAGTCCGGTGGTGAAGCTGAGGATGGCCTTGTCGAGCGGCGCTCCGGCGAACGCCCCCAGCGCGAGCGACCCGATGGTCAGCGCCAGGAAGGCGTGGAGCTTGTACTTGGTGATGAGCAGGACGATGACGGCGATGCCCGCCAGCACGGCGAGGCCCAGCCGGGCGTGGCCGGCCGAGGTGATCGGCTCGACGGCGTCCGCTGCCAGCATCTCGACGCTGAGTCTGGTCACGGGGGTTCCTTGTGAAGGGAGGGAGGGACGGGGAGGGGAGCGGGGTCAGGCCTGCGGTGAGGGCCGGGTGGGCGACGACGAGGTTCGGCCGAGGGCGTCCAGCGCGGCCGCGGCGCGCGCGGTGATGTCCTCGGGGCCGCCGGCCACGTCCACCGTGACTCCCGCCTCGTCCGTCTCCAGCGGCTGGAGCGTGGCGAACTGGGAGTCCAGCAGTGCCGTCGGCATGAAATGACCCTGCCGGTGCGACATCCGGTCCTCGATGAGGGCGCGGTCGCCCGCGAGGTGCACGAAGACGAGGTCGGGTGCCGAGGCCCGCAGTCGGTCGCGGTAGGACCGCTTCAGCGCCGAGCAGCTGACCACTCCGCCGAGCCCGGCCCGGCCGTGGGCCCAGCCGCCGATGGCGTCCAGCCAGGGCCACCGGTCCTCGTCGGTGAGCGGGATGCCGGCCGACATCCTGTCGATGTTGGCCTGCGGGTGGAAGTCGTCGCCCTCGGCGTACGGAACGCCGAGACGGTCCGCCAGCAAGGGGCCGATGGTGGTCTTGCCGGTTCCGGCGACCCCCATGACCACGACGACCTGCGGGGTACTCATGACTGCCTCACTGTCTTCGTCGACACCTGGTGTCCAGCACACTGAAACCGATTAGGTCCGACAAATTCAAGAGTCTGTGACGTATAAGTCTGACTTTTTAGCTCTGTGATCCACCCCGTACGCTGAGTGCATGACCACTTCGGACCGGGGGCTGCACGGCCGCGTACTGGAAGCCCTCGGCCCCGCGATCACCGCGGGCGAGTACCCGCCGGGCAGCGTTCTGCGCACCGACGAGCTCGCGCAGCGCTTCGAGGTGTCACGGTCGGTGATGCGCGAGGCGGTCCGGGTGCTGGAGTCCATGCACCTGGTCGAGTCCCGTCGTCGGGTGGGCGTGACAGTGCTGCCCATGGCCGCCTGGAACGTCTACGACCCGCAGGTCATTCGCTGGCGTCTGGCGGGCGCCGACCGGCCGCGCCAGCTGCGCTCGCTGACCGTGCTGCGCTCGGCGGTCGAGCCGATCGCGGCGGGCCTGGCGGCGCGGAACGCCACGGCCGAGCAGTGCGCCGAACTCACCGAGTGCGCCCTCGGCATGGTGGCCAACTCACGCGGCCACCGGCTGGAGGGCTACCTCGTCCACGACATCGCCTTCCACCGGGTGATCCTGACCGCGTCGGGCAACGAGATGTTCGCCCGGCTCGGGGACGTCGTCGCCGAGGTCCTGGCCGGCCGCACCCACCACGAGGTCATGTTCGAGGACCCCGACCCGGCAGCCGTCACGCTGCACGTCCAGGTCGCCGAGGCCGTCCGCGAGGGCGACGCGGCCCGCGCGCAGGAACTGACCCGGCAGATCGCGGAGGGCGCCCTCCAGGAACTCGACATCCTGGCGCCCTGATTCCACCCGGACGGGCCCTGCCGGTCACCCGAACGGGCCCTGCCGGACCGGTCGTTCGGCCCGATGACTCCCCGTCAGTCCAGGAAGTCCCCGTCAGTCCAGGAAGTCTCCGTCCACATAGGTCCACGCACCGTCGACCCGCTCGAACCGGCTGCGCTCGTGCAGCGAACCGCCCCGGTAGGAGGCCCGGAAGGTCACGGTCCCGGTGGCGTGGAAGCCCGTACCGCCGACGGTCTCCAGGATCTCCAGCCCGGTCCACCGCATCCCCGGGTCGAGCTCGACCGCCTCCGGCCGCGTCCGCGGATGCCAGGTCCGCAGCAGGTAGGGCGCGTCGAGCCGCACGAATGCGCAGTAGCGGGAGCGCATCAGCGCCTCGGCGGTGGGGGCCGCGGCCTCACCCCGGTGGAACCGGCCGCAGCACTCCTCGTACGGCTTCGCCGCGCCGCAGGGACAGGAGGGCAGGGAGGCCGGGCCGGCGGGGCTCGGGCGCCGCGGGTGCGAGGTGCGTCGGGACATGACGTCCATTCTGCTGCACCCCGGCCCGCACCACCGCGCCACCCGCGGGCGCCGCCGGGCCACAAGAGCCCGCAGCTCTACGGCGTGGGCGGTGCCAGCGGCATCGGAGGCATGGTCAGCGTGGGCAGCGGCGGCAGCTCCGTCCCGTACACCCAGGCGTCCAGGACCTCGTCCAGCGGCTCCGACGCGAAGCGCGCCGCGTGCGCGGCGAACGTCGCCGTCGTCACCGCCCCGCCCCGGTGCAGCAGGGTCCAGCCGCGCAGCATCCGGAAGAACGCGTCGTCGCCCAGCGCACACCGCACCGCGTGCACGGCGAGCCCGCCACGCTCGTAGAGCCGGTCGTCGAACATCGACTTGCGCCCCGGATCGGCCAGCCGCAGGTCCTGCGGCAGCGACGACACCAGCCGGTGTGCTGCGGCCGCGAGTTGCTGCGCACTGCGGCCGCCCGAACGCTCCGACCACAGCCACTCGGCGTACTTCGCGAAGCCCTCGTTCAGCCAGATCTGCCGCCAGTCCGCTATGGACACGCTGTTGCCGAACCACTGGTGCGCCAGCTCGTGCGCCACCAGCCGCTCCGAACCCCGCGCCCCGTCCACGTGGTTGGCCCCGAACAGCGACAACCCCTGTGCCTCGACCGGAACATCGAGTTCCTCCTCCGTCACGACGACCGCGTACTCGTCGAACGGATACGGCCCGAACAGCCGCTGGAACAACTCCATCATCATCGGCTGGCGCGCGAAGTCCCGGGAGAACGCGGGCAGCAGATGCGCCGGGATGTGCCCGTGCTGCGGCACACCGCCGAGCCCCGGGTCGGGGTCGCCCAGCAGCACCGTCTGGTACTTGCCGATCGCCAGCCCGACCAGATAGCTGGAGGTCGGCGCCGACTGCTCGTAGACCCAGGTGGTGGTCGACGCCTTCGTGGTGCGGGTGAGCAGCCGCCCGCCCGCCACCACCGAGTACGCGGACGGCGTGGTCACGGAGATCTGGTACGAGGCCTTGTCGGCGGGGCGGTCGTTGCACGGGTACCAGGACGGCGCCCCGATCGGCTGGCTCGCCACCAGCGCCCCGTCCGTCAGCTCCTCCCAGCCGAGCCCGCCCCAGGGGCTGGCCACCGGCTTGGGATTGCCGGACCACTGCACCTCCACCGTGAAGGCGGCACCCGGCCGGATCGGCTTGGCGGGACGGATACGCAGCCGGTCGCCCCGATGGGTGTAGTGCGGCTGCCGCCCGTCCACCCGCACCCGGCCGATCCTGAAGTCGGCCAGGTTGAGCTGGAACTCGGGCAGCGCCGCCCGCCCGGCAATCGCGTTGATCCGGGCCGTGCCCGCCAGCCGGTTCGGCCCGGGACGGTAGTCCAGGGCGAGCTCGTAGCGGTGCACCCGGTAGCGGGGGTCGCCGTTGGCCGGGAAGTACGGGTCCTGGCCCACTGACTGCTGTACTGCCACTGCCGTGTCCGCTCCCTGCGCTGTGCTGTCCGCCGTGCCGGTGCTGCACCGCCCACCGGGTCCGAACGGCCGGCGCTCAGGTACGCCAGGCCTCGATCGGGTTGCCCAGCCAGCGGGTGTCGTCCGGGACGGACTCCGCGGCCATGACGAGCGACGCGGGGCCCAGCGTGGTGCGGGCCCCGATCGTGCTGCCGGGCAGCACGATCCCGCCAGGACCCAGGGTGGCGCCTTGACGGAGGACAACCGTACCCGTCCGCAAGATCCGATCGTGAAAAAGGTGGGTCTGGAGCACACAGCCACGGTTCACGGTGGCCGCGTCCTCCAAGGTCACCAGGTCGGTCTCGGGCAGCCAGTAGCTCTCCACCCAGACCCCGCGGCCGATGCGCGCGCCCAGACCACGCAGCCACGCCGTCGTCACCGGCGTGCCCGGGACGGCACCTACCAGCCAAGGTACGGCCACGACCTCGACGAACGTGTCCGCCAGCTCGTTGCGCCAGACGAACCCGCTCCACAGCGGATGCTCCCCGCTGCGGTGCCGGCCCACCAGCAGCCACTTGGCGGCCAGCGACACCACCGCCGCGACCGCCCCGGTGGCCAGCAGCACCAGCCCCGACAACGGCGCGGCCCAGGGACCCAGCGCGCACAGCGCCGCCACCGTGCCCACGGCCAGCGCCGCGGAACAGAACACGGGCACCAGCCGGCACAGCTCCACCAGACCGCGCGCCCACAGCAGCCGGGCCGGCGGGTCGTAGGTGCGGTCCTGGTCGAACTCGGCCGCCGAGCGCGGCAGCTTCACCGGCGGCAGCCCCAGGTACGAGCTGCCCTTCTTCGCCTTCTTCGGCGTCGCCGACAGCACACCGACCAGACCGCCGTCCGGCACCGACCGGCCCGGCGCGGTCATCCCCGAGTTGCCGAGGAAGGCCCGCCGCCCGATCTCCGCGCGCCCGATCCGCACCCAGCCGCCGCCGAGCTCGTACGGCGCCGTCAGCGTGTCGTCGGCGAGGAACGCGCCCTCCCCGACCGTGGTCAGACTGGGCAGCGCCAGCACCGTGGACACCTCGGCACCCCGGCCCACCCGCATCCCCAGCAGCCGCAGCCACACCGGCGTGGCCAGCCCGGCGTAGAGCGGGAAGAGGGTCTCGCGGGAGCGGTCCATCAGCTGGGTGACGGTCCAGGCCTGCCAGCCGACCCTGCTGTGCGTGGGATGCGTGCCCTCGCGCAGCCCCAGGCTCAGCAGCCGTACGGCGGCCAGGAGCAGCAGCGCGTACGCCAGACCGTAGGCGAGGGTCGCGGGCACCAGCGCGAGCGCGGCGCCCCGCAGGGCCGGGCCGAGGCCCGCGCCGGACTCGACGAACCGCCGTGCGACCAGCAGCGCGGCACCCGCCGACACCACCGGCAGCAGGGTGAGCCCGGCGCCCGACACCCCGTACATCGCCCGCCAGAAACGCCCCCGCGGCGGACGGTCCTTGGGCCAGCTGCGCTTGGCCTTGCCGAGCTTGACCGCGGGCGCGCCCGCCCAGCGCTGGCCGGTCGGCACCTGCCCGGCCACGGCGGAACCGGGGGCGACCTCGGCCCGCTTGCCCACCCGGGCCCCGGGGAACAGGATGCTGCGCGTGCCGACCACGGCGTGCGCGCCCACCTTCACGGGGCCGATCTCCAGCCGGTCGCCGTCCAGCCAGTACCCCGACAGGTCGACCTCGGACTCCACGGCCGCGCCCCGGCCCAGCTTGAGCAGACCGGTCACCGGCGGCAGCGAGTGCAGGTCGACGTCCGGGCCGATCCTGGCGCCCAGGGCCCGGGCGTAGCGCTCCAGCCAGGACCCGGTCAGCGAGGTCGCCCCGGTGTACTCGGCCAGCCGCTCGGCCGTCCACAGCCGCAGGTGGACGCCGCCGCCGCGCGGATGACGGCCGGGCTTCACGCCCCGCAACAGCAGCCGGGCCCCGCCCGCGGCGAGCGCGAGGCGTCCCGGCGGGGTGAAGAACAGCACGGCGCCGGCCACCACCAGCCACCACGGCGCGGTCGGCAGCCAGGCGTAGCCGGTCAGCACGTTGCCGAACGCGGCCAGCACCACCGTCCAGCGCAGCCCGAGCAGGGTGAACAGCGGAACCAGCAGGAGCAGCTGGACCAGCCGGGCGCGCACCGGCACCGGGGCGACGGTCCGGCTCTCGCCGGCCTGCTGCGCGGAGGCCTCCAGCCGCTGGGCCAGCTTGCGCAGGGTCGGCCGCTGGTAGATGTCGAGGACGGCGGCCTCCGGGTAACGCTCGCGCAGCCGGGTGGTGAGCTGGGCGGCGGCGAGACTGCTGCCGCCGATCGCGAAGAAGTCGTCGCCGGACCCGGTCACCGGGATGCCGAGCACGGCCGTCCACTGCTCGGCGAGCCAGGCCTCGGTGCCGTGCAGCCGCTCGGCCGCGGCACCGGTCTCCAGACCCTCCAGCGGCCAGGGCAGAGCGTTGCGGTCCACCTTGCCCGAGGTACGCGTCGGCAGGTCGGCGACCGGGGCCAGCAGCGGCACCAGCGCGGCCGGCAGCTCGGCGCGCAGCCGCTCGACGGCCGCCGCCTGGTCCCAGCCGTCCTGGGTGACGACATAGCCGACCAGCAGCTGGTTGCCGCTGCGGGCGGTGCGCACGGCGGCGGCCGCGCCCGCGACCCCGGGCAGGGCCTGGAGGGCCGCGTCGACCTCGCCGAGCTCGATCCGGCGCCCGCCGAGCTTGATCTGCTCGTCGGCCCGCCCCAGGAACACCAGTCCCTCCGGGTCGGCCCGCACCAGGTCCCCGCTGCGGTACGCCCGCTCCCAGCCCAGCGACGGCAGCGGCGCGTACTTCTCCGCGTCCTTGTCGGCGTCGAGGTACCGGGCGAGCCCGATCCCGCCGATCACCAGCTGCCCACTGCCGCCCATCGGCACCGGCTCACCGGCCTCGTCGACGACCGCCAGCTCCCAACCGCGCAGCGGCAGACCGATCCGCACCGGCTCCTCGGGGGAACCGGACATCAGGGCCGCGCAGGCCACCACGGTCGCCTCGGTCGGTCCGTAGGTGTTCCAGACCTCGCGGCCCTCCGTCACCAGCCGCTGCACCAGCTCGGGCGGGCAGGCCTCCCCGCCGAAGATCAGCAGCCGTACGTCGTTGAGGGTCTCCGGCTCCCACAGAGCGGCCAGCGTCGGCACCGTGGAGACGACCGTGATCTCCTGCTCGACCAGCCAGGGGCCGAGGTCGGCGCCGCTGCGGACCTGGGAGCGGGGGACCGGCACCAGACAGGCGCCGTAGCGCCAGGCCAGCCACATCTCCTCGCAGGACGCGTCGAACGCGACCGACAGGCCCGCCATGACCCGGTCACCGGGTCCGATCGGCTCGTCGGTGAGGAACAGCGCGGCCTCCGCGTCCACGAAGGCGGCGGCGCTGCGGTGGCTGACGGCGACGCCCTTGGGCTTGCCGGTGGAGCCGGAGGTGAAGATGATCCAGGCGTCGTCCGCGGTGCCGGGACGGGCGGCGGGCGCACGGGTTCCGTCGCCGAGGGTCAGCTCGTGCCCGGCGCCGACGACCGCCCGCACCCGCGCCTCGCCGAAGACCAGCTCGGCCCGCTCGTCCGGGTCCTCGGCGTCCACCGGCACATAGGCGGCGCCGGCCGCGAGGACGGCGAGGATCGCCACGTACAGGTCGTTGGTGCCGGAAGGCACCCGGACACCGACGCGGTCACCGAGGCCGACCCCGGCGTCGGCGAGCCGGCGGCGCAGCCGCTCCACCTCGCCGGCGAGCGCCCGGTAGGTCAGGCGGGTCCTGCCGTCGTCCAGGGCGAGCTCGTCCGGGTGGGAGCGCACGCTGGCGTCGAAGACGTCGACGAGGGTGCGCGCACCGGCGGCCGGTCCCCCGGAGAAGCGTGCCCCGTCAGATGCGCGGATCTCGTCGTCGAGCAGGCCGAGAGCGCCGCTCTCGTGTGTGGCTGCCATCGGGTCCTCGCGTCTCGAATCCCGGAAGCCTCCGGGGCGCCGACGGGCCCGCAGGTATGCCTGGGGTTGTCCAGCTCGGCACCGTAACAAGCCGGAAATGGTAGTACGACGCTAGGATCGCGGCCCTGCTCAAGCCACCGGGGAGGGCCGAACGGGGGGCGATCGAGGGGGTACAGAGAGTACGGAGACCCCCGCTGAGCTGCGGTTTTGTCGCGGCGAGGAGAGATGTCCCACACAATCGCCCGACAGGCCCCGCCCGGCGGTGCGAGCGCCACGCGGACCGGCCCCGGCCCGCCGTCCTCGGTCGGCCGACGTCGGTTCGCCGCCCCCGGCCCGCCGTCCTCGGTCCGCCGCCGCCGGTCCGGTGCGCCGCCCCCGGAATCGGCCGAAACCGTACTCATGTCCCCTGTGTCTCCAAGTTCACCTGCTCGTCCAGCCGCCGCCTCGCCTCGTCCCAGGTGACCGGGAGCCGGTCCCGCTCGGTGCTCCAGAACACGAACACCGAGCTCCTCGTCCCCGGGCGCAGCCGGCGCACGCTCCTCGCGTGCGGGCCGGTGCGGTCGAAGGCGTTCAGGGCCTCCTGGTCCCGCCATGCCGACAGCGTCCAGAACGTCCGCTTCAGCGGCTCCGCCCGCAGCGAGGTGCCGATCAGCCCCGGGGAGCGCCTGGCCTGCCGCAGGACGACGAGCGACAGCAGGAGGAACCCGGGCACGGACCACAGCGACCGCAGTTCCACCCGGGAGGCCATGACCAGGGGCGGGTCCGCGGCACCCTCCGGAGCCGCCGCGCCCCGGTCGGTGCCGGGCAGCCAGGGAAGGGTGGGCATCGGGACTCTCCTCCGCTCGTCGGTGACGGCACGGGCCGCCGTCGAGGCGGGGCCGCCCGCCACCCCACAAGAGTCCACGCGGCCGTCCTTGCGGACACCCCCGCAGGGGTGAATTCCGGACGTGTCCGGCGAGCGGGAACGACGAATCCCCCGGCCGCTGAGCGGCCGGGGGATTCGGCTGGTGTCCGAGGGGGGACTTGAACCCCCACGCCCGATAAAGGGCACTAGCACCTCAAGCTAGCGCGTCTGCCATTCCGCCACCCGGACAAGGTGTTTGTCGTGCGGGGTTTCCCCCGCGGCGACGTCGTAAACATTACCAGGCTTTCGGGGGTGGCCGATCACGGGTGGTCCGGCCGCCGCGCTCCCGGCGTGAACGGCGTGTGACGGACCGGGACCGGCCTTGGGCCCCGGTCCGGCGGAGGGGGAGGATGAGGCCAACCACCAGCAGTGTCAGCGGGAGGAAGCAGCGTGAGCCAGACGGACACGGCCAAGGGTGTCACCGGCGAGGACGAGGTCGTCGACCTCTGCCGCGAGCTGATCCGGATCGACACCAGCAACTACGGCGACCATTCGGGCCCGGGTGAGCGCAAGGCGGCCGAGTACGTCGCCGAGAAGCTCGCGGAGGTCGGCCTCGAACCGCGGATCTTCGAGTCGCACCCGGGACGCGCCTCCACCGTGGCCCGCATCGAGGGCGAGGACCCCGGCAGGCCCGCGCTGCTCATCCACGGCCACACCGACGTCGTGCCGGCCAACGCGGCCGACTGGACCCACCACCCCTTCTCCGGCGAGGTCGCGGACGGGTGCGTCTGGGGCCGCGGGGCCGTCGACATGAAGGACATGGACGCGATGACCCTGGCGGTCGTGCGGGACCGGCTGCGCAGCGGGCGCAGGCCGCCCCGCGACATCGTCCTGGCGTTCCTCGCCGACGAGGAGGCGGGCGGCACGTACGGCGCCCGGTACCTCGTCGACCACCACCGTGACCTGTTCGACGGCGTCACCGAGGCGATCAGCGAGGTGGGCGGGTTCTCGTTCACCGTCAGCGAGCAGCGGCGCCTCTATCTCATCCAGACGGCCGAGAAGGGCATGCACTGGATGAAGCTGACCGTGGCCGGTACGGCCGGGCACGGCTCGATGATCCACCGGGACAACGCGATCACCGAGCTGTCCGAGGCCGTCGCCCGGCTCGGCCGGCACAAGTTCCCGGTCCGGGTCACCAAGACCACCCGGGCCTTCCTCGACGAGCTCGGGGACGCGCTCGGCACCGAGCTCGACCCGGAGGACATGGAGGGCACGCTCGCCCGGCTCGGCGGCATCGCCAAGCTCATCGGTGCGACCCTGAGCAACACCGCCAACCCGACCCAGCTGAACGCCGGCTACAAGGTCAACGTGATCCCGGGCGAGGCGAGCGCACACGTCGACGGGCGTTTCCTGCCCGGCTTCGAGGAGGAGTTCCTCGCCGACCTCGACCGCATCCTCGGGCCGAACGTCCGGCGCACGGACGTGCACTCCGACAAGGCGGTCGAGACCACCTTCGACGGGGCGCTCGTGGACGCCATGCAGTCCGCGCTGCTGGCCGAGGACCCGGCCGCCAAGGCGATCCCGTACATGCTCTCCGGGGGCACGGACGCCAAGTCCTTCGACGACCTGGGCATCCGGGGCTTCGGCTTCGCGCCGCTGAAGCTGCCGCCGGAGCTGGATTTCGCGGGCATGTTCCACGGCGTCGACGAGCGGGTCCCCGTGGACGGCCTGAAGTTCGGCGTACGCGTGCTCGACCGTTTCATCGACGCGTCCTGAAAGCGCCCGCCGACGCGGTGCGGCGGAATTCGTCAACGCGTGCGGTGAACACTGAGAAGAGTGAATGGTCCCATTAGCTCGTAGCCTCGCTCGAGCCCTCTCGTTGTTGGTGATGCGATCCGTGGTTTTGGATCGCATTGCCAACAAGGAGGAACAATGATCAAGAAGGTCGTCGCTGCTGCGGCTGCCACCGGTGGGCTGGTTCTCGCGGGCGCGGGCATGGCCATGGCCGACTCCGGTGCTCAGGGTGCCGCTGCGAACTCCCCGGGTGTCCTGTCCGGCAATGTCGCCGAGGTGCCCGTTCACGTGCCGGTGAGCGTCTGCGGCAACACGATCGACGTGATCGGGCTGCTGAACCCCGCCTTCGGCAACACATGTGTCAACGACTGACGTCGCCTTTCTGAGGGTCGTCCATGCCGTCGGTCCCGGAGCACGCGCCATGCGCTCCGGGGCCGCTCGGCCTTTCCAGGCAACGTCAAAGGCAAAGGCAGGGATTCAGCATGCGAGAGGTCACGCGTAAAGGCCTCATGACCGTGATGGCGGCGACGGGAGCGATCGCGGCCGCCAGCGGTTATGCCCACGCCGACTCGGGAGCGAGTGGCGCGAGCACGAATTCTCCGGGCGTTCTGTCCGGCAATACGATCCAGGCGCCGGTGGACATTCCGGTGAACGTATGCGGGAACACGGTCGACGTGATCGGGCTCCTCAATCCGGCCATGGGCAACAAATGCGCCAACGGGGGCGGGGGCACCTTCCGCTCCGGCGGGCACGACCATGGTGACCACCACGGCCGCGACGGCGACGGCCGAGGCGGTTACGGCGACCACGGCGGCTCGGGCGGTTACGGCGACCACGGTGACCGCGGCGGTCACGGCGGCTACGGCGGTCACGACGGCGGCTACGGCGGCGACTCCGGTGGTCGCGGCGGTCACGGTGGCTATGGCGGTCACGGTGGCTACGGCGGTCACGACGGCGGCTACGGCGGTCACGGCGGTCGTGACGGCCACGGCGGCCACGGGGGCGCGTACGCCGGCGGTCACACCGGCGGTTCGCCCGGCGTGGGCTCCGGAAACGAGGCCCAGGTGCCGATCGACGTGCCGGTGAACGCCTGCGGCAACAGCGTGGACGTCATCGGCCTGCTGAACCCCGTCTTCGGCAACGACTGCGACAACGGCTACGGCGGGCACCACCACACCACGCCCCCGCGCGACACGGGCCGCACGACTCCGCCCCAGACCCCGGAGCAGCCGGGCAACCCGGTGCAGCCGACCACCCCGACCGGTACCGACCGGACGACCGGGTCCGAGACCCCGGTCACCGACCGGACCGTGACCCCGGCCGGCGAGACGGCGCAGCTGGCGCACACCGGCTCCGAGCTGCCGATGGGCCTCGTCCTGCCGGTCGGCGCGGGCGCGCTGCTGGCCGGTGCCGTTCTCTACCGCAAGGCACGCGCCTGGGCGTGACGGCCCAGGGCAGCAGTCCGACGGCCGAAGGCCGATCCAACGGAGCGGGCGCCGCCTCAGGCGGGGCCCGCTCCGTTTTCTCTGCCGCCCCGGCTCACCAGGTGGCGCGCACCTGGCGGATGATCCGGCGGCGCAACCGCACCCTGCGGCTGCCGTCGCGCAACAGACTCAGGCGGTCCAACTCCCAGTTCCCGTACTCGGCATGGTCCGTCAGCAGACGCGTGGCCTCCTTGCGGGAGACCCCGCGCGGTACGTACACGTCGACAAATTCGTATTCCGGCATCGCATCTATTGTGCGGGCTGGGGCCCGGTACGGATAGCGTCTGCACTATGTCTGATGCTGCGCAGCCCACCGCTGCCGAGGTACGAGCCGCCGCCGAGGCGGTCAAGACCGCGCTCGACCGCCACCTGGCCGCGGTCGAACGCAGGTCGGGGGAGGACGACCAGGCCGTCTACGAGGCGTTCAACGAGCTGGCCGCGGCCGCCGAGGTCTACGACGAACTGCTCTACGACCGCTACGACGAGGTCACGCCCTTCGAGATCCCCGGTGCGGACGACTCACTGCCGCCGTACACGGGCCCGGCGGAGCCGAGCGCGATCAGCGTGCTGATCCGCCGCGACTACGCCGTGGCGGAACCCCAGCGTCTGCTGGCGCAGGCCCAGCGGGTCGAGGCGGCGGAGTACGAGGACGGCGAGGGCACGGGCGAGGACGCCGCGGGCACCGTCCACGGGGCGCTCGGCATCCTGTTCGGCGAGTTCGAGCCGGACGAGATCGCCTCCCGGCACAAGGAGTTCGGACTGGAGGAGGGCGACTCCACGCTCTGGGTGACGGCCGCGGACGACCAGGCCGACCCCGGGGAGTGGCTGGAGGCCCCGTTCGAGCAGGCGGACCCGGAGCGGGTGGTCTGCCGCTTCGACGTCAGCGCGGTCTTCGACGACGACATCGACGCCGGGGACGACGAGGCGGAGGACGAGGACGTGAGCGACGACGACCCCGACGCGGATCTCGCCGAGGAAGATGGCGAGGACGATGGCGAGGTCCAGGACGAGGACGAGGAGCTGGAGCGGCTGGAGGCCGACCGCTAGGGCCGGTCCGGCGGACCACGTCGCGCAGGGGCGTCACCATCGCGTCGTCGCCCGGCAGCGGCCGGGCGGACGGCTGTCATCACGGCGGCGGTCGGGAGACCATGTCTCCTGACCGCCGCCGCTGTCCGTCCGGGTCAGTCCGCCGCGGGCACCTGGGTGCGCAGCAGGGTGGGCAGCCGTGTCGTGCGGGGCTTGGCCAGGACTTCCGCGACCGCCCTCGGCAGTGCCTGCTCCACGCCGTGGACCACCGACAGATGGCGCTCCGCCCGGCCGAACGCCGTGTGGATCCAGGGCCGGCTGAGGGCCTGCGCGGCATCGCCGGGCAGCACGACGACCGCCGCGGGCCACCGGCTGCCCACCGCCTGGTGCGCGGTCAGCGCCCATCCGTGCCGCACGGACCGCTCCACCCGGTCCTTCGGTACGACGACGGGCTCGCCCGCGCACTCCAGGTGCAGCCCGTCCGCGTCGGCCTTCACCACCAGGCCCGGCTGCGTACGCCCCGGCACGGGGGAGTGGACGACCCGGTCACCGGGGTCGAAGCCGCCGAACCGTCCGGGGCCGGGGTTGAGCCGCTCCTTGAGCGCGGCGTTGAGGGCTCGGGTGCCGGCCGCGCCGCCGTGCCCGGGGGTGATGACCACCGTCTGCTCGGCGGGGACGCCGAAGGCGCGCGGCACCGAGTCGGCGACGAGCTGCACGGTGCGGTGCACGGCCTCGCCCGCGTCCCGCACCGGCACGATCACGATCTCCTTGCCGGGCGCGTCCACCTGGTTCAGCTCACCGACGCCGATGCCGGAGACCAGTTCGCCGAGCGGGCCCGGGTCGGGTGTGCGCGAGGAGATCTGCGGACAGACGCGGGCGGCCAGCAGATCGGCGAAGACCCGGCCGGGACCGGCCGACCAGAGCACCGCCGGATCACCGCTCAGCACCAGCCGGGCCCCGTCGGGCAGCGACTCCACCAGCATCGCGGCGCTCTCCACATCGAGCTGCGGCGCGTCCAGCAGGACCAGGAGCTCGAGCTCCAGGGCCCCTTCCGGGTCCCGCCCGGGACCTTCGGTGCCGGAGAGCAGTCCGGCGACGGTGACGACGTCGGGGGCGGCCGGCGCAACGGCTTCGGTGTCCGCCTCGCCGACGGCCCCGGCGCCGCCCTCGGCCGCGGCGAGCGCGGCGCCGAGCCGGTGGCGGCCGTCCGCCGTGTGACAGGCCGCGACGGCCCGCAGACCCAGGGCGCGGGCGGCGCCGATCAGGGCCGCCGGTTCGGCGCGGGCCGCCTCGCCGCCCGTGTGCAGCACCAGGCCGTGTCCGGCGACGGCGCGGATCAGCTCGGCGGCGCTGCCGGACACCGAGGCCGCGGCCGCCTCCCACGCCGCGGGGGCTTCCTTGGGCAGGGAGTTGACCACGCGGGCCAGGCCGTCGGCGAGGCTCTCCTCGGCGAGCGCGTACCGCTCCAGGCCGACCAGGACCCGGACCGGGCGGGGCTGGGCCTCCTCGCCCTCCTCCGCCGTGTCGTCCCGGCGCCCGGCGGCCGCGGGCTCCTCCAGAGCGTCCTGGAAGACGAGCGCCTCGCCCTCCGCGAGGGTGTTCTGCACGGCCGCGTCGCCGTCGGGCACGCCCCGCTGGGCCAGCGCCGCCGTGAGCGCGGGCAGCTCCAGGGCGGTGTGCCCGGACAGGGCCGCCTGCTCCAGCAGCCAGCCGGTGACCGCGCGGCCCCGCCGTTCGTCGTCCGGACGGCAGTCCGCGCCGAGCAGCGCCCGCGCGAACCCGTCGGCCTGCTCGGGCCGTACGCCCGCGACCCGCAGCAACTGCCAGGGATCGGCGCGCAGTTCGTCCGGCGCGCCCTCGCCGAGAGCCGCGCCGACCTGGGGCGCCAGCGCCTCGGGCGCGCCGCCCTCGGCCAGCACCCGCCGTACGGCCTCGACGGTCTCCGGTGCGGGGCCGACAGCGGGGCCGGCGTCCGTGACGGCCACCGGCTGCGGGCGCCTGACGGGCTCCGGAGCGGTGCGGCGCGGTGTGGGCTCGGGCCCGCCGAACCCGGCGGCGGGCTTCTCACCGCTCTCCACCGCCCGCACGGCCGCCAGCAGGTCGGCGGCCGTCCCGCTCAGCTTGCCTCCGCTGGCGATGGGCCCCTGCCTCTCGGCCTTCCGCCGCTCGATCCGCTCCCGTTCCAGCCGTTGCGCCGCGAGCTCGGCCTCGGCCTCCGACCGCTGCGCGGAGGCCTCCCCTTCGCCTTCCGCGTCCGAGCCGCCCGTGCCGGTCACATCACCGCTGTCACCTTCGCCGTCGTCGCCGCCTTCGCCGCCGTCACCGTCGGCCTCGGCGGCCGCCGAGGCGTCGCCCGCGGCCTCCTCCGTACCCTCGCCCCGGCCCTGCGCGGTGCCCGCCGACGGCGCGCCGGCGTCCTGGGTCTCGGGGTCTGCGGCGGTCGGTGCCCCGGCGTCCCTGGTGGTCTCCGGTTCCGTGCTCACAGCGTGCTCCAGTCGTGATCGGGATAGCGGTGCACGGGCGCAGACACGTCGTCGAGCGCCCGGCAGATCTCGTCAGGAAGAGTAAGGGCCTCCACTGACAGTGCCGCCGTGAGCTGCTGCGCGTTGCGTGCGCCGATGATGGGGGCGGTCACTCCGGGCCGGTCGCGGACCCAGGCGAGGGCGATCTGGAGCGGGGTGACCGCGAGCCCGTCCGCCGCGGTCGTCACGGCGTCGACGATGCGGCTCGCGGTGTCGTCGAGGTAGGGCGCGACGAAGGGCGCCAGGTGCTCGGAGGCGCCGCGCGAGTCCGCGGGGGTGGAGTGGCGGTACTTGCCGGTGAGGACGCCGCGGCCGAGCGGCGAGGACGGCAGCAGCCCTATGCCGAGGTCCATGGCGGCAGGCAGCACCTCGCGCTCCACGCCTCGCTGGAGCAGCGAGTACTCCAGCTGCGTGCTCGCCAGCCGGGTGCGGGTGCCGGGCGCCGCCAGCTGCCAGGTCCCCGCCTTGGCGAGCTGCCAGCCGCAGAAGTTGGAGACACCCGCGTAGCGCGCCCGGCCGCTGCCGACCGCCAGGTCGAGCGCCTGGAGCGTCTCCTCCAGCGGGGTGTGGGGGTCGTAGGCGTGGATGTGCCACACGTCGACGTAGTCCGTGCCGAGCCGGGCCAGCGAGGCGTCCAGCGCGGCGAGCAGATGGCCGCGTGAGCCGTCGAACCGGCGGTCGGGGTCGGGCACGCTGCCCGCCTTGGTCGAGATGACCAGGTCGCGGCGCGGCACCAGACCCTCCATCAACCGCCCGAGCAGGTATTCGGCCTCTCCGTCGCCGTACACGTCCGCGGTGTCGACGAGGCTGCCGCCGGCCTCCCAGAACGTCTTCAAGAGGTCCGCGGCGTCATGCTCGTCCGTGTCCCTGCCCCAGGTGAGGGTGCCCAGTCCGATGCGGGACACGCGCAGGCCGGTCCGGCCGAGATGCCTCTGCTCCATGAACGCCGAGATTACTGGCCAGGGGTGGTGCGTGGGTTGCCTGTGGATAACCGATTTCATGAGGACGGAGCACTTCGGGAGCCCGGTACGGGCCATCGATCCGGCCCGGGGGCCCGCACCGGTCCGCCCCACCGGCCCCGGCCCGCGCGCCCCGCGCCCGTCACCTCACATACCGCACCCGCCCCACCGGACCCCCGTCCCTCACACCACACCCGTCACACCGGACCCCGTCTCACGCGTCCCGCCCGCCACCCGGCCCCACCGGCCTGCCCCGTGAGCGGGCCCCGCGCTAAGGTCTCCGCACAAGGGACGTTACTGAGCGGTAAGGGGATCTGGCATGCAGCTCGGGATCAACCTCGGCTACTGGGGCGCCGGGATGGACGCGGACAATCTCGCCGTGGCGCAGGAGGCCGACCGGCTCGGCTATGCCGTGTGCTGGGCCGCCGAGGCCTACGGCTCCGACGCGGCCACCGTGCTCACCTGGGTCGCCGCCCAGACCGAGCGCATCGACGTGGGCTCGGCGATCTTCCAGATCCCGGCCCGCCAGCCCGCGATGACCGCGATGACCGCGGCGACGCTCGACTCGCTGTCGGGCGGGCGCTTCCGTCTCGGCCTCGGCGTGTCCGGCCCGCAGGTCTCCGAGGGCTGGTACGGCGTCAAGTTCGACAAGCCGCTGGCCCGCACCCGTGAGTACGTCGAGATCGTGCGCAAGGCGATGACCCGGGAGCGACTGTCGTACGAGGGCGAGCACTGGACGCTGCCGCTGCCCGGCGGTCCGGGCAAGCCCATCAAGCTGACCGTGCACCCGCAGCGCGAGCACATCCCGCTGTACATCGCGGCCATCGGGCCGAAGAACCTCGAACAGACCGGTGAGATCGCGGACGGCGCCCTGCTGATCTTCCCCTCGGCGGACCACCTCGAGGACACCGCGATCACGTACCTGCGCGCAGGGCGTGAGAAGGCCGGCAAGACCCTCGACGGGTTCGACGTCTGCCCGACCCTCCCGCTGGCCGTCGGCGACGACAAGGACGTGGAGCGGCTCGCCGACACCTTCCGCCCCTACACCGCCCTGTACGTCGGCGGCATGGGCAGCCGGAAGCAGAACTTCTACAACCAGCTCGCCCAGCGCATGGGATACGAGCAGGCCGCCGCCGAGATCCAGGACAAGTACCTGTCCGGCGACAAGCAGGGCGCCGCCGCAGCCGTACCGCACGACCTGATCGACCGGACCACGCTGCTCGGCTCGGTGGAGCGGATCGCGGACCGGATGAAGGCCTACGCGGCGGCCGGCGTCACGACCCTGACCCTCGCCCCGGCCGGCTTCACCCTCGACGAGCGGCTGGCCTCGCTGCGGGCCGGCACCGAGGCCATGGAGCGCGCCGGGCTCGCCTGAGGGATGCCGGCGCCCTGTGCGGGCGCCGGAGGTTTCCACGGCCGTGGTGGGGGCTCGGGGGTCTTCCCCGCCACGGCCGTCACAGGGAACAACGCCCCGGCCGCCCCCGCGGTTACGCCTTTGCGGTGACCCGCCGTGGTCCTTCTTTCGGCCGAGTCCGCCGACACAGCTGTTGCGCTCCCTCACGCACCGCATTTGACTCGTTCTCTGCGGAATTCTGCGGAATCTGGCTGAATTCTTCGGGATTGTGCGAGTTGGGCAGAGAGGTGCGCACCATGCTGTCGGCCAAGAGTCTGTTCCAGGAGATCCTCGACGACGACGAGTCCTTCCGGCTCTTCTGCTCCATCGCCGCCGGCGGCGAGGCCCAGGGCGGCTGGGAGAACGCACGGATCGCCGCACTCGTCCCGGAGAGCGAACGGCACATGGCCCCCAAGATCACCCGCCATGGCGCCGACGAGGACAAACACGGGCGGATCTTCAACGCCCTGATCCACAGACGGGGCCTCGAACCCGTCCCCGTACCGCCCGACACCGACTACACCATGCTCCTGGAGCGGCGCGGCATCGGCCTCGCCCACGACCGGCTCCGCGGCGAAGAGCCCCTGACCGTGGGCGACATCGTCGTCTACCTCGCCCACAGCCGGGTCACCGAGCAGCGCGCGTCCGAACAGATGGAACTGCTGCTCCGATACTTCGCCGACCACCCCGACATCGGCCACGCGGTGAAGATGATCTCCAACGACGAGAACAACCACCTCGCCTACTGCCACGAGGAACTGCTGCGGTACGCCCGCGCCGGCCACGGCCCCGCCATCCAGCGCACCCTGCGCGACTGCGCGCTCGCCGAGATCCGCGTCTACCGCGACGTCAGCCTCGCCGTCATGACCCACATGGGACGCATCCTGCGCTGGCCGGCCGCCAAGTCGGCGGCGCTGGCCGCCGGCATCCACACCGTCTACGCCTGGGAACGCTTCGCCGGCTGGCGGCGGATGGTCTCCCTGGAGACGCCCCTGCGGCGCGACGCCCTCGCTACAGCCAGCCCCGCCGCTTGAACGTCCGGTACAGCAGCACCTCCAGAACGGCCATCGCCCCGATCACCACCGGATACGACCACAGCCAGTGCAGCTCCGGCATGTGGTCGAAGTTCATCCCGTAGATCCCCGCGATCATGGTCGGCACCGCCGCCATGGCGGCCCACGCGGAGATCTTGCGCATGTCGTCGTTCTGCCGCACGCCCGTCTGCGCCAGATGCGCCGACAGCACGTCCGAGACCAGCCGGTCCAGACCCTCCACCGACTCGTTGACCCGCATCAGGTGATCGTTGACGTCACGGAAGAAGGGCCGCGACCCCTCGTGCACGAACGGCACCGACGCGCCGGACGACCCGGTGCCCGAGAGCCGGGCCAGCGGTGTCGCCAGCGGCCCGGTCGCCCGCCGGAACTTCAGGATCTGCCGCTTGAAGGTGTAGATGCGCGACGCGGTGTGCCGCGAACCGCCCCCGCCGGGCGAGAACACCTCCGCCTCCAGCTCCTCCAGGTCCGTCTGGAGTTCGGCCGCCACCTCCAGATAGTGGTCGACGGTCGCGTCCGAGATCGCGTACAGCACGGCCGTGGGGCCCTTGCGCAGCAGCTCCGGCTCCTGCTCCAGCCGGTGCCGCACCCCCGTCAGGGACGCGCCCTCGCCGTGCCGCACGGTCACCACGAAGGCGTCCCCGAGGAAGACCATGACCTCGTCGCTGGA
Organism: Streptomyces sp. NPDC107559; assembly: GCF_055657365.1. Taxonomy (NCBI): domain Bacteria; kingdom Bacillati; phylum Actinomycetota; class Actinomycetes; order Kitasatosporales; family Streptomycetaceae; genus Streptomyces; species Streptomyces sp. NPDC107559. The sequence goes on along the minus strand of NZ_JBVKBD010000007.1, from coordinate 333,693 downwards.
GACGGCATCGCTCTGCGGCTCGTACACGACCGGCTTCAGCACCAGGAACAGCGAGTCGTCGTACACCTCCAGCTTGGGCCGCTGGTGGGCCTTCAGGGCGTCCTCGACCGCCAGCGGGTGCAGCCCGAACTCCCGGGTGACCAGCGCGAACTCCTCCTCGGACGGCCGGTGCAGACCGATCCAGACGAATCCGCCCGCGGCACGCGCCGCGCCCAGGGCGTCGGACAGGTCCGCGGGACGCTCGATCCGGTGCCCGCCACGGTAGACGGCACAGTCCACGATCACGGTGCGCATTCTCCTCTCCGTCGGCCCTCGGCCCACCCTCCGGTGCGCCTACGCTGGTCCGCATGCCCACGCTGATCCTCGTCCGGCACGGACGTTCCACCGCCAACACCGAGGGCCTGCTCGCCGGCTGGACGCCCGGCGTCGCCCTCGACGAGCGCGGCGCCGCGCAGGCCGCCGCACTGCCGAAGCGGCTCGCCGGCATCCCGGTCTCCGAGGTCGTCACCAGCCCGTTGCAGCGCTGCCAGGAGACCCTGCGGCCGTTGCTCGACGCCCGTCCGGAGCTGACCGCGCACACCGACGAGCGGATCGGGGAGTGCCACTACGGCGACTGGTCCGGGCGCAAACTCGCCGAGCTGAAGGACGAACCCCTGATGGAGGTCGTCCAGAACCACCCGTCCGCCGCCGTCTTCCCCGGCGGCGAGTCCATGCGCGCCATGCAGACCCGGGCCGCCGAGGCGGTACGCGAGTGGAACGCGCGCGTGGAGCGCGACCACGGCGCCCGTGCCGTGTACCTCATGTGCTCGCACGGCGACATCATCAAGTCGCTCGTGGCGGACGCACTCGGACTTCATCTCGACCTGTTCCAGAGGATCTCCGTAGAACCCTGTTCCCTCACCGTGATCCGCTACACCAGACTGCGGCCCTTCCTCGTACGCCTCGGGGACACCGGCGACCTCGCCTCCCTCGTACCGCACGAGGAACCGGCCGAGGGCGAAGCCCCGGTCGGCGGCGGCGCGGGCGCACCGTGATCGTCGGCCGCAGTAGGGTGAAGCGGTTCACGCAGTCACGTTCGCGTACGGACGTTCACGCACTCACGAATCCAATGGAGACAGGACGTGTCCCGTCAGGTGTACCTGTATGACCCGCCGGAGCGCTTCGTGGCCGGCACGGTCGGTCTGCCCGGGCGCCGTACGTTCTTCCTCCAGGCCACCGCCGGATCCCGGGTGACCAGCGTGGCCCTGGAGAAGACCCAGGTCGCGGCACTCGCGGAGCGCATGGACGAACTGCTCGACGAGGTCGTACGCCGTAGCGGCGGCAGCGCTGCCGTGCCCGCCATGGCGCCCACCGAGATCTCCGACACCGCCCCCCTCGACACCCCGGTCGAGGAGGAGTTCCGGGTCGGCACCATGGCGCTGGCCTGGGACGGCGAGGAACAGCGCATGATCGTCGAGGCGCAGGCCCTGGTGGAACTCGACGCCGAGTCCGACGAGGACCTCGCCGAGGCCGAGGAGCGGCTCCTGCAGGACGAGGAGAACGGGCCCCCGATGCTGCGGGTCCGGCTGACCGGCGCCCAGGCGCGGGCCTTCGCCAAACGCGCCCTCGACGTCGTCAACGCCGGCCGGCCCCCCTGCCCGCTGTGCAGCCTGCCGCTCGACCCGGAAGGACACGTATGTCCGCGCCAGAACGGATACCGCCGCGGGGCGTGAGGACCGAGGTGACGCCCGCCGAGCTGCTCGCGCGCGGCGAGCTGACCGTGCGCGGACGCATCCGCGACGCGTCCAACGCGGCGCTGTACTGCACGGTGACGTACGACGGCCGGGAAGCGGCCTGTGTCTACAAGCCCGTCGCCGGGGAGCGGCCCCTGTGGGACTTCCCCGACGGCACGCTCGCCGAGCGCGAGGTGGCGGCCTACGAGGTCTCCGAGGCCACCGGCTGGGGCCTCGTGCCGCCCACCGTGCTGCGGGACGGGCCGTACGGCGAGGGGATGTGCCAGCTGTGGATCGAGGCGCTCCCGGACGCGGAACTGCTCGCCCTGGTGGACGACGAGGAGCCCGCCCCCGGCTGGAAGGCGATCGGCTTCGCCGAGGTCGGTGAGGGCAGGACCGCCCTGCTGGTGCACGCCGACGACGAACGCCTGCGCCGCCTCGCCGTCCTGGACGCGGTCATCAACAACGCGGACCGCAAGGGCGGCCATCTGCTGCCCACGGCGGACGAGCGCCTCTACGGCATCGACCACGGGGTCACCTTCAACGTCGAGAACAAGCTGCGCACGCTGCTGTGGGGCTGGGCGGGGGAACCGCTGACCGAGGAGGCCGTGGCGGCGCTCAAGGGGCTCAGAGGAGCCCTGGAGCCGGACGGCGCGCTCGCGGTCCGGCTCGCCGGGCTGCTCACCGCCGCCGAGGTCGACGCCACCCGGGCGCGGGTCGACGCGCTGCTGGTGTCCGGGACCCATCCGGAGCCGAGCGGCGAGTGGCCGGCGATTCCCTGGCCACCGGTCTGACCCCGGCCCAGGTCTGACCCCGGCCCCCTTCCCGGGCCGCTCCGACCCGTACCGCCCGGGCCGCCGGTACGGGCGGCCCGGATGTGTGCTCGGCCACAGGCGCGCGCTCAAGCACACCGGGCCGTGGGCGCGCAAGAAGGCCTTCCCGGCCATCCGGCCCGCTCCGGTTCGTATGCGCAACTTCCGTCCGGTTAGTCTCATGACATGCATGCCTGGCCCGCTTCCGAGGTCCCCGCCCTGCCTGGTCAGGGCCGCGACCTGAGGATCCACGACTCCGCGACCGGCGGCTTGGTCACCCTCGCCCCCGGTCCCGTCGCCCGTATCTACGTCTGCGGCATCACGCCCTACGACGCCACCCACATGGGTCACGCGGCGACCTACAACGCGTTCGACCTGGTGCAGCGCGTGTGGCTCGACACCAAGCGGCAGGTTCACTACGTCCAGAACGTCACCGACGTCGACGATCCGCTGCTGGAGCGCGCGCAGCGGGACGGCGTCGACTGGGTCGCCCTCGCCGAACAGGAGACGGCCCTCTTCCGCGAGGACATGACCGCGCTGCGGATGCTCCCGCCGCAGCACTACATAGGCGCCGTCGAGGCGATACCCGGCATCGTGCCGCTCGTCGAGCGGCTGCGCGACCAGGGCGCCGCCTACGAGCTCGAGGGCGACGTCTACTTCTCCGTCGAGTCCGACCCCGACTTCGGCAAGGTCTCCCACCTCGACGCCGCCGCCATGCGGCTGCTGTCCGCCGAACGCGGCGGCGACCCCGACCGGTCCGGCAAGAAGAACCCGCTCGACCCCATGCTGTGGATGGCCGCCCGTGACGGCGAGCCCAGCTGGGACGGCGGTTCGCTGGGACGCGGACGGCCCGGCTGGCACATCGAGTGCGTCGCCATCGCCCTCGACCACCTCGGCATGGGCTTCGACGTCCAGGGCGGCGGCTCCGACCTGGTCTTCCCGCACCACGAGATGGGCGCCTCGCACGCCCAGGTGCTGACCGGCGAGTTCCCCATGGCCAAGGCGTACGTCCACGCCGGCATGGTCGCCCTGGACGGCGAGAAGATGTCCAAGTCACGGGGCAACCTCGTCTTCGTCTCGCGTCTGCGGCGCGACGGCGTCGACCCGGCCGCCATCCGCCTCGCCCTCCTCGCCCACCACTACCGTCGCGACTGGGAGTGGACCGACGAGGTGCTGCCGGCCGCCGAGGCACGGCTCGAGCGCTGGCGCGCGGCCGTGTCCCGTCCCGACGGACCGTCCGCGGACGCCCTCGTCGAGGAGATCCGCGAGGCCCTCGCGAACGACCTCGACGCCCCGGCCGCGCTGCTGGCCGTGGACCGCTGGGCCGCCGCGCAGCAGGAACAGGGCGGTACGGACATCAGCGCCCCCGGCCTGGTGTCCCGGGCCGTCGACGCGCTGCTGGGCGTCGCCCTCTAGCGGTCGCCGACGTACGACAGGGGCGCTTCCTCCTCGCGGAGGAAGCGCCCCTGATCACGTACGCGGTCAGGCCCGGACCGCAGACCGCCGCACGAGCGCGGTCAGTCCTCCGACGAATCCTCGTCGTCCGCGCTCGGCTTCGGAGGCTTCGGCGGCCGGGTCCGCTCACTGGGGCTGTCGCGCCGGTACGAACCCGGCGACGACGGCCCGTCGCCGCCCTCCGTGGCGTGCCCCCCGGGCGCTCCGGGTGCCCCGGGCGGTCCGCCGCCGTCCCGCCGCCGCAGATACCGCTCGAACTCGCGGGCGATCGCCTCGCCGGACGCCTCCGGCAGCTCCGCGGTGTCCCGGGCCTCCTCCAGCGTCTGCACGTACTCGGCGACCTCGCTGTCCTCGGCGGCCAGCTGGTCCACCCCCACCTGCCAGGCGCGCGCGTCCTCGGGCAGTTCGCCCAGTGGGATGCGCACGTCGATGAGGTCCTCCAGCCGGTTGAGGAGAGCCATCGTGGCCTTCGGGTTGGGCGGCTGCGACACATAGTGCGGAACGGCGGCCCACAGCGACACCGCCGGCACGCCCGCGTGCGTGCACGCCTCCTGGAGGACGCCGACGATGCCCGTCGGGCCCTCGTACTTGGTCTCCTCCAGATCCATGCGCTGCGCCAGGTCCGGGTCGGACGTGGTGCCGCTGATCGGGACCGGACGGGTGTGCGGGGTGTCGCCGAGCAGCGCGCCCAGGATCACCACCAGCTCCACGCCCAGCTCGTGCGCGAAGCCGAGCAGCTCGTTGCAGAACGAGCGCCAGCGCATGGACGGTTCGATGCCGCGGACCAGCACCAGGTCGCGCGGCTTGTCGCCGCCGACCCGGACCACCGACAGCCGCGTCGTCGGCCAAGTGATCTTGCGCACGCCGGCATCCATCCACACCGTGGGCCGGTTCACCTGGAAGTCGTAGTAGTCCTCGGCGTCGAGCGCCGCGAACACCTCGCCCTTCCACTCCCTCTCCAGATGCGCGACCGCGGTGGAAGCGGCGTCGCCGGCATCGTTCCAGCCCTCGAACGCGGCCACCATGACCGGGTCGATCAGCTCGGGAACCCCCTCGAGCTCGATCACCCAGCGCCTCCTTCCGACGTGCCCTCGCGTACGTCCCAACCTTACGGCGTGCGGCGGGGGCGCCCGCAGCCCCCTTGCACGGGGGAGTGAACGGATCACTGCCCCGATCACCACCCCCGAACACCCTCGACAGGCGTCGTCCGCCCGCGCTCCACCCCTTGGATCCACAGGAGATTCACAGCGTGTTGCGCAGCCACTGCTCCACACTCGCGATGTGCACGGTCGCCCAGGAACGCGCGGCCTCCGCGTCCCGGTCGCGCAGCGCGGCCAGGATCGCCCGGTGCTCGTGCAGCGTGCGGGCGACCGCGTCCTGCTGGGTCAGCCCGCGCCAGATCCGGGCCCGGGTGGTGGGTCCTGACAGACCGTCGAGCAGCGAGCACAGCACCGAGTTGCCCGCGCCGCGCACGATGTCCCGGTGGAACTCCAGGTCGCAGGCGACGAGTTCCTCCACCGAGGGTGCCTCGCCCAGCGCGTCCAACCGGGCCGAGAGCACGTCCAGTTGCCGCTCGCTGATCCGCGGGGCCGCCATCGCGGTGGCGGCCGGCTCCAGGATGCGGCGCACGGAGAGGAACTCCAGCACCGTGTCGTCGCGGTGGAAGTCGACGACGAAACCCAGCGCCTCCAGCAGCAACTGCGGGTCCAGACTGGTCACATAGGTGCCGTCGCCCTGCCGTACGTCCAGGATCCGGATCAGCGACAGCGCGCGCACCGCCTCCCGCAGCGAGTTGCGCGACAGCCCCAGGCCGGCGGCCAGTTCGCTCTCCTTCGGCAGTCGGTCACCCGGGCGCAGCGCGCCGGAGACGATCATGTCCTTGATCTTCTCGATCGCCTCGTCGGTGACTGCCACGAAAGGGCCCCCTGTCGCTCGCGCATCCCAGACATCCGATGTCTCAGGGGCATTATGGAGGCCCGACCCGCCCGGCGCGGCCAAGTCGCCGATCACCGCCGCCCGTCGGGCCTGACCGGCGCCGGCCGGGCCCGACGGGCGGCCGGGGACGGCGAAAGGGGCGGCTCCGCTGATGCGGAGCCGCCCCTGACACGACGGCGGACGCAGACCCCGGCGCCGGTCCCGGTCAGGCAGGGCCGGCGAGGCGCCTACTCCGCGTCGAGCACGTCCTGGACCCGCGCCCGGACCTCGTCCGTGGCCAGACCCCGGATCGTGAGCGTCGTACGACGGCGCAGCACGTCGTCCGGAGTCTCGGCCCACTCGTGGTCCCGGGCGTAGACGACCTGAGCCCAGATCTCCGGCGCGTCCGGGTGCACACGCTCGCCCAGCCGCGGGTCCTCGTTCGCCAGCCGGGCGATGTCGAAGGCCAGCGAACCGTAGTGGGTGGCCAGGTGCCGGGCGGTGTCCGCCGCCATCCGCGGTCCCGGCGCCGGACGGTCGGTGAGCAGCCGGTGGGCGACCGCGCGCGGGTTGGCGACCCCCGGCAGCGGCAGCTTCTTCGGCAGCGAGGCGACCGGCTCGAAGTCGTCGCCGAGCGGGTGCCCCGGCAGTTCCTGGAGCTTGCGCATCACGGTGCGGCCGATGTGCCGGAAGGTGGTCCACTTGCCGCCCGCGACGGACAGCATGCCGCCCCGGCCCTCGGTCACCACCGTCTCGCGCTTGGCCTTGGCGGTGTCGCCGGGACCGCCCGGCAGCACCCGCAGACCGGCGAAGGCGTACGTGATCAGGTCACGGTCGAGCTGCTGGTCCCGGATCGAGAACGCCGCCTCGTCGAGGATCTGGGCCGTGTCCTTGTCGTTGACCGCGACGTCCGCCGGGTCGCCCTCGTACTCCTCGTCGGTCGTGCCCAGCAGCAGCATGTCCTCCCACGGCAGGGCGAACGTGATGCGGTACTTGTCGATGGGGGTCGCCAGCGCGGCCTTCCACGGCGCGGTCCGCTTCAGGACCAGATGCGCGCCCTTCGACAGGCGGATCGACGGCGCTGCATTCGGGTCCTCCATCCGCCGCAGGTGGTCCACCCACGGTCCGGTCGCGTTCAGTACCAGGCGGGCGTTCACCCCGAACTCCTCACCGGACAGACGGTCGCGCAGCTCGGCGCCCGTCACCCGGCCCCGGGTGAAACGCAGCCCGGTGACCTCGGCGTGGTTGAGGACGACGGCGCCCGACTCGACGGCCGCGCGGACCGTCATCAGCGCCATCCGGGAGTCGTTCATCTGGTCGTCGCCGTAGACGGCGACGGCCTTGAGATTGTCGGTGCGCAGCTCGGGCACGTCCTGCGCGGCCTTGGCCGGGCTGAGCAGGTGACCCACGCCGTCACCGAACGCGGAGAGTGCGGAGTAGGCGAAGACGCCCGCCCCGAGCTTCGCCGCGCCGTGCGGCCCGCCCTTGTACACGGGGAGGTAGAACGTGAGCGGGTTCGCCAGGTGGGGGGCCACCTGGCGGGAGACCGCACGGCGCTCGAAGTGGTTCTCCGCCACCAGCTTCACCGCGCCGGTCTGCAGGTAGCGCAGACCGCCGTGGAGCAGCTTGGAGGAGGCGGAGGAGGTGGCACCGGCGAAGTCGCCGGAGTCGACCAGAGCCACCCGCAGACCGGACTGCGCGGCGTGCCAGGCGGTGGAGATGCCCAGGATGCCGCCGCCGATCACGAGAAGGTCGTACGACGCCTTGGAAAGCTGCTCTCGGGTCTCGGCACGGCTCGGGTTCGAGCCGCCGGCCGGGCGCGTACCGAGGGCAGGCACGGACTGCAGGGTGGGCTGACTGGTCATCGGTGGTTCTTACTCCTCGTCCTCGAGCCAGCCCATGGTCCGCTCGACGGCCTTGAGCCAGCTCTTGTACTCACGGTCGCGGTGCTCCGCGTCCATGCGGGGGGTCCACTCGGCGGCCCGGCGCCAGTTGGCGCGCAGGTCGTCGGTGCTGTTCCAGAAGCCGACGGCGAGACCGGCGGCGTAGGCGGCGCCGAGGCAGGTCGTCTCGGCGACCATCGGACGCACCACGGGGGCGTCCAGGAAGTCCGAGAGGGTCTGCATCAGCAGGTTGTTGGAGGTCATGCCGCCGTCGACCTTGAGGGCCGTGAGCTCGACGCCGGAGTCCTTCGTCATGGCGTCGGTGATCTCACGGGTCTGCCAGGCCGTGGCCTCCAGGACGGCGCGCGCGAGGTGCGCCTTGGTGACGTACCGGGTCAGACCGGCGATCACACCGCGGGCGTCGGAGCGCCAGTACGGAGCGAACAGACCGGAGAAGGCCGGCACGAAGTAGGCGCCGCCGTTGTCCTCGACCGTGAGCGCGAGCGTCTCGATCTCGGCGGCGGTGGAGATCAGGCCCATCTGGTCGCGCATCCACTGCACCAGCGAACCGGTGACCGCGATCGAACCCTCCAGGGCGTACACCGGCTTCTGGTCGCCGATGCGGTAGCCGACCGTGGTCAGCAGGCCCGAGTAGGAGTTGATGATCTTCTCGCCGGTGTTCATCAGCATGAACGTGCCGGTGCCGTACGTGGACTTGGCCTCGCCCTCGGAGAAGCAGGTCTGGCCGAACAGGGCCGCCTGCTGGTCGCCGAGCGCCGAGGCGACCGGGATGCCGCCGAGCAGCTCGCCCAGCCTGCCGCCGGTGACCTCGCCGTAGACCTCGGCCGAGGAGCGGATCTCCGGCAGCATCGACAGCGGGACGCCGATGGACTCGGCGATCTTCGGGTCCCACTCCAGCGTGTGCAGGTTCATCAGCATGGTGCGGGAGGCGTTGGTGACGTCGGTGACGTGGTGGCCGCCGTCGACGCCGCCGGTCAGGTTCCAGATGACCCAGCTGTCCATGGTGCCGAAGAGGATGTCGCCCGCCTCGGCGCGCTCGCGCAGGCCCGAGACGTTGTCGAGCAGCCAGCGCGCCTTGGGACCGGCGAAGTACGACGCGAGCGGCAGGCCGGTCTCGCGGCGGAAGCGGTCCTGGCCGACGTTGCGGCCGAGCTCCTTGCAGAGCGCGTCGGTGCGGGTGTCCTGCCAGACGATGGCGTTGTGGACGGGCTCACCGGTGTTCTTGTCCCACAGCACGGTGGTCTCGCGCTGGTTGGTGATGCCGATGGCCTTGATGTCGTCGCGGGTGATGCCGGCCTTCGCGATGGCTCCGGCGACGACCTCCTCGACGTTGGTCCAGATCTCGGTGGCGTCGTGCTCCACCCAGCCCGGCTTGGGGAAGATCTGCTCGTGTTCCTTCTGGTCGACGGAGACGATCCGGCCGTCGCGGTCGAAGACGATGCAGCGGCTGGAGGTGGTGCCCTGGTCGATGGCGGCGATGAACGGGCCGGCGGTGTGCGCGTCGGTCACTGTCTGCTCCTGGGAGTTCCGTGGTTGGGGGCGGTACGTACGGCGCGTGCGGTGAGGTTCGGTGCTTCGGGTCCGGACGTGCGGTGCGTGCGGTGCACGGGGCGAGTTCCGGAGGACCGGCGTTCTCAGGCGAAGGCGACGTTGTATATGCCCGCGGCGATCGCACCGCCGATGAGCGGGCCGGCCACCGGTATCCAGGCGTAGCGCCAGTCGGAGCCGCCCTTGTTGGGCAGCGGCAGGAGCGCGTGCACGATGCGCGGACCGAGGTCACGGGCCGGGTTGATCGCGTAGCCGGTCGGGCCGCCGAGGGACAGACCGATCGAGACGACGACGAGGGCGGTGATCAGCGCGCCCAGCGTGCCGAGGCCGTTGCCCGCGTCGTTGAGGCCCTGGGTGAGGACGGCGAGGACGAGCACGACGGTGCCGATGATCTCCGTGGCCAGGTTCTGCCAGACCACGCGGATCTCGGGGCCGGTGGAGAAGACGCCCAGGACCGGGCCTGCGCCTCTCTCCCGGGCCTCGACCGACTTCACCTTGCCGGGCCGCCCGCCGAGGTCGCCGACGATCTCCTCGTCGGTCAGATGCGCCTGGAACTGGCCGTAGTAGGCGACCCAGACCAGCGTCGCGCCGATCATGGCGCCCAGGAGCTGGCCGCCCCAGTAGACCGGAACGTTGCTCCAGTCGCCGTCCTTGATCGCGAGTGCGAGCGTGACCGCCGGGTTGAGATGCGCGCCGGACAGCGGGGCCGAGGTGTAGACGGCCGTGAGTACGGCGAAGCCCCACCCGAAGGTGATGGCGAGCCAGCCGGCGTTGCGGGCCTTGGAGGCCTTCAGCGTGACGGCGGCACAGACGCCGCCGCCGAGCAGGATGAGTATGGCGGTACCGATGGTCTCGCCGATGAAGATGTCGGAGCTGGACACCCGCGACTCCTTTGTCCTTCGTCCAGGAAGCCGAATCCCGGGTCCCGCCGGGAGTTCGACGCCCTCGGGGGTGAGAGCGATGCCGGCCTTACGCGTTGCCACACCTTAGCGTGTATTGCCGTCAGGTGTTCGACAATGTCGACCGGTGGACGGGAGTCTTGCTCCGGCGTCAGGCATGCGTCAAGAGTTCTGTTGTCGAAAACGCGATCGTTGGTCGCGATCGTTATTCATGACCGGGAGATATCCGTGCGGCCGGGGCCGGGCGACGGCAGTGCGGCCATGACGTGCGCGCATCCAGGCTTTGTCCCACTTTGTACACCTCGGGGCATGGCAAGGACCGGAGCGCCACCGGGCGTTCCGGTCCATCGGTCCGAGGGTCTGAGAGCGGTGGGCGTGCGGGCGTGCGGGCCCGCGGAGTCGCGCGGGTCCGCGAGGTCGTGCGACCCCGCGCCGGCTCAGAAGCGGGCGGCGCCCAGGTCCCGCGACACCGCGCGGGCACAGTCGCGCACCGCCGCGATCAGCTCGGGACGCAGCTCCCCGTCCCGGCGCAGCCGTTCCACGGCCCCGGTGATGCCGACCGCGCCGACCGGCATCCGCCGCCGGTCGTGGATGGGCGCGGCGATCGACGCGACGCCCTCCCAGGTCTCCTCGACGTCGGCCGCGTACCCTCGCGCCCGCGTCACGTCGAGGACCTGCTCGAACTCCACCGACTCACACACGGTCCGCTCCGTGAACGGCTTGCGGTCGGCCTCCATGGCCTCGCTGTGCGCCACCGGGTCGTACGCCGACAGCACCTTGCCGAGCGCGGTGGAGTGCAGGGGCTGCATGGCCCCGATCTCCAGCACCTGCCGGCTGTCGTCCGGCCGGAAGACGTGATGCACGATCAGTACGCCCTGCTGGTGCAGGACCCCCAGATGAACGCTCTCCCCGCTGGAACGGGCCAGGTCGTCCGTCCACACCAGCGCCCGCGCCCGCAGTTCGTGCACGTCGAGATAGGTGGTGCCCAGCCGCAGCAGCTCGGCGCCCAGCTGATAGCGCCCGGAGGCCTCGTCCTGCTCCACGAAACCCTCCAGCTGGAGGGTGCGCAGAATGCCGTGCGCGGTGCCCTTGGCGAGGCCGAGCGCCGAGGCGATGTCCGACAGGCCGAGCCGCCGCTCGCCGCCCGCGAGCAGCCGCAGCATCGCGGCCGCCCGTTCGAGCGACTGGATGTTCCGTGACATCGCCGTCCTGCCTCCGTCCCCATGACCGACAATGCGCGGCCTTAAACTGCCAACGTTCGGCAATGCCGAACACTACCGGTCCAGGCGGACGTCCCGCCAATGGTCCGTCGGTACCTGTTGCGTCACGCGCCCCCCGGCCGTGGCCCGCACGCCATCCTCGTCCGCCTCGTGGACGCCCCGACCATAAGCCCCCGGTCCCGGATACCCTGACGGGGTGCGCCCGCCCAGGGACCCCACCCGGTACTCCCGGGGCGACGCAAAGCCGACAGCCGTCGCACCAAAAGGGAGCCCCTTCATGGCCTCTGTGCCGCCGACCCTTTCCGCCGACAGCCGGACCCGCGTGTCCGCGCTCCGCGAGGCCCTCGCCACCCGTGTGGTGGTCGCCGACGGAGCCATGGGCACCATGCTCCAGGCCCAGGAGCCCACACTCGAGGACTTCCAGAACCTCGAGGGCTGCAACGAGATCCTCAATGTGACCCGGCCCGACATCGTCCGTTCGGTCCATGAGGCCTACTTCTCCGTGGGCGTGGACTGCGTCGAGACGAACACGTTCGGCGCCAACCACTCCGCGCTCGGCGAGTACGACATCGCCGACCGCGTGTACGAGCTGTCCGAGGCGGGCGCCCGCGTCGCCCGCGACGTCGCGGACGACTTCACCGCCCGCGACGGCCGCCAGCGCTGGATCCTGGGTTCCATGGGCCCCGGCACCAAGCTGCCCACCCTGGGCCACGCCCCGTACACCACCCTGCGCGACGCCTACCAGCGCAACGCCGAAGGACTGGTCGCCGGCGGCGCCGACGCGCTGCTCGTCGAGACCACCCAGGACCTGCTCCAGACCAAGTCCGCGGTCCTCGGCTCCCGCCGGGCCCTCGACGCCCTCGGCCTCGACCTGCCGCTCATCGTCTCGGTGACCGTCGAGACCACCGGCACCATGCTCCTCGGCTCGGAGATCGGCGCCGCCCTCACCGCGCTGGAACCGCTCGGCATCGACATGATCGGCCTGAACTGCGCCACCGGCCCGGCCGAGATGAGCGAGCACCTGCGCTACCTCGCCCGCACCTCCCGCATCCCGCTGGCCTGCATGCCCAACGCGGGCCTGCCGGTCCTCGGCAAGAACGGCGCCCACTACCCGCTGAGCGCGCCCGAGCTCGCCGACGCCCAGGAGACCTTCGTACGCGAGTACGGCCTCTCGCTCGTCGGCGGCTGCTGCGGCACCACCCCCGAGCACCTGCGCCAGGTCGTCGAGCGCGTCCGCAGCCTCACCCCGACCGCCCGCGACCCGCGCCCCGAGCCGGGCGCCGCCTCCCTCTACCAGACCGTCCCCTTCCGCCAGGACACCTCCTACCTGGCGATCGGCGAGCGGACGAACGCCAACGGGTCGAAGAAGTTCCGCGAGGCGATGCTGGACGGCCGCTGGGACGACTGTGTCGAGATGGCCCGCGACCAGATCCGCGAGGGCGCGCACATGCTCGACCTGTGCGTGGACTACGTGGGCCGTGACGGCGTCGCCGACATGGAGGAGCTGGCCGGCCGCTTCGCCACCGCCTCCACCCTGCCGATCGTCCTGGACTCCACCGAGGTCGAGGTCCTCCGGGCCGGTCTGGAGAAGCTCGGCGGCCGCGCGGTGATCAACTCCGTGAACTACGAGGACGGCGACGGCCCCGAGTCCCGGTTCGCGAAGGTCACCAAGCTCGCCCAGGAGCACGGCGCGGCGCTGATCGCGCTGACCATCGACGAGGAGGGCCAGGCCCGCACCCCCGAGAAGAAGGTCGAGATCGCCGAGCGGCTGATCGAGGACCTCACCGGGAACTGGGGCATCCACGAGTCGGACATCCTGATCGACACGCTGACCTTCACGATCTGCACGGGTCAGGAGGAGTCCCGGGGCGACGGCATCGCCACCATCGAGGCCATCCGCGAGCTCAAGCGCCGCCACCCGGACGTACAGACCACGCTGGGCCTGTCGAACATCTCCTTCGGCCTCAACCCGGCCGCCCGCATCCTGCTCAACTCGGTCTTCCTCGACGAATGCGTCAAGGCGGGACTGGACTCGGCGATCGTGCACGCCTCGAAGATCCTGCCGATCGCCCGCTTCGACGACGAGCAGGTGCAGACCGCCCTCGACCTCATCCACGACCGGCGCCGCGAGGGCTACGACCCGCTCCAGAAGCTCATGCAGCTCTTCGAGGGCGCCACGGCGAAGTCGCTCAAGGCGGGCCGGGCGGAGGAGCTGGCGGCCCTGCCGCTGGAGGAGCGGCTCAAGCGGCGGATCATCGACGGCGAGCGCAACGGCCTGGAGGCCGACCTGGACCTCGCGCTCGCGGAGCGCCCCGCCCTCGACATCGTCAACGAGACCCTGCTGGACGGCATGAAGGTCGTCGGCGAGCTGTTCGGCTCGGGCCAGATGCAGCTGCCGTTCGTGCTCCAGTCCGCCGAGGTGATGAAGGCCGCCGTCGCCTACCTCGAACCGCACATGGAGAAGTCGGACACCGAGGGCAAGGGCACGATCGTGCTGGCCACCGTGCGCGGCGACGTCCACGACATCGGCAAGAACCTCGTCGACATCATCCTGTCGAACAACGGCTACAACGTCGTCAACCTCGGCATCAAGCAGCCCGTCTCGGCGATCCTGGAGGCCGCCGAGGAGCACCGGGCCGACGTCATCGGCATGTCGGGCCTGCTGGTGAAGTCCACCGTGATCATGAAGGAGAACCTGGAGGAGCTCAACCAGCGCGGCCTGGCCGCGGACTTCCCGGTCATCCTCGGCGGCGCCGCACTGACCCGCGCCTACGTCGAGCAGGACCTGCACGAGATCTACGAGGGCGAGGTCCGCTACGCCCGCGACGCCTTCGAGGGCCTGCGCCTGATGGACGCCCTCGTCGGCGTCAAGCGCGGCGTGCCCGGCGCGAAGCTGCCCGAGCTCAAGCAGCGCCGGGTCAGGGCGACGGCCGCGGTCCAGGTCGACGAGCGCCCCGAGGAGGGGCACGTGCGCTCCGACGTGGCCACCGACAACCCGATCCCCACCCCGCCGTTCTGGGGCACCCGCGTCATCAAGGGCATCCAGCTCAAGGAGTACGCGAGCTGGCTCGACGAGGGCGCCCTGTTCAAGGGCCAGTGGGGCCTGAAGCAGGCCCGCACCGGTGACGGCCCGACCTACGAGGAACTCGTCGAGACCGAGGGACGGCCGCGGCTGCGCGGACTGCTGGACCGGCTCCAGACCGACAACCTGCTGGAAGCCGCCGTGGTCTACGGCTACTTCCCCTGCGTCTCCAAGGACGACGACCTGATCCTGCTGGACGAGCAGGGCAACGAACGCACCCGCTTCACCTTCCCCCGCCAGCGCCGGGGCCGCCGACTCTGCCTGGCGGACTACTTCCGCCCGGAGGAGTCGGGGCAGACCGACGTCGTCGGACTCCAGGTCGTCACCGTCGGCTCCCGGATCGGCGAGGAGACGGCCAAGCTGTTCGAGGCGGACTCCTACCGCGACTACCTCGAACTGCACGGCCTGTCCGTGCAGCTGGCCGAGGCCCTCGCCGAGTACTGGCACGCCCGCGTCCGCTCCGAACTGGGCTTCGCAGGAGAGGACCCGACGCAGATCGAGGACATGTTCGCCCTGAAGTACCGGGGCGCCCGCTTCTCGCTCGGCTACGGCGCCTGCCCCGACCTGGAGGACCGCGCCAAGATCGCCGACCTCCTCCAGCCGGATCGGATCGGCGTCCACCTCTCGGAGGAGTTCCAGCTCCACCCCGAGCAGTCCACCGACGCCATCGTCATCCACCACCCCGAGGCGACGTACTTCAACGCCCGGTGACACCGCCCCCCGACCAGCTCCGAAACCCGGAGCCGCAGACCCCCGACGCGCCCGGCGGTGAACACCGCGACGCACATTGATCGGACAAGTCGTACACTGGTCGGTCCACTCCAGGCCGGTTCCCCGTGAGGGAACCGGCCTGGTCGTCCCTTCAAGGAGGTACGTGGATGACCAGTACGGTCCCCGCACTCGGAACCCGAACAGCCGAAGGCTCAGCCCTCCAGGCGGTGCTCCTGGACATGGACGGCACCCTGGTCGACACCGAGGGCTTCTGGTGGGACGTCGAGGTCGAGGTCTTCGCCGGCCTCGGTCACACCCTCGACGACTCCTGGCGCCATGTCGTGGTGGGCGGCCCGATGACCCGCAGCGCGGGCTTCCTCATCGAGGCCACCGGCGCGGACATCGCCCTCGCCGAACTCACACTCCTGCTGAACACCGGGTTCGAGGCCCGGATCGCCCAGACCCTGCCGCTGATGCCGGGAGCCGCCCGGCTGCTGGCCGAACTGTCCGAGTACGAGATCCCCACCGCCCTGGTGTCCGCCTCGCACCGACGCATCATCGACCGCGTCCTGACCTCGCTCGGCCCCCAGCACTTCGCCCTGAGCGTCGCCGGCGACGAGGTGACCCGCACCAAGCCCCACCCCGACCCCTATCTCCTCGCCGCCGCCGGACTCGGCGTGGACCCCGCCCGCTGCGCGGTCGTCGAGGACACCGCGACCGGCGTCGCGGCGGCCGAGGCCGCGGGCTGCCATGTCGTGGCCGTGCCGTCGGTCGCCCCCATCGCCCCCGCCGCCCGCCGCACCGTGGTGGGCTCGCTCGAAGAAGTGGACCTGGCCTTTCTGCGCGGCCTGGTGACACACACGGTCTGAACCGTCACCCGTCGCGCCGGCCCCGCCGCCGGACCCGGAACCCGGACGCACACGCCTCCAGAGCGTCCCGGGAAACCGGCGCCCGGCCAGGCGCGCATCCCTACCCGCCCCTGAACAGTCGACCATGTGACATTCGCCACCCCGAATGGGGTCGACAGGTAGGGCGGCGTGTGCAGACCGCCCCGCTTTCCCGGGCGCCGAAGTGCCTTTGTGTCCCGATTGATGGAACCGTGCACTAATCCTTCCACTGTCGGGTTTTCGGTGTGTCCACGCCCGGTTTCACTCCGTGATGGATCCCGGCTCATCCAGCTGTGAACCGCCCCGCCGGTCCGGACTAATCTCATCGCGAAACATCGGCCTACCCCCGTGACCCGCCGCAACACCCCTGCATGCCGGGTGCACGGACTTGAACAGCTGGAGAAACCCGAGCATGAACCGCAAGACTTTGGTGCTGCCGGCCGTGATCGGTCTCATCGCGCCCGTGCTCGCCGCCTGCGGCGGGTCCGACAGCGGGAGCAGCGGCGGCGACGCCATCGTCGTCGGCACGACGGACAGTTTCACCGCGACGAAGGACGCGCCCGCGCCGCTCGACCCGGCCTACGCCTACGACGTCGGCACCTGGAACGTCCTGCGCCAGACCGTGCAGACGCTGATGGTCCAGCCGAAGGGTGAAGGCGCCCCGGTGCCCGAGGCCGCCGAGAGCTGCGGCTTCACCGACACCGGCAACGAGCGCTACGCCTGCAAGCTCCGCAGCGACCTGAAGTTCTCCAACGGCGACGCCGTGACCGCGGCCGATGTGAAGTACTCCATCGACCGTGCCCGCGCCATCAAGTCCGACTCGGGCGTCTTCGCGCTGCTGTCGACCATCGACACCGTCGAGACGCAGGGCGACGACGAGGTGATCTTCCACCTCAAGACCGCCGACGCGACCTTCCCGTTCAAGCTGTCCACCCCGGTCGCGGGCATCGTCAACCCCGACGACTACCAGAAGGACAAGCTGCGCGAGGGCTTCGAGGTGGACGGCTCCGGCCCCTACACCCTCAAGGCCGACGTCCAGGGCGACAAGATGGTCAAGGCCGTCTTCACCAAGAACCCCAACTACAAGGGTTCGCTCAAGGTGAACAACGACAAGGCCGAGATGGTCTCCTACGACGACTCCGACGCCCTCGGCGCCGCCCTCGACAGCGGCGACGTCGACCTCGTCTCCCGTGGTCTGACCCCGGCCCAGGTCAAGAAGTACATCAACGCCAGCGGCGACATCGACGTCGTGGAACTGCCCGGACTCGAGATCCGCTACCTCGGCTTCAACACCGACGCCACGGCGGTGAAGGACAAGGCCGTGCGCGCGGCGATGGCCCAGCTCATCAACCGCAGCGAGATCGTCTCCAAGGTCTACGGCTCCCAGGCCGAGTCGCTGTACTCGCTGGTCCCGGCCAGCGTGACCGGACACTCCAACTCGTTCTTCAACAAGTACGGCGACCCGAGCGTCGCCAAGGCCGCCTCCCTGCTGAGCAAGGCCGGCATCACCACCCCGGTGAGCCTGACCCTGAACTACACGACCGACCACTACGGCGCGGTCACCAAGCAGGAGTTCGAGGTCATACAGAAGCAGCTGAACAACAGCGGCCTGTTCAAGATCGACATCAAGGGCACCCCCTGGGAGTCCTACGTCCCGGCCGAGCGCAAGGGCAAGTACGACGTCTACGGCATGGGTTGGTTCCCCGACTTCCCCGACGCGGACAACTTCCTCGCGCCGTTCCTCGACAAGGACAACTTCCTCAAGTCGCCGTACTCCAACAGCGAGGTCATCAACGAGCTGATCCCGGAGTCCCGCCGCCAGGCCGACCGGCTCACCGCCGCCTCCAGCCTGACCGACATCCAGGACGTCGTGGCCCGGGACGTCCCGGTGCTGCCGCTCTGGCAGGGCAAGCAGTACGTCGTCGCCCGCGACGACGTCACGGGCACCGCGTACGCCCTGAACTCCTCCTCGACGCTCCAGCTGTGGGAGCTCGGCCGGGGCGCGAGCAGCTGACGCCCACTCCCGGGAACCCGAGGCCCTGACCGGCCTCGGGTGCAGGACGAGCGACGGCACGCCAGCAGCACGTGAACCCGCGCAACCTGTGGCCGGTCCTGCCCCTCGCGGCAGGACCGGCCACAGGCGTTCCGGCACCACCGGCCACAGGCCTTCCGGCGCCACCGGCCATAGGCGTTCCGGCGCCACCGGCCATAGGCGTTCCGGCGCCACCGGCCACCGGCCACCGGCCACCAGCCACCGGCCGCCGGCGCTCCGGCCCCAACGGCCCGCGGAACATGACCCCGCCGGTGCCGGTGCCGGGACGTGCCGACCGCACACGACGAAAGGGCGCCCCCTCCGAGAGGGAGCGCCCTTCATCCGTATGTCACACGGCCCGACGGACCGCCCCTACTGCGCGCCGGGACGCACCAACCCGCTCTCGTACGCGTACACCGCAGCCTGCACCCGGTCACGCAGCCCCAGCTTCGTCAGCACATGACCGACATGCGTCTTGACCGTCGTCTCACTGACGAACAGATCCGCCGCGATCTCCGCGTTCGACAACCCCCGCGCCACCAGCTTCAGCACCTCGACCTCACGGTCCGTCAACGTGTGCAGCGTGTTCGGCACCGGCTCGTCCCCGGACGGCAGATGCGTGGCGTACTTGTCGAGCAGCCGCCGCGTGATGCTCGGCGCGAGCATCGCCTCACCACCGGCCACCACCCGGATCGCCTGCACCAGCTCGTTGGCCGGCGCGTCCTTCAGCAGGAACCCGCTGGCCCCCGCCCGCAACGCCTCCACCACGTACTCGTCGAGATCGAACGTCGTCAGCACCAGCACCTTCGCCGGACCGTCCCGCCCCGGACCCGTGATCTGCCGCGTCGCCTCCACACCGTCCATCCGCGGCATACGGATGTCCATCAACACCACATCAGGCTGCAGGGCTCGCACCTGATCGAGCGCCTGCAGACCGTCGCCCGCCTCGCCGACCACAGCGATGTCCACCTCCGCCTCCAGAATCATCCGGAAGCCCGTACGCAGCAGCGGCTGGTCGTCCACCAGCAGGACGCGGATGGCCACGTAGATCTCCTTCGCTAGTCCGGCCCCATTCTGCCCTGCTCCCGCTCCCCGGACGCCTCCGCCCTCACCGGCAGCGGATACGGCGGGGGAGTGCCCCCGAACTCCGGACAGTGCGCCTGGTGATCGCACCAACCGCACAGCTTCGTCGGCCGCGGCCGCCACTCACCCGTCTCCGTCGCCAGCCGGATCGCCTCCCACAGCGCCAGCAGCTTGCGCTCCACCCGCTCCAGATCCGCGGGCACCGGATCGTAGGTCACCACATCACCGCTGCCGAGGTACACCAGCTGCAACCGCCGCGGCAGCACCCCCTTCAGCCGCCACACCACCAGCGCATAGAACTTCATCTGGAACAACGCACCCTCGGCGTACTCCGGCCGCGGCGCCTTGCCCGTCTTGTAGTCCACGATGCGCACCTCGCCCGTCGGCGCCACATCGACCCGGTCGATGATCCCGCGCAGCGTCAGCCCCGACTCCAGCTCCGCCTCGACGAACAACTCCCGCTCGGCCGGCTCCAGCCGCGTCGGATCCTCCAGCGTGAACCAGCGCTCCACCAGCCGCTCCGCCTCACCCAGCCAGCGCGCCAGCCGCTCGCCCCCCGGATCGTCCGCGAACAGCTCCACCACCTCGGGACGGCTCTCCCGCAAGCGCTCCCACTGACCCGGCACCAACGACCTCGCCCGCGGCGCCGTCCGCTCCGCGGCCGGCGCGTCGAACAGCCGCTCAAGCACCGCGTGCACCAGCGTGCCCCGCGTCGCCGCCTCGCTCGGCCGCTCCGGCAACCGGTCGATCACCCGGAACCGGTACAACAACGGACACTGCATGAAGTCACTCGCACGCGACGGAGACAACGACGCGGGCGGCCGCGCCCCCGGCACCGACGCCCCCACGACCACAGCCTGCGGGTCCTGCCCTCCCGTACCGCCGCCGTCCGGCCGCCCGGCACCCTGCGCACTCGTCTCCATGCCCACAGACCATACGGCCAGCCACCGACAACGGCCCAGCCACCGACAACGGCCCAGCCACCGACAACGACCCAGCCACCGACAACGACCCAGCCCCGCCGCGACCGCGGCAGGGGGCGACCGGGCAAACACAGGGGGTGCCGGGGCCGAACGCGTCACCACGGCCGCATACCATCGACCACAGACCTTCCGTCCGGCAGGCGCGGAAGACGCTTCGAACGAGGGGACATCGTGGACGAGAGCGGCGGGAGCGGGCAGCCGCGGCCGGGCAACGACGAACCGGCCGAGCGCCACCCGGGCCACCCGGCCCCGGCAGACGGTTCCGCACACCCGGACCCCACCCCACGCGACCGGACCGCCGGAGCAGAAACCAGCGGCCCCGGCACCCACCCCACCCCGGACACCTCCACGGACACCACCCCCACGGACACCGGCCCGACCCCGCCCGACCCCACCGCACCCGAAGCGCCCGCCCCCGCACCCGGCACGCCCACACCCCCCACCGGCACCGGCCACGACACCCCGGACACCCCCGGCCGACGCACCCTCGCCCACTCACCCGCCGGCCACAACCGGCCAACCCGACGCGCCCCAGAACCCCGCGGCGGACTCCTCATGGGACGCCCCTTCGGCGTACCCGTCTACGTCGCACCCAGCTGGTTCCTCGTCGCCGCCCTGATCACCTGGGTCTTCGGCAACCAGCTCGACCGCGTCCTGCCCGACCTCGGCGCCGCCCGCTACCTGGTCTCCCTCTTCTTCGCCGTCGCCTTCTACGCCTCCGTGCTCGTCCACGAACTCGCCCACACCGTCGCCGCCCTCCGCTTCAAACTCCCCGTCCGCCGCATCCAGCTCCAGTTCTTCGGCGGCGTCTCCGAGATCGAGAAGGAAGCCGAGACCCCCGGCCGCGAATTCGTCCTCGCCTTCGTCGGCCCCCTGCTCTCCCTGATCCTCGCCGGCCTCTTCTACCTCGCCATGCGACCCGTCGAACCCGGCACCGTCCCCGGCGTCCTGCTTGCCGGCCTGATGATCTCCAACCTCATCGTCGCCGCCTTCAACCTGCTCCCCGGCCTCCCCCTCGACGGCGGACGCATGCTCCGCGCCGTCGTCTGGAAAATCACCGGCCGCGCCATGAGCGGCACCGTCGCCGCCGCCTGGGTCGGCCGCGCCCTCGCCGTCTCCGTCCTCATCGGCCTGCCCCTGCTCACCCAGTCCGGCGCCCTCGGCTCCACCGCCGAGGACAGCGTCGGCATGGACACCGTCTTCGACGCCCTCCTCGCAGCCATCCTCGCCGCCATCATCTGGACCGGAGCCGGCAACAGCCTGCGCATGGCCCGCCTGCGCGAACACCTCCCCGAACTGCGCGCCCGCAACCTCACCCGCCGCGCCGTCCCCGTGGAGACCACCACCCCCCTCTCCGAGGCCCTCCGCCGCGCCAACGCCGCCGGCGCCCGCGCCCTCGTCGTCGTCGACGCCCACGGCGAACCCCTCTCCCTCGTCCGCGAGGCCGCCATCGTCGGCGTACCCGAACACCGCCGCCCCTGGGTCGCCGTCAGCGGCCTCGCCCAGGACCTCACCGACGGCATGCGCGTCTCCGCCGAACTCTCCGGCGAAGAACTCCTCGACGTCCTGCGCGCCACCCCCGCCACCGAGTACCTCGTCGTCGAGGACACCGGAGAGATCTACGGCGTCCTGTCCGCCGCCGACGTCGAGCGCGCCTTCGTCAAAGCCATGGCCCGCCCCAGCTGAGACCCGCCCCACAGCCCCGCCCTCACACCACCCGTATGGTCGGCGGCCCCTCCCGGGACCGGTAGGCTGGTCACATGTCCGAACCGACCGGTGCCGCCCGCAGGCGCGGGCCCTTCAAGGTCGGGGACCAGGTTCAGCTGACCGACCCCAAGGGCCGCCACTACACGTTCACGCTCGAAGCCGGGAAGAACTTCCACACCCACAAGGGTTCCTTCCCGCACGACGAACTGATCGGCTCACCCGAGGGCAGCGTTGTCCGCACCACCGGTAACGTCGCCTACCTCGCGCTGCGCCCCCTGCTCCCCGACTACGTCCTGTCCATGCCCCGCGGCGCCGCCGTGGTCTACCCCAAGGACGCGGGGCAGATCCTCGCCTTCGCCGACATCTTCTCCGGCGCACGCGTCGTGGAAGCGGGCGTAGGCTCCGGCTCGCTCAGCAGCTTCCTGCTGCGCGCCATCGGCGACCAGGGCATGCTGCACTCCTACGAGCGCCGCGAGGACTTCGCCGACATCGCCCGGCAGAACGTCGAGCGCTACTTCGGCGGGCCCCACCCCGCCTGGCAGCTCACCGTCGGCGACCTCCAGGACAACCTGAGCGACACCGACGTCGACCGCGTCATCCTCGACATGCTCGCCCCCTGGGAATGCCTCGAGGCCGTCTCCAAGGCTCTCGTCCCCGGCGGCATCCTGTGCTGCTACGTCGCCACCACCACCCAGCTCGCCCGGACCGTCGAGTCCATCCGCGAGATCGGCTGCTTCAACGAGCCGACCGCCTGGGAGACGATGATCCGCAACTGGCACATCGAGGGCCTCGCCGTCCGCCCGGACCACCGGATGATCGGCCACACCGGCTTCCTGCTCACCGCCCGCCGCCTCGCCGACGGCGTCGAGCCGCCCATGCGCCGTCGCCGCCCCGCCAAGGGCGCCTACGGCGAGGACTACGCCGGCCCCAACGCCGACGGAGGCGCCGCCGGCCGCTAGCCGACACCTCGAGGCGGCCCCCGCCGCCCCAACAACACCGCGCCGTGGCCGAGTTCCCGCACCACACCCAGGAACTCGGCCACGGCGCTTCCGCGTTGCCCACCGGCCACCACCGGCCACCACCGGCCACCACCGGCCACCACCGGCCACCACCGGCCCCACCGGCCACCACCGGCCACCACCGGCCACCACCGGCCACCACCGGCCCCACCGGCCCGAGGAAACCCCCCACCCCGCCGTTCCCCCGCACTGTGACGTGTGGCACGATGCTGGCCACCCCACCCCGGCACCCCCGGCACAGTCCTCGCAGGAGACGCACTCAGTGCTGCAACAGCAATCCGTCGTCCCGGAACTGGCACACGACCACACCCGGCCGATCCACTGGGTCGCCACCGCGACCGCCGTCGCCGGCGTCGTCGCCCTCACCTCACTCCTGCAACCCCACCCCGCGACCGCCGCCCAGAGTCCCGGCACCGACCCCGTGAGCGCCCCCACGAGCGCCCCGCCACCGGCCACCACCGGCGTCGACTTCCCCCTCGACTGCGGCCCCGTCACCGCCGTCGTCCAGCGCAAGGCAAGCGGTGACCTCGACGGCGACGGCCGCCCCGAAACCGTCGCCACCGTCCACTGCGACGCAGGCATGGGCACCCCGCCCGACGCCCTCTACGTCCTCGTCCAGGCCGCGGGCGACCAGCACGCCCGCGTGGTCGCCACCCTCGTCGAGCCCAAGGACCGCTCCACCGTCAGCAGGCTCACCGTCACCGACGCGGCCATACACGCCACGGTCCTCGGCTACTCGTCGCCCGAGATACCCAGTTGCTGCCCCGACGTCACCGAGAGCGTGAAGTGGCAGTGGAAGAACGGCGCGTTCATCCGCTCGACGTCCGCCGGAGCACCCGGCAACTGAATCAAGCCACCGGCGCCTGTGAGAAACCAGACACACGTCACGCGCCGTGGCCGCGCGCTCACTCCGCGTCCGGACCGTACACCTCGACCCTGTCCGAAACCCGACGCACATGAATGCAGTCACCCGGACACTCCCGCGCCGAGTCCACCACATCCACCAGCAGCGGCAGCGGCACCGGAACCGTCGCACCCGGCTCCTGCAACAGCTCCTCGTCGGCACCCTTCACATAGGCCAGACCGTCGATGTCCAGCTCGAACACCTCGGGCGCGTACTGGGCACAGATGCCGTCACCGGTACAGAGATCCTGGTCGATCCAGACCTCCAGCGCTTCACCGCCGACATCGGCCACCTGCTGCACGTCATCTCTCCTGACCGTTTACTACACAGAGCCGCGGGAACGATGCGGACCCTGACGGGTGTTGAACACTTCGACCCTACCCCCGCCCGCTTTCCAATCATGTTCGGTGGGTATTCCCCTGGCGTGAGGGAGAGCGCAAGGGTGAAGATCGGACACACCCCGACAGTCTTTGTGATCTAGGGGTTTCAATCGACACCCACCCAGGTAGGGTCTGGAAGCGTCCAGCTCCCCTTGGAGGAGGTGAGGACCGTGGCAGCCCACGACGACGACATGAACCGCGGCATCCGCCCGGGACGAGGGTCCGACGACCCCGTCGGGCAGATTGCCTACCTTGAGCAGGAGATCGCCGTCCTGCGGCGCAAGCTCGCCGACTCTCCGCGGCACACGAGGATTCTCGAAGAGCGGATCGTCGAGCTCCAGACCAACCTGGCCGGCGTCTCCGCCCAGAACGAACGACTCGCCAACACACTCCGTGAGGCCCGCGACCAGATCGTGGCCCTCAAGGAGGAAGTCGACCGGCTCGCCCAGCCGCCGGCCGGCTTCGGAGTGTTCCTCACGGCGAACGAGGACGGCACCGCCGACATCTTCACCGGAGGCCGCAAACTCCGCGTGAACGTCAGCCCAGGCGTCGAACTCGACGAGCTCAGGCGCGGCCAGGAAGTGATGCTCAACGAAGCGCTCAACGTGGTCGAAGCCATGGAGTACGAGCGGGTCGGAGACATCGTCACCCTCAAGGAGATCCTCGAGGACGGCGAACGCGCCCTGGTCCTCGGGCACACCGACGAGGAACGGGTGGTGCGGCTCGCCGAGCCGCTGCTGGACGTCACCATCCGCCCCGGCGACGCCCTCCTGCTCGAACCCCGCTCCGGTTACGTCTACGAGGTCGTACCCAAGAGCGAGGTCGAGGAGCTCGTCCTCGAAGAGGTCCCCGACATCGGCTACGAGCAGATCGGCGGCCTCGGCAACCAGATCGAAGCCATCCGTGACGCCGTAGAGCTCCCCTACCTCTACCCGGACCTGTTCAAGGAGCACGAGCTGCGCCCGCCCAAGGGCGTCCTGCTCTACGGGCCCCCCGGATGCGGCAAGACGCTCATCGCCAAGGCCGTCGCCAACTCGCTGGCCAAGAAGGTCGCCGAGGTCACCGGCGCGGCCGCCGGCAAGAGCTTCTTCCTCAACATCAAGGGCCCCGAGCTCCTGAACAAGTACGTCGGCGAGACCGAGCGGCAGATCCGCCTCGTCTTCCAGCGCGCCCGGGAGAAGGCCAGCGAGGGCACCCCCGTCATCGTCTTCTTCGACGAGATGGAATCCCTCTTCCGCACCCGCGGCTCCGGCGTCAGCTCGGACGTGGAGAACACCATCGTCCCCCAGCTCCTCGCCGAGATCGACGGCGTCGAAGGCCTGGAGAACGTGGTCGTCATCGGCGCCTCCAACCGCGAGGACATGATCGACCCCGCCATCCTGCGCCCCGGCCGCCTCGACGTGAAGATCAAGATCGAGCGTCCGGACGCCGAAGCGGCCAAGGACATCTTCGGCAAGTACCTCACCGAGCGCCTCCCCCTGCACTCCGACGACGTCGGCGAGCACGGCGGCAGCAAGGCCACCACCGTCCAGAGCATGATCCAGACGGCAGTGGAACACATGTACGCCGAATCCGAGGAAAACCGCTTCCTGGAAGTCACCTACGCCAACGGCGACAAGGAAGTCCTCTACTTCAAGGACTTCAATTCCGGCGCCATGATCGAAAACATCGTCGGCCGCGCCAAGAAAATGGCGATCAAGGACTTCCTCGAGCACGACCAGAAGGGCCTCCGCGTCTCCCACCTCCTCCAGGCATGCGTGGACGAGTTCAAGGAGAACGAAGACCTGCCCAACACCACCAACCCCGACGACTGGGCCCGAATCTCCGGCAAGAAGGGCGAACGGATCGTCTACATCCGCACCCTCATCACCGGAAAGCAGGGCGCAGACACCGGACGCTCCATCGACACGGTGGCAAACACCGGACAGTACCTGTAAAAACAGGGCGGCTGCGGGTGCCCACCACGGGTACCCGCAGCCAACTGTTTTTCCGGCCACAGCAGCAACAAGGCAATGACGCAAATGATCTCCCCACCAGCGCAAAGCCGTTCTAGGCTCTTCCGTACCGCCGGATCGCGCAGTGCGGGGACGGGCACCGCACACGACCGGAGCACCACCGGTACTTGAGCGGCGCCCACGACCGAGGGTGCCGCCGGGCAAGGAGGGCCGCATGACCGTACGGCGAGTAATGGGCATCGAGACGGAGTACGGCATCTCCGTCCCCGGCCACCCCAACGCCAATGCCATGCTCACCTCGTCCCAGATCGTCAACGCCTACGCCGCGGCGATGCACCGGGCCCGCCGGGCCCGCTGGGACTTCGAGGAGGAGAACCCGCTACGGGACGCCCGGGGATTCGACCTCGCCCGGGAAGCCGCCGACTCCAGCCAGCTCACCGACGAGGACATCGGCCTCGCCAACGTGATCCTCACCAACGGCGCCCGCCTCTACGTCGACCACGCCCACCCCGAATACAGCGCCCCCGAGGTCACCAACCCCCGCGACGCCGTCCTGTGGGACAAGGCCGGCGAACGGATCATGGCCGAAGCCGCCGAACGCGCCGCCCAGCTCCCCGGCGCCCAGCCCATCCACCTCTACAAGAACAACACCGACAACAAGGGCGCCTCCTACGGCACGCACGAGAACTACCTGATGAAGCGGGAAACCCCCTTCTCCGACATCGTGCGCCACCTCACCCCCTTCTTCGTCTCCCGCCAGGTCTTCGCCGGAGCCGGCCGCGTCGGCATCGGCCAGGACGGCCACGAACACGGCTTCCAGCTCAGCCAGCGCGCCGACTACTTCGAGGTCGAGGTCGGCCTGGAGACCACCCTCAAACGCCCGATCATCAACACCCGCGACGAGCCCCACGCCGACGCCGAGAAGTACCGCCGCCTGCACGTGATCATCGGCGACGCCAACCTCTCCGAGATCTCGACCTACCTGAAACTGGGCACGACCGCCCTGGTCCTGTCCATGATCGAGGACGGCTTCATCGCCGTCGACCTCGCCGTCGACCAGCCCGTACGCACCCTCCACCAGGTCTCCCACGACCCCAGCCTCAAGCGACTGGTCACCCTCCGCAGCGGCCGCACACTCACCGCGGTCCAGCTCCAGATGGAGTACTACGAGCTGTCGCGCAAATACGTGGAGGAGCGCTACGGCGCCGACGCCGACGAACAGACCAAGGACGTCCTCACCCGCTGGGAGGACACCCTCAACCGGCTCGAACGCGACCCCATGAGCCTGGCGGGCGAACTCGACTGGGTCGCCAAGCGCGAACTCATGGAGGGCTACCGGCGCCGGGACGGCCTCGACTGGGACGCTGCCCGGCTCCACCTGGTCGACCTCCAGTACGCCGACGTACGGGCCGAGAAGGGCCTCTACAACCGTCTGGTGGCCCGCGGACGCATCAAGCGGCTCCTGGACGAGACCGAGGTCGAGCGGGCCAGGACCGAGCCCCCCGAGGACACCCGCGCCTACTTCCGCGGCCGCTGCCTGGAGCAGTACGCGGACGACGTCGCGGCCGCCTCCTGGGACTCGGTGATCTTCGACCTGCCGGGCCGCGACTCCCTCCAGCGGGTCCCAACCCTGGAGCCCCTACGCGGAACGCGAAATCACGTCAAGGAGCTCCTGGACCGGTGCCGTACCGCAGAAGACCTGGTCAGGGTCCTCTCCGGCGGCTGAACGCATCCTCGGACAGGCCCTCGCGCACGGGTGGAAAGCCCCGCGCAAGGGAATCATCGAGGTGGGCCCCGTGCGTTGCAGCAACTGCGGGGCCGAAGTCGGGCCCGGCTTGTAGGGTCTGATCACCACCGATCGGCAGGAATGCCTACCTGTCGACCATGTCGGGCGAACTGAGCGGGGTGAGGGTTATGGCGACCAAGGACACCGGCGGCGGCCAGCAGAAGGCGACGCACTCCACGGAGGAAGTCGAGGAGCAGACGGAGGACGCGCAGGCGACCGGCGACCTCAAGGAACGGCACGAGAAGCTGAGCGACGACGTGGACTCGGTTCTTGACGAGATTGACGATGTCCTCGAGGAGAATGCGGAGGACTTCGTTCGAAGTTTCGTTCAGAAGGGCGGCCAGTAGCCTTCGGATCGAAGGTCGGCGGGGGAGCTGGGTTGCCAAATCAAGACGAAGTGAAGCGCTGCTCGCGGTGCCAGGAGTCCAAACCGCGAGCGGCCTTCGCGAGTAACAAGGCAATGCGCGACGGACTTCAGACGTACTGCCGGGAGTGCTGGGCGGCCTACCATCAAGCGCGCCAGCTGGCGAAGGGGAAGAATGTCCGGCCCCGTGTGGAGACACCCGAGGGTCACAAGTTCTGCCGTAGCTGCGGTGAGATCAAGCCGCACAGCGAATGGCATCGCAACGCCACGGCCACGGATGGCTTGTCGACGAGTTGCAAGTCGTGTCGCGCGGCCAAGGGGCGCGCAGGCCACCTCAAGCGCCACTACGGCCTCACCGAAGCCGAACGTGATCAGATGGTCGCCTCGCAAATGGGGCTCTGCGTGATCTGCCTGAAAGCTCCTGCCGTACACGTGGATCACTGCCACAAGACGGGTAGGGTCCGTGGCGTACTGTGCTTCAACTGCAATTCGGCCATCGGCAAGTTGGGAGACGATCCCGACGCTGTTCGTCGGGCAGCTGCCTACCTGGAGGGAACTTCGTGGAAGCCAACACTCGTAGCACCGGGCGTCTACCAGCTGCCTTCCTGACGCCTGGGTCGTCGTCCTTCATGGACTTTCTCTCCGAGCACCAGCCGGAGATTTTGCCCGGTAATCGGCAACTGCCTCCGACGCAGGGTGTGATCGAGGCGCCGCACGGCACCACGATCGTCGCCGTGAGCTTCCCGGGCGGTGTCGTGCTGGCCGGTGACCGTCGGGCGACGATGGGCAACATGATCGCGCAGCGGGACATCGAGAAGGTGTTCCCGGCGGACGAGTACTCGGCGGTGGGTATCGCCGGCACGGCCGGTCTGGCCGTGGAGATGGTGAAGCTGTTCCAGCTGGAGCTGGAGCACTTCGAGAAGGTCGAGGGCGCTCAGCTGTCGCTGGAGGGCAAGGCGAACCGGCTGTCGACCATGATCCGTTCCAACCTCGGCATGGCGATGCAGGGGCTGGCGGTGGTTCCGTTGTTCGCCGGGTTCGACGTGGACCGGGCGAAGGGGCGGATCTTCTCGTACGACGTCACGGGTGGCCGTTCCGAGGAGCACGGTTACGCGGCGACGGGGTCGGGTTCGATCTTCGCGCGGGGTGCGATGAAGAAGCTCTACCGTGAGGATCTGAGCGAGGACCAGGCCACCACGCTGGTGGTGCAGGCTCTGTACGACGCGGCTGACGACGACTCGGCGACCGGTGGTCCCGATGTCGCCCGCCGGATCTATCCGATCGTCACCGTGATCACCGAGGACGGTTTCCGTCGGCTCACCGAGGGTGAGTCCTCCGAGATCGCCCGTTCGATCCTGGAGCGCCGTCTGGAGCAGCCCGACGGCCCGCGTGCCGCGCTGCTCTAGTAGGCGGCCGTGCTTCTTTCAGGTGATCTTGTGACTTCGACAGAAAGGGACGGATAACCGGTGTCGACGCCGTTCTATGTCTCACCCCAGCAGGCGATGGCCGACCGGGCGGAGTACGCCCGCAAGGGCATCGCGCGTGGCCGCAGCCTGGTCGTGCTGCAGTATGCCGACGGCATCGTGTTCGTCGGTGAGAACCCGTCCCGTGCGCTGCACAAGTTCAGCGAGATCTATGACCGGATCGGTTTTGCGGCCGCAGGCAAGTACAACGAGTACGAGAATCTGCGGATCGGTGGTGTGCGCTATGCGGATCTGCGTGGTTACACCTATGACCGTGACGACGTGACGGCGCGCGGGCTGGCGAATGTGTACGCCCAGACGCTGGGCACGATCTTCTCCAGTGCGGCCGAGAAGCCGTACGAGGTGGAGCTGGTCGTGGCGGAGGTCGGGGAGACTCCGGAGGGTGATCAGATCTATCGGTTGCCGCACGACGGGTCGATCGTGGACGAGCACGGTTCGGTGGCGGTCGGTGGTAACGCGGAGCAGATCGGTACGTATCTGGATCAGCGCCATGAGGACGGGATGAGCCTGTCGGAGGCGTTGAAGCTGGCGGTGCAGGCGTTGTCGCGGGATACGAACGGTACGCAGCGGGAGATTCCGGCGGAGCGGCTGGAGGTCGCGGTGCTGGATCGTACGCGTCCGCAGGCGCGGAAGTTCAAGCGGATCGTGGGTCCGCAGTTGTCGCGGTTGCTGGCGGCGCAGGGTGCGACGACGGAGGCGGAGAGCGCCGAGGAGAGCACTGACGGTGCTCAGGACGACGGTGGCAAGGAGTTGTAGTTCGTTCCTGGTTCGCTCCGTGTGTGCCCCCGGCCGGTGACGGCGGTCGGGGGCACGGTGCTGTCCGGGGGGTCCGGCGCGGTGCCGTCAGGGGGTGCTGGGGGGTGCTGTGGAGCCGCGGACGACGAGTTGGACGGGGATGTCGCCGGCTTGGGGGGTTTTGCCGTCGAGGACGGCGAGGAGGGCTTGCATGCCGCGTTCGCCGAAGAGTTCGGCGTCGAGGCGGACGGTGGTGAGTTCGGGGTCGATGGCGGTGGCGAGGGCGAGGTCGTCGACGCCGGTGACGGAGATGTCGTCGGGGACGCGCAGGCCGAGGCGGCGGATGGCCTTGTAGGCGCCGGCGGCGAGTTTGTCGTCGTCGCAGACGAGGGCGGTGGGGTGGGGGCCGGGGGTGTTCAGGGCCGTGGTCGTGGCTGCCACCGCGTCTTCGATGGAGATGGGTGCGCGGGCGGTGGTGATGGTGGTGCCGGGTACCGCGGTGATGCGTGTGGTGAGTTCGCGGGCGCGGACTTCGAAGGTCCAGGAGGGGATGTCGGCCGCGAGGTGGAGGAAGCGGCGGTGGCCGAGGGTGAGGAGGTGGTCGGCGATCTGGCGGGCGCCGTCGGCGATGTCGAGGTTGACGGTGGCGGCGCCGAGGCTGCCGTGGGGGTCGCTGTCGAGCATGACGAGGGGGAGGCGGTCGCCGCCGCGCAGGGCGGTGAGGGCGTCGGCGGCCATGGAGGAGGCGATGACGCCGTCGAGGGCGGTCTGGGCGGAGGCGAAGGGGTCGCGGGCGGGGCCGATGCCTTCGGGGGAGGGGTAGAGGACGAGGCCGAAGCCGTGGTCGGCGGCGATGCGGGCGGCTCCGGTGTAGACGCCGGCGAAGAATTCGGTGGTGAGTGCGGGGACGACGAGCAGGATGGTGCGGGTGTGGCCGAGGCGTAGGTTGCGGGCGGCGAGGTTGGGGCGGTAGCCGAGGTCGTGTGCGGCCTGGCGGACGCGTTCGGCGGTGGTGGCGGAGACGCGGCCGCGCCATTTGTCGCCGAGTACCAGGGAGACCGCGGCCTGGGAGACGCCGGCGGCCTGGGCGACGTCGCGGCTCGTGGGGCGTGTGCTTCCTGGTGTCACCGCTGGCCTGCTCTTTCGTCTGGACTGGTGAACAGCGCACATGGTACGTATGGGCCAGGGGGTTATACGTAACACGTCGGGGTGGCGCACGTCCTCGGCAAGGCGATGGAGGCAGGCGGATGGCCGCGGGTTACCTGGAGATCCTCAGGGCGAGGCATGCCGCCCGGCTGTTGGTGGGCACGCTGGTGGGCCGGTTGCCGAACGCGACGGCGGCCATCGCGATCGTGCTGTTCGTGCGGGCGCAGGGCGGTACGTACAGCCTGGCGGGGGTGCTGGCGGCGGTGTACGGGGTGGCGAACGCGGTGGGCCAGCCGGTGCTGGGGCGTCTGGTCGATCTGTACGGGCAGCCGCGGGTCCAGCTGCCCGCGGCCCTGGCCTCGGCCGTGGCGATGGCCGTGTTCGCGCTGGCGGGCACCGGCACGCTGCCGCTGGCGTATGCGGCGGTGGCGGCGGCCGGGCTGTTCACGCCGCCGCTGGAGGGCGGTCTGCGGGCGTTGTGGCCGGGGGTGCTGCGCGGGGAGGAGCGGGTGCACACGGCGTACGCGATGGACGCGGTGGCGCAGGAGGTGATGTTCACCGTGGGCCCGCTGCTGGTGACGGTGTGCGTGTCGTTGTGGTCGGCCGAGGCGGCGTTGCTGGTGCTGAACGCGGTGGGTGTGCTGGGGGCGCTGTCGGTCGTGGTGTCGGCGCCTTCGCGGGCGTGGCGTTCGGAGCCGCGGGAGGCGCACTGGCTGGGTGCGCTGAGGTCGCCGGGTCTGTTGGCGCTGCTGGGCGCGTTCTTCTTCGTGGGGATCGCGTTGGGGTCGATCACGGTCGCGTCGGTGCCGTATGCGGACGCGCACGGTGGTGACGTGGTGTACGGGTGGCTGATGGCGGCGATCGGGCTGGGTGCGCTGGTCGGTGGTGTGGTGTACGGGGCGCGGCGGTGGCCGGGGGTGCCGGAGCGGCGGTTGCGGGTTCTGGTGGCGTTTCTGGCGGTGTGTTATCTGCCGTTGATGGCGATGCCGGGTGCGGTCGCGATGGTGGCGCTGGCGGCGCTCGCGGGGGTGTTCCTGGCGCCGGCGATCGCGTGTGCGTTCGTGATCGTGGATCGGCATGCGCCGCGGGGGACGGTCACCGAGGCGTTCTCCTGGCTTGTGACGACGTTCACGGTGGGTGCGTCGGTGGGGACGGGTGTGGCGGGGCCGGTGGTCCAGTCGGGTGGTGCGCTGTGGGGTTTCGCGGTTCCGGGGGTGGCGGGGGCGGTGTCTTTGCTGGTTCTGCTGGCCACGGGGCGGTTCCTGGGGGCTCCGGTGGGGGGTGCTGTGGTTGCGGCGTCATCGGAAAATGATCCAAATCGTGCTGTCGAACCCCGTTTCAGCTCGGGGGATCGGGCGTAATGTTCAGTCATGGACCGCCGCATTTTCGGGCTGGAGAACGAGTACGGCGTCACGTGCACGTTCAGGGGACAGCGCCGCCTGTCGCCTGACGAGGTGGCGCGGTACCTCTTCCGCCGTGTCGTGTCATGGGGCCGCAGCAGCAATGTCTTTCTGCGAAACGGTGCCCGCCTGTATCTCGATGTCGGGTCACATCCGGAATACGCGACACCCGAGTGTGACAACGTGACCGAGCTGGTCACTCATGACAAAGCCGGCGAGCGCATTCTCGAGGGACTCCTGGTGGACGCGGAACGACGCCTGCACGAGGAAGGAATCGCGGGCGACGTCTACCTCTTCAAGAACAACACCGACTCGGCGGGCAACTCTTATGGTTGCCACGAGAACTATCTGGTGGCGCGGCACGGGGAGTTCTCCCGGCTCGCGGACATCCTGATTCCGTTCCTGGTCACGCGCCAGTTGCTGTGTGGTGCGGGCAAGGTTCTGCAGACTCCGCGCGGGGCCGTGTACTGCGTGAGTCAGCGGGCGGAGCACATCTGGGAGGGCGTGTCGTCGGCGACGACACGGTCCCGGCCGATCATCAACACGCGTGACGAGCCGCACGCGGACGCGGAGCGTTACCGTCGGCTGCATGTGATCGTGGGCGACTCGAACATGTCGGAGACGACGATGCTGCTCAAGGTCGGGGCGACCGATCTGGTGCTGCGGATGATCGAGGCGGGCACGGTGATGCGGGATCTGACGCTGGAGAACCCGATCCGGGCGATCCGTGAGGTCAGTCATGACATCACGGGGCGTCGGAAGGTGCGTCTGGCCAGTGGCCGGGAGGCGTCGGCGCTGGAGGTGCAGCGGGAGTACTACGAGAAGGCCGTGGACTTCTGTGAGCGCCGTGGCATCCGTACCGGTACGGTCGAGCAGGTCCTGGAGCTGTGGGGCCGTACGCTGGACGCGATCGAGGCGGAGGATCTGGACCGGATCGGCACCGAGATCGACTGGGTGATGAAGTACCAGTTGATCGAGCGGTACCGGGCGAAGCACAACATGACGATGTCGCATCCGCGGGTGGCGCAGATAGACCTTGCGTACCACGACATCCATCGTCGTCGTGGTCTGTACTACCTGCTGGAGAAGAAGGGTCAGGCCGCCCGTATCTGCAACGACCTGAAGATCTTCGAGGGCAAGTCGGTGCCTCCGCAGACGACCAGGGCGAGGCTGCGTGGTGACTTCATCCGCAGGGCCCAGGAGCAGCGTCGTGACTTCACGGTGGACTGGGTGCATCTGAAGCTGAACGACCAGGCGCAGCGCACGGTGTTGTGCAAGGATCCGTTCCGTTCGGTGGACGACCGGGTGGAGAAGCTGATCGCCGGGATGTAGCGGGGCGGCCGGTCGCTGTGCCGGAACGCAACGCGGGCGCCGTACGTTTTCCGTACGGCGCCCTTTTGACGTCGTAGAGTTGCGCGCACGCCATCCGCAAGATCGACCGATTACGAGGCTTTCACCGTGCGCCGACGCTCTCTCATCCTTGCCGCAGTTCCCGCTGGACTGGTCACGATCGCCGGGTGTGGTGACGACAAGTCCGACAAGAGCAAGACGAGCGTCAGTGAGTCGCCGTCTGCCGAGGCTCCGTCGTCGGCGCCGCCGCCGAAGATCGTCGATGGTCCGCTGCCGGCGATCACGGCGGGGACGAAGTTCGGTGAGAAGCCGACGGTGGCCAAGGGGACGGGTGAGCCGTCGGACCAGTTGGCGGTGAAGACGGTGATCGCGGGCGGCGGTCAGACGGTCGCGGAGAACGACTACATCCAGGCGAACTACCTGGGGCAGATCTGGGACACGGCGAAGGTGTTCGACAACTCCTGGGACCGTAAGACGCCGTTGGTCATCCAGTTGGCGCAGGGCAGCATCATCGACGGCTGGCGGTATGCGCTGACGGGGAAGAAGGCGGGCAGCCGGGTCGAGTTCTCGGTGCCGCCGACCTGGGGTTACGGCAAGGGCGGCAACACGCAGGCGGGTATCAAGGGTACCGACACGCTGGTGTTCGTGGTGGATCTGCAGGAGACGTTCAACGCGAAGAGCTCCGCCAAGGGCAAGGAGGTGCCGCAGGACGACGCGAACCTGCCGAAGGTGGGGACGAACACCGACGGCAGCGCGCCGTCCATCGAGGTGCCGAAGGTGGATCCGCCGAAGGGGCTGGTGGCGAACTACGTCCTGGAGGGTGACGGTGACACGGTGGGGGCGCAGGACAGCGTGCTGGTGCAGTACAAGGGTGTGCTGTGGGAGAACGGCAAGGAGTTCGACTCGACGTACGGCCGCAAGTCGCTGACGTCGTTCGGTCTTTCACAGGTCGTCAAGGGCTGGGCGCAGGGGCTGACGGGCAAGAAGGTGGGCAGCCGGGTGCTGATCGTGGTTCCGCCGTCCCTGGGCTACGGGGACAACCCGCCGCAAGGCAGTGGCATCGGCAAGGACTCCACGATGGTCTTCTCCGTGGACATCCTCGCGAAGATGTGAGTCCGCGTGATGTAAGACTGTGATCGTTGCTTTATCCAGACAAGCAGGAGCTAGAGACGTGAGCATCGAGAAGCCCGAGATCGACTTTCCGGAGGGCAACCCCCCGGCGGACCTCGAGATCAAGGACATCTGGGAGGGCGACGGTCCGGTGGCCGAGGCGGGGCAGACCGTCACGGTGCACTACGTGGGTGTGGCCTTCAGCACGGGTGAGGAGTTCGACGCGAGCTGGAACCGGGGCAACCCGTTCCGTTTCCCGCTCGGTGGCGGCCGGGTCATCAAGGGCTGGGACCAGGGTGTGCAGGGCATGAAGGTCGGTGGCCGCCGCCAGCTGACCATTCCCGCCCACCTCGCCTACGGCAACCAGAGCCCGACCCCGGCGATCCAGCCCGGTGAGACGCTGATCTTCGTGGTCGACCTGCTCGGAGTCTGATCGTCGAGGGATCGGACCCGATCATCTGGGGCCCATGCCTGTCGGGCATGGGCCCTCGGCTTTTGCCGTGGCACCCCTGGGCGGTACGGTCGTCGGTCGGAAGCACCACGAGGAAGGCGAAGGGCGTCGATGGCCATTGCCAAGGCCGAGCGGCTGATGAACCTGGCGCTGTGTCTGCTGGGGACGCGACGGCCGCTCAGCAAGCGTGAGCTGCGTGAGTCCATCGAGGCCTATCTGGAGGCCGGGAGCGACGACTCCTTCAACCGCATGTTCGAGCGGGACAAGGACGACCTGCGCGAGCTGGGTCTGGTCATCGAGACGGTCGAGAACCTGGACGGCGAGGTCGGCTATCTGGCCCGCCGGGACAGCAACCGGCTGCCGCCCATCACCCTGGACGCCGAGGAGGCCGCCGCGCTCGGCCTGGCCGCCAAGGTCTGGCAGCAGGCCCGGCTGGCCGGCGCCGCCAGCGGCGCCCTGCAGAAGCTGCGCGCGGCCGGACTGCCCGAGGACGTCGACCCCTACGAGGCCCATGGCGCCCTGGAGCCGCGCATCCCGGTGCACGAGGCCGCCTTCGAGCCGCTGATGCTGGCCTGCCGCGACCGCCGTCCGGTCGTCTTCGACTACCGCAAGGCCACCGCCGCCCGCCCCGAGCCCCGGCAGGTCGAGCCGTGGGCCCTGGAGTGCTGGCGCGGCCACTGGTACCTGGCGGGCTGGGACCGCGACCGGGGGGCCGAGCGGGTGTTCCGGCTGTCCCGGATCACCGGCAAGGTGCGCAGCCGGGGCGGCCGCTTCACCGCCGAGGTCCCCGACGTGGTCACCGTGCGCGAGACCGTGGCGAGCTGGGCGGGGGAGACCGCCGATCGCAGCGCCCTGATCCGGCTGCGCCAGGGCGCCGGCTACCCCCTTCGGGCGAAGGCCACCGCGGTGCGGGAACTCGGCGAGGGATGGGACGAGTTGGAGATTCCGTACGGGCACGGGCTGGACGCGTGGCTGGTGGAGTTCGGGCCGGACGTGGTGGTCCTGGAGCCCGCGGAGCTGCGGGCCGACGTGCTGGAACGGCTGCGCGCCGTGGCCAAGGGCTGAGGGGGAGCGAGCAACACAGTGGCAGGCAAACCGGTCAGGCCCACGAACGCCATCGACCAGACCCGGCGGATGCTGTCGTTGGTGACGTATCTGCGCGAGCGTCCGGGCGCCCGGATCGAGGACGTGGCGCGTGCCTTCGGCATCACCGAGGACGAGCTGGTCTCGGACCTCGACGTGCTGCCCATGTGCGGCACCAGCTTCCGCGGCGGCGACCTGCTCGACATCGACACCGACGGCGAGCGGATCTGGTGGCACAACCCGGCCGCGCTGGGGGCGGACGCGGCCGAGCCGCTGCGGCTGGCCGCGGACGAGGCGACGGCCCTGCTGGTGGCCGCCCGCGCCGTGTCGACCCTGCCGGGGCTGCGGGAGGGCGACCGGCAGGCGCTGCTGCGGGCGACCGCCAAGGTGGAGGCGGCGGCCGGTGAGGCGGCCGGGGCCAGCTCCCGGCTGTCGGTGACCTTCGAGTCCGAGGGCGGGGTCTTCGCCGACGTCGACCGGGCGATCTCCGAGCGGCGCCGGCTGTGGATTCGCTACTACTCGCCCGCGCGTGACGAGGTCACCGAGCGTGAGATCGATCCCATCCGGCTCGTCAGCGTGGGCCACACCTATGTCGAGGCCTGGTGCTACCGCTCGGAGGGCCGGCGGACCTTCCGGCTCGACCGGGTCGCCGAGATCCGGGTCCTCGACGAGCCGTCCGCGCCGCCCGAGGTCGAGCTCAGGGACCTGTCGGAGGGGCTGGTCCAGCCGGCCGCGGAGGATCCGGAGGTCGTCGTCGAGGTCGGTCCCGGCGGGCGCTGGGTCGCCGAGTACTACCCGCACGACAGTGCCGATGAACTTCCCGACGGCGGTCTGCGTATCACTCTGCGTACGCCCGACCCGGCCTCGCTCAGACGGCTGGCGCTGCGGCTCGGCCCGGACGGCCGGATCGTGTCGCCGCCGGAGCTGGCCGACAGCGCGCGCCGGGCGGCCCGCGAGGCGCTGGCGGCGTACGACGGGATCGAGGGGGCCGGCGGGTGAGCGGCGCGGGGGAGCGCGGGGAGCACGCGGGGCAGGACGACAGGCGGGAGCGGAGTTCTTGAGCGAGTCGTTGAGGTCCGGAGTGCGGGGCATGTCGGTGGCGGCCGCGTTCGCGGGGATGAGAAGCGTGGGGCCGGTGGTCTTCCGGGCCGGCTGCCCGGACTGCCGGGGCCGCTTCGAGCTCGCCGCGAGCGCTCTGCGCCTGGCGATCGGCGCCAGCAGCCGCACCACGTTCTACTCCTTCACCTGCCCCGGCTGCGGCGTGTCCGTGCGCAAGCCGGCCGGCGAGCGGATCGTGGAGCTGCTGACCGGCGGCGGGGTCAGCACGTTGCGGCTGCACTCGGCCTAGGACCTGTCCGGCGGATCATGCCCTGGGACCTGTCCCGACGCGCCCGGTGGGCGCCACGCGTGGGGCGGGCCGGGGGCGCGGCTGCGTCGGCCCGCGAGGACCTACTAGGCTCGGCCCATGTTCTGGCCGATGTTCGCGGTAGCTGTGGGTTTCCTGGGTCTCGCCGTGCTGGGCGTGCTGGCCGTGCGGGTGTTCCTGGAGGCGCAGCGCCTCGGCCGGCAGGTCGCGGAATCGGCGCGCCGTATCAACAGGGCGGCCGAGGATCTGGAGAAGGCGGCCGTGAGCACCGCCCGCGCCGTGGATGCGCTGTGAGGACGCCGTGGGCTTGTTATGGGCCTGGTGTGAGTCCGTACTGGGCAGCGTTTTGGGGCACTTCGCCCTGTCGTCCCGGTCGCCGGGACAGGTACCCTGCTGATCGCGGTGCGGAGAACGAGGCCCACGCCGCGGACCGGGAGTACGCACGGGGATTGCTTCGCGTTCACCCCTGAGCGTTACGATCGCTGACACACGATCGTTCGGATATGTGTCCGACTGGTCGGCCAGCACGCCACAACCAGCCGCCTCGGTGAGAAGGTAAAGACTTATGTTCGGAAGGCTCGGAGCTCCCGAGATCATTCTCATCCTCGTCGTCATCATCCTGCTGTTCGGCGCGAAGAAGCTTCCGGACATGGCGCGTTCGCTCGGCAAGTCCGCGCGGATCCTCAAGAGCGAGGCCAAGGCGATGAAGGAAGAGGGCAGCACCGCCCCGGCCCCGGCCCAGGCGCCCGCCACCGACGAGCAGCCCCCGGCGCAGCGCACCATCCAGGCTGCCCCCGGCGACGTGACCAGCTCCCGCCCGGTCGCCGAGCCGACGGACACCACCAAGCGCTGACGCGGGGCCGGTGATCCCCGGCCCGCCGTACGAGATGGGAACGTGGGTTGCTGAAGTCTGCCCGCAGTCAGGAGAAGGACCCGGAGGGGCGGATGCCCCTCGCGGAACACCTTCGCGAGCTCCGCAACCGGCTCGCGAAGGCGATGCTCGCCATCGTCGTCGTGACGATCGTCGCCGCCTTCTTCTACAACGAGATCATCAACTTCCTCACCAAGCCGATCCTCGACTCGGTCGGCTGCGGGAAGTCCTTCGAGGAACTGGCGGCCCAGACGGCGGACGGGCAGCAGTGCGCGCGGATCACGATCAACGGCCTCCTCGCCCCGTTCACGCTGGCCCTCCAGGTGTCCTTGATGGCCGGTGTGGTCTTCGCCTCACCGGTCTGGCTGTACCAGCTCTGGGCGTTCGTCGCGCCCGGCCTGCACCGTAACGAGAAGAAGTACGCCTACGGCTTCGTGTGCAGCGGTGTGCCGCTGTTCCTCGGCGGCGCGTACTTCGCCTACCGGGTGCTGCCGACCACGGCGCAGGTGCTGATGCAGTTCACGCCGCACGGCGTCGACAACCTGCTGCCGCTGGACGACCTGCTCCAGCTCGTCACGCGCATGGTGGTCGTCTTCGGTCTCTCCTTCGAGCTGCCGCTGCTGCTGATCATGCTCAACCTGACCGGTGTCCTCACCGCCACCCGCATGCTCGGCTGGTGGCGCGGCATGATCATGGGCATCACGGTGTTCGCGGCCGTGGCCACGCCGAGCACCGATCCCATCTCCATGCTGGCGCTGGCCGGACCGATCTGGGTCCTGTACTTCGCAGCGGTCGTCTTCTCCCTGCTGAACGACCGGCGCAAGCGCCGCCGCCAGGCGCAGGGCCCCGGCGACGACGAGGCCTCCGAGCTGGACCTCACCCCCGAGGACATCGGCGAGGCCGAGGCCGTGGGAGCCGGGAGCCGGGTGCCGGAGCAGACGAGCACGGACCGGGTCAACGGCTACGACGACGTGACCTGAGATCGCCTTCGGCTCCACCGCGCAGCGCGGCCGGGGCGCCCACCGGGCGCCGCCGGCCGCTTCGCGTCTTCGGGGTCCCGGCCGGGCCCCACACCTCGGACGGCAGGCCGGTACCGGCGCCGTGAGCTGGGCGGATCCAAGGTTTCACGGACCTGGATCCGGATAATGATCGTCCTGTTGTCAGTGGCGCCCGGTACGCTCGAAAGCACGATGACAGAGGACCTCTCACCGGCCGAGCGGTACGCCGCCGCACGCACGCGTGCGGCCGAGCAGGCCACCGCGCTCGCCTCCTTCCGCGAGATGTACGACTTCGGCCTCGACCCGTTCCAGATAGAGGCCTGCCGGGCGCTGGAGGCGGGCAAGGGCGTACTGGTCGCCGCACCCACCGGCTCCGGCAAGACGATCGTGGGCGAGTTCGCCGTCCACCTCGCCCTGGAGCAGGGCAAGAAGTGCTTCTACACGACACCCATCAAGGCGCTGTCGAACCAGAAGTACGCCGACCTGTGCCGCCGCTACGGCGCGGACAAGGTCGGCCTGCTCACCGGTGACAACAGCGTCAACTCCGACGCCCCCGTGGTCGTGATGACCACCGAGGTGCTCAGGAACATGCTGTACGCCGGCTCGCAGACCCTGCGGGGCCTCGGATACGTGGTCATGGACGAGGTGCACTATCTCTCCGACCGCTTCCGCGGCGCGGTCTGGGAAGAGGTGATCATCCACCTGCCCGAGTCGGTCACCCTCGTCTCGCTGTCGGCGACCGTGTCCAACGCCGAGGAGTTCGGCGACTGGCTCGACACCGTCCGCGGCGACACCGAGGTGATCGTCTCCGAGCACCGGCCCGTCCCGCTGTTCCAGCACGTGCTCGCCGGCCGGCGGATGTACGACCTGTTCGAGGAGGGCGAGGGCCGTAAGCGGGCCGTCAACCCCGACCTCGCCCGGCTGGCCCGCACGGAGGCGAGCCGGCCCACCTACCAGGACCGCAGACGCGGCCGTTCCATGCGCGAGGCCGACCGGGAGCGCGAGCGCAGACAGCGCTCGCGGATCTGGACGCCGAGTCGCCCCGAGGTCATCGAACGCCTCGATGCCGAAGGGCTGCTGCCCGCCATCACGTTCATCTTCAGCCGCGCGGCCTGCGAGTCCGCCGTGCAGCAGTGCCTCTACGCGGGCCTGCGGCTCAACGACGACGAGGCGCGGGTCAAGGTGCGCCGGATCGTGGAGGAGCGCACCGCCTCCATCCCCTCCGAGGACCTGCATGTCCTGGGCTACTACGAGTGGCTGGAGGGTCTGGAGCGGGGCATCGCCGCCCACCACGCGGGCATGCTGCCGACGTTCAAGGAGGTCGTCGAGGAGCTCTTCGTCCACGGCCTGGTCAAGGCCGTGTTCGCCACCGAGACCCTCGCCCTCGGCATCAACATGCCCGCCCGCTCGGTGGTGCTGGAGAAGCTCGTCAAGTGGAACGGCGAGCAGCACGCCGACATCACCCCCGGCGAGTACACCCAGCTGACCGGCCGGGCCGGCCGGCGCGGCATCGACGTCGAGGGCCACGCGGTGGTGCTGTGGCAGCGCGCCATGAACCCCGACCACCTGGCCGGCCTGGCCGGCACCCGCACGTATCCGCTGCGCTCCAGCTTCAAGCCGTCGTACAACATGGCGGTCAACCTGGTCGAGCAGTTCGGCCGGCACCGCTCGCGCGAGCTGCTGGAGACGTCCTTCGCCCAGTTCCAGGCCGACAAGTCGGTCGTCGGGATCTCCCGGCAGGTGCAGCGCAACGAGGAGGGACTGGAGGGCTACAAGACCTCCATGACCTGCCACCTCGGCGACTTCGAGGAGTACGCGGGGCTGCGCCGCGAACTCAAGGACCGCGAGACCGAGCTGGCCCGGCAGGGCGCGAACCAGCGGCGCGCCGAGGCCGCCGTGGCCCTGGAGAAGCTCAAGCCGGGTGACGTCATCCACGTGCCCACCGGCAAGTACGCCGGTCTGGCCCTGGTCCTGGACCCCGGGCTGCCGGCCGGGCGGTCCAACGGTCACCGGGGCTTCGAGCAGCACGACGGGCCGCGCCCCCTGGTGCTGACCGCCGAACGGCAGGTCAAGCGGCTGGCGTCGATGGACTTCCCGGTGCCCGTCGAGGCCCTGGAGCGGATGCGGATCCCGAAGTCCTTCAACCCGCGTTCCCCGCAGTCCCGCCGGGACCTCGCCTCCGCGCTGCGCACCAAGGCCGGGCACATTCCGCCGGAGCGGGCCCGCAAGCAGCGTTCGCAGGCCGCCGACGACCGTGAGATCGCCCGGCTGCGCACCGCACTGCGTGCCCACCCCTGCCACGGCTGCAACGAGCGGGAGGACCACGCCCGCTGGGCCGAGCGCTACCACCGGCTGCTGCGCGACACCTCGCAGCTGGAGCGCCGTATCGAGGGCCGCACGAACACCATCGCCCGCACCTTCGACCGCATCGTCGCGCTCCTGACCGAGCTGGACTACCTGCGCGGCAACGAGGTGACCGAGCACGGCAAGCGGCTCGCCCGGCTCTACGGCGAACTGGACCTGCTGGCCAGCGAATGCCTGCGGGCCGGTGTCTGGGAGGGGCTCGCCCCGGCCGAACTCGCCGCGTGCGTCTCGGCGCTGGTGTACGAGGCGCGGGCCGCCGACGACGCGATGGCGCCGAAGGTGCCCTCGGGCAAGGCCAAGGCCGCGCTCGGCGAGATGGTCCGCATCTGGGGCCGGCTGGACGCGCTGGAGGAGGACTTCCGGATCAACCAGACCGAGGGCGTCGGCCAGCGCGAGCCCGACCTCGGGTTCGCCTGGGCCGCGTACATGTGGGCGTCCGGGAAGGGCCTGGACGAGGTGCTGCGCGAGGCGGAGATGCCGGCCGGCGACTTCGTGCGCTGGTGCAAGCAGGTCATCGACGTGCTCGGGCAGATCGCGGCGGCCCCGCAGCCGGAGGGATCCACCGTGGCGAAGAACGCCCGCAAGGCGGTCGACCTGCTGCTGCGGGGCGTGGTCGCCTACTCGTCGGTCGGGTGACCCTGCGCCGAGCGGGTACGGGTGGGCCGCGCCCGGTCGCGCGGTCCCCCGCCCCGCTTCGGCGAGCCGTCGTGTCAGGCCCCCGGATAGGCCCGCCAGCCGCCGTACGACGTGATGTCCTCGGCGTCGGCGAGCGCGCCCGGCTCGCACAGGAAGCCGGGCACCCGGCTGCCGTCCGCCAGTTCCACGCTGCCCAGGGCCATCGGGCGCGGAAGGGCCGCCAGCAGCAGGCCGAGGCCCTCCGCCGGCAGGCTCCAGATCTCCGTCTCGATCCCGGCACCCCCCTCGCCCACGTGGACGAGCCCAGGCTTGGGCGGATCGGTCCGCAGGGCGTGCAGCCGGTAGAACGGCGCCGTCGTGGTCGTACGCTCGAGCCGGGCGCCCAGCGCCAGGAGCTGCGGGTTGAGGGGCTGACCGGACAGGTGCGCCCCGACCACCGCCAGCCGCGCCGGGGGCCTGAGCAGTCCGGCGATCCGGACCAGCCGCTCGTCCGTGTGCGCCGGGCCCACCAGCATCATGCCGAACGGCAGACCGTTCACCTCCCCGGCCGGGACGGCGACCGCGGCCAGGCCGAACAGGTTGGTGGAGTTGGTGAAGCGGCCCAGGCGGGTGTTCGCGCCCAGCGGGTCGGCGGCCACCTCGGCGAGGGTGGGATGCCCCGGTGCGGTGGGCAGCAGCAGG
This sequence comes from Streptomyces sp. NPDC107559, assembly GCF_055657365.1. Classification (NCBI taxonomy): domain Bacteria; kingdom Bacillati; phylum Actinomycetota; class Actinomycetes; order Kitasatosporales; family Streptomycetaceae; genus Streptomyces; species Streptomyces sp. NPDC107559. The sequence continues at coordinate 289,661 of NZ_JBVKBD010000007.1, read as the reverse complement.
GCGTCCGCGTCGGCGAGCTCCGCGAGCGCCTGGCTGCGCAGGGCGGCCAGGCGGTTCTGGTCGGCGTAGAGCCGGTGTGCCGGGATGTCGCGGGCCCGGGTGATGATGGCGGCCACGGTGGGGTCGAGGCCCTCACCGCCCTCGGCGAGCAACTTGTCGACAAAGCTGCCGACCGCGGTGTACCGCTCGGCGACGAACGCGCCGTCGTAGAGCATCGTGGCGGCCTCGGTGAACGGGGCGAGGTCGATCGTGCGTACGTCGGCACCCGTCGCGGCGACCCGGGTGACGGCCGCCGCGCAGGCCTCGGCCCAGCCCGGGTCGAGCTCGCCGAGCCGCTCCGGTGCCGGGACCGCGACCCGCCACGGGCCGGGGGCGCGCGCGGGGACCGGCCGGCCGGGCGGCACCGCCATGTGGGCCAGCGCCTCCTCGGCCTCCGGGAGCGTACGGGCGAACACCGTCACGCAGTCGATCGACGCGCAGGCCGGGACCACGCCCGCGGTGGGGACCAGCCCGCGGGTCGGCTTCAGGCCGACGATGCCGTTGAAGGCGGCCGGTACCCGGCCCGAGCCCGCGGTGTCCGTGCCCAGGGCGAGATCGGCGATCCCGAGGGCCACCGCGACGGCCGAGCCGGAGCTGGAGCCGCCGCTGATCCGGTCCGGGGCGTGCGCGTTGCGGACGGCGCCGTAGGGGGAGCGGGTGCCGACCAGACCGGTCGCGAACTGGTCCAGGTTCGTGGTGCCCAGGACGAGCGCGCCGGCCGCGCGCAGCCGGGCCACTACGGGGGCGTCGGCCTGCGGCGCGTAGGCGTACCCGGGACAGCCGGCCGTGGTGGGCAGACCGGCCACGTCGATGTTGCCCTTCACCGCCAGCAGGCGCCCGGCGAGCGGCAGCCGCTCGCCGGCGGCCACGCGCGCGTCGATCGCCTCGGCCTCGGCCTCGACCTCGGCGAGCGGCCGTAGACCGATCCAGATCTCCGGGCGGTCGACGGCCTCGATGCGCCGGTGGGCGGCCCGGACTCGGGACAGGGCGGAGGGCATGGGTGCTCCTTCGATCTCGGCGGCCCGGGCGCCCGCCGGATGCCGACCGGGCCGCCGGGGAGGGTGGGGTGGTCGGAGCCGGAGGGGGGGTGGCCCGGGCGGTGCGGTGCGGGTGGTGCGGTCGGGGCCGGACGGTGAGGGCGTGGCCGGACGGTGAGGCCCGACGGTGCGGGCGCGGTGGTGCGCGCGGGGACTGGGGAGGAGGCGGTGAGGGAGGTGGAGGACCGGGGACGGAGGCGGTGAGGGAGGTGGACGGCCGGGGACGGAGGCGAACGGCCGCGGCCGGGCGGTCAGGGCCGGTCGGCCGGGGCCAGGACGAGCAGCGCCGTGCCCGCCTCCACCTGGTCGCCGGGCCTGGCCAGGACCTCGGCGACCACGCCGGCGGCCGGCGCGTGCACCCTGGACTCCATCTTCATCGCCTCCAGTGCGAGCAGCGGCGCTCCCGCGGCCACCTCGTCGCCCGCCGAGACGTTCACCTGCCAGACGGAGGCCGCGAACTCCGCCTCGATCAGCCGGCCGCCGGGCGGGACCGTCACCGCGGCCGGGGGAGCGGCGGGCGCGGCGGCCGCGTCCGCCCGGGTGAACTCGCCCGCCGCCGCCCAGGCTTCGCGTTCGGCGGCGAACGCCGACTGCTGGCGTTCCTTGAACTCCCCTATGGAGTCGGCGTGTTCGGCGAGGAAGTCCTGATAGTCGGCGAGGGAGAAGGTGCCTTCCTCGATCCGGGGCACGAAGCGTCCGGAGGTGATGTCGGCGCGCAGCTCCAGCAGTTCGTCCGCGTCCACCGGGTACCACCTGATCCGGTCGAAGAAGCGCAGCAGCCAGGGCGAGCCCGGCTCGAAGGCGCCGCGCTGCTGCCAGGGCGACCACACCTGGGTCGTACGGCCCACGAACTGGTAGCCGCCGGGTCCCTCCATGCCGTAGACGCACAGGTAGGCCCCGCCGATGCCGACCGAGTTCTCGGCCGTCCAGGTGCGGGCCGGGTTGTACTTCGTCGTCACCAGGCGGTGGCGCGGGTCCAGCGGTGTGGCCACCGGTGCGCCCAGGTACACATCGCCCAGGCCCAGGACCAGGTACTCCGCGTCGAAGACCGTGCGGTACACGTCCGCGACCGACTCCAGGCCGTTGACGCGGCGGATGAACTCGATGTTCCACGGGCACCAGGGCGCGTCGTCGCGCACGCCCGCCATGTAGCGGGCGATCGCCTCCCGGGTGGCCGGGTCGTCCCAGGACAGCGGGAGATGGACGGTGCGTGAGGGGACCACCAGCCGGTCGGTGGGCGGCAGCGCGGCGACCGTCTCCCTTACGCGGGCGAGGAGTTCGGGCAGCGCCAGGCGCCGGGGGTCGGTGTGGATCTGGAGCGAGCGGATGCCGGGGGTGAGGTCGACGATCCCGTCCGGCCCGGCCTGGGCCACCGCTTCCATCAGCGCGTGGACGCGCATGCGCAGCGCCAGGTCCAGCTGCATCGGGCCGAACTCGACCAGCAGGTTGTCGTCGCCGCTGCGCCGGTAGGTCACGTCGCCGTCCCGGGCCAGGATCCCGCCGTCGGTGATCTCGGCGCGCGGCGAGCCGTCGACGTCCACGGGCACGAAGCGCACGGTGTCGCCGGGGCGCAGTTGGCCCAGCTTCCACCGCTCGCCGCTCAGCACGGTCGCCGGGCACACGAACCCGCCCAGCGAGGGCCCGTCCGGGCCGAGCAGTACCGGCATGTCGCCGGTGTAGTCGACGGCGCCGACGGAGTACGGGGTGTCGTGGATGTTGGACGGGTGCAGGCCCGCCTCGCCGCCGTCGGTACGGGCCCAGCGGGGCTTGGGCCCGACCAGGCGCACTCCGGTGCGCGCCGAGTTGAAGTGGACCTTCCAGTCGGCGGCGTAGAAGGCGCGGATGTCGTCGGGGGTGAAGAACTCCGGTGCCGCGTGCGGGCCTTCGGCCGCGGCGAGGTGCCAGACCGCGCCGTGGGCGGGCCGGTCGGCGAGGGGCACGGGGGTGCCTTCGGCGACCGTGCCGCCGTGCAGTACGTCGCCGGTGCGCAGGGCCCGCCCGCCGTGCCCGCCGAAGCGGCCGAGGGTGAAGGTGCTCGCGCTGCCGAGGAAGGCGGGCACGTCCAGGCCGCCGCCCGCGAACAGGACGTAGGTGCGCAGGCCGTGCTCGGCGGGTGCCCCGACCGCCAGGACGCCGCCCGCCGGCACGGTCACCGGCTCCCACTGGGCGACGGGGGTGCCGTCGACGGTGACCGGTGCGGCGGCGCCGGTCACGCACACGGTCGTGGCGTGGCTGAACCGCAGCGTTGGGCCCTGGAGGGTGCATTCCAGGCCCGGCGCGCCCTCGGGGTTGTGCAGCGCGCGGTTGCCGAGCCGGAACGACAGGTCGTCCATCGGGCCGCAGGGCGGCACGCCGACCTGCCAGTGGCCGGTGCGGCCCGGCCAGTCCTGCACGGTGGTCAGGGTGCCGCCGGAGACGACCTCGACGCGCGGGGTCGGATCGGTGACCCGGGCGAGGGTGGCGGTGGAGTGGGCCGCGGCCCGGAAGTCCCGGTCCGTAAGCGCGGCGCGCACCAGGCCCAGGTTGGTCTCGATGCCGTCGACCCGGGTGCGGGCGAGGGCCTCGTCGAGCCGCCGCAGCGCGTGTTCCCGGTCGGGGCCGTAGGCGATGACCTTGGCGAGCATCGGGTCGTACGACGTCGTCACCTCGGTGCCGGTCTCCACCCAGCCGTCGACGCGCACCCCGGCCGGGAACTCCACGCGGGTCAACAGGCCCGCGCTGGGCCGGTGTTCGCGGGAGGGGTCCTCGGCGTAGAGGCGGGCCTCGACGGCGTGGCCGCGCGGGGTGCCGGGGTCGCGCACGACGTCGCGTTCGCCGCGGGCCAGTCGCAGCATCCAGGCGACGAGGTCGACGCCGTACACCTCCTCGGTGACCGGGTGTTCCACCTGGAGGCGGGTGTTGACCTCCAGGAAGTACGCCTCCTCGCGGGCCGCGTCGTAGACGAACTCGACCGTGCCGGCCGAGCGGTAGCCCACCGATGCGCACAGCATGCGTGCGGAGTCGGCGAGTTGTGCGCGGACCGGCTCGGGGAGCCCGGGGGCCGGCGCCTCCTCCAGGACCTTCTGGTTGCGGCGTTGCAGGGAGCAGTCGCGGTCGCCGAAGGTGACCACCCGGCCCGCGCCGTCGCCGAAGACCTGGACCTCGACATGGCGGGCGCGTTCCACGAGCCGCTCCAGGAAGACCCCGGCCGAGGAGAAGGAGGCGGCGGCCACGCGCTGGACGCGGTCCCAGGCCTCGGTGAGTTCGGCGGCGGAGCGGCAGGCGGACATGCCGATGCCGCCGCCACCGCCGGTGGCCTTGAGCATCACGGGGTAGCCGATGCGCTCGGCGGCCGCCACCGCCTCCTCGGCGGAGGCCAGCAGTCCGGTGCCGGGGGCCAGGGCCACCCCGGCCCGCTCGGCCGCCGCCCGCGCCGTGTGCTTGGCGCCGAACAGGTCGAGCTGGTCCGGGGTCGGGCCGACGAACACGATGCCGGCGTCCTCGCAGCGGCGCGCGAAGGCGGCGTCCTCCGAGAGGAAGCCGTATCCGGGGTGGATCGCGCCGGCGCCGGTGTCCTTGGCGGCCTTCAGCACCAGGTCGGCGTCGAGGTAGGACTCCTTGGCGGGGGCCGGGCCGAGCCGTACCGCCTCGTCGGCGAGCCGGACGTGCGGGGCGCCGCGGTCGGGGTCGGAGTACACGGCGACGGTGCGCAGTCCGAGGTCGCGGGCGGTGCGGATGATCCGTACGGCGATCTCGCCCCGGTTGGCGACCAGCAGGGTGTCGAAGGTCATGCGTCCGCTCCGGTGATCGTCATCTCCACGGCGGTCGGTTCGAAGCCGTTGCAGGGGTTGTTGATCTGGGGGCAGTTGGAGACGAGGACCAGGACGTCGCGTTCGGCGCGCAGGGTGAGGGCCAGGCCCGGGGCGGAGCGGCCGTCGACGATGCCGAGGGTGCCGTCCTGTTCGACGGGCACGTTCATGTACCAGTTGACGTTGGAGACGAGGTCGCGTTTGCCGAGGCCGTGCCGGGCGCCCTCGGCGAGGAAGTTGTCCACGCAGGCGTGCTGCGACCAGGTGTGGTGGCCGTAGCGCAGAATGTTGGACTCTTTGGAGCAGGCGCCGCCGATCGTGTCGTGCCGGCCGACGTCGTCCGCGAGCACGGTCATCAGCGGGGTGTGCTCGTTGGACAGCAGCACGCTGCCCGTGGTGAGGAAGACGTTGCCCTGGGCGTGGATCGTGTCGGACGCGCTGTAGCGCACGGACGTGTCGTGGGCGTCGTAGACGAGGAAGTCGACGGCCTGGTTGCCGTGCAGGTCGGTGATGGTGAGCGTGTCACCGGCGCGGACGACGGAACTCCAGGCCGCACGGGCCGGGACCACGGTCTTGGTGTTCATGCGAGCCCCTTCGCGGCGAGGAATCCGGCGGTGTTCAGGAAGGCGCGGCGGCCCTCGGGGGTGGCGTCCCACAGCGGGTCGCCGGGACCGGTCGGCGCCGCGCGCCAGGCGAGCACCTCCAGCGGGGTGCTGAGGTAGTCCGGGCGGGGGTCGGCCGGGTGCGGCACATTGGCGATCAGCACGGTCACGTCCTGCTCGGCGCGCAGGGTGACACTGCCGCCGGGGCCCGCGGAGCCGGTGAAGCCGAGGACGCCGTCCGGGCCGACCCGTACGCCCTGGAAGAAGGAGAGGGACGGCGGCAGGTCGCGGGGGGCCAGGCCGTTCTTGGCGGCGGCGAGCTTGAACAGTTCGCGCCCGGCCGGGGAGGCGGACTGCGCGGCGCCGTCGCCGTAACGCGCGGTGTTGCGTACGAGGGTGGAGGTGCCGCACAGGGCGTCGTGCCGGCCGGAGGTGTCGACGACGACGGAGGCGAGGACCCGGCCCTGGTCGGAGAGGAGCAACTGCCCCTCGCCCAGGTAGGCGTTCCACTGGACCTTGACCGTGTCGGCGACGTTGAGACGCTCCCAGGGCCGGTCGGCGGCGAACAGCAGCAGATGCGCGCAGGCGTCGCCGCGCAGGTCGGTCAGGCGCAGTTCGGTGCCGCGGGCGAGGACCCGGTGCGTGTAGTTGCCGCCGGCCACGGTCTCGGCCCACACCAGCAGGCCCGCCTCGCAGGGCGGGGCCGGCCAGTCCCCGGCCGGTACGACGGGCATGGCGTCGGCGTGTCCGCCCGCCTGGGCGCGCGCATGGGCGCGGGCTTGGTGTGTGGTCGCTGTCGCCATCGCGGGACCTCCGGCTCGGGTTCGCTCGTGCGGCTGGTCTTCGGTGTTCACTCGTGCCGGTGTCGATGCGCACGGCCGAGTTTCTGTCGCCCGACAGAAATTAGGCGCGGGCCGCGTCACCGGCATTGCCCGCGCGTTGCCGGGCGGTTACCGAGCCCTCACGGAGATCGGCGGCCGGGGGGTGTGTGCGAGGATCGAACGCATGGGGACCAGCAGCGGGCGCAGGGTCGGCCGGCCGCGGGCCGCGCAGCGGCCGGACAGCGGTCTGGAACCGCGCGCCGAACTGCTGTCCGCCGCCGCGGAGTTGTTCACCACGCAGGGGTATGCGGCCACGACGACGCGGGCCGTGGCCGAGCGGGCGGGGATGCGGCAGGCGTCCATGTACCACTACGTCTCCGGCAAGGAGGAACTCCTCGCCGCGCTGCTGGAGTCCACCGTCACGCCGTCCCTGGCCTACGCCCGTGAGCTGCTCGCCGATGACGCGACCCCGGCCGAGGGGCGGCTGTGGCGGCTGTGCCGGACCGACGTGGAGCTGCTGTGCGGCGGGCCGCACAACCTGGGCGGCCTCTATCTGCTGCCCGAGGTGCGCACCGAGCGGTTCGCAGGCTTCCATGCCGTGCGCGCCGAACTCAAGGACGCCTACCGGCAGTTGCTCGCCGCGACCGGAGCGGGCGGCGCGCTCGCCAAGGGTGAGCTGGAACTGCGTACGGATCTGGTGTTCGGGCTGATCGAGGGCGTCATCCTGGTGCACCGCTCCGACCCCGAGCGGCCGGTGTCGGTGTTCGCCGAGGCCACGGCGGACGCGGCGCTGCGGATCGCGGGGGTCTGACCCGGCCGCCGTCTCTCACCCCGTTCGGCAGGGGGCTCGCACACCCGACTTCGGTCACGCATCGTGTTCGAATGAGGGCTCGGCGTGTAAATGAGGCTGAGCGTACTCCTGTTGCGCGGGCGATTTCAGATGCTTGCCGAATATGACATTGCGTTGATCCGGTCGGACTAAGCTCGCCCGCAGCGCACCGGGTTGGCATGTATTCGTGCGTTTGTTCCTAATTGGTGGACAGATTCCGATTCGTTTCGAGGGCCTACATGGTGAGTGTCCAGTCCCCTCCAGACCGCCGCGAACTCCCCTACGCGCGGGTGCTGTTGCTGCCCGCCATACTGATGGCCACGGCGACCGGGGCCGCCGTCGCCCTGGTGGCCCACCCGGCCCGGCTCGCCGTGGGCCTGTGCGGCGCCCTCGCCACGGCCCTGGTGACGGCCGCGGGCGCCGAGGCGGTCCGCCGGGGCCGGCGGCTGCGCCAGGCGCACGCCGACCACGCTCGTCACTGTGCGTATCTGGAACGCCAGGTCGCCGCCCACGACGAGGTGAACCTCCGGGTCGCGAAGGAGGTCCTGCCGACCGCGCTGAAGGTGATGCGCGGCGGGAACACGCCCGGCGAGGTGATGCGGCACTTCATCGACTCGGACCCCGCCTACGGCGACCTCGCCGAGGCGCACCGCACCGTCGTGAAGACCGTGCTGGACATCGTCGACCGCGAGGAGATGATGCGCGACTCCGCGCAGCGCGCCTTCGTCAGCGTCGCCCGCCGGGTCCAGGCGATCGTCCACCAGCAGGCGGGCGAGCTGAGGGAGATGGAGGAGGACCACGGCCGCAACCCCGAGGTCTTCGACGACCTGCTGCGCATCGACCACGGCACCTCGCTGATCGGCCGGCTCGCCGACTCCATCGCCATCATCGGCGGCGGCCGCCCCGGCCGCCAGTGGCCCCAGCCGGTCCCGCTGTACAGCGTGCTGCGCGGAGCCATGTCCCGCATCCTGGAGTACCGCCGCATCAAGCTGGACTCCATCGCCAAGGTCAACATCCGCGGCATCTCCGTAGAGCCGCTCATCCACGCGCTCGCCGAGCTCATGGACAACGCCACCCGCTACTCGCCGCCGCAGACCGACGTGCACGTCAACGCCGTCGAGGTGCAGACCGGCATCGCCATCGAGATCGAGGACGCGGGCGTCAGCCTCGGCGAGGAGGCCCGCGCCAGGGCCGAGGGCCTGCTGGAGGCCGCCAAGGCCGGCGTCGACGTCCAGGACCTCAGCGACAGCCCGCGCCTGGGCCTCGCGGTCGTCGGCCGCCTGTGCACCTCGTTCAACCTCCAGGTGTCGCTGCGCGCCTCCGCGTACGGCGGGGTGCGCGCCGTCCTCATCGTGCCCGCCGAGATGATGACCTCCGAGCCCGCGCCCGGCTTCGCGCACGGCATCGGCGCCACCGCCGTACCCACGATCGAACTGGGCGCGCTGGAAGGGCCCAAGCGGCCGCCGAAGAAGCGCCGCCCCACCAGCCCACGCATCCCGGACCCGGTCCCCGCGCAGGACGACGTCCCCGAGGTCACGGAGTGGACCGAGAAGGGCCTGCCGCAGCGCCGCAGCCGGATGAAGACCCCGCTCAGTCAGCGCTACGCCGAGGCCGCCGCCTCCGAGCGCGCCGCCCGTGAGGGCACGCCCGACATCTGGACGCAGGACCCGACCGAACCCGAGCCCGGGCCCAAGAAGGACGAGCGCGAGCCCGGACTGTGGGTCGAGGCCTTCTGGGAGGGCCTGAAGAAGGACAACCCGGGCCCGGACCCGACGGACTTCACGCGCAACCCGACCGCGTACACGCATCTGATCGACAAGCCGGCCCGCTCCGGAGCCGACGACGAGGGGGACCTCAAGTGATCCAGCAGCGAGCGAACTTCGACTGGATGCTCAAAGACCTCTACAAGAGCGTCCCGGGCATCGAGATGATCGTGGTGCTCTCCGCCGACGGCCTGCGCATCGCCCGCTACGCCGGTGACGAGGACGCCGCCGACCGGGTCGCGGCCGCCTGCGCGGGTCTGCAGAGCCTGGCCGGTGCCGTCGCCCAGGAACTCCCGACCAGCGACGGCGAGATGAAGGTCGTCATCATCGAGCTGAACGGCGGCTACTTCTATCTGATGGCGGCCGGCGCCAACGCCTATCTCGCGGTCCTCGCCGACGTCGTCTGCGAACCGGGCAACATGAGCGCCCACATGCGCGACCTCGTCGTGCGCATCGGCTCCCATCTGACCAGTCCGCCCCGGCGCAACGGGCAGACCGTATGACTCCTCCACGACGCCGACGGCGACAACCCCCGCAACCGCGCGCCGCCCGGCCGCCCTCGACGGAACCCGAGCAGCCGTCCTCCGCGCAGCCCCCGCAGGAGGGGGAGCGCAAGAACCCCGAGCGGCTGTACGTCATCACCGGACCCGAAGGCGAGCGCGTGCCCCTGGACCTGGTGTCCCTGATCGTCGCGCGCGCCGAGCCGCCCTCCTCGGCCACCCCGGAGCAGGCGGCGGTGCTCCGGCTGTGCGCCAACCCGCTGTCGGTGGCCGAGCTGTCGGCCTGGCTCAGCCTGCCGTTCAGCGTGGTGACCGTGCTGGTCACCGAGATGCTGGCGGCCGATCTGGTGCAGGTGCGCGCCCCCATCGTCCGCCGGCAGCTCCCCGACCGTTCCCTTCTCGAAGCGGTGATGCATGGACTTCAAAGGCTCTGACGCGGTCCCGGGCCCACGGACCGAGGACCAGCTGCCGCACACGGCGCAGGCCGCGGCCAAGATCGTCATCGTCGGCGGCTTCGGTGTCGGCAAGACCACCATGGTCGGCGCGGTCAGCGAGATCAGGCCGCTGACCACCGAGGAGACCATGACCCAGGCCGGTATCGGGGTCGACGACAACTACGGCTCCGACACCAAGACCGCCACCACCGTGGCCATGGACTTCGGCCGCATCAGGATCACCGACCAGGTCGTCCTGTACCTCTTCGGCACCCCGGGCCAGGAACGCTTCTGGTTCCTGTGGAACGGCCTGTTCGAGGGCGCGCTCGGCGCCGTCGTCCTCGTCGACACCCGTCGCCTCGAAGTCAGTTACGACGTCATGGGACAACTGGAGGAACGCGGCGTGCCGTTCGTGGTCGCCGTCAACTCCTTCCCCGACGGCCCCCGTTACCCGATCGAGGACCTGCGCCAGGCGCTCGACCTGACACCCGAGATCCCGATCGTCGAATGCGACGTGCGCCGGCGTGCCTCCAGCCGCGACGTCCTGCTGACCCTGATGCGCTTCCTGCACTCCATGGCACTGTCCGGCAGCCTCGTCTGAACCTCCGTCCGTCGGCCCACCCCCGGATCGACCCCAGCCTTCCCGGAGCGACCACCGTGACCTCTGAACACCACTCCCCGACCGGTGCGGACGACCTCGTGACCGGCCCGCCCCCCGGCTGTCCCGCGCACGGCCGCGGCCCCGGCGGACTGCACCGGATCTACGGCCCCGAAGCGGCGGACCTGGGCGAACTCTACGAGCAACTGCGCGACGAGTACGGCCACGTGGCCCCCGTGCTGCTCCACGAGGACGTACCGATGTGGGTGGTGCTCGGCCACGCCGAGAACATGCACATGGTGCGCACACCCTCGCAGTACACCCGGGACAGCCGCATCTGGACCCCGCTGCTGGAGGGCCAGGTCAAGCCCGACCATCCGCTCATGCCGCACATCGCCTGGCAGCCCATCTGCTCCCACGCCGAGGGCGACGAACACCTGCGGCTGCGCGGCGCGGTCATCGGCGCCATGTCGACGATCGACCCCCGGGGCGTGCGCCGCCACATCTACCGCCACACCCAGCGCCTGGTGAACGGCTTCTGCCTCAAGGGGCACGCCGAACTGGTCAGCCAGTTCGCCGAGCACCTGCCGATGGCCGTGCTGTGCGAGATCCTCGGCATGCCGGAGGAGTACGGCGACCGGCTGGTGCTCGCCGCCCGCGACGCGCTCAAGGGCACCGAGACGGCCATCGCCAGCCACGGCTACGTCATGGACGCACTGAGCCGGCTCACCGCACGCCGCCGGGCCCGGCCCGAGGAGGACTTCACCAGCCACCTCATCAACCATCCGGCGCGGCTCACCGACGACGAGGTCAGGGAACACCTGCGGCTTGTGCTCTTCGCCGCCTACGAGGCCACGACCAACCTGCTCGGCAACGTGCTGCGCCGGGTGCTCACCGATCCGGGCTTCGTGGCCCGGCTCAACGGCGGCCAGATGACGGTGCCCGAGGCGGTCGAGCAGTCCCTGTGGGACGAGCCGCCCTTCAGTACCGTCCTGGGCTACTTCGCCAAGCAGGACACGGAGTTGGGCGGCCGGCGCATCCGCCGCGGCGACGGGCTGCTGTTCGCCCCGGCCCCCGGCAACGTCGACCCCCGCGTACGTCCCGACCTGTCCGCCGGCATGCAGGGCAACCGCTCCCACCTCTCCTTCGGCGGCGGCTCGCACGAGTGCCCCGGCCAGGACGTCGGCCGCGCCATCGCCGACGTCGGCGTCGACGCGCTGCTGAGGCGTCTGCCGGACGTCCAGCTCGACTGCGACGAGGACGAGTTGCGCTGGACCACGTCCATCGCCTCACGGCATCTGGTCGAACTGCCGGTGGCGTTCGAACCGAAGCCGGAGCAGGACATCCGGGTCACGCCGACCCACGGCAACCCGATCCCGTCACAGCGTTCCACCTGGCAGGTCGGTTCGCTCGAACCGCAGCCCGCGCCGACCGTCGCCGCACAGTCCGGGCCGGTTGTCGCCGGGCAGCCCGGGCCGGCGGAACCGCAGTCCGCGCCCGCCGCCCAGCCGGACCGGCTCTCCCCGACGTCGACCGAGCCGGCTCACCGGCCCGGAGCCTGGCAGCGCCTGGTGCGCTGGTGGCGCGGCTACTGACCGGCCGGCCCCCCGGCCTGCCCGTCGACCGGTCCGTCGGCCCACTCCCCGTACGCGGACCACGCCGCCAGCGTCCGCCCGCTGCGGAACCGGTGCGCCACGCCCGTGACCGGATCGGTGAACTCCAGCTCCCGCGCCAGCAGTTGCAGCGGACGCCGGAAGTCATCGGCCGGCCGGGGGCCGGTCACCACGGGATACAGCGGATCGCCCAGGATCGGCACACCCAACCCGCTGAGGTGCAACCGCAGTTGATGGGTCTGACCGGTCCTGGGCAGCAGCCGGTACCGTCCCAGCGCGCCGCCCGGGCCGTCCCGCCACTCCAGCAGCTCCACGTGGCTGACCGCGTTGGGCTCGCCCTCGACCTCCCGCGCGTCCAGCACCCCGCGCTCCTTGACGATCCGGCTGCGCACCGTGGCGGGCAGCGCGAGCGCGGGATCGTACGGGGCGACCGCCTCGTACTCCTTGCGAACCAGGCGGTCGTGGAACAGCGTCTGGTACGCGCCGCGCTCCTCGGGACGCACCGTGAACAGCACCAGCCCGGCGGTGAGCCGGTCCAGCCGGTGCGCGGCGGTCAGGGACGGGATGCCGAGCTCCCGCCGCAGCCGGGCCAGCGCGCTCTGGGCGACATGGCCGCCGCGCGGTGTGGTGGCCAGGAAATGTGGTTTGTCGACGACGACGATGTGCTCGTCGCGGTGGACGACCTCCAGGGGGAACGGCACCGGCACCTCGGCGGGCAGCTCCCGGTGGAACCACACATACGCCCCCGGTGCGTACGCCGCGTCCGACGGCACGGCATGTCCGTCCGCGCCGACCACGAGGCCCGCCTCGAACATGGCGGCGACCGCACCCGACGGCGCCCCCGACATCCGCTCGACCAGATACCCGCACACCGTGCCCCACGAGCCCTGGACAGGCAGTCGCACCCGCACCGGGTCGACTCCGTCGCGCTGCGGCAGCGGGGAGGGCGGTGGCGGGGTCCGGCGTCTCATCGCCGACCAGCCTACGAGGCGGACCGCGCCCCGGGAAAACCGCTGGGCGCGTTCGGGGCGGCCGGGCAGGATGCCGACCATGCCCTTTCTGACGACCGACGTGCTGCCCGCGGGCACCCTCGCCGACCACCCCCAGCCCGTCCTGGCCACCGGTGACGGCCTGAGTCTGCGCCCCTGGCGGGCGGCGGACGCGCCCGCCGTCCACCGCGCGTTCCAGGACCCGGCCCTGCACCGGTGGCATCTGCGGGCCGCCGACTCCGAGGACGAGGTCGGCGGCTGGATCGAGGAGTGGCGGCTGGCCTGGGCCGGGGAACGCGACGCACAGTGGGCCGTCGTGGACGAGGTCACCGACCGGCTGCTCGGCCGGGTCGCGCTGCGCGAGATCGTGCTCGCCGAGGGTCTGGCGGAGGTCGCCTACTGGACCGTGGCCGACGCACGGGGCCGGGGCGTGGCCGCGCGGGCCACGGCGGCCCTCGCCGGCTGGGCCCTGGACGCGATCGGCTTCCACCGCCTGGAACTCACCCACGCCACCGCCAACGAGGCGTCCTGCCGGGTCGCCGCCAAGACCGGCTTCACCCTGGAGGGCACCAAGCGCAGCGCGGGACTCCACCGGGACGGCTGGCACGACATGCACCTGCACGCGCGGGTGCGGGGCGACCGGCCGTAGCCCCGCGCCCCGGTGTCCTCGGCCCGGGTAAGTGATCTGCACGGCGGTGACGGTCCGAGCGTGTGCCCGATGAAGGCGACGCCAGGGCGTCGATGGCTGAAGAGGGCATGACAAGATCGTGACTCTCGCGACATGGCATGTTCATGTTCGATTTGCATCGCCAACGCTTCTGGCTTCAATCCTCGCGATCATGAAATCTCTGAAGACCCTGAGACTGACCCTGCCCATGATGTTCGCCGCCCTCATGCTCACCGCGGCCGGCGCGATGTCCACCGCATCCGCGACGACCACCCGATGGGTGTACGAGAACGGATTCGAGCACAATTGCCTCACTTACTCCGCCACGACCAGCAACGTCTGGTCGGGCTCTTGCAGCGGGTCGACCGTCGCCTGGTACTGGGGCGCGTCGATAACCGACAACATCAGCGGGATCACCCTCCGCCAGTTGAAGCCCTGGTACACCGACGCAGACCTTTGCCTCACCACGGACTTCAAGACCGACACGAACGCCGTCTGGACGAGCGCCTGCGACACCGGCAACGACGGACAGTGGTGGCGTGCGGACAACAACGAGATCACCAACAGCCTCTGGCTCCCGAACAGCAACCTGCGTACCTCGGGCAACGGTGACGCCGTCTACTCCACCGTCCGGCCCCAGTCCGGCATCGAGTCCTCACGATGGACCTGGAACGGCACGCACAACTGACCACCCACGACGTAACGAAGGGCCCTCACTCCCACAGGGGGTGGGGGCCCTTCCGGTTCGGGCGCGAGGAGAAGCGGATGCGCGAGGACGCGAACGCGGCGCTGGAGAGGGCGAAGGCGAACGTGCGCGTGCCCGCGAAGCTGACGCTCCACGGGCTGCGTGACTTCCACGCCTCGTGCCTGATTGCCGACAACGCCAACGTGCAGGTGGTCCAGGTCCGGCTCGGCCACTCGAAGCCGAGCGTCGCGCTCGACAAGTGCACGGGCCTCCGGCCGACCGGCGAGGACAAGACGGCGGACGCTACCGAGTCGGTTCTGGGAGAGATTCCACAGGGGGCAGTTCCGACACCGAGTGCCCTCGTTGTGCCCGCAGTAGCCGCCACGTGAACCCCACACCTACCGTGACCAGCAGGAACAGCACCGTGAACCACTGGAAGTACCAGTGCCCGCCCGCCGGGTCGTACACCGCGGCGCGCGGCCAGGCGAGGTTGACGGTCATGAACAGGCCGTACACGAGCGCGAGCGCGTTGACGGGGACGCCCCAGCGGCCCAGGGAGAACAGCGGGGCGCCCGTCTCGTCGGTGCCGTGGACGGCGAACTCCCCGCGCAGCCGGCGTACCAGCAGGGGGCCGGTGACCATCGCGTAGGCCAGGTAGAGCATCACGATGCAGGTGGTGCCGATGGCCAGGAACGCCTCCGGGGAGGCGAAGTTCAGCAGCAGCAGGACCGCCGCGAGGACGCCCACGACCAGCGCGGGGCCGCTGGGCATGCCGGTGCGCGGGTCGACCTTCGCCAGGCGGGCGGAGAAGGGCAGTCGGCCGTCGCGGGCCATCGAGAACAGCATCCGGCAGGCCGCGGTCTGGATCGCCAGCGTCGCCACCGCGATCGCCACCACCACGTCGGCCAGCAGCAGCTTGCCGACGCCGTCGCCCAGGCTGCTGGTCAGGACGTAGCTGAGACCGTCCACCGCCAGGTGCCCGTCGGTGAGGCTGGGCGCGGCGAGCAGCCCGCCGAGCACGATCAGCCCGCCGAGCAGGCCGGCCGCGCCGAGCGCG
Source organism: Streptomyces sp. NPDC107559 (assembly GCF_055657365.1). Classification (NCBI taxonomy): domain Bacteria; kingdom Bacillati; phylum Actinomycetota; class Actinomycetes; order Kitasatosporales; family Streptomycetaceae; genus Streptomyces; species Streptomyces sp. NPDC107559. The sequence goes on along the minus strand of NZ_JBVKBD010000007.1, from coordinate 274,239 downwards.
GTGAGGATCGTGCGGGGTGCGGTGCGCCGGGGCTGATGGGTCTCCTCGCTCATCTCGCCCGCGCTGTCGAAGCCGATCATCACGTAGGCGGCCGTGAACGAGCCCACCAGCAGCGCGCCGAACAGGCCGTCCTGGGCGGCACCCGCGGTGTGGAAGGTGATGCCGGGGGAGCGTTCGGAGTGGGTGAGCAGCAGGACCACGATGAGCACCGCGCCGATGATCTCGGCGGTCACGCCGATCCGGTTGACCAGGGACATCACCCGGTTGTCGAGGATGTTCACCAGGGTCGTCAGGACCAGCAGGAGGACGCCGAGCAGCGCCGCGTTGGCCGCGCCGTCCGCGGACGTGGGGGCCGGGTCGGTGCCGATCAGCTGGAAGCCGGACCAGATGGCCGGGAGCACCATCTGCAGGGCCAGCGCCGCCGCGGCGACCACCACGATCTGCCCGATCACCATGATCCAGCCGGCGAACCAGCCGAAGGCGGCGTTCGCCAGGCGTGAGGACCACTGGTAGATGGCGCCCGAGATCGGGTAGCGGGCGGCGAGTTCCGCGAAGCAGGCGGCCACCAGCAACTGCCCGACCAGCACGGCCGGCCAGGCCCAGAAGAAGACGGGGCCGCCGAACGCGTACCCGAAGGCGAAGAACTGGAAGACGGTCGTCAGTACGGAGATGAAGGAGAACCCGGCGGCGAACGAGGCGTACCGGCCGAGGCTGCGGTGCAGTTCCTGGCGGTAGCCGAACTCCGCGAGCGACTGGTCGGCGGGGGGCCTCGGGGGGTCGGGACGTACGTCGGAAGCGGCTGTGGTCGTCACGGCGGCACCTGCCTTGGGCACGTAATTCCTGTCGGGCGACAGAAATTAGGGACCGCTCGTTTCGTCCGCGTCACGCCGTCGTGTCCGGAGCGGGCCCAAGTCCTCACGCCCTCGCGGCCGTTCACGGCGTGCGGGTGCCGGGACACGACGAAGCGGCGGCCCCGAGGGGTGCCGCCGCTTCGTCGTACGCGCTTCACGCCGAGGGCGCGGAGCCTTCCTGCTCGGCTTCCACGCGAGCGTTCCACTCCCGCTTGGAGGCCTGCCAGCCGTCCTCGTTGTGGCCGAGCCGCCAGTAGCCGGAGATCGACAGGTCCTCGCGCGGGATCTCCCGCTCCACCCGCAGCAGCCGGCGCAGCTCCTTCACGAAACCGGCCTCGCCGTGCACGAACGCGTGGACGCGGCCCTCCGGGAAGTCCAGGCCGCGCACCGCCTCGGCCAGCTTCTCGCCCACCGGCGCCGCGCCGCGGTGCAGCCAGACGATCTCCACGTCGGAGTCGACCTTCTGCTCCTCCTCCGGGCCCGAGACCTCCACGAAGGCGTGCGCCACGGCGCCGTCGGGCAGGCTCTCCAGCGCGGCCGCGATCGCGGGCAGCGCGCTCTCGTCACCGGCCAGCAGATGCCAGTCGGCGTCCGTGTCGGGGGCGTAGGCGCCGCCGGGGCCCATGAAGTGGACGGTCTCGCCCGGCTGGGCGCGGGCCGCCCAGGGCCCGGCGAGGCCCTCGTCGCCGTGGAGCACGAAGTCCAGGGTCAGCTCGCGGTGTTCGTGGTTCCAGGCGCGCACGGTGTAGGTCCGGGTCACCGGCCACTGCTCACGCGGGAACTCGGCCCGGATCCGCTCCACGTCGAAGGGCTCCGGGTAGGTCGCGCCCCCGGCCGGGAACAGCAGCTTCACATAGTGATCGGTGCAGGTCCCCGCGGTGAACTCGGCCAGCCCCTCGCCGCCCAGCACCACCCGCTGCATGTGCGGGGTCAGCCGTTCGGTGCGAACGACCTGCGCGGAGTGCGGCTTCCGCGGCTTTCGTGCCGGACGCTCTGCCATGGCGGCCTCCCAGTCGCTATCTAGCTTAGGCTTACCTAAGTTAGCATCACTTTCCTCGGTGAGGCCCTCTGGACCGGGAGGTTCATGAACCTCTCGGGCAGATCATGACTCCTCGCCCTCGGTGCGGTCAGGTCCTGGCGCGGGAACAATGATCACGCGCCCGGCGTGCCCAGCGTGGTCAGCAGCCGGTTCAGCGACCCGCCCAGCCCCCAGCGCGCCGCCAGCGCGTCCAGTGCCTGCGGGTCGCGCGCCCGGCGCGGCAGCGCCGTGTCGACGTCCGGCAGCGGGACGTCGTCGGCGACCCGGACGACCTTCGGCGCCACCGCGAGATACGGCCGCGCCTCGTCGAGCCGCCTGCGCTGCGTCGGGGTCAGCCGGGCCGCGGGGTCGTCCACGGCCGCCATGATCCCGGCCAGGTCGCCGAACTCGGCGAGCAGCTTGGCCGCCGTCTTCTCGCCGACCCCGGGCACCCCGGGCAGGCCGTCGCTCGGGTCGCCGCGCAGCAGCGCCAGATCCGCGTACCCGCGCCCGTCGACGCCGTACTTCTCCCGCAGCAGTGCCTCGTCGGTCAGCTGGAGCGTGCCGACCCCCTTGAGCGGATACAGCACGCGCACCCCGCGCGCGTCGTCCACGAGCTGGTACAGGTCGCGGTCGCCGGTGACGATGTCGACCGGACCCTTCGCGCGCGCGGTGAACGTGCCGATCACGTCGTCCGCCTCGTACTCCGCGACGCCCACGCGGGCGATGCCCAGCGCGTCCAGGACCTCCTCGATGACCGGCACCTGCGGGGACAGCGTGTCCGGCACCTCCTCCTGGTCCGGGCCTGCCGCGCGCTCCTCGGCGACCCGGTGCGCCTTGTACGAGGGGATCAGCTCGACCCGCCAGTGCGGCCGCCAGTCGGCGTCCATACAGGCCACCAGGTGCTCCGGATGATGGTCCTTGACCAGCCGGTCGATGAACTCCAGCAGCCCGCGCACCGCGTTCACCGGGGTGCCGTCCGGTGCCTTCACGGAGTCCGGCACACCGAAGTAGGCGCGGAAGTACAGGGAGGCGGTGTCGAGGAGCATCAGTCGTCCGGTCACGCTCGCATCATGCCGTACGGCACCGACAACCACTCGTCAGGGCGACAGCGCGGCGGGCACGTGGCGGACGTGAACGCGCTGTGAACCGGGTCACTGGTGTGTTTGCCAGGTGAGAGCCGGGGCAGGCGCCGCTTCGGAGCGACGGAGATTGCAATTTCAACGTTTGCGGTCGGCCGTCTCTCCGCGACCTGTCCCCGAGAGCAAGAGGCCCGTGTGTCAGCCACACTTGAAGCCGAACATCTCTACAAGGTGTTCGGCAGACGACCGGACCACGCAGTCGAGCGGCTGCGCAACGGAGCCGACCGGGAGGAGCTGCGCGCCGACGGCGCCACCGCCGCCGTGATCGACGCCTCCTTCACCGTGGAACCGGGCGAGATCTTCGTCGTCATGGGCTTGTCCGGATCGGGGAAGTCCACGCTGCTGCGCATGCTCAACGGTCTGCTCCCGCCGACGGCCGGGCAGGTCCGCTTCGGCGGCCAGGACCTGACCGGACTCGACGCCCGCGGCCTGCGCGAGGTCCGCTCCAGGAGGATCAGCATGGTCTTCCAGCACTTCGCGCTCTTCCCGCACCGCAGCGTCCGCGACAACGCCGCCTACGGTCTGGCGGTGCAGGGCGTGCCCCGCGCCGAGCGCGCACGCCGCGCCGACGAGGCGCTCGCCCTGTGCGGCCTGGCCGGCTGGGAGAAGTCCTGGCCCGACGAGCTGTCAGGCGGTATGCAGCAGCGCGTCGGACTGGCCCGTGCCCTCGCCACCGACGCCGAACTGCTCCTCATGGACGAGTCGTTCAGCGCGCTCGACCCGCTGATCCGGCGCGACATGCAGGACCAGCTCCTCGAACTCCAGAAGACGCTGAAGAAGACGATCGTCTTCATCACCCACGACCTCAACGAGGCGATGCGCCTGGGCGACCGTGTCGCGGTGATGCGCGACGGCCGGGTCGCGCAGATCGGCACCGCGCAGGACATCCTCGTACGCCCCGCCGACGACTACGTCGCCTCCTTCACCCAGGACGTCGACCGCTCCCGGGTGCTGACCGCCGATGCCGTCATGGACCGCGCGGTACGCGGCGACGAGGCCGACTGCGGCTGCGAGACCGCGACGCCGCGGACCCCGTTCACCGAACTGTGCGCGATCAGCGCGCGCGTGCCGCACCCCGTGGCGGTGCTCGACGCCCGGCGCACCCTCGTCGGGGTCGTGCCGCGACAGCGTCTGCTCGGCTTCCTCGGCGACGAGCCGGCCGCCGCACCGGGCAGCTGCGACACGCCCCGCGCGACGGACGGCGCGAAGGCGACGACGGGCGGCGCGAAGGCGACGGCGACGGACGGCGCGAAGGCGACGACCACGGACGGCGCGAAGGACGGCGCCAAGGCGGTGGCCCGTGCCTAGGATTCCGCTCGGCGACTGGGTCAACAGCGCGGTCGACTGGCTGCTCGGCCATGTGTCCTGGCTGTTCGACGTCCTCAAGGCCGTCTTCACCGGTGCCTACGACGGCATCGACGCCGTACTCCAGGCCCCGCAGCCGCTGCTGCTCGCAGGGATCTTCGCCGTGCTGGCCTTCTGGCTGCGCGGCACCCTCGCCGGTGTCCTCACCTTCGTCGGATTCGCCTTCATCGACTCCCTCGGACTGTGGGACGACGCGATGGTCACCCTGTCGCTGGTCCTCGTCGCCACCGTCATCGCCCTGGTGATCTCGGTCCCGTTGGGCATCTGGGCGGCCCGCTCCGAGCGGGTCGGCGCACTGGTCCGCCCGGTCCTGGACTTCATGCAGACGCTGCCCGCGATGATCTACCTCATCCCGGCGATCCTCTTCTTCGGCACCGGCGCCTCCGCGGGGATCGTCGCCACCCTGATCTTCGCGCTCGCCCCGGGCGTGCGCATGACCGAACTGGGCATCCGGCAGGTCGACAAGGAACTGGTCGAGGCCGCCGAGGCGTTCGGCACCACGCCCCGTGACACCCTGCTGCGCGTCCAGCTGCCGCTGGCCCTGCCCACCGTGATGGCGGGCGTCAACCAGGTCATCATGCTCGGCCTGTCCATGGCCGCGATCGCCGGCATGGTGGGCACCGGCGGTCTCGGCGGCGACGTCAACGAGGCCATCGGCCAGCTCGACGTCGGCCTCGGCTCCGAAGCCGGCGTCGCCATCGTGATCCTCGCGATCTACCTCGACCGGATGACCGGCGCACTCGGCACCCAGGTCTCCCCGCTCGGCCGCCGCGCCGCTCTGCGGGCGCGTGCCGCCGGAGGCACGAGGATCTGGTCCTACCGTCCCCGTCCTCAGTTCGCCATGATCGGCATCGTCGTCCTCGGCCTGGTGTCCGGCGGTCTGGGCGTCCTCGGCGGTACCGGCGGCACAGGCGGTACACCGGCCGTCGCCGACGGCAAGGACGTCGGCCGGGGCGAGAAGATCACCATCGGGTACATCCCCTGGGACGAGGGCGTCGCCTCCACCTTCCTGTGGAAGGAGATCCTCGAACGGCGCGGCTTCCAGGTCGACGCGAAGCAGTACGACGCCGGGCCGCTGTACACCTCGCTCGCCCAGGGCGACGTCGACTTCGAGACCGACTCCTGGCTGCCCACCACCCACGCGCAGTACTGGAAGAAGTACGGGGACCGCCTCGACGACCTCGGCTCCTGGTACGGCAGGACGTCCCTGGAGCTGAGCGTGCCCTCGTACGTGAAGGGCGTCGACTCCCTCGACGACCTCAAGGGCCAGGCGTCGCGGTTCGGCGGGAAGATCACCGGCATCGAGTCCAGCGCCGGCGAGACGGCCCTGCTCAAGAGCAAGGTCCTCAAGGAGTACGGGCTGGACCAGGAGTACAAGGTCGTCGACAGCTCCACGCCCGCGATGCTCGCCGAGCTCAAGCGCGCCTACAGCAGGAAGGAACCGATCGTCGTCACGCTCTGGTCGCCGCACTGGGCGTACAACGACTACGACCTGAAGAAGCTGAAGGACCCCAAGGGCGCCTGGGGCACGGGCGACGGCGTGCACACGCTGGCCCGCAAGGGCTTCGCCGCCGACAACCCGGTCGTCGGCACCTGGCTGAAGAACTTCCGCATGACCGAGAAGCAGCTCACCGGCCTGGAAGCGGCGATCAACGAGGCGGGCAAGGGCAGGCAGCAGGAGGCCGTGCGCGCCTGGCTCAAGGACAACCCGGACGTCGTCGACAAGGCGGCCCCCGTCCCGGCCAAGTCCTAGGGCACCCACCACCGGCAAGTCCTGGGGCACCATCGGATCGGGCCCGGCACCGGTGGGACGAACCTCCGAGGGGTGGGCCTTTCCGCGCGACCTGACAGCGCGCGGGAAGGCCCGCCCCTCGGGTCATGTCCGGAAACCGACCGGAGCCCGCGCGCCCGCCGTGCGCCGGGGGATCACTCCCATGCCTACGGAAAAGATCCGGACAACCACACAAAGCTACGAATGGTTCGGGTCCGAGGGGGGACCGGGCCGGGGCATCCGGCTGCCACGGCCGGTTCGCCCGCAGTTCCCCGGCCGTTCCCCGGCGTCCGGAGGGCCACGGCCCGCCCGTCCGGGGCCTGCCGTCCCCCGGGCCCGCCTCGCCCGTGTCCACCGCCGTCGACGGGCGGGCACCTGCCTCGATGCCGCAGCCACCCCGCCTTGACCAGCAGGTTCGGACCCGGGAGACGGGCGGGAACATACCCGGTGAACGGCCGGGAACATCGGGGAGCGCTCGCGCGTTCAACCGAAAAGCACCACGCTCGTGCTGATCGAGGGTCAGTCCGTGCGGGAGGGAACCGGCAGTCGGCCGGCGACGGCCTTGCGGCCCGCGTCCGGACATGCCGACCTGCCGACCGTCCGCGCCCCCTGCGGCAGCCGGGCCCTGGCGGCCCCGTCGGACACGCCCGTCACCGGTCCCGGAGGGCGCCCGGCCCTGCCCATCAGCCCGTTCGTCCCGTGCGAGGGGAGTGAGGCTCCGGAAGTCCGGCCGATTGATCCACTGGCGAGAACTGTGAGGTCCGAGCCGACGCAATGTGTCGCCGATGTGACGGCCGCCTGAAACGGTTTGCCGAACATGCGTAGGGTGCAGAGAACTCATCAGGAGGAGTGCGCGCGGACCCTCGCGCACGGACGACCGGGCGACGAGCGGAGGAGGCAGCGGGCGCGATGGGCGACCACAAGGAACAGCCCCTGCGGGTGGGCGCGGCCGTGCGGCGGCGCCGTCGCGCGCTGGAGCTCACCCTTGCCGTCGTGGCCGAGCGAAGCGGCCTGTCGGTCCCCTTTCTGAGCCAGGTCGAGAACGACCGGGCGCGCCCCAGCAGGAGTTCCCTGGAGAAGGTCGCCGACGCCCTGCGCACCACCGCCGTCGAACTCCTCGCCGCCGCCGACCCGGCGTGCAGCGTGGACGTCGTGCGCGCCGAGGACAACGTGCCGGGCGCCGGACCCCAGGCCAGGTCGCTGGTCCGCGGGCACCACCAGATGCACGCCTCGGAGTTCACCGGCGACCACGAGGCGGGTCGCGAGATCCAGTACCGCAACGACCAGCTGATGTACGTCGCCGACGGCGCGGTGGAGATCGAGGCGGAGGGCCGCGCGTACCGCCTCGGCCGCGGGGACACGCTGTACCTGACCGGCGGGGTGCGCCACCGGTGGCGGGCGACCGTACCGGACACCCGTGTGGTCGTGGTGGCGGTGGCGGAGCACGTCGAGGCAGTCCAGGACAGGCGCGGCAGGCGGCGGTAGCCCATGCGGATCGTCTCGCTGGTGCCGTCCCTGACCGAGGCGGTGGCCGTGTCCCTGCCCGGCGTCCTGGTCGGCGTCACCGACTGGTGCACCCACCCCGCCGGCCTCGACGTGGCCCGCGTCGGCGGGACGAAGAACCCGAAGACCGAACGGATCCTCGCCCTCGCGCCCGACCTGGTGATCGCCAACGAGGAGGAGAACCGCGCACCTGACCTGGCCGCGCTGCGCTCGGGCGGCCTCGAGGTACTGGTGACCGAGGTGCGGGACGTGCCGCAGGCCTTCCGTGAACTGGACCGGGTGCTGCGGGCCTGCGGGACGCGGACCCGGCCGCGCTGGCTGGACGAGGCGGAGGCGGCCTGGGCGGCGCCGACGACCGGGGCCGGGGGGCGCACCGCCGTCGGCACGGGACGTACGACCGCCGTCGTGCCGATCTGGCGCCGCCCCTGGATGGTCCTGGGCCGTGACACCTTCGCCGGTGACGTGCTCGCCCGCCTGGGCGTCGACCACCTGTACGCGTCCCACCCCGAGCGCTACCCGCGCGTCCCCCTGGAGGAGCTGCGCGCCGCCGGGCCGGACCTCGTCGTGCTTCCCGACGAGCCCTACCGCTTCACCCCCGACGACGGTCCCGAGGCCTTCCCCGGGCTGCCCTGCGCGCTCGTCAGCGGACGGCACCTGACGTGGTACGGGCCGTCGCTCGCCGAGGCGCCGCGGGCACTGGCGTCGGCCCTGCGAGCAGCACACCGCTGACCAGGCCGCGGACGGTGTGCGCGGCCACGGTCGCCCAGGCGCCCACGAGGACGGCGTACAGCGCGACCGCGAGCCCGTCGAAGGCGACAAGACCGGTGTGCCGGGCCAGCGCCCCGGCGCCGGTGACACAGGTGCCGACCGGGAAGGTGAAGGCCCACCAGGTCATGGCGAAGCCCATCCCGTGCCGGTGCGCCCGCAGACACAGGGCGGTGGCCAGACACAGCCAGAACAGCGCGAAACCCAGGACGGGGACGCCGTACAGGACGGCGAAGCCCGCGAAGGCCTGCTCGTACGGGGCCTGGACGACCCCCGGCGCGGCGTCCGCGATGTTCCCCACGGCGGTCGTGGACTGGCCGAGCGGGCCGAGCACCAGGAACAGGGTCGGGGTGAGCGCGAGCGGCAGCGGGCCGCCCGTGAGCAGCCGGCCGAAGACCAGCGGCAGCATCAGCAGGGTCGCCAGCAGGCTCAGCCCGAACAGCGCGAAGCAGCCCAGCAGCAGTGCCTCCCGGGGCTGGCCGGCCGGCAGATGCGGCACCAGCAGCGGTCCGAGCGCGGCGGACACCATGGGCGCGACGACCGGCAGCAGCCACACGGGCGTCGCCTGCCCCGGCTCGATCCGGTGGTGCACGGCCATCAGGTACGGCACCGCGACGGCTGCCGCCAGGCCCACGACGGTGCCGGCGCTGAACAGGACCGTGTCGACGGCGACCGCGGCCCCCGTTCCGATCACGTCCCGGCCGACGGTGACGGCACCCCCGCCCACGGCCAGCAGCGCCATGGCCAGACAGCCGTAGAACGGGGCCGCCGCAGGATCGAGGAGATGGGCGCGGGCCTGGTCCCGGTGGTGGGTCCAGTGCAGGGCACGGGCGGTCAGCAGGGTCACCAGCAGAGCGAACGACAGGACCCACACGGCCGCGCAGACGGCACGCAGGCCCGGAACGTGGACGGGCAGTCCCGCGCCTGCCGTGGCCACGATGGCGGTGCCCATGACGGAGGCGTACCAGTTCGGGCCGAGGTGGCGGACCGCCGCGGCGCGGCCGGCCGGACGGGACAGGGAGAGGGCATCGGTGACCATGCCTCCACCATCGCCCGGCCCATGGCCCGCGACCAGGGGCGATGTGCCTATGGGGACATAAGGTGGACTTATGAGCGAGACGAGCGGTCCGAGCGGGGCCCGGGAGCAGGGGGATTCGGTCGCCCACCGGGTCCCGGACCTCGGCGCCCTGGAACTGCTGTTGGCGGTGGCACGGCTGGGCAGCCTCGGCGCGGCCGCGCGGGAGCTCGGCATCACCCAGCCCGCCGCCAGCAGCCGGATCCGCTCGATGGAGCGCAGGCTGGGCCTGGCGCTGGTGGACCGCTCACCGCGCGGTTCCCGGCTCACCGACACCGGAGCGCTGGTGACCGACTGGGCGCGACGGGTGGTCGAGGCGGCGGAGGCCTTCGACGCGGGCACCCAGGCCCTGCGCGATCGCCGTGACTCCCGGCTGCGGGTGGCGGCGAGCATGACGATCGCCGAGTACCTGCTGCCGGGCTGGCTGCTCGCGCTGCGCGCCCAGCGCCCCGACACCGCGGTGTCGCTGCTGGCGGGGAACTCGGCGTCGGTGGCGGAACGGCTGGTCGCGGGTGAGGCGGACCTCGGCTTCGTGGAGGGGCTGGACGTCCCGCCCGGCCTGGACTCGGCGGTCGTCGCCCACGACCGGCTGATCGTGGTGACGGCACCCGGCCACCCCTGGGCCCGCCGCAGACGCGCCCTGGCCGCCGGGGAACTGGCCGCGACACCGCTGATCCTGCGGGAGACGGGCTCGGGGACCCGGCAGGTCCTCGACGCGGCCCTGGGCGGCCTGGCCCGCCCGCTGATCGAGCTGTCCTCGACGACGGCGGTGAAGGCGGCGGCGGTCGGCGGGGCCGGGCCCGCGGTGCTGAGCGAACTGGCGCTGGGGGAGGAGCTCGCGATGCGCCGCCTGGTGAGCATCCCGGTGGAGGGCGTCCGGCTGCGGCGTGATCTGCGGGCCGTGTGGCCGGCGGGACACCGGCCGGCGGGCCCGGCGCGCGACCTCCTGTCACTGACCCGCGGCCCGTCCCCGACCACCCCACCCGCCAACCACTAGTGCAGCGTCGGTGCGGCCCGGCTCAGGACGCGGCGGTGACCAGGGCCCGCAGCACGCGCAGGTCCTCGCCCATCTCCGGGTGCCACTGCACGCCCAGCACCCACCCCGCCGAGGCGGGCAGTTCGATCGCCTCGACCGTGCCGTCCGCCGCGTACGCCGACGCGACCAGGTCCGTGCCCAGCCGGTCCACCGCCTGGTGGTGATACGTCGGTACGGCCGTCTCCTCCGGCACGATCCCCGCGTACAGCGTGCCCGGGACCGGCTTGACGGGGTGCAGTCCGAAGACGCCGACCACCTCCGCGTGCCCGTCGAGATGCTGGACGAGAGTGCCGCCGGCCGCGACGTTCAGCAACTGCATGCCCCGGCAGATGCCCAGCAGCGGGACGCGCGCGGCGAGCGCGGCCTCGATCAGGGCCAGCTCCCAGGCGTCCCGGGCGCGCGCCGGCGGCCCGGTACGGGGGTCGGGTCCGGCTCCGTAGCGCACCGGCTCGACGTCCGGACCGCCCGCGATCACCAGCCCGTCGAGCCGTGCCACGGTCGCGGCGGCATGTTCCGGCCCGTCCGGCGGCAGCATCGCCGCCAGTCCGCCGGCCCGCTGGACGAGTCGCGGATACCCGGCCGGCAGCAACGCCGCCTCCAGCTCCCACACGCCCCAGCGCACCGCGGGCTCCAGATACGTACTGACACCGATCAGCGGTCTGCGCGCCATGCGCCCTCCCACACCGTGCAATGGATTGCCCCCATACCTTTGCTGAGGTCACCCGTGCGCGGCAAGAGGTCCGGGCCGCCGTCCGGGCCGCCGTCCGGGCCGCCGTCCGGGCCGCCGTCCGGGGCGCCGGGGGCGCCGGCCTGACGGCCGCGGTCCGGGTCCGCACGCCGAGAACCCCCGTCGTCCCCGCGGCTGCGGGCCGGGGGCTCACGCCAGGAAGCCCCGCAGCAGCGCCGCCGTCCCCGCGCAGTGCTCCCGCGCGATCTCCCGTGCCGCGTCCGCGTCCCCGTCCAGGACCGCCTCGACCAGGGCGCTGTGCTGGCGCTGCGAGTGCTCCAGGTTGCGCACGAGCAGCGGGATGCAGTCCAGCAGGTCGTTCACCGTGGCCCGGACGGCCGCGTACCGCGCGGCCAGCGACGCGGAGCCGCACAGCTCGGCCAGGGTGAGGTGGAGCAGCGTGTCCCGGCGCCGGTACTCCGCGAGCGGCGCGTCGTGCGTGCGGGCCAGCGCCTCGCGCAGCCGGGCCGCCTGCTCGTCCGTCAGCCCGTGCGCCGCGCACAGCCCGGCCGCACCGACCTCCAGCACCTCCCGGAAGCGCAGCACGTCCTCGATGTCGACCTCGGCGATCCGGCGGCGCAGCTCGTCCTCGCCGCCGGCGTCCGTGCGCGGCAGCACGAACGTCCCGCCGTAGCGGCCCCGGCGGGGCTCGACCAGCCCCTGGTCCTGGAGCACCTTCAGCACCTCGCGCAGCGTCACCCGGCTGATCCCGAGCCGCTCCGCCAGCTCCCGCTCGGCCGGCAGCCGTCCGCCGCCGGGCACCAGGCCCAGCCGGACGACCTGGAGGATCTGCTCCAGCGCCTCCTCGAAGCCGTTGCCCGCCCGGACCGGCCGCAGCACCGGCGCGAGACGGTCGTCCGGTCCTTCGGCAGCCGGTCTCTCCGGGTCCGTGCCCCGCGACATGCGGCCGCACCCCCTTCCCAAGCAATGGTTCTCGGCAATACCTTATGGCTCCCGGCCCGGCGAAGGAGGCCCCCTGTGGCAGACCGCACGCCCCCGCTGAGCGTCGAGGAGCTGCGGGCTCTCGTCGCGAGCGGTGAGATCGACACCGTCGTCCTGGCCTTTCCCGACATGCAGGGCCGGCTCCAGGGCAAGCGGTTCGCCGCCCGGTTCTTCCTCGACGAGGTCCTGGAGCACGGCACCGAGGGCTGCAACTACCTCCTGGCCGTCGACACCGAGATGAACACCGTCGACGGGTACGCGATGTCCTCCTGGGACCGCGGCTACGGCGACTTCGCCCTGCACCCCGACCTGTCCACGCTGCGCCGGGTGCCCTGGAACGCCGGCACGGCCCTGGTGATCGCCGACCTCGCCTGGGAGGACGGCTCGCCCGTGGTCGCCGCGCCCCGGCAGATCCTGCGCCGCCAGCTGGACCGGCTCGCCGAGCACGGGTACACCGCCCAGGTCGGCACCGAGCTGGAGTTCATCGTCTTCAAGGACACCTACGAGCAGGCCTGGGACGCCAACTACCGCGGCCTGACCCCGGCCAACCAGTACAACGTCGACTACTCGGTGCTCGGCACCGGCCGGGTCGAGCCCCTGCTGCGCCGCATCCGCAACGAGATGGCCGCCGCCGGCCTCACGGTCGAGTCCGCCAAGGGCGAGTGCAACCCCGGCCAGCACGAGATCGCCTTCCGCTACGACGAGGCCCTGGTCACCTGCGACCAGCACGCCGTCTACAAGACCGGAGCCAAGGAGATCGCCGCCCAGGAGGGCGTCTCGCTGACCTTCATGGCCAAGTACAACGAGCGCGAGGGCAACTCCTGCCACATCCACCTCTCGCTCGCGGCCGCGGACGGCACCAACGCCATGGCGGGCGGCGCGGACGATCGGGACGGCATGTCCGAGGTGATGCGCCACTTCCTCGCCGGACAGCTCGCCGCACTGCGCGACTTCTCCCTGCTCTACGCCCCCAACATCAACTCCTACAAGCGCTTCCAGCCGGGCTCCTTCGCGCCGACCGCCGTCGCCTGGGGCCACGACAACCGCACCTGCGCCCTGCGCGTGGTCGGCCACGGCCGCTCGATGCGGTTCGAGAACCGGCTGCCCGGCGGCGACGTCAACCCGCACCTCGCCGTCGCCGGACTCGTCGCGGCCGGGCTGTACGGCATCGAGCACAAGCTCGACCTGCCCGAGGCCTGCGCGGGCAACGCCTACGCCGCCGAATACGCACAGGTGCCCACCACGCTGCGCGAGGCCGCCGAACTCTGGGCGGACAGCCCGATAGCCCGTGCCGCCTTCGGCGACGAGGTCGTCGAGCACTACCGCAACATGGCCCGCGTCGAGCTGGAGGCCTACGACGCCGCGGTCACCGACTGGGAGCTGCGCCGCTCCTTCGAACGCATGTGAGGCCCTTCTTGTCCCACGAGCCCGAGCACGAGCCCCAGGAACGCGAGACGGAACGCGAGCAGGAACGCGAACCCGAGCAGGAGCACGCGCGGGAACACGAACTCCAGGTACGCAACCCCGCCACCGAGGAGGTCGTCGCGACCGTACCGGCCGCCGACGCGGCCGACGTGCACGCGGCGGTCGTACGCGCCACCCGGGCGCAGGAACGCTGGGCCGCCCTCACGCCCGGCGACCGGGCCCGGCTGCTGCGCCGGTTCGCCGTCGCGGTGGACGAACACCGGGAGGAACTCGCCCAGTCGGAGGTCCTGGAGGCCGGGCACACGGTCGGCAACGCCCGCTGGGAGGCGGGCAACGTACGCGACCTGCTCGACTACGCGGCCGGCGGGGTCGAGCGGCTGACCGGTCGTCAGATCCCGGTGGCCGGCGGCCTGGACGTGACGATCCTGGAACCGCTCGGCGTCGTCGGCGTCATCGCGCCCTGGAACTTCCCCATGCCCATCGCGGCCTGGGGCACCGCGCCCGCACTCGCGGCAGGCAACGCGGTGATCCTCAAACCCGCCGAGACGACACCGCTGACGGCCCTGCGGCTGGCCGAACTCGCCCTGGAGGCCGGGCTTCCGCAGGACCTCCTCCAGGTGCTGCCCGGCCACGGCCCGGTCGCCGGAGCCGCGCTCGTCGAGCACCCCGGCGTCGCGAAGATCGTGTTCACCGGGTCCACCGCCGTCGGCAAGCAGGTGTGGGCCAGGGGCGCGGACCGCCTCAAGCGCGTCACCCTCGAACTCGGCGGCAAGAGCCCGAACATCGTCTTCGCCGACGCGGATCTGGAAGCCGCCGCGGCAGCGGCCCCCATGTCCTTCCTCGACAACTCCGGCCAGGACTGCTGCGCCCGCACCCGCATCCTCGTCCAACGCCCGGTGTACGAACGCTTCCTGGAGCTGCTCGCGCCCGCGATCGAGTCCGTCCGCGTCGGCGACCCGGCCGACGAGCAGACCCAGATGGGCCCGCTGATCTCCAGGCCCCAGCTGGACCGCGTGCGGTCCTACGTCGACCCGGACGCGCCCGGCATCCGCGGCAAGGCTCCCGAAGGCCCCGGCTACTGGTTCCCGCCCACCGTCCTCACCGGCGTCGACCCGCGCGCCCGGGTGGCCGTCGAGGAGGTCTTCGGACCCGTCGCCGTCGTCCTCCCCTTCGACGACGAGGAGCAGGCCGTGGCGCTCGCCAACGCGACCGACTACGGCCTCGCCGGCTCCCTGTGGACCCGGGACGTCGGCCGCGCCCTGCGGGTCTCGCGGGCCGTGCGGGCCGGCAACCTGTCGGTCAACTCCCACTCCAGCGTCCGCTACTGGACCCCGTTCGGCGGCTTCAAGCAGTCCGGCGTCGGCCGCGAACTCGGCCCCGACGCCCTCACCGCCTTCACCGAGACCAAGAACGTCTTCATCAGCACGGAGGGCCCCGCACAGTGACCGCACAGACCCCTGACGCCGTCTGCCGCCGGCTGGTCGGCCGCACCGCCGTCATCACCGGAGCCGGCAGCGGCATCGGCCTCGCCACCGCCCGCCGGCTCGCCTCCGAGGGCGCCCACGTCGTCTGCGCGGACGTCGACGAGACCCGCGGCAAGGCCGCCGCCGAGGAAGTCGGCGGGATCTTCGTGAAGGCCGACGTCACCGACCCCGAGCAGGTCGAGGCCCTGTTCAAGACGGCCTACGACACCTACGGAGGCGTGGACATCGCCTTCAACAACGCGGGCATCTCACCGCCCGACGACGACTCCATCCTGGACACCGGTCTCGAGGCCTGGAAGCGCGTCCAGGAGGTCAACCTCACCTCCGTCTACCTGTGCTGCAAGGCCGCCATCCCCTACATGCGGCGCCAGGGCAAGGGCTCCATCATCAACACGGCGTCCTTCGTGGCCCGGATGGGCGCCGCCACCTCCCAGATCTCCTACACCGCGTCCAAGGGCGGTGTCCTGGCGATGTCCCGTGAACTCGGCGTGCAGTTCGCCCGCGAGGGCATCCGTGTCAACGCCCTGTGCCCCGGACCGGTCAACACCCCGTTGCTCCAGGAGCTGTTCGCCAAGGACCCGGAGCGGGCCGCTCGCCGTCTCGTGCACATCCCGGTCGGCCGGTTCGCCGAGGCCGAGGAGATCGCCGCCGCCGTCGCGTTCCTGGCGAGCGACGACTCCTCCTTCGTGAACGCCAGCGACTTCCTGGTCGACGGCGGAATCTCGGGCGCGTACGTCACGCCCCTGTAGGACCTGGGTCCGGTCGGCTGAGCTGCCGGAGGGCCGAAGTCCGAGAACTTCGGCCCTCTTCGGGTTGCCTACAGGAAGGCGTGGCCCTCGCCGCGGTACGTCGGCACGGTCGCCGTGACCGCGTCCCCCTCGATCAGGTGCAGCACGTCGAACCGCTCGCACAGCTCACCGGCCTTCGCGTGCCGGAACCACACCTTGTCGCCGATGAGCAGGTCGTCGGCGGGCGCGCCGAGCAGCGGGGTCTGGGCCTCGCCGGGCCCCTCCTGCGGGTCGTAGCGCAGCCCCTCGGGCAGGTACGGCACCGGAAGCCGGTCGGGTCCGGCGGCGCCCGAGGCGGGATAGCCGCCGCCCAGGACGGTCACCACCCCGACCCCCGGCCGCCGCACCACGGGCTGGGCGAAGAGGGCCGCCGGACGCCCGCTGAAGGACGTGTAGTTGTCGAAGAGCCTCGGCACGTACAGCCCGGAACCGGCCGCGACCTCGGTGACCGCGTCCTCGGCCACCGTGGACTGCACGCTGCCGGTGCCGCCGCCGTTGACGTACTCCAGGTCGGGCACGACGGCCCGGACCGCCCGTACGACCGCCGCGCGCCGCTCGGCCAGCTCCCGGCGGGCCGTCGCCTGCATCAGCCGCACGGCGCGCGAGCGCAGCGGCCGGCCGGCCACCGAGTCCCCGACACCGGCTATGTGACCCTCGTACGCCATGATCGCGACGACCTTGAACCCCGGCCGCCGCTGCACCGCGCGCGCCAGGTCGGCGAGCTGCTCGGGGGAGTGCAGCGGGGAGCGGCGGGCCCCCACCCGCACCCGGCCGCCGAACAGCTTCAGCGCCGTGTCCATCTCCAGACAGACCCGCACCACTTCGCTTCCGCCGGCGCGCGCGGCGTCGATCAGGTCGAGCTGCGCCACGTCGTCGACCATCACGGTCACGGCGGCCGCCAGCTTGGGATCGGCGGTGAGCTCCGCGTAGGCGGCGCGGTCGACGGAGGGGTAGGCGAGCAGGACGTCGTCGAAACCGGAGCGCGCCAGCCAGAGGGACTCGGCGAGGGTCAGGGACATGATGCCCGCGAAGCCGTCCTTCGCCAGGACTCGTTCGAGCAGGGCCCGGCAGCGCACGGACTTGCTGGCGACCCGGATCGGCTTGCCGCCGGCCCTGCGCACCAGATCCTCGGCGTTGGCGTCGAAGGCATCCAGATCGACGATCGCAAGCGGGGCGTCGAGATGGGCGGTGGCCCGGTCGTAACGGGCCCGGTCGGCAGCGCGCGCAGTCATGCACGAAGCCTGCCAGACAGGATTACCGCAGGGTAGGGGGACGATCCGGGCAGATGCCCCGGCGTCGTGGACTGGTTCCCGTGCGGCCTCGAACAAGCCGTAGAGTGACGCGCACGCACGGAGGAACAGGCGCCGGTCGCAGGTCCGCGCCGGGATGACGGCCCGTCCGTGCGGGTATGCGTGCCCGAGGCGAAGCGACTGCGCCGCGGGCAGGCCGGGCGTGAGCCGTACGGCGGCCCGCGCACGAGAGCGACGGCCCGGGTACGAGGAAGCGGGGGGTGCATGAGCACGGAAGCGCGCCGCGCCCCCGTTCCGCCGCGCCCCACCACGCCCCCGTCCTCCGATGCCGACGGCGCCTCCCGCTCGTCCGGTGCCGACGACGCCTCCCGCTCGTCCGGTCCGAGCGGCTCCTCCGGCGCCCTCGACGAGCGGGTGGACGCCGACAGGTCCCCCGAACCCGGACCCGGTCCCCGGCCCGCAGCCACCACGCCTCCCGCGAACGACCCGTCCCCCGCGACACCGCAGCGCTCCGCGACGGCCACGCCGTCGGGTACCGCGTCCGAGGCCCCCGGGGCTTCCGCGGGGTCCAGGCCGGGCGCAGTGCCGAACGCCGTGCCGACGGGCTTCGGGCAAACCACCGGGCCGGCACCGACGCGTGGCCCGTCGTCCCCGGCGCGCACCGGCAGCGGGGCGCCCGCAACGGCCGGCGGCGACGCGGCCGGTACGGACCCTTTCCCGGCCGGTCCTCCCCGGGCAGGGGCGCCGCGTTTCCCGAGCTTCGGGTCCGCCGCCTCCGGCCCCCGCGCCGACCGCGCTTCCACGCCTCCGCCTCCACCGGCGGCCACGGCACGCTTCCCGGACGCCCCGCCGTCCCCGGGCGCCCGCCTGCCGGACGCCCCGCCGTCGGCTGGGACGCGTCTGCCGGACGCCTCGCCGTCCGCCGGGTCGCGGCTGTCGGACGGCCCGCCGTCTGCTGCCACACGCCTGCCCGACGCGCCGCCGTCCGCCGGGTCGCGCCTGCCTGACGCTCCGCCGTCGGCTGGGACGCGTCTGCCGGATGCTCCGCCGTCCGCCGGGTCGCGCCTGCCTGACGGCCCGCCGTCTGCTGCCACGCGTCTGCCCGACGCGCCGCCGTCCGCACCGTCCGGCGCGGCACGCTTCCCGGACGCCCCGCCGTCCGGGGGCGCCCGCCTGCCCGACGCCCCGCCGTCCGGTGGTGTGTCGCCGCGGCCCGGACACCGGCCCCCGGCCCAGTCGCGGACCCCCGGTGCGCCCGCCGCGACGCCCTCGGAGACGACCGCCCGCCTCCGCCCGGTCCCCCCGGCCCCGCAGCCCGGGTCGGACACCGAGCGGGGCTTCACCCCCGCCGTCGCGCAGAACCGTCCCGGCACCACCGCCGTGCCGCCGCGCCCGCAGACGCGCCCGGACACCGGCACCCGCACGGACTTCTTCCGGCGTCCCGCCTCGACCACGGTCCCGTCGCCTCCGCAGGACCGGTCTCGTGTTCCGTCCGCCGATGTCTTCGGTGGGCCTGCTTCAGGGCCGGTGCCGCCGCGGCCGGATGCCCGGCCGGGCATCCCGTCGGCCTCGGTGGTCCCGCCCACTGTCGTGCCGTCGCCTCCGCAGGACCGGCCTCGTGTTCCGTCCGCCGGCGCCTTCGGCGGGCCCGCCTCCGGGGCGGTGCCGCCGCGGCCCGACGCTCGGCCGGGCGCCCCGTCGGGCACCGTCCCGCCGACCGCAGTGCCACCGGCCGTCCCGCCCACCACCGCCTTCGGTGGTTCCGGTGGCGTGTCCCCGGCGCGTGCGGGGGCCACGGAGGCTGCCGTCGGCTTCGGTGCCGTCGCGCCGGGCCGGGCGGGCGAGGCCGAGCCCGAGGCCTGGACGCCGCTGACTCCTCCCGCGGCCTTCGTCATGCCGGCGCAGTCCGCACCGCCCGGTGCCGCGGGCATACCTCCGCACCCCGCGGGCACCCCCGCGGCCCCCGCGCCCGTGACCCCGGACCCGGCGCTCTCCTGGACCGCGATGACCCCGCCCGCGGACCGTCCCGTCGTGACGTTCGGAGAACCGGAGGGGTACGACGAGCAGGCGCGCCCGGGGCCCCTCGCGGGGCGCCTGCGGTCCCGTACCACCGCCGCGGCCGTCTGCGTGGTGCTCGGATTCGGGCTCATCGGCGGTGCGGCGACGGGCAGTTGGCTGACCGGCGGGTCCGGGGACGACGGCGCCCCCGACACCTTCGCGGCGGCCGCCGAACTGTGGCACAGCATCCCCGTGGACCAGCTGTTCCCGCCCACCGTGCAGGGCACCGGAGCGGGTCCCGGCGGCGCCGACCGGACCTGGACGCGGATCGCCGTCGCCCCGGACAGCGGCTGTCAGAACGCGTTCGACCCGTTGCTGCACAAGGTCCTCGCCCCGGCCGGCTGCCGCCGTCTGCTGCGGGCCACCTACACGGACGCGACCCGCAGCTACGTCACCACCGTCGGCCTGCTCTTCACCAAGGCGGACGCGGCGACCATGAGCGCCCTGGCCGCCCGGTTCCGCAAGGAGGGGCTCGACCGCCGCGCCGACCTCATGCCCCGCCCCTACGCGCCGAAGGACACCGTCGCCGCCGCCTTCGGCGACAAGCAGCGTGCCTCGTGGACCGTCTCCGTGCTGACGGACACCCCCGTCGTCGTCTTCGCCGTCTCCGGCTGGGCCGACGGCCGCAGTATCGACACCCCGCAGCCCGCGGCCGACGCCACGCAGTCCGGCGCCACCACGGCCCCCGCGCAGGCCGGTCTCGGCAACGAGGCCCAGGGCCTGGCCGACCGCATGGAACGCGCGTTCCGCAAGACCGCCGACGCGGCGACGGAGGAACCGTCATGAGCAGCCGTACGACCCGTACGACCTACCGCGCCGGGCTCGTCGGCTCGCTCCTCGCCGCGTCCCTCGCCCTCGCGCCGGCCGTCCCCGCGCACGCCGACGGCATCCGCGCCCAGCAGTGGGCGCTGGACGCCATGCACACCCAGCAGGCCTGGCGGACCACCAAGGGCAAGGGCATCACCGTCGCCGTCCTCGACACCGGCGTCGAGGACGACCACCCCGACCTCGACGGCAACGTCCTGTCCGGCACCGACCTGGTCGGATTCGGCGCGAAGCCCGGTGACGACTCCTGGGCCCGGCACGGCACCGCGATGGCCGGGATCATCGCCGGTCACGGACACGGCGCCGGGAACGGCGAAGGCGTCATGGGCATCGCCCCCGAGGCCAGGATCCTCCCCGTCCGCGTGATCCTGGAGGACGACGACCCCTCCCGCGCCAAGGCCCGCACCACCCGGGGCAACGCCCTCGCCGAGGGCATCCGCTGGGCCGCCGACCACGGCGCCGACGTCATCAATCTCTCGCTCGGCGACGACTCCTCCTCCGCGCACCCGGAGCCCGGCGAGGACGAGGCCATCCAGTACGCCCTGAAGAAGGGCGCCGTCGTCGTCGCCTCGGCGGGCAACGGCGGCGAGAAGGGCGACCACATCTCCTACCCGGCCGCCTACCCGGGCGTGATCGCCGCGACCGCCGTCGACCGCTACGGCACCCGCGCCTCCTTCTCCACCCGCCGCTGGTACGCCACCGTCAGCGCGCCCGGTGTCGACGTCGTGATCGCGGCCCCGGACCACCGCTACTACGAGGGCTGGGGCACCAGCGCGGCCTCCGCCTTCGTCTCCGGCGCGGTGGCCCTGATCAAGGCGGCCCACCCGGGCCTGAGCCCGGCCCAGATCAAGAAGCTCCTGGAGGACACCGCCCGCAACGCGCCCAGCGGCGGCCGCGACGACTCCCGCGGCTTCGGCTTCATCGACCCGGCCGCCGCCCTCAAGGCCGCCGGCCGCCTCGACCCGGAGGGCCTGAAGGCCGCCGCGTACGACCGGAAGTACTTCGGCGCCGGGCCCGACACCGCCGCGGCGGACGACGGCATGTCGGGCTGGGCGGGCCCGCTGGCGGGCAGCGTAGGCGGTGTGCTGCTGGTCGTCGCGGTCGTCATGTGGCGCGGCCGCCGCCGCACCCACCGTCCCCTGGACGAGTTCTAGGGCCTGTCCCGCGCCCGGCTCAGTCCGCGGCGGACGACGGCGACGTGGAGGCGGACGCCGAGGACGACTCGCCGTCGCTTCCGGTGAACGCCGAGACCGCCGCCCGTGCCGCCGCCTCGACCAGCGAGATGCCCCCGGCCTGGGTCGCGTTGCCGTCGGACAGGACGGTCACCAGGTAGCCGTGGCCGTCGACCGTCACCCGCCCGATGCTGTTGATGTCCCACAGCCCGGTGGTGCTGCGCGCCAGCCAGCCGTTCTTCAGCGCCCACGCGGTGGCGGCACCCCCGGCCGAAGGCTGGGGGACGTCGGCGGCGGCCGAGACGCCCCAGTGCTGGTCGGCGGCGATCCGCCGCATCAGCCCCTCGACATACGCCTGTGAGGCCGCGCTCAGCTTCGCGTCGTCCCCGAAGACCTGCTGGAGCAGCGTCAGCTGGTCCGCGGCCGTCGTGCGGGTCAGTCCCCACAGCATGCCGTCGCCGCCCGTGGTGTCCGTGAGCCCGAACCGCTTGTTCGCGGCGTCGAGGCCCGCTGCCTCGCCGATGATCTTCCACAGCGCCGACGCGGAGGCGTTGTCGCTGTTCTCGATCATCGCGGTGGCGTACGTCTTCTCCGTGGCGGTGAGGTGCCGGCCGGCGTCCTGCGCCTGGAGCAGCAGCGTCGCCAGGATGTCGACCTTGACGATGCTCGCCGTGTCGAAGGCGGCGTCCCCGTAGGCGGCGCTCTCGCCGGACTCCAGGTCCAGGACCGCCGCCGACACCCGCGCGCGGCTCGGCACGGTCACCGACGCCAGCGCGTCGGCCAGCAGCTGTCCACGGTCCACCGAGGGCTCCGCCACGGGTTCCACCGACGCCTCCCCGTCGGCCGACGGCGAGGAGGTTGCCGACGGCGACGGCGACGACGATACGGCGCCCGACTCCGAGTGCGCCTGGGCCTTGACGTACACCGTGCCCACGGCCGTGCCGCCGACGATCACGATCGCGGCCAGGGCGATGTGGAGCAGGGGGCGGCGGCGCGAGGGGCGGGCGCGGCGGCCTTGGCGGGCTCTGGAGGACTCCATGCCCGAGATGCTGGACGCGGCGACTGTGCGGGCCGTTAGACCGAAGTTAGAGCTTCGTCAGGGAAATCTGAGAAAGCTGTGAGTTCGGTGTCCGCCCTGTTTCAGGGGCCGCACAAGCGCCGCAGCATCCCACCTATAGGGTCGGTGACCGTGGCGAACAAGAACATTCCCGACCCCGGCTACTCCGACGACGACGGCTCCGCCGATCCCCGGCTCAGCGCCGCGCTGGCCGCCTGGGACGCGGACCGCACCGCCGTGGGCCCGGTTCTGGAGGCGCTCCGGGGCGCCCGGCTGCTCGTCCCCGTCGTCGCCGTGCTCGGCGAGGTCGAGGAGGACGAGAACGGGCTGCGCCGCGAGAAGACCAGCGACATGGCCGTACCGACGCTGAAGGCGGGATCGCGCACCGCCCTGCCGGCCTTCACGTCCACCGACTCGCTGGCCCGCTGGGACCCCCAGGCCCGTCCCGTGGCCGTACCCCTGCACCAGGCACTGAAGGCCGCGGCGCACGAGAAGGCGGACACCATCGTGCTGGACATGGCGGGGCCGGTGGCGTACGAGCTGACGGGGCCGGCGCTGCGGGCGCTCGCCGAGGGCCGTACGACGGCCGAGCCGCTGGCCGATCCGGCCGTCGTCGAGGCGGTACGCGCCGCGGTGGCCGCCGAGCCCGCCGTGCTGCGTGCCCACCTCGGCCCAGGGCAGGCCGACGGCACCCTCGCCCTCGTCCTGGACCCGGACGCCGCCCCGGCCGAGGCCGCCCGCGCGCTCGCCGGGCGGCTGGCCGCCGACGAGACACTGAGGGCCCGCCTGGTGCGCGGTCTCGACCTGGCAGTGCTGCCGGCCGGGACGACGCCACCGGGCGAGCCCCTGTACGTACGCGACTGAGGTCATCGGGCCCCGGCCGCGGATCGTTTCCTGACAGTGAGGGACTAGCCGTAGACCGGTCCCGTGTACTTCTCGCCGGGGCCCTGGCCGGGCTCGTCCGGGACGATCGACGCCTCGCGGAACGCGAGCTGGAGCGACTTCAGCCCGTCGCGCAGCGGGGCCGCGTGGAACGAGCTGATCTCGGTGGTGCTCGCGTCCAGCAGACCGGCGAGGGCGTGCACCAGCTTGCGGGCCTCGTCCAGGTCCTTGTACTTGTCGCCCTCGTCGGTCAGGCCGAGCTTCACGGCGGCGGCGCTCATCAGGTTGACGGCGACCGTCACGATCACCTCGACCGCGGGGACCTCGGCGATGTCGCGGGTCATGGCGTCGAAGTCGTTGGTGCCGGGGGTCTCGGGGGTGTCCGAGGGGGAGGTCTCACTCATGCCCCTCACGATAGGTCCCGGACGGGAACGGGCCCCACTTGGCCTCAATTAGCCGTTCCGGACCGATGCTGCTAACCTTGTGTAACGACCGGTCGGAGACGTATGCCCACGGCACACGGATCCGACCTACAAGTGGAGGCTTCGAACTCCCACCTGACCGCCCTCCGGGGCGGCGGGTCACCGGTCAGGCGGCGCCGTTCCTTTGTGACGGCGGTCCGCCCGATAGTGCGCCCCGCGTTCACCGCGGCGGTGTTCCGGTAGTTCGAGGAGCCCCGCCTGTGATCGTCCGGGGCATTTTTTGTGTTTCGGCGCGGTTAGGTCTAACGAACAGAGACGTTACGCGGCTGTCCGCCAGACCGCCGTGTGGTGCTACCGAGGAGGATCCATCAGCGCCGAGCCCCGCATCAACGACCGGATTCGCGTTCCCGAGGTGCGACTTGTCGGTCCCAGTGGCGAGCAGGTGGGCATCGTCCCGCTGGCCAAGGCACTGGAGCTTGCGCAGGAGTACGACCTGGACCTGGTCGAGGTCGCGGCGAACGCCCGTCCGCCCGTGTGCAAGCTCATGGACTACGGGAAGTTCAAGTACGAGTCGGCCATGAAGGCCCGTGAGGCGCGCAAGAACCAGGCGCACACGGTCATCAAGGAGATGAAGCTCCGGCCGAAGATCGACCCGCACGACTATGACACCAAGAAGGGTCACGTCGTCCGGTTCCTCAAGCAGGGCGACAAGGTCAAGATCACGATCATGTTCCGCGGTCGCGAGCAGTCCCGCCCCGAGCTGGGCTACCGACTGCTCCAGCGTCTCGCGGAGGACGTCCAGGACCTCGGGTTCATCGAGTCGAACCCGAAGCAGGACGGCCGCAACATGATCATGGTCCTCGGTCCGCACAAGAAGAAGACCGAGGCGATGGCCGAGGCCCGGCAGGCGCAGGAAGCCCGCAAGGCGGAAGCGAAGGCCAACCCCGGCAAGTCGCAGAACCCCGCGGACACCGGCGCCGAGGCGGACACCGAGGTCGAGGTCGAGACCGAGGCGCCCGCCGAGGAGCACGCCGAGGCGTGACCCCCGGGACGCGAGTCCCAGGACGTAACCGATACAAGAGACGACGCTCCACCGTGCCCGGTTTGACGACCGGGCACAGGAGCGCCACCGACGAGGAGATAACGGCGCTATGCCGAAGAACAAGTCGCACAGCGGTGCCAGCAAGCGCTTCAAGATCACCGGCTCCGGCAAGGTGCTCCGTGAGCGCGCCGGCAAGCGCCACCTGCTCGAGCACAAGTCGTCCCGCGTGACGCGCCGCCTCACCGGCACCGCCGAGATGGCTCCCGGCGACACCGCGAAGATCAAGAAGCTTCTCGGCAAGTGACGTACGGGCGCCGCTGAGCGCCGTACGTCTGGACCGGGACCCCATCGATTCCGGGCCGTGTGAAGACAACCACGGCCCCGCTACAAGGAGTTAAACAAGTGGCACGCGTCAAGCGGGCAGTCAACGCCCACAAGAAGCGCCGGGCGATCCTCGAGGCGGCCTCCGGCTACCGCGGTCAGCGTTCGCGCCTGTACCGCAAGGCCAAGGAGCAGGTCACCCACTCGCTGGTCTACAACTACAACGACCGCAAGAAGCGCAAGGGTGACTTCCGCCAGCTGTGGATCCAGCGCATCAACGCTGCGGCCCGCCAGAACGGCATGACGTACAACCGCCTCATCCAGGGTCTGAAGGCCGCGAACGTCGAGGTCGACCGCAAGATCCTGGCCGAGCTGGCCGTCAACGACGCCGGTGCGTTCGCCGCGCTCGTCGAGGTGGCCCAGAAGGCTCTGCCGGCGGACGTGAACGCGCCGAAGGCTGCGTGACGCCGCTCCGGCCCGAGCCGGATGTGACGTGATCGGACCCGCAGGCTGAACCAGCCTGCGGGTCCGACTCTGTCTGCACGCCGGCCCAGGACCCGTCCGGCCGCCGGTTCTGTCCGGGTCCCGAGCCCCGTCCGGCCCCCGGCCGATCCGGGTACCGTCCGGGCCCCGGCCGCTCCGGGCCCCCGGCGGAGCGAACAAGAACCCCTGGACTTTTCGAAGGTGAACCCCATGCCTCCCGCCGCCCCCGAGCTGATCTCCCCCCGTTCGCCCCGCGTCTCGGCCGCGCGGCGGCTCGCCCGGCGGAACTTCCGGGGCAAGGAGCGGCTGTTCCTCGCGGAGGGGCCGCAGGCCGTGCGCGAGGCCGCCGGCCACCGCAGCGACGCGGTGCCCACGCTCGTCGAGCTGTTCGCCACCGTCGAGGCCGCCGAGCGCTACGCCGACATCGTCGGGCAGGCCCGCGCCGCCGGCGCCCGGGTCCACCTCGCCGACGAGCAGGTCATCGAGGACATCTCGACCACCGTCACCCCCCAGGGACTCGTCGGGGTCTGCCGGTTCCTCGACACCCCCTTCGAGGAGATCCTCGCCGCCCGCCCCCGGCTCGTCGCCGTCCTCGCCAACGTCCGCGACCCCGGCAACGCCGGCACCGTGCTGCGCTGCGCGGACGCCGCCGGGGCCGAGGCGGTCGTACTGACCGACGCCTCCGTGGACGTGTACAACCCCAAGGCCGTGCGCGCCTCCGTCGGCTCCCTCTTCCACCTCCCGGTCGCCGTCGGCGTCCCCGTCGAGCGGGCCGTGGCCGGACTCAAGGCCGCGGGCGTACGCATTCTCGCCGCCGACGGAGCAGGCCACGACGACCTCGACGACGAGCTCGACCAGGGCACCATGGGCGGGCCCACCGCCTGGGTGTTCGGCAACGAGGCCTGGGGGCTCCCGGAGGAGACCCGCGCGCTCGCCGACGCCGTCGTGCGCGTGCCGATCCACGGAAAGGCCGAGAGCCTGAACCTCGCCACCGCGGCCGCCGTATGTCTCTACGCGTCGGCCCGTGCACAGCGCGCCTCCGGAGGGTGCCGCTCCGTCACCGAGAGCTAGTAGGGTGACCAGCCCGGGGGCCATCCCCCGAGCTCTCGGCTGCGCGCCGGCAGGGGGAGTCCCATGCCGTCAGAGAGGTGGGGTACCGGGATGAATGTCGGCACGAGCGGCGCACCGGAAGCGAGCGCGGCGGGCCATGTCCCCGCCTCCCGCTGCGGTGATACCGCCGGGTCCGGCATCGACCCCGACGAGCTGCCCGACGGCCTCGTGATCGCCGACGAGCACGGCCACATCGTGTGCTTCAACGCCGCCGCCGCCCGGATCACCGCGACCGCCACCGCCGACGCCCTGGGGCAGCGGCTGGAGAAGGCGCTGCCGCTGGAGGACCTGGAGGGGCGGCGCTGGTGGCAGCTGACCGACCCCTACGGCGGGCTGTCCATCCGGGTCCGCCAGCCCGAGCGCAACCTGCTGCTGCCCGGCGGCCGGGAGGTGCTGGTGTCCGCCCGGTACGTCCGTACCCGCCCCACCGGCCCGCTCCACCGCCTGGTCGTCACCCTCCGTGACACCGAGGCGCGCCGCCGCACCGAACGCAGTCACGCCGAGCTGATCGCGACCGTCGCCCACGAACTGCGCTCGCCGCTGACCTCCGTCAAGGGATTCACCGCCACCCTGCTGGCCAAGTGGGAGCGGTTCACCGACGACCAGAAGCGGCTGATGCTGGAGACCGTCGACGCCGACGCCGACCGCGTCACCCGGCTCATCGCCGAACTGCTGGACATCTCACGCATCGACTCCGGCCGGCTGGAGGTGCGCCGCCAGCCCGTCGACATGGGCGCGGCCGTGGGCCGCCACATCCAGGCGTACGTCGCCGCCGGCCAGCCGGCCGACCGCTTCCTGCTGCGGATCGAGCAGCCGCTGCCCGCGCTGTGGGCCGACCCCGACAAGGTCGACCAGGTGCTGAGCAACCTGCTGGAAAATGCCGTGCGGCACGGCGAGGGAACCGTCACGATTGACGTCACGCCCTCGGCGTCCCCCCGCGAGGGGGAGGACATCGGCACGTCCGTCACAGTGAGTGACGAGGGCCCCGGCATCCCGGAGGAGTCCATGAACCGCGTCTTCACCCGCTTCTGGCGGGGCAGCAAGCGCGGCGGCACGGGCCTGGGGCTGTACATCGTCAAAGGCATCGTCGAGGCCCACGGCGGCCTCATCACGGTCGGCCGCGCGCCCGGCGGCGGCGCGGAGTTCCGATTTACGTTGCCCGTGAGCATGCCGGCCTATCTGGTCTGAGCAGCCCGCGGGCGCATCCGTTCGTCCTCACCCCGTTAGACTCGGCCTTTGGCACCTTTGTGTCCCGGGGCGGCTCTTCGAGCGAGTCGGTGACGGGGACCTTCAGCCAGCCAACCGGAAGCACGGGAAGAGATGTCGGCACCGAATAAGTCGTACGACCCTGTAGAGGTCGAGGCGTTGAAACCGGAAGAGATCGAGCGCATGCGGGACGAGGCGCTCGCCGCCTTCGCCGCCGCGGACTCGCTCGACGCGCTCCAGGAGGCCAAGGTCGCCCACACCGGCGGCACCTCGCCCCTGGCCCTGGCCAACCGCGAGATCGGCGCCCTGCCTCCGCACGCCAAGGCGGCCGCGGGCAAGCTGGTCGGTCAGGCCCGGGGCGCCGTGAACAAGGCCCTCGCCGGCCGCCAGACCGAGCTCGAGGCCGAGCGCGACGCCCGGGTGCTGGTCGAGGAGGCGGTGGACGTCACGCTGCCCCACGACCGGGTACCGAGCGGCGCCCGGCACCCGCTCACCACGCTCTCGGAGCGCATCGAGGACGTCTTCGTCGCCATGGGCTACGAGGTCGCCGAGGGCCCGCAGGCCGAGGCCGAGTGGTTCAACTTCGACGCCCTCAACATCGGCCCGGACCACCCGGCCCGCGGCGAGGCCGACACGTTCTTCGTGCAGGGCCCGGACGGCGGCACCGAGTCCGGTGTCGTGCTGCGCACCCACACCTCGCCCGTGCAGATCCGCTCCCTGCTGGGGCGCGAGCTGCCGGTGTACGTGATCTGCCCCGGCCGGGTGTACCGCACCGACGAGCTGGACGCGACCCACACCCCGGTCTTCCACCAGGTCGAGCTGCTCGCCGTGGACGAGGGCCTGACCATGGCCGACCTCAAGGGCACCCTGGACCACATGGTCCAGTCGCTGTTCGGCGAGGGCATGAAGACCCGGCTGCGGCCGAACTTCTTCCCGTTCACCGAGCCGTCCGCCGAGATGGACATGGTGTGCTACGTCTGCCGCGGCGAGTCCGTCG
The DNA here is from genome assembly GCF_055657365.1 of Streptomyces sp. NPDC107559. Taxonomy (NCBI): domain Bacteria; kingdom Bacillati; phylum Actinomycetota; class Actinomycetes; order Kitasatosporales; family Streptomycetaceae; genus Streptomyces; species Streptomyces sp. NPDC107559. The sequence continues at coordinate 245,522 of NZ_JBVKBD010000007.1, read as the reverse complement.
GCAACCCCGACCGGCCCTGCCGTACCTGCTCCTCCGAGGGCTGGATCGAGCTCGGCGGCTGCGGCATGGTCAACCCCAAGGTGCTGACCGCGTGCGGCGTCGACCCGGAGAAGTACAGCGGCTTCGCCTTCGGGTTCGGCATCGAACGGATGCTGATGTTCCGCCACAACGTCGAAGACATGCGAGACATGGTCGAGGGTGACGTCCGGTTCACCCGGCCGTTCGGGATGGAGATCTGATGCGGGTCCCGCTTTCTTGGCTGCGGGAGTACGTCGACCTGCCGGCCACCGAAACCGGCCGTGACGTCCAGGAGAAGCTGGTCTCGGCCGGCCTGGAGGTCGAGACCGTCGAGCAGCTCGGCGCCGACCTCAAGGGCCCGCTGGTCGTGGGCCAGGTGCTGACCATCGAGGAGCTGGAGGGCTTCAAGAAGCCGATCCGCTTCTGCACGGTCGACGTCGGCACCGCCAACGGCACCGGCGAGCCCCAGGAGATCGTCTGCGGCGCCCGCAACTTCGCCGTCGGGGACAAGGTCGTCGTGGTGCTGCCCGGCGCCGTCCTGCCCGGCAACTTCGCGATCGCCGCCCGCAAGACGTACGGCAGGACCTCCCACGGCATGATCTGCTCCGGCGACGAGCTGGGCATGGGCGACGACGGCAGCCACGGCATCATCGTGCTGCCTCCGGAGACCGAGGCCGGCAAGGACGCCATCGAGCTGCTGGAGCTGGTCGACGAGGTCCTCGACATCGCCGTCACCGCCAACCGCGGCGACTGCCTGTCGATCCGCGGCGTCGCCCGCGAGACGGCCATCGCCTACGGTCTGCCGCTGCGCGACCCCGCGCTGCTCGACGTCCCGGGCCCCAACGCGTTCGGCTACCCGGTCCAGGTCTCCGACCCGGCCGGCTGCGACCGCTTCACGGCCCGCACCGTCACCGGTCTCGACCCGGAGGCCCGCTCCCCGATCTGGCTGCGGCGCCGGCTCCAGAAGGTCGGCATGCGCCCGATCTCGCTCGCCGTCGACGTCACGAACTACGTGATGATGGAGCTCGGCCAGCCGCTGCACGCCTACGACCGCAACCTGGTCCAGGGCACCATCGGCGTGCGCCTGGCCGAGGAGGGCGAGAAGATCGTCACCCTCGACGGCGTCACGCGCACCCTGCACGCCGAGGACCTGGTGATCACCGACGAGCGCGGCCCGATCGGCCTCGCGGGCGTCATGGGCGGCGCCAACACCGAGATCGCCGACCACGCCGACGTCGAGAACGCCAGCACCGAGGTCGTCATCGAGGCCGCGCACTTCGACGCGGTGTCGATCGCCCGCACGGCCCGCCGGCACAAGCTGTCCTCGGAGGCGTCCCGGCGCTTCGAGCGCGGTGTCGACCCGCTGGCCGCCGCGGCCGCCGCCCAGCGCACGGTGGACCTGCTGGTGCTGCTCGCCGGCGGTACGGCCGAGGCGGGCGTCACCGAGGTCGTCGCGGCGTCCGCGCCGCACACCATCGCCCTGCCGGCCGGCCACCCGGACAAGGTCGCGGGCGTGGACTACGGCCGCGAGACCGTCGTACGCCGGCTCCAGGAGATCGGCTGCGACGTCTACGGCCAGGACGAGCTCCTCGTCACCGTGCCGTCGTGGCGGCCCGACCTCACCGAGCCGAACGACCTGGCCGAAGAGGTGATCCGGCTGGAGGGCTACGAGAACCTGCCCTCCACGCTGCCCAAGCTCCCCTCGGGCCGCGGCCTGACCCACCGGCAGCGGCTGCACCGCCGGGTCGGCCGGGCGCTGGCCGGCGCGGGCTACATCGAGGCGCCGAACTACCCGTTCGTCGGCGAGCAGGTCTTCGACCAGCTCGGCCTCGACGCCGCCGACCCGGCCCGCCGGGTCGTGAAGCTGACCAACCCGCTCAACGACGAGGAGCCCGCGCTGCGCACGTCGCTGCTGCCGGGCCTGCTCGGCGCGCTGCGCCGCAACGACGGCCGGGGCTCGCACGACCTGGCGCTCTTCGAGACCGGGCTGGTCTTCCACCCGCGCGCGGAGCAGCGGCTCGCCGTCTCGCCGCCCGTGGACCGGCGTCCCACCGAGGAGGAGATCGCCGCCCTCGACGCCGCGCTGCCCGAGCAGCCGCGCCATGTCGCCGTCGTCCTCGCGGGCGCCCGCGAGCAGGCCGGCTGGTGGGGCAAGGGCCGCCCGGCCGACTGGGCCGACGCGGTCGAGGCCGCCCGGACCGTCGCCCGTGAGGCCGGCGCCGAGCTGATCGTGCGGGGCGGCAAGTACGGGCCGTGGCACCCGGGCCGCTGCGCCGAACTGGCCGTCGTCACCGCCGACGGCACGGAGCGGATCGTCGGCCACGCCGGCGAGCTGCACCCGCGCGTCGTCAAGGCCTTCGGCCTGCCGGCCCGCACCAGCGCTACCGAGCTCAACCTGGACGCCCTGGAGGAGGTCGGCGACGACACCCCGCAGGCGCCCACCATCTCCACCTTCCCGGTCGCCACCCAGGACGTCGCCCTGGTCGTCGACAAGTCGGTCCCGCACGCGGACGTCGAGACCGCGCTGCGCGACGGCGCGGGTGAACTGCTGGAAGCCATCCGGCTGTTCGACGTCTACGAGAACGACGAGCAGCTCGGCGCGGGCCACAAGTCCCTCGCGTACGCGCTGCGCTTCCGCGCCGCCGACCGGACGCTGACGGTCGACGAGGCGTCGGCTGCGCGGGACGCTGCGGTGGCGCTGGCCGCTGAGCGTACCGGGGCGGCGCTGCGGAGTTAGTTCCCGGCGGGGAACTGTGCGTCGTCTGCCGACTGCGGGTTGTCGGTGGCCGGTCGCGCAGTTCCCCGCGCCGCTTTCTGGCCTGCTGGTCGGCTGCGGGTGGTCGGTGGCTTGTCGCGCAGTTCCCCGCGCCCCTTTGGGGTGCTTTTTTGGCTATCTCACTCGATCGGGTGAGATCTGTCGGGGTCCTGGGCCGGGCGGGAATGCGGTCGACAGAATCGAACCGGCCTTTCGGGGCCGGTTTCGGTCTGCGCTGTCAGGGCCTGGATGGGGGGCCATCGACATGTTCCGCATCAGGCTGCCGCTGCGTAGGACCCTCTCACTGGGGTTGCCCACGATGTGGGGCGCCGTGGCGATCACATACAAGCTGGCCTGTCCGCTCGCCCAGGAGAACGGGCTGGGCGCACGGGTCGTCAGCAGCGCGGTCTTCTTCGCGGTCGGCGCGGGACTGGTCCTCCATGTCCGCGGGACCCTGCTGCGCGAGCTCAGACAGGCCCGCCGGGTAGCGGGCGCCGCGCAGAGCGTGCTACTGCGGCCGCTGCCCCCGCGGCTCGACGGCCTCGGTGTCGCAGCCGCCCAGCTCTCCGCGGACCGCGGCGCCTCGGTCGGCGGTGACCTCTACGAGGCGCTCGCCACCGAGCACGGGGTCCGGGTGGTGATGGGCGACGTCCGCGGCCACGGCATCGGGGCGCTCGGTACCGTCGCCGCCGTCCTCGGCAGCTTCCGCGAGGCCGTGCACGACGAGGCCGAACTCGGCGGCGTGCTGCGCCGCCTGGACCGCGCGCTCGCCCGGCACCTGCGCGCCCAGGCCCGCGCCGAGCACCCCTCGGCCGGTGCGCCGCCGGACACCCCGGTCGCCGAGGAGTTCGTCACCGTACTGCTGCTGGAGATCGGCCGCGGCGGCGAGGTACGGGCCCTGAACTGCGGCCACCCGTGGCCGTATCTGGTCAGCGGCGGCCGGGTCGAACCCCTGGCCGGCCCGGATCCGCTGCCGCCGCTCGGACCGTTCCCGCTGCCGGACGACCTTCCCGCGCAGTGCCTGGGAGATCTGCTGCCGGGCGAGTCGCTCGTGCTGCACACGGACGGGGCACAGGACGCACGCGACAGCCGCGGCCGGTTCTTCTGCCTGCCCGGCGCGATCGCCGCGGCGGTCCGTGACCACCCGGCCACCCCGCAGTCCGTGCTGCGCTCCGTCTTCACCGCGCTGCGCCGGCACAGCGGTCACCGCCCGGCCGACGACGTGGCCCTGCTCGTCCTGCGCAACGAGCGGCTGCGCGGCCCCACTTGTGCGCGGCCGCACGGCAGCGACACGTACGGCTCCACGGCGCGGGCCGGGCCTGCGCCCACCGACCCTCAGCCGACGAACCACCTCTAGCCCCGAGACGCCGTTCCGCCGCCGTCCGCCCCGCCACGGATTGTCGGGCAGGCAGCCGGGCGGACGGCGCGGAAGCGGGCCGCCGTACTTTTCGAGGGGGAGCCGGCGGCCCGGCCGGCCTCTTGCGAGGCATCTCAGTCAACCGGGCCGGGACTCTCCGCAACAGCGCACGCACAGCACGGCTTCGCGCACTCCGTTCGCACCCCGTGTGAAGCGGTACCCACTACTCTGTCGGCACGGATCCACCGGGGGACACCCATGCAGCCCAACACTCTGCTCGACGCGATCCTGGACGAGGCGGGGATCTCGCATGCCGGGCTGGCCGCGCATGTCAACCAGGCAGGGCGGGCCCGTGGACTGTCGCTGAGGTACGAACACACCGCCGTGGCCCGGTGGTTGAAGGGGCAGCGGCCGCGCGGCCAGGTGCCCGACCTGATCTGCGAGGTGCTGGCCGCACGGCTGCGCCGGCCGGTCACCCTCGACGACATCGGCCTCGGTGTCCCGGGCGAGCCGTCGGCCCCGCACGGCACCCTCTCCGGCTTCGTGGAGCGGGCCACCGCACTGTGGCGCTCCGACGAACAGCAGCGCCCGCACGTCCTGGGCGCTCCCGCCGTCACCGGTACGCCCGCCGTGATGCCGGTGTGGGAGTGGGAGAACCCGCCCGAGGACGTCGACGTCTCGCGCGGCGGCCGGCACCGGGTCACCTCGGCCGACATCGAGATGCTGCGCGCCGCTCGCACCCACTACGAGCAGATGTACCGCAAGGCCGGCGGCGTCGCGACCCGCAGCCGGATCGTGGGCTTCCTCAACGCCGAGGCGGCCCCGCTGCTGCGCGGCAGCTACACAGACGCCACCGGCCGCCAACTCCACCGGTCCACCGGCGGGTTGGTGGCGGTCACCGGCATCTGCGCGTACGACTCCGACGCGCACGGACTGGCCCAGCGCTACTTCCACCAGGCCCTGAGGCTGGCAAAGGCCAGCGGGGACCGGGGACTTGGCGCCTACGTCATCGCGCTGCTGGTCAACCAGTCGCTGTTCATGCGGGAGTACCGCCAGGCCGTCGCCTTCGCCGAGGCCGCGCTGCGTACCGCCGGACGGCACATCACCCCCGCGCTCGCCTCGGATCTGTACGCGATGCAGGCCAAGGCGTACGCCCATCTCGGTGACGGCACGAGCGCCCTGTCCTGCATCCGGCGGGCCGAGGCGGCCGCCGAGCGCATCCGGCGCGGACACGAGCCCGACGAGACCGGCTATGTGCAGCCGGGCCTCGTCAACGTCCAGGTGGCGGAGGCGCTGCTCAGCCTCGGTGAGCTGGCCGCCGCCCGGGAGCACGCGGCGGCCGCCGTGGACAACCCCGCCCACGACCGGGGCCGGGTGCACCGGCTGGCGATGCTCAGCACGATCGAACTGCGCCGGGGCAACGTCGACGAGGCGTTGGCCACGGCGGTGCGGATGGCCGAGCAGGCCCGGGGGATGGAGTCCCAGCGCGTGCGCGACAGACTGCGCGCGGTGCGCGAACACCTGGTGCGCAGCGGCGTTGCCGGTACGGCCGAGGCCGCCGAGCTCATCGACGGGGCACTGCGCGTACCGCTGTAAACCCCCGTATTTCCGCCGGTACGACCCGGCCGGGACCGACGCCCGCGCCCATGGGGGCGCGCGGAGCCGCTCGCCGTGCGCCTGCTGTCCGGCTGCTCCTGCTGCGATATTGCCACTTACTCAGCGGAAGGTGGCAGAACCGTGCAGTGGACGAAACAGAACGAACAAACTGTGTATGAAAACCGCTGGTTCAGGGTCAATCTGGCCGATGTCGCACTCCCGGACGGTCGGCATCTCGACCACTTCCTCATACGGCTGCGGCCCGTCGCCGTGGCCACGGTGGTGAACGAGGCCAACGAGGTCCTTCTCCTGTGGCGCCACCGCTTCATCACCGACAGTTGGGGGTGGGAACTCGCGGCGGGTGTCGTCGAGGACGGCGAGGGCATCGCCGACGCGGCCGCCCGGGAACTGGAGGAGGAGACCGGCTGGCGGCCGGGGCCTCTGCGCCACCTCATGAGCGTGGAGCCGTCCAACGGGCTCACCGACGCCCGGCACCACATCTACTGGGCCGACGAAGGGGAGTTCATCGGGCATCCCGTGGACGACTTCGAATCGGACCGCCGGGAATGGGTCCCCCTCAAGCTCGTCCCCGACATGGTCGCCCGCGGTGAGGTCCCGGCCGCCAACATGGCGGCCGCGTTACTGCTGCTGCACCATCTCAGGCTCGGGCAGGACGCCGTGCCCTGAATCCCCCAGGGCGTCCCGCACGGGACCTAGTGGCCGAGGGCCTGCCAGACCGTCACGGCCAGTGCGCCGACCGCCGTGACGGCCGCGATCGAGGGCAGTGGCCAGCGCGCGTGTTCCAGCGAGCCGAGCCGGGTGCTCAGTTCGTCGAGTTCCTTGACGGTCTCCTCGGTGCGGTGGGTGAGCAGAGCCAGTCCGCCCTCGACGCGGGCGTACGCCACATCGAGGCGGCGTCGTAACTCTGCGAGTTCTCCATGGACGACGGGATGTTCGGGATCGGCGGTCATGTGTCCGCTCCTTTCCGTAGTCGTCTCACATCCCTTGCATGTGCATGAAGAGTCAACTCGCCTGGTCGGCGCGTGGGGAGAGTGTGCGCGCGGCATATGCGGGCCCGCCGCGCACACGGCGTGTGAATGCCGCGGGCCCGGCACCTTCCCAGGTGCCGGGCCCGCGTGGCGTAGCTCGGTGTAGTCGGCCGCGGGGCCGACTGCCGCATCAGCCGTAGGTGTAGAAGCCCGAGCCCGTCTTGCGGCCCAGGCGGCCGGCGTCGACCATGCGCTGGAGCAGCGGGGGAGCGGCGTACAGCGGCTCCTTGTACTCGGCGTACATGCTGTTCGCGATCGACACGATGGTGTCCAGGCCGATCAGGTCGGACAGCTTCAGCGGGCCCATCGGGTGGGCGCAGCCCATCTCCATGCCGTTGTCGATGTCCTCGCGGCCGGCGATGCCGGACTCGAACATCCGGATGGCGGAGAGCAGGTACGGCACCAGCAGCGCGTTGACCACGAAGCCGGAGCGGTCCTGGGCGCGGATGGCGTGCTTGCCGAGCACCTTCTCGGCGAACAGCTGCGCCCGGCTCAGCGTGCCCTCGGATGTGGTCAGCGCCGGGATCAGCTCGACGAGCTGCTGTACCGGGGCCGGGTTGAAGAAGTGGATGCCGACGACCTGGTCCGGCCGCGAGGTGGCGACGGCCAGCTTCACCAGCGGGATGGAGGAGGTGTTGGACGCCAGGATGGCGTCCGGCCGGGTCATGACCTGGTCCAGGACCTGGAAGATCTGGGTCTTGACCTGCTCGTTCTCCACGACGGCCTCGATCACCAGATCGCGGTCCGCGAACTCGCCGAGGTCGGTCGTGAAGCTCAGGCGGGCCTGGGTCGCCGCCAGCTCCTCCTCGGTGATCTTGCCGCGCTCGGCGGCCTTGGACAGGGAGGAGAACAGCCGGGTACGGCCGTACTCCAGGGCTTCGCCGGTGGTCTCGGCGACCTTGACGTCCAGACCGGCGCGGGCGCAGACCTCGGCGATGCCCGCTCCCATCTGGCCGCAGCCCACCACTCCGACGCGTTCGATGTCGGTCACATCGTCCCTTTCGCTGCGCTGATCCACGACGGTGGCAGGACTGCCGGGTTCGGTGCCTGCTCCGTCCGTGCACGTTACCGCCAAGTATCGATGATCGATCGTCCGGGTGCGGCATCCTTGGCGCCAAGACGTTCCGTGACCGCGCGGTTCCATGGCGCAGGGGGTGCTCGAGACATGGGCCGACCGACCCGGCGGACGTTCGCGCTGGCGGCCCTGACGGCGCTGACGGCCGTCACGGAGACGGGCGCGACGAGGACGGAGCCGACGGGAGGGCGGACCGGGGCCAGGGAGCCCGCGTGGGGTGCCGGCCCGGTGGAGCCGGACCGGCGGCGCGCACCCGGCTCGGCGGGCGGTACGGCGGGCGGCGCGGCCGGGGAGATGCGGGGCGTGTGGCTGGCGACGGTGGGCAACCGCGACTGGCCCTCCCGCCCCGGGCTGACGGCGGCCGCGCAGCGCGCGGAGCTGATCGCGCACCTGGACACGGCGGTGCGCAACCGCCTGAACACGGTGATCTTCCAGGTGCGGCCGACGGCGGACGCGCTGTGGCCCTCCCCGTACGAGCCCTGGTCGCGGTGTCTGACCGGCACCCAGGGCCGCGATCCCGGCTGGGACCCGCTGGGCACGGCCGTCGCGGAGGCGCACGCCCGGGGGCTGGCGCTGCACGCCTGGTTCAACCCGTACCGCATCGCCTTCGACACCGACCCGGCGCGGCTCGTCCCCTCCCATCCGGCCCGGCGGCACCCGGACTGGGTGGTGGCGTACGGCGGGATGCTCTACTACAACCCGGGTCTGCCCGAGGTGCGCGCCTTCGTCCAGGACGCGATGCTCGACGCGGTCGCCCGCTACCCGGTCGACGGGGTGCACTTCGACGACTACTTCTATCCCCGCCCGATGCCGGGCCAGTCCTTCGGCGACGAGGCCGCCTACGACGCTCACGGCGGGGCCTTCCCCAACCGGGCCGCCTGGCGCCGCGACAACGTCGACCGGCTCGTCCGGGGCACCGCGGACCGGATCCGGCGGACCCGGCCCGGCACCCGGTTCGGCATCAGCCCCTTCGGGGTGTGGCGCAACGCCGCCACCGACCCGCTGGGCTCCGACACAAGCGCGGGCGTGCAGACGTACGACGACCTGCACGCGGACACCCGCAGATGGGTCCGCGAGCACTGGATCGACTACCTGGTCCCGCAGCTGTACTGGAACATCGGCCTGCCCGCCGCCGACTACGCGAAGCTGCTGCCCTGGTGGGCGGAGGTCGCCCGGGGGACGGGCACGGACCTGTACGCCGGGGAGGCGCTGTACAAGGCCGGCGACCCGGCCCAGCCCGCGGCCTGGCAGGACCCGGCCGAACTCTCCCGCCACCTCGCGCTCGCCGCGGATCTCCCGCAGGTGCGCGGCCATGTCTTCTTCGCCGCCCGGGAGGTGGCGGCGGACCCGGTCGGTGCGATGGCGCGGGTGGTCGCCGACCACTACGAGCAGCCGGCGAGGCCCCCGCGCTGACTCACCGCTCCTTGTCGGGGTGCTTGACCTCGCAGTCGGGGCCGGGGGACATCACTGCCTCGTGTCCGTCGGGGAAGCGGACGCGGTAGGGCGGGTTGCCCTCCGTGCCCATCACCTCGACGACTTCCGATACCTGGTCGTGTTGGCCGACCACCCTGCCGTGCTGGACAAGCCGGTCGCCTTTGGTTGCGCGCATCTACGGGCCTCCTCACCAGTGCGCGCTCAGCCGCGCGCCCGCTGGGTGACGGCGATGCAGACGAGCACGGCGGCGGCCGTCAGCGGGGCGGCCGGCGTGAGGTGCTCGCCGAGCAGCAGCACCGACCACACCAGTGTGAGCAGCGGCTGCGCCAACTGCAACTGGCTGGCCTTCGGGATGCCGATGGCGGCCATCCCCCGGTACCAGACGACCAGGCCCAGGAACTGCGAGCCGGCCGCGACCCACAGCAGTCCGGCCACGCTGTGCACGCCGAGGTGCGGCGGCTGGTGCACGAGGGCCACGACGGCCACGGGCACGGTCAGCGGCAGGCACAGCACCAGCGCCCAGCCGACGACCTGCCAGCCCGGCAGTTCACGGGCCAGCCGGCCGCCCTCGGTGTACCCGGCCGCGCACACCAGCAACGCCCCGAAGAGGTAGAGGTCGGCGACGGTCAGGGCGCCCCCGCTCTGCTGCAGGGTGAAGGCGACCACGGCGGCGGCGCCCGCCAGCGCCGCCGCCCAGAAGGTGCGCGAGGGCCGGGCGCCGACGCGCAGGGCGGACAGCAGCGCCGTCGTCAGCGGGAGCAGGCCGACCACGACGGCGGCGTGCGCGGTGGTGGAGGTGCGCAGGGCGAGGGTGGTGAGCAGCGGAAAGCCGAGGACGACCCCGGCGGCGACGACCGCGAGCCCCGGCCGGTGCCGGCGGGCGGGCAGCGGTACCCGCAGGGCGAGCAGCGCGCCGCCCGCGATCAGTGCCGCGAGCACGCTGCGTACGGCGACCAGGGCCCAGGGCCCGAAGCCCTCCAGGCCCCAGACGGTGGCCGGGAAGGTGAGGGAGAAGGCGACGACACCGAGCGCGGCCTGCGCCGGGCCCGCGGCGGAACCCGGGGCGGGGTGACCGAGGGTGGGGGTGCCGGTGGAGGTGCCGTCCGGGGTGGGGGTGCCGACCGCTATCCGGGTCGAGGCAGTAGCGCTACTCTGTGCTCTCATGTATGAGCGTAGCAGCGTAGGAGAACTGGCGGAACGGCTGCGAAGAGAGCTCGACCGCTACTCTCCGGGTGGAAAGCTGCCGTCGAGCCGGGCGCTCGTGGAGCGGTTCCGGGTCAGTCCGGTGACCGTCTCGCGCGCCCTCGCCCAGCTCGCCGCCGAGGGGCTGGTGGTCACCCGGCCCGGCGCGGGCGCGTTCCGGGCGCGCCCGCGCACCGGTGCGGCGTCCGTCGGCGACACCTCCTGGCAGGAGGTCGCCCTCAGCGCGGACGGCGCCGCCGACCTCGTACCGCGCACGGTGGACGCCGCCGGGGTCACCGTCTCGCTCGCCGCGCCGCCGCCCGGAGTGATCGAGTTCAACGGCGGCTATCTGCATCCCACGCTCCAGCCCGAGCGGGCCATGGCCGCGGCCCTGTCGCGCGCCGGGCGCCGCCCCGGGGCATGGGGGCGGCCGCCCATGGAAGGGCTGCCGGAACTGCGCGAGTGGTTCGCCCGGGACATCGGCGGGTCGGTCACGGCCGCCGAGGTACTGGTCGCCGCGGGCGGCCAGGCGGCGCTGACCACCGCGCTACGCGCGCTGGCGCCCCCCGGCGCCCCCGTGCTCGTGGAGTCGCCCACCTACCCCGGGATGCTGGCCATCGCCCGCGCGGCGGGCCTGCGCCCGGTGCCCGTCCCGGTGGACGCGGACGGGGTGCGGCCGGACCTGCTCGCCGACGCCTTCCGGGCCACCGGCGCCCGCCTCCTCGTCTGCCAACCGCTGTTCCAGAACCCGACCGGCGCCGTGCTCGCCCCCGCCCGCCGCGGCGAGGTGCTGGGCATCGCCCGCAAGGCCGGCGCGTTCGTCGTCGAGGACGACTTCGTGCGCCGGCTCGTGCACGAGGACGCCGGTGAGCTGCCGCGGCCGCTCGCCGCGGACGACCCGGACGGCGTCGTGGTGCACGTCGGCTCGCTCACCAAGGCCACCTCGCCCAGCTTCCGGGTCAGCGCCCTGGCCGCGCGCGGCCCGGTCCTGGAACGACTGCGCGCCATCCAGGTCGTCGACAGCTTCTTCGTCCCCCGGCCGCTTCAGGAAGCCGCCCTGGAACTCGTCGGATCGCCTGCCTGGCCGCGTCATCTCCGCGCGATCTCAGCGGAGTTGAGGGCCCGCCGGGAGGCGATGACCACCGCCCTGCGCCTGACCGTGCCCGAACTCGCCCTGCCGCACGTTCCGTCCGGCGGCTACCACCTGTGGCTGCGCCTGCCCGACGGCACCGACGAGGCGGCCCTGACCGCCGCGGCCCTGCGCGCGGGCGTCGCGCTGACCCCCGGCCGTCCGTACTTCAGCGCCGAACCCCCGGCCGGACACCTGCGGCTGAGCTTCGCCGCCGTCGCGGGCACCGGGGAGATCACCGAGGGGGTACGGCGGCTGCGCGCGGCCTGCGACGAGGTGCTCCCGGCCTCCGCAAACCCTTCGACACGCGGCGGCTGAGCTGTGAGGATCCCGCCATGACCGACCTCAGCGACACTTCCGCCCCGTCCGCCTCGCCCGACCCCCGGGGTCTCGTCGAGGGGTACGAGCTCTCCACGGACCCGGACCGCGTCGACGTCGAGCGCGTGCACCACTGGCTGTCCACCGACGCGTACTGGGCGATCGGACGGTCGCGGGAGAAGCACGAGCGCGCCGTCGCCGGATCGCTCAATTTCGGCGTGTACGACACGGTTTCCGGCGAACAGGTGGCTTATGCCCGAGTCGTCACCGACCGGGCGACCTTCGCCTGGCTGTGCGACGTGTACGTGCACGCGTCGGTGCGGGGCAAGGGGATCGGCACGGCCCTGGTGGCCGCCGTGCGCGAGCACCTGCGGCCGTACGGGCTGCGCCGCCTGCTGCTGGCCACCCACGACGCCCACGGGGTCTACGAGAAGGTGGGATTCCGGGCGCTGGACGTCCCCGACCGGTGGATGGTCCTTACCTTCGAGTGAAGTTTTGGTGCGACTTGCCCGGCAGATCCCGACCCTCGGGTAAAAGATGATGCACCGCCGGTAACGCACGGGCGGGAACCCTTGACCGGTGGGCCCATGCGGCTCACGATCGCCGCATGGCACTTCGGGTCACTTTCGTCGCAGCCGCGCGCAGCTCCCCGTTGCTCGCCGAGCGCTTCGACGACGACCGGCCGCTGGACCAGGCGGGCTGGCAGGAGGTGCAGCGGGTGGCCGGCGAACTGCTGCCGCTCGCCGCCGCCGATCTGCGCTACTGCTCGCCGAACCCGCGCAGCCGTGCCACCGGGGACGCCCTCGGCTACGCGCCGCTCGTCCAGCTCGCCCTGCGGGACTGCGACATGGGCCGCTGGCGCGGGCTGACCATCGGCGAGGCGATGGCCCGGGAACCGCAGTCCGTGGACGCCTGGCTCGCCGACCCGCGCTCCGCCCCGCACGGCGGTGAGCCGCTGCTCGCCTTCATCTCCCGGGTCGGCGGCTGGCTGGACACCCGTCCGGTCGAGGACGGCGGCCGCATCGTCGCCGTCGCCGAGCCCTCCGTGATCCGCGCGGCCCTGGTGTACGCGTTGCAGGCGCCGCCCTCGACGTACTGGAACATGGACGTCCGGTCCCTGTCGGCGATCACCGTGAGCGGCCGCGCGGGCCGCTGGCACCTGCGCTTCGACTCCACGGCCGCTCAGCCCTCGCGGATGACGTAGTCGCCCGGCAGGCGTACGTAGTCGGTCGTCAGCACGAGGTCCTTCGCGGGGCCGCCGACCCGCCAGACCGTCCGCCAGTGGTCCCCGTCCCGGACGGTGAACTCGCCGCGGTAGAAGTCGGCGGCACAGGGGTGGTCGGCCACGTACCGTCCGGACGTCAGGTCCAGGTGATGGAAGGGCCGCCCGTCCGCGAACCGTACGTCCGCCGTGCCCGGTGCCGTGCCCGGCAGGAACCGCAGGGTCCGCTCGGCGGGCCGGGAGACGCCCCGCCAGACGAACCGGCCCGTCTCCCGGTGCAGCAGTCCGCCGCCGTCCAGCGGGCCGAAGCCGGTGACCCCCTCGAAGCGGCCCTCCTCGCCCCCGGCGAGATCCCGCACGGTGCGGGTCACCCGCCAGTGCCCGGCCAGGTGAGCCAGCACATCGGGCACGGGCCGGAAGCCGTCGGGCGTGTCGGGCCCATCGGGCACGGGCCGCGAGCCGCCCGGCGCGTCAGGCGCGTCGGGCTCGCGCTGGGAGCCGCCCATGTCAGCCCCGCCCCCTCGGCCGGCGCCGCCGCCATCCGTCCGGCGAGTCGGCGGGCGCTCTGCGCCGCGCCTGGGCCTGGATCTCGTGGTGCGCGGCATGGCTCGTGGCGCGGAACGCCTCCTCGTACGAGGCCAGCGCCGCCGCCAGACCCGCACCGGCGGTGCCGCGCCGTCGTATCCGCCGGGCCAGCCGGGTGAACAGCCCCAGGACGACCGCCAGACAGCCGGCCGTGACCAGGTAGGGAAGCAGCACATCCATGGCCTCGACCCTATGTCCTGGCCGCCGGTGTCCGGCAGCCCCGCCCCGGCAGCCCCGCCCCGGGAGCCACCGCACGTCCCATTGACGCGCTCATGCCTCCTCCCTAGGGTGCCGTTCGAAGTGCTGACCAGTGTTCGCAATGTCGAACAACGCAACTCGCACAGCTCGCAACTCGCACAGCTCACAACTCCTACAGAGTCGCGGAGTGTCCATGTCACGCACCATCCGTACCTGGCGGCGGCTCGGCCTCGCCGCCGTCGCCTTACTGCTGGCCTCGGCCGGGCTTCCCGCATCCGCGCACGCCGAGGACGTCACCGACTACGCGATCACCGTCGACCCGGCCGCCCGGGGCGCCAAGATCGCCGACACGATGTACGGCGTCTTCTTCGAGGACATCAACCGCGCCGCCGACGGCGGGCTGTACGCCGAACTCGTGCAGAACCGCTCGTTCGAGTACTCCAGCACCGACAACCGGTCCTACACGCCGCTCACCTCCTGGACGGTCACCGGTGGCGCCCAGGTCGTCGACGACGCCGGCCGCCTGGCCGAGCGCAACCGCAACTACCTCTCGATGAGCCCTGGTTCGGCAGTCACGAACGCGGGCTACAACACCGGCGTCAGCGTGCGGGAGGGCCGCAGGTACGACTTCTCGGTCTGGGCCCGCAGTGACAGCGGCAGCACGCTCACCGTCTCCCTCCAGGACGCCGACGGCACGCTGGCGCCCGCCCGCCGGGTGGCCGCCCGGGGCGGCTGGGCCAAGTACACCGCCACGTTCACCGCGAGCCGCACCAGCAGCACCGGCCGGCTCGCCGTGGCCTCCACCGGCGCCGCCGCCCTCGACATGGTGTCGCTGTTCCCGCGCGACACCTACAGGCACGAGCCCAACGGCCTGCGCAAGGACCTCGCCGAGAAGATCGCCGCCCTGCACCCGGGCTTCGTGCGCTTCCCCGGCGGCTGCCTGGTCAACACCGGCTCGATGCAGGACTACAGCGAGGCCTCCGGCTGGCAGCGGGCCCGCTCCTACCAGTGGAAGGACACCGTCGGCCCGGTCGAGCAGCGCGCCACCAACGCCAACTTCTGGGGCTACAACCAGAGTTACGGACTCGGCTACTACGAGTACTTCCGGCTCGCCGAGGACGTCGGCGCGATGCCGCTGCCCGTCGTGCCCGCCCTGGTGACCGGGTGCGGCCAGAACCGGGCCGTCGACGACGACGCCCTGCTCCGGCGGCACATCCAGGACACCCTCGACCTCATCGAGTTCGCCAACGGTCCGGTGACCTCGACCTGGGGCGGATTGCGTGCCCGGATGGGTCACCCCCGGCCCTTCCGCCTCACCCACATCGAGGTCGGCAACGAGGAGAACCTCCCGGCCGAGTTCTTCGCCCGGTTCAAGGAGTTCCGCGCCGCCGTCGCGGCCGCCTACCCGGACATCACCCTCGTCTCCAACTCCGGCCCGGACGACGCCGGTACGACCTTCGACACGGCCTGGCGGCTCAACCGGGAGGCCGGTGTCGCCCTGGTCGACGAGCACTACTACAACAGCCCGCAGTGGTTCCTCCAGAACAACGACCGCTACGACACCTACGACCGCGGCGGCCCGAAGGTGTTCCTCGGCGAGTACGCCTCCGGAGGCAACGCCTTCAAGAACGGACTCGCCGAAGCCGCATACATGACCGGCCTGGAACGCAACGCGGACATCGTTCAACTCGCCTCCTACGCACCGCTGCTCGCCAACGAGGACTACGTCCAGTGGAGCCCCGACCTGGTCTGGTTCAACAACCAGGCGTCCTGGGGCTCGGCCAACTACGAGGTCCAGAAGCTGTTCATGACCAACGTCGGCGACCGCGTGGTGCCCAGCACCGCCTCCACCACACCCTCCGTCAGCGGCCCCATCGCGGGCGCCGTCGGCCTGTCGACCTGGGCGACGACGGCCGCCTACGACGACGTGCGGGTGACCGGCGCGGACGGCACGACCCTGCTCGACGACGACTTCGGTCAGGACGCTTCCCGGTGGACCCACACCGGCGGCGGCAGCTGGAGCGTCCAGGACGGCCAGTACGTCCAGAGCGACGTGACCGCGGAGAACACCATGGTCTCGGCGGGCGATACCGCCTGGCACGACTACGACCTGAGCGTGCAGGCCACCAAGAAGTCCGGCAAGGAGGGCTTCCTCGTCGCCTTCGGCGTCCAGGACACCGGCAACTACTACTGGTGGAACCTCGGCGGCTGGAACAACACCACCAGCGCCGTCGAACAGGCCGTGGACGGCGGCAAGTCGACGCTGATCGCCAAGCCCGGGACCATCGAGACCGGTCGCACCTACGACGTCGGCATCAAGGTGCGGGGCCGCCAGGTGACCCTCTACCTCGACGGCGAGGTGTGGGGCAGCTTCACCGACGACAAGCCGGCCGAGCCGTTCCGGCAGGTCGTCACCGAGGACCGGCGGACCGGTGATTTGATCGTCAAGGTCGTCAACGCCCGCTCCTCGGCTGCCCGTACGGCGATCGACCTCGGCGGCGCCCGGGTGGCGGACAGGGCCCGGGTGACCACGCTGGCCGCCGCCCCCGACGCGGTGAACACCGAGACGCGGACCGAGGTGGCGCCGGTGACGTCGATCCTCACCGGCGTCGCCGACCGGTTCACGTACACCTTCCCCGCGGACTCCGTCACCTTCCTGCGGATCAGGCGGAGGTAGCCGGCGCACCGGTGGGCTGCTGCCCCAGCGGCAGCAGCCCACGCTCGGCGAACACCTTCTTCGCGGCGAAGGTCGCGTTCAGCGCCCGGGGCATACCGCAGTAGACGGCCGCGTGCAGCAGCGCCTCGGTGATCTGCTCAGGCGTGAGGCCCACGTTCAGGGCCGCGTTCACATGCACGTCGAGCTGCGCCTCGCAGCCGCCGAGCGCGGTCAGGACACCCAGGGTCACCAACTGGCGGTCCCGCGGGACGAGTCCGGGCCGGTCGTAGATCTCGCCGAAGGCCCAGGAGACGACCTGGTGGCCGAGCTCGGGGCTGACGTCGTCGAGCGCGTCGACGACCCGCTGCCCGGCCTCGCCGTCGACCCTCTTCAGGACCTCCAGGCCATGGGCGAAACGCTCTTCACGGGTGCTGTTCGGGTTCATGGCGGAGACCGTAGGAGTTGGAGCGCGCTCCAGGTCAAGCCGAGCCGCGCACCAGGGCCCTCCGTCTCGCAGTCGCGGCCCTCCATCTCCCCCCCGTAATCCCGGCCTTCAACCCCGCAATTGCATGCAGGACGAATTCCATTACCCAGGTGTTCTCTCGGAGTTAACCGGGCTGTTCGTGTGGCCTGTGGCCGTTTCCGAAGGGAACTTCATCAATTCCCGTACACGGCACAACCATTCGGAATCCAGGCCCGTCTAAGGCGGCGAATCAATAATGCGGGGGAAGTGACGCCCCTGGACGAGACGTCATGCGTGCCGCTTCCCCGGGGGGTCTGCGAACAATGGAACACTCGACTTTGCTTACCGCTCCTTCGTGTGGCATTCCTCACAGGAACACGCGGAGCCGTCCATTCCGGAGCAAGGCGTGAAACCGACCGTCCCCCCGGCGCCGCCGACCGCACCCGCGCCGTCCGCCCCACCGCGGTCCGGCCGGACGCCCCGGTTCCGTGTCCGGCTCCGGCCGCCCCGCCCGGCCGTCCGGCCGGAACAGGCAGCCGCCCTGCTCGCCGCGGCCATCACGGTCCTCGTGTCCTGCGCCGCCGACATCGTGGCGCGCAGCTACCCCTTCGGACCGCGCCCCCGCAACGTCAGCGACCTGGGCAACCAGTACGTGCCGTTCCACGCGTACCTGTGGGACCTGCTGCACGGCCGGGCCGACGGCGGCCTGCTGATGAACTGGCGGTCCGGGTTCGGCGCCAGCTTCCTGCCCGACCTCGGCACCTATCTGAGCAGCCCGTTCGCCCTGCTCGTGGCGGTCTTCCCGCGGGACGAGATCGACCTCGCGGTGTACGTGATCACCGTGCTGAAGACGGCCTGCGCCGGTGCGGCCATGGCCTGGCTGCTGCTCGCCCTGCGGCCCGGCCGCTGGTGGGCCGCGGGACTGCTCGGCGCCTCCTACGCCCTGTGCGGCTGGAGCGTGCTGATGGCCACGGTCAACCCGATGTGGCTCGACGGTCTCATCGCCCTGCCGCTGCTGTGCCTGGTCGGCGAATGGGCGCTGCACGGACGGCGGCCGGTGCTCGGGGCGCTGGTCGTGGCCCTCGCCTGGATCGCCAACTTCTACACGGCGTACATGGCCACCCTCGGCGCCGGTCTGGTGCTGCTGCTGCGGCTGTCGCTCTGCGGCCTCCCGCCGCGGCAGCTGCTCGCGGCCGCGGGCCGGGCGGTACGCAGCACCGTGCTCGGCATCGGTCTGGCCGCGCCGCTGGTGACCGTCGTGTACTTCGGGACCAGACACGCCTATCCGGGCCGGGTCACCGAGTTCCGGCCGCTGGCGTTCGAGTACCTGCTGGCCCACCTGCTGCCGACGTCGTACAGCTTCAGCAGCCCGGCCGTCTACGTGGGCACCGCGGCCCTGCTGCTCGCCCTCGCCCTGCCCTTCCACCGGGCGGTGCCCCGGCGGGTGCGCGCCGCGTGGACGCTGCTGGTGGTGGCGATGACCCTGTCGATGCGCTGGGGGCCGACCCATCTGGTCTGGCACGCCTTCGCCACCCCGCAGGGCAGCGCGTACCGCCAGGCCTTCGTGCTGTGCGGGCTGCTGGTGATCGCCGCCTGGACCTCGCTCTCCTACGGTCCTCCCGGTCCGCGCGCGCTGCTCGCGGCGGCCGGGCTGCTCGCCCTGGTCATGGCCGTGGCGGCCGGCAGCGAACCCGCCCACCACTCCTTCACCCTGCCGATCGCCGTGCTCGCCGCCCTGGCGGCACTGACCGGCCTGGCCCTGCTGGGCCGCGCGGACCGCACGTACCGCACGGACGGTTCGGCCGGCACTGCGCACCGGGACGGCGGCCGCCGTCGCGCCGTCCTCGCCGGGCTGGCCGCGGTCCTGCTGCTCGGCGGGCAGTTCGGCGAGGCCGCCGCCACCTCCGCCGTGGCCACGCGGTCGCGGGCCACCCGCATGGACGACCACAGCCCCTGGGGCGCCCGTCGGCAGACCCAGGCGGAGCTGATCGCCGCGGCCGACGGCTGGCCCCGCTACCGCACCGATCCGGGCCGGGAGCAGACTGCCGGCAACGACCCGATGGAGGTGGGCGGCCAGGGCGCCCCGTACTACAGCAGCCTCACCTCCGACGTCCTCAGCCGCACCCTCACCGCGCTCGGGGGCGGCTGGACCTCCCGGGGCCGCAACCTGCAGAGCCTGGACAACGCCGTCACGGACGCGATCTTCTCCGTCGGCGCCCGGGTGCACTCCCCGCCCGACCCGGACCAGAAGCGGTTCCCCCGGGACGGCAGCCGGACCACCGTGTCCCGGCAGCCGGTGCCGCCGCTGGTCACCGTGCGGCCGTCCGGCACCGGCGCGGACCGGCCCGGCTTCGGCCCGTCCCCGTACCGCAACCAGGAACTGCTGCTCGGCACCCGCGTCTACACCGTGCCCCGCCTGACCGTGCGCACCGCCGCCGGCCCGGTGGCGCCCCGCGGCGGCGGCGTGCGCCTCGGGACGCTCGCCGCCGGGGCCACCGGGCCGCGGCCGGCGATCACCGCCCGCTGCCGGCCCGGCAGCGAGATCTATCTGTGGGCACCGCACTTCTCGGGCACCGCCCGCCTGGCCGGTGCCCCGGAGACGGCCCCGACCGGCCGCTTCCGCTCCGACCACCTCGCCACCGCGATCGCCTCCATGCAGCGCCTCGGCCGGGTGCCCGCGTCCGGACACCTCACGATCGAGCTGTCCCCGGACGCGACGAGCACCGTCCCGGACGGCGCGGTCGGCTGCCTGGACACCGCCCGGCTGCGCACCGCGGTCGAACGTCTCACGGCGACCGGCGCCACCGAGGTGACCGTCTCCGACGGCACCGTCCGGGCCGTGCTCCCCGCGGGCAGCCGCGGGACCGCGGTCCTGGCGGCCCCGCGGATCGCCGGCTGGCGCTGCGCCACGGGTGCCGCCGACGCCGTACCCGCCGAGAGCTTCCACGGCCTGATCGCCGTCCCGCTCGACGGCACCTCGACCAGCCTCACCTGCACGTTCCATCCGCCCGGGCTGCGCCTGGGCGCCGCGGCCGGGGGAGTGTCGCTGTTGGCGCTGACCCTGCTCGGTGTGCTCACCGCCGTCCGCGGACGGCGTGCGAGGACACCTTCGACGACCACCCGGCCATCCGACCGCACCGACGCACGAGTGGTGCTCTGACACCGCGCCACAGGGGGAGAAGAACCATGCTCATCTCGATCGTCGCACCCTGCTACAACGAGGAAGACGTCATCGAGCGCTTCCACGACCACGTCCAGCGGGTCGCGGAGGAGCTCCTGCCACGCGGTCACGACATGGAGTTCGTGTACGTCGACGACGGCAGCCGCGACCGTACGCTGGCCGTCCTGATGCGGCTGGCGGCCCAGGACTCGCGCGTACGGTACGTCTCCTTCAGCCGGAACTTCGGCAAGGAGGCGGCGCTGCTGGCCGGTCTGCACCACGCATCGGGGGACTGCGTGGTCGTCATGGACTCGGATCTCCAGCATCCGCCCGAACTGATCACCCGCATGGTGGACCTGCGCGAACAGGGCTTCGACCAGGTCATCGCCAAGCGCACCCGCAGCGGCGACAAGATGCTGCGCACCGTCACCGCCCGGCTGTACTACCGGTTCGTCAACCGGCTCGTCGACGTCGAGCTCGTGGACGGGGCGGGGGACTTCCGGCTGCTGTCCCGCCGGGTGGTGGACGCGGTCCTGGCGCTCAGCGAGTACAACCGCTTCTCCAAGGGTCTGTTCGCCTGGGTGGGGTTCGCCGCCACCACCTTCGAGTACGAGAACGCGGTGCGCGAGCACGGCCGCAGCTCGTGGAGTCTGCGGGGCCTGCTCAACTACGGGATCGACGGACTGCTGTCGTTCAACAACCGGCCGCTGCGGGCCGCTCTCTACCTCGGCATGGCCCTGCTGCTGTGCGCCGGGCTGTACACGGCGTGGATCGTGGGCGCGGCGCTGGTCAACGGCGTGCAGACGCCCGGCTATGTCACGGTCATCACCGCCGTCACGGCGCTCGCCGGGGTCCAGATGACCATGCTGGGGGTCATCGGGGAGTACACGGGCCGGATCTACTACGAGGTGAAGCGGCGCCCGCACTTCCTGGTGAAGGCGACCAACGTACGACGAGTGGAAGACCTGATTCCGTGACACCCGACCAGAGACCGCGGCCCGTGCGCCGGCAGATCATCACCTTCGCCGTGATCGGTGTGATCAACACTGCCACGTACTACGGTTTTTACCTTCTGTTTCTTCTCTCCTTGCCCTATCTGGCCGCTCATGTGTTTGCATTTTTACTGAGCATGACCGGTTCTTTCTTTCTGAATGCGCGCTTCACCTATCGGACCCGACCGACCTGGCGGAAATTCCTGCTGTTCCCGTTGACGAATGCGGCCAATTTCCTGATCACCACGGCGGGCGTGTACGTGATCGTCGACGTCCTGCACCAGGGGAGCCGCTTCGCCCCGCTCGCCGCGTCCATGGCGGCGGTCCCGGTGACGTTCGTGGTCTCCCGCTGGGTCATGTCGCCCGGCGGGCCCGCCGTCACGGATCCCGGAGCGGATCTCGAGGCGGATCCCGGCGCGGGTGCCGTCCGGGACGCCGGGAGGAGCGCCGTCAGAGAGATTGCATAAACGTGCAGCGATACGTATAGTCATGCCATCCAGGAGGAGGGTGACATGGCGGTACGAGCAGCGGTGGCCGGAGCGAGTGGATACGCGGGCGGAGAGGTCCTGCGCCTCCTCCTCGCGCACCCCGAGATCGAGATCGGCGCCCTGACCGGCAACACCAACGCGGGCGAGCGGCTCGGCGCGCTCCAGCCGCACCTGCTGCCGCTGGCCGACCGCGTCCTGGCCGCGACCACGCCCGAGATTCTCGCCGGGCACGACGTCGTCTTCCTCGCCCTGCCGCACGGACAGTCCGCCGCCGTCGCCGAACGGCTCGGCCCGGACGTCCTCGTGGTCGACATGGGCGCCGACTTCCGGCTCAAGGACGTGGCCGACTGGGAGCGGTTCTACGGCTCCGCGCACGCCGGCACCTGGCCCTACGGCCTCCCCGAACTTCCGGGTGGCCGCGCCGCGCTGGAGGGGTCCAAGCGCATCGCGGTGCCCGGTTGCTACCCGACCGCCGCCACCCTCGCGCTGTTCCCCGCGTACGCCGCCGGGCTGGCCGAGACCGAGGCCGTGATCGTCGCCGCCTCCGGCACCTCCGGCGCGGGCAAGGCGCCCAAGGCGCACCTGCTGGGCAGCGAGGTCATGGGCTCGATGACGCCCTACGGCGTCGGCGGCGGCCACCGGCACACCCCCGAGATGATCCAGAACCTGGCCGCGGCCGCGGGCGAGCCGGTCACCGTCTCCTTCACCCCGACCCTCGCGCCGATGCCCCGCGGCATCCTCGCCACGTGCAGCGCCAAGGCCCGGCCGGGCGTCACCGCCGAGTCGGTGCGCGCCGCCTACACCAAGGCCTTCGCCGACGAGCCCTTCGTCCATCTGCTCCCCGAGGGCCGCTGGCCCGCCACGGCGTCCGTCTACGGTTCCAACGCTGTTCAGGTGCAGGTCGCGTACGACGAGGCAGCGGGCCGCATCATCGCGATCAGCGCCATCGACAACCTGACCAAGGGCACCGCGGGCGGTGCCGTCCAGAGCATGAACATCGCCCTGGGACTCGACGAGACCACCGGGCTTTCCACGATCGGAGTCGCACCGTGAGCGTCACGGCAGCCAAGGGATTCACGGCGGCGGGCATCGCCGCCGGGATCAAGGAGAACGGCAACCCGGACCTGGCCCTGGTGGTCAACACCGGGCCCCGCCTTGCCGCCGCGGGCGTCTTCACCTCCAATCGCGTGAAGGCCGCGCCGGTGCTGTGGTCCGAGCAGGTCCTCAAGGGCGGTGAACTGACCGCCGTCGTCCTGAACTCGGGCGGCGCCAACGCCTGCACGGGACCGAAGGGCTTCCAGGACACGCACGCGACCGCCGAGAAGGTCGCCGAGTCGCTCAACAGCGCCGGGTACGACGAGACGGGCGGCCACGCGGCCGGCACGATCGCCGTCTGCTCCACCGGCCTGATCGGCGTCCTCCTGCCCATGGACAAGCTGCTGCGCGGCGTCGACAAGGCGGTCGCCCAACTCGGCCCGCACGGCGGCGAGAAGGCCGCCATCGCCATCAAGACCACCGACACCGTCCACAAGACGTCCGTCGTCTCCCGGGACGGCTGGACCGTCGGCGGCATGGCCAAGGGCGCGGGCATGCTCGCCCCCGGCCTGGCCACCATGCTCGTCGTCCTGACCACCGACGCCGACCTCGGCAGCGACGTACTGGACCGGGCCCTGCGCGCCGCGACCCGTACGACCTTCGACCGCGTCGACTCCGACGGCTGCATGTCCACCAACGACACCGTGCTGCTGCTCGCCTCCGGCGCCTCCGGGATCACCCCGCCGTACGAGGAGTTCGCCGAGGCCGTCCGGGCCGTCTGCGACGACCTCGGACAGCAGCTCATCCGGGACGCCGAGGGCGCCAGCAAGGACATCAAGGTCGAGGTGGTCAACGCCGCGACCGAGGAGGACGCCGTCGAGGTGGGCCGCTCCATCGCCCGCAACAACCTCCTCAAGTGCGCCATCCACGGCGAGGACCCCAACTGGGGACGCGTGCTGTCCGCCATCGGCACCACCTCCGCCGCCTTCGAGCCCGACCGGCTGAACGTCGCCATCAACGGCGTCTGGGTGTGCAAGGACGGCGGCGTCGGCGAGGACCGCGACAAGGTCGACATGCGCTACCGCGAGGTGCACATCGTCGCCGACCTCGCGGCCGGCTCCGAGACCGCCACCATCTGGACCAACGACCTCACCGCGGACTACGTCCACGAGAACAGCGCGTACAGCTCATGAGCACCACACGCAAACACACCGCCCTGCCCAAGGCCGAGATCCTCATCGAGGCGCTGCCCTGGCTGACCCGGCACAACGGCAAGACCGTCGTCGTCAAGTTCGGCGGCAACGCCATGATCGACGAGCAGCTGAAGGCCGCGTTCGCGCAGGACATCGTGTTCCTGCACCACGCCGGCCTCAAGCCGGTCGTCGTGCACGGCGGCGGCCCCCAGATCAGCGCGGCCCTCGACCGGCACGGCATCGTCAGCGAGTTCAAGGCGGGCCTGCGGGTCACCACCGAGGACGCCATGGACGTCGTACGCATGGTGCTGGCCGGGCAGGTCCAGCGCGAGCTCGTCGGACTGCTCAACCAGCACGGCCCGCTCGCCGTCGGCCTCACCGGCGAGGACGCGCACACCATCACCGCCACCAGGCACCGGCCCGAGATCGACGGCGAGCCGGTCGACATCGGGCGGGTGGGCGAGATCACCGCGATCGACACGGGCGCCATCGAGGCGCTCCTCGCCGACGGCCGCATCCCGGTCGTCTCCTCGATCGCCCGGAGCCAGGACGACGGACATGTCTACAACGTCAATGCTGATACGGCGGCTGCGGCACTCGCTGCGGCACTGGGCGCCGAGACCCTCATGGTCCTCACCGACGTCGAGGGACTGTACGAGGACTGGCCGAACAGCGACGAGGTGATCAGCCGCCTCACCGCGTCCCAGCTCGAGAAACTCCTGCCGGAGCTGTCCTCCGGCATGGTGCCGAAGATGGAGGGCTGCCTGCACGCCGTACGCAACGGCGTCACCACCGCCCGCGTCATCGACGGCCGCGTCCAGCACTCGATCCTGCTGGAGATCTTCACGGACGAAGGAATCGGCACGATGGTCGTGCCCGACGAGGAGGGGGACCCCACATGACCGCCAACGAGGACCTCACCCAGCGGTGGCAGGGCGCCCTCATGAACAACTACGGCACCCCGCGACTCCCCCTCGTACGCGGCGCGGGCACCCGGCTGTGGGACGCCGACGGCAAGGAGTACGTCGACTTCGTCGGCGGCATCGCGGTCAACGCGCTCGGCCACGCCCACCCCGCGGTCGTCGAGGCCGTCAGCAGGCAGATCGCCTCCCTCGGCCATGTCTCCAACCTCTTCGTCGCCGAACCGCCCGTCGCCCTCGCCGAACGGCTGCTCCAGCACTTCGGCCGGGACGGCAAGGTCTACTTCTGCAACTCCGGCGCCGAGGCCAACGAGGGCGCCTTCAAGATCGGCCGGCTGACCGGGCGGACCCGCATGGTCGCCACCCAGGGCGGCTTCCACGGCCGCACCATGGGCGCGCTCGCGCTCACCGGCCAGCCCGGCAAGCAGGAGCCGTTCCTGCCGCTGCCCGGCGACGTCACCCACGTGCCCTACGGCGACGCGCAGGCGCTGGCCGCCGCGGTGACCGAGGAGACCGCGCTGGTCGTCATCGAGCCCATCCAGGGCGAGAACGGTGTCGTCGTCCCGCCCGCCGGATATCTGAAGGCGGCCCGGGCGATCACCGCCGCCACCGGCGCGCTGCTGGTCCTCGACGAGGTGCAGACCGGCATCGGCCGCACCGGCCACTGGTTCGAGTACCAGGCCCACGAGGGTGTCCTGCCCGACGTCGTCACCCTCGCCAAGGGCCTGGGCGGCGGGCTGCCGCTCGGCGCGACCGTCGCCTTCGGGCGCGCCGCCGAACTGCTGCGCCCCGGACACCACGGCACGACCTTCGGCGGCAACCCCGTCGCCTGCGCGGCCGGACTCGCCGTCCTCGACACGATCACCGCGGACGGCCTCCTGCAGAACGTCAAGAACCAGAGCGAGCGGCTGCGCGCCGGGATCGAGTCGCTCGGCCACCCGTTGATCGACCACGTCAGGGGCGCCGGACTCCTGCTGGGTATCGTGCTCACCGAGCCGCTCGCGCAGCAGGTGCAGCAGGCGGCCCAGGACGCCGGTCTCCTCGTGAACGCGCCCGCACCCGATGTCGTACGGCTGATGCCGGCGCTGAACCTCGGCGACGACGACGTGGACGCGCTGCTCGGGGCGATGCCCGGCATCCTGGACGTGGCCAAGGGGGACGGATGATCCGGGGAATGAGACGACGATGAGCCAGGCGCAGGACCACGACCAGACCGGGGGGCCGGCCGTACCGCAGACCCGCACCGCCCGCCACCGCCGGATCGTCGACATTCTCAACCGGCAACCGGTGCGCTCCCAGAGCCAGTTGGCGAAGCTCCTCGCCGACGACGGGCTGACCGTCACCCAGGCGACGCTCTCCCGGGACCTGGACGAGCTCAACGCGGTGAAGATCCGCAACAACGACGGCGACCTGATCTACGCGGTTCCCAGCGAGGGCGGCTTCCGCACCCCGCGCGCCCCGCTGGGGGAGTCGGCGAAGGAGGAGCGGATGCGGCGCCTGTCCCAGGAGCTGCTGATCTCCGCGGAGGCCTCCGCCAACCTCGTGGTCCTGCGTACCCCGCCGGGGGCGGCGCAGTTCCTGGCCTCGGCGATCGACCAGGCGGAACTGCACGACATCCTGGGCACCATCGCCGGCGACGACACCCTGATGCTGATCAGCCGGAACCCGACCGGGGGGCAGGCGCTGGCCGACCATCTGCTGCGGCTGGCGCAGAACGGCCACTGACCCGGCTGCCGTCCGCAGCCGGGTTCCGAGTTCGCGGGGCGCTCAGCCCAGCCGGGCCGCGAGCCCCCCGGTGCACCGCACCTCGTCGCCGGCCGTGATCAGCAGCGCCTCCACCCCCGGCAGGTCCTCCAGCCAGGCCAGCGCCTGGCGCGAGCCCATCGCGAAGGCGGCCGTGGCCCAGCAGTCGGCCCAGGTCAGCGAGGGGCCGACCACGGTCACGGCCACCAGGTCGGTCACCGCCGAACGCCCGGTGCGCGGATCCACGATGTGCGCGCCCCGCTCGGCCGTACCGGAGGTGGCCACCGCCAGCCGGTCGGTACCGGCCGCCGAGATCACCGCCGCAAGCCCGCCCGGCCGCAGCGGGTCGGCCACCCCCACGCGCCACGGCCGCTGCGGTCCCGGGGTGCCCGACAGCTGGACGTCACCGCCGCCGTTCACGCTCACCCCGCTCACTCCGGGGACGACGGCCAGCCGCCGGGCGGCCCGCTCGGCCGCCCAGCCCTTGACGATCCCGGTAGGGTCGAGACGCCCCTGGTAGGTGGTGCTGAACCAGCCGTCGCTCAGCCGTTCCGCCTGCGCGCCCAGCTCCAGCACCTCGGCCATCTCGGGGGTGCACTCCTCGACGGACAGCTCGCCGCGGGCCAGCCGGGACAGCTCGCTGTTCTCGCGGTAGGTGCTGAACACGTCGTCGGCCCGGTGCAGTTCGGCGACGGCCGTGTCGAGCGCGGCCCGCACGGCGCCGGGCTCCCCGCCCCGGACGTCGAAGGAGAAGACGGTCCCCATGACCTCCTCCGCGTGCCGTACCGGGGCGGGATCCTGCGCGGAACCGGTCTCCGACTCGGCCACCGGCTCAGCCACCGACCTGGTCCAGGGCGGACTGGAGGGACTGCTTGTAGCCGGTGCTGGTGTAGGTCGCCCCCGACACCGCGTCGATGTCCGCGGTGCCGGCCGCCACCGCCTCCTGGTTGAGCTTCGGCACGGCCAGGGCGGTCTTCTGGCTGCTGGTGCCGCCGCTGGGGGCCTGCACCGCGTCCGCCTTGGTTATCTTGCCGCCGCTGACCGTGATCCGGACCTGGACCGGGCCGTACTGGGTCTGCGCCACGCTGCCGGTGACGGTGCGGGCCTGCGCGGCCGGGGCCGAGGCCTTGCCGCCCGCGTTGCCGCTCCCGCCGCCGGTGCTGCTCCCCGCGGCGGAGCCGCCCGCGGCCTTCGCCTGGTCCAGGGCGGACTGGAGGGACTGCTTGTAGCCGGCGCTGGTGTACGTGGCGCCGGAGACGGCGTCGATGTCCGCGCTCTGCGCGGCGACCGCCTCCTGGTTGAGCTTCGGCACGGCCAGCTCGGTCTTCTGGGTGCTGGTGCCGCCGCTGGGGGCCTGCACCGCCTCCGCCTTGGTGATCTTGCCGCCGCTCATGGTCAGGCGCACCTGGACGGGGCCGTACTGGGTCTGGGCCACGCGTCCGGTGACCGTGCCGGACCCGGCGGCCGCGGCGCCGCCCTGGGCCGACTCCTGTGCCGCGGCCGTCTGTTGCGGGATCGCGCCGGCGGCCTGCGCGGCGTTCGGGTCGGTCGTCGGCTTCAGCGACAGCAGCAGCACGATTCCGGACACGGTGGCGGCGGTCGCGAGCACGATACGCCGCAGGGGGTGGCTCTTCTTCATCGCTCCTGGCTCCCGTCGCTCACATCTCGAACGACTCGTGGTGGATGCGCCGGGCGGGGACCCCCGCGCCGCGCAGTGCCTCGTACACCTGCTGGGCGAAGCCGGGCGGCCCGCACATGAAGACGTCGTGACGCTCGATGTCCCCGATCTTGCGGCGCAGGGTCTCGGCGGAGATGTCGGGGCGCTCGCCGTCGGGGCTGTTGACCGCGTACATCAGCCGTGCGCCACGCTCGGCGGCGATCTTGGACAGCTCGTCCCACAGCGCCAGATCCTGGGTGGTGTTGGCGCGGTAGAGCAGGGTGATGTCGCCGGCCGCGCCGGGCAGCGTCTCGAACAGCGCCCGCATCGGGGTGATGCCGACGCCGCCCGCGACCAGCAGCACCTTGCCCTGGCTGCGCCGGGAGGCGGTCATCGCCCCGTACGGGCCCTCGGCCCACACCCGGGTTCCGGGCTGCAGCTTGCGCAGCGCGGCGCTGTGGTCGCCGATCGCCTTGACGGTGATCCGCAGCATGTCCGGGCGGGGGGCCGCCGACAGCGAGTACGGGTGCGAGCTGAAGCGCATGCCCGGGGCCAGGAACCGCCAGCGGAAGAAGTGTCCCGCCTCCGCGCCCATCCGGTGCAGCTTCTTGCCGCCGATCAGCACCGACACGATGCCGGGCGTCTCCTCGATGACCGCCTCGACCCGCATCCGGTGCCGCATGTTCAGCCGGATCGGGGTGAGGATGCGGTACCAGAGGACCAGCGCGGTGACCGAGCCGTACAGCGCGTACCAGACGGTCTTGGCGACCGGCTCCACGGCGAAGTCGTTGCCGGTGGTGATCTGGTGCCAGAACGTCAGGAACACGGCCGCGTACGTCATCAGATGGATGTGGTACCAGGTGTCGTACGGCATCAGCTTGCGGATGCCGCCGACCGACACCAGCCCGATGACGACCAGCAGGCCCGTGCCGATGGCGGCCTTGCCCATGTCCGGCAGCTGGTTGATGGAGTCGATCGTCTGCTGGACGATGTCGCCCAGCGTCCTGCCGCCCTGGAGCGCGTAGCCCCACATCGTGAGGAAGACGTGCGCGATGACCAGGGAGAGCGTGTAGCGGCCGCTCATCGCGTGCCAGCGGGCCACCCGGTCGGAGCCCACCCGGCGCTCCAGCGCGGGGACCCGGGCCATCTGCAGGACGACGAGGGCCATCAGGTATCCGGCCAGCAGGCCGGTGATCCGGCCCGCGTTGAGGATCTTGCTGTTGTCGTCGGCGATCGACGGTGTGTTGTGCCACCACAGCCACAGCACCCCCATCGCGCCCGCCCATACGGCGAGCAGCAGGGGGACGGCAGGGGAGCGGCGCGGACGGATGCGGCGCATCGTCTGGCGTCGGGCGGCACGGCCGCCCGCGAGCGTGGTGGTCACGGTTCCTCCGTGGAGACTTGACCCTTGGCCCACACATACGTGCCGAGTCTCCCGAGTGTTCAGCTTTCTGCGGAGTCGAGTGCGGACTGGAGTGACCGGCGGTAACCGTCGCTGGTGTACGTCGCTCCCGAGACGGTGTCGATCTCCGCGCTCTGTGCCGCCAGCGCCTCCCGTCGCAGCTGGGGGACGGCGTAGCTGTTGATCTCCTGGTCCCGTGGGTTCTCCTGGGGGTAGGTGACCGCGGTGACCTCGGTCAGCCTGCCGTCCTTCAGGGTGATCCGCACCTGGACGGGGCCCCAACGGGTCTGGACGGTCTCCCCGGTGACCGTCCTCGTGCCCGAGGAACCGGATGAACCGGACGAGCCGGAACCGGACGAACCCGATGAACCGGAGCCGGAGGAGTCGGCCGAGGAGGCGGGCGGGGCCACGGCCAAGGCGGTGCTCGTGTGCGGCTTCAACGACAGCAGCAGGACCGTTGCGCAGACGGTGGCGGCTCCGGACAGCACGATCCGGCGCAGTGGACGGTTCTTCTTCAACGGGTGCACGACGGCCTCACAGTTCGAACGACTCGTGGTGGATACGACGGTCCGGCACACCGGCGGCACGCAGCGCCCGGTACATGTCCTGGGCGAAGGAGTGCGGACCGCACAGGTACACGTCGTGCCCGGCCAGATCGGTGACGGCCGAGCGCAGCGCACCGGCGGAGAGGTCGGGGCGCTCCCCGTCGGGGCCGTTGAGCGCGTAGAGCACCTTCGCGCCCCGCCAGCGCGCCAGCGCCTCCAGCTCCTGGCCCAGGGCGAGGTCCTCGGCGGTGCGCGCCCGGTACAGCAGGGTCACCTCGCCCGGCAGCGTCTCGAACAGCGCCCGCAGCGGGGTGATCCCGACCCCGCCCGCGATCAGCAGCGACCTGGCGGCGGTGCGCCGGTCGGCGGTCAGTGACCCGTAGGGCCCCTCCGCCCACACCCGGGTGCCCGGCCGCAGCAGGGACACCGCCGCGCTGTGCCCGCCGAGCGCCTTGACCGTGATCCGCATCAGGTCCGGGCGGGGCGGCGCGGACAGGGAGTACGGCGTCGACGTCCAGCCCATGCCCTCCCCGAGGAACCGCCACCGGAAGAACTGGCCCGCCCGGGCGCCCGTCTCGTCCAGCCGCAGACCGCGCACCACGACCGAGTACACCCCCGGCGCCTCCCGCTGCACGGACTCGACCCGCATCCGGTGACGCCGGTTGAGCCGCACCGGTACCAGGATCCGGAACCAGAGCACCAGGGCCGCGACGCCGAGATACAGCACGTACCAGGCGGCCGTGGCCACCGCGGCGCCGTTGAAATCGTCGCCGAGCGCCAGCTGGTGGCCGAAGGCGAGGAACACCGCGGCATACGTGAGCAGGTGGACGTAGTACCAGAACTCGTAGCTGGTCCGGCGGCGCGCGGCGCGGGCCGAGGAGACGCCGACCGCGAACAGGATCACGGTGGCCGCGGTCGCCTTCAGCATGTCCGGGTAGTCCAGGATCACGGTCACCGTCTCGTGCAGGACCGACTGGCGGTCCTGGGCCGCGTACCCGGCGAGGATCAGCACCACGTGCGCCACCAGCAGGCAGACCGTGTACCGGCCCGCCATGGCGTGCCAGCGGGCCACCCGGTCCGAGCCGATCCGCCGCTCCAGCAGCGGCACGCGCGCCATCAGGCCCAACAGCACCGCGCACGTGTACCCGCACAGCAGCCCGGCGATCCGCCCGGCGCCGGTCAGCCAGCCCGCCGCGCCGATCACGGAACCGGTGTCCGACCACCACAGCGCGAGCACGGCGAACGCACCCGCCCACAGCAGCGCGAGCACCGGACCCGCGGGGGAGCGCCGGGCGGCCGGTGGTACGGCGGTCGCCGCCCGGTGCTCGTCCACGGTGGTCATATGTACGTCCTTCCGTCCTGCCGTCCGTTCCGCCCGCCACTGTGCGGGCCGAACCTCTGAGATCGCTCTGAGCGGGCGCCTCGCACGGCGGACTCAGAGGAAACTCACAGTGGCCACGGGCGCCGGGCGCCTTCCCCAGGGGTGATGCTGGTGAGAGCCATGAACACCACCCGCTCCGGCCACCCGGCCGTGACCCGCCCCGACGGCACACCGCTGCGCGTCCTGGTCGTCGACGACGACCCCGACCTCGCCGAGGTGCTCTCCGGCGCGCTGCGCTACGAGGGCTGGCGGGTGCGCACCGCCGGCGACGGCGCCTCCGCCCTCACCGAGGCCCGGGAACTGATGCCCGACGCCGTCGTCCTCGACGTGATGCTTCCCGACACCGACGGCTTCGCCGTGCTGCGCGCCCTGCACGAGGTGACACCGGACGTCTGCGTGCTCTTCCTCACCGCCCGCGACGCCGTCGAGGACCGCATCGCGGGCATCACGGCGGGCGGCGACGACTACGTCACCAAGCCCTTCAGCCTGGAGGAGGTCGTCGCCCGGGTCCGGGGGCTGCTGCGCCGTGCCGGGATCGCCCGCCGCCAGGAGGACGGTCCCCGCCTGAGCGTCGGCGACCTGGTCATGGACGAGGAGGCCCGCGAGGTCACCCGCGCGGGAGAGCTGATCGAGCTGTCGCCCACCGAGTTCGAGCTGCTGCGCCTGCTGATGCGCAACCCGCGGCGCGTCCTCAGCAAGGCGCAGATCCTCGACCGCGTCTGGTCGTACGACTTCGGCGGCCGCGCCCATGTCGTCGAGCTGTACATCTCGTACCTGCGCAAGAAGGTGGACGCGGGCCGCGAGCCGATGATCCACACGGTGCGCGGGGCGGGATACGTGCTCAAGCCGGTGACCCGGTGAGCCGATGACACCGCGTCTGCGTCTGCGTCTGCGTCTGCGTCTGCGTCTGCGTTCGCGTTCGGCCGACGGCCCGGCTGAGCGCCCGGCCGTGCGCCCGCTGCTGGGCCGGCTGCCCGGGCCGCGCACGCTGCGGGCCCGGCTCACCCTCGGCCTGGTGGTGCTGCTGGCGATCAGCTGTGCCGCGGTCGGCGTGGCGGCCGTCATCGGGCTGAACGGCTTCCTCACCAACCGTCTCGACGAACAGCTCGGCGGTGTCGGGACCCGGTTCCCGGCGAGCCTGGAGCACCCGGGCCGGCTGCGCGACGACCACGACGGCGACGAGTACGGCGACACCCGCCGGCAGGCCACGGGCACCTTCGGCGCCCGCCTGGTCGGCGGCACGGTCACCAACGCGGCCGTCGTCCCCGCCGGCGAGGCCACCACCAGTCTGGACGTGGCCCTGACCGCCGAGGACCGCAGGCGGCTCGCCGCGGTTCCGGCCGACGGCAGGGGGCACACGGTCGCGCTCTCCGCCCTCGACGACTACCGGCTCATGGCGGCCCGGGGCCTCGACGGCGACGTACTGATCACCGGGCTGCCGCTGGAGCCGGTCCAGGCCACCGTCCACCGGCTCGAACTGGTCGCCGGGATCGTCTTCGCCCTCGCCCTGGCGGCCACCGGTGTCGTCGGCGCCGTCTGGGTGCGCTGGTCCCTGCGCCCGCTGAGCAGGGTCGCGGCCACCGCGACCCGGGTCGCGCAACTGTCGCTGGCCAGCGGTGAGGTCGCGCTGCCGCCGCGGGCCCCCGAGTCCGACCCGCGCGGCGAGGTGGGCCGGCTCGCCGCCGCCTTCAACCGGATGCTCGGCCATGTCGAGGACGCGCTGACCAAACGTCACGCCAGCGAGGAGCGGCTGCGCAGCTTCGCGGCCGACGCCAGCCACGAACTGCGCACCCCGGTGGCCTCGGTACGCGGGCACGCCGAGCTCGCCCTGCTGCACCCGGGGCCGGTGCCGGCCGAGATCACCCACGCCCTGGAACGCATCGCCGCCGAGTCCTCCCGGATGGGCGAGATGGTCGACGACCTGCTCCTGCTGGCCCGGCTGGACGCCGGACGCCCCCTCGAACGCCTGCCGGTCGACCTCACCCGCCTGGTCCTGGACGCGGTGACGGACGCCCGGGTGGCCGGCCCCGGCCATCGCTGGACCCTGGAGCTCCCGGAGGACCCGGTCACGGTGACCGGCGACGCCCACCGGCTGCACCAGGTGCTGGCCAACCTGCTGGCCAACGCGCGGCTGCACACCCCCGTGGGCACCGAGGCCACCGTGTCCCTGGAGACCGACGCCCAGGCGGTCGTCCTCGCGGTCCACGACGACGGACCCGGCGTCCCCGAGGACCTCCGGTCCGGTGTCTTCGAACGCTTCACCCGAGCCGACCGCCGCCGCACGGAGGCCTCCGGCGGCGGCGCCGGACTCGGGCTGTCGATCGTGGCGGCCGTGGTGGAGGCGCACGCCGGGACCGTGGACCTGACGAGCCGTCCGGGGGCGACGACCTTCACGGTACGGCTGCCCCGGCAGCGACAGCCGGACGTCAGTACCGGGTGATCGCCGTCGCCCCGCCGCGCGTACCGATCGCGATGTGCGGGCGCAGCGCCGGATCGGCCCAGCGCAGCAGGGCGCGCATCGCCTCCACCGGTACCGACACGCACCCCGCCGTCGCCCCGGCGCCGTTGACGTGGAGGAAGATCCCCGCGCCGCGCCCGCGCACCGGCCGGGCGTAGTTGAAGCCGATGACCAGCGCGTACGCGTACTGCGTCGGGTAAGCGATCAGATGCTCGGACTCGGCGGCCCGGCAGTCGGCCGGGCGGGGCTCGGTGAAGCGGTTGTAGGACCGGGAGTCGTTGTCCTGGCACCACCAGGAGCTCTTCCGGACCGGCCGGTAGGCGACCTTGGTCCCGGCCGGGTCCGGCTCGATCCCGAACCCGAACGGCAGGTCGTACAGCCCGGTGGGCGTCGTGTTCGTGCCCTGGGCGCGCGAGGCGCCCGCCACCAGTCCCCTCGCCCCGAACCGGGCCGGCGCGGAACCGGCCCGCACCCACCGCCCGTCGCGCAGGTCCCACCAGGTGAGCGTGCCCGACGTCGCGTCGGCCGTGGGGGCCTGAGCGGTGATCAGCTGGCGGCCGCCGCCGGTGTCCGCCAGCCGGGCGGGCAGCGGCGGGTCCTCACCGGGGGCGGCGGCGCCCAGCAGCAGGAAGGACAGCGAGACGAGCGAGGCGGCGACGGCACCAGGGCGCATGACCAGAAGCTAGACGGCGGCACCGGCCGGGGTGGTCCGTCCGGGCCCCGACACGCCGTGGCCGCCCCGGCCGGCGTTCTCTCGGGGCGGCCACGGCTGTCCGTCACCTCACTTGTCGAGGGTGCAGGCGGCGAGGGCGTCGAGGCCCTGGGGCTTGGCGGCGGTGCGGCCGATGGAGATGGCGATGCGGTCGATGGTGGAGACGCGCTTGTCCTTGAGGGGGCCGAGGATGGCGTTCTGGACGAAGTTGGGTCCGCCCTGGCCGACGGTGTTGACGAGGCGGGTGTTGGCCTCGTTGATCTGGGTCTGGAGCAGGGCGAGGTTGCGGTCGACCTCGGCCTTGGCCGTGGCCGGGACGGCGGGCAGCTTCGAGGCGACGTCCGGGCAGCTGATGGTGCCGACGCCGCCCGCGCCCGCGCCGGAGTCGTTCGCCCCGGCGGTCGCGGCGGCGGTCGCGGTCGCCGCGGCGGTGGCGCCGGTGTTCGCCCCGGTGCCGGCCGCACCGCCCGCGCCGAGGGTGCAGGCGGCGAGGGCGTCGAGGCCCTGGGGCTTGGCGGCGGTGCGGCCGATGGAGATGGCGATGCGGTCGATGGTGGAGACGCGCTTGTCCTTGAGGGGGCCGAGGATGGCGTTCTGGACGAAGTTGGGTCCGCCCTGGCCGACGGTGTTGACGAGGCGGGTGTTGGCCTCGTTGATCTGGGTCTGGAGCAGGGCGAGGTTGCGGTCGACCTCGGCCTTGGCCGTGGCCGGGACGGCGGGCAGCTTCGAGGCGACGTCCGGGCAGCTGATGGTGCCCGGAGCCGCCAGCGTCCGGGCGTTCGTGCTGCCGTCGCCGGACGACGGGCCGGCCAAGGCGGAACCGGCGATGACCGCGCCGGACAGCGCCACGGCCGCAGCGCCGCCGATGATCGCGACACGGCGCTTGTTGTACTTCGGAAGTGCCCTGGACATGCGATGGCCTCACTCGGTTCGGGGGTGTCTTCGTCTGGCAACGCGGCGCCTGCGTTCGGGCAGAGATACGTGAAAGCGTTTTCTCGCGTTCAACCTGTCGGGGAAAAGTCCGTCAGGAATCCCTCGCGACCCCCGAGATTGACGAATCATGCAGAGTTCCGCATAATCATGCAGACAAGGTCGTGCACGGGGAGCCGGTCGCACACCACCACTGACGAGGAGCAACGCGAGTGAGCAGCAACAGCGGTGACGTACGGCTCTGGGGCGGCCGTTTCGCCGACGGTCCCGCCGAGGCCCTGGCGAAGCTGTCCGCGTCCGTCCACTTCGACTGGCGCCTCGCGCCGTACGACATCGCCGGTTCGCGTGCCCACGCGCGCGTGCTGCACAAGGCGGGGCTCCTCTCGGACGACGAACTGACCCGGATGCTGGCGGGCCTCGACCGCCTGGAGGCGGACGTCGCGGACGGCTCCTTCGTCGGCACGGTCGCCG
Organism: Streptomyces sp. NPDC107559; assembly: GCF_055657365.1. Classification (NCBI taxonomy): domain Bacteria; kingdom Bacillati; phylum Actinomycetota; class Actinomycetes; order Kitasatosporales; family Streptomycetaceae; genus Streptomyces; species Streptomyces sp. NPDC107559. The sequence goes on along the minus strand of NZ_JBVKBD010000007.1, from coordinate 209,398 downwards.
ACGAGGACGTCCACACCGCCCTGGAGCGCGGTCTGCTGGAGCGCCTCGGTCCCGACCTCGGCGGCAAGCTGCGCGCGGGCCGCTCGCGCAACGACCAGGTGGCCACCCTCTTCCGGATGTACCTGCGCGACCACGCCCGGGTCATCGGCGGTCTGATCGCCGACCTCCAGGACGCGCTGATCGGTCTGGCGCAGGCCCACCCGGACGTGGCGATGCCCGGCCGCACCCACCTCCAGCACGCCCAGCCGGTGCTCTTCGCCCACCATGTGCTCGCCCACGTCCAGTCGCTGTCGCGGGACGCCGAACGCCTGCGCCAGTGGGACGAGCGGACGGCCGTGTCGCCGTACGGCGCGGGCGCGCTCGCCGGCAGCAGCCTCGGCCTGGACCCGGAGGCGGTCGCCGCGGACCTCGGCTTCGAGCGCGGCAGCGTCGGCAACTCCATCGACGGCACGGCCTCCCGTGACTTCGCCGCCGAGTTCGCCTTCGTCACCGCGATGATCGGGGTCAACCTCTCCCGGATCGCCGAGGAGATCATCATCTGGAACACGAAGGAGTTCTCCTTCGTGACCCTGCACGACGCCTTCTCCACGGGTTCGTCGATCATGCCGCAGAAGAAGAACCCCGACATCGCCGAGCTGGCACGTGGCAAGTCGGGTCGTCTGATCGGCAACCTGACCGGCCTGATGGCCACGCTCAAGGCCCTCCCGCTCGCGTACAACCGCGATCTGCAGGAGGACAAGGAGCCGGTCTTCGACTCCTGCGACCAGCTGGAGGTCCTGCTCCCGGCCTTCACCGGCATGATCGCCACCCTCACCGTCCACCGTGAGCGCATGGAGGAGCTGGCCCCGGCGGGCTTCTCCCTGGCGACCGACATCGCGGAGTGGCTGGTCAAGCAGGGGGTGCCGTTCCGGGTCGCGCACGAGGTGGCCGGCGAGTGCGTGAAGGTCGCCGAGGCCGAGGGCAAGGAGCTCGACGGTCTGACGGACGAGCAGTTCGCGAAGATCTCCGTCCACCTCACCCCCGAGGTGCGGTCGGTCCTCAACGTCCCCGGGGCCCTGGCCTCCCGCAACGGCCGCGGCGGTACGGCGCCGGAGGCGGTCGCCGTCCAGCTCGCCGAGGTCCGGGCCGACCTGGCGGTCCAGCACGCCTGGGCGGACGCCGGGAAGCGGTAACGGTCCGACGCCCGATCCCCGGACCCGCGGCTGTGTGCGGGGCCGGGGGATCACGGAGCACAGCGCGCCGCCGGACCCGCCCGGCGGCGCGCTCACGTTTCACCGTCACCAGGGCGGTTAGGTTTGGTTGCAGCCGCAAGGAGCCGACGAACCGGAGCCAGCGATGCCGTTCAACCGCCTCGCCACCGCCACGACGCCCACCTGCCACCTCGGTCTCGGTCTCGCAGCCGTCGGCCGACCCGGTTACATCAACCTCGGCCGGGAACAGGACCTGCCGTCCGTGCGCAGTGTCGACGCCCTGCGCGAGCGGACCCACGAACTGCTGGACGCCGCCTACGCCCAGGGCGTGCGCTACTTCGACGCCGCCCGCTCCTACGGCCGTGCGGAGGAGTTCCTCGGCGCATGGCTGAGCGCGCACCCCGAGGCCGACGACGTCGTCGTCGGCAGCAAGTGGGGCTACACGTACACCGCGGACTGGTCCGTCGAGGCCGAGCGGCACGAGGTCAAGGACCACGGCCTGGCGACGTACGAGCGGCAGCGCGCCGAGACCGAGGCGCTGCTCGGCGACCGGCTCGACCTCCACCAGATCCACTCGGTGACCCCGGACAGCCCGGCCCTCACCGACAAGGAACTGCACGCGAAGCTCGCGGAGTCGGCCGCCCACGGTGTCACCGTCGGCTTCTCCACCAGCGGCCCGGACCAGGCCGAGGCCATCCGCGCCGCGCTCGCCGTGACGGTCGAGGGCGAGCCCCTCTTCCGTACCGTCCAGGCGACGTACAACATCCTGGAGACCTCCGCCGCCCCGGCCCTCGCCGAGGCGCACGACGCCGGACTCACGGTGATCGTCAAGGAGGGTATGGCCAACGGACGGCTCGCGGAGCCGTACGCGCCGCGGGTGCTGAAGGAGGTGGCGGCGGAGGTCTCCCTCGGCTGCGACGCGGTGGCGCTCGCCCTGGTGCTGCGCAGGCCCTGGGCCGGGGTCGTCCTGTCCGGTGCCGCGACCGTCGGCCAGCTCGCCTCCAACCTGCACGCGGCCGTCGTGGACCTCGACGACGACCGCCTGGCCCGGCTGGCCACGCTGGTGGAGGAGCCGCGCGCGTACTGGGAGCGGCGCGGGCAGCTGCGCTGGCACTGAGCGACCTCGAACCGTTGCGGTCCAGGGACCGCCACGCGTGAGTCACGCATGCCTTTAGTGAGACAAGGATGTCTCACATGGGCTACTCTTGTCTCATGGCTGTCGACCGTGACCACGTGCTGCGCAGCGCAGCCGCCCTGCTGACCCGCAGAGCCACCGCGACCATGGACGAGGTCGCCAGGGCCGCCGGGATCAGCCGCGCCACCCTGCACCGGCAGTTCGCCGGGCGCGACGCGCTCGTACGGGCGCTGGAGTCGCTCGGCATCGCCGAGTGCGAGGCGGCGCTGGACGCGGCCCGCCTGGACGAGGGTCCGGCGCGTGACGCCGTGCACCGGCTGGTGCACGCGATCGAACCCGCCGCAGGACTGCTCGCCTTCCTCTACACGGAGAACCAGCTCTTCGAGGGCGACGGTCAGAACACCGGCTGGACCCGGATCGACGACCGCATCGCGGCCCTGTTCCGGCGCGGCCAGGAGAGCGGCGAATTCCGGATCGACCTCACCCCGGCCTGGCTGACCGAGGCCCTCTACGGACTGCTGGCCTCCGCCGCCTGGGCGGTCTCGGAAGGCCGGGTCGCGGCCAAGGACTTCACCCGCATGACCGTCGAGCTGCTCCTCGGCGGCGCGCTGCGACGCGACGAGCCACGTCGCGACGAGCCACGACGCGACGAACTGCGACAGGACGAACCACGGAGAGAGGAATCATGACCAGCACCCTGCGGCCGGCCGCGACGACGGAGGCGGCGCGCCGCCCGGGCCGTTGGCTCGCGCTGTCCGTCCTCGTGCTCGCCGTGCTGCTGGTGGCCGTCGACGCGACCGTCCTCGGCCTCGCGACCCCCTACATCAGCGAGGACCTGGAGCCCACCGGCACCCAGCTGCTGTGGATCGGCGACGTCTACTCCTTCGTCATCGCCGGTCTGCTCGTCTCCATGGGCAGCCTCGGCGACCGCATCGGCCGCAAGCGGATCCTGCTCTGCGGAGCCACCGCCTTCGGCGCGATCTCCGTCCTGAACGCCTACGCGACCACGCCCGAGACGATGATCCTGGCCAGGGCCCTGCTCGGGGTCGCCGGTGCCACCCTGATGCCGGCCACGCTCGCCCTGATCCGCAACCTCTTCCACGACCCGCGCGAACGCAGTCTCGCCATCGGCATCTGGGGCGCCGTCGCCTCGGCGGGCACGGCCGTCGGCCCGATCGTCGGCGGCTTCCTGCTCGAACACTTCTGGTGGGGCTCGGTCTTCCTGATCAACCTGCCCGTGATGGCCGTCCTCGTCCTCGTCGGCAGCAGGCTGCTGCCGGAGTCCCGCAACCCCAGCCCCGGACCCTGGGACCTGATCAGCGTGGTGCTGTCCCTGGTCGGCATGATCGGTGTCGTCTACGCGGTCAAGGAGGCCGCCACCCACGGACTCACCTGGCAGACGGCGGCCGCGGGCGTGCTGGGCGCGGCCGCTCTGTACGGATTCGTCCGGCGTCAGCTCACCCTGCCGGCCCCGCTGCTGGACATGCGGCTGTTCCGCGGCCGCGGATTCAGCGGCGCCGTCCTCGCCGACCTGCTGACCGTGCTGGGCCTGTCCGGCCTGGTGTTCTTCCTCTCCCAGTACCTGCAACTCGTCCAGGGCCGGGGCCCGTTCGAGGCGGGCCTGGCCGAGCTGCCCGCCGCGGTCGGTGCGGTGGCGGCCGGACTGGTGGCGGGTCACGCGGCCCGGCGGTTCTCGGTACGGGCCGTGGTCTCGGGCGGCCTCGCCGCCGTGGGCCTCGCGCTCGGCGCGCTCACCCTGCTGGACCGGTCGACGGACTACCTGTTCCTCGGCACCGCCCTGCTGGTCGTCGGGGTCGGCGCCGGGTTCTCCTTCACCGTCACCGCCGACGTGATCCTGTCCAGCGTGCCCAAGGAACAGGCGGGCGCCGCGTCGGCGGTCTCCGAGACGGCGTACGAACTGGGCGCGGCCCTCGGCATCGCCGTGCTCGGCTCCATCATGACCGGCGTCTACCGCGGCTTCACCGCCCCGGCGGGCACACCGGCCGCGGCGCACGAGTCGCTCGGCGGCGCGGTCGAGGCGGCGGGACACCTGCCCGCGGACACGGCACGGCAACTGCTGTCCTCGGCCCGTGAGGCGTTCGTGGACGGCCTGGCCCTGGCGGCGGGAGCGGGCGCCGTGGTCCTGCTCGCGACGGCCGTGGCGGCCTGGTTCCTGCTGCGAGACCAGCGCCTGTAGAACCGGCCTGGAAGGGGCGCCCGGTTGCAGCACCGGCTTCGAAGGGGCGCGGGAAACTGTGCGACCGGCCACAGCGCACCCGCACCCGAAGAACCACCGACTGCCGGTCACTCGCACTGGAAGGCCGACCGTCCGTCGGTCACTCGGACCGGAAGGCCGACCGACTGCCGGTCACTCGGACCGGAAGGCCGACCGACTGCCGGTCACTCGGACCGGAAGGCCGACCGACTGCTGGTCACTCGCACTGGAAGGCCGACCGTCCGTCGGTCACTCGGACCGGAAGGCCGACCGACTGCCGGTCACTCGCGCTGGAAGGCCGACCGGCCGCCGGTCAGCCGCAACGGAAGGCCGACCGGTAGCCCGGACGGCCTTCGCCGAACCGCCGGAGGCCTACGCGGCCTTCGCCTTGGTTGCGTACATGTCCACGTACTCCTGGCCGGACAGCCGCATGACCTCGGTCATCACCGAGTCGGTCACGGCCCGCAGCACATAGCGGTCCCGGTCCATCCCCTCGTACCGGGAGAACTCCATCGCCTCGCCGAAGCGGACCTTGACCTTGCTCGGCCGCGGCATCCCGGAGCCACCCGGCTGGATCTTGTCCGTGCCGATCATGGCGAACGGGACGACGGGCGCCCCGGTCATCAGGGTCAGCCGCGCGATACCGGTACGGCCGCGGTACAGCCGGCCGTCGGGGGAGCGGGTGCCCTCGGGGTAGATGCCGAAGACCCGGCCCTCCTCCAGGATCCGGCGGCCCGTCATCAGCGCCGCGACCCCGCCCTTGCCGCCGTCCCGGTCGACCGGGATCATGCCGACGCCCGTGAAGAACCACGCCATCAGCCGGCCCTTGACGCCCTTGCCGGTGACGTACTCGTCCTTGCCGATGAAGCAGACCTGACGGTCGCAGACGAGGGGCAGGATCATCGAGTCGATGAACGTGACGTGGTTGCCGGCGAGGATGACCGGGCCGTCGCCCGGAATATGCTCCACGCCCTCCACCTGGGGGCGGAACATCAAGCGCATGACCGGTCCGAGCACTGCCTTGATGAGCGTGAAGCGGGACAACGGACCCTCCGGAGTCGAAAGACGGCCGAGCGAAGTGCGACGAGTCTCTGTGTGTGCGATGTGTCTGTGCAGGTGAGGACGATACTCGCGGGCCCCCGGGTGGCGCACATCGGGTTCACCGGAGTCTTACGCATTGTTGACGCATGTTTACCTGCGGTGCAGCTTCGGGACCTGCGCGCAACGCGGATGTCACGACACAGGACCGGGTGACGGACGACACACGCCGCCCGCCGGCCGACTGCTCCGAGCGGGTACCGCCCGGGTACCCCGGCCGCCCGCACCCATGCCGACGTTCCGTCACCACCCGCCGTCGAGGTGCCATCCGGTGTCATCCGCGCGTTCCCTCCGAGGCCGCTCCTGCGCCATGTCCACGGCCCTACCATCGGCCCGCACGCACGAGCCGACGGCAGGAGGGTGCTCATGAGCACGCACAGGTCACATCAGTCGCAGGGGTCGGACGAGGAACCGGCAGGCACCGGACGCCGGGCGCTGCTCGGCGCCGCGGTCCTCGGCGCGAGCGGGGCGGTCCTCGGCCTGGCCGGTCCGGCGAGAGCCGACACCCGGCACCGGGGCGGCCTGAAGAGCCTGCCGAAGCCCACCGTCATCGGCCACCGGGGGGCCAGCGGCTACCGGCCCGAGCACACCTTCGGCTCTTACCAGCTGGCCCTCGACCTCGGCGCCGACGTCGTCGAGGCCGGTGACCTGGTCGTCACCCGGGACGGTCACCTCGTCTGCCGCCACGAGCCGGAGATAGGCGGCACCACGGACGTCGCCGACCACCCGGAGTTCGCCGCCCGCAGGACCACCAAGGTCCTCGACGGCGTCTCCACCACCGGGTGGTTCACCGAGGACTTCACGCTCGCCGAGCTGAAGACCCTGCGCGCCGTCGAGCGGATCCCGGCCAACCGCCCGCACAACACCCTCTACAACGGCCGCTGGGAGATCCCCACCTTCGAGGAGGTGCTCCGCTGGCAGGACGAGCAGACCCGCAAGCGGGGCAAGCAGGTCTGGATCTACCCGGAGACCAAGCACCCCACCTACTTCCGCAAGCTGGGCCTGGGCCTGGAGGAGCGGGTCGCCAAGCTGCTGCGCAAGTACGGCAAGGACAAGTGGAACTCGCCGGTCATCCTCCAGTCCTTCGAGCCGACCAGCATCCAGCGCCTGAACACGCTGGTGGACAACCCCCTCGTCGTGCTGCTCTCCACGGCCGCCAGCCGCCCCTGGGACTTCGTCGAGACGGGTGACCCGCGCACGGTCGCCGACCTCGTCACGCCCGCGGGCCTCAGGGAGATCGCCGGCTACGCACAGGGCATCGGGCCGACCCTCGATCTGGTCGTCCCGAAGGACGCCGCCGGCAACCTCACCACCCCGACCAACCTGGTCCGGGACGCCCACGCGGTGGGCCTGGTGCTGCACCCCTACACCATGCGCAACGAGAACCCCTTCCTGCCCACGAGCTTCCGCAAGGGCACCGACGCAGACGCCTACGGAGACGCCTTCGGCGCCTTCCAGGCGTACTTCGCCACCGGTATCGACGGTGTCTTCACCGACAACGCCGACACCGCGGTGCTGGCCCGCGCGGACTTCGTCAACGGCTGATTCCCCTTTGGAGTGACACCCGGCCGCCCGGCGAACCCACGCCCGGGCGGCCGCGTCGTGCGGTACATGACGCACGAGATGCTCACCACCCTGCGCCCGCTGCTCGCCGCCGAGGCCCTGGCCGAGGCGCACGGCTCGGAGAGCGAGGCGGGGGACCTGGAGCAGGAGGTCTGGCTGCGCCTCCTGGAACGCCTCGCGGCCGGCGCGCCGCCGCACGACCCGCCGGCGTGGCTGCGCAAGGCCGTCCGCGCCGAGGCGCGCCGCTCGCGCCGCAGGACCCGCCGTGAACGGCCGTACGGCAGCGAGCCCGTCGCCGATCCCGGCCGCGGCCCCGAACAGCTCGTCCTCGGCGCCGCCGGCCACCGCACCCTGCGCGACGCGGTACGCCGGCTGCCCGGCCGCTGCCCCCGTCTGCTGGAGGCACTGCTCTCGCCGCAGGACCCGACCTACCGGGAGATCGCGGGGGAGTTGGGTATCTCACAGGGAAGTCTCGGGCCGGAACGTGCCAAATGTCTTGGTTGTCTTCGGCGTTTGCTTGCGCCGGAGGTTGCGGCTCGTGGAGTGCGGGGATAGGAGTGAGGAACAACCGGTGATCAGGTGAGCGGGAGGCGTGCGCACATGGGCATGAGCGTGACCATCTCGGTGGCGACCGAGCAGGACGTGGAGCAGATCTTCAGGTTGCAGTACCTGTGCTTCCAGAGCGAGGCGGCGCTGTACGGCAACTACCGCATCGACCCGCTCGTCCAGACCCTCGACTCGGTCCGCGCCGAGGTCGCCTCCGACTGCGTCTACGTGGCACGGCTGGGCGAGGAGGTCGTCGGATCGGTGCGCGGCCGGATCACCGAGGACGGCGCGGCCGCCATCGGCAAGCTCTGTGTCCACCCCCGCCTCCAGGGCCACGGCATCGGCGCCCGCCTGCTGGGCGCGGCCGAGTCGGCCCTCGCCGAGGAGCGCGGCGCCAAGAGGTTCCGCCTGTTCACCGGCCACCGCAGCGAGGGCAACCTGCGCCTGTACCGCCGGGTCGGCTACGAGTTGGTGGGCACGACCAAGGGCGGCGACGACGGCGTACCCATGATCATTCTGGAGAAGCCGGCCGGGACGTACGCGACGACTGCCTAGGGCCTTTCGTTTGGATCAGGCCGGCCATCACCGTTTTGACCGCCCGGCCCGACCCCCGTCCGGCGCTCGCCGGGTCCGGTGTGCCGCACCGGACCCCGGACGGGCGCTCAGTTCTGCTTCTGCGCCTTGCGGAGCCAGTACAGCGCCGACAGCGGCAGCAGTACGGGGATGAAGACGTACCCCATGCCGTACTTCGACCACACCGTCGCGTCCGGGAACGCGGAGGGGTCGACCAGGGTCCAGGTGCCGACGATCAGCACTCCCGCGAGCTCGGCGGCGCAGCACACCAGCGCCGCCCTGCGGGCCTTCTCCCCGCCGCGCACCAGCGAGTACGTGATGAATCCGTACACCGCGCCCGCCACCGCCGACAGCGTGTACGCGAGCGGCGCCCGGTCGAACTCGGTGGCGATCTGGTAGACGGACCGCGACACCGCGCCGACGACCATCACGCCGTACAGCCAGACCAGCAGAATGCCCGGCCCGCCGATGAGCCGTGCGGGCCTGTCGTTCGCCGTGGTCATCTCAGCCTCCCCAGATGTCATAGAGCCGCACCTCCAGGACGGCGAGGACGACACCGCCGGCCGCGACCGTCACCGAACCCCATCGTGTCCGCTCGGCCAGCGACATGAACCCCGCGGCCGGGATGCAGGCGAACGCGCCCAGCAGATACGCCACGAAGATCGTCGTGCCCTGCTCCGCCTTCTCGCCCCGAGCCAACTGCACGATCCCCACCACCAGCTGGACCAGCGCCAGCAGCGAGACCACGGCCATCCCGATGAAGTGCCAGTCCTTGGTCGGCTGGTCACGGTAGGCCGCCCAGCCGCACCAGGCGGCGAGCAGCAGCGCGGCGACACCGGTCGCCAGCGTCAGGGCATCAAGCATGCGGAGACCCTATTACGGCTCAAAAGGACCGCCGCGCCCGGGCCCGGCTGAGAGAGGACCGGCGGTGACCGGGCCCGTTGTCCGGCAGCCCTGCGCCGGTCCGGTCCTGCCGGCTCCGCCCGGGTCCTGCCGGGTTCGGCCTGGTCGGGCGGGTTTCGGGGGCATCGTAGGGTCTGAGGCATGACGATCCATGCCAAAGCCCTCCTGTTCGACAACGACGGCACCCTCGTCTCCACCCTCGCCTCGGTACGGCGCTGCTGGACCCGGTGGGTCGGGGAGTACGGGATCGACGCCGAGGCCTTCGCGTCGGTCGCGCTGCACGGACGGACCGCCGTGGAGATAGCCGCCGACCTGCTGCCCGCCGCCGTCGTGCCGGAGGCCGTCGCACGGATCGAACTCCTGGAGGTGGCGGACGTACCGAACGGGGGCGTGGAACTGCTGCCCGGCACCCGGGACTTCCTCGACTCGCTGCCCGCCGACCGGTGGGCCGTCGTGACCTCCGCCACCCTGCGCCTGGCCGAGGCCCGGCTCGACGCCGTCGGCATCCGGCCCAAGACGCTCGTCGCCGCCGACGACGTCACGCGCGGCAAGCCCGACCCCGAGCCCTATCTGCTCGCGGCCCGCCGCCTGGGTGTCGACCCGGCCGACTGCGTCGTCTTCGAGGACGCCCCCGCGGGGCTGACCTCCGGCCGCGCCGCCGGGATGACCACCGTGGCCTTGGCCACAACCCACCAGGCCCACGAGCTCGACGCGGACCTCGTCGTGAAGAACCTCTCGGCCTTGTCGGCACTGGTCACCGAGGGCGGTGTGGAGATCTCCGTCCGCCGGTGACGCGAGCCCGTCGCCGGACACAGGTGTCCGCATGCCGGACACCTGTGTCCTGTCAGGACCGTATGTCTGGTTAACTGACCGCATGACCACGACGAGCAGCCGCATCCTTGCGACCGAGGCGACCATGACGCCCGGTGCTCGTTGTATGTGTCGAATGTGCGCCTTCTAGAGGGCCCCCGCACCACCTGAGCCTCGCGCCCCGAAGCGAGACGCCGTGGCGTATCCGCGCGACCTTTGTCGCCGGTGAACGACGCCGCCCCGCGCACATGTTCTCCCCGGTTCCCACGCCACCGCGAGAACCTGCCGCGTCCCTGAACGAACGCACCCGTGCCCCGGGCATCCCCATGCCCGCGCACTCGACAGTGACGGAAATTTCAGTGATCACCACCTCGGGCCTGACCAAGGTCTACCGCTCCCGCGGCCGTGAGGTCACCGCCCTCGACGGCGTCGATCTGCACGTCCGCGAAGGCGAGGTGTACGGCGTCATCGGCCAGTCCGGCGCCGGCAAGTCCTCGCTCATCCGCTGCGTCAACCTGCTGGAACGCCCCACCGCCGGCACGGTCACCGTCGCCGGGCAGGACCTCACGGCCCTCGCCGGACGCGGACCGCGCGCGAGCAGGGAGCTGCGCCGGGCGCGCAGCCGGATCGGCATGGTCTTCCAGCACTTCAACCTGCTGTCCTCGCGGACCGTTCAGGACAACGTCGAGCTGCCGCTCGAAATCCTCGGGAAGTCCGGGAAGGAACGTTCCCGCAAGGCGCTGGAGCTGCTCGACCTCGTCGGTCTCGCCGACCAGGCCGGGGCCTACCCGGCGCAGCTCTCCGGAGGCCAGAAGCAGCGCGTCGGCATCGCCCGCGCCCTGGCCGGCGACCCGAAGGTGCTGCTGTCCGACGAGGCCACCAGCGCCCTCGACCCGGAGACCACCCGCTCGATCCTCCAGCTGCTGCGCGACCTCAACCGGCAGCTGGGGCTCACGGTCCTGCTCATCACCCACGAGATGGACGTCGTGAAGTCGGTCTGCGACTCGGCCGCCCTCATGGAGAACGGCCGGGTCGTCGAGTCCGGCACGGTCACCGACCTGCTCGCCACACCCGGCTCCGAACTGGCCGCGGCCCTCTTCCCCGTCACGGGCGAGGCCGCCGGCGCCGACCGCACGGTCGTCGACGTCACCTTCCACGGCGAGAGCGCCACCCAGCCGGTCATCTCCCAGCTGGCGCGCACCTACAACGTCGACGTCTCCATCCTCGGTGCCGCGATCGACACCGTCGGCGGCCTCCAGGTCGGCCGGATGCGCATCGAACTGCCCGGCCGCTTCGAGGAGAACGTCGTGCCCATCGGCTTCCTGCGCGAGCAGGGCCTCCAGATCGACGTGGTCGACACCCGGGCCCAGGCGCCCGCGCTGGTCGAGGAAGGTGCCAAGTGAGCTGGTCCGAGATGCAGCCCCTGCTGTCCCAGGCGTGTTGGGACACGCTCTACATGGTCGGCTGGTCCGTGCTGATCGCCGTCGTCGCCGGACTTCCGCTCGGCGTCCTGCTGGTCCTCACCGAGCGGGGCGGGCTGCTCCAGAACGTCGTCGCGAACAAGGCCATCGGGCAGGTCGTGAACGTCGTCCGCTCGATGCCGTTCATCATCCTGTTGCTCGCGCTGACGAACTTCACCCGCTGGATCACCGGGACGAGCCTCGGCCGCGAGGCCGCCATCGTGCCGCTCGCCATCGGCGCCATCCCGTTCTTCGCCCGCCTGGTCGAGACGGCCGTGCGCGAAGTGGACGGCGGGCTGGTCGAGGCCGTGCAGTCGATGGGCGGCAGCACCTGGACGATCGTGCGCAAGGTGCTCGTACCCGAGTCGCTGCCGTCGCTGATCTCCTCGGCGACCACCACGGTCGTGGCCCTCATCGGCTACTCCGCGATGGCCGGCACCGTCGGGGCCGGGGGACTGGGCGACCTCGCCATTCGCTACGGCTACCTGCGCTTCGAGACCGAGATGATGTGGATCATCGTCGCCATCCTCGCCGTGGTCATCTCCCTCATCCAGTTCGCAGGCGACTACGCCGCCCGCTCCCTGCACCGCCGCGGCGGCCGCTCCGGACCCGCCCCGAGGCTGCGGCTGCTCAAGCCCGCCGCGGCGGCGACGGGCAAGACGGGCTGACCCGTCCGGACCCGGTCTGCCGTCGCCACCGACTTCCCCAGATTTCCCCGCAGCACCTACCGCGGGGTTGCTCCACCCTTAAGGAAAGGCACTTTTCGTGCGTAACGCCACCAAGATCACCTCCGCCGTCCTCGCCACGGGAGCCCTCACCCTCGGGCTCAGCGCCTGCGGCTCCGACAAGGACTCCGCCGCCTCCGACTACAGCGGGCCGCTGGTCGTCGCCGCGACGCCCACCCCGCACGCCGAGATCCTCGACTACGTCAAGGACAACCTGGCGAAGAAGGCCGGCCTCGATCTCCAGGTCAAGGAGGTCACCGACTACATCACGCCGAACACGGCGACCGAGGACGGCTCGGTGGACGCCAACTACTTCCAGAGCAAGCCCTACCTCGCCGACTTCAACGCCAAGCGCGGCACCCACCTCGTGTCCGTCGCCGACGTCCACCTGGAGCCGCTCGGCCTCTACTCCCACAAGGTGAAGAGCGTCGACGCCCTCAAGAACGGTGCGACCGTCGCCGTCCCGAACGACGCCGACAACGAGTCCCGCGCCCTCAAGCTCCTCGCCGCCAACGGGCTGATCACCTTCAAGGACGGCGGCAAGGGCCAGGAGACCCCGCAGAGCATCGACAAGAACCCCAAGGGCCTGACGTTCAAGGAGGTCGAGGCCGCCCAGACGGTGCGCTCCCTGGACGACGTCGACGCCGCGGTCGTCAACGGCAACTACGCGCTCTCCGCCGGTCTCAAGCCGGCCAAGGAGGCCCTCGTCCTGGAGTCCGCGGAGGGCAACCAGTACGTGAACGTCCTCGCCGTCAAGAAGGGCGACGAGAAGGACCCGCGGGTCCAGAAGCTCGCCAAGCTCCTGAACTCCGCCGAGGTCAAGAAGTTCATCGAGGACAAGTACAACGGCTCGGTCATCGCCTCCTTCTAGGTCCCTGACGGCCCGCTGATCAGCCCGCCGCACGAGCGGCTCGCCGCACCACCGGACCGGCTCCCGCAAGGGAGTCGACCCGGTGGTGCGGTTCACTGCTTTCATGCTGCATGCTGGGCAGTTCAGCAGCACCTGACGACTCGAAGGTTACGGAGCGGCGCATGACGAGCACCTTCCCCAACATCTCCATCAGCACGGAGCGGTTGGTGCTGCGTCCCCTCGACGAGGACGACATCGCCGCCATGGCCGAGATGATGAACGACGAACAGGTCGCGGCCTGGACGAGCGTGCCCCAGCCGTTCACCCAGGACAACGCCCGCCGCTGGATCACCGGATACGCCCCCGCCGAACGCACCGCGGGACGCGGACTGGACCTCGCCGTCACCGAGTTCCTCACCCAGCGGCTGGTCGGCGTGATCCAGCTCGGCAAGACCAACTGGCACGTCCGGTCCACCGAACTGTCGTACATCGTCGCCTCCTGGGCCCGCGGCGAGGGCTACGCCTCCGAGGCGGCGCTCGCCACCGCCCAGTGGCTGTTCACGGACCAGAAGTTCGAGCGCATCGAACTGCGCACGGCCGCCGACAACACGGCCTCGCAGCAGGTCGCCCAGAAGATCGGCTGTATCAGCGAGGGCGTCCTGCGCAACGCCTGCATAGCGCGCATCCGGGCCGAGGACGGCACCTGGGCCGACACGCGCACCGACTTCATCGTCTGGAGCCTGCTGCCGGAGGACCTGGAGGGCGCGGGGGAGCAACTGTCCGACAGCGGCAGCTTCACGTCGTACACCGCCTACACCGACTGGAACTGAACCGGCACCCCGTCACCAGGTAGTCTCACGAAGGGCCCCCGTGGGCCGCCCCTCCCGACCACCTGCGCGAGACCCCTGGAGACTGACGACGATGGCCGACAGGGTCACGGTGATCGGCTGGGACGGCTCGCCGCTGACCGCCGCGGCACGCGCGGCCCTCGGCGCCGCCACGCTGGTCGCCGGCGCCGCGCATCACCTGGCACTGCCCGAGATCCCGCCCGGCGCCGAGCGCATCCGGCTGGGCAGCGTCGACCTCGCCGCCCGCCGGATCGCCGGCCATCGCGGCACCGCGGTGGTGCTCGCCGACGGCGACCCCGGTTTCTTCGGCGTCGTACGGAGTCTGCGCGCACCCGAGTTCGGGCTCGAGGTCGAGGTCGTGCCCGCCGTCTCCTCCGTGGCCACCGCGTTCGCCCGGGCCGGGATGCCCTGGGACGACGCCCAGGTGGTCGTCGCCCACCGCCGCACCCTGCGCCGCGCGGTGAACGTGTGCCGGGCGCACGCCAAGGTCGCCGTCCTCACCTCGCCCGGCGCCGGTCCCGCGGAACTCGGACTGCTGCTGGAGGGCGTCCACCGCACCTTCGTGATCTGCGAGGAGCTCGGCACCGAGCGCGAGCGGGTCGTCGTCGTCACCTCCGACAAGGCCGCCGACCACACCTGGCGCGACCCGAACCTCGTCATCGTCATCGGCGGACCGGTCGGCCGGGGCGCCGGCGGCGACGGCGGAGGCTGGATCGCCGGCCGTGATCCGGCCGCCGGACCACGCGGCTGGACCCTGCCGGCCGAGGCCTACGACGGACCGCTCGGCGAGGGCGAGACACAGCTGCTGCGGGCCGCCCAGCTCGCCCGGCTCGGCCCCCGGGTCGGCGACCTGGTGTGGGACATCGGCTGCGGCAGCGGCGCCTTCGCCACCGAGGCCGCGCGGGCCGGGGCCGCCGTCCTCGCCGTCGACCACGACCTGCGGGCCTGCGCCCGCACCGACGCCGCCGCCCGCCGCCACGGGGTGCAGCTCCAGATCGTCCACGGCACCGCCCCGCACGTCCTGGAGCGCCTGCCCGAACCCGACGTGGTCCGCGTCGCCGGCGGTGGAGCCGCCGTCGTCACCGCGGTCGCCGACCGGCGTCCGCAGCGGATCGTCACGCACGCGGCGAACCGCGACGCCGCCGAGGTCATCGGCCGGGACCTGACCGAACACGGTTACCGGGTCGAGTGCGCCCTGCTCCAGTCGGTCGAACTCGACACCCGGGTCTGGACGGAGCGGGAGCGGAGCGTGGCGTTCCTGCTCACCGGGGAACTGCCGCAGCGCGAAGGACCCCGCTGAGAGCCGGTGAACGCGCCGCGGGCGCGGCGCGGCCTGGCCGGCGGCGGGTCACGGGCGGACCTGCCCGATCGTGACCCGTGATCCTGTAGTCGTACCGCGCGCGGTAGGCTGGCCGATCGTTGTACCGCACCTGGGGACCCGTACATTCGTTCGCCAATGTCCGGAAAACCCGTCCGTTTTGGGGTGAGTGTGGTACGGCAAGAACCGGAGGACGCGCAACGTGGCGCAGTCCACAGCGGGCTGTCGCGGATCAACCTGTCGCGACGACGGAACGGCCGGGACAATGCCACCTAATGGCTTTGTCGCTTTTTACGGTCGGCTTGTTCGTGCCGCTGGGCACGCACGCTCGTTCTTCACTACGGGGGCGGTCGGTGCGCCGTTCCCGGTGAGCTGGTCGTAGAGGCACTAACCGATGGGCGAGGGGTACGCATGACCGACACCGGCCAGATCCCGGGCGAGGGGCTGCCGGAGAACTCAGGCATGGTGGAGCAGCCTGGCGTCTCCGCGCAGGGCGGGTACACCTACCTCTCCGAGACCACCGCCGAGGACGAAGACCTGCTGCTGCCGGGCGCCCAGAGCGCCTGGGGCAACGAAGTGGCTCCGCCGGCGCCGGAGCCGGTCGTCGAGACCCTTCACGAGCCGGGTGCGCACGAGCTGTCCGGCCGGGACACCGGCTCGGTCGACCTCGGCGGCGTCCGCCTTCCCAGCCCGACCACGCCGCCGGTCCAGGTGCAGCCCCGCAGACCCCTGCACCTCGGCCCGCCGATCCCGGACGCCTCCGCCAGCCCGGTCCGCTCCCTCGCCGACCGGGGCCCGGCAGGCGCGCCCGTACGCCACCCGGGACCCGCGACGATGGGCCCCGAGTACCTCGACGTACCGCCGGCGCGCGAGATGCCGGTGCCGGGCAACGCGCCCTGGGTCGGCCCGAGTCCGGTCCAGCCGTCGGCGGCAATGGTCGCGACCTCCGCGGCGACGGCCGCCCCGGTCGTGGAGCACCCGGTCGCCGCCCCTGCCGAAGCCCCGGTCGTGACGCACGCGGAGTACCCGGCGGCGGCACAGCCGGTCGTGGAGCAGCCGGTCGCGGCACAGCCGGTCATGGAACAGCCGGTCGTGGCACAGCAGCCCGAGCCGGTCGGCGTGGCCGAGGCCGTGATGGCCCGTATCGCCACCGAGGCGGGCGTCGCCACGGCACAGGCCGAGGGGCCGGGCCGGACGGACGAGCCCGCCTCCGGCCCGGAGCCGACGGCGGCCGAGGCCATGACCGCGGAGCACGGCTCGGGCACGGGAGTGGTGCCCGGACCGACGCACAGTCGGCCGGCCGGCCCCGCCGGGAACGAGGAACAGGTTCCGGACACCGCACCGGTCGTGGACGCGGCCCAGGTCCCCGGCGCCGCCGAGGCGACGGAGCAGGGCCCGGTCCCGGGCCCCGAGTCCGTCGTGGACCCCGGGCAGGCCGACGCCGCTGCCGTCGCAGCCCAGGAGCCAGTGGAATCCGTACCGGCCGCCGGTGCCGAGGACGCGGGCCAGGTCCCCGAGCCGTCCGACGCGGCCGCCGCCGAGCAGGCCGCGGAAGCGGTCGCCGCCGAGGCGACGACCGCGGCTCAGGAGACCCCGCAGAATCAGCAGACCCCCGAACCCGCGCCCGCCGTGCTGGAACAGGCCGCACCGGAGCAGGTCGTGGCGGAGCAGGCAGGGCCGGAGCAGCTCGTATCGGAGCAGGCCGTGCCGGAGCAGGTCGTGGCGGAGCAGGTCGTATCGGAACAGGCCGTGGCGGAGCAGGCAGGGCCGGAGCAGCTCGCTCCGGAGCAGGCCGCGCCCGCCGACGCCCTGGCGCCGGAGGCCGCCGGGACCGTGCCCGGTACCGAAGCCGAAGCCGTGGCCGCGCCGCAGGACGTACCGGCCGCCGACGCCGTCGTGCCCGAGGCACCCCAGGCGCCCCAGGTCCCGCAGCCGGCCGTCCCCGAGGACGCGTCCGCCGCCGCGCCCGTCCCGGACCCCGCCGCGGCCGTCGCCGCGCAGCCCGCGGGGACCCCCGAGGCGGTCGCCCCGGCCGCCGGGCCGGAGTCCGGCGTGTTCGCGCCCCTTCCGTCGGCCCTCGACGCGATGGGTCTCGCCCGTCCCGCGGCCGACACCCCGGAGCCGGCCGAGCCCGCCGCCGACCCGGCGCCCGCGCACCCCGGCGCCGCGGCACAGGTGCCGCCCGCCGCCGAGCCCGCCCCGCAGACCGCCGACGCTTCCGCGGCCGACCCGCGGGCCGAGGCCGGCCAGGACCAGGACCAGCCCGTGGGCCGGTTCGTCCCGGTCGAGGGCATGGTGCCGACCACCCCGCACCTCGCCCCGACCCCGCCGCACCCCATCGTCCTGCCCGCCCAG
The DNA here is from genome assembly GCF_055657365.1 of Streptomyces sp. NPDC107559. Lineage (NCBI taxonomy): Bacteria > Bacillati > Actinomycetota > Actinomycetes > Kitasatosporales > Streptomycetaceae > Streptomyces > Streptomyces sp. NPDC107559. The sequence continues at coordinate 191,809 of NZ_JBVKBD010000007.1, read as the reverse complement.
GAGCCGCAGGCACCGGTGGAGCAGGTCCCGCAGGCACAGACGCCGGGAGCGCAGATCCCGGAGCCCGTCGCCGTGGTCCCCGCCCCCCGGGAGGCCGAGCCGGCCCCCGGCCAGGCCGCCGAGGACGCGGAGCACGACGCGGGCGTCGTACAGCAGGCGGCGGACCTGGACACCAGGGGCGCCGTACAGGAAGACCAGGAAGAAGAGAGCACGGCCGCAGTGGAAGAAGCACGAGAGTCCACCGGCCCGGCGGCCCCCGGCTTCGCCGAAGCCGAGCGCGAGGCCGTGCTGCGGGTGATCCGCGAGCGCCGTGACATCCGCAACGGCTTCCGCAGCGACCCGATCCCGCACGAGGTGCTGCTGCGCGTCCTGGAGGCGGCCCACACGGCCCCCTCCGTGGGCCACTCGCAGCCCTGGGACTTCGTCGTGATCCGCTCGGCCGAGACCCGCCGCACCATGCACGAACTGGCCATGCGTCAGCGCGAGGCGTACGCCAAGTCGCTGCCCAAGGGCCGGGCCAAGCAGTTCAGGGAAATGAAGATCGAGGCGATCCTCGACACCCCCGTGAACGTCGTCGTCACCGCCGACCCGACCCGCGGCGGCCGCCACACCCTCGGCCGGCACACCCAGCCGCAGATGGCCCCGTACTCCGCCGCGCTCGCGGTGGAGAACTTCTGGCTCGCCGCCCGCGCCGAGGGCCTCGGCGTCGGCTGGGTCAGCTTCTTCGACGAGCGCGAGATGGTCCGCGCCCTCGGCCTGCCCGACCACCTGGAGGTCGTCGCCTACCTGTGCGTCGGGTACGTCGACGAGTTCCCGGAGGAGCCCGAGCTGATGCAGGCGGGCTGGTCCAAGCGCCGTCCCCTGTCGTGGGTGGTGCACGAGGAGACGTACGGCCGTCGCGCGCTGCCCGGCGAGGACCCGCACGACCTGCTCGCGGAGACCGTCGCCGGGATCCGCCCGCTGGACGCCAAGGCGCTCGGCGAGGCCTGGGAGCGGCAGAAGCGCATGACCAAGCCGGCCGGCGCGCTCGGCATGCTGGAGATCATCTCCGCGCAGCTGTCGGGCCTGTCCCGGCAGTGCCCGCCGCCGATCCCGGAGCCCGCGGCCGTCGCGATCTTCGCGGGCGACCACGGTGTGCACGCCCAGGGCGTCACCCCCTGGCCGCAGGAGGTCACGGCCCAGATGGTGGCCAACTTCCTGGGCGGGGGAGCGGTCTGCAACGCCTTCGCCGCACAGGTGGGCGCCGAGGTCTGCGTCATCGACGTGGGCGTCGCGGCCGACCTCCCGGCCACCCCCGGTCTGCTGCCGCGCAAGGTCCGCGCGGGCACCTCGGACATGACCACCGGCCCCGCGATGACCCGCGAGGAGGCCAAGCAGGCCATCGAGGTGGGCATCGAGACCGCCCGAGACCTGGTGGCGGCCGGCAACAAGGCGCTGCTCACCGGTGAGATGGGCATCGCCAACACCACCGCGTCGGCCGCCCTCATCTCCGTCTTCACCGGCGCCGACCCGGCCGAGGTCACCGGCCGCGGCACCGGCATCAACGACGAGACCCTCGCCCGCAAGACCGAAGTCGTGCGCCGCGCCCTGGAGTTCCACCAGCCCGACCCGGCCGACCCCATCGGCGTCCTCGCGGCCATCGGCGGCTTCGAACACGCGGCGATGGTCGGCCTGTTGCTGGGTGGCGCCTCGCTGCGCACCCCGGTGATCCTGGACGGCGTCAGCGCGGGCGCCGCAGCCCTGGTCGCCCGGGCGATCGCCCCGGAGGTCCTCGCGGCCTGCATCGCGGGTCACCGCAGCGCCGAGCCGGGCCATGTGGCGGCCCTCAACAAGCTGGGCCTGCGCCCCCTGGTCGACCTGGACCTGCGCCTGGGCGAGGGCACGGGCGCCCTGCTGGCGCTCCCGCTGGTGCAGAGCACGGCACGAGCGATGCACGAGGTGGCGACGTTCGACTCGGCGGGCGTCACCGAGAAGTAGCCCACCGCGGGGCGGGGTCGGGGCAGCCGGGCGTTCCGGTGCCCGCCCCCGCCCCCTGCCGTACCCCGCACCACGGCTAAAATTCGCACGTCAGGGCCGCTCCGGAGCTGTAGCGCCCTTCGCATCGCCAGGACGAGGACGAGGAGCCGCCCCGCATGGCCGAACACCCCGCCTACCCCGTAGGCCTCCGTCTGGCAGGCCGCCGCGTGGTCGTCCTCGGCGGCGGTCAGGTCGCCCAGCGCCGTCTCCCGGCGCTGATCGCGGCGGGCGCCGACATCCTCCTGGTGTCCCCCGAGGCGACTCCTTCCGTCGAGGCCATGGCGGACGCGGGCGAGATCGCCTGGCAGCGGCGCCCCTACGCCGACGGCGACCTCGCCGACGCCTGGTACGCGCTGATCGCCACCAGCGACCCGGAGGCGAACACCCGGGCCTCCGCCGAGGGCGAGGCGCACCGGGTCTGGTGCGTGCGCTCCGACGACGCCGACGCGGCGACCGCCTGGACCCCGGCCACCGGCCACAGCGAGGGCGTCACCGTGGCCGTGCTCACCACCGACGCGCGCGGCCGCGACCCCCGGCACACCGCCGCCGTCCGGGACGCGGTCGTGGAGGGGCTGCGCGACGGCACCCTCGTCGCCCCGCACCACCGCACCCGCACACCCGGCGTCGCCCTCGTCGGCGGCGGTCCCGGCGACCCGGACCTGATCACGGTCCGCGGGCGGCGGCTGCTCGCCGAGGCGGACGTCGTCATCGCCGACCGCCTCGGCCCGCGCGACCTGCTGGCCGAACTCCCGCCGCACGTCGAGGTGATCGACGCGGCGAAGATCCCGTACGGGCGTTTCATGGCCCAGGAGGCCATCAACAACGCGCTGATCGAGCACGCCAGGCAGGGCAGGTCCGTGGTCCGGCTGAAGGGCGGCGACCCGTACGTCTTCGGCCGTGGCATGGAGGAGCTCCAGGCGCTCGCCGAGGCGGGCATCCCGTGCACGGTCGTCCCGGGCATCTCCAGCTCGATCTCGGTGCCCGGCGCCGTCGGCATCCCGGTCACCCACCGCGGTGTCGCCCATGAGTTCACGGTGGTCAGCGGCCATGTCGCCCCCGGCGACGAGCGCTCCCTGGTCGACTGGCCCGCGCTCGCCCGGCTGACGGGTACGCTGGTCGTCCTCATGGGCGTCGACAAGATCGGCAAGATCGCCGAGACGCTCGTCGCGCACGGCAGGTCGCCGGACACCCCCGTCGCCCTGGTCCAGGAGGGCACGACGGCCGCCCAGCGCCGCGTCGACGCCACCCTCGCGACCGTCGCCGAGACGGTGCGCGCCGAGGACGTGCGGCCCCCGGCCGTCATCGTCATCGGCGACGTCGTCGGCGTGGGTCCCCGCACCACCGAGTAACCCCGGGTAACACAACCCGTTCCGAGCCGTTGGCACCACACCCAGGACAAGGCAGTATCACCCTGTGGCCGATCTCATCACCGTTGAGGACCCCGCCGACCCGCGTCTGAGCGACTACACGGGCCTGACCGACGTCGAGCTGCGCCGCAAGCGCGAGCCGGCCGAGGGCCTGTTCATCGCCGAGGGCGAGAAGGTCATCCGCCGGGCCAAGGACGCCGGGTACGAGATGCGCTCGATGCTGCTGTCCGCGAAGTGGGTCGACGTCATGCGCGACGTCATCGACGAGCTCCCGGCCCCCGTCTACGCGGTCAGCCCGGAGCTCGCCGAACGGGTCACCGGTTACCACGTGCACCGCGGCGCGCTCGCCTCCATGCAGCGCAAGCCGCTGCCGACGGCGGCCGAACTGCTGCGCTCCGCCCGCCGGGTGGCGGTCATGGAGTCGGTCAACGACCACACCAACATCGGCGCGATCTTCCGCTCGGCGGCCGCCCTCGGCATGGACGCGGTACTGCTCTCGCCCGACTGTGCCGACCCGCTCTACCGCCGCTCCGTCAAGGTCTCGATGGGCGCGGTCTTCTCGGTGCCCTACGCCCGCCTCGACACCTGGCCCAAGGGGCTCGACTCGGTCCGCGAGGCGGGCTTCACCCTGCTCGCCCTCACCCCGGACGAGAAGGCCAGGTCCCTCGACGAGGCCGCCCCGCACCGGATGGACCGGGTGGCCCTGATGCTCGGCGCGGAGGGCGACGGCCTGTCCACCCAGGCCCTCGTCGCCGCCGACGAATGGGTCCGCATCCCGATGGCCCACGGCGTCGACTCCCTCAACGTGGGCGCGGCGGCGGCGGTCGCCTTCTACGCGGTGGCCACGGGCCGCCCGACCGCCTGACCTGCAACCCTCCGGCTCCCGGCCCACCCGGGGACGTCTGCCGGGGCGGGCGTCGCCCGGGTCACTCCGGGCCGTCGGCCCGGAGCGTCGGCCCGTACCGTTGCTTCGGCTGCTTCTCGAACGACGGCGCGGGCGGGTGCGGCTGCGCGCCGGACCGTCGTACGACGTCGGCGCCGCCACCGAGTCCGCGGGCCGGCCCCTGGCAGCCCTGCACCACGCCGATGGCGAGCGCGACGAGCAGCGTCACCACGACGAACACGAACAGCCGCTGCCGCAGCAGCCGTGGATTCGCCGGCCGTCGGCCCGTCCCGGTGGTCCTGGGCGCGGGACGGCCCGCACCGCTGCGCGGCCCGGTGCGACCGCCGGTGCCCGACCGGGTGGTGTTGCGCGAGGCCGGGGTCGGTCGGGCGCCGGACCGGGACGCGGTGCCGTTGCCCCGCGGGCCGCTGCCGCCGCGCGACGGCGTCCCCCCGTTCCGGACGGCCGGGGCCGGACCGCGCGAGGGCGTGGGGGTGGCGCCCCGGGGCGGCGGAGTCCCCTGCGTTCCCGGATGTCCAGGCGTCCGCCGGGGGGCGGCCCGCAGCTGCTCCGGATAACTGGCCTCGGCCAGCCGCCCGGTGGGCCGGTCCGCCTCGCCGGCTCGCGGCGCGGGCGGCCGTCCGTCGGCCAGGCCCTGCGCCTCACGGGCCGCGATCTCCTTGAGCCGCAACGACAGTTCGAGCGTGCTGGGCCGTTCCTCGGGGTCCTTCGCCAGGCAGGCGCGCACCAGCGGGGCCAGCGCGTCGGGCACCCCGTGCAGATGAGCCTCCTCGTGCACCACCCGGTACAGCATCACCTCGGAACTGCCGTGCCCGAAAGGCGAGTCGGCGGTGGAGGCGTACGCGAGGGTGGCGCCCAGCGAGAACACGTCCGTCGCCGGGGTGACGGCGGCCCCGCGCACCTGCTCGGGGGCGAGGAAGCCGGGGGAGCCGACCGCGGTGCCGACGTGCGTGAGAGTGGAGGCCCCCGTCGCCCAGGCGATGCCGAAGTCGATGATCCGCGGCCCCTTGGGGGACAGCAGGATGTTGGACGGCTTCAGGTCCCGGTGCACCACCCCGGCCTCGTGCACCGCGACCAGGCCCTCCGACAGGGCCGCGCCGATCGCCGCCGCCTCGGCCGCGCCCAGCGGTCCCTCGTCGGCGACCTTGTCGTGCAGGGACGGGCCGGGCACGTACTGCGTGGCGAACCAGGGGCGGTCCGCGTCCAGGTCCGCGGCCACCAGCCGGGCCGTGCACCCGCCACGGATCCGCCGCGCCGCGGACACCTCGCGCGCGAACCGCGAGCGGAACTCCTGATCCTCCGCCAGATCGGGCCGGATCACCTTCAGCGCGACCCGCTGCCCCTTCTTGTCGGAGCCCAGGTAGACGACGCCCATGCCGCCCGCGCCGAGCCGTCTGTGAAGCCTGAACGAGCCGACGACGCGCGGGTCCTCGCGCCTCAGGCGCATCATCGCCATGTTCATCCCCGCTGCCCGGTCCGTGTGACGTGCCACAGCTTACGTTTCCACAGCCGCCTGCGCGCAGAGGCCGCGCCCTCTCGGCCGGATGGATTGTGCTTGTGGGGCCCGGGATATGAGGAGTGGTCAGAGAGCCGGACAGCAGAGTCACTTTGAGCCACTCGACTCGTCAACATCGCGCCATAGAAGGGGTGTTGGGCACGAGAGAGACGGCAGTCCGGAGTGTGCCGGGCGCACCGCGCGGCGGACACGGACGCACCGCACGACGGTGGGCGGCACGGGCCGCCGGGCGGGGTCCGGGGTGTCCCGAGATGTGCGGGAAGTGAGCGAAGTCACCGTCTGGGAGCCCCCTGAACCCCTCCCATGACGCGGAAGCCGGATCGTCCGTACGGTCCCGCTCCCGGCGTACCGGAGTGCGGGCCTCGGCCGGACCGGCCCCGGGTCCCGTGCGGACAGTCCGGAAAAGCGGGGGCACACCGGGCGTCCCCTCGGGGATGACCCCGAGACCTGGAACCGCGTCTCCACCCTGCGGAGTACACCGCAGGTCACGGCTCATCCTCGGGGAGGCCCGTCAATCGGTACGAGGGCATGACGCCCGGCAGGCGCCGCGCATCTAGATTTGAGGTCAAGCGGCGGGTGCAGCACTCGTCCCCCGAGGTCAGACACCCGCCGCTGCCGACGACAACGCAACACGGTCAGGAGAGGGACCATGGCCCACACGGCACCGCGGACGACGATCCGTACCCAGGGGCGCTTCGCGCGCCCACGCCGCACGGGCCGTCGCCACCCATTGGTGGCGACCCTCATGGCCCTTCCCCTGGCGGCTCTGCTCCTGCTGGTCTTCGACGGCTGGGAGACGGTGGCCACACAGGCGTCGTCCGTGGGAGTGATGCTGGGGCGCTGAGCGGCGACCCCAGGCCCGGAAGAGCGGTCCGGGCGGGGACATCCACCCATGAAACCCCGTGGGGACGGGGGTGCGGCGGACGGCAGACAATGCCGGCGCAGCTGGGGAGCTGCGCCGGCATTGCCGTTTTCCCGTCGGCTCGACCCGGGTGCCGTGCGGCCCCCGACCTGGTGTGCGTACGCTCCGGCCAGAGCCGTACGACGCTCCGATCCGGTTTGCGTACGCTCCGGCCAGAGCCGTACGACGCTGGGGGATCCGTGACCGCCGACCTGCTGCTGCCCGCACTCGCCGTGAAGGCCCGGGCCGCGGCCCATCCCGAGGGCGCCCCCTGTCTCTGCGGCGCCCCCACCACCCTGGCCGACCGCCCGGACGCCACCGTCGTCCGGCATGCCGGGACCGTCGCCAAGGCGCACGCCCCGGACACCGCCCACACCGAACTGGCCCTCCGGCTCCGCCTGGCCACCACCCTCCCGGACGTCCTGCTGCCTCCGCTGGAGCCGGGCCCGGCCTCGGTCGACGGCCGGCTCGTGACCCTCTGGCCGTACGGCAGCCCCGTGGACCCGGACGACCCCGACGCCGCTCCCTGGGAGGCGGCGGGCACCCTCCTCGCCCGGCTGCACCGCACCCCGGTACCGGCCGCCCCGTACGCACCGCCCCCGATGCGCGGCCCCGCCAAGGCGGCCCGTGCCGTGGCCCTGCTGCGTGCCACGCCCGCCCCGCATCCGGCCGTCCGCCCGGTCCTGCGCGCCTGGGCCACCCTCCCCGCCTGGGCCCGTGACGCGGCCCCGATGCCCGAGCGGACCACCCTGTGCCACGGCGACCTGCACCTCGGCCAGCTCGTACGGCACCCGGCCCCGGACGGTCCCTGGCGGCTGATCGACATCGACGACCTCGGCACCGGCGTCGCGGCCTGGGACCTGGCGCGCCCCGCCGCCTGGTACGCCTGCGGACTGCTCCCGCCCGGCGAATGGACCCGGTTCCTGACCGCCTACCGCGCGGCGGCGGGCCCAGCCGTGCCCGCGGACGGCGATCCCTGGCCCGCCCTGGACGTTCCGGCCCGTGCCCTGACCGTGCAGAGCGCCGCCCGGGCCGTGGCCAAGGCGATCGCTGCGGACCGGCCCCTGGACGAAGTGGAACTGTCCGTTGTCGACGCTTGTGTCCGAATGGGCGCGATCCCCGTGGAGTTGGGAGGGGACTTCGCGAAGTAGGGTGCAACCGACCGCGGCCGGGCAGAGTCTGTCCCGGTGAGACGCGAAGCAGGACCGATCGACGAGGAGTTGAGCCGACCATGCATTGTCCGAAGTGCCATGCGCCGATGCACACGTACAACCGCAACGGTGTCCAGATCGAGCAGTGCAGTGGCTGCCGGGGGATCTTCCTCGACTACGGCGAGCTGGAGGCGCTGACCCGACTGGAGTCCCAGTGGACCCAGCCCGCGCCGCCGCCGGCCGCTCCGCAGGCGTACCCCGCGCCGTCGGCGCCCGCCTGGGGCGCTCCGCACGGCGGCGGGCACGGCGGAGGCCACCACGGCGGCGGGCACTACGGCGGCCACCACCGTCACAAGAGCTTCGGCCACATGCTGTTCTCGTCCTGACACGAGGAATCCCCCGGCCGTACGCGACGGCCGGGGGATCCGGTGTGTGGACGATACTGGGATTGAACCAGTGACCTCTTCCGTGTCAGGGAAGCGCTCTCCCGCTGAGCTAATCGTCCTCGGGACCATGATGACTCCAGGAAGTCGATCACGGGCACTGCGTGCGCGATACTGGGATTGAACCAGTGACCTCTTCCGTGTCAGGGAAGCGCTCTCCCGCTGAGCTAATCGCGCGGGGATCCTTGCGGATCGAAGCCCTTTCGGGCCAGTGGACGATACTGGGATTGAACCAGTGACCTCTTCCGTGTCAGGGAAGCGCTCTCCCGCTGAGCTAATCGTCCTTGGAGGTGGAGACGGGATTTGAACCCGTGTAGACGGCTTTGCAGGCCGTTGCCTCGCCTCTCGGCCACTCCACCAGGAGTGTAGGGGATCGGGAAGACCCCTAGTTCCTTCGAGCGGACGACGAGGCTCGAACTCGCGACCTCAACCTTGGCAAGGTTGCGCTCTACCAACTGAGCTACGTCCGCTTGTCGTTTCCGTTCCGCTTGCGCGTCCCGGCGACGTGTTGAACTCTAGCGGATTCCCGGGCCAGCACAAAAACGCGTTTGCGCAGCGTGCTGCCCTGCGTCTCCCCGCAGACCTGACGAGGCCCCCCGCAAGAGCTCCGCACAAGGACACGGCAGGGCCACCTGAACGTCACCCGCCTAGACTCTTCAACGTGCTCGACCTCCCTCCCCTCGCCCGCTTCGGCGACCGTGTCGCCACCGGCCTGCTCGACGTGACCAGCGACCCCGCAGCCCTGGACTCGGCCGGTTTCTGGGCCGTCTGTGCCGACTTCGAGGGCCGTCTGACCTGCGCCCGGTTCGCGGACGTACGGAGGGAGCCGGTGCCGGTCCCGGTACCGGGCGGCTGGCGCGGACCGGCGGTCGCCGACTGGACCTCCTCCCTCGACCGCGCCGCCTACACGGCCGGCGTCCGGCGGATCCGCGAGCACATCGCGGCCGGCGAGGTGTACCAGGCGAACCTCTGCCGGGTGCTGTCCGCGCCGGTGGCGCCCGACGCCGATGTGGCCGCCCTCACCGCGCTGCTCGCCCGCGGCAACCCGGCACCGTACGCAGGAACGATTCGGCTGCCCCGGCACGGCGTGGAGATCGCCACTGCCTCGCCCGAGCTCTTCCTGCGCCGCGACGGCCGTACGGTCGAGTCCGGACCGATCAAGGGCACCGGCCGCACCGAGGCGGACCTGCTGGAGAAGGACTACGCCGAGAACGTGATGATCGTGGACCTGGTCCGCAACGACATCGGGCAGGTCTGCGCCACCGGCAGCGTCAGCGTCCCCGACCTGTGCGCCGTCGAGAAGCACCCCGGCCTGGTCCACCTCGTCTCCACGGTCCGCGGCGAACTGCGCCCGGGCACCGGCTGGCCGGAACTGCTCGCCGCCGCCTTTCCGCCCGGCTCGGTCACCGGCGCCCCCAAGTCCAGCGCCCTGCGGATCATCTCCGCCCTGGAGACGGCGCCCCGCGGCCCGTACTGCGGCGGCATCGGCTGGGTCGACGCCGACCGCGGCGAGGGCGAGCTGGCCGTCGGCATCCGCACCTTCTGGATCGACCGCGCCGAAGGCGTCCTGCGCTTCGGCACCGGAGCCGGCATCACCTGGGGGTCCGACCCCGAGGCGGAGTGGCGGGAGACCGAACTGAAGGCGTCCCGGCTGCTCGCGGTAGCGTCGGGAACGTACGAGGCAAGCGCAGATGGAGAGGCACTTACGTGAAGATCTGGCTGGACGGAGGACTGCGGGACGCCGAGTCCGCCCGGGTGTCCGTCTTCGACCACGGACTGACCGTGGGCGACGGCATCTTCGAGACGGTGAAGACGGTCGAAGGCAGGCCCTTCGCGCTCACCCGGCACCTCGACCGGCTCACCCGGTCCGCGCGCGGCCTGGGCCTGCCCGACCCCGACCTCGACGAGGTCCGCCGTGCCTGCGCCGCCGTCATCGAGGCCAACCCGATGCCGCTCGGCCGACTGCGCATCACGTACACCGGCGGCCACGGTCCGCTGGGCTCCGACCGCGGCGCGCACGGCCAGACCCTCGTCGTCGCCCTCGGTGAGACCAGCCGCCGCGCCGACTCCACCGCCGTCGTCACGGTCCCCTGGACCCGCAACGAACGCGGCGCGCTCACCGGCCTGAAGACCACCTCGTACGCCGAGAACGTCGTCGCCCTGGCCCGCGCGCACGCGCACGGTGCCTCCGAGGCCCTCTTCGCCAACACCGTGGGACAGCTCTGCGAGGGCACGGGCTCCAATGTCTTCGTCGTCCTCGACGGTGAGATCCACACCCCGCCGGTCGCCTCCGGCTGTCTCGCGGGCATCACGCGCGCGCTGGCGGTCGAGTGGACCGGTGCCAGGGAGACCGAGCTGCCGCTGGACGTCCTGGAGCGCGCGGAGGAGGTCTTCCTGACCTCCACCCTGCGCGACGTCCAGGCCGTGCACCGCGTCGACGGGCGCGAACTCCCCGGCGCGCCGGGCCCCGTGACCGCCAAGGCCATGCGGATCTTCGACGAGCGGTCGGGGCACGACCTCGATCCCTGACCGAGGCATGTGTGACGTGTGACACGGTCAGGCCGGGGAGGTGGGGCGTCCCGGGAAACAATTCGGCTGTCCCGAGGCGCGGTACCGGGTAGAACACCCCTGATGACCACGACCCTGCGGCCGACCGAGCCGCTCCAGCGCGCCGCCGACGGACCGCGCTCACGCCACTACCAGGTGTGCGTGAACAGCCGTCCCGTGGGCGCGATCCACCTCGGCACCTCCCCGAGCCTCGGCGAGTCGGTGGCCCGCATCCTGGACCTGCGCATCGAGGAGCCGGACCGCCGGCGCGGCCGGGGCACGGTCGCCGCGCTCGCCGCCGAGGAGGTGGTGCGCGGCTGGGGCTGCCGGCAGATCGAGGCGATCGTCCCCGAGGACGCCCCGACGGCGGCGCGGCTCGCCACGAACCTGGGCTACGTCCTGCGCAACCGCATCATGGCCAAACCGCTCTCCGGCGCCGCGCCGCAGCTGCCCGCCGGCAGTCGGGCGCGGCCCATGACGGAGGACGAGTTCGAGACCTGGCAGGCGTACGAGTCGCAGGCGTACGCGCAGGAGTGGATCGAGCGGGGCCTGCCCGAGGCCGAGGCGTACGCCAAGTCGCGCCGGGACCACGCGCATCTGCAGACGCAAGGGGCCGCCACCCCGGGCAACACGTTCAGCGTCCTGGAGCACGAGGGGACCCGGGTGGGCGTCCTGTGGCTGGGCTGGCGCGACGGCGATGCCTTCGTCTACGACGTGGAGGTCGACGCCGGCCGTCGCGGCCACGGACACGGCCGTACGCTCATGCTGCTGGCGGAGGTCCAGGCGATCGCCGGGGGCAGCCGCAGCCTTGGCCTCAACGTGTTCGCCGGGAACACCCCGGCCGAGCGGCTGTACGAGTCGCTCGGCTACGAGACCCGACAGCGCATCTTCTACAAGCACCTGCTGTAGGCCCGGTCGGGGTCCGCGGCCGGATGCGGCTGGTTTCCGGATCGGAAGGGATTCCGG